>CAVOWI010000019.1:0-241452 GCA_963700085.1 uncultured delta proteobacterium
CCGGTGTACGCCGAAGGACGTAGGCGCGGGGGAGACAACCAGAGAGACCGGATCCCGCCGGGCACCGGTTCGATGAAGGGAATAGAATCGGACCGCATGCGCGCTCTCCCTTCGGGCTCGCGGTTGGCACTGGTCGGGGTCGCGTTCCTGGGATTCGCCTGTTCCGGCAACCCGGCTGGAACCTCGTCGTCGGCGCTTGCTGGACCGGGCAGCATCGGACACACCGTTCACCTCCGGGGCGGCGGCGTCAGTCCAGGAGGCTCCTGCCCCGACTGCCACGCAGCGACGGGATTCGCCGTCGATTTCTCCCAGAATCCGATCGTGTTCGCCCGCAGCGGCGCCTTCGACCTGACGACGAAGACCTGCAGCAACGTCTACTGCCACGGCAACTTCAGCTTCAACGCGGTCGCGGGAAGCCAGGCGAGCCCCGCCTGGACCGACGTGACCCCGCTGGGCTGCACCTCGTGCCACGCCATGCCGCCGTCTGGCCACCCGGCCATCGGCTCCGCCGCCGACCCGAAGGGCTGCGCTGGCTGCCACCCGGACAGCGTCAACGCCGACGGCACCATCAACCTTGCGAAGGGTGCCCACCTGAACGGAAAGGCCGAGGCGGCAGCGGGCGCCTGCTCCAGTTGCCACGGCGACCCGACTCGTGCCGCCAACCTGCCCGGGGTGGACCCATTCGCGACCTCGGCGCCGCCGGTAGCACCGACGAACGCTCCCGCCTTCGCAGTGGGGGCGCACCTCGCACACATGAACCCGACCGCCGCGGACGCCATGGCCTCGCCGGTGGCCTGCGGGGAATGTCACGTCGTCCCCTCCGACTCGGCGCACGCCACCGCGCCACCAGCGCAGAAGGTCGTATTCGGGCCGCTCGCCTCGGCGGGGGGCGCAGCTCCCCTCTGGACCTCCAGCACCACAGGATGTTCTGCCACCTGGTGCCACGGGAACTTCACGCTTCTGGGCGTCAGCGGCTCGCGGACCGCGCCGTTCTGGACCGACACCGTGAAGATGACCTGCGTCTCCTGCCACGCGATGCCGCCCGCTGGCCATCCGCCGATCGCTGGCACGGTCACCGCCGTCACCTGCAGCGGTTGCCACCCGCAATCCGTGGACCCGCAGGGATTGATCGTCGTGGCCTCCGGCACCCACATGAACGGCAGGGCGGAGACCGCCGCGCTCGGATGCACCGCCTGCCACGGCGACGCGGCTCGAACCGCATTCCTGGCGGGCACCGACGTCAACCTGGCCTCGTCACCCCCCGTGGCCTCGGCGAAGGCGCCCTCGTACGCCGTGGGCGCGCACGTCGGCCACGTGAACCCGACTGCCGCCTCCGCGCTCATGGGACCGATCGCATGCCGGGAGTGCCACGTGGTCCCCTCCGACTCGACCCATTCGAACAACCCGTCCGCGCAGCCCGTGGTCTTCGGAACGCTATCGCGCACGGGCGGCGCCGCGCCGACCTGGGCCCCGGGTACGGCGGGATGCGCGGCGACCTACTGTCACGGCAAGTTCACCTTCAACGGGGTCTCGGGCACGAACGCCATGCCGATCTGGACAGACACGGCGCTCCTCACCTGTGCGTCCTGCCACGCCATGCCTCCCGCGGGCCACCCGGCGTACACCGGCACCCCCACCGCGGCGAGCTGCTTCCAGTGCCATCCGCAGTCGGTGAACGCCGACGGGACGATCAAGCAAGGAGGCGGCCACCTGAACGGCAAGGCCGACGGCGGGGACTGCAAGAGTTGCCATGGCGACCCGCCCACCACCGGCAAGCACACCATCTCCGACCACAGGAACCGGAGTTGCGCGGCCTGCCACCCCACCGGCTACACGAGCACGGTGGCGGTCGGTGTGTTCCACCAGAACGGCGTCGCCGACCTCGGGACACAGGCTGGCTACAGCTGTGGCCTCAAGGCCTGCCCGACCGGGACGAGGGGCACCTGCACCAACAAGTGCCATGGCAAGGAGTCCTGGTAGCTGGTCAAGGACCCCGAAGTTCACGGATGGTGTCCCTTTCGGGGTCCAACGAAAGTGTGGAATTTTTTCTCATCTTGCGCTGTCCGGGCGCTGCGGCAATGTGAGCTCGACTCACATCTTTCGTCCGTAAATTAACATAATCAAATCAAGTATTTGTTTGTAATTTCGCACGCTAACGCGGTGCGTTTTTATTTTCGGACATGGACAAGACGTACCATGTTCCCACGACTACACTCAGGGGTCATGCGCGCGACCCTCCTGCGAACCGCCCTCGTCTCGGTCCTGTCGACTGCGGTCGTCACCGGTTGCAGCAAGAGTTCCTCCAGTTCGTCCTCGTCGGGGCTTGCGCCTGTCGGCGCGAATCACTCGAAGCACCTCCAGGGCGGCGTGTTGTCTGCCGGGATGAGCTGCTCGAGCTGCCACGCAGCGACCGGCTTCGCGGTGGACTTCTCGCAGAACCCGATGGTTCGGGACGCCGGAACCACCTTCGACAAGGCGACGCAGACCTGCAGCAACGTCGCGTGCCACGGCAACTTCAGCTTCAACGGCGTCAACGGCGACAACCCTGCCGTCGTCTGGACCGACCCCACGCCCCTCACCTGCACCTCGTGTCACGGCATGCCACCGACTGGCCACCCGCCGCTCGCGGCCAACGCCGACGCGAAGAGCTGCAGCGTGTGCCACTCGGCGACCGTGAATCCCGACGGCACCATCCACGTCGAAAGCGGCGCCCACATCAACGGACAGGCGGAGGCCGTCGCCAACTCCTGCACGGTCTGCCACGGCGATCCGAACCGCATCGGGAACGTCCCTGGTACCGACTTCTACCTTTCGTCGGCGCCGCCCGTCGCGTCCGTCGGCGCGCCAGCATTCGCCGTCGGTGCCCACATGGGCCACTCGAATCCCGATGCCTTCGCGGCGGTCATGGGCCCCGTAGCCTGCCTCGAGTGCCACGTCGTGCCGACCGACGACGCCCACGCCAAGAGCCCGCCGCCGCAGAAGGTGGTCTTCGGACCGCTCGCCACCGCCGGCGGCGCGGCGCCAACGTGGGCTGCCGGGACAGCCGGGTGCGCCGCCAGCTACTGCCACGGCAACTTCAACCTCAACAGGGTCGAGGGTTCGAACGCGTCGGCCGTCTGGACCGACACCGCGCCGGTCACCTGCACCTCCTGCCACGGGATGCCCCCCACCGGTCACCCGCCCATCGCCGGCACGCCCGACGCGATGTCCTGCGCCGCCTGCCACTCCGACAGCGTCATGGTGACCGGCGCGATCAACGTCGCTGCCGGCGTGCCACATCAACGGACTGGCCGACGGTGACGTTCGGCTCGTGCTCGGCCTGCCACGGCGACCCGAATCGAGTCGCCACCGTCCCGGGCACCGACCCCCACCTGTCCTCGGCACCTCCCATCGCGCCGGGCGGCGCTCCGGCCTCTGCCGTGGGCGCCCACCTCGCACACCTCAATCCGAGCCCGACCGGCCTGCTCGCGACCCCGGTGGCCTGCGCGGAGTGCCACTTCCTCCCCTCCGACGCCGCCCACGCCACCAGTCCGCCCGCCCGGAAGGTGGCGTTCGGTCCCCTGGCCAGGAGCGGTGGCGCCGCCCCGACGTTACGTCGCCGGGTCCGCCGGCTGCGCGGCCTCCTACTGCCACGGCAACTTCAACTTCAACGGCGTGACCGGCTCGAACGCGACGCCCATCTGGACGAGCGTCACCGCGATGACCTGCACGTCGTGCCACGGCATGCCCCCCACCGGGCACGTTGCCCTCGCAGCGCCGGTCACTGGAGCGTCCTGCGTGGACTGCCATTCCGATAGCGTGAACGCCGACGGAACCATCAACGTCATCGACCGGGTCCCACATGAACGGAAAGGCCGAGGTGGCGGCAGGCTCCTGCTCGGCATGCCACGGCGAACCGACGCGCGTCGCGGCCGGTCCCGGCACCGATTTCTACCTGTCGTCCGCGCCGCCCATCTCCTCGCCTGCGGCGTCGGCGAACGCCGTGGGGGCGCACCTCGCCCACTTGAATCCGAACCCGGCCGCGTCGGTTGCCGCGCCGGTGGCCTGTGCGGAATGCCACGTGGTGCCGGCCGACCTGCTCCACGCGACCACGCCGCCCGCGCAGCGGGTCGTCTTCGGACCCCTCTCGAAGACGGGCGGCGCCGCCCCGACGTGGACCCCCATCTCTGCGGGCTGCGCGGCGTCTTACTGCCACGGCAACTTCAACTTCAACAACGTCGCGGGATCGAATGCCACTCCCATCTGGACCGATACCGTTCCCGTCACCTGCACCTCGTGCCACGGCATGCCCCCGCTCGGCCACATGGCGCTGCTCGACAATTCGGCGGCTGGCTGCAGCGCCTGCCACCCCACGGCGGTGAAGCCCGACGGCACCGTCGTCGCCAGCGGCGCCCACCTGAACGGCCGCCCCGACACGGCGGCACTCGGCTGCACCGATTGCCACGGTGACAAGACCCGCAAGGGCATCCTGGCAGGCGCGGATCTGAACCTGCCCTCGGCACCGCCCGTGACGACCGCCGCCGCACCGGCCTACGCCATCGGCGCGCACATCGCCCACTTGAATCCCGCAGCGGCGAGCTCGGCCGCGGTGCCCGTCGCATGCGTCGAGTGCCACGTGGTTCCCACCGAATTCGCCCATGCCACCAACCCGCCCGCCCAGAAGGTGGTCTTCGGCCCGATCGCGAAGGCAGGCGGCGCAGCTCCGACCTGGGTGGCCGGCACCGCTGGCTGCGCCGCCTCGTATTGCCACGGCAACTTCAACTTCAACGGCGTCACGGGTGCGACGAACGCCGTTCCCCTCTGGACCGACACGGCGAAGCTCACCTGCGTCTCCTGCCACGGCATGCCGCCCACCGGCCACGTCCCCGTCGCGTTGCCAGCCAACGCCGCGTCCTGCGCCGCCTGCCATCCCAGCGCGGTGAACCCCGACGGATCCATCAATCGCGTCGACAAGGGGCACCTGAACGGCCTCCCCGACACCTCGGCGCTCGGCTGCTCCTCCTGCCACGGCGACGTCAATCGCAAGGGCAACGCTCCCCGGCACCGATGCGAATCTCGTCTCGGCGCCGCCCGTCGCGTCCGCCGGCGCACCGGCCTACGCGGTCGGCACCCACCTCGGCCACGTGAATCCCACCGCTGCAAGCTTCCTCATGGCGCCCATCGCCTGCGCCGAGTGCCACGTGGTGCCGACCGACTCGGCCCACGCCAAGAATCCGCCCGCACAGTCGGTGGTGTTCGGGGCTGCTCGCCCGGACCGGCGGCGCCGCGCCCGCCTGGAACGCCGTGTCGGCGGGCTGCTCGGCCACCTACTGCCATGGCAACTTCGCCTTCGGCGTGGTCTCCGGCGCGAAGGCCGCGCCCGTCTGGAACAGCACCGCGGTGCTGACCTGCACCTCGTGCCACGGGATGCCTCCGGCGGGGCACTTTGCGGTGGCCGCCCCCGTGACGGCGTCCACCTGCGCGAAGTGCCACCCCGACACCGTGAACGCCGACGGCACCATCAACGCCACGGCGAAGGGGCACCTGAACGGGCTGGCCGACACGACGCCGCTCGCCTGCACCACCTGCCACGGCGACGCCACACGCAAGGGAACGCTCGCCGGCACCGACGGCAACCTCGCGTCGGCTCCGCCGGTCGCACAGCCAGGCGCGCCGTCCTACGCCGTGGGCGCCCACATGGCGCACATGAATCCCACCGCGGCGAGCTACCTCATGGCGCCCATCGCCTGCAAGGAGTGCCACGTGGTGCCCGTCGATGAGGCTCACGCCACCACCCCGCCGCCGCTCGTGGTGGTCTTCGGCACGCTCTCGAAGACCGGCGGCGCGCTGCCCACCTTCGTGGCCGGCACGGCCGGCTGCGCCGCAACTTACTGCCACGGCAACTTCACCTTCGGCACCACGAAGGGCGCCAACGCCACGCCCCTCTGGACCGACACCTGGACCAATACGACGAAGCTTGCCTGCACCGCCTGCCACGGGATGCTACCCACCGGCCACCCGGCGACCACCGGCCTCCCCACCGCCGCGAGCTGCTTCCAGTGCCACCCGCAGTCGGTGAACGCGGACGGCACCATCAAGGTCGCAGGCGGTCACATCAACGGGAAGATCGACGGAGGCGGATGCACCAGCTGCCACGGCGACCCGCCCGCGACCGGCAAGCACAGCAAGCACGCCAAGGAGCGCTGCGACGGCTGCCACCCCACCGGCTACACGAGCACCGTCGCCATCGCCCCGTTCCACAAGAACGACGTGACGGAATCTAGGTGCCCAGGCTGGCTACAGCTGCGGCCTCAAGGGGTGCCCACCCAGGGGCACCTGCACGACAAGTGCCACGGCGAAAACCACAGGGCGGAGAGGTGGTAGTCGCCGGACAGCGGGAAGGCGCGTGAGCTACGGTAGGCGGGCCTTCTCCGGGCTCGCCTCGGGCGCGCGCGGCGGGAAGCCCGCGATCGCGGCAGCGAATGCGAAGAAGGCGGCCGTACGCCAGGGGGACGAGGTGAGGGCGCAGGTCCCGCCCGCCTGGCATCCCACCAGCTGGTAGTAGGCGACGCCGACGACCGCCCCGGCCCCGGCGAAGATGGCCGTGCGCCACTGGGAGTTCCAAACCCGCTTCCACCTCTCGTTGCTGGTCATCGCCACTCTCCCTCGAAGGGCCGGCCCGTTTCAGCGCTTCCTGGGCCCGAGCCGTGATGATACCCAAGTTGGAGCCTCGGCGCCGCGGGAGGGTTCCGCAGCGCACGCGGAGATCGGAGCCTGCCCTTGTCGCGCACCCTCCTGCCCGTCCTGTTCCTCGCCGTCGCTTCGGCCTGCAGCGCGCCCGACAAGGCCCGCACGACCTCGCCGCCTCCCGGCGTCCCCGCTGTTCCGGATTGGGAAGCCGAGAATCCGGTGCGTCCCCTGCCCGCCGCCCCCCTGGGCGTCGCCGGCGAGCTCGCGAACCTGCTGCCCCGCGTCACCCCGGAGAAGGTCCGGCTCGGTCGCTGGCTCTTCTACGACCCGCGCCTCTCGTCGGACGGCACGGTCTCCTGCGCTTCCTGCCACGAACCCTCGGCCGGCTTCAGCGAGCGCGACCCGGTCTCCACCGGCGTGAAGGGGCAGAAGGGCAACCGCAAGGCCCCGCCGGTGCTCAACGCCGCCTTTCCCATCTACCCGGTCTGGTTCTGGGACGGGCGGGCCTCGTCGCTCGCCGACCAGGCAAAGGGGCCCATGGAGAACCCGGTGGAGATGGGCATGACCCACGCCGGCATCGAGGCCACCGTCCGCGCCATCCCGGGCTACGCGCGCTACTTCGCCGAGGCCTTCGGCGACCCGCGCATCGACGTGGACCGCGTCGCCGAGGCCATCGCCGCCTACGAGGCCACGCGCCTCTCCGGCAACTCGGCGTACGATCGCTGGGACGCCGGCGACCCCGCCGCGCTCGACGAGAAGCAGAAGCTGGGCTTCCAGATCTTCTTCGGGAAGGCCGCCTGCAACCAGTGCCACCTGGGCCCGAACCTGACCGACTCCCGCTTCCACAACCTTGGCGTCGGCTGGCGCACGCCGCTCCCGGGAGCCGACCCTGCCTCCGGATTCGCAGACCCGGGCCGGGTCAAGGTGAGCGGGCCAGGCGCGGGACACCGGCGCCTTCAAGACCCCGACGCTCCGCGACGTGTCCCGGCGTGCGCCCTACATGCACGACGGCTCGGTGCCCACGCTTCGCGAGGCGGTGGAGCTCTACGACCGTGGCGGCCTGGCCAACCCCTGGCTGTCACCCGACGTGAAACCACTCCGGCTCTCGCCGCGCGAGGTGGAGGCCCTGGTGGCCTTCCTGCAGGCGCTCGACGGCGAAGGGTTCGAGGACGTCGCGCCGCGCAGCTTCCCGCGCTGACCCCCGCGTGGCCGGTGCGCCTGGATCGAGGCGCTAGTGCGGACGCCCCACGAACCAGGACAGGAGCAGGTTCACCAGGCTCACAACCAGCGCGCCCAGGAAGGCGGACCCGAACCCGCTCACCCGGAAGCCCAGCCCGAGCGAGCCGGAGATCCCAGAGGTGATCCAGAGGGCGAACGCGTTCACCACGAAGAGGAAGAGCCCGAGGGTGAGCAGGATGAACGGGATCGAGAGGAGCTGCAGGATCGGCTTCACGAACGAGTTGACGATGCCGAAGACCAGCGCCACGCCGAGGAAGCCGAGGCCGCTTCCATCGTAGCTGATGCCGGACACGAGGCGGATCGCCACCCAGAGGGCGGCCGCGTTGAGCAGGAGCCGGAGGATGAGTCTCCATGTCAGTGCGCTCCCGCGTGCGCGGCCAGCTGCGCGCCCTTCCGGGCCACGAGCGCCAGCATGATGTAGTTCCACCCCTGGAAGATCATGTCGACGGCGACGAAGAGGCCGATCACCCAGAGAGACGACTCGGGCCAGCGGTTCCAGATGAACATGCCGAGGACCATGGAGACGATCCCGTTGAACAGGCCCCACACCCAGCCGGGATGGCGGCTGCTGATGGCGCCGACGCTCCGGAACGCGCCCAGGACCAGGAAGTAGGCGGCCATCATGAGCGTCAGGACCTCCATGCCGGCGATCGGTCGCGCCAGGATGAGGGCGCCGGCGACGATGGAGAGGATGCCGCCGATGAGGAAGAGGAAGAAGCCCTGCCACTTCTGGTGACGAAAGGCCTGGACGACCTCGATCACGCCGTAGACCACCAGGAGCCCGCCGACGAACAGGGTCGTCACCACCGACACGGAGAACTCGTAGCCGAGTGCGACGACCCCCGCGACCAGGAGGATGATGCCCCAGGCCAGGAGCCAGCCCCAGGCCTTCTTCAGCTCTCCTGCCACCGCAGCCCGCGTCTCGACCATGACCATGTCGTTCTTCCTCCCGGGTCTCGTATGCGCCGGGTGGGGACCCGCCCGATAGACCCCTCATGGGTGACGGCGCGCTGTCAGACCCGGCCCGTACCATCCTCCCCGTGACGCCGCGCCGATTCCTCGCCCTCGACCTCGAGACGGTCCCAGACGAGGAACTCGTCGCCGCCGTGGACGGTGAGCCCACGCGCCCGTATCCGGATCAGCTCCGGCGCCTGCTCGACAATCGCCGCACGCGAAGTGGCGGTCGAAGCGACTTCCTCCCCACGCCGTATCACCGGCCGGTGGCGGCGTGCACGCTCGAGGCCGAGGAGCGGGACGGCGTGGTGCGGGTGGTCGACGCCACCGCCTGGACCGACCGGGGCGGGCCCGACGAGGCCACCTTCCTCCGCCGCACCTGGCAGCGCATCGCGGGGCGGACGGTGGTGTCCTTTCACGGCCGGGGGTTCGACCTGCCGGTCCTCGAGCTCCGTTCGCTCAAGCTGGGGGTGCCTGCGCCGCGATGGTTCCAGGGCGCGCGCGCCGAGGGGGCCGAGGAGCACCTCGACCTCCTGGAGCTGCTCTCCAACGGCCGCGCCTCGCCGGCCGCGCCGCTCGACCTCTATGCCAAGCTGGTCGGCCTGCCGGGCAAGGAGGGCGTGGCCGGACGCGACGTACACTCCCTGTACGAGTCGGGGGCGATCGACCGCATCGCCGCCTACTGCATGACCGACGTCGTGCAGACCTGGCTGCTCTTCCTGCGATTCCGGCTGGTGGAGGGGACCCTCTCGCGGGACGGCTACGACGAGAGCGTGCGCTCGGTGCGGGACGACCTGCCCCCCATCGCGCGACGCAGCCTGGCCCCGGGCGAGGTCCGGCTGCTCGACGGCTGGATGGAGCGCAGCGCGCCATTCTTCGGCGACCGCGCGCCGGCGCGCCAGGCGCGTTGATCCCGCCCGGCGCCCGGAGGCCCGGGACTACCGGGGGCCGCGCTTGGCCTTGCGCTTGCGCTTCACCGACCGCACGCCGGCTCGCTTGGCGGCCGTGCGCTTCACCTTGCTGCGGTTCTTCACCTTGCGCTTCGTTCGATTCGAGCGGAGATTCGCCATCTCGTTCCTCCTTGGGGCCGGCAGTGTATGCAGCGCCGGCGCGACGTCAACCCGGGCCGTCCAGCTTCAGGCGATCCAGTCCTTCTCGCGAAGCTTCGTCGGCAGGTACTCCTCGGTGATGAAGGAGATCCCGCGGCGCGACAGCGCCTCGAGCTCGAACTTCACCCCGGACTTCACCATCTCCTGGATCTCCCTCTGCCACTGCTTGGCCTGGAACCACGGGTAGGCGAGCATCTGCCTGGCTCGCGCCACGTCGCCGTCGTCCATCTTGATGGCCACGTTGGAGGGAAGCTTGTAGGCGACCTTGTCGAAAGAGGAAAGCCCGATGAATCGGGCGTCGGGCACCGCCATGCGCATCGACTCGAAGGCCAGGTTGATCGAGCCCTGCTTCACCACCGAGTAGATGTAGAAGCCCCAGGGGTCGTTGTCGACCAGCACATACACTGGTAGTCCCAGCTCGCGGTGCAGGCGCTGCACCATCCGGCGCACCCCCCGGGGTGGCTGCCCTCCGCCGTGGATGATGATGGCGTTCTGGCGCTTCCAGAACTTGTCCTCGTTGAAGCGGCTCCAGACGGCGTCCTTCTCCACCAGCAGCACGTACTTCGCCTCGTGGCGCCCGAACTGGATGACGTTCTCCTCGACGATGGAGGGCACGCCCCAGCCCCCCGAGCCCATGCGCCGAAGGTCGATGGTGTCGCCCGAGTCGCGGATGGTGATGGGGCCGACCATGGTCCCCTTGCGCGAGGCGAAGAGGTGGAGCTCCTCGCGCAGCGTGTCGAGCGCCACCTCGATGTCCTCGATGATGGGATCCGACTCGTCCTGCTCCTCGAAGGTGTTCTGCTTGCTGTCGCCGATGGTGTGCTTGGTGATGTAGTAGAGGTCGCGGATGCTGGTGGTCTTTCCCGACTCGATGAGCTCCTTGCAGGCGTCCGAGACCAGGAAGGTCTGCATGAACTTCTTCGCCATCGAGACGTTGAAGAAGTAACGCTTCTGCCGCTGGTTCCCCAGCTCCACCACCCGCTTCTTCTCGTTGAAGCGGACGTTGGCGAGGCTGCGCACCGGGATCTCGACGAAGGGGTTGGCGCCCCCCTTCACCGCCCGCACGACCGACTCGGCCAGCTTCTCGATCTTGGCCACCGTCTTCTTCGACACCGCGTCCATGCGCGCCATGGGCTACCCGCCCTCCTCTTGCTTCGCGTCCTGCGCCGCGAGGTCGGCCTCGGTGACCTTCCCGGCCACCCGCATGAACTCCCGGCGGATGGGGTCCGGGCTGCGCCCCACGATCTTGCCGATGGCCTGGGCGACCTCGTGGATGTAGAGCTCGAAGATGGAGCGGCGCTGGGCCTGGTAATCGGCGTGCTGCCGCTTGCGGATGTGGGCCGCGAGCTTGCGGCCGCACTCCTGGGCCGCCAGCTGGATCTCCTTCAGGATCTCCGGGTAGTGGGCCACCGCCTCCTTCGACTCGCTGGTGAAGGGCACCCACACGGACGCGATGTGCACGAGCAGCGCCATGGGGCCGACCGGGAGCGAACCCTTGGGGTGGCTGAGCAGGTAGTTTCGCCAGTCGGTCTTCACCACCGCCTCGGTGATGCCGCAGGCGCTGCGCTGGAAGAGCAGCGGAACGCGGTTCGCGAAGCGGAAGAGCTCGACCGGCTTGTCGGCCGGCCAGCTGCCGCCGTAGGCCAGGCCGACCTCCACCTGGAAGGGGTTTCCCCGGTAGACCCGGGGAGGCCGCGTCACGGTGGCGATGAAGTAGTCGTGCCCCTTGATCTTCTCGACCCCCTCCTCGGCCTCGGTCTCGACCGGCTCCGGCGGCGGCGCCTCCTTGGCCTTTGCCTTGCCCTTCCCCTTCTTCTTCGCGACCTGGTCGAGGTCGAGCTGGCCGTCGTCCCCCTCGGGCCCCTCGGTCTCGATGACCGAGAGGAAGGAGACCAGCCCCTGCCGCATCAGCGCGTCGCCGATGGGGGAGAGGCAGTTCACCGGCGGGGCCATGATCTTCGTGGCCTGGATTCCGGCGTGGAGCTTCGCCGCGAGATCCCTGTCGGCGGCGATCTGCCGGGGGCGCAGCCGCTCCTTGAGGCTGGCGTTGCGCAGGATCTCGCTGGCCACCTGCGAGGAGACGCGGCTGAACGAGGTCTGCAGGAACCCCTTCACGTCGTGGCTCGTGGAGTCACCCGCCATGGTCATGAGGGCGCCCAGCTCGACGCCGTGCGGGTGCGGGAGGATCTCCAGCGCCTCCTTGGGAAGCTCCTGGGTGGCGCGCGGGAAGGAGAGGCGGTGCTGCTTGGGCCGGACGTAATGCACCGTGCAGTGCGGGTTCGCGAGCGCGGTGTGCTCGACGTAGCGGTTCACGAACTTCTGCCCGGCCTGCCAGTTGGCGACAATCTCGAGCTCGACGAGCGTTCCGTGCTCCTGGTGCCAGTCGGGCAGCTCCTCGTCGCGCGTGACCACCGGGCTGTTCTTGCGGGTGTCGATCTGGATGTCGAAGGAGTGGGTGGGCTTGCCCTTGCCGGTGCGGGAGACGACGCGGATGGGCTGGCCGGTGGTGAGCTGGCCGTACATGGCGGCGGCGCTGATGCCGATGCCCTGCTGGCCGCGCGACTGCTTCAGCCGGTGGAACTTCAATCCGTAGAGCAGCTTCCCGAAGATCTTGGGGGCCTGTGCCTTGACGATTCCGGGCCCGTTGTCCTCGACCGCCACCACGAACCGGCCCTCACCCTTGGTGAGCTCCCCGGACTTCTCGAAGCCCAGGTCGCGGACCTCGATGGAGATCTCGGGGAGGATTCCGGCCTCCTCGCAGGCGTCGAGCGAGTTGTCGACCGCCTCCTTGATGGTGGTGAGGAGCGCCTTGGAGGGATTGTCGAAGCCGAGCAGGTGGCGGTTCTTGGTGAAGAACTCGGAGATGGAGATCTCGCGCTGCCGGGTGGCCATCTGCTCGGCCGTGGCCCGGCGCTTGGGACGTCGCGGCTCGGCATCGGGGCGCGCGGCGGACCGGGGAGCGGCGGCAGGGGGCACCGTCGCCACCGCCACCAGCTCGAGCTGTCTCTGACCCTGGTCTGCCCTCGCCGCCTTCGCCGCCATACCCGCCTCCGATATCGCCCGAATTCGCGTGTACCACGGACCGGACCCCGACGCTAACTCTCGGACGACCTTCGGGAATTCCCGGGATCGGCGCTGGTCCGATTCCGTTTGACCCCCTTCGGGCGGTGGTTAGATTGCCTCTCATGGCATGGAACGAACCGACCCCGACCCGCGGCGCCTCTTCGCCCTCCCCGAAGATCGGTGGCTCGAAGGGATACCTCAAGACCTTCGTCCTCATGGCGGGGCTCATCGCGCTGCTCGGGATCCTCGGGAACATGGTCGGCGGCGCCCAGGGGATGCTCCTCTTCGGCGCCCTCGGCCTGATCATGAACTTCGCCATGTACTGGTTCTCCGACCGGATCGCGCTCGCGACCAACGGGGCAAAGCCCGTGACCCGGGAGGAGCTTCCGGAGGTCTACGAGATCGTCGAGCGGCTCACGAAGAAGGAGGGGATGCCGATGCCGCGCATCTACCTCATCCCGTCCGAGACGCCGAACGCCTTCGCCACCGGGCGCAACCCCGAGCACGCCGCCGTGGCGGTCACCGAGGGCATCCTGCGCATCCTCGACCGGCGGCAGATCGAGGGCGTGCTGGCCCACGAGCTCTCCCACGTGAAGAACCGCGACATCCTCATCGCCACCATCGCCGCTGGCCTGGCCGGACTCATCGGCTCGCTCGGCCACATGATCCAGTGGGCCGGCATGTTCGGCAGCCTGGGCTCCCGCGACGGCGACGGGCGCGACTCCAACATCTTCGGCGCCCTGGCCTGGGCCATCCTGGCGCCCCTCATGGCCATGCTCATCCAGCTGGCCGTGTCGCGGTCGCGCGAGTACGCAGCCGACGCCACCGGCGCGCAGATGGCCGGCGATCCGGAACCGCTGGCCCAGGCCCTGCTCGCGCTCGAGGGCGCCAACCAGGCCCGGCCCATGGAGCAGGCCGGTCCCGCCACCGCCCACCTCTTCATCGTGAACCCGCTCCACGGGCGGTCCTTCGCCGCCCTGCTCTCCACCCACCCGCCCGTCGAGGAGCGCGTGAAGCGGCTCCGCGAGCTCCGGCGCGGCGTGCGATTCACGTAAAGTAAATATGGCCAGCGCCCGGATCGCCCTTCCCCTCCTGGCCGCGGTGCTCGTCGCCGCAGGCCCGGCACCGGAGCTCGCCTCGCTGGACGCCGACTGGTCCGCGTCGCTGGCCGCGAAGGACCAGGCCGCGTTCCTGTCCCGGGTCGCCCCTGACGCCGTCTTCTCCGGCGGGGACCTCCAGGTCGGACGCGAGGCCATTCGCGACAAGTGGGCCCGCTACTTCGCCGACGGCGGCCCGACGCTGCGCTGGAAGCCCACCGATTCCGGGCTCGCGGGCTCCGGCGACCTGGGCTGGACGGTCGGCGACGCGGTCTTCGAGTGGAAGGAGAAGGGCGTGGATCCCTCGCCGGGGCGCTACGTGACGGTCTGGGTGAAGGACGCGAGCGGGCGCTGGATGGCCGCGCTCGACGCGTCGCTCGAGCCGGCCTCGGGAAGGCCAAGCGCACGGATAGCGGCTCGCACGCTCACTTCCCGCGACGGCACGATGGAGGCCTCCATCGGCACCTGGGAAAGTGGCGAGGGGAAGAGCCGGAAGACCGGGACCTTCCTCGTGATCTGGGAGAAGACGGGCGGCGCCTGGCGCGTGGTCCAGGACAGCCAGGTCCCCTCTCCACCCGCGAAGTGACGCCTGCCGCGGCTCAGGGCACCAGCACCACCTTGCCGAACTGCTCGCGCCGCACCAGCAACTCCTGGGCTTTCCTCGCCTCGGCGAGCGGCAGGACGCGATCGAGCACCGGATGTAGCCTTCTCTCCCCCACGAAGCGCAGCACCTGGAACAGCTCGGCCTTCGATCCCATGGTGGAGCCCAGGACGGAGAGCTGCCGGTAGAAGACGTGGCGGAGGTCGGTGACCGCGTCGAAGCCGGTGGTCGCACCCACGGTGACGAGGCGGCCTCCGCTCACGAGCGCCAGCAGCGACCTCTCCCAGGTGACCTTGCCGGTGTGCTCGAAGACCACGTCGACGCCGCGGCGGCCGGTCAGGGCCTGCACCTCCCTCAGGAAGTCGGTCTTCTCGTAGTCGATGGCGTGGTTCGCCCCCAGCGCCAGCGCCTTCTCGCACTTCTCCTTGCTGCCGGCGGTGACGATGACCCGCGCGCCGAGCAACCTCGCGATCTGGATGCCGGCGCTGCCCACGCCCGAACCGGCGGCGTGGATGAGCACCGTCTCCCCGGGCTTCAGCTGGGCCCTGGCCACCAGCGCGTGCCAGGCGGTGAGGAAGACGAGCGGGATGCAGGCGGCCTGCTCGAAGGACATGTCCCGCGGCTTGGGGAGCACGTTGGCCGCCGGAACCGAGACCTTCTCCGCGTATCCCCCGGCCGTGTGCTCGCCCAGGATGGCGTACCTCCGGCAAAGGGTGTCCCGGCCGGCCAGGCACTCCTCGCAGCGGCCGCAGGAGAGGCCGGGGTTCAGGACCACCTCCATGCCCGGCGCGATGCCGGTGCTCTCCAGTCCGGGACCCACCGCCTCGACCACGCCTGCGACGTCGGAACCCAGGATGTGCGGCATGTCCAGAAGCAGGCCGGGCCAGCCGGCGCGAACCCAGATGTCGAGGTGGTTGAGCGCGACGGCGCGCACCCGGACCACCACCCGGCCCGGCTCGGCCACGGGATCGGGCACCTCGGCCATCTCGAGAACCTCGGGGCCACCGTGGGCCCGCATCACCATCGCCTTCATCGCCACCTCCTCGTGAATGCAATCGCACATCCGAAGGAGCGCTTTCGTTGCGCAGCGCGCCATGCCCGGATAACGAGATTCTCATGACCATCCCGATCCTGGCCGCGCTCCTCGGAGCGTCGGCGTCGCTCAAGGTGGGGGACAAGGCGCCGGACTTCACGCTTCCCGGCACCGAAGGCAAGCCCGTGACCCTCTCGAAGCTTCTCGAGAAGGGTCCCGTGCTCCTCGCCTTCTTCCCCAAGGCATTCACCCCTGGTTGAAACAAGGAAAACCAAGCGTACCGGGACCGGTATGCCGAGGTGGAGAAGAAGGGTGCCGAGGTCGTCGGAGTCTCCACCGACTCCATCGAGACGCTCTCGAGGTTCAAGGCCGAGTTCAAGCTCCCGTTCGTCCTCCTGTCGGACGAGAAGGGAACCGTCGTCGAGCAGTACCCCGGGAAGATCCCGATCCTGGGCGTGGCCAACCGCGCCACCTACGTCATCGGCCAGGACGGGCTGGTGAAGGAGATCATCACCGGCGGCGCGGCCATCGATCCGTCGACGGCCGTCGCAGCCTGTCCGCTCCGGAAGTGAGTGGAACGGGGCGAGCCGGGGCTATCCCGGCTCGTGCACGAGGACCCGGAGGACGACTGCGTCGCCCTCCGGAGTCTTCACCCGCTCGCCCTCGCGCCAGTGGGCCCTTCGGAGGTAGCCCAGGCCGAGCCGGCCCCGGCTGGTCTCGACGGCGCTCGTCACCCGCCCGACCTCCTTGTCACCCACCGTGAGGATGGTGCCCGGCCCTGCGCCGGGTGGCAGCTCGAGCTGGACGAGCCCCTTCTGGATCTGCCCGCGGACGGTGGCGCGAAGGACCACCTCCTGCCCCAGGTAGCAGCCCTTCTGGAAGTGGATGGCGTCGCGGGTGAGCGCGGCTTCCATGGGCAACCGCTCTCCGTCCATGTCGGCGCCGAACCGTGCAATCCCCTCCTCGATGCGCAGGACCTCCAGGTCGGCGTCGTCGAGATCGGCGGCGCCGGCAGCGAGGAGCGCCGCGCGAATCTCCGCCAGGCGCTCCACCAGGGCCACGATCTCGACGGCCGGGACCCCGCGCCGCGGCGTGGCGGCGACCGCCGCGTCGCCGGCTGCCGCCCGTGCCATCTCGACGCCGGCCGGCCCCAGCGCCGCCATCACCCCGAGTGACGGGGACTCGTCCTCCACCTTCACCGGAGCCGAGAGCACGTACTTGCGGAGGTGGGAGAGGAGCGCGGGCACCTCCTCCCGCTCGGTGAGGAAGAGCAGGTCGTCCGGGCGGGCCACCACGAGCCCCTCCCCGACCAGGTGTCCTCGCGTGTCGAGGAAGGCCGCGTAGGCGCTTCCTCCCGGCGGCAGCGCGGAGAGATGCTGGGTGGACATCCGGTGCAGGAAGTCTCGAGCGCCCTTTCCGGCGAGGCGCAGCACCCCACGGGACTCGATGGGGCCCACCGCGGCGTGCGTCCGGGCGGCGGCGAGCTTCTGGGCGAGCATCATGGCCGGATCCTATTCGCCCGCCGAGGCGGGCGCTGCTGGGTCATGGCGACTCCGGCGATGACGAGCAGCCCGCCGACCACGAACGAGGGCGTCAACCGGTCTCCGTAGACCATCCAGGCGAGAAGCGCGGTCATCACCGGCTGGGTGTTGGACCAGATGGCCACCCGGCTCGCGTCCTCGCGGGCGAGCGCCCAGTAATAGAGGAGGTAGGAGACCACGCTGGTGAGGACGACCAGGTAGGCGATGCTTCCCCACCCCACCGCGGAGAGGGCCCGGAAGTCGGCGGCGCGGGAGAAGAAGATCCCCACCGGCAGGTAGAGCAGGGTGCCGGTGACGATGGTGATCCCGGTGGTGGTCACCACGCCGTACCGGAGGACGTAGGGCCTGCCCCAGACCGCGTAGACCGCCCAGGCCACCACCGCGAGCAGCACCAGCACGTCGCCGAGGAGCGCGCTCGAGGCGTCCACCTGGCCGGAGAGCTGCCCGCGTGCCACCAGCACCACCGCCGCCCCGGCGAACGCGGTGGCGATTCCCGCGCTCTTCCACCGGCTCGACCTCTCCTCCCCGCGCAGCAGCGCGAGGACGAAGACGAAGAGCGGAGTCATGGCGTAGAGCAAGGCCGCGTGGCCCGGGGTGGTGAGGGACAGGCCGTAGAGGAAGAGCCCCTGGTTGAGAGGAATGGCGATGAAGCCGAGCACGGTGAGGCGGATGAGGTCCGCGCGCGTGACCTTCTGCGGAAAGCGCAGGAGCAGCGCGGCGTAGACGGCGCCGGCCAGCGTGAACCGCGCCAGCGCGACCTCGAAGGGGGAGAGCTCGAGGAGCGCCCGCTTCGCGAAGAGGTAGGTCCCGGCCGAAAGGGCCGAGTGGAGCAGCATGACGAGCTCGATCACGCCGGCCTTCCCGCGATCCGGCGGAGCGCCCAGCCGGCGGCCTCGGCGACCCCGGGAAGCTCGCTGCCGACCAGCCGGCGCAGCTCCGGCTCGAGCCGGGCGTCGTCCCGGGCGGCGGGCGAGGCCAGCGCCGCGTTGCGGACGAGCCCTGCGTGACCTGCGCGGGCGATCGCCGTTCCGTAGAAGCGCGCCCGGTACTCGTCGGGCGTGAGGCGCAGCAGCGGGAGCAGGTCGAGGGACGGATGGCGCACGGGCAGCAGTTCCGGATCGCTCTCCGCGCCGGCACCGCGGTTCCACGGGCAGGCCGTCTGGCAGTCGTCGCACCCGAATCCCCAGCGGCCGACCCGCTCGGCCACGCCCTCGGGCACGGCGCCGCGCCGCTCGATGGTCTGGAAGGAGAGGCAGAGCCGCGCGTCCACCAGGCCGGGCTCGGGGATGGCGCCGGTGGGACAGGCCGGCATGCACGCGGCGCATTCCCCGCAGCGCTCCGGGTGGCGCTCGTCGGGGGGGAGAGCCCGGTCCACGAGAACCGTGGCGAGCAGTACCCAGCTCCCCAGGTCGGGGGTGATGAGGCAGCCGTTCTTGCCGATCCAGCCGATGCCGGCTCGCTCGGCCCAGGCCTTCTCCATGACCGGACCGACGTCCACCGAGGCCAGCGCGCGCACCTCGGGATCCCGCTCCCGGAGCCGGGCCACGAACGCCTTCAGCTTCCGCTTGAGCACGGTGTGGTAGTCGCGGCCGCGCGCGTACCGCGCCACCTCGGCGTGGCCGGCGGGCGTGGGTGCCGCCTCTCCGGAGTGGGCCACCGCGAGCGCGACCACGCTGCGCGCCTCCGGCATGAGCCGCTGCGGGTCGAGCCGCAGGGCGCGCTGCGTCCCCAGCCAGGCCATGTCGGCCTCGGCCCCGATGGCCAGCATCCGGTCGAGCGGCCCCGGGTCGAGCGGCTCCGCCCGGGCGATCCCGACCTTGTGGAAGCCGGCGGCGAGCGCCGCCTCCTTCACGAACGGGCTGTCGAGAATTCCGGGCGTGGCGCCCCCCGCCATCCGCGTCGAGACACTACCGGCGGTCCGGGACCGCGACCGCGGGAAGGAGCCGGCGAATGGCCATGCGCACGACCACCGCGGCCGGCGCACCCAGGATGGCGCCGAGCATGATGGCCCAGAGCGAGGGCATGACCGCATGACCCGGCGTCACGTTGTGGCTCACCACCAGGCCGAACCCGAGGGCCACGCCGGCGGCGATGGCCGCCCCCGAGTCGCGCCCGGCCCGCACCTCGCCCAGCGCCGCGAGGGCCAGGACCAGGATGGAGAGGACCCACGCCATCCCGTGGGGGAGCCAGTCGGTGAAGACCTCGACCCGCAGAGGCGCACCGGTGAGGCCCTGGACGCGCTCCAGCCGGATCTCCTTCACGCCAGCCCCGAGCCTTGCCTCGAACCAGTCGGCGTCGTGGTCGCGCGAGACCTTGGTCTGGCCACCCCGCCCCACCCGGGCGAAGCTGGTGGTGCGCCGGAGCTCCCCGGCGACGGGGGTCTGGAATCCTCCCAGCCTGAAGGTCACGACCGGCTCGGCCGAGCCACCGAGGCGCGTGGAGACGAGCAGGCGGACCGACCCTTCGCTCCCCGGAGGGATGGCCTGCACCTCGTCGACGCGGCTGAATTCGGCCACGAAGCGCGGCTCGCCGGGATGGACCGCCTCGTAGGCGGGCACGGCGGCGACCAGGAAGGAGAGGATCGCGGCGGCGAAGAGCATGGCTCGAGTCGCCGTGCCGACCGAGGACGAGAGCGCCGGGCGCATGACCATGAGGCCGAGAACGAGCGGCACGAGCACGGCCACGATCCCGCCCACGGCAGAGTCGGTGAGCATTCCCGTGAACCAGAAGACGGCGACGCCCACGACGATGGTGAGCCCGAACGACGGGAAGAACCAGGGGCGGATGAGCCCCTCGAGAGGGTTCTCCTGGGGACGGGTTTCTTCGGACATGGTGAAGGATCTCCGTGGATCGAAAAATGGACAGGATCGATATCGCCCATACCATGCGTTGCAATGGCGCGCCGACTCGATCTTCACGACTGGGACGACCTTCCGGGCACCGAGGAGAGCGGCCCCGGCTGGGCGATGGTCCTCGGAAACAGCCTCCAGGTCCTCGAAAAGCTGCCGCCCCGGTCGGTCGACCTGATATTCGCCGACCCTCCCTACCACCTGTCGAACGGCGGCACCACCTGCCAGGCCGGGCGCCGGGTGCGCGTGGACAAGGGGGGCTGGGACCAGTCCCGCGGCGTCGAGGCCGACCACGCCTTCCAGCGCGGATGGCTCCAGGCCTGCCGCCGCGTGCTCAAGCCCTCCGGGACGATCTGGGTGTCGGGCACCCAGCACGTCATCTTCTCGGTTGGCTACGCGATGCAGGAACTGGGCTTCCACCTGCTCAACACCGTCACCTGGTTCAAGCCCAACGCCGCACCCAACCTGGCCTGCCGGTTCTTCACGCATTCCACCGAGATCCTTCTCTGGGCCTCGCCCATGCGGTCGAAGCCGCTGGCGCACCGGTTCAACTACCGGGAAATGAAGCAGGTGAACGGCGGCAAGCAGATGCGCGACCTCTGGGAGGTGGCCGAGCGCCCCGAGCCCGGCGGCGCCCAGGTGGTGTGGCCGCTGCCCACCCCGGGCTCCCGCGAGAAGCTCCACGGCCGGCATCCCACCCAGAAGCCACTCGCGCTGCTCGAGCGGGTCATCGCGGCCAGCTCGACCGAGGGCGACCTGGTGCTCGACCCGTTCGCCGGCTCCGGCACCACCGGCGTGGCCGCCATGCGCTCCGGTCGCCGCTTCCTGGGCGTGGAGATGAACCAGGAGTACCTGGACCTCGCAGCGCGCCGGATCCGCGCAATCGAGGGCGTCCCGGCCGTCGAGGCCAGGGCGGGGTAGCCAGCTTCAGGCGGCGTTCGCCATCGCGCGCGCCCGGGCCACGAACGGAGCGAGCGAGTGGAAGCGCTCGCCGCCGGGCGGGGGCTCCGGCCAGGCACCGCTGCCGCCGAGGGCCAGCGCCACCCCCGACCTGGAGCACGCCGCGCCCAGCACCTGGGCTTGCCGCAGCAGGGCCTCGGGCTCGGTCGAGGCGGCCGACGCCGAAACGGCAATCATCTCCGCCTCCCCCTGCCGCGCGACCTCCGCCAGATCGGCTGCCGGGGTGTCCTGCCCGGCCCAGAGCGTGGCCCACCCGGCCTCCCGCAGGGCCACCTCGACGAGCGACAGTCCGAGCGCGTGGCGATCCCCCTCGGCGCAGGCGAGCATGCACCGCGGCGCGCCTGGCGCGACCGGGAGGGCGTCTCCGATGCGAGCCAGCGCCCGGGAGAGCCGCCCCGAGGCGAGGTGCTCCTGGACGATGGTGACGGTACCGGCCCGCCATCGGGTGCCGAGTTCCGCGAGAGCCTCGCCGAGCATCTCGACCACGGCGAGCCACGACCCCATCCGCGAGCGCTCGGTCAGGAGGCGAGCCTCGACTCCGAGCCCGTCGGTCTGGAGGAGGAGGTCGACGAAGGCACTGGCGCTGGAGCCACGAGAGGTCAGGAGGAACTTCTCCACCTCGCTGCGCTGGAAACGGCGGTGGCCGCCGGCCGTGCGGACGCAGGGCAATAGCCCCTGGTCTGCCCAGCGCTTCACGGCTGTGGGGCCTACCCCGGCGAGGCGACCGACTTCGACGTTGGTGAGCAAATCGTCCATATCGTCTATTCATGTAACAGACTGTACTTAATTTTTCAACATTAAAATCGCTTGCAAAGCTATTTAGGGCGATTTATATTCCGTCATGAGCCTTGGAATCCAGTTGGCCGAGAGAGGATTCGTCCCGTCGCCGGTGGTCCGAATGGGCATCCGTCGGCTGCTGCGCAGCCGCATCCGCGACGAGGAACGGCGCCACGCCGACCGGGAAGCGGCCCTGGCCCGCTTCATCGCCGGCATGGAAGGGGGCGACGTCGCTCCGGTCCCAGCGATGGCGAACGAGCAGCACTACGAGGTGCCCGCTTCCTTCTTCCGGGCCGTGCTCGGTTCGCGCATGAAGTACTCGGGCGGCTACTGGCCCGACGGCGTCACCTCCCTCGACGCGTCCGAGGAGGCGATGCTGCGGCTCACGGCGCTCCGGGCGGGGATCGCCAACGGCCACCGGATCCTGGAACTCGGCTGCGGCTGGGGCAGCTTCTCGCTCTGGGCCGCCGAGCACTTCCCGGCCTCCCGCGTGGTTGGGGTGTCCAACTCGGCGAGCCAGAGAGCCTTCATCCTCGAGGAGGCGCGCCGCCGCGGCCTCGACAACGTCGAGATCATCACCTGCGACATGAACCGCTTCGAGGCGCCCGGCACCTTCGACCGGGTGGTCTCGGTGGAGATGTTCGAGCACATGCGCAACTGGCCCGAGCTCTTCCGGCGAATCTCGGGCTGGCTCGTGCCCGGCGGCAAGCTCTTCATCCACGTCTTCTCGAGCGCGCGCTTCGCCTACCTCTTCGAGACCGACTCCGACGACGACTGGATGGGTCGCCACTTCTTCACCGGCGGCATGATGCCGTCCCACGACCTTCTCCCGCGGGTCGCCGGCCCCCTCTCCCTCCAGGAGCACTGGGTGGTCCCGGGCACGCACTACGCGCGAACCTCGGAGGCCTGGCACGACAATCTTCTCCGGAACGCCGATGCCGCCGTGGCGTCGCTGCTCGGCCCGCTCACCCCCGCCGAGGCGCGCGTGCAGGTGCGCCGCTGGCAGATGTTCTTCCTGGCCTGCGCCGAGCTCTTCGGATTCGACGAGGGGCGCGAGTGGCAGGTTTCCCACTACCGGCTCGTGAAGGCGGGAGGCTCCCGTTGAAGATCGCGGTCGTCGGCTCCGGCATCTCCGGCCTGGTCTCGGCGCACCTGCTCTCGCGCCGGAACGACGTCGTCCTCTTCGAGGCCGACGATCGCATCGGGGGCCACACCCACACCTTCGACGTGGCCGAGGACGGGCGGAACGTCCCGGTGGATACCGGCTTCATCGTCTTCAACGAGCGGACCTACCCGAACTTCGTGAGGTTGCTCCGGCAGCTCGACGTCGCCTGGAAGGAGAGCGACATGAGCTTCTCGGTGCGCAGCGACAAGCGCGACTTCGAGTATGGCAGCCCGGCGCTGGGCGCCCTCTTCGCGCAGAAGCGAAACCTGGTCGACCCGCGCTTCCACCGGATGCTCTACGACGTCTTCCGCTTCTACCGGGAGGCGAAAGACCTCCTCGACGAGGGCTCGGAGGTCCCGCTGCTCGACTGGCTGGAGGCCCGAGGATACTCGCGGGGGTTCGTGGAGGATCACCTGCTCCCGCTGGTCGGCTCGGTCTGGTCGTCCTCCTGCCAGGGGGTTCGCGAGTTCCCGGCCCGCTTCCTGGCCCGCTTCTTCGAGAACCACGGCTTCCTCGAGGCCACGCGGGCCTTCCCCTGGCTGACCATCGAGGGCGGGTCGCGCCAGTACGTCCGCGCCATCCTGGGCGGATTCGGGGGCGAGGTCCGCACCGGCTCGCCGGTCGAGCGAATCACCCGCGGTGACGGGGTCGAGGTGAAGGCCGCGGGCCAGGCACCCGAGCGCTTCGACCACGCCGTGCTGGCCGTGCACGCCGACCAGGCACTGCGCATGCTCGCCGACCCTTCCCCGCTGGAGACGGAACTGCTCGGCCAGTTCCCCTACCGGGCCAACCGGGTCCGGCTCCACGCCGACGACCGGGTCATGCCGCGCCGCAAGAAGGCCTGGGCGTCCTGGAACTACCACCTGGACGACGCCGGATCCGACGGGGCCACGGTCACCTACTGGATGAACAAGCTCCAGAGCCCGAAGGCCCGGCGCGACTACTTCGTGACCCTGAACCGCGAAGGCGCCGTTGCAGCGGACCAGACGCTCCTCGAGATCACCTACGACCACCCGGTCTTCTCCCCCTCTGGCGTCACCGCCCAGAAGAGGCACGGCGAGCTCCTGGGCCACCGCGACACGAGCTATTGCGGGGCCTACTGGCGCAACGGCTTCCACGAGGATGGCGTGGTCTCGGCGCTCTCGCTATGCGAGCGATTCGGAGAGGTCCTGTGAGCGTCACCGCGAGCGCCATCTACACGGGCACCGTGTCGCACGCGCGGCGCGTGCCCCGCTCGCACGCCTTCTCCTACCGGATGTACATGCTGTACCTCGACCTCGACGAGTTGCCCCGGCTCGGGGTCGGGTCCTTCTCGCGGTCCGATTTCCTGGGCGACCCGTCCCGCGACCTCGCCTCCGAGGTGCGCGATCGGGTGGAGGCAGAGCTGGGGTTCCGCCCGACGGGCCCGGTTCGCCTGCTCACGCACCTGCGCTCGCTGGGCTACGTCTTCAACCCGGTGAGCTTCTACTTCTGCTTCGACGCGGGCGGCGAGAAGCTTCGCGCCGTCGTCGCCGAGATCACCAACACGCCCTGGAAGGAGCGGCACGCCTACGTGCTCCAGGCCGGGCCCGACGGCGCGGACGCGATCTTCGACAAGAAGTTCCACGTCTCGCCCTTCTTTCCCATGGAGCAGACCTACCAGTGGCACCTCGGCATTCCCGGGGAACGGCTCCGGGTGGAGATGGTGAGCCGCGAGAAGGGCGCCGAGGTCTTCCGCGCCGGGCTGGCCATGGAACGGCTCGAGTGGAGCCCGGGCGCCTTGCGGCGCGCGGCCTTCCTGCAGCCCCTCATGGCCTGGAAGGTCCACGCCGCCATCTACTGGCAGGCCCTTCGCCTCTGGGTGAAGGGAATCCCGTTCCACGTCCACCCCGACAAGCGCGCGGCCGCGGTCGCGCCAAGGAGCCTGCCATGACCACCCAGGTTCACCCAGCCACTGCCTCGCCCGTCGGCTTCTCCTGGCGCAACCTGGTCCTGCCTCGCCTGGCCGGCCTGACCTCCGGCCTCCTGACGCTGCGCGAGAACGGGTCGGGCACCACGTTCGGACACGCCGCCGCGGACGGCCTGTCCGCCGAGGTGGAGGTGAAGAACCCGGCCTTCTGGCGCAGGCTGGCCACCGGCGGCACGCTGGGCTCGGCCGAGTCCTACGCTGCCGGCGAATGGGACACCCCCGACCTCACCTCGGCGGTGCGACTGGTGGCCCGGAACGTCGCCGCGATGGACGGCCTGGAGCAGGGCCTGGCCCGCCTGCGCCGTCCGGTCGACGCGATCTGGCACGCGCTCCGGCGCAACACCCGCACCGGCAGCCGGCGAAACATCGCCGAGCACTACGATCTGGGCGACGACTTCTTCGGGCTCATGCTCGACCCGACCCTGACCTACTCCTGCGGAGTCTTCGAGCGCCCGGAGGCCACGCTGGAGGAAGCGAGCATCGCCAAGATCGACCGGCTCTGCCGGATGCTCCGCCTCGGCCCGGACGACCACCTGCTCGAGATCGGCACCGGCTGGGGCGCCTTCGCGATCCACGCCGCGTCCCGCTACGGCTGCCGGGTGACCACCACCACCATCTCGGCGAACCAGCTCGCCCGGGCCCGGCAGCGCGTCGCCGACGCCGGGCTCTCCGACCGGGTCACCGTGCTTCGCTGCGACTACCGCGATCTCACCGGGCGCTTCGACAAGATCGTGTCGGTGGAGATGCTCGAGGCGGTGGGCGCGGCCTTCTACGAGACGTTCTTCTCGAAGTGCGCCTCGCTCCTCGAGGAGGACGGGCTCATGGCCTTGCAGGTCATCACCATCGCCGACGCGCGCTACGAGCAGCACGTGCGCGGCGTCGACTTCATCAAGCGCTACGTCTTTCCGGGCTCGAACATCCCCTCCATCACCGCGCTGCTCCAGGCCGCCACGCGCTCCTCCGACCTCACCCTCCGGCAGCTCGAGGACATCGGACCCCACTACGCGACGACGCTCGCCGCCTGGCGCGAGAACCTGGCCCGCAACGCAGAGGCCGTGACGAAGCTCACCGACCAGCGCTTCCGCCGCATCTGGCACTTCTACCTCTGCTACTGCGAGGCCGGCTTCGCCGAGCGCTATCTCGGCGATGCCCAGATGCTGTTCGCCAAGCCCGGCGGGAGGATCTGACATGACGAGCCTGTTCGCTGCGGTCGCACCCATCCTCCTCGCCACCTCGGTCGCCGGACCGGTCGGGAGCTCCGTCGATCCCTCGGTGGTTCCTTCCTCGATCGAGCGATTCCGCGGCGTGGCCCGTTCGAAGGACGGTGCGGTCGCGTACGTGGAGACCCACGAGGTCCGGCTCTCCGGCGGGCGCGTCACATCGGCCGAGACCCGCTACTCCCGGGCCGACGGGCGCGCCATCGCGCGGCTCGTCTCCGAGTACGCCCCCGGCTCGTTCGCGCCCGACTACGAGTTCCAGGACCTTCGCACCGGCGCACGCGAGGCGGTCCGGCGCGCCGGGGACGGCATCCGGCTGGTCGACGGCGACCGGGCCAAGGTGCTTCCCCTGCCGGAGGATCTGCCTCTCGTGGCCGGTCAGGGGCTCGATCGCTACGCCCGGGAACACCTCGAGCAACTGGCAGGCGGCGAGGTGCTCCGGGTCTCGCTGGCGCTCCCCGGACGGCTCGACGCCTTCGGCTTCCAGCTCCGCGGCGAGCGGATCGAGAACGGGAGGATCCGCGTCCGATTCGAGCCCTCGAGCTTCATCCTCCGGCTGCTCGCGCCTTCCCTCGAGGGCGAGTACGACCCGGCCACGCGGCGTCTCGTCCGCTACGTCGGCATGTCCAACGTCGCCGACGAGGACGGTTCCCCCCAGCAAGTGGAGATCTCCTATTCCTACCCTGAGCCATCGACCTCCTGACCGGATCGCCTCGGTCCTCGGGCTCGTCGGGGTCGCAGGCAACGTCGCCGGCGTCCTCTTCCTCGCCGACGTCCCGGTCGCCTACCGCCCCAGCGACATCGACCGCTGGGCGGCGCTCTCGGCCGCGCACCCCCAGGCCACCGTGGCGAGCGCGGTCACCTTCATCCTGGGGTTGCTTGCACTGGCTGGCTGGGCGGCCGGTCTGGGTCGCCGCGTCGCCACTCCCGCGGCGAGGTTCGGGGGGGCGACCATCGCGACGGGCGCCCTGCTCAACGCGGCGGGCTGCGTCGCGCCGCTGGTGCTCGTCTCGCACGTGCTGCCTGGCTGCGATGCCGCGGCGTGTGCGCCGGTGGCCCGCGCGCTCCTCGGCGTGACCCTCTCCCTCGACGCCCTCTTCAACCTGCTCCTCGGCATCGGCCTTCTCGGGATCTCCGCCGCGCTCTGGCGCCGCGGGGAGCGAGCCGTGGCCATCCTGGGAATCGCCGCCGGCCTGGCCTCGATCCCCGTGGCCGGACAGCCCTTCTCCGAGGCCTCGGCGAAGCTGCTCGGCGTGGCGGCTCCCCTCTGGCTCGCCTTCGTTCTCTGGACGAGCTTCCGGATGTGGCGCGGCGCTCCGGACCACGGCGCTCCGGACGGCGCGCGACCGTGACCGCCGTCCTCGCCGCCGCAGCAGCGGCAGTCGCCCTCTACATGACTGCGGTGTGGCTCCTCTCGCTCCGGCTGCGGGACGCCTCCATCGCCGACGTGTTCTGGGGCCCCGGCTTCGCGCTCGTCGCCATCCTCTCGGCGGCGATCTCCGCGCCCTCGCCCCGGGGCGTCCTTCTCGCCGCTCTCACCTCCATCTGGGGGCTCCGGCTCGCGCTCCACATCGGCGCGCGCTGGAGGAAGAAGAAGGAGGAGGACAGGCGCTACCAGGCCATGCGGGCGAACTGGGGAGACCGCTTCCCGCTCGTGAGCCTGTTCACGGTCTTCCTGCTCCAGGGGGCCTTGCTCTGGGTGGTCTCGCTGCCGCTCCAGGCCGGGGCGGCGCTCGGGGCCACGAGGCCCCTCGGACTCCAGGACCTGGCCGGCGTGCTGGTCTTCGCGGTCGGCCTCGGCTTCGAGGCGGTTGGCGACGCCCAGCTCGCCCGCTTCCTGCGCGACCCAGCAACCAGGGGGCGGGTCATGGAAACGGGGCTCTGGCGCTACACCCGCCATCCCAACTACTTCGGCGATGCCCTCCTCTGGTGGGGGCTCGGGCTCATCGGCGCCGCCACGGGCGCCTGGTGGTGCCTCGCCGGGCCGGCCTTCATGACCTTCCTCCTCGTGCGGGTCTCGGGGGTATCGCTGCTCGAGAAGGACATCGCCGGGCGCCGGCCGGAGTACGTGGCCTACGTGCGTCGGACGAGCGCCTTCCTGCCGTGGCCTCCCGCCGGGGCCAATGGAGCGGCGCCCGGAGCGGGCCGTTCCGGCGAGGCGCCGTTGCCGCCCCCGGGGCCGCATGGTAACGGTGGGCGCCGTGAGAACGCTGGGCAAGCGCGAGCGCGCAGACAAGCAGGAAGAGGCCTCCTCTCCGGTCGGAAACATCGCCTCGTCCGCCGATCTCAAGCCCGGCGACCGGGTGGTCTACCCGAAGCAAGGCGTCTACCGGGTCACCGGCCTCGAGCAGAAGGACATCGCCGGCCAGCGGCTCGAGTTCGTGAAGATGACCCGGGAGGAGGACGGCGCCTCGGTGCTCGTTCCCCTGGGCAAGGTCGCCACCATCGGCCTGCGTCGCGTCGCGACCGCTGACGACATCGAGGGGGTCTTCCACTACCTGGGCGCCACCTACGGCGACCCCGAGCTCGACTGGAAGGTCCGTCACCGGGACAACGTGGAGCGGCTCATCGCCGGCGGCGTCCTCGGCGTCGCCGAGGTGGTGAAGGGACTCCACTCCCTGTCGCGGCTGCGCCCCCTTCCTGCCAAGGAACGGGAGCTCTACGACAGCTCCCGCCACCTGCTCGTGAACGAGATCTCGGTTGCACTCGGCGTCCCGGACGTGATCGCCGAGGACTACGTCGACTTCGCCCTCATGCCGCCTTCGGGCGTCAAGCTTCCGCTCAAGACGCCCCCGATCCCGGTCGAGCTGAAGGGCCCGCCCTGGAAGCGGAAGAAGCCGGTCGTGGCGGAGGACGACGACCTCGGACTCGCGGAGCTGGGCATCGACCTGAGCGCGCTCGAAGTCGCGGCGGAGGGCACGGCAGGAACCGAGGAGTCGGAGGAGGGCGAGGCCGAAGGGGCCGCACCTGCCGCCGAGGACGGCGACGAGGACGTCGAGGTGGTGCCCGCGAAGGTGGTCGAGAAGGTCGCCGTCGTGAAGGCTCCGGTCGTGAAGGTCCCGGTCGTGAAGGTCCAGGTCCGGAAGGCCGCTGTCGCCCCGAAGGCTCCTGCCCCGCCCGCGAAGAAGCCGGTAACCAAGGCCCCGCCCGCGAAGAAGCCGACGCCCAGGCCAACCGCCAAGCCGGCGGCGAAGCCCGCTCCCAGGAGCGCGCCACCGAAGAAGGGCACGCCGGCGAAGAAGCCAGCGGCATCCAGGCCGGTTCCCCCGAAGAAGGGCGCGAAGCCGGCCAAGGGGAAGAAGAAGTGATCCGGATCGTCACGCTCGCCACCTACGACGAGGGGGACATCACCCACCTCTCGAAGACCTTGTACCGCTCCTTCGGCGTGGGCACCGAGCACGTCGGCGACAAGGCCCTCCCGAAGAAGGCCGAGCGGCCCGACGGCCGCTTCGACGCGATCAAGCTCCTCGGCGACGCGCCTCCGGTGCGGGCCTACTCGGACGACAAGGTTGTCTACGTCACCGACAAGGAGCTGGCGATCCCGAAGGGCCCGCTCGGCGAGCCGCCCACCTGGGGATACGCGGAGCAGGGTGGCAGCCGCGCCCTCATCTCCACCTTTCGCTTCAGACCTCGGGGCGTCACCGAGGCCTCCATCGAGGTCTTCCGGCGCCGCCTGGCCCGGGAGTCGATCCACTTCATCGGCCACCTCTGGGACCTCCACCACTGCTACGACGCGCGGTGCGCCATGCACCCGTCCTGGTCGCCCTCGCTGCCCGACGACCCCGAGTTCGAGCTCGACGCCTACTGCCGCGAGAAGAGCGAGCGGCGCGTCCGGCTTGCCAAGACCTGAGCCTGCCCGAGCCGGCCTCCCCCGTCCGTGAGCCAGCCGCCGGACCACCACGGGCCGAGCTACAAGCTCCCCTCCCCGCCTCCCCCGGAATCCCACCGGCTGGCTCGAGCTGCGCCGCAAGGCCCGGGCGACGTTCTGGCCCCCGCTGCCGGTGGCCTGGGCCGGGCTCCTCGCGCTCGCCGTCGCGGCGGCCGGCCTGCACGGCCTGTGGTTCCTGGGATCGCTGCCCGCCAGGCTCCCCTCGCAGACCGACTGGAAGGCGGTGGCAGCGCTCCTCGCCCGCGATGCCCGCCCCGGCGACGCCGTGGTTCTATCGCCCGCCTGGGCCGAGCGCGCCCGGGAGATCCTGCCGGACCGGCTCCCCTCCTGGCCCGACGTCGCGCTGCCGCTCCTCGCCCTGCCCTCCTATGCCGAGGCCGACGAGGACCTGCCTGGGGTGAATCGGATCTGGCTGGTGTCCCTGCCGGGCGCGCCAGGCGTCTCGCCCCGGATCGCGCGTCAGCTGGCGGCCCGATCCGAGGCGACGGAGGGACCGCTGCAGGTGGGGCGGCTGGACCTCACCCGGTACGACCTCCGCTCCCCGCTCCTCCCGCTTCACTCCTTCACCGACCGTCTGGCTTCGGCCTCGATCAGGAGCCCTGGGGCGCGCGTCACCCGGGAGACCCGCGAGGTGGATCTCCTGCCGCGGACCTGCATCGTGGTGAGCTTTCCCGGACCTCTGCCCGAGCCGGCCACGCTCGCGTTCCCGGCCGTCCCGCTGGGTCGGGCGCTGCGCGGCCACCTGGGGTTCGTGGGCGACGTCTCCTCCGGCGCTCCGCCCGTTTCGCTTCGCGTGAAGGTCGACGGGCTCGAGGTGGGGCGGGCGGAGGCGACGGCCGCGCGCCCGGGCTGGAGCGCATTCCAGATCGACACCGCCCGCATCTCCGGCCAGCCGCGGCAGGTGACGCTCGAGGTGCTCCCGTCCGGTCCGCTCCCGCGCGGGGTCTGCATCGACCTGGTGAGCCTGCCGTGAATCTCCGCATCGGCATCGCACTGGCCTGGTCGGTCGGCGTCCTCGTGGTCGCCGCGGCGACCTCTCCGGCGGTGGGAATCTCGCGCGACGAGAGCGTCTACGTGGAGGCGGGCGCCTCCTACGCGCGGTTCTGGGGAGAGGCGCTGCGCTCCCCGGGGCGGGCCCTGGAGCTGGCCGATCGTCACTACGCGTGGAATCACGAGCACCCGGGGCTCGCCAAGGGGATCTTCGGGGCGACCCGGGCGTTCTTCTCCAGCTTCCTGGGCTGGACCGGGGATGTTCAGGGATCGCGCTACGGGGCCTTCCTCTTCGCGGCGCTCCTGGCCCTCGTGCTGGCGCTGTGGGGATTCGACCTGGCCGGGCCGCCGGGCGGAGCGCTCGCCCCGGCGCTCTTCTTCCTCGTGCCGCGACACTTCCATCACGCGCACGCCGCGGTTCTCGACCTGCCCGTCTCGTCGCTCTGGCTCGCCACCACCTACGCCTTCTGGCGAAGCACCAGCGCCTCGCGGGGGAGGCTATCGACCGCGGGATGGGCGATGGCCACGGGGCTCCTCCTCGGCGCGGCGCTGGCCACCAAGCACAACGCGTTCTTCCTTCCTCTGGTCTTGCTCGCCGCCTGGCTGCTCGGGTCGATCCGGGGGCGGCAACGGGAGGCCGCCGATCACGCCGAGGGCGGGGGCCCCTGGGCATTCGCCGCCATGGCCGTGCTCGGGCCGCTCGTCCTGCTGGCATCGTGGCCCTGGCTCTGGCACCACACCCTGCCCAGGATCCGCGACTGGCTCGGCTACCACCTTCATCACGAGAACTACCCGTGGATGTACTTCGGGGAACTGCTCCGCGAGCCTCCCTTCCCGGTCAGCTATCCCTTCGTCATCACCGCGCTCACCGTGCCCGCCGCGATCGGGGTCGCCATGCTGGGCGGCGTGGCGCAGGCGGGAGGCCGGGTCGTCGCCGGCTGGCGCGGGCGGGCCACCTCGGTCTCGCTCCCCACCGAGTGGCTCCTGCTGCTGAACGCCATCGTCCCCATCGCCATCATCGCCTGGCCCACCGTTCCACACTTCGGCGGGGTGAAGCACTGGATGCCGGCCATGCCGTTCCTGGCGCTGCTCGGCGCGCGGGCGCTCGTCACCGCGGGGCGACTGCTCTCGCCGGCGCGCCCGGCGCTGGTCACGAGCCTGCTCGCGGCCCTGGCGCTGGCGCCGGCGGCCTGGCAGGTGGCGCGCGTTCACCCCTTCGGAACGGCGGCCTGGAACGAGATCGCCGGCGGGGCGCCGGGCGCGGCCTCGATGGGAATGCAGCGGCAGTTCTGGGGCGACGACCTGGTGGCGGTCCTCCCGGAGCTGAACGCCCACGCCGTGCCCGGTGCGCGGATCTGGTTCCAGGAGGCCACGACACTCGCCGTGAAACAGTACCAGCGGGACGGGAAGCTTCGCCCCGATCTCCTGGTCGCCTCCGGTCCCGAGGACGCCGACGTCTCGATCTGGCAGTATCACCAGGAGTTTCGAGACCGGGAGTTCAGGACCTGGACCGAGTTCCGAACCGCGCGCCCCGTCGCCGGCGCCTACCTCGACGAGGTGCCCCTCGTGCAGGTGTACGCGCGCCCGGGGGCCTGGCGATGACCGCCCTCCTGCGACGCTCCTGGGTCCTGGTCGCGCTGGCGGCGATCCTGCCCTTCGCGCAGACCCTGCCCGAACCCCCCGGTGCTCGACGACGGCTGGGCGGTGGTGGAGAACCCGCTCGTGCAGGGGGGGCTCCGGAACGCCGCCCGCATCTTCACCTCGCCCTACAACTACGGCGGACCGAGCACGACCAGCGGCGTCTTCCGCCCGGTGACGACGCTCAGCTTCGCGGCCAACTACGCGATCCACGGGCGGGCCCAGTGGGGCTACCACCTCGTCAACCTGCTCCTCCACATGGCGGCCTCGCTGCTCGTGCTCTCCCTGGCGCGCCGGCTCGCCGAGGCGGCCATGCCCGACCGGGCCGCGTGGGTGGCGCTCCTCGCCGGCCTCCTCTTCGCCGTCCATCCGGCCCACGTCGAGGCCATCGCGCCCATCGTCGGACGCAAGGAGTTGCTCTCGGCGGTCTTCGCGCTCGGTTCGCTCCTGGTCGCGTTCTCTGGTCGGGGTGCGGCGCGAAGCCTCGGACGCCTTGCCGGCGATCGGTCGCATTGCTGGCCCTCGGCATCCTCTCGAACGAGGGGGCTGCGATGACGCCGCTCCTCTACGGCATCGTGGCCTTCGCCCTTCCCGGGCGCCGCCGGGCATCGGAGGCCGGCCTGGCCTGCGGACGCCGCCGGGCCGCCGGCGCGCTGCTTCGCGTGGTCGCGGTCTCGGCGGCGCTCGGCGCTGGCGCTCGTCCCTACCTCGTCCTCCGCGGGCTGCCCGCGGGGCGTGCCGCTCGAGGCCCAGTGGCTGGCCGGGGTGCCGCGCTCGACCGTGACCTTCACGACCAGTCGAATCCTGGCCGAGTACCTCCGGATCCTCGCGCTTCCCCGCCTTCCTCGGCACCGACTTCGCCTATGCGGCACGGGTGCCGCTCGTGCCGGGAGCCCGGGCTGGTGCTCCTCCTCGCCACGGCCGCCTGGCTGCCGCTGGTGGTGGGCGCCATCCTCCTCCTGCGCCGCTTCCCGCTGCCCTCGGCAGGAATCCTCTGGTCCTTCGCGGCGCTGCTCCCGGTGCTTCACCTCTTCCCCATCGGCGTGCTCATGGCGGAGAGGCTCACCTACCTGCCCTCGGCGGGGTTCTGCATCGCCGCGGCTGGCGTGCTCGGCTCCATCCGGCGCTCGCCGGTCGTCGTCGCCGCGGCCATCGTCCTGGTGGGGTTGCTCGGGGTCCGCTCGGCCGTCCGCGCCGCCGACTGGAGGAGCGATCTCGCCCTCTGGGAATCGGAGTTGCCGAAGGCGCCGAACGACGTCGTCGTGAACAACAACCTGGCCGTCGCCTACTCCTCCCGGGGCGAGTACGCGAAGGCCATCCCGGTGCTCGAGACCGCCATCCGCGTTGGCGCCGGGATACTGGCGCGCCCACGTGAACCTGGGCGTCGCCGCACAGGGGCTCGGCGACCGCGACCGGGCCCGCCAGGCGTACGAGAAGGCCGTTCGCATGGCGCCGGGCTTGTCGTCGCCGCTCTATTTCTTCTCCCGGTTCCAGGCGGAGGAAGGGGACCTGGCCGGCGCCGTCGCCACGCTCACCGCCGCGCGCCGGATCGCGCCGGAGGAGGCGCGGCTCGCCACCGCCCAGGGGCAGCACCTCGCCAGGCTCGGGCGCGTCGTCGAGGCCCGGGCGGCCTTCCAGGCGGCGCTGGCCATCGATCCGGCCGACGCGGAGGCCCGCAGCGCCCTTTCGTCAGTGAATTCGGCCCCTCCTTGACCGTGTCCCCACCGCTCCTTATGATCAAGCGAGTTCGTTCAATCGGGGGCGAACTGGCTTCGACGGAGGACGGAAGGCGCATGGCGCGCGCCGTGGTTGGTCACCAGGCCACGTAAAAAGGCGACCACGCAGAAACGCGAACGAGCCCATGGCTCTCGCGGCCTAAAGTGCCGCGCATCCCCCCGTGAGCACCGGGTAGCGGGGTAAGGTGTCAGCTCCGGTTGGACCTGAGCGGGAGGCGAGCCGCCTAGATCAGGTCGAGACGTAAGGGCGAGGACGTGATCGGTTGCAGGCCCGGAGGTTGCCGGTCACGTAAATTCTCCGGGACACGCGCGTAGTGCCAATCGCAATAAGTCTTTCGGACCGGGGTTCGATTCCCCGCGCCTCCATTTTGTTCGTCAGTAGATTCAATGCTTTTCGGTCACGCTCACAAGCACTCACAAGAGAGCGTCCCGGCAGGGGGTGGAAAATCCCCCGGACGGGCGGCAGCGAACAAGACCATGACGACGCAGGGCTCCCGGAAGCCGGGGGGCCTTTTTCGTTCGGTTGCCGGCTGGTGAGCAACCTGGCCTGAGCGCCCGACCGGACACGATTGGAGGCGCGTGTACACTCCCAACCCATGACCACCGAGAACGAGGACCGCGCTCTGCAGCGCCGCATCGTCGATGCCTACGGCGCCCTAGTCGATGCCGAGATTGCTCAGAGGTTGGACGCCATCGAGGCCGCGCGCAATTCGCTCGCTGCCCGCGTCGACGACGCGAAGGTTCGCCTGGGACTACCGGTGAGAGGGCGGCCGTAGGCCATCCCGGATCCGGGCCACCGGTCGGGGCGCCGAACCTCACAGTCGCTACCTCTTCGACGGGACCCAGGCGCCAGAATACTGTTACGTGACGGCTCCCCCCGGCATCGAACTGTGCCGTGAGTGGACCGCAGGAATCCTGCTGTCGACCGTCCGTTCCTCGACGAAGGCGGTCGTCGTCATCACGTTCCCGGTCTCGGTCACTTCGATGAAGGTGATCGTCCGCACCCCCTTCTCCACGATCACCGGCCAGGAGAATCCGTCGGCGCCGGTTACCAGGCCGGCGTACCCGGTGGTGCAGGCGGTATCCAGCAGCTTCGAGATGGTCCGGATGCCCGACTCGTTCTTGTTCTTCTTGGCCGTGGCCAGCCCGTCTTTCAGGTCAGCCGTCGACCGGAAGACGAACTTGAACATCAGCGGGGATTCGAGCACCGAGGGGTTGTTGGGGCCGAAGGCGGCGTCGTTTAGCACGGATTCCGTGCCCCGAGCGAACGAGCAATTGAATTCCTGGCCGCTCGCACTCAGGGGCGTGAACTGGAGGGTCGCGACTAGCGCGACGACGGCGACGATGCGGGTCATGTGCTCTCCTTCGGAGGCTTGGTCAGCCACTTCCACCAGCGGCGCACCCCCAGCAGGACGAGGAGCGGCGCGAACGCGAACGCGACATCCCAGAGTGCGCGGGAGCGGGCCATGGCACGCCGCTCTGTCGTTCGCTCTTGCGCGAACGCCATGACCTCATCAGCGTCGATTCCCTTTCTCCTCAGGTACCTGTCGTGATCGAACCCAGAGGCGGATGTCGACTTCTTGGCTGGGGTGCCGATGTAGTTGGCCGCAGAGAAGTCGGACGCCGCGCGAACAAAGGACGCCACGGCCCACACCCCGGCCAGCCCGACGGCGGACAAGCAGAGGCGGTGGGGGACCTGGCTCATCACCGAGAGGCTACCCTGTCGCCAGGCGAGCTGCGAGTCATCCTCCAGCGCCGGGCCGAGTTGCTCGGGGCGGACGGTGAACCGGCTGGCCAGCGCCGAGCGGCCGGTGTCGGCCCCGCGTGCCACCCTGCCGCGTGCCCACCCCCCTCTCCTGCTCCGGCTCCCTCCTCCCCGTCCGCCACCTCCAGGCCGGCGATGAGGTCATCTGCGACTTCTGCCGGGCGACGGTGCGGGTCGTGCCGCCGCCGGGCGGCCCGCGACCCTCAGTCCGCCGGCAGGTTCACCCTGCGGAGGAAGGGCTTCCAGCGCGGGTCGCTCCGGATCCTTCCGCAGCAACGGGTCGGTCTTTACCCAGAAGATGCCGGGGTCGCGCTGGTCCGCTGCCCGATGAGCCCGAGAACGCGCGGTCGGAATCGCCGCGCCAGGCGTAGATCTCGGCAATCTGGTACGCGGCATCGCCTCCACTGTCCCGGATGAGAGCCTCCAGCGCGGCTGAAGATTCCCTCTCGCGGCCCAGGGTGTGCTGGGCGATGGCCACTCCGCAGTTCCTGATCCACGCCATCCGTCCAGCTTGGGCGACCGACAGCGCCTCCTGTGCCGGCCGTTCGGACGTGGCCAGGTCCGCGAAGAGAACCCACCGGGCAAAGTCATACTGCGGAGAGATGTCCAGCGCGCGTTCGAGGGCGGCGCGGCCGCGCTCGTGATCCTGGGCCGAGATGTAGGCCTGGCCGAGATACGCCCAGATGTGTGGCGACAGCGGGTCGAGCCGGACGGGCTTGCTGGTACCCCGAGATGGCCTTCGGCCACATCCCCGCGGGCCAGGAGCAAGAGTCCATGCTGACCTGCCGCGGCCGCGTCGCCGGGGCTGAGGCTTCGCGCCTTCTCAACATCCGCGAGGGCGCCTTGCCAGTCGTAGAGGAAAGCGCGCTCGCGCCCGGCCCTCGGGCCAGCCAGCCGCCGGGCAGCTCGGGCTCCAGCTCGATGGCTCGCTCGGCCGCCGCAAAGGCCCGGGCGCGCTGCTCGGCGGAGGTCCCCTCTCCCGCCATCGACTGAAGCCAGATAGATGGCCCAGGCGACGCCCGCCCAGGCCGGCCCCAGGCGCGGGTCGAGAGTGACCGCCTCCTCGTTCGCCCGCAGCGCGCGCTTGGCGTCCTCGATGCTCCCCGACCGGAGCAACTCCTGGCCCGAGCAGGTACTTGCTGTAGGCCTCGGGGTTGTAGGTCCTCACTGCCCGTGTCGTCGGCGGCCCCTCCCGGGCAGCAGCTTCACCTTGAGCGCCTCGACGACACTCCGGGCGATCTCCTCCTGCACGGCGAGGACGTTGGCGAGATCCCGATCGAACGTCTTCGACCAAAGGTGGAAACCATCCGCGGTGCGGACGAGCTGCGCGGTGATGCGGACCTGACCGCCGGCCCGCCGGACGCTGCCCTCCAGCACGGTCGCGACGCCCAGCTTCTGGCCGATGCATCGCAGGTCCTCGCTCTTCCCCTTGAACGAGAAGGAGGAGGTCCTCCCGCAGACGTGCAGCCCCTCCACCTGGGCAAGCGCATTCAGGATCTCCTCCGCCATGCCGTCCGCGAAGTACTCCTGGTCGTGCTTCGGGCTCATGTCGGCGAAGGGGAGCACGGCGATGGAGGGCGTGACAGAGCCGGCGCTCCCGGCCCTCGCTCGCCAGACTGCTTCCAGAGGTACCAAGCAACCCCAGGGAGCGCCCCGACGAGCCCCACGGCGAGGAGCAGCGCCGCAAGCCGGCGGCGAGAGAAGGAGATGGCGCCGGGCTCGGCGGTAGAGTGCGTCGCCGCACGCCTTGCGCCGTCAGGTTGAAGAGCCAGGCCATGAGGAGCGCGACCGGGAACCCGACGGCCAGCGCCACGAGCACCGCCTTGAGTGACCACTCCGGCAGGCCCGCAGGCCGTGCATGATCGGCTCGGCGACCTGGAGCACCGCGAAGGCGAAGATTCCGTAGCCGACCATCGCCCGGAACACGCGTCGCCGCTTCAGTTCGGCAAGGAGGTCACCGAAGGTCGCCTTCGCGCGGGCTGGCAGGCCCAGGCGCCTCGCCGGGCTTCACGCCCGTCGGCGAGTCGCGGTCATCCCCGGCGCCATCGACCACGCGCACTCCGCTGGGAGCGGATTGAGGCTACCTGATCGGGAGTGCGTCGTCATCCCGCGTCGAAAGGTGGGCCAGCGCTACTGCCGGAACCCGCCCGGCCCCACGCTCTTCAACACCACCTCGACCACCGGCACCTCCGGCTCCGGCGGGATGCCGGCTGCACGATCCTGCAACCATTCGACGATCCCGGTCGAGGTGTTCGCGGTGGCGGCGCTCGATCTCGATGCGGTGTTCGAGCGTGGCGAGCCGGTCGCGCTGATGGAGGGCGACGGCGCCGAGAACGACCAGGGCGCAGAGCATGAAGGTCAGGACGAGGGCGAGCACGGGGCGCCGATACGTCGGTGGCGCCTGGCCGGGGCGTGAGCGACAAGGCGCAACGTCGCGCCCGCCCGTCCTGTACGCTCGCCCCCGAACCCAGGAGCCCGCCATGACTCGCCTCGTCGCCGTCGCTCTCACCCTGACTCTGGCCGCCCGCGGGGGGAGTTCCGCGCCAACCCGAGCCGCCAACCGGCCTTGCGTACTCCACCAACCCGGCTGAGTACACCGTGGGGACGGCTTTCATCCCCAACACGCCGACGCACAGTGGCGGAGCCGTGGCCTCCTACTCGGTGTCTCCTGCGTTGCCCGCTGGCCTGAATGTCAACCCTTCCACGGGCGTCATCGCGAGGACGCCCGCAGACTCCAGGTCGACGGCCAATTACACCGTGACGGCAACCAACACAGCAGGAGGCATAAGCGCGATTGTCAGCATGACCGTGAATCCCGGTGCGGATCCGCACGCAGTCTGCTTCCCGATCGACTCCGGGAACCACGCCGGGATCACCTGCCAGCAATGCCATGTGACGCTGCCGGTGCCGCTCCCGATCGGCTCCTGCTCCAGCGTGCCGTACCCCGGCTGCACGAGATGCCATTCGTGCGCTTCGGCGCAGCCGGGGCACACCGGCGTGCCGGGCTTCTCCTGCGTGAACCTCGACCAACGCTGCCATGAATGTCATCCCCGAGGACGTCGCTGACACTGGTGCTGGAGCTGGGCTCGTGCCAGACTCGGTGAATGAGCATCGTCGCACGCTCGCGCCACCACGCCCCGACCGTCCTGCTGCGACGCACCCACCACCGCGACACCATCAACTCAGCAGCCTGTTCGGCGTGCGAGCAGCCGCGTGGCCAACCCTGCGTGCTGGATTGCGTCGAGCACCTCGCGAAGTACACCATCCACACATGCCGGCTCCCGGCATGGTTGCGGGCGTAGACGTCCCGCATCAGCGCGCCCTCGAACCAGCTCCAACATCCGCTACGCCGAGCCCAGCTCCTTGCGGCCACGTTCATCATGGGCAGCGCGCCGTCCGAAGGGCTCCACGTTCCGGGTGGAATTGCCGGCCGCGACGGAGGAGGCGTGACGGCCGGCAGGTCCCACGGACGCGGGATGTTCCCGCCCGGAGGTCACGTGGTAGCAGACAGTCTCGCCATGGGTCTGGCATGAAGAGGGACACCGTCGAGATCGCGGGCCATAAGCCGAAAACGGTCGAGATCACCATCGAGGACACCGTCTGCGGCGTGTGCCAGCGGGCGCTGGACGATGGCGTCGAGGGGGCCTGCTCGTGCCAGCTCATCGGCGAGGGCGAGGAAGACGTTCAGGAGTAGGCGCAAGCTCGACGCGGCCTCCAGCTCCGTGAGCCGAAGGCAGAGGCTGGCGCACGGCGGAGGGGAACACGGGCGCCCCGCCAGATTGGCGGCGCCTCTGCAATTCGATGGTCCTGCACGGGGCGGGTCGTGTCCATCGGCCATGCGGGCTCCCCTGACCCGCATAGCCTCATCGAGGTACGATGTACTGTGCCCTTGGTCCGGCCGGCTGGACCTTCCAGGTCAGGCGATTCTTGCGCGCCAGCCCCTCGGCAGCCTCGAGCAGCCCACGCAGCGTGCTGCTGGGGTCGCGCGAACGATCGCCGTGCTTCACCGCACGGCGAACGCGGCTCAGGGCCTGCGCGAAGTCGGCGTCGGAGAGGCCGCGCTCCACGAGGATCTCGTCGAGCTTGCGCAGCCGGCCCTTGAACTCCCGGAAATTGTCGTTCATGACTTCCTCTTTGCCGCTGCCTTGGGCGCGGCCGTTCGGCGAGCTTTCGCCTTCCCGGCCGAGGCCGCGGGCTTGGCGGCCTTGGTTCGATGACTTGCCGCCGCCGGACGCCTCGCCGACGTGGCGTGCAGGAACGACTCGATGTCGATGAAATCGCGCGCTCCGGTGGCCTGGAGCTTCTCGAGGAGACGCGCCGAGAACTCCCGCAACCGGACGTAGGTTGCCCAGTTTGGCGTGGGCTGGAACTGCAGGTCGCAGCCGAGCCGGCTGGCCGCCCCGGTGGTCGAACGGGGCACCAGGATTATCTGCCGGGTGGGGACGGCCAGGAACGGGAAGAGGGTTGCGATCGGCCAGGCGGCGTCGGACGGCGCGCCGAGGGCGTTGCTCGCGGCGCACAGCTTCTCGAAGCGCGCGCGCGCGGGCGAGGGCACCGACAGGTACCCGAACAGCGCCCCGAAGAAGTCCGTCGTGGCGTCTCCGGGTTCCAGCGCCTCCTCGAGGACCTCCTGCTCGACCACGCCCGGGATCTTCGTGACATGGGCGGCGACGCGGAGGGCCTTTCGGGTCAATTCCTTGAACTCGCCGTCTGCCAGGAGCCGGTCACCCTTGCCCTCGCCGAACAGCTCGGTCCACTCTGCGCTGGCGGCGCGCCACCTGGACGCACGTTCCTTCTTCGTGCCCCCGCTCCCGAGGTAGGCCGGGTCCAGGAACCCTTCCGGATACGACTCCAGGAAGAGCGACAAGGCCTCGTCCTGGCTGATGAAATTGGCGGCGAGCGCGTAGCGGCCCGCGGAGGCGTCCATGGAGAACGAGGTGAGTCCCTCCAGCCAGGTATTGGGCTCGAAGCCCTCCCGGGTCAGGAACGGGCTCACGTTTGGCCAGCGGAGCTTGGCCGCGTACCGGGAGGCGCTCTCGGGGAAGAAGACGTGCAGGGCGCTCGCCTCGACGGCGACCACCTTCCCGACCCCGAGGGACCGGTGTTTCACCAGCGTTCCAGTCGCAATCTCATGCATTGTCGCCTCTTCTCGGTAGGCGACCGCTCGGAGCGAACGGAAGTCGGGGCGAAGTCAGGCTCCTTATTTACCCCTTGCCGGGCTTTTTTGATAGGCCCCGCCCCCACACCGCCGCTGCCCTTCCGCGGCCTGAGGTAGGCTAGGTGCATGAGATCGCTCGCCCTTGGCCTCATCGCGCTGGTGGCTTTGATGCACTTCTACTTCCTCGTGCTGGAGATGTTCCTCTGGCGCACCCGGGCGAGGCGCCTCTTCCGGATGAGCGAGGAGAAGGCGGAGATGACCGCCCAGCTGGCCGCGAACCAGGGGCTCTACAACGGCTTCCTGGCCACGGGACTGGTCTGGGCGCTCGTCTCGGGGCCAGAGCTCGTCCCGCGCGCCACCTTCTTCCTGTGCTGCGTCTTCGCCGCTGGAGTGTACGGGTCGGTCACCGTGCAGCGCACCATCCTTTACGTGCAGGCCGCCCCCGCGGCGTTGGCGCTCTTCGCCCTCTGGATGAGCAAGTAGATGAGGTCTCGCTGGCGGCGCGCCCGCTTCCAGCTTCTCGTGAACCTGTACCCGCCCTACCTGGGCGCGGGCGTCCGCGTGACCCGCATCGCCGACGACTTCAGCGCCATCGAGGTGGAGCTGCGGCTCCGACCCTGGAACCGCAACTACGTGGGCACCCACTTCGGCGGCTCGCTCTTCTCGATGGTCGACCCGTTCTTCATGATCATGCTCATCGAGCTGCTCGGGACGGGCTACGTGGTCTGGGACAAGGTCGGGGACCATCCGTTTCCGCCGCCCCGGTCGCGGCACCGTCCGGGCGAAGCTCGAGATCTCGCCGAGCGAGTGCAGGAGATCCGTCAGGCAGTGGACGCCGCCGGCAAGCTGGAGCCGACCTTCCGCGTGGAGATCCTCGACGCGCAGGGCGAGGTGGTGGCCGAGGTCGAGAAGCTCATCTCGGTAGAAGCGTGCGATAAGAGGCGCGTGACCACCTTCAGCGACCTCAAGCTTTCCGAGAAATCACTCCACGCCCTCGACCGGGCCGGGTTCGAGCAGCCCACGCCCATCCAGGCCCAGGCCATCCCCCCTGCCCTCGCCGGCAAGGACGTCATCGGCACGGCCGCCACCGGCACCGGGAAGACCGCGGCCTTCCTCCTGCCCATCATCGAGCGGCTGACCGGGAAGACCGGGACGCGGGCGCTCGTGCTGGCGCCGACGCGGGAGCTGGCGCTGCAGATCGGCGAGGAGCTGGAACGCTTCGGCCGGGGGCGGCACGTCCGCGGCGCCGTGGTCATCGGCGGCGTGGGCATGGGGCTCCAGACACAGGCCTTCAAGGACCGGCGCGAGGTGATCATCGCCACGCCGGGCCGGCTCCTGGATCATCTCCAGTCCGGGACGGCGCGCCTCGACGACGTCGAGGTCCTGGTGCTCGACGAGGCCGACCGGATGCTCGACATGGGCTTCAAGCCCCAGCTCACCCGCATCCTGCAGCGGCTGCCCAAGGCGCGGCAGACGATGCTCTTCTCGGCGACCATGGGCGGCGAGGTGGCCGAGTTCGCGGCCTCTCACCTCCGGGACCCGGTGCGCGTCGAGGTGGCGCGCAGCGGCACGACGCCGGCCCGCGCCGACCAGCGGGTCTTCCTCTGCTCGCAGGAGGAGAAGCTGCCGCTGCTGATGGCGCTGCTCGCCCAGGACGACCTCTCCACGCTGGTGTTCACCCGGACCAAGCGGCGAGCCGACCGGGTCTGGAAGGGCGTGGCACGGGCCGGCCACAAGACGGCCCGCATCCACGCCGATCGCACCCAGGGTCAGCGGCGCCAGGCGCTCGAGGGGTTCAAGGACGGGACCTACCGCGTGCTGGTCGCCACCGACATCGCGGCCCGCGGCATCGACGTCGCCGACATCGGCCACGTGGTGAACTTCGACCTGCCCCACGTCGCCGAGGACTACGTCCACCGGGTCGGGCGCACCGCCCGCGCCGAGGCCAGCGGGCGCGCTTCCGCCTTCTGCTCGCCGGAGGAGGTCAGCCTTCTCCGCGACATCGAGAAGCTCACCCGGACCCTCCTCCCCCGCGCCGAGGTGCCTCGCGACGCGGAGGTGTTCAAGTCCGAATCGTCCCGCGCTGCCGAGGGGCGCGCCAACCAGGGAGTCCCGCCTCACCGGCGCCCGGGAGGCGGTGGACCGAGCCGTCGCCCGGAGGCCGCCCGGAAGAGCGGCGGCGGACACGGGCACGGACACAACCGCGGCGGGCACTCCCCGCCCCCGGCCCCAGGGCGGAGGCGAAGAGCGGCACCGACGGCCACCCGGCCCGAAAGGCGATCCTGGTCGGTTCCTGGAAGCCGAAGCGTCCCCGGTAGGCAAACCCGGTCCGGGCAAGGAAGGAGCGCGCGACCGATGACCGACAAGGCCGAGTCCTTCCAGCGAGTCCCGGGCCTGAAGGCGGGCAAGTACACCGACGGTCACCCGCTCGACGACATCCAGTACATCGAGTCCAAGATCATCCTGAAGCCGGACCGCTTCACCTCGCGCCAGGGGTTCTGGGACTTCGCGAAGATCGTGAAGGGCGTCGCCAGGCAGTGCGACGTCGGGTTCTCCTCCGACGGATTCGAGAAGGAACGCCCCCAGATCCGGGAGGTCGTGTTCCTCGACACGGCCGACTTCCGCCTCTACAACGCCGGCTTCATCCTGCGCCGCCGCGTTCCGTACCAGGACGGGTTCCCGGTCGGCGAGCCGGAGATCGTCTTCAAGTACCGCGGCCCCGACATGCAGGCGGCAGCCGACATGGACGTCCGTCCCCACATCGAGGGCGACTACCGGATCAAGTTCAAGGCCGAGGTGCTCCCGCTGAAGGATCAGGTGGGGGGCGTCCGGATCCTCTTCTCCCACAACTGCGAGTTTCCACTGAGCCACCAGCACGAGGTCGACCGGACCAAGATGTCCACGGTGACACGCAGCCTCCCTGCCCTGGCAAAGCTTCAGAGGTCGGAGGAGGAGCGGATCGCGCTCGTGAACCACACCTTCGTCGAGGAGGTGCTCCAGGACATCGGCACGCTCGACTTCGGAAAGGGGATCACGGCCAAGGCCAACGTGGCGCTCTGGCGGGAACGGGGCGTTCACACGCCGCTCGTGGGCGAGTTCGCCTACCAGGTGAAGTTCAAGCGGCGGGACGACCTGGCCGCCAAGGCCATCAAGCGGTCGGAGCAACTCTTCGTCTCGGTCCAGTTCGCGGCCGCCGACTGGGTGCTTCCCGGCGCCACCAAGACCGGGATCGTCTACCGACTGAAGGGAAACCCCCCGCAGTCGCACGAGTGACCGTCCGTTCCGACGCCATGAAGATCACCGAACGCTTCCTGGAAGACGACCTGCTGGGCGTGCGCTTCGCCCTGAACGTCTCCATCGGGACAGCAGCCTGCTGGTTCACCCTTCAGAGCCATCTCCGACGCCAATCCGATCTGGGCCATCGCGTCGATGATCGCGTCGTCCGACCCGGTCTGGAACGTGGCCAAGCGGACGTTCCGCGGGCGCATCCTCAACGCGTCCATCGGCGCCCTGGTGGGGCTCGCCTTCATCGCCATCGGCGGCCCGAAGGAGTGGATGTTGCCCGTCGCGCTCGGGGTGACGGTGCTGCTCTCGAGCTACGTGGTCCGCATTCCCGTCATGTGGCGGCAGGCGCCCATCACCGCGGCCATCGTCATCGCCTCGGGAGTGACACATCATTCGAAGATCATGGGAATCGAGCAAGGGCTGTACAAGGTCGCCGAGGTGATCTTCGGCTGCCTGACGGGGGTGACCGTGTCCTGGCTCATGTCGAGGGTGTGGCCGGTGGTTCCGCCACACGAGCCAGCAGCGGCGCCGAAGACCTGAGGCCGGGCTACCTGGCGACCGGGTTGCCGTACTCGTCGGTGACGACGGGCGGCTCGGGCCGGATGTGGTCGCCGAGGAAGACCCCCTGGTCGTCGGCGAAAGATTCGCTGCCCACCCGCAACGCAGGCGAGGCTCGCAAGGCGAAGGAGATGTTGAACGGGTCGGCCTGGAAGAGATCCACGGCGTAGCCGATGTCCCCGAGCGAGCCAATCGTGGTCGCGCTGAGCGGCGACGTCCCGGTGGAGGAGATGTACCCGGTCATGAGCTCGGTCCTCAGCACGCTGTCCCGCCAGTGGGCCAGGGCCGTGCTCGCGCCGCCGCCGCTCTCGACGGGGACCGGCGTCCCGAGATAGGTGCCCCCCCCGTTCCGGTCCCTGAAGGCCGCGCGGGCGCCCGCGCCCGTGAAGAAGGGGTCGGTGGCACTGGTGGTGTCGAGAACGCCCAGGTCGGGCCACATCGTTCCGAACCCGATCACGTGCAACATCTCGTGAAGGATCACCGACCCGAGCGTGCCGTTCGCCTCCAGCTTGGCGAGGTCGGCCGAGTCGAACTCCATGTGCCCGAGGTAAGGGATGAAGGAGCCGGACCGCACCCGGCACGGGCCCGCCTGGCCCAGGATGTTGCCGGGACCGTCGATGGCCTTCACCTCTGCGAAGATCACGATGTCGTCCACGGCTTCTTGAATACCGACCCCCCCGCAGGTAGCCATCTGCGAGGCCGAGAGGTTGACGGTGGCGGGCGGGAGGTCGCCCACGATGATCTTCTCGATCCGCTCCTTGGCGTGGACGAAGGCGCGGGCCTGGGCGTCGGACATCGTCCCGATGAACCGGAGGCTCACGTCGAATCCGGCCCCCGGGGCGCGGGAGAGCGCGTCGAAGTCGATCGTCGAGGCCGGAAGGACTGGCGTCGTCGCCCGCACCGACTGACCGCCCGCACCGCCCAGCGTCCAGGAACTCGCCCTGGCCACACCGTCCGCGCCGGTGACGGCGGCGCCCCCGCCCACCGCCCCGCCTCCGGAGGTGACGGCGAAGGCCACGCTCACGCCGGGCACCGGAACCCCCGTCGAGTCCTTCACGACGACAGCGGGGGGCTGCACCACCAGCGAGCCCGGACCCGCGGTCTGGCTCAGGGCCGACACGGCCGTCATGCTCGCGGGTGCCCCGATCCCGGCGACGGTCAGGACCGCCGAGCCCGGGACCTTCTCGCTCGTGGCCGTGATGGTTGCCGTTCCGAGGCCGGTGGCGGTGACGAGCCCGGCCGACGAGACCGTGGCCACCGCGGCGTTGCTCGTGGTCCAGGTCACGGTGCGCCCGCTCAGCGAATGTCCGGTCGCGTCGAAGGCCGTGGCGATCGCCGCGGTGGTCTGACCGACGCCGACGCGGCTCGCGGTGAGCACCACCGTCACCCTTGCCACCGGAAACACGATCACCGCCGCGTCGGCCGACCCGCTCATTCCCTCGCTCGTGGCCGTGATGGTGGCCGTGCCCGAGACCGGCGGCGGTGACGAGTCCGGTCGACGAGAGAGTCGCCACCGCGGCGTTGCTCGAGGTCCAGGTCACGCCCCGGCCCGACAGCACGTTCGAGTTCGCATCGCGAAGCACCGCCGACGCCTGTGTGGTCTGGCCCACGCCCAGTGGCGAAGTGAGGCTCACCGTCACGCTGGCGACCGGCGCCGCCTTGGTCGCGCCACCGCACGCCGCGCCCAGTGCCAGGATGACGATCGCCGCAGATTTCAGACGAATGCTCAGGCTCTGCTCCACGCCAGGGGTACAGCCCGATTGTAGTCCCGCGGCCAGCCTCCCGCTCCCACACATTTCCGGACACGCGGGGATCGCGGCGGGAAGGTTGCCGAAGCGAGTCGCCGCCACTAGCTTCCGCCACATGTCCAAGGACCTTCGCGGCAAGGTGTACATCGTCACCGGGGCCAACACCGGGATCGGCCGGGTGACCGCCGAGGAGCTGGCCAGGCGCGGCGGCCACCTGTTCCTGGCTGGTCGCTCCGAGGCTCGAACCGCCCCGGTGATCGAGGAGATCCGGCGCTCCACCGGGAACGAGGAGGTGGAGTTCCTGCCCCTCGACCTCGCCGATCCGGCGTCGGTGCGCGCCGCTGCCGATGCGTTCCTCTCCCGCGGGTTGCCCCTGCACGGCCTCGTGAACAACGCCGGCCTGGCCGGACAGCGCGGCCTGACGAAGGACGGCTTCGAGCTCGGCTTCGGAACGAACCACCTCGGTCCGTTCCTGTTCACTCTCCTGCTCGTCGACCGGCTGAAGAAGAGCGCGCCGTCACGTATCGTGAACGTGGCGAGTCGCGCCCATTACAAGGCCAGGGCCATCGACTGGGAGGCGCTGCGGCGCCCGACCGCCTCCACAGCCGGACTGGCCGAGTACTCGGTCTCGAAGCTCGCCAACGTGCTCTTCACGAAGGAGCTGGCCCGGCGGCTCGACGGCACGGGCGTCACCACCTACGCGCTCCACCCGGGCGTGGTGGCCACCGACATCTGGCGGGAGCTGCCCTGGGGGCTGCGCCACCTGGCCAAGCTCTTCATGATCTCGCCCGAGGAGGGCGCCCGGACCACCCTGCACTGCGCCACCTCGCCGGAGGCCGCGGCCGAGAGCGGCCTCTACTACGACCGGTCCAGGGTGCTCCACCCGAGCCGCGTCGCCCAGGACCCGGCACTCGCCGCGGAGCTCTGGCGGCGAAGCATGGAGTGGACGGGCGCGCCCACGATCTCCTGACGCCCCCGGCCACCTCCAGCTCGCGGAAGTGAAGTCCGGCACGAGGCGGCGAGATTCTCCACGGCTCGCCCGGCGGCGTCGGGGCCCTGAACTATCCGCGAGGAACGAGCCGGATCGCCGGGGCCTTCACGAGGGCCACCGCAGATCCGCCCACCGCGAGCCCCACCTGCTCGGCGCCCGGACGGGTGACCAGCGCGACCAGGCGAAAGCCGCAGTCGAGCGTCACGCGGACGAGGGGACCCTCGAGCGACATCGCAGTGACCGTGCCGGACAGCTGATTCCGGGCGCTGGTCACCGCATCGGGCGCTCGCTCGAGCAGCACCTCCTCGGCCCGGATGCAGGCGAAGACCTCGCCCTCGACGTGGCCGGGATCGACCGCCAGCACGCGCGCCCCGCCCACCTCGACGTGGACCAGGCCGTCCTCGCGGCCGACAATCCGCGCCGGCACCACGTTCTCCGTACCCACCGAGCGCGCCACGACCAGAATCCGACGGGGCGCTGAAGACCTCGTGGACGGGCCCGACCTGGCGAACGGCCCCCTCGGCCAGGACGGCCAGGCGGTCGCCGAGGGCGAGAGCCTCGGTGCGGTCGTGGGTCACGACGAGGGACGGCACGCCGAGGCGATGGAGAAGCGCCCGAAGCTCGCCGCGGAGCTCCTCTCGCGTGGGAGCGTCGAGCGCCGAGAGCGGCTCGTCGAGCAGGAGGAGCCGAGGCCGCGGCGCGATGGCCCGGGCAAGCGCCACCCGTTGCCGCTGGCCACCGGAGAGCTGTCCGGGCCGGCGAGTCAGCAGGTCCTCGATCCCGAGAAGCTGCGAGATCTCCCGCACCCGCGCGCGCTGCTCCGCCGGCTGCAGCCCATGCAATCCGTACCGGACGTTCTCCTCGACCGAGAGGTGCGGAAAGAGCGCGTGGTCCTGGAAGAGTAGTCCCGTCCTGCGCCTCTGCGGCGCCACGTGGATTCCGGCGGCGCCGTCGAACCAGGTCTCGCCGGCAAAATGGATGACCCCCGCATCGGGGCGGTCCAGCCCGGCCAGGCAGCGCAGCACGGTGGTCTTGCCCGACCCGGAGGGACCGAAGAGGACGAGCACCTGCCCGGGAGCGAGCTCCTCCGTGAGCGCGGCCCGGATGATCGGTCCGCCCGCGTGGCGTCGCTCGACGTCAAAGGAGAGGCGACTCGTCATCCGAGAACGGGCCTCCGGCGCAGGGAGTAGGTGAGGACGAGGACCGCGAAGGAGACGGCGAGGAGGAAGAGCGCCGTGGTGCCCGCGGCCGCGTAGTCGAGCTGCTCGACCGAGTCGAAGATGGAGATGGAGAGGGTCCGGGTCTCCCCTGCGATGTTGCCGCCGACCATGAGCACGACGCCGAACTCCCCGAGCGCGTGGGCGAAGGTGAGAATGGCGCCTGCCAGGACGCCGGGCGCCGCGAGCGGAAGGCTCACCCGGAGAAACGTGCGGAGCCGGGACGCCCCCAGGCTGTGGGAGGCCTCCACCAGGCGTCGATCCACCGACGCGAGCGAGGCCGCGAAGGGCTGCACCGCGAAGGGCAGGCCGTAGAGGATCGACGCGACGAGAAGCCCCTCGAAGCTGAAAGCCAGCGGGCGGCCGAAGGTGGCGACCCAGGCGTGGCCGAGCGGGCTGCGCGGCCCCATGGCGACGAGCAGGTAGAAGCCCAGCACGGTGGGCGGGAGCACGAGCGGCAGCGCCACCACCGCCTCGACGAGCACCTTGAACCGCCAGCGAGTCGTGGCGAGCCAGGCGGCGAGCGGCAGGCCGATGACGAGGAGCGCCACCGTGGTCGCGGCGGCGAGGGCGAGGCTGAGCCGGAGGGCCTGGAGATCCATGGATCACCCCGGAGGAGCTTCGTATCCGTGGCGCGCCAGGATGACGCGCCCGTCGGGACCGAGCAGCCAGGCGACGAAGGCGCGCGCCAGGCCGGGGTCGCGCGCGCCCTTCAGGATCACCCCGGCCTGCTCGATGGGACGATGGGACGAGGCCGGAAGGATCAGGTGCCGCCCCTGGGTGGAGAGCGGCGGAGCGAGCGCGAGCGACAGCGGCAGGAAGGCGACCTGGGCGGCTCCACTCAGCGCGAACTGGGCGGCCTGCGCGGCGCTCTGCCCGAGCACGAACTTCTCCTTCACCGCATCGAACACCGCGGCGCTGCGCATCGCCTCCTCGGCGGCCACGCCGTAGGGCGCCACGGCTGGGTTTCCGAGCGCGACCTTCCGGACGGAGGGGTCGAGCAGGGCTCGCAGGCCCGCCTTCTCCAGATCCAGCCGGGAATCGGCCGGAACCCAGAGCGCGAGCCGTCCCCGTGCGTAGGGGAAGGCCGGGCCCGGACGAGAGTCCGGCCTCGACCAGGCGGGCCGGGAAGCTCGCGTCGGCCGCGAGGAAGAGGTCGAAGGGGGCGCCCTGCTGGATCTGGGCGAAGAAGCGGCCCGAGGCGCCCAGCGTGGTCCTGACCTTCGCGCCGGGGTTGGCCGCCTCGAAGGCCCCGATGAGTTCCTTGAGGGCCGGCTCCAGGTTGGCGGCGGCGGCGACGGTCAGCGTCCGCGGCGCGGCCACCGCTGCAGCGGCGGCGGCGGCGACGACCCGCGACGGGGCGCCCTGCAGCAGCGCGCCGAGGGCCAGGCTGGCGGCGATGTGTAATTTCAGTCTCACATTGTTGTCCTCAATGTTTCTCATGATACCTTGAAGTGACTCAGGAGCCCATCATGGCCGCGACAGCCGTGCTTCTCACCTCCCGGGAGGTCGCCGACCTCCTCCGGGTCCACCCCAAGCAGGTCTACCGCCTGCTCCGGCGCGGGCTTCCGGCGCGGCGCGTGGGGGCGGAGTGGCGCTTCGACCGGGCCGAGGTCATGGCCTGGTCCGGCGCCGAGGCGCCTCGAGCCCAACCACCCTCCCCCTCCCCCGACGTGGCCCCTCCATCGATCGTGGCCGCCAACGGCGACGTGGTCGTGGCGCTTCTCCTCCGGGCGGCCAACGCGCTGGGGGCGCCCCTCCTCGGATTCGTCCAGACCGATGCGGCGCGCGGCATCGCGCTGCTGGAGCAAGGCGCGGTGCTCGCCGTGGGGGCCCACGCCGGCGGCTTTCCCGTCGCACGCCGGCGGCGACCGGGCCGCGCGCGTCCACCTCGCCTCCCGCGAGGTCGGCCTCCTCTTCCGTCGAGGCGGCCGATCGCCGCGCCTGGCCGACCTCCGCCGCCTCCGGTTCGCGTCCCGGCCCCCGACGGCCGGGGTGCGCAAGCTCCTCGACGCCGCCCTCCTCCGCGCCCGTCTCGATCCCGCGGCGGCCCACCGCCGCGCCGTCCTCCTCGACTCCCACCTCGACGTCGTGCTCGAGGTGGCCTCGGGGCGGGCCGACGTGGGATTGGGGTCGCGGGCCTGGGGCGGGCGCGCGGGGCTGTCCTTCGCGCCCGTCGCGACCGAGGACTACGGCCTCATCGTGAAGGCCCGCGACCTCGGAGATCCCAGGGTGGTCCGGATCTGCGAGGTGGCCCAGGGCCAGGCCTTCCGCGAGGCGGTCGAGGCCGAGTCCGGCTACGACGCAAGGGGCGCGGGCGACATCCGCTACGACGCCTGAGGAGACCCTGCGGCCGGGTTAACGCTTGGCCGCCGAGCCGGGAGAATCCACTGGTCGAACCATCCAGCGAAAGGCGCCCTCGTGAAGCGAATCCTCGTCGCACTCGTCGTCGTTGCTCTCTCGAGTCCCGCCTGGGCCGGCCCTCCCTCGGCTGCCGAGGCCCCGGCTCTCTACAAGAAGACCTGCGCCTCTTGCCACGGCGCCGAAGGCAAGGGCGGCACCGCGCCGGCCATCGCCGGCAAGCCGGCCAGCGCCGTCGCCGGGGTGGTGAACGCCCACGCGCCACCCATGGACAAGATCGAGCTCACTCCGGATCAGATCGCCGCGATCGGGCGCTACGTCTCGAGCCTGAAGAAGTAGCCGGCCCGTCCTCGGGCCACACCGGCGAGGGGACGACGCCGTCCTGGAACTTCACCTTGCCGACGAGGATGCACCCCTTCATGCCGGGGCGGCAGTACGCCCCATCAACCTTCACGCAGAGGCCGTTCGCCTCGTATCGGCAACTCCAGGAGCTCACGCGGGGAAGTCCATGATGACGGGCCGTGCGAGTCCTGGCAACCCGGGTCGTCGTTCCCTTGCCGAACCCTGGCGCTCATCCTCGGCTCACAGGGAGAAGGCGTTGCCCGTCGAGGAGGCACCATGGAGCGGTCGAGGAATGTCGAGGGCTTCAACCTCCCGGCGAGGGGCTGATGGGGTTCCTGTCCCGATTGTTCGGGCCTGGCACGCCGAAGTTGATGCCCGTCCACGTGAACGATGCGAACTTCGTCGCCGAGGTGATGCGCTCCGACGTTCCCGTGGTGCTCGACGTCTGGGGCCCGGGTTGCGGCCCGTGCAAGATGATGGAGCCCATCGTCATGTCGCTCGCCGGGAGGTACCAGGGGCGCGTGAAGGTGGCCGAGCTGAACGCCGCCGAGTCGGGTGCCACCGCCGCACGGCTGGGCGTCATGGGCACTCCCACCATCCTCTTCTTCAAGGGCCGGCGAGAGGTGGATCGGGTGGTCGGATTCGTCGGCGAGCGCTACCTGGCCGAGGTGGTGGAAGAGGAGCTCCTGGAACGCGCCGGCTGACCGACCGCGCGGGCTGGATCTCGGACCCTGCGGAAATCATCCCCATGACAAACGACTTGCAGGGCAGCCCGTGACTTCTCCCGGGATCCCCGACCGGATCGCGGCACCGCGAACCGATCCGGGCGTCCGGGGCTCCAAGGGGGTGACGGCCAACGCCGTCCTCGCCCCGGTCACGGAGATTGCCCATGAAATTCGCCTGGTCCTTCCGCCTTCCCCTCCTCGCCCTCGCGGCCTTCGGGTCGATGGCCCTCGCCGACGCTCCGCGTCCGGCGGCCACCACGGCTTCCCGCCCCTCGGCGGCACTTCCCCGCCTGGTCTTCTTCATGAACCCGAACGGCGCGCCCTGCCAGATGCAGGACCGCATCCTCCAGGACATGGGGCCGGACCTGAAGGGGAAGGTGGAGGTCGTGTACTACAAGACCACCGTCCCCACCGACATCGCGAAGTTCCAGCAGTACGGCATCCGGTCGCTCCCGACGCTCGTCGTCACCGACGCCAGCGGCAAGGAGATCCGGCGGGCAACGCCGGGCATCCAGTCGGCCACCCAGGTACGCCAGCTCTTCCAGCCCTGACCGCCATGGACGTCGGCCTCTCCTCCCTCGCGCTCACCTTCGGCGCGGGCCTGGCCAGCGTGGCCAGCCCCTGCGTGCTGCCGGTGCTCCCGATCATCCTCTCCGGCACGGCGGAAGACCACCGGTCGCGACCGGCCCTGATCGTGGCCGGCATCGCCCTGAGCTTCGTCCTCATGGGAGTCGTGACCAGCCTGTTCGGCGGCGCCATCGGTCCGGCGCTGCCGGTCGTCGAGAAGGTATTCGGCGTGATGGTCATCGCTTTCGGGTTGCTGCTCCTCGCCAACGTGAATCTCTTCAAGAGCATCACCTGGGTGAACCGCGTCCAGGCCGGCGGCCGGGGACGCTGGTCTGGCCTTCTGCTGGGGCTGAGCCTCGGAATCGTGTGGATCCCGTGCGTCGGCCCGATGCTCTCGAGCGTGCTCGCGCTGGTGGCCTCGAAGGGATCGATGGCGTCTGGCGTGGCGCTCCTGCTCGTCTACTCGCTCGGCTTCGCGGTCCCGATGCTGGCCGTGGGCTACGGCTCCCAGGCGCTGCGGCAACGGGTCCGGCTCGTGTCGTCCCACCCGGTGGCCGTCCGCTGGGCCTCGGGCCTGCTGCTGGTGGCCTTCGGCGGGGTCATCCTGACGCAGGGAATGCTCTTCGCTGGGATGTGAGGAATTACCTGGGTCTGCTCTCGTCGCTCTTCTCTCCGAAGCCTCTGCCGGTGATGCCGGTGCACGTCGACGGGCAAAACTTCGCCCGGGAGGTGCTCCGCTCGGACCTCCCCGTGGTGCTCGACGTCTGGGGCCCAGGCAGCTCGCCCTGCAAGATGCTCGAGCCCATCGTGGTGAGCGTTGCCACCCGCTACCAGGGGCGCGTGAAGGTGGCGGAGATGAACGCCGCCGAGTCCGGGGCGGTGGCCGCCCAGCTCGGGGTGATGGGGACGCCCACGCTGCTCTTCTTCAAGGGGCGCTGCGAGGTGGAGCGGGTCAGCGGATTCGTCGGGGAGAGGTACATCCGCGAGATCATCGACTCCGAGCTTCTCGACGGCCCGGTTCCCACGAGGACGTAGCGCTACTCCGCGAATCGGGTGAAGACCATGTCGGTGGCGGCGGCCTGGGTGTGGCAGGAGGCGCAGGACGTGGCGTCCACCGTGATCGCCTTTCCGGCCGGGTCGAAGGAGGCGTACCTCCAGCCACCGGTCTTCGTGGACTTGCCGTCCTTCACCTGGACGACGTCGCGCTGCTTGGGTCCGGCGACGACGAGTCCCTTCTCCTGCTTCACCTCGAAGATGGAGACCACGAAGGTGGCGCCGTCGGGGTAGACGACGGGCTTTCTCGTCGAGCGCAGGGCCTTCAGGGCCGCGGGGTTCGCGTACACGTTGTGAAACCCGTACATCCCCTCCTCCGGGTCGGTCACCACCATGGAGCGCACGTGGGTCCAGGAACGGAAGTCCCTGGGCAGGGGGAGCGGGGCCGGCCCCTCGGGACGAGCTGGTGCGGCAAGAAGGGCGAGCACGACGGCGGCGGCGAGACGGGCAGTCGGGGTCATCGGTGAGCCTCCGGGTATCCGGGCTGTGCCCCGGGTTCGAGCCACCCGGCGGGAAAAGGGTTCGCGCATCGCGGAAGGCCCCGCAGACGCCTTCGCGGAACGTTCCCGGATTGCACCGGGGGAGGTATTCAGCGACGATTCGCGGCGCATGGCCGACTCCAGGAAGGGCAGCGACGCGGAGGTCGTCCGGGCCGGATTCGCCGCGGTCAACGCGGTGCTCGGCTCGCTGGGACGGGTGTGCATGGCGCTCGATTCCGGCTTCCGCGTCCGCCACGTCTCCCAGCAGCTCGACACCCTGCTCGGCGCCGGGGCGGCCCAGGCCCTGCTCGGCAAGCCCGTCGAGACCCTCTTCGGCCCGGAGCTGTTCGGCCCGGGCGGCTCGCTGCGCGAGGCGCTTGCCGCAGGCGAGAAGCGGGAAGGCTGGCGAGCCTCGCTGCGTGTCGAGCCGGACGGTTCACGGTTGGTCTCGGTCACTGTCGCTCCGCTTCGCCACGATCCGAGCGGGGTCTGCGACCCGGACGCGAGCTACGTCATCGTGATGCGCCCGGCCGACGAGACCGACGGCACGGCGGCCCAGGCTCCGACCAGCTTCGGCGGCCTCATCGCCCGATCGGCCTCGATGTCCCGCATCTTCCGGCTGGTCGAGAACCTCCAGCAGAGCGAGGTCACCATCCTCCTCACCGGCGAGAGCGGCACCGGCAAGGAGGTCCTGGCCCGCGCCATCCACACCCACTCGGGCCGGCGCGACGGTCCTTTCCTGGCAGTGAATTGTGCAGCGCTGCCCGGCGAGCTGCTCGAGGCCGAGCTGTTCGGACACGTGCGCGGCGCCTTCACCGGCGCGGTGCGAGACCGGACCGGGCGCTTCGAGCTGGCCGCCGATGGCACCCTCTTCCTCGACGAGGTGGGCGACCTCCCCATCCACCTCCAGGTGAAGCTGCTCCGGGTCCTTCAGGAGAAGACCTTCGAGCGGGTGGGCGAGAGCAAGCCCCGCACCACCAACGCCCGCATCATCGCCGCCACCAACAAGGACCTGCGTCGCGCGGTGGAGAACGGCACCTTCCGCGAGGATCTCTACTACCGGCTTCGGGTCTTCCCGGTGGAGCTGCCACCGCTGCGAGAGCGGCGGGAGGACATCGAGCCGCTGGCGAGCTTCCTCCTCGGGCGGGTGGGGGGCCGCCACGGCCGGGCGCTGCGCTTCTCCCCCGACGCGCTCCGGGCCATCCTGGCCTACCCGTGGCCGGGAAACGTTCGAGAGCTGGAGAATGCGCTCGAGTATGCGGTCACGGTCGCGAAGGGGCACACCCTCGTTCCGGAGGACCTGCCGCCCGAGGTCCTCACCGGCGTTGCCGAACCGACGCTCCGGCGAGCAGACGGGGAGCGCCGCCTCGAGCCATCTCGCGAGTTCCGAACGCTGCCGGACGCGCCGGAGAACGGTGAAGGACTCCGGATAATGGCGGCCCTCGAGGAGCATCGCTGGAACCGGGCGGCGGCGGCGGCGGCACTCGGGATGAGCCGCACGACGTTGTGGCGGAAGATGCGTGAACTCGGCGTTCACTGAAACGAACCGTTTCCTGACGTAACGTTTCGTTGCGCCGTTACGTTGCAACATCGTCGATTGTTTCAGTCTATTACATTGAAATTACTTTGAACTTGCAGTGTTGGGCCATGGCACGCCTCCGGCACTACCGGAAACGCCATGGACCCCATCTCCCGAAGGAAATTCATCCAGATCGGAGCCGCCTCGGCCGGCGTCGCCGCGGTCGGCTCGGGCCTGACCACGGGCTGGTGGGGGCTCGACGGCAACCCGATCAAGGACCCCGGGACGGACGGCGAGAAGGTCGTCGCCAGCTTCTGCGAGCTCTGCTTCTGGAACTGCGGCGTGCTGGCCCACGTGAAGGACGGGCGGGTCACCAAGATCATCGGCAACCCCGACCACCCGCTCTCGAAGGGGATGCTCTGCCCTCGCGGCGCCGGCGCCACCGGGCTCCTCTACGACCCGGATCGCCTGAAGCGCCCGCTCATCCGCACCTCGAAGCGCGGGGACGACGTCTTCGAGGAGGTCTCCTGGGACGCGGCGCTCAACAAGGTGGGCGAGGGTCTCCTCCAGGTGAAGTCGAAGCACGGCCCGGAGGCAGTCGCCCTCTTCACCCACGGTTTCGGCGGGAGCTGGTTCAAGTGGTTCATGAAGGTATGGGGCTCGCCGAACATCGCCGCACCCTCGTACGCCCAGTGCCGCGGGCCACGCGAGGCGGCCTACAGCCTCACCTACGGGTCGGCGCTCGGATCGCCCGAGCCCATCGACATCGAGAACGCTCGCGTCATCACGCTCATCGGCAGCCACCTGGGCGAGAACATGCACAACACCCAGGTGCAGGAGCTGGCCTCCGCCATCGGCAAGGGCGCCCAGCTGGTGGTGGTCGACCCGCGCTACTCGGTGGCCGCCGGCAAGGCGAAGTACTGGCTGCCCATCAAGCCGGGCACCGACATCGCTTTGCTGCTGGCCTGGATGAACGTCATCCTGGAGGAGAAGCGCTACGACGCGGAGTACCTTTCCAGGTACGCCACCGGCCTGGACGAGCTGAAGGCCCACGTGGCCGGCAAGACGCCGGAGTGGGCCTGGCCCCTGACAGGCCTCCAGCCCGACCTCATCCGCGAGTCGGCGCGCTTCATCGCGTCCGCGCGCCCCGCCTCGCTCATCCACCCGGGGCGCCACACCACCTGGACCGGAGAGGACACCCAGCGCGGCCGCGCCATGGCAATCCTGGCGGCGCTGCTCGGCAGCTGGGGGCGCCGCGGCGGCTACCTCGCGACCGACAAGGTCTCGGTGGCTCCCTACCCCGTCAAGGCGGGCAGCCACCCGGTCCGCCCCGTGGCCGACCGGCCGAAGCAGGGCGGGTTCCCGGTAGCCGAGGAGGTGCTCGCCTCCGGACTCTGCGACGCCACCAGGCCTGGCTTCGCGATGTACGACATGAAGGCCTGGATCGTTTACGGGACGAACCTCATCCAGTCGCTGCCGGCGCCGCAGGAGACCGTCAAGGCCATCCAGAATCTCGACTTCCTGGTCGCCATCGACGTGCTCCCGGCCGAGAATCTGCGGCTGGGCCGACGTGGTGCTGCCCGAGGCCACGTACCTGGAAAGGGACGACGACCTCGCTGCGCCGGCCTACAAGACCCCCTTCGTCGCCATCCGGCAGGCCGCCGTCGAGCCCATGTACGACTCGAAGCCGGGCTGGTGGATCGCCAAGGAGATGGGGCACCGCGTGGGCCTCGGCGAGTACTTCCCCTGGCACGACGCGCGCGAGTTCGTCGACACGCGTCTTCGCGCCTCCGGCCTGGACGTCATCGAGCTGCGCAGGAAGGGCGCCCTTCTCGGAAAGCGCATCGCCACCTGCGAGGAGGAAGGGGCCGCGCCACCCATCTCCACCACCGACGGGAAGATCCAGCTCCACAGCGCGGAGCTGGCGAAGCTCGGGTTCGACCCCATCCCCAGCTTCTACCCGCCCGACGAGGGACCGCCCGGCCACTTCCGGCTGCTCATGGGGCGAGCCCCCACCCATACCTTTGGCCGCACCACCAACAACCGCCTGCTGGCCCAGCCGTACCCGGAGAACGAGGTCTGGATCAACGCCGACGCGGCGCGGGCGCTGCCCTCGCCGGTGAAGGACGGCGACCGGGTCATGCTCGTGAACCAGGACGGCGCCAGGGCCGGCCCGGTCCGCGCCAAGGTGACCGAGCGCATTCGCGGCGACTGCGTGTACCTGGTCCACGGCTGGGGGCACACCGCCAAGGGGCTCCGCTACGCGCGCGGCCGGGGCGCCTCCACCAGCGTGCTCACCACCCGTTACAAGGTCGACCCCATCATGGGTGGCACCGGCATGAACGTGAACTTCGTGCGCGTGGAGCCCTCCGGAGGTGCAGCGTGAAGAAGCGCTACGCCATGGCGGTGGACACGCGCCGCTGCGTGGGTTGCAACGCCTGCGTGATCTCCTGCAAGACCGAGAACGCCGTGCCCGACGGCGGTTTCCGCGACTGGATCACCACAGAGGTGAACGGCACGTTCCCCAGCCTCTCCATGGAGATCCGATCCGAGCGATGCAACCACTGCTCGGTGGCCCCCTGCGTGGACGCCTGCCCCACCGGCGCCTCCCACGTCCAGGAGGGGGGCGTGGTGATGGTGAACGCCCAGAAGTGCACGGGCTGCAAGGCCTGCATCACCTCCTGCGCTTACGGGGCCCGCTACGTCCACCCGACCGGCTACGTCGACAAGTGCACCTTCTGTCTCCACCGGGTGAAGAAGGAGCAGCAGCCCGCCTGCGTCGAGGTCTGCCCCACCCGGACGTTGACCTTCGGCAACCTGACCGACCCGGACAGCGCGGTGTCGCGCCTGGTCCATTCGCGCAAGGTGAAGGTGCTCCAGCCCGAGACCGGCAACGAGCCGAACGTCTTCTTCCTGTCCTGACGGAGCCGCCATGGAACGAGATCCCGACAAGTTCTGGAACCCATACCTGGCCGGCGTGGCGCTGGGGCTCGTGCTCCTCGCCAGCATCTCGGTGATGGGCGTGGGGCTGGGCGCATCCGGCGCGTCGCTGCGGATGGGCGTGGCTGCGCTGGGCGCGGTCGCCCCCGGTCTCGTGGAGGGGAGCCCGGGCCTCGCCAAGGCCTGGAACCACGGCCACCCCTTCGACTTCTGGCTCTCCTTCGAGGTGCTGGGCGTGCTGCTGGGCGGCTTCGTGGGCGCCTACACCTCCGGCCGCCTCAAGGCCGAGACCCTTCGCGGACCGAACTTCCCGAAGGGCAAGCGGCTCCTCTTCGCGCTCGTGGGCGGGATCATCATGGGCGCGGCAGCCCGGGTCAGCCGCGGCTGCACGTCGGGCCAGGCCCTCTCCGGCGGCGCGCTCATGAGCGTGGGCGCCTGGGCCTTCATGTTCTCGGTCTTCGCGGGCGGCTATGCCACGGCGTGGTTCGTCCGGAAGGAGTGGCGATGAACCTCCTTCCCTTCTGGTCGCTCTCCGGAGAGGCCCGCGAGATCGGGCTGGTCGTCGGCGTGCTCATCGGTTTCGGCTTCGGCTTCGTCCTCGAGCGGGCCGGCTTCGGCCGCGCCACCAAGCTGGCCGGACAGTTCTACGGCACCGACATGACGGTTCTGAAGGTGATGTTCGGCGCCATCGTCACCGCCATGCTGGGCACGGTGGTCCTCTCCGGCCTCGGGCTCATGGACCTGCGCGCGGTCGCAGACTACGCGACCAGCTCCACCTTCCTCTGGCCCATGATCCTCGGTGGGTTCGCGCTCGGCGTGGGCTTCATCGTGTCGGGCTACTGCCCGGGGACGTCGATGGTGGCCATGGCGTCCGGCAAGTGGGACGGGCTCATGGCGGTGGTCGGGGTCATCATCGGCCAGGTGGCCTGGACCTCCGTCGAGCACCTCCCGGCCATCGCGCGCCTCCAGAACGCAAGCGACCTGGGGCACGTCTACCTGTACGACCTGCTCCACCTCCCGCCCAAGGTCGGCCCGGCGGTGGTTGCCCTCGCCGTGGCGGCAATGGCCATCGGCGCCTTCATCGGCGCGCAGAAGATCCAGGAGATCGTCCGGCGAAAGGACGCCCTCCCCGCCGATACCGGGTCGCCATCCACGGCGCGCCTGGTCTTCGCGGGCTTCGCCGCCTTCGCCGTGGTCGGCCTGGCCACCGTGGCGGTTCCTACAGGCAGCGCGGCCAGCCAGAAGCAGGCGGGGGCGCTCACGCCGATACAGCTGGCTCGCCGGGTGCTCGACGAGCCCTGGAAGGTCCGCGTGATCGACGTGCGACCCATGGCCGAGTGCGCCGCGGCCCGGGTGCCGGGCTCGGAATGCGTGCCGGCCGACGACCTGGGCAAGCTCGGCCTCGCCGACGCCAACGGCGCGCGCGAGCTCATCGTCGTTGGAGGAGCGGGCGCCGCGGGCCTGCCGGCCGCTGCGGCCGCCTACCCCGGGCGCGTCGCCATGCTCGCCGGTGGCTTCCCGGCCTGGGCGTCGTTCGCGCTCACCCCTCCCGATGCCCCCGCTTCCGGCACCGGGCCGGAGGCGCTCGAGACCTACCGGCTCCGCGCCGGGATCGCCGCGGCCATGACCGGTGTGAAGGCCGCGCCTCCTCCGCCCGTGCCCGTGGGCGACTCCGGAGCTCCGAAGAAGAAGGGCGGCGGCGGTTGCGGCGGATAGCCGCCCGGCCGAGGAGACGCACATGACCGAGATCGACGTCGCACGCCACTCCAACCAGATCGACCCGGTGCTCCAGGTCTGGAACTGGGAGATCCCCGTCTACCTGTTCCTCGGCGGCATGGCCGCCGGGACGATGATCCTCTCGGCCCTGCTGGCGATGCGGAAGGGCGAGCGCTCCCCTGCGGCGCGCTGGCTCGCCTTCGCCGCGCCGGTGCTCATCTCGGTGGGCATGGGCGCGCTCTTCCTCGACCTGTCCCACAAGCTCTTCGTCTGGCGCTTCTACCTGGCGCTGCGATGGACCTCGCCCATGAGCTGGGGCGCCTGGATCCTGGTCGTCGCCTACCCGGTGACGCTGCTCTTCGGGCTCTCGGCCCTCTCGGAGGCGCAGTTCGAGGGGGTCATGGGAAAGTGCCGCCTGGCCCCCGTCGGCAGGTTCCTGCGCCGGGCACGCGCGCTCGCCCTCGGCCACGCCCGGCGGCTCGCCTGGTGGAACCTGGGAACCGGGGTCGCACTGGGTGTGTACACCGGCATCCTGCTCTCGACGCTCGGCGCCCGGGCGCTGTGGAACTCGGCGCTGCTCGGCCCGCTCTTCCTGGTCTCGGGGCTCTCCACCGGGGCGGCGCTGATGATGCTCTTCCGGGTCACCGGCGACGAGCGCCACTTCCTGGTGCGCTGGGACCTGCTCGCCATCGGGATCGAGCTCGCCCTTCTCCTGCTCTTCCTGATCGGGCTCAGCACCTCGGGCGCCGGCGGGCGCGACGCCGCTGGCCTCCTGCTGGGCGGCCCCTTCACCGCGCAGTTCTGGACGCTGGTGGTGATCGGCGGGCTGCTCGTGCCCGTTCTCCTGGAGACGCTCGAGTCGAAGCTGCACTACCGGGTGACCGCGATGGCGCCGCTGCTGGTGCTCGCGGGAGGCCTCGCATTGCGCTGGATCTTCGTCGCCGCCGGGCAGGCCTGACGGATGGTGACGCCACGAAGCACCCCACCGGGTCTCCGGTGGCAGAGGGAGGAACACAGATGAGGTTCATGAAGATTCCCGCCGCGGTCTTGCTGGCTCTCGCCATCGCAACCCCGGCTCACGCCACCAACGGCATGCGGATGATCGGCTTCGGGCCGGTCCAGAACTCGATGGGCGGCGTGGGCGTGGGCGCAACGCTCGACGCGGCCAGCGTGCTCTCCAACCGGCCGGCATGTCCGAGCTGGGGGGGCGCGTGGACTTCGGCGCCACCTACTTCCTGCCCACCGTGAAGTACAGCGCGACGGGCATCGCCCCCGGCATCGTCACGAACGACGGCGTCACCATCGAGAGCAACCGCGGCGCGTCCCCCATCCCGGCCTTCGGCCTCGTTCTTCCCATCGACTCGCAGTGGTCGTTTGGCATCGGCGCATACGGCGTGGCCGAAATGGGGGTCGACTACGCCCGGAACCTCTACTCCGGCACCACCTTCACCGGCTACCAGCAGATGCGCTTCACGCCGGGCGTTTCCTACAAGCTGAACGACATGTTCTCCTTCGGCCTGACCATGAACGGCATGTGGGCCACCACCGAGTGGAACGTGGCGAGCGCCTTCGGCCAGCAGCCCCACATGGCCGGCTCCGCCTTCGGCATCGGCGCCACCATCGGCGCCAAGATCACGCCCATGAAGATCCTCACCATCGGCCTCGCCTACGAGACCAAGTCCTTCTTCCAGGACTTCGCCTACAACACGCCGGCGGGCGTGGACAAGCTCACCTTCAACCAGCCGGGCGTCCTCACCGGTGGCTTCGCCGTCCGCCCCCTCGAGATGCTGCTCGTCGCCGCCGACGTGGCGTGGATCGACTGGCCCACGTCCAACGGCGCGAACCTTCCCGCCTACTCCAAGAACTCCAGTGGTGCGATCCCCTGGAACATGAACTGGTCGAGCCAGGTGGTCTTCAAGATCGGCGTGGAGGTGACCCCGATCGAATGGCTCGCCCTCCGGGCCGGCTTCAACTATGGCAAGAACTCCCTCGACGCATCGCGCGCCTTCGAGAACATCTGCTTCCCGGCCCTTGCCGAGAGCCACATCACGCTGGGCGCAGGCTTCAACCTGGGCAAGCACGTCGCCATCAACGTGGGCGGCATGTACGCGCCCGAGGTATCAATCACCGGCTCGAACCCGCTCCCGCCCCAGGGCACTCCCGGCTACCCAGGCCCCTTCGGCCAGGGCATCGCCTCGTACACGACGTCGATGTCCCAGTTCAGTCTCGACGCCGGCATCGCCTACAAGTTCTAGAAGCCGCGCGCGCAACACATCGGACCCCGTCGGCCTCGCCGCCGTCGGGGTCCTTTCTTTTCCAGCGGACCGAAACTTTCGGTCCGGGCCCGTGTTGATGGATCGGCGACCCACCTGTCGCCAAGGAGATGCTCATGCAAGTCCGCGAGATCCTTTCGATTGCCGTCCTCGGAACCCTCCTCGCCGCCTGTGGTGCCGGGAGCGCGCCGGGCACGGCGAAGATGAGCGTCAGCCTCGTCGATGCTCCCTCCTCCGGCTACCTGGAGGTGAACGTCGACGTCCAGACCGTTCAGATCGCCGGCAGCGATGGCTGGGTCGTGCTCGGGACGCCGAACAAGGTCGTGAACTTGCTTGCCCTGACCGGCGGGGTGGCCGAGACCCTCGTGAGGGACGTTCCCATCACGGAAGGTCACTACGGCCAGATGCGGCTCGTCCTCGGGCCGAACAACACCGTGAAGCTACTCGACGGCACCGTGCACCCGCTCAAGGTCCCGTCCGGACAGCAGTCGGGCGTGAAGCTGACGGTGAACTTCGACGTGCAGGCCGGGACCACAGCCGACGTCTTCATCGACTTCGACGCCCACAAGTCGGTCTTCGTCCACGAGGCCGGCGCCTCCGGCAAGTACATCATGCGCCCCACCGTCCGCGCCTTCGACCGGATGGTGACGGGCTCCATCTCCGGCACCCTCACGGTGGCCGGCTCGATCGCGCCGCTCCCGAACGCCGTCGTCACGGCACAGACCGTGGGCACCACGGGCCCGTCGGTGGCCCGATCCACGACGACCGACGCCGCCGGCCACTACGTGCTCGACCTCCTGCCGCGGGACTTCACCTACTACGTCGTGAGCCAGCCGGTGCTCTACGACCTCACCGCTGCGCCCACCGCGTCCTACGGGCCGAAGGCGAGCGGCCCGATCGCCATCTCCGCCACCACCCCGACCGCCACCTTCGATGCCGCCTTCTCCCTGGCTGCCGCCACCGGCGCGGTGACCGGCGCCATCACGCCCGCGGCGATTCTCCCCCAGGTCGACATGGTCCAGGCGCGCCTGCCGCTCCCTGCCGGGAGCTCGACACAGACCCTCATCGTGCGGACGGTCCCGGCAACGGTGACCGCGAGCGGGGAGAGCTACGCGCTCACGGTGCTTCCCGTCACGCTTCCAGACACCACCTATTCGCTGGTGGTCGAGAGGCAAAGCCTCGACGTTTCAGGCAACGACGTCGTCCAACTGGGCGGAATCACCGATGTCGTCGTGACTCCCGGCGTCACCGCGACGGCCAACCTCACCGCCCCGTAGCCGCGCGCCTCCTTCGGGTGAACGAGGGCGGGGGACGCCGTTCGGGGCGTGGCGCCCGTCTGGCCGAACGGTTACAAGCCTCGGGCATTTCCTCGCCAACCCAAGGAGTCGAACCATGCAGAAGATGCTCAAGCTGGCCGTCGCCGTGATCCCCTTCGCCCTGTTCGTGGGTTGCACCGACGCCGCCAAGGCGCCGGCGGAAGCCGCCATGGCCGCCGCAGGGTCGGCGGTCGAGTCGCTGAAGGGCGAGGCGGAGAAGTACGCGCCCGACGCGGTGAAGTCGGTCCAGGCCAGCTACGCCTCCGCCAAGGACCTCGTCGCCAAGCAGGACTACAAGGGCGCGCTGGCTGCCGCGGGCGACATCCCGGGCAAGGCCAAGGCCGCCCTCGCCGCGGCCGCCGCCAAGAAGGACGCGCTCGTGAAGTCCTGGGGAGAGCTCGCCGCCGGCGTCCCGGAGCTGGTGAACAACCTGAAGGCCCGCATCGCGTCCCTCTCCAGCACCAAGAAGCTCCCCAAGGGCATCGACAAGGCCGTCATCGCCAAGGCCAACGAGGGCGTCGCCGCCATCGAGTCCGGCTGGAAGGGGCTCGCCGACCAGGTCAAGGGCGGGAACTACGACGCCGCCATCGCCAAGGGCAAGGAGCTGAAGGCGCAGGGGCAGGCCATCTGGCAGTCGATCGGCGGACAGTAGGGAAAAGTAGGCGCCGTTTCGACGGCCTGGCGAGGCGCGTAGGGACCCTGGAGCCGGTTAAGCTCGGGGCATGCCCGGCCGCGCCTTCGCCGCCTTTGCAGCCCTCGTCTTGGTTGCCTGCGGCTCGTCCCCGCCGGCCACCGCTCCACCGCCTGGGCCGCCTGCGAGCGGCGCCGACCCGATCTTCACGGCCGCCAACGTCTGGACCCAGGCGGTCGACGGCGCCGCCCTTCACCCTCAATCAGCGGCGATGATCTCCCGGCTGGTCGCCCTGGGAGGGTTCGGCCTGGGGCGCTTCCAGGTCGACTTCTCGATGGTGGTCCTCGACGCGCCGGTGGGCGGTGCGCAGGCTCCCTTCGTCCCTTCGCCCGGCTATTACACTCCCGACTGCGACACCCTGACGTCCGTCCCGCTCCCCGCCGGCGGCGCCATCGAGGGACAGGCCGGCTACTCCTGCGACACGTCGGCCAACGACTGCCACCTGATCGTGGTGGACCGGCCAGCGGCCCGGCTCGTGGAGGTCTACCAGGCCACCGTGGACGCGGCGGCCGCGTTCACGGTCTGTGCGGCATCGCCTGGAACCTCTCCACCTCCTACCCGCCGGACGTGCGCGGCGACCAGTGCACCAGCGCCGATGCGGCCGGCCTTCCCATCGCTCCGCTCCTCTTCTCCGCCGACGAGCTGGCCCAGGGCGCCATCGACCACGCCATCCGCTTCATCCTGCCCAACGCCCGGATCCGTGCCCGCGTCTTCGTTCACCCCGCGTCACACGCGGGCGCGCCCTCGGGGCCCGACACGACCGTGCCCTACGGAGCGCGCCTTCGTCTGCGCGCGAACTTCCCGGTGGCGGGCCTGACCTCCGGGGCGCAGGTGGTGGCCCGGGCGCTCCAGAAGTACGGGATGATCCTGGCCGACGGCGGCAACGTGGCCCTCACCGCTCGCGACGATCGGTTCACCACTCACAAGTGGAGCGAGGTGGGCTTCGACTCCCACTCGCTCCAGTCCATCACCGCCGCCGACTTCGAGGTGGTGGACTTCGGCACCGTCATCCCGCTGACCTACGACTGCGTGCGGAACGGTCGATGATCGGCAGGTTCCACAGGTGCATGGCGGCGTAGGCCCGCCATGGACGCCAGGCCTCGGCGCGGACCTCTGCGTCCTGCGCCGACTTCGTGCCCAGCGCGCGGAGCACTCCCAGGTCGCCGGCCGGAAAGGCGTCCGGAGCGCCCAGCGCCCGCATGGCCACGAGATTCGCCGTCCAGGGGCCCACGCCCGGCAGGGCCAGCATCCGGTCGCGGACCTGCTCGTGGTCGGCGCCTCGGTGGAGGGCCAGCTGCCCGGAGATGACCGCGTTCGCGAGCGCGACGAGCGTCCGGGCCCGGGCGCCGGGCATCCCGATGCGCGCCAGCCGATCCTCCCCGGCTGCCAGCACCGCCTCGGGCGTCGGCGGAAGCCGGTCGAGCCCCGGAAACGGCGTCTCCACCCGATCGCCCAGGGCCGCCGCCACCCGGCCCGCCACCGTGGTGGCAGCCTTGACGCTCACTTGCTGCCCCAGCACCACCCGAACCGCCGACTCGAAGCCATCGAAGGCGCCGTTGACGCGCAGGCCAGGATTCAGTCGCACCGACGGCGCCAGCACCGGGTCGCGGCGGAGCGCCGCGGCGACCGCGCCCGGATGTGCGTCCAGGTCGAAGAGCGCGCGCAACCGGGCCAGGAGCGGCAGGAGGTCGGAGGCAAGCGAGACGGAGCCCTCGACCCTCAGTGCGTGGCGCGCCGGGTCGCGCGTCACCGAGACCCAGCCGGTCCGCGTGCCAAGCCGCACCGTTCGCCGGTAGGCCCCACCCTCGATCTGCTCGACCCCGGCGGTGCAACGGCCGGCCAGGAACTCCACCATGGCATCCCAGTCGAGTGGAGGCCGGTAGTCGAGACGAAGCACGAGCAAGCCCGCAGCCGTCCCCCCGCTCGCACGGCGCAGCGCCGATGGCGGCCGGCCGAACCGGGAGCGGAACAGGGCGTTGAACTGGCGGGCGCTCCCGAAGCCCGCGGCGGAGGCCACCTCGGCCACGGAAAACCACGAGTCCTGCAGAAGTTGCGTCGCGAGCGCCATGCGCCGGGACCGGGCCAGGTCGACGACCGACACGCCCAGCTCGGTGGCCACCGCGCGCCGAAGGTGCCGGGCGGTGACCCCGAGCGACGCGGCCAGGTCGTCCACCGAGGCCGAGTTGAGGCAGCCTTCGTCGATCCGGGTCACGGCGCCTGCCACGAGCCGGGGCACGGCGTCCATCACGCCCGCGCCCGGCGCAAGTTCGGGACGGCAGCGGAAGCAGGCCCGGTAGCCAGCCCGCTCCGCCTCGACCGCGCGGGCGAAGAAGTCGCAGCGATCGCGACGAGGCGTCCGCGCCGGACAGACCGGCCGGCAGTAGACGCCTGTCGTTCGAACGCCCACGAAGAATCGTCCGTCGAAGCTCGGGTCGCGCGACGAGAGCGCGTCGAAGCAGGTGCTGGGGTGGAGCATCACCGTTGCGACCCGGTCATCCCTTTGGCGCGCCCGCTTCCAGCCGGCTCGCCGCGGCCGGATCGACCTGCTTCAGGAGCTCGAGCTGCACCTTCCAGTCGGTCTTCTCCTGGTTGTCGGCCGGGTCGATGGTTCCCCGCCAGATGCGCGTGAAGGTCACGGCGCAGCCGGACGGCTGCCCCGGCGACCCGGTCACCTGGTAACGGCTCGCCCCTTCGGATGCCGGCAGCCAGCCGGTCCGCACCACGAGCCCGCCCCCCTCGACAGCGCGGGTCTCGTAGCCCTGGTCGACGAAGGCGCCGAGCCCGCTCTGGGCTCCCTGCCCGGCGTACTGCCGGTCGCGCCCCTCGAGCGGATAGCCCTTCGAGCCCAGGAGCTTCAGCACGGAGGGCCATACGTCGAGGCAGCTCTTCGAGTATCGATAGCTGTCGAGCTTCGGGCTGAAGTAGGCCTGCCGCTCGTCGGCGAGCCGCATGGAGGCGCAGCCGGCGGTCACCACGGCCGCCGCGGCGAGGGCCGCCCAGGAAGGGGACGGGATGCGAAGGCGGATGGTCATGCTGGCAGGTTACCGCATCAGTCCCGATTCGACGTCGCTTCCATGACCGTCTTCCACTGCCCGTCGGGTCCGAGGATGGACCAGGTAGACGTGTAGGATTTCTTCCCGGTCATCTTCGCAACGTACCTGGACTTCACCATCTGTCCGCCCATCTTCGACTCGTCGTCGTAGGTCCAGGTGTCGCCGGCGACGGTTCCGCGCGGAACGGTTGCCATGGCCATCGGCGTATTGTCGACGCCGTAGTAGACGTAGACCTTCTCCTCCGCGTTGTATCCGATGATGCCGAGTCCCTCGGTGGGACCGGTTGGCCCCTTGCCCTTGCTCTTGCAGATCACGGCGAACTTCCCCGAGAACCACTCGCACTTCTCCTTGTAGCTGAACTTTCCGGCCGGGCCGAACGGCGTCTCCTTCGTCTCTCCGGTCGTCTTCCACTCCCCGACGTAGAAGCCGAGGCGCTGGTTTTCCGGGCCGGGCTTCGGCGCCTTGTCCTCCGCCCTGGCTACCGTGGTCATCCCCGCCAGCAAGGCAACCGCGATCCAAATCCGCTTCATGCGAAGCCTCCTTTCAACCCAACCTCCTAGCGGGGATGGGCCACAAGGCCACAAGGAGTTTGCGAAACGCCCCTCGCTGGGCCCAACGAACGCTGACCCCCATCGGGGTGGACGCGAGCCCCGGCCTCTGCGACCATCCGCGCCGGTGTCCCGCCGACTGCTCGCCGCCGCCCTGCTGCTCTCCGCCGCGCCGGCCCTGGCGCGAGAAAAGACCGACGTCGTGGTGCTCCTCAACGGCGACCACCTGACCGGCGAGATCAAGGGAATGACGCGGGGAAAGCTCGACTTCAACACCGACGACGCCGGGCGCCTCTCCATCGAGTGGGACAAGGTCCTCCGGATGACGTCAGCTTTTTCGTACGAGGTGGATCTCTCGTCGGGGCAACGCTACTACGGGGTGCTCTCGACGCCCTCCGACCAGGAACTGGCCGTGGGGCTCCTGCCGGCGGCGCACGTCGTCCCGACGTCCGAGGTGGTCGAGATCGTCCCCATGGACGACAGCTTCTTCGGCCGGCTCCGCGCCGTATTCGACTTCGGCTTCACCGTCGCCAAGGCCAACTCGGCGACCACCCTCTCCACCTCCGGCGAGGTCACCTACAGGGCGCAGTGGTTCGGCTCGAAGCTCGACTTCGACGCCTACTTCCAGGACGACGACTCGAACGCGTCGGTGAGCCGCTACACGGTGATGCTGCAGGGCGACGTGTATTTCGAGAAGCAGTGGCGGGCCTTCCTTGGTTTGGAGGTGGCCCACAACGACGAACTGAACCTGACGCTGCGCTCTTCCATCTCCGCGGGCCCGGCCTACTCGGTCGTCCGGAACGGCTGGACCGAGATCTGGCTCTCCACGGGCCTGGTCGGCTCGCAAGAGCAGTACACGACCGGCGACCCCACACTCACGCTCGACGGGCTCGTCGGCGCGACGTGGGATGCCTTCCGGTACGATAGCCCGAAGCTCGACATGACCACCCAGCTCCGGCTGTTTCCCGGGCTCTCCGACTGGGGGCGACTCCGCGGCACCTTCTCGTTCACGATCAGGTACGAGGTGTTCATGGACTTCCACGTCGGCCTGTCCTTCCAGGACACCTTCGATACGCGGCCCCCCGATCCGGCCGCGTCCAAGAACGACTACATCGCGCAGCTGACCATTGGCTGGTCCTACCGTCGCTGACGTAGAATCGAACCACCCGCTGGGGGAGGCCCATGACAACCCTTCGTCTCGCCGTCGCCGTGTTGGTCGCCGCACATCGCTCTGGGGGGGCGCGCGGATGCGCAGGGGCCGGCGCAGGCGGCAGTGGACGCCGCGCACGCGAAGTACCTGGCCCTCGACGAGGGAAAGAACGCGGACTACATCCCCGCGCTCGCCAAGGTGGATCCCAAGCTCTTCGGCATCGCCCTCGTCACCGTGGACGGCAAGGTCGTGAAGAAGGGGGACGTGAATGCCCCGTTCTCCATCCAGTCGATCTCCAAGGTGTTCACGCTCGCCAGCGTGATCCAGACGGCCGGAGCCGAGGCCGTGCTGGAGAAGATCGGCGTGGACGCGACCGGCCAGGTCTTCAACTCCATCGTGGCCATCGAGCTCATGAAGGGGAAGGAGATGAACCCCTTCGTGAACCCAGGCGCCATCGCCACGACGAGCCTCGTCGAGGGAAAGACCCCGGAGGAGAAGTGGGCCCGGATCATCGGGATCCACGAGGCCTTCGCCGGGCGAAAGCTCGAGGTGAACCAGGAGGTCTACAAGTCGGAGTCGGACACCAACGGGCGCAACCGCGCCATCGCCATGCTGATGCACGCATACGACCGGCTCTACTACGACCCGATCGTCACCACCGACCTCTACACGCGACAGTGCTCCATCTCGGTCACCGCGTCCGACCTGGCGGTCATGGCTGCCACGCTCGCCAACGGCGGCAAGAATCCGATCACCGGCAAGCAGGTGATCGACCCGGAGCACGTGCAGCGCGTGCTGGCGGTCATGGCCACCGCCGGCCTCTACGACGACTCGGGCATCTGGCTCTACCGGGTGGGGCTTCCGGCCAAGAGCGGGGTGGGCGGGGGAATCATCGCGGTCGCCCCGGGCCGCTTCGGGATCGCGGTCTTCTCCCCGCCTCTCGACGCCGCCGGCAACAGCGTTCGCGCCCAGAAGGCGATCCGGGACATCTCGGTCGCCCTCCACGCCAATCCGTACGACGTGAAGTCCAGGTAGGCCCGGGCCGGGCGCGCTAGGGGCCGCCCTTCACCATCGAGATGACCTTCGCCATGTCGAGGGTGCGGGCCTTCTCGGCCATCTGTCCCGAGTAGTTTCCGGCCAGGCCGCGCGCTTCCTCCATCATCCGCTGGAAGACCTGCTTCAGCTGGGCTGCGTCGATCTTGCGCCCGCTGGCGTAGTACTCCTTCGCCACCTGCCCGAGCGCGTAGGTCGTGGCGAATGCGACGCCGGAGCTGGCGGCCTGCCGCCCCAGGCCTCCCAGCATGCGGCCGCCGATCGATCCGAGGATGCCGCCCAGGATCTTTCGCCCCACCTGCTCCACGGCCTGGCCGGTGACCCCGACGCCGACGGTGGCGAGCAGCTCGGTGACGTGGCCGCGGTCGAGCGCGTAGCCGTGGGCGACCCCGACCTCGTAGACCAGCTTCATCTGGAGCGGGATGATGGCCATGGTGGCGAGCGACTCGGGGAGCAGCTCGAGGGCGCCGTTCAGGATGGCGTAGTTCAGGACCTTGGCGTCCAGGGCGGCGGGATCGGGACGCGAGCCGTCGCCGGCGGCATTCGTGACCGGGGTGGTCATGAGCACCTGGGTCTGGCGCTCCAGCTCCGCGGCCGGCGCGGCGTCCACGCCGAGGATGGCCCGGAGCCGTTCGAGGAACGCGCGTTCGGCGTCGGTGCGCACGCCGTCCGACTCGGCCACCGCCACCGCCATCTCGTAGGCGAAGCGGCGGGCCTCGGGCGTGGTCAGCGCCGCGGCCGCATCTTCCAGCGTGCGCTTCTCCACCAGCACCGACTGGTAGGCCGAGGGCAGGCCGGCCGCCGCATCCCCGGCCAGCGATTCGGCCACGCGCCGGATCTGTTCCCGCTCCCGGTCGTCGGGCGCCCCGTCGACGAAGGCGGCCTGGATGGCGATGGCGAGGGTGGCATTGCTTTCGCGGTCGTTCATGCCCTCACGATAGTATGGGACATCGTGGTCCGCCCTGCCGTCATCGCCCTGGCCCTCCTGGGCACCGTCCTCCCCACCTTCGCGGTGGCCGGTCCGGGCGTCCCCGGTGTTCGCCTGCCGACCGACGGCGCGCCCCCCGCCGGGCTGGCCGATCCCCGCGGGCCACCTCCTGGCGCCGGTTTCGTGTGGATCGACGGATACTGGCAGTGGACCGACGGGCGCTACTCCTGGGTCGCGGGGCAGTGGGCCGAGCCGCCGGGCCGGCCCCCCTTCACCTGGGTCCCGGCCCGCTGGACGAGCGACGCGCGCGGCTGGATCTTTCACGAGCCGTACTGGTCCCCGTCCACCGGGTCGCCGGCGACGATCCATGAACCCCCGGCCCTGCCCCACCTCGTCGCCTCTTCCCCTCCTCGGCCGCTGCTCGTCGAGTCACCGGGCGCCGCCCCGTCGCGCGAGGCGGTCTGGATCGCGGGCTTCTGGTCGTGGACCGGCCAGCGGTACGCCTGGGTGGCGGGATCCTGGTCGGCGCCCTACCCGGGGCGGACCTGGATCGAGGGCTACTGGAAGCGGGAGGGGCGTACCTGGAAGTGGGTGCCCGGGCGTTGGCGGCGGAGCTGAAGCGTCGCTCACCGACGGGACCGGCGTCGAATCAGGACTGGATTTCTCCTGTTTTTCCACGCACTTTTTGCGGTTCCGGTGGCGTGCCCCGCAAGCGGGCGAGTTCCCGCCGATCGCCAACTTCCCGCCAACAGGACAATTCTTTTTCCGCTCGCCGTGGCGCGAGACGTGCAAGCTGCGTCGGAAACGCAGCTCCATTCCTTTCCTTCCTCGCCGACAGGAGAAACCCCATGGCCAACACCATCGTGACCGACGACTGCACCAGCTGCGCCGCCTGCGAGCCGGAGTGCCCCACCTCCGCCATCTCCGAGGGCCCCGACGCCTACGTGATCGACGCCGCCAAGTGCGACGAGTGCGCCAGCAACGGCGGCGAGCCGGCCTGCATGGCCGTCTGCCCGACCGACTGCATCGTGAAGATGGAGGCGTAGGACTCTCCTCCACTCCGCGCGGTGGCGCGGGGTCGCCAGGGCAGCGCAGGTTCCCGTGCCATCGGCACGTTCCGTGTTTTACCATTGGTGAATCGGTCCATCCAGTCGTCGCCGTAGACCTGGCGGGCGGCGAGCTGGTTGTGGGTGCGGCACGCGAGGCGACAGTTGTCGATCGTGGACGGCCCGCCCCTGGCGCGCGGGACGACGTGGTCGATCTCGAGGCGCAGCGTCGAGCCGCAAATCCCACCGGAATCGAGTGGCCACTGGCACTTCCCGCCATCGCGCTCCCAGACGACGCGCTTCACGGCGGCGGGGACGTGGCCGGGCTTTGCGGGGCGGGGGGCCCGCTGGGGCTTCTTCGCTTGGGCGCGGCGCTTGGCCTGGTGCGCGAGGAGCAGGTCCAGAGCGGTCTCGAGGATCTGCTCCGCCGACGCTCCCGGTTGCGCGTGCCCCTGTCCCGCCCGCGCGGCCTCGAGCTTGTGGAGGAACTGCCTCGAGACGGTCACGTGGAGGCGCCGCAGGTCCGGGGTGAGGGGCTCCGCCTGCATCGGTGCAGCGGGCCGCATGGCCGGAGTCGGCGAGGACGCTCCCTGAACGAGGTGGGCCGCCGCCAGTTCAACCGGTTGAACGCGTCCAGGCTGCGTACTGGACACCAGCGGAAGCGCCGTCACCATCTCCTTCCGCGGAACGACCGCGGCTGGCCGGATCTCCACCGCGACCGCCTTCGCCTCTTGCCTGGACCGATGGAAGAACCGAGGAAGGACGTCGACGCTGTTCTCCGGTGTGATGACCCGGGCCAGCTCGAGCACGACCGTGATGCACAGCTTGCCTTCCCGGAGCGGCGCCACCACCTCGGGGAACCGCTGGATGAGCTGGGCCGCCACCTTCCGGTAGTGGGCGGCACCCTCTGGACAGCCCGAGTTCCCGGTGGAGGAAGTAAAACAAGCTGGCATGGCCGAGATGCACCCAGAGGCGCTGCCGGTCGAACTCTGCCAGCGCCACCAGGAAGTCGGCCATGGCGACATGTTCGTGGCGGAGGAGATCGGCGAGGCGTCGGGACGATTCGCGTGCTTGGTTCATGCACGCATGCTCTCACGCGTTTTCGCGCCCTCGCCACACGCACGAGACGGCTCGCTGCCGGGATTTCCCGCGTGGATCTCTCGACCCTCGCTGGAGCTTCCCCGCGCGCTTCCCGCGCGAATTGCGGCAACGACACAGCCCTTGTCTTCGCGACCCGATCGCCGGAGCGTGAAGCCCCGAGAATCCCGTCAAGCGCAACCGCCACACGCCCCATATTCCCGAAGGCCGATCCGCGGACCCTTGCGTTGCCGGACTCCCTTCACGGACGGGTCCACCGTTCGATCCAGCGCAAGACGGTCTCGTGCCACTGGATGCTGTTGGCCGGCTTCAGCACCCAGTGGTTCTCGTCCGGGAAGTGCAGGAACTCGCTGGGAACGCCCATTCGCTGGGCCGCCGTGAAGGTGGCGAGCCCCTGCGTCTCCACCACGCGGAAGTCGCGCCCGCCGTGGATGACCAGGATGGGCGTCTTCCAGTTTCCGACCAGGTTGGCCGGGTTGTGCTTCTGGTAGGCCGCCGGGACCTGCCAGGGCGTCCCGCCGTGCTCCCGCTCGGGGAACCAGAGCTCCTCGGTGTCGAAGTAGGCGTGGAACTTGTCGAGGTTGCCGTCGTGGGTCACCAGGCAGCGGAAGCGGTCCGGCCAGGCGCCGGCGATCCAGTCGATCATGTAGCCGCCGTACGAGGCGCCTAGCGCCGCCACCCGGGTGCCGTCCATCCAGGGGCTGCGGGCCAGCGCCGCCGCCAGCCCCTTCTGGAGATCCTCGAGCGGCTTGCCGCCCCAGTCCCCGCCGATGGAATCGGTGAACCTCCGGCCGTAGCCGGTGGAGCCGTGGAAGTCGACCATCACCGCGGCGTAGCCGGCCGCGGCGTAGATCTGCGGATTCCACCGGTAGTGGAAGCTGTCGCCGAAGGAGCCCTGCGGACCGCCGTGGACGAGGAAGGCCACCGGGTATCGCTTCGAGGCGTCGAGGCCCACCGGCTTCACGATCCAGGCGTGCACGGTCTCGCCGTTCCAGCCCGGGAAGGTGAACTGCTCCCGTTCGCCGAAGGCGATGCCGGCCAGGGCCGCGGCGTTCGCCCGGGTGATGGGCGCGGCCCCGCTCCCGTCGAGCCGGACCGTCCAGACGTCTGCCGGCGACCCGAGGTCGTCGCGGGTGTGGACGAGAACGCCGCCGGCCACCGACGGCGAGTGATTGTTTCCTCCCTTCACCAGCAGTCTCTCCCGGCCGGTGGCCGCGTCGATCGCGAAGATCGGGTGGGCCCCGAGGTGGTCGGCGGTGGCGAAGAGGGTCCGGCCGTCCTCCGACCAGGCCAGCTCGCCCGGAGACCGGTCCCAGCCCGCCGCCACCTCGCGCGGCGCGCCGTCCGGCCATTCGCGGACCATGATGCGGCGGCGATCGGATTCGTAGCCTGGCACCTCCATGGCCAGCCAGGCGAGCTTGCGCCCGTCGGGCGAGAAGACCGGCTTGCCGTCCCCGGCCTGGTTTCCCGCAGTCAGGTTCCGCGCCGCCGCCAATCCGTCGGCCGGCACCAGGAAGAGGTCGAAGTTGGTGGACCAGGCCTCGGCGCGGCCGGCGTCCTTGGCGGAGAAGACGACTCCCTTCCCGTCGGGGGTGAAGGCGTAGTCCTCCGCGCCTCCGAAGGGACGCGCCGGGCTGTCGGCCTCCATGCCCTTCATGAGATCCGCCAGCGCGCCGCCCCCGACCGGGAGGACGAAGATGTGATTTCGCCGGCCGTCCAGCCACTCGTCCCAGTGCCGGACCGGAAGCCGGGTGAAGAGCCGCCCCGACGACTGGACCCGGGCCCGCTCCTCGAGCCGCTTCGTCGTGCATGGCACCGCGCCCTCGGCGGCCGCCGAGCAGTCGGGAAAGACGCTCTGGGAGATGGCCAGGCGCTGGCCGTCCGGCGAGAGCCGGAAGCTCGTCACGTCGAGCGGCTGGGTGGTCACCTTCTCCGCCTCGCCCCCGTCCATGCGCAGCCGCCAGACCTGCTGCGGACCTCCGCGCGCCGAGAGGAAGTAGAGGGACCTGCCGTCGGGCGCCCAGCGCGGGCTCGACTCGTTCTCCGGGCTCGACGTGAGCCGCCGCGCCCCCTTCCCGTCGATGCCCACCACCCAGATGTCGGTGCGGCCTCGGTTGGCCTCGAGGTCGGTGGAGCGGAGCACGTAGGCGACCCACTTGCCGTCCGGGGAAGGGCGTGGGTCGGAGACGCGCTGCAGCGTCACGAGATCCTGGACGTTGAAGGGACGGGGCTCGGCGGCCGGGGCCGGTGAGGCGTGGGCGGCGGCGACCAGGGCGGCGAGGGCGAGGACGCGTGCGGACGGGCGCATGGCGCGAGAGCCAATCATGTCCGGGCTCGGCTGTCGACGCGCCGGTGAAGCCGATTCTGGTACTCTGCGGCACCGATGCGCCGGCTGGCTTCGACAGTCCTCCTCTCCCTGCTCGTGGCGTGTACCGTGACGACCACCGGGGCGCCCTGCTCGTCGGACCTGAACTGCCCGTCCGACCAGGGGTGCGGCAACGACGGGAAGTGCGGGGCCGCGGCGCTGGCCTGTCCTGGCCACACGATCGCGGGGCAATGCATCCCGGGGACGTCCTGCCTGGGCGGGGAGCTCGCCACCTGCACGGCGACCGGCGGCGTCTGCTCGACCGGGCCGGTCGCGACGCCCTGCCCAGCGCACCAGCAGTGTACTTCCTCGGCTTCGGCGGCCTCCTGCGCGTGCGTCCCCACACGCTGCAACGCCACCACCTCGAGTTTCTGCAACGCGGGCGGGCAGGTGGTGACCTGCGCCCAGGACGCCCCGCCAGCGACGGGTTGCTGGTACGAGGCCTCCTCGACCGCCTGCGGCGACCCGGGCAAGGCCTGCGCCGAGAACGCGAGCAGCGGAAGCGCCGCCTGCGTTTGCCCAACCGTGAACGCCTGCACCACGCTCGGCGCCACCCAGTGCGGCGCCACAGGCGAGCAGGTGCTCCGCTGCGGGCCGGTCGTGGCCGGATCGACCTGCCTGACGTGGCAGGCCGAGACGAATTGCGCCGGCTCGTCGCTGTCGTGTCGCGCCGGGGCCTGCGCGTGTCCGGACAATCCCGGTCCGCTGTACGTGGCGGACGCGGTCAACGGGTCGCCGGCGGGGGCGCCGCCGATTCCCACCGGTCTCGACTCGCCCGCGGCGTGCCGCTACCGGACGCTGACCGACGCGCTGGCGTCTGCGAACTTGCTCGGCTCCGGAGCGACGGTCCGGGCCAGGGGATGGTCGGCGTCGGTCCCGGGGGGCGTGGTGGTCTTCTCGGAGGCGGGCGCGCTGTCGATCGGCGCCGGCGTGGCCGTGACCACCGACGACGCCGTCCCGGCGATCGGTCACTACGCGATCACCACGGCGGCCGCGCTCACCGGCGCGTTCGTCACCGTCGGTCCCGGGTCGTCCGTTTCTGGTTTCGAGATCCGGAACGAGGCTTCCACCGGGGCTGGCATCGCGACCAGTTGCCCGAACCCGGCCGACGTCGGGCCCGTGACGCTGGCGGGCATGGCGATCTCGGCGGCCTCGACCGGTACCACCGTGGTCCGCTTCGGAAGCGGGGCGCATCTCACGGGGTATTGCCCGGCGTCCCTGAGCGGGGTGACGGTCGCGGGTGCGGTCACGGGCATCCTGGCCGAGGCGGAGGCGCCGACCACGATGACGGGTGGGTCCGTGACGGGGAACGGGACGGGAGTGGCAATCGGCTCTGCTGGAGCGGCGGCGCCCAGCTTCTCGGCGACCGGGACGGCATTTCGCCTGAACACCGGAGATGCCGTCTACGTCGCGCGGGGTACGTTGTTCAGTGACGCTTGCCCGTACGTGGACAACGGGACGCACGTGCATGCGCAGCCCGTGGGCGGTGCGACGGTGAGCGTGACGGTCCAGAACAGCAGCGGGGCGGCGAAGATGACCGGAGCGACGAACTCGGCGTTCCGCCTGCTGGCGATGGGGAGCGGGTCGACGCTGTCGCTACTGGGAATAACGTCGTCACCGGAAACGACGCTCACCCAAGACTACAACGTGGCATCAGGCCTGCGCCGAGGAGGCGGGCTGGTACTTACAGCTCCGTTCCCGGGTACCGTCGTTTTTCAGGGGCAACTCAGTTTCTACGGCAACAAGTGGGACCAGGTCCTGGTAGCGGCTAGTGCCGGGAGACTTGATCTCCGCGGTGGCAGCGCCTGCAACTCGTGGGCGTCCGCGTCAAGAACACCTTCGCCTGCTATGACACGGCGAACTCGAGCGTTGGGGTGTACTCCAACGGCGCCTCGGTAGACGCGACGTGGAACCATTGGACGAAGCAGCCGGCGTGTCTTGAGTATCGACGTCGCCGGAACTGGCGTAACCGGCTACGACACCCGCGCCTGCCCTGCCGCAACCGTCACCTGCCCGTGATCCGCGGCCCTTTCGGCTGAATTCCAAGCGTAAACCCCCTCTTCATGCCGCACCGCGCCATGGTCGTCGGCGCCCCCTTATCTCCCCGTGACATTCACATGACACGCCCGGCGTAGGGTGCGGCCTTCCCGTCGCCCCCCACGCCTGGAGCGTGCATGCCGAACGTCGCCGAACAACTCGAAGTGAACCGTCCCGCCACGGCCAAGGTCTCGGCGCCCAAGCTCGATCGGACGGCCATCCGGGCCATCCTGGGCACCGGCAAGCGCCTGCTGGTCCAGGGAGGGATGGGCATTCACGCCTCCGACGGCCTCGCCGGAAAGGTGGCGGCGGTCCGGTCGCGCCGCTTCGTGGGCGTGGGCACCATCTCCGCCGTGATCAAGACCCCCGAGCACCTTCGCGCCGAGATCCAGCGCGCCAAGGCCGCCGCGCCGGGCGGATACGTCGGCATCAACCTGATGGCCGCCATCAACAAGGCCGACTTCGAGCTGCTGGCCCGCACCGGCCTCGACGAGGGGATCTCCTTCATCATCCAGGGCGCCGGGATCTCGCGCGACATCATCCGCTGGTGCCGCGAGGCCAACACACCGTTCGTCGGGATCGTCTCCTCCGGCCGCCTGGCGGCCATGTACGAGAAATGGGGAGCCGAGTGGGTGGTCGCCGAGGGCGCCGAGGCCGGCGGCCACATCGGCGACATCGACCATCCCCTTCCCACCCTCGTCGAGGAGGTCTGCGCGGCCACCTCGCTCCCGGTGGTCGCAGCCGGCGGCGTCTCCGCCTCCGACGTCGGCCGTTACCTCGCGCAGGGCGCTGCCGGCGTCCAGCTGGCCACCCGATTCATCGCCTCCAGCGACGGCGACGCGCACGCCACCTTCAAGCAGGTCCACCTCGGCAAGAAGGACGAGGACGTCACCATCATCACCAGCTGCGTGAAGGGCATGAAGGCGCGCGCGGTGCGAAGCCCCTTCACCGAGGCCCTGGCCGCCGGCAAGTCCTTCCCGCCCCGCTCCAAGGCCTGGTACTTCGGCCCGTCCGGCTACATGGGGCGCAAGAAGGCCTGCATCGAGTGCCTGGCCGAGAGCCTCTGCAAGTGCCGGGCGAGCAACTACCAGGAGAGCTTCTGCATCACCGACGCGCTGCTGCGCGCCGTGACCCTGGGCGACGAGGTGCTCGGCCTCTACTACACCGGCCAGAGCCTGGTGCGCCTGCCCGAGACCGAGGTGGGCCAGCTCAAGTCCGTGCAGGCCATCGTCGACGACATGGACGCTGCGCTCGACGCGTCCGACGCTGCTGGGCAGGCAACGGCCGTCCCCCCCGGCCCGCACTAGCCGTCTCGCGGCAAGCGCCCCCGGCCCTGGGCCGTCAGGGCTGCGACTTCTGGTAGCGGAGCGACGCTCCGCCCACGAGCGCCTTGGCGTCCTTCAGGACGCCGGCATCCACCACCCGTCCGAGCAACAGGAAGTGGTCCCCGGCGTCGACGACGCTCGTCAACTCACAGTCAAAGTAGGCGACGGCCTCGGTCAGGATGGGCGCGCCGGTCTCGCCCTCCCGCCGCGCCACGCCCGCGAACTTGTCCTCGCCCGCCATGGCCTGGCGCGCGAACTGTCCGGCCAGGCGCTCCTGCCCCTCGGCGAGCAGGTTGACCGCGAAGTTCCTGGTGCTCTTCACGAAGTCGATGCTGTAGTGGAGGCGGTCGAGGGCCACCAGGAACATGGGGGGGGCGAAGGAGGCCGGGGTCGCCCAGGAGACGGTGAGCGCGTTCTCCGATCCGCCTCGCCCCACCGTGACCACGCTGACCGCGAGCGGATACTTGCGGAGCACTTCTGCGAACTTCGCCGACTCCATGGATGCCCTCCTGGCTGGGTCTTCCATTCCAAGCACGCGGCCGGGCCGGTGGTCAATCCGAACTTCTCGCTACCGCGCTCGCAGGACCACCAGGTTGCCGGCCACGACCACGGCGATGCCCAGGAAGGTCGTGGGGCCCCAGGCGAATCCTTCCAGCGCCCCGGAGATGGCAAGGGCCACCACGGGCACCATCACGCCGACGTAGCCTGCCCGGGCCGCGCCCACCCGCTCGAGCAGCGTCAGGTAGGCGGCGAAGGCCAGGATCGATCCGAAGACCGCCAGGTAGAGCAGCGAGATCAGGTAGGACGGCTCCGCCGAGAACGAGAGCCCTTCCCCGCTCGCCAGGGCGAAGAGGGCGCTGCCGGCCGATCCGTAGGCCATCCCCCACGCCATCTTCTGGGCGACGTTCACGCCGAGTCGATTGAGGCGGGTGGCGAAGACGTTGCCGACGCCCGACGCGACGACGGCGCCCACCGTGAGCAGCGCGCCGGCCAGGATGCCCGGACTGGCCTGGACCTGCGCCAGCGCCGGCGAGAAGACCAGCGCGATGCCGGCCACGCCCAGCAGCCCGCCCACCACCACCCCGCGGGTAGCCGGCGTCCCGAAGGCCAGCCGGGAGATGACGAGGTTCACCAGCGGGCTGCCCGAGTAGCCCACCGCCACCAGGCCCGACACCAGGAAGGTCTCCGCCCGGTACACCGCCAGGTAGGAGAGGCAGAACATGAAGAGTCCGAGAAGCGCCAGCTGTCCGTGCACCGCGGCCGGGAATCGCAGCCGGAGACCCCGTGCCCGGCAGTAGGCGAAGAGGACGGCCGAGGCGATGGCGAATCGCATCGCCACGCTGGACTCGGGCGGCGCCCTGCCCAGCTGGAAGGTGATGGCGATCCAGGTGGTGCCCCAGATCGCGACGGCGGCCGCGAAAAGCCGTGGCGTGGTCGCACGCAAGGCCGGTCCTGGCTCAGCCAGCGTGAAGACCGGCCGGATCGGCCCCCAGCAGGCCGGCCTGCATCGTGCGGGGGTCCACCCGGACCAGCGCGCGCTCCATGGCCGGCGTCAGGATCCTGAAGTGGCGGGATCCGTCGAGCCGCTCGGCGATGTACTGGAGGTGATCGTCGCGGAAGGTCCACTCGAGACGGTCGAAGCGGGACAGGTCGAACGGCCCGGAGAAGGCCCGCAGCGTCTTCTCCCCCTTCAAGTTGAAGTAGCCCTCGAAGTAGCTGAGCACCAGTTCCCGCACGGTCCGGAAGACAGGCTCGCGGAAACGCAGCCCGGCGAAGTTCGACTTGGCGACGGCACCGAAGCGCCCGCGAGAGCGGAACACCGCCAGCACGTGGTCGTCGTCGCGGACCGCCTGCATGTCCAGCAGCAAGGGCGGGTGGCCGAGCCGGCGAAGCGCCGCGGCCGCGAAGATGGCGCCGTCGTAGCAATTGGCCCGGCGCTCGGCCAGCACCCGGCGCGGCGATCCGGGGTCGTCCTCGGCCCTGTAGGCGAGGCCGTCCACGAACTCCTGGATGCGGCCCGGGGTGGTCAGTGAACGGAGACTGCCGATCTCGGCCCGCGTCCAGCTGGCGGCCGGACCAGGGGCCTTTCTTCGTCGGGGCATGGGTGACGACTCTACCTCGCGGCGGCGGCCACCAGGACCTCGGCGTGCAGCATCTCGCGACGGAGCTTTCGCTCCTCGCGTCGCACCTTCCGGACGTAGGACCAGAGCGAGTCGGGCACCTCTCCGACCGCCTGCACGTAGGAGGAGAGCCGGGTGGGACCCGTGTTGTAGGCGATCAACCCGAGGTCCTCGTCGCCGAAGACCTCGATCATCCGGGCGAGGTAGCGAACCCCCATGCGGACGTTGTGGACCGGTTCGTGGACGTCGCCGGGAGCCAGTCCGGCATTGCGCTCCTCAACGGCCAGGGCGACCTTGCGCATCTGCATGAGACCTCGCGCGCCCCGTTCCGAGACGGCGGCCGGCGCCCAGGCAGACTCCACCCCGATGACCGCCATCACCAGCACGGGGTCGAGCCCGGCGGCCTCGGATTCGACGCGCACGGCGGCGGCGAGCGCCGCGGCCGCGTCGATGTCCAGCGAGGGCATGCGATCCAGCACCTGCGCCGTCAGCGGATCGACGGGGCGGTGCGTGGCCGGCGGCGGGGAGTCCGGGAGGGTGGCACGAGGCGCTGCGTGGCGGCCGACGGACGACGGCAGGAGAACGATGGCGGCCCCAAGGGCCACCGCCGACGCCTGCACGCTCCGTCTCACCAGCCCGTTGCCCACGGCGCCACCTCCCGGGTTCGCTCCTGCTTTCCAGCATTGTCTACACTCGGCACCGATGTGCTGAAAGTCCCCTGATTGGTCTACGTCGACCTCTGTTCACGGGACGTGATGAATGTCTTTTTCGCCCCTGTTGGGGCGCAGGCGGCACGGATCTCTTAGATCTCTTTCATGTCGGGTGGGAATTTGCGGAAAGGCGCCGACAGGGACGGTACACAGCTTCGACTCTTCGCCGGCGACGACATCGCCGCGGTGGGGGCCGCGCCTGTTTCATCTTCCGTCATGGAGGTGGCCGCTCGACTGCCCGCGGGCCTCCGCCTCGGCACGTCGTCCTGGTCCTTCCCGGGATGGGAAGGGCTGGTCTACGCCGGGCGCCTCCGGGCAGACGACCTGTCGAGGGACGGGCTCGTCGCATACGCGCGCCACCCGCTGCTCCGCGCCGTGGGACTCGATCGGACCTTCTACGCGCCCCTCGACGCGGCCGGTTTCGCGCGTCACGCCGCGCAGGTCCCCGGCGACTTCCGCTTCCTGGTCAAGGCTTCCCAGCTCTGCACGTTTCACTCGCTCCGGGAAGGTGCCGGGCCCGGCACCGCGCGCCCAAACCCCCGCTACCTCGATGCGGGCTTCGCACGCGACGCGGTGGTGGCCCCGGCCGTGGAGGGGCTGGGGCAGCGCCTGGGCGTGCTGCTCTTCCAGTTCCCTCCCCTTCCCCGCGCCGAGACCCGCGACCCTGGACGGTTCGCCGAACGGCTGGCCACCTTCCTCGGGGCCCTGCCGCGCGGACCACCCTACGCCGTCGAGATCCGGAACCGGGAACTCCTCCGGCCCGTCTACACCGCCGCGCTCTCGTCGTCCGGGTCCGCCCACGGCTTCACGATCCATCCCAGCATGCCGCCGCTCGAGACCCAGGCCGAGGTGTCGCCGGTGGAATCCCAGCCCCGGCTCGTGGTCCGATGGATGCTCGGCCACGGCCGCGGATACGAGGAGGCTCGCGACCTCTATTCCCCGTTCGACCGGCTGGCGGCGCCCGATCCGGAGAGCCGCGCCTCGATCGCCGCGCTCGTCGCCCGGGCCGTCCGCGCCGGAAAGGAGGGGCTGGTCGTCGTCAACAACAAGGCGGAGGGGTCGTCGCCCCTCTCCATCGTCGAGCTGGCGCGCGCCATCGCCGGCTGACGGGCAGGCGGTTCACACCGCGTCGAGTGCGCCCTTGAACTCGGCCAGCAGGTCGCGCCAGTGCTCGATGCCCACCGAGATGCGCACCAGATCGTGTCCCACTCCGTAGCGGGCCTGCTCGTCGTCCGACATCTCGGAGTGGGTGGTCGTGGCCGGATGACAGACCAGGGTCTCGACTCCCCCCAGGCTCACCGCGTTCTTGGCGATGCGGAGGTTCCTCAGGAACTCGAAGGCCGCCTTCTTGCCGCCCTTGAGCTCGATGGTGATGATCCCGCCGGGGTAGTCGCACTGTGCGTCACGGATCCGGATCTGCTCCGGGTCGGTCAGGAGCGATGGGTAGATGACTCGCTTCAGCTTGGGATGGCCGACCAGCGCCTCGGCCACGTGCTGCGCGTTCTTCGACTGCCGGTTCATGCGCAACCCGACGGTCGGGAGCCGCCCGTCGAGCAGCCAGCACTCGTCGGGCTGGAGGATGTTCCCCAGGATGGCGCGCATCCCGCGAAGCCGCGCCACCAGCTCCGGATCGCTCCCCAGGACCACCCCGCCCAGCATGTCGCTGAAGCCGCCCAGGTACTTGGTGGCGGAGTAGATGACCAGGTCGGCGCCGAGGGCCAGCGGGTGCTGGAACGTCGGGCCCATGAAGGTGTTGTCCACGGCCACCAGCGGCCGGTCGGGATGCTCCTTCGCCGCCGCGGCCAGGGCCGCGAGGTCGGTCATCACCAGGGTGGGATTGGCCGGCGACTCCACCAGCACGAGGCGGAGGTTCTTGGCGCCCGCGATGGCTTTCGCGATCGCGGCGGTGTCCCCGGCCATCACGGGGATGCCCTTCAAGCCCAGCGGCTCGAGGAGCTGGTGGATGAGGTGCTGGGTCCCGCCGTAGAGCGGCACGGTGTACACGAAGCTCGTGCCGGGCTGGCAGAAGGTGAGAAAGACCGTGGAGATGGCCGCCATCCCGGAGTTGAATACGGCGGCCGCATCGGCGCCCTTCTCGAGCGGCACGACCTGGTCCTCGACGATCTCCGCGTTGGGGTGGGAGAGGCGCGAATAGATGAGATCCACGCTCTCCCCGTCGGCCGGCTTCGCCTTTCCGAGCGCGATGGCGAAGGCCCGCTCGGCCTTCTCGGGGCTCGAGAAGACGTAGGTGGACGACCTGAACACGGCCGGCCGGGCGGAGCCGACCGAGAGGCGCGGGTCGAAGCCGCGGGTGAGAACGGCCGTGGGGGCGCGGACCACGTAGGCGGTCTTGTCGCGGGGGCTGGCCATGGTGAAACAATAGCAGGCCGTTGCCCCCGCGGTGCGCGGGGCGGTATGGGGTATCCGTGGAGGGACACTCGCCGCCCCATGAGGGACGTGGACTGTTCGAGCGCGGCCTTGCGCTCGCGCTGGTCGCGGCGTTGCTGGCCACGGCCTTCTCCATCCTGGCCCCGTTCGGGACCATCCTCCTCTGGTCGCTCTTCATGTCGGTCACGGTGTGGCCACTGCACCGCTGGTTCCTGGTTCGCACGGGTGGTCATCCCCCGCTCGCGGCCACGCTCTCGGTGGTCGTCCTGCTCGTGCTCGTGGTGGCACCGATCGTGCTCACCGCCTTCGCGCTGCTGCCCAGCGTTCGCGCGATCGTGGACCTGGCCTCCCAGCCCCAGAACTGGAACCTTCCCGCGCCTCCCGAATGGGTGAGGCGAGTGCCGGTCGTGGGCCACTTGCTCCAGGGAACCTGGAAGGAGACCGTCGACGGCGTGGTGGCCCAGTACGCAGGAAGCAGCGCCGAGACCGCCCGGATGGCCCAGTGGGGCGTGATGCGGGTGCTCGGAACGAGCTGGACCATCGTGCAGGTGCTGCTGGCCGCCATCCTGGCCTGGCCCATGCTCGCCGGCGGTGAACGCGGCAGCGCGATGGCCTCCAGCATCGCCCAGCGGGTCGGCGGCCTTCACGGCGTACACCTGCTCGAGCTGGCCGGCCGAACCATCCGCTACGTGTCGGTGGGCATCATCGGCGCCGCCGCGGTCCTGGCCCTGCTGGAGGGAATCGGCCTCTGGCTGGCCGGGGTCCCGATCATCGCTGTGCTCATGGTGGCGAGCTTCGTGCTCGACGTCATGCAGCTGGGGATCCACATCGTCTACCTCGGAGCCGGGGCCTGGCTCTTCTACAATGGCCGGCCAGGCGCCGCGATCTTCACCCTGGTGTGGGGCTTCATCGCCAACAACGCCCTCGACTCCGTGGTCCGCCCGTACGTCATCAGCCGAGGGACTGGGCTGCCCATGTCGGTCATCTTCCTCGGGGCCACGGGCGGCCTGATCGCCTGGGGCTTCATCGGCGTCTTCGTGGGGCCGGTGCTGCTCGGCCTGGTCTGGACGATGCTGCGGGTGTGGCTGGCCAGCCCGCCCGTGGTCCACGCGGACCCTCAGATTCTGATGGGCTCGCCGCTCTCCCTGCCTCGCTCGCCCGAAGAGTGGATGGAGTTCATCCGGAGTCGAACGGTGGTCCGGCCGGTGCCGCTCGTGCCCGAGATCCTGCTCTACCAGGCCACCGAGGTGACCACGCTGTGGCAGGCCACCGTCGCGGACCTGGTCGGATGGGACGACTCTCCGTTCTGGGCCTTTCCCTGGGCCGGTGGCCAGGCGCTGGCGCGTCACATCCTCGACCATCCGGACGAGGTGGCGGGTCGCCGCGTCCTCGACTTCGGAACCGGGAGTGGCCTCGTCGCCATCGCTGCGGCGCTTGCCGGGGCGTCCCACGTGGCGGCCTGGGACGTCGATCCCTACTGCGAGGCTGCGGTCCGGCTCAACACGGCCAGGAACGGCGTCACCGTGGATTTCGTGTCCGGTTCTCCCTTCGGCACCTGGCCGGACGTGGACCTGGTGGTGGCGGGCGACGTCTTCTACGAGCGGGCGATGTCGGAGCGCTTCCAGGCGTGGGGACGCGGGCTGGTCACACGGGGGGTTCGCGTGCTGGCCGGCGATCCCGGGCGGCTCTACTCGCCGAGGGAGGGTGTCGTGGATTGCGGAGTCCACGAGGTACCGACCACGACGGCCATCGAGGACCGGGTGCTCATGAGGACCTGGGTGCTCGAGCTTCTCCCGGAGTGAAGCCTCACCGGGGGTTCCGGAGCAGGTCGCCGAACATCTCCACCATCCGGTAGGTGAGCCCCCAGATCACGAGCCCGTCCACGTCCAGGCTGGGGAGGAGCAGCCGATGCCCCTCGTGGACGTACGGGTACGAAGCCCGACGACCGGGATCCAGCAGGTCGGCCAGGCGCACCCATCGCGCGCTCGCCACCTCTCCGGAGAAGCGCAGGGGGCCGGGGACCGAGCGCAGCGCGAAGACCCAGGGCTGGATGGACAGGCCGACGGCCCGTCCGCGGCCGATGGCCGGGATCTCGTCGAGGGCGCCGAGTCGCTCGGCGCCGGCGCGGAGGTCGAGCCCCACCTCCTCCACCGTCTCCCGCACGGCGGCCTCCTCGATGGCCTCGCCGGGCTCGACCCTGCCGCCCGGGAAGGCCACGTGACCCGACCAGAGGTCGCCCTCGCGCTCGGCCCGTCGGATGAAGAGGACCTCGAGACCGGTACCGGGGGGCTCGCGCAGCACGACCGAGACGGCCGCCTGCCGGGGGAGGCGCTCGGGGAGCCGGAGGCCGGGGCGCGACGCCAGCGCGCGGCGAACGTCTTCGAGGGTGGGGACGATCACCCGGAGATCCTATCCGGACCGGGCCTCGATTGCCGCGGCCAGGGCCAGCAGGCGGTGGGCCTCGGCCACGTGGAGTCCCTCCACCAGCCGGCCGTCCACCACCACCACGCCCTGCCCGGCCGACCCGGCCGCCGCATGGGCCTCGATGACCCGCCTGGCCAGGGCCAGCTCGTCATCACCCGGGGTGAATTCCAGGTTGGCGGCCTGGAGCGTTCTCGGGTGGATCAGGGTCTTTCCGTCGAATCCCAGGTCACGCCCCTGGCGGCAGGCCGCCGCGAAGCCGGCCTCGTCGTCGAGGTCGAGGTGCACGCCGTCGAGCGCGGCGAGGCCACTGGCCCGGGCAGCGAGCACCAGGATCGACAGGCTGGCCAGCACCTCGGCTCGCCCCGCGGTGTGGCGCGCCCGCAGGTCCTTGACGAGATCGGAGGTGCCGGCCACGAGGCAGGCCAGTCGCGGCGAGGAAGAGGCCACCGCCTCCGCGTGGAGGACGCCCCGGGGCGTCTCCACCATGGCCCACAGCGACATCGACGCAGGGGCGCCTCCGGCCTCGAGCCGGCGGCTCGCCTCCCGGACCGCATCGGCGCCCTCCACCTTGGGGAGCAACACCGCGTCCGCGCCGGAGCCGGCCGCCGCCTCCAGATCTGCCGCGCCCCACGGCGTGTCCATGGAATTCACTCTTACTACTATCTCGGCCCGTCCAAGCCCGCGGCGGATGGCCTCGACCGCGGCGCGGCGAGCCGCCTCCTTCGCGCCCGGGGCCACCGCGTCCTCCAGGTCCACGATGAGCACGTCGGCGGGGAGCGTGCCCGCCTTCGCGAGCGCGCGGGCGTTCGAGCCGGGAACGTAGAGGGCGCTCCGGCGGGGGCGGACGGCGTTCACGCTTTCTCCTTCCCCGCGACGCATCGAAGCGCTGCGACCCAGAGGCGCGCCTCCTTGCGGGTGAGACGGGACCGGCGCAGGGTCCGGGTCAGGTCTCCGACCGCGTGGCGCTCGGGGCCGCGCAGGAAACCACCCGCGGCCAGCGCCGCCCGCAGCGACTCCTCCACGCCGACCAGCTCCTCGTCGGGGGCGGCAGCCGGCCTGGCGGCCGAACGCCTGGGGGTCGCGTCGGGGGCGCTCCGCAGCGCGAAGGCGTAGATGGCGACGGCCTGGGCCAGGTTGAGCGAGGGCTGTGGCCCCCGGGACGGGATTCGCGAGAGTGCGTCGCAGCGCGCCAGTTCCGCTGCGCGGAGCCCGTCGCGCTCGCCTCCGAAAACGAGTGCCGTGGGCCCCCTCGGAGCCGCCTCGGCCACGGCCGCCGCGAGATCGGCTGGCTCGAGGGGCGCCCTGCCCCGGACCCGGCGAGAGTCCGTGCCCACCACCCAGGCACAGCCTGCGACCGCGTCGTCGAGCGCGGGCACGGAGCGCACGCCCTCGAGCAGGTCCTCGGCCCCCATGGCAAGCCGGCGAGCGACATCCATGTCGAGTCGCTGCGGGTCGACGAGTACCCAGTCGGCGTGGCCGAAGTTTCGAAGGACCCGGGCCGCGGCACCGACGTTCTCGGCCACCCGCGGCCGCACCAGGACGAACCGTACCGGGAGCACTCGTGCTCCTCGGAGCACTCAGCCCCCGTCGGAGCCCGGCGCGTCGGCCTCGTCCTCCTCCACGTCCGGCCCGGACGGGAGGGTGGCCATGGCCTTCTTGATGTACTCCTGGTGCTGGGCCTCCTCGGCGCGAAGCTCCTCGAAGAGCTTTCGCACGTCGGGATCCTTCACGTGGCGCAGCGCCCCGTCGAAGTAGTCCCAGGCCTTGATCTCCGACTCGAGCGCCACTTCCATGGCCTGGCGGGGGGACATGAACACGCGGGGCTGGCCGCGGTCGGGGGCCTCCACGTCGTCGATGGCGTCGAGGCTCACCGTGGCCGGGGCGTTCCCGAAGAGCTTGGTGCGGCGGGCCTGGAGCTCGGAACCGTGCTTGGCCTCGTAGAGCGCCATGTTCTTGAACACCTCATCCGAATCGCCCTTGTAGCGACCCCCGACGAGGTGGGCGAACTCTTCGTAGCGGTCCTTGGCCTCGGCCTCGATGAGGATGGCGAGGTCGAGGGCGTCCTTCAGGGAAAGCTTCGCGAAATCGATCTTCTGGGCCATGTTCACTCCCGGGCGCGGTTGTTGAGATGGTGGTGCCTCAGCTAATGCTGAAGTGCGCGAATTGGCTAACGCTTCGTTAGCACCCTTTTGGGTCCGGGAGTTCGGAATGACGTCGATCGAGGCGGGAGCCGTCGTTTTCCGGAGGGAGCCCCGGGTGGCGCGGCTTCACGACCCGAGGCGCGATTTCGCCTTGACCGAGGTCGAAAGCGAGATCCGATACGATCCCCTGACCGGACAGTCGTCCCGGATCTGCCATTTCTCTCTGCCCGCCGCGCCCCCTCCGGACATCGCCGCCGTGGTGGCGGCCCGGCGTCCCGGTTGCCCCTTCTGCCCCGAGCGGGTGACCACGGTCACGCCCCGTTTCCCGGAAGCCCTCGTCCCCGGCGGCAGGTTCCGCAGGGGCGAAGCGGTGATCTTTCCGAACCTGTTCCCCTATGACGACCTGTCGGCCGTCCTGGTCCCGGGCCCGGAACACCTGGTCGACGCCGCAGACGTGCCCGAGTCGCTCGTCGTCTCGGGACTCGCCGCGGCCCGGGATTTCCTGGCCGCGACCATTCCCCGTCTCGGCGTCGGGGACCTCTACGGTCTCGTCACCTGGAACCACATGCCGCCCGCTGGAGGTACCCAGATCCACCCGCACATGCAGGTGGTCGCCACGTCCGAGCCCGGCAACGCCATCCGGCGGGAACTGGCAGCGGAATCGGCCTTCCTGGCCGCTCGGGGGCGCCCCTTCGCGGAAGACCTCCTGGCCGCCGAGGAGGCCGCAGGGCGCGTGGTGGGGCGAACCGGCGACTGGACCTGGGTGGTCCCGTTCGCCCCTTCCGGACTGCTGGGAGACTGCCGGGCCGTCCTGCCGGGGAAGTCCTCCATTCTCGACCTCACCGACGGCGACGTGGCCGCGTTCGCGGCCGGCCTCCGGCGAGCGCTCCGCGGCTTCGCCACGGCCGGGCTCTGGAGCTTCAACTTGACCTTCTTTCCCGATCGGACGACCGAGCGGTCGGGGCGACACTCCCTCTCGGCGCGCCTCCTCCCCAGGCTTTACCTCGACCCCGTGCTTCACGTGCCCGATGCCAACTACCTCAACCTGTTGCTCGGGGAGCACTTCTCGATGGCCTGGCCGGAGGAGGTTGCCGCGCGGCTTCGCCAGGAGTTCACCTCGGCGTGACGGCCCGGGAGGAGAGCCAGGCCGAGAGCCGCTTCTCCCGCGCATCCATCGCATCCAGCGACGCCGCCACCAGGCGCCGGAGCACCGCGTCCCGGACCGCCCGTCGCGCCTCGTCCGAGACACCTGCCCGCGCAGCCTCCTCCTGGAAGAGGCGCACGTGGCGGCGCACCGCGCTGGCCGCTCGGGCGAAGCCCCGGACCTCCAGCTCGTAGAAGCGAGCGAGCGCGGCCGGGTCGGGCGACGCGCGAAGCTCGGCGTCGGCCGTCCTCGCCTCGTAGACGTAGCGGGAGCGGGACAGGCGCGGATTCGCGATCTCGCGGGCGGCCAGGTAGACGTCCGCGCCCTCCCGGCTCGAGGCCTCCACCAGCTCCTCCGCGATCGCCTTCGAGAACGGGCCGGACGGCGAGAGGGCGCGCTCGTCGAGGGCCGCGTCCATGCGTGCATCCCCGGCCGCGAGCGCGGCAAGGCCGGCCACGGCTCCGGCCGGCGCGGGCCGACCGGCGGCGGCATCGGAAACCCGGGCACCCCAGAGATCCTCGAGGAAGAGGTGGTGGTTCTTGATGATGCCGATCCCGATCTCGACGAATCCCGGGCGCGGGCGCAGGAGCCCCCAGAGCGAGAGCGCGTTCTCCTTCCAGCTCTGCATCTTGGCGTCCACGAAGAACGGGTAGACGGCCTGGAGCGTGTGGACCTGGTTGCCCACGTCCTCGATGTAGTGGTGAGCCGCCCCGAGCCAGACCCAGGAGAGGGCGCGGCCGCCCGGCGTCCCGGAGGTCGCGGCGGCGATGGCGACGTCGGTGTGCATCTGCGCGAACTCGGGCGCGAAGGCCTTCGCGGTCGGCGGATAGGCGAAGCGGCGCGGGTCGGATTTCAGGACGTCGGGGGAGTCGGAGAACTCGACCGCCGGGAGGCCGTAGTGCGCGTGGGCCTGGCTGGACAGGCCGGTGAGGGCGCCCATGTCGAGCTGGGCCGGGTCGGCCGGGATGGGCCGGCCGGCAGCGTCGCGCCGGACCTTGCGGTCGGCGTCGTGGGCGAAGCGCTCCACGTTTCGCCTGTCGTCGTCGGGCAACCGCGACGAGAAGGCCGCCACCGCGCGCGCGTCCTGCCAGACCTCGGGCAACGCGTCGATCCCCACCACCCGGGCCTCGGGTGTGAGGCCCAGCAGCTCCTTCCAGGCCCAGCCGTCGAACCGCGCCTCGGAGGGGAAGCGGGAGAGGAATCGCGCGCGCACGCCCGGGTCGGGGTGGGAAGCGCCGGCCCTCCACGTGGCCACGCGGAGCTCGTCCACGTCGGCCATGGCCGGGCGGGCCAGATCGCGTGGCAGCGTGGCGGGAAGCGCCCGCTCCCCGATGATCTGGTGGACTGGCTCCTCGTACGGGAAAGCCAGGCCCGGCATGGCCAGCGCCGCCGCGGCCAGCATCACGGAACGGGAGATGGCTCGGCGCGACATCGGGCCTAGCGGGTGGTGTCGACCACGATGCGGCCGCGCACCTTTCCGGCGAGAAGGTCGGCGGCTGCGGGAATGGCCTCGGCGAGCCCGATCTCCCGGGTCATTGCCGAGAGGCGCGCAGGGTCCATGTCGCGGGCCAGCCGCTGCCAGGCCTCGCTCCTGACGGCCATGGGGGCCATCACGCTGTCGACCCCGGCGAGCGTCACGCCGCGCAGGATGAAGGGCGCCACGCTGGCGGGAAGGTCCATGCCCCCGGCGAGACCGCAGGCCGCCACCGTTCCCCCGTAGCGGGTGGCGGCGCAGGCGTTGGCCAGCGTATGGCTTCCCACCGAGTCGACCACGCCGGCCCATCGCTCCTTCTGGAGCGGCTTGCCCGGCGCCGAGAGGGTGGCCCGGTCGATGACCTCGGCCGCGCCCAGGCCGGTGAGGTAGGGCGCCTCCCCGGCTCGGCCGGTGGAGGCGACCACGCGGTATCCCAGCTTCGACAGGAGCGCGATGGCCACGCTGCCCACTCCGCCCGCGGCTCCGGTGACGAGGACCTCGCCCTTCTCCGGCGTGACGCCGTGGCGTTCCAGCGCCATCACGCAGAGCATGGCCGTGTAGCCCGCGGTCCCGATGGCCATGGCCTGCGTGGCGGTGAAGGCAGCGGGGATGGGCAGCAGCCATCCACCTTCGAGGCGGGCGCGTCCGGCCAGGCAGCCCCAGTGGCTCTCCCCCACCCCGAAGCCGTTCACGAGAACCCGGTCGCCCGGGCGGAAGGAGGCGTGGGTGGACTCCAGGACCTCCCCCGCGCCATCGATGCCGGGAACCATCGGAAATTTCCGGATCACCGGAGCCTTGCCGGTGAGGGCGAGGGCGTCCTTGTAGTTGACGGTGGAGCGCTGGACGCCGACCAGGACGTTGGCAGCCGGGAGCGACGACTCGTCGAGCTCCGCGAGTCGGGTGGCCTGACCGGAGTCGGTCTTCTCGACGAGGATCGCTCGGAACACGTGGCACCTCCAGCTGGGGGAAGGCTTCGTTCTAACGGCTCGCGGCCGATTCGGCTAGCATCGCCTCGCCATGGGCGAACACGCGGACGTCGTCGTCATCGGGGGTGGGATCGTGGGGCTCTCCCTGGCGCGGGAGATCGCGGCGCGCGGCGCCGGCGACGTGCTCGTCCTGGAGAAGGAGGACTCGCTGGGACGGCACGCCTCGGGGCGAAACTCCGGCGTCCTCCACGCGGGCATCTACTACGCACCCGACAGCCGGAAGGCGAGGACCTGCCTGGCCGGAAACCTCCTCATGCGCGCGTACTGCCGGGAGAAGGGCATCCCGGTGCTCGATTGCGGCAAGGTCGTCGTGGCGCGAGAGGAGAGCGAGCTGCCGGTGCTCGACGAGCTGGCCCGGCGAGCCACCGCCAACGGGGCCCGGATCGAGATGCTCGACGAGAAGGCGCTCACCGCCGTCGAGCCGAGCGCACGCACGGTGGGGCGAGCGCTCTGGTCGCGCATGACGGCGGTGGTGGACCCGAAGGAGGTCCTGGCCTCGCTGCGCGCCGACCTGGAGGCGGGCGGGCGGGTTCGCATCCGGACCGGGGTCGAGGTGGTCGCAGCGGCCGGTCCGTCGGCCATCCGCACCACCGGGGGCGAGATCGGCTATGGACGGCTCGTGAACGCCGCCGGGGCCCACTGCGACCGGGTGGCGCGCATGTTCGGCGTGGGCGAGCACTACCGTCTCATTCCCTTCAAGGGCATCTACCGGAAGCTCCGGAAGGACGCTCGACTGGTGGTGAACGGGAACATCTACCCCGTCCCCGATCCTCGCAACCCCTTTCTCGGCGTCCACTTCACCCGAAGCGTACACGGCGACGTCTACCTCGGCCCGACGGCCATCCCCGCCTTCGGCCGGGAGAACTACGGCATCCTGGCCGGCATCGACGGCGACGCACCGCGCATCGCGCTCGAGGATGCCATCCTCTTCTTCCGCAATCCGGGCTTCCGCTCGGTGGCGCTCTCCGAGCCTCGGAAGTACATCCCGGCCTTCCTGCACCGCGACGCGGCCAGGCTGGTCCACGGATTCGACCCGTCGGAGGTGGAATCGGCGGAGAAGGTGGGCATCCGCCCGCAGCTCGTCGACTGGCGAACCAAGCAGCTGCTCATGGACTTCATCGTCGAGCGCGCCGGCAACACGCTGCACGTGCTGAACCCCATCTCACCGGCCTTCACGAGCTCGATGGAGCTGGCCCGGCAGGTCGTCGCCGAGCACTTTTGAGCCCCCGGGCGACCGGGTCAGTTGCGAAGCGCCGCGTCGAGCCTGGCCCTTCTCGACCCGCGATCGAGCCCCTGCCGCGTGAGGAGGAACCGGACCTTGCCCTTCCCCTGCGGCATCTCCAGTTCGGCCTCGAAGCCGGGCCCGGCGATGGAACCCAGCGCGAAGGAGCGATGCAGGTTGGTGACGCGCCCCTCCATCCGATCCTGCACCACCTCGCCGTGCCCCTCCCCGCTGTGGTGGAGGGACCAGGCGACCTCGTACAGGCTCATGGCCAGCGCCGGCTCGAGCGGCACCGTGCTCGCGAGCACGGAGATGAGGTACCAGTAGGGGGGCTTCTCGGCCATCGGAGACATCGTACACCTTGAACCTCCTGCTCCTCGACGAAGCTGATCTGGAATCCGGCGACCGGGCCAGGATAGGCGGGCGTCGCGCACGGCACGTGGTGGAGGTCCTGCGCGCCGCGCCGGGCAATCGCATCGCGGTGGGGCTCTGGGGTGGCCCCACCGGGGAGGCCGAGGTCCTCTCCGCCTCGCCGGACGAGGTCCTGCTCGCGCTTCACCTCGGCTCCGAACCGCCGACCCCCTCGCCCATCTCGCTCCTGCTCGCCCTTCCACGCCCGAAGATCCTGCGAAAGGTGCTCCAGGCGGTGGCCTCCATGGGCGTGAAGCGGGTCGCGCTCGTGGGGACCTACCGGGTCGAGAAGAGCTACTTCGGCTCGCCCCTCCTCGAGCCGGACGCGATGGAGAGGGAGATCCGTCTCGGCCTGGAGCAGGGCAAGGACACCCGGCCGCCCGTGGTGACCCTGCACCGCTTCTTCAAGCCGTTCATCGAGGACGACCTGGACGCCGTCTTCCCGCCGGAACGGCTGCGCCGCCTCCTGGCCCATCCGGCGGCACCGGGCCTGCTCGACGCCGTTTCCCCGGGAGGAACGGCGGCCGTCGTCGCCATCGGACCCGAAGGAGGCTTCACGCCCTACGAGGCCGCATCGATGACGGCCAGGGGATTCGCCCCCTTCTCGCTCGGCCCGCGACCCCTTCGAGTGGACGTGGCGGTCCCCTTCGCGGTGGGGCAGGCCGAACAATGGCTGTTCAGCGCCGCGGGGCGGTGAGGATGTCGGCGCCGGCGGCGGTGACGAGCACGGTGTGCTCGAACTGGGCTGCCCGCTTCCCGTCGGCGGTGGCCGCGGTCCACCCGTCCTTCCAGAGCACGTGGCGCTCGTCCCCCATGGTGATCATCGGCTCCACCGTGAAGGTCATCCCCTCCAGCATGACGTCGCGCGCGCGCGGGTCGAAGTAGTGGAGGACCTGCGGCTCGGCGTGGAAGTCCTCGCCGATGCCGTGGCCGCAGAAGGAGCGGACCACGCCGTAGCCGTGTGCGGTGGCGTGTTGCTCCACGGCCCGGCCGATGTCGGACACCGGCCGCCCCGGGCGAACGGCTCCGATGCCCTTCATCATGCATTCCTCGGCCACGCGAAGCAGGCGCCGCGACTCGTCGTCCACCTTTCCCACCGGAACCGTGGCGCAGCAGTCGCCGTGCACGCCTTCGAGAAAGAGCGTCACGTCGAGGCTGACGATGTCGCCGTCCTGGAGGGGTCGATCGTCCGGGATGCCGTGGAGGATCACCTCGTTCACCGAGGTGCAGATGGCCTTCGGGAAGCCGTGATAGTTGAGCGGGCTGGGATAGGCGCCACGGGCGATGCAGGCCTCGTGGGCCAGGACGTCGAGTTCCTCCGTGGTGACGCCGACCGTCGCGGCGCGAGACAACTCCTCCAGCACCTCGGCGGCGGCCCGCCCGGCCCGCCTCAGGCGGGCGATCCGCTCTCCCGGGTCGGCGATGCGCGCGGTTGCGCGAGGGCGCCCCGTCTTGGCGTAGGTGGGCAGGGGGATCGAGGGAGGCACGGCTCGCATGGGCGTCACCGAGCCCGGACGGATCTGGCGCCCGGGAGGCGCCGCGCCCGCGTCGGCGTCGCGGTGGCACTTCTTGTACTTCTTTCCGCTGCCGCACCAGCAGGAGTCGTTGGGACCGGGGCCGCGCATGTTCTCCCCGATACTTAATCAGGGCGCGGCGCGCTTCCACCATGGCGGCTTCGACGGGATCGGCGCCGGAGGCAGGGGGACCGGGGAATCGGCCAGCGCCCAGGCCATCCAGGCGAAGGCGGCGGCGGCCTCGGCAAGTGCGCGTGGATCCACCTTGTCGAACGTGTCTGCGGCGCTGTGGTGCCAGTCGAAGTAGCGGCTCGTCTCCTGCGCCAGCGACAGGAGCGGGACCCCGGCGTAGGCCAGCGGGGAGATGTCGACCCCTCCGCCTCCCGCCCCGACCCTGGACGCGCCCAGGACGTCGAGCGGCGCGGCCATGGCCCGGACCGCCTCCATGCCTCCCTGTCCGGCAGTCACGTCCACGCCGGTGGGACGCCCGGCTCCCGCGTCGGCCTCCATGGCCGCCACGTGACGCGTTCCCGCGGCGAGACTCGCCTCGTGGTAGGCGACCGCGCCCTCGCCGCCGTTCTCCTCGTTCATGAAGAGCACGGCTCGCAGCGTGCGCCGAGGTGGCCGCGGCATCGAGGCAGCGATGCGCATCGTGTCGAGGACCATGGCCACGCCGGCTCCGTCGTCGATCGCACCGGTCCCGAGGTCCCACGAGTCGAGGTGAGCGCCGATCACGACGACCTCCTCGGGCTTCTCGGAGCCGAGGATCTCGGCGACCACGTTGGCCGACGGCGCGAGCGGCGGGTCGGCCAGGTGGCCTCCCAGGAAGAGCCGGACCGTCACCGGTCCGCGTGCCAGCAGGCGGTGGAGCAGTTCGGCGTCCTCGACCGAGAGGGCGGCCGCTGGAATGGCCTTCTCGCCGGGCGGGAAGAGGGTCATCCCGGTGTGGGCAATGCGCAAGGTGGCCGTGGAGAGCGAGCGCACCAGCGCCGCAACCGCACCCTGGCGCGCCGCCGCGGCGGGGCCACGCATCCGGAGCCCGGCGAACCTTCCGTACCCGGAGGTGTCCTTCATGTCGTGCTGGAAGAGGACGATACGGCCCTTCACCTTCGCTCCCAGTGCGGACAGCTCCTCCAGGCTCCGGACCTCGAGCACCTCGCCCGCGACCCCGCCGGGCGGCGTGGGCGCGCTCATCCCCAGCGCGGTGACGGTCAGTGGCTGGGGGCGCCCACCCTTCCGCGCGACCACCTCGGCGCGCTCCTCGCCACGGATCCAGTGGGTGACCAGCACCGGCTCCGCCCGTACCGGGATTCCCTGCGCCCGGAACCAGTCGACGGCCCAGCGCACGGCCGCGTCGGCCCCGGGCGACCCGGCCAGTCGCGCGCCGACGCCGTCGGTGAGGTCGGCCAGGATCCGGCTGGATTCGCCCCGGAGGGCCTCGGCCATGATGCGGGTGGCCTCCGGCGGAGGATCCGCCTGGGGAGCGAGGGTGAGGAGCGCGAGCAGCGCCGCGACAGCGATCACTTCCGGACCACCAGGACCGAACAGGGCGCGAGGTGGACGAGCCGCTCGGCCACCGACCCGAGCACGAGGTGGCGAAATCCGCGCCGCCCGTGGGTTCCGGTCACGAGCAGGTCGAGCTTCAGTGCCGAGGCGGCGCGCGCGATCTCCGGCGCGGCGGGACCGTCGAGGAGAGCCGCCTCGACCGGGCGCCCCAGGGCCTGCGCTGCGCCCACCCTCATCGCCTCGAGCTTCTGCGCCTGGGCCTGGCGCGTGGCTTCCACCACGCTGTCCGGCGGCGGGACGTCGCTCCCGGCGGGCCATTCCACGACGTGGAGGAGCACCAGCTCGGCGCCGAAGCGGCGTGCCAGCCCCTCGGCCTCTCCCAGCGCGACGCCCGAGCCGTCGGAGAAGTCGACGGCACATCCGATTCGCCTCCAGTCGGCCATGCGTCGCCCTAGCTGCCGTAGCCGGGTGAACCCGAGCCCTGCGGCGCGGACGGCCGGGCTGAAGGCGTCGCGACCACGACGACCCGGTAGACGCGTCGCATGGCCAAGGCGTCGGTGAGAGAGCAGGTCGTGGTTCCTGCGCTCAGCCCCTTCAGCCCGGGGCCGGCGTCGGTGAACACCGGCTGCACCAGGCTGGAGTCGTCGCAGATCAGGTTGCGGACCGGGCCGGAGCTGACCACCGTGACCTGGCCCACCACGAGCTCGAGCGGGATGACGCCCGGGTCGTCGGCCCGGGCATCCGACGCACCGGCCCAGAGGGACGCTGCAATCGCGACGGCAACGGGGATCTTCCATCTCATGTGAACCTCCCGGCGAGCCTCCTGGGCTGCGCTCTCGGGAAGGATTGTAGCGCATGCGCGCCGGGTGCGCCCCGTCCGGTCAGGGTAGCCGCTGCCCGCGCACCCCGATGGTCACCTCGGAGATCGGCACGTCCACGCCGGAGAGCCGCACCGCCTCGTGCGCCGCCCAGGCGATGCCGCCGCAGCAGGGCACCTCCATCTTCGCCACGGTCACGCTGCTGGGCCGGGCGGAGCGGAAGAGCTCGACCAGCTTCGCCACGTACGCCTGGACGTCGTCGAGCTTCGGGCAGCCCACCAGCACTCGACGGCCGGCCAGCAGGTCGCGATGGAAGTCGGCGTAGGCAAAGGGCACGCAGTCGGCGGCCAGCAGGACATCGGCTCCGGCGAGCCAGGGCGCGTTCGGCGAGACCAGCCCGAGCTGGATCGGCCAGTGGGTCAGCTGGCTCGCGCCGGCCGGTCCGGGGCCGGACGGGACCGCGCCCGGCGCCCCGAGATCGACGCTTCGAGATCCCGGGCAGCCACCCGACGACGTCTCGGGGATTGCCTGAACGACCGACAGTGAACGTCGAGGAGCGGGAGCGGCGAGGGACGGGCGATGTGCAAGAGGCTCCGCCAGCCGGAGGTGGCGCGCCACGGCCGCCACGTCGAAGGCCACCGCCTCGCGCTCGAGCACGCGGATGGCGCCCTGCGGACACTCGCCCAGGCAGGCCCCCAGGCCGTCGCAGAGCTCGTCGCCGACGAGCTTCGCCTTGCCATTCACCATCCGGATGGCACCTTCGGCGCACGACGGCACGCACTCCCCGCAGCCGTCGCACCTCGCCTCGTCGATCTCCACGATCACCCTCTTCATGGGCCCCTTGTTGCCATGGATCGCCTCGGGGTGTCGAGCGGGCGGCAAAGCGTCCAGACCGCGAGCGCCGCGGCGCCGATGGCCGCGCCGCTCGAGGCGACCACGCCGGCCCAGCCCCAGCGCTCCCAGGCGAGTCCAGGCAGCCACGAGCCGAGCGTCCCACCCAGGTAGTAGAAGGTCAGGTAGAGGGCGTTCGCGCCCCCCTTGGCCTGCGTCGCCACCTCGTTCACGAAGGACGGTCCGACCGCCTGCGCGGTGAACATCCCGACCACCAGCACCAGCAGCCCGGCCCCCACGATCGGCAGGGAATCGGCGAGGGTCACCGCCACGCCCGCTGCGGAGATGGCGAGGCCGGCGAGCATGAGCCGCTCCGGCGCCACCCGTGACGCGAGCCTGCCTGCCATCGGCGAGACGACGATGCCTGCCACGTAGACCAGGTAGGCCGACGAGATGGCCTGGGTCGAGAGCCGGAAGGGAGCCGCGGCCAGCCGGAACGGCAGGTAGGTGAAGATCGCGATGAACCCGAAGAAGAGGCAGAAGGCCAGCGCGAATCCACCCAGGAGCCGGCGGTCGCCCAGGTGGCGGAGCATGCCTGCGAAGGCGCCGCGCCAGGGGGCGTGGGCGGTTGACGTGGCGGGCAGCTCGCGCCACATGCCGGCCGCCCCGGCGGCGGTGATGACCGCCGAGACGAGGAAGGCGGCGCGCCACCCTCCCCGCTCGGCCGCGACGCCGCTCGCCACGCGCCCCAGCAGTCCACCCGCGACGCTCGCCGCGATGACCGCGCCCACCGAGCTGCGGAGCTGGCCCGGAGCGTAGTGGTCTCCGGCCCAGGCGACCGCCACCGCGGTGACCCCGGGGATGAGGAGCCCCTGCACCGCCCGCATGGCCACCAGTTCCGGGAAGGTCCGGGCGGCGGCACACGCCAGCGTGGGCAGGAGGAGCAGCAGCAGGGCGCCCACCATGACCTTCTTGCGCCCCACCGCGTCGGAGAGCGGCCCGGCCACGAAGGACCCGGCCGCGATGGCCAGGACCACCGCCGACACGCTGAGTCCTGCCGTGGCCGGCGCCACCCGGAACTCCGCGGAGAGGAGCGGGAGGAGCGGCTGGGTCACGTACATGGCCGCGTAGGCCGCGACCGTGCCGGCACACAGCGCCCCGGTGGCGCGGCTCCGGAGCGGAACCCACGCCGTCGTCCCGGGTGTGCCTTGCGCCTGCGTCAGTTGCTCCCCGGGGCGGCGACCGGGATGGGATGGAAGGGGACCCCAAGCTCGGCGAAGAAGAACGTCCACAGATCTGCGGCTTCGGCGATTGCCTCGTCTCGCGAGGTTCCCATGCCGTGCCCCCAGCCCGAGAGTCGCAGCACGACTGGCCGGCCGGACGCGGTGGCTTCCTGCAGCCGGGCGGCCATCTTCTTCGCGTGCCAGGAATCGACCCGGGGGTCGCCCTCGCCGGCGGTGAGGAGGACCGCCGGGTAGCGCGTTCCGTCGACCACGTGGTGGTAGGGCGAATAGGCGAACAGGGCGCGGAACTGATCGGGGTCCTTCACGGTTCCGAACTCGGTGACGTTGAAGGCGCCGTTGGGCGTGGTCTCGACCCGGACCATGTCGGAGATGCCGACCAGGCTGGCCGCCGCGCGAACGAGGTCGGGGCGCTGCGCGACCACCGCGTTCACGAGCAAGCCTCCGTTCGAGCCCCCCAGGAGAGCAAGCCGCTGCGGGCGGGTGTACCCCTCCTTCACGAGCCACTCGGCCACGGCGATGAAGTCGTCGAAGACGTTCTGCTTGCGCGTCAGGTTGCCGGCCAGGTGCCACTCCTCGCCGAACTCGCCGCCGCCTCGCAGGACGGCGCTGGCGTAGACCCCGCCGTTCAGGAGCCAGAGCGCCCGCAGCGCCGCGAAACGCGGTCTCTCGTTGACCCCGTATCCGCCATATCCATAGAGGATCGTGGGGCGGTCGCCGTCGAGCTTCGTCCCCTTCATCCGGATGACGTCCACCGGCACCCGCGTGCCGTCCTTCGAGGCGGCCCACCCTCGCACCGCCTCCGCCCCGGAGAGATCGACGGGCGAGACCGCCGCGAGCCGGGTCTTCGCCACCCGTCCCGTCCCGGGGTCGAAGGAGTACCAGGCGATCGGCTCGATCCAGCTGGTGTTCTGGAAGAGGATGCCGAGGCCCGGGACCGGAACGACCTGGTAGACGGCCGATACGGGCAGGATGGGAACCTCGCCGAGCGCTTTCCCGCTCCTGGAGATCATGCGCAGGCGCGAGGGACCTCCGGCCATCTCCGAGACGTAGAGCCGGTCACGGACCGCCACCATCCCCTCGATCGCGTCGCTTCCCTGCGGGACCAGCACCCGGGCGCTGCCGAGCGGGTCGGCGCCTTTCGGCGGGAGGGAGACGTGCAGGATCTGGCCTCGGGGGGCGCCCTTCCGCGAGAGCACGAAGAGATCGGGGCCATCGCCAAACTCTGCGCCCACGGCCAGGTCTGCGAAACGGGAAAGGCGCTTCCAGGGAGCCTTTCCGGCCTGACGCAGCCAGAGCTCCGACTCCCCGCCGTCCCCGTTCTTCACGAGCGCCAGGACCCACTTCCCGTCCCGCCTGGCGTGCAGCTCCACCTCGGCGATGCGGGGTAGCTCGTCGCCCAGCTCCTTGCGGTCGGTCGACTCCGGCTTGCCCAGCTGGTGGAACCAGACTTGCTGGTAGAAGGGCAGGTCCGCCGCGGGTCGCTCGCCTTCCCGGGGGTACCGCGTGTACCAGAAGCCGGTGCCGTCGCCGTTCCACGCCAGCGAGCCGCCGGCCGTGCCTCCGTGGACGCGCCGGATCGGCTCGCCGATGGGCTTCATCGTCGCGACGTCGAAGACGTGGGCGTCGCCCGACTCGGTCCCGCCCTTCGAGAGCGAGACTGCGATCTTCCGGCCGTCGGGCGACGGGACGAACCAGTCGATGGTGGTCTTCCCGGAGGGATCGAGGACGGATGGATCGAGGAGAACACGCTCCTTCGAGGGGTCGTTCGGCGACGCCATCCAGACCAGGATGGGCTGCTGCCGGGCAGGGTCGCTCTTCCTCGCGAAGAGGGCACCCCGGCGCTCGACCAGGTCGAACCACGTCGGGGAGCGCGCCAGGGTGATGGCCTTGACCTGCTCCCGGATCTCCTTCGCGCTCGGAAGCCCGTCGAGATGGGCGCGGGCCGCGGCGGCCTGGGCCTCGCTCCAGGCCTTCACCTCGGGTGACTGCGAGTCCTCCAGCCACCGGTACGGGTCCACCACCTCCACGCCGTGATGGATGTCGACGACGGGGCTTCGCGGGTTGCGCGCCGGCTGCGGAGCCTGGGCGGTCTGACCCGCCAGGACGGACACGAGAGCGAGTGCGAGCAGGTTCATGGTGCTTCCTTTCTAGGGCACGAGCACGATGGACCCGGTGGTCTTCCGACCCTCCAGGGCCCGGTGGGCGTCGGCGGCCCGGGCGAGCGGCCAGCGGTGCTTCACGTCGATGCGGACCTGGCCGGACTGGAGGACCGCGAAGAGCTCCCGCGCCCCTTCCTCGAGGTCCTCTCGCCGGGCGGTGTAGCTGAAGAGCGTGGGACGCGTCAGGAAGAGCGACCCCTTGAGCGCCAGCTGGCCGAGGTCGAAGGGGGGCACCGGGCCCGAGGCGTTGCCGTAGCTCACCATCAGCCCCATCGGCGCGAGGCTGTCGAGGGAGCCCTCGAAGGTGCTCCTGCCGACCGAGTCGAAGACCACCGGAACGCCTTCACCGTTGGTCAATTCGCGCACGCGCCGGGCGACGTCCTCGCGGGTGTAGACGATGACCTCGCTCGCGCCGCTGGCGAGCGCCAGCTTTCCCTTCTCGTCGCTGCCCACCGTGGCCAGCGTTCGCGCGCCGATGGCCCGCAGCCACTGCATGGCGATGAGCCCCACGCCGCCGGCCGCCGCGTGGAAGAGAACGGTCTCGCCGGGCTTCACGGCGTGGATGCGCCGGACGAGCATCCAGACCGTCATCCCCTTCAGCATGCCAGCCGCCGCGACCTCGTCCGACACCCCGTCTGGAATGCGCACCAGCCGGTCGGCGGGAACGAGGGCAGCCTCGGCGTAGGCGCCGGGCGGACGGGAGACGTAGGCCACCCGGTCTCCGACCTGGCGTGCGAGACGCCGGAGCCCACCGCCTCCACGACGCCCGCCGCCTCCACCCCGAGGACGGAGGGGAGCGGCAGCTTGTAGAGCCCGGTCCGGTGGTAGGTGTCGATGAAGTTCACGCCGATGGCGGTGTGGCGAACCCGCGCCTGTCCGGCTCCGACCTCGCCGAGGGTCACGTCCTCCCAGCGCAGGACCTCGGGACCGCCTGTCTCGTGAAACCTGATTGCCTTCACCTTGGGACCTCCGGCGGGAGTCTTTGTTCCCGGGATCCCTTCCTGTCAACGACGATATCCCGTGATTCCGGTAGCCTGCCCCGGGTCGCCTCCCCGGTCACCTCGCCGGCACCCCTCATCTGGGACCGGGCGCCGGCGCCCGCACGGGAGCATGATCGGGATTGCTTCTTCGAGGCGCACGGGTCACGGAGGTTTCATGGAAGGCTGGCAGGTAGCACTGGTGGTTCTGGCGGCAGTCCTGGTGGGCGCGCTCCTGCCGCTGATCGCCCAGCTCTACGGAACGCTTCACACGCTTCGCGCCGTGGTGGAGAAGAACGCCAAGGACGTCGAGGCTGCCGTGGTGGCCATCCACCACACAGCCGAGCGGGTGGACCGGTTGGGTTCGGCGCTCGAGAAGGACGGCAAGCTCACCGAGATCGTCGACGGGGCCGCCAGCGTCGCGCAGATGCTGAACCAGGTGCGCGGGACGATGCAGGTCGCCGGGACCGTGTCGGCGGCGGTGGTTCCCGCGGTGGTCGCGGCGGTCAAGGCGTGGAAGGCGGCGATGGACGAGGACCCTTTACCCAGCACTCCGGCCGAGTCGGCGGCGCCGGAGAGTTCCCCACACGAGAGGAAGGAGGCCGCAGGATGAGCCAGAACAATGGTGGAGTTGGAGCAGGAACGGTCCTGTTCGCGTTCCTGGCGGGCGCGACGGTGGGCGGCGTCGTTGCGCTGCTCTTCGCCCCGCAGTCGGGCCAGAAGACCCGCCAGAAACTGCTCGAGATGGGAGACGACGCCCGTGAGTCCATCGGTCGCGTTCCGCACGCGGTTCGCGAGGCCGAGAAGGCCGCAGTCGCGACCTTCAGCGAGACGCTGAAGAAGGGTTAGTCCGGCGCGGCGGCGCCGGCGTGGCGGGTCCTGGCCAGGGGCGCATATTTTTCTGCGACCCGGCCAGGGGCCTGCCGGTTCAAACATCCGGGATCGTTGGCGAAGTCGTTCTGGGTCCAGGGCACGGAACCTGCTACTGATTCCCTCTCCGCCTCCGGGCGGAGAGGACCATGACGAATCCCAGCCATCGCGAGATCCCCTACAACTACACGTCTGCCGACGACCGGCAGGCCGTGTCGGCGCTCCTCGGCAGGGGAATATGGAAGAAACTCGAGGAGTTGCGCGGCCGCCGGGTCACCGGCCGGTCGGCCCGACTGCTCATGCGGGTCTTCGGCGAGGTGCTGGTCCACCGCCGCAACCCCTACCTGCGCCAGGAACTCGTGACGTCGTCCCGCAGGCGCAAACGCTTCTTCGGCGACGCAGAGGCCAACCTCCGTCTCATCCAGGAAGGCGCCGGCAGCGACTCGGAGGTGCTCGAGGTGCTGGCCGAGGCGCGGAGCATGCTCGACGGCGTCCGCGAGGAGGTGCGGCGCACGCCCGAACTCCACGCCCGGCTTCGCCGCGCCCTCGGGGCGGTGGTGGGGCGAGAGAACGTGCTGCTCGACCCGTTCACGCTGGTGGCCCACGCCACCGACGCCACCGACTGGCGGCTCCACCTGCCGCTCGCCGTGGTCACCCCCACCGACGAGGCGCAGGTGGCTCCGCTCCTCTCCGCCATCCGCGCCCTGGGGCTGCACGCCATCCCGCGCGGCGCAGGCACGGGCCTCACCGGCGGCGCCATCCCGCTCACGCCCGACTGCGTGATGGTGAACACCGAGAAGCTGAACCGCATCCGCGGCATCTCCACCCGCCCCTTCGTCCTCGAGGACGGGCGCACGCTGGAAGGGCGCGTGATCGACCTCGAGGCCGGCGTCATCACCGAGGCGGCCATGGAACTCGCCACCCACCACGGCCTGGTCTTCGCCACCGATCCCACCAGCGCGTGGGCCTGCACCATCGGCGGCAACATCGCCGAGAACGCCGGCGGCAAGGATTGCGTGCTGTGGGGCACGTGCATCGACAACCTGGTCTCGTTCCGCATCGCCATGCCCGGCGGGTTCGACTGGACCGTGCACCGCGTGAACCACCAGCTCCGGAAGATCCTCTTCGACGACCTGGTCCGATTCGAGGTCCGCGACGCAGCGGGCGCCCTGGTGCGCGGGATCGAGCTCCTGGGCAGCGAGATCCGCAAGCGCGGCCTGTGGAAGGACATCACCAACAAGGCGCTGGGCGGATTGCCCGGCGTCCAGAAGGAGGGCACCGACGGCGTCATCACGTCGGCCGAGTTCATCCTCTATCCGGCCTACCCCCAGACGCGGACCGTCTGCCTGGAGTTCTTCGGGCCCGACTTCGACGAGGCCAGCGAGGTGATCCTGGAGATCGCCCGGAAGATGCCGAACCAGGGCCAGGAGGCGCTCTCGGCGCTCGAGCACTTCGACGACCAGTACGTGAAGGCCATCGGATACCAGGTGAAGGCGCCACGGGCGGAGACGCCCAAGGCGGTGATCATCGTCGACGTGGTGGGCCACACCACGGAGGAGGTGGCCCGCGGCGTGGCCTCGATCCGCGCCATCCTCTCGCCGCACGTCAACACCTTCCTCGCCGAGGCGCGCGACGCCGCCGAAGGGAAGCGCTTCTGGGCCGACCGCAAGAAGCTCGGCGCCATCGCCCGGCGCACCAACGCCTTCAAGATCAACGAGGACGTGGTGCTGCCGCTCACCGCCCTCTCCGAGTTCTCCCTCTTCATCGACGCCATGAACGTCCACGAGGAGCGGCACGGCCAGGAGAACTTCGTCCGTCGCGCCGAGACCTACCTGCACGGCGTGCCCACCCCGGAGGACGGGCTCTGGGCGCCCAAGCTCGAGGCGGCCCTGGCCGCCTGCGCGCGCGCCCGGGAGGCCATCGCGGGGGCAGGCGAGGCCGAGGTCCGCTCGCTGGCCGTGAGCAACCGGTTGCGCCAGGACCTGGCCGCATTGCTGGGCACTTACCCCAAGGTGGCGGCGACGCTCCAGTCCATCTGGGACGAGGTGCGAGCACGCCTCATCGTGCTCGCCACCCACATGCACGCCGGCGACGGCAACGTGCACGTGAACATTCCCGTGCTGTCGAACGACCGCCAGATGCTCCGGCGAGCCGATGCGGTCGTCGGGAAGGTCTTCGAGCGGGTTCAGGAACTGGGCGGCGTGGTCTCGGGCGAGCACGGGATCGGCGTGACCAAGCTCGCCTACTGGGACCCGGAGCGGCGCAAGGAGCTGGCGTCCTACCGGAAGGGCGTCGACCCCGACGGCCTCATGAACCCGGGAAAGCTCTCCGACCTGTCCGCCCTGGACCAGATCTACACGCCGAGCTTCAACCTCCTGAAGCTGGAGGCCCGCATCCTCCAGCACGGCCAGCTCGAGGATCTGGCGAAGCGCATCGCCACCTGCGTGCGCTGCGGCAAGTGCAAGCCCGACTGCTGCGTCTTCTATCCGGCCCGCGGGATGTTCTTCCACCCGCGCAACAAGAACCTGGCCATCGGTGCACTCATCGAGGCGCTCCTCTACGACGCGCAGCGGGACCGCTCGGGCTCCTTCGAGCTGCTCCGCCATCTCGAGGAGGTGGCCGACCACTGCACCATCTGTCACAAGTGCCTGAAGCCCTGCCCGGTCGACATCGACACCGGCGAGGTCACCGTCATCGAGCGGGAGATCCTGGCGGCGCGAGGATTCAAGCGCATGCCGCTGGCCACGAAGCTGACCCTGCGCTACCTCGACACCCGTTCGCGCCTCGGCAACAAGCTATTCCGCACGGCGCTGGTGCGCATCGGCGGAGCGGTCCAGCGGGCCGGCCACGAGGTGACCCTGCCGCTCCAGAAGCTCGATTCGAGCTCGCGGCTGCTCGCCACGCTTCGCTCCCCGGTGACGGCGGCCGACGAGGGGACGCTTCGCGATCTGGTGCCGGAGTGCCGGGGCGACCAGGCGCTGGTGCTGGAGCCGGAGGGAGACGCGAAGCGGACGGTCTTCTACTTCCCGGGCTGCGGCTCGGAGCGGCTCTTCTCGAGGATCTCCCAGGCCTCCATCCACGTTCTCCTCGAGACCGGCACCCGGGTGGTCCTGCCTCCGCCCTTCCTGTGCTGCGGCTTCCCGGCCCACGCCAACGCGCTCACCGAGCAGCACGGCCGCACGGTGCTGCGAGACACCATCCTCTTCAGCCAGATCCGCGACATGCTCTCCCACCTCGACTTCGACGGCGTGGTGGTGAGCTGCGGCACCTGCATGGAGGGGCTCGAGGGCATGGAGATCGAGAAGATCTTCGGCGCCCCGGTGAAGGATGTGATCGGCTTCGCGCTCGACTCGGGGCTGAAGCTGGAGGGGACCCACCCGGCGCTGTACCACGCGCCCTGCCACGACTCGCTGCGTGCCGCCGGGATCGCCACCGCCCGCCGAGCCGGCTTCGACGCGATCGAGGTGCCGAACTGCTGCTCGGAGGCCGGCACGCTCGCCCTGTCGCGTCCGGACATCACCGACTCGATGCTCCACCGCAAGACCGCGGCCTTGAAGGACGCCATGCAGGGACGCCCGACCGGCACGCTGATGCTCACCAACTGCCCTTCCTGCGTGCAGGGACTGGGGCGCAACGCCAGCATCGGCACCGTCCCTCGCCACCTGGCCGTCGAGGTGGCAGCACGCCTCTCCGGCCCGGGATGGCCGGAACGTTTCCGGGCCCAGGCCCAGCAGGCCAAGGTCGTGCAACTCTAGCCGCCGTCCTGCGCCGTGCCCGGATCAGCTCGACCCTCGTCCGCTCGACCCTCCTCGTCCGGCCCCCTCTCGCGCCTCGTCGACGCGCGCCCGGGCGAGGTGGCGGCCGCGGCCTGGGCCTTCGCGTCCTTCTTCGCGCTGCTCGCCGGCTATTACGTGCTCCGCTCGTTGCGGGAGGAGATGGGCATCCGCGGCGGGGTCGAGAACCTGCCCTGGAACTTCACGGCGACCTTCGCCCTGATGCTCGCCGCCCTGCCCCTGTACTCGAGGCTCGTCGCCCGGGTGCCACGCGCTCGCGCCGTGCCACTCGTCTACCGCTTCTTCCTGGTGACCCTTCTCGCCTTCTGGGTTCTGCTCCGGCTCGGGATCGCCCCGGCCGCGGTGGCCCGCGCCCTCTTCGTCTGGGTGAGCGTCTACGGGCTCTTCGTGGTCTCTGTCTTCTGGTCGCTGCTCGTCGACCTCTTCACGACCGACCAGGCCAAGCGACTTTTCGGCTTCGTCGCGGCGGGCGGGAGCGCGGGAGCGATCGCCGGCCCCGCGACCGTGGAGCTCGTCGTCGGGCTCGTCGGGGTGCCAAACCTCGTCCTCCTCTCCGCCCTGCTCCTCGAGGCCTCGACCCAGATCATGGGCCGGATCATCGACTGGTCGCGGCGGACCGGTGCGGCGAGCGCGAAGGCCGCCGAGGAGGCCGGCGATCCCGGCGGGCCGCTGGGCGGAAGCGCCTGGAGCGGCGTTGCGCTCGTCTTCCGGGATCGCTACCTCCTCGCCATCGCGGCGCAGATGCTCCTCTTCACGCTGGGCTCCACGCTGCTCTACTTCCAGGTGGCGCACCTCGTGGCCGCCTCCGGCCTGGACTCGGCTTCCAGGACGCGCCTCTTCGCCCGGGTGGACCTGGCCGTGAACGTGCTCGCGCTCCTGACCGGCGCGCTGGCCACGGGCCGGCTGGTCCGATGGCTTGGCCTCGGGGCCGCCCTGGCGTTCGTTCCGGCCCTCTCGGCGGCGGGATTCGCGATCGTCGCCGGCTGGCCCACCTTCTGGGTGCTCGCAGCCTTCCAGGGTCTCCGCCGCGCCGCCAGCTATGCCGTGGAGCGGCCGGCCCGGGAGGTCCTCTTCACCGTGGTGACGCGCGAGGAACGCTACAAGTCGAAGGCCTTCATCGACACCGTCGTGTACCGCGCCGGGGATGCCGGATCCGCCTGGCTGGCCCGCGGACTCGCGGCGGCGGGAGCGGGGGTCGCGGGCAGCCTGCTCGTCGGGGCGCCGGTCGGTCTCGCCGGCGTGGGGCTGGCCCTGTGGCTGGCCCGCGCGGAGCGGCTTCGCGAGCGACCGCTCTCTTCACCGGGAGGCACATCATGGCCATGACCCGACGCGATTTCCATGCGGGTGATGCTCGACGAGTGCCAGGGCGGCACGGGACTTCGCCATCGCCGGGGCAGGCCTCAATCGGCCATTGCGCGCTGCCAGGCTGGACGCTCGCGCAGCCGCGTCAGGTAAGCCTCCACCGAGGGCAGCCCGTCCAGGAGCCGGAATCCCCTGGCCCAGGCCAGCGTCCCGCCGACCATGACGTCGGCGACGCCGAATCCATCGCCCAGGAGGAACTTGCGGTTCCGGAGGGCCACCTCCAGCACGTCGGCCGCCTTGCGAAACCGGTCCCGGGCCTGGGCGGTCGCGGTCGGGTCCCGCTCCGCCTCGGGCTTCTTGCCCTCCGCGGACAGGGCGATGAGGGGCGGTTCCATCTCGGTCACGGAGAAGAGCACCCACTGGTAGGCGAGCCCTCGCTCCACCGAGCCCGGAGGCGGCAGGAGCCTCTTCTCGGGGAAGAGGTCGGCGAGGTGCAGGCAGATGGCACCCGACTCGAAGATCGCCTGGCCGCGGTCCTCCAGCACCGGTACATGCCCCAGCGGGTGGCGTTCCAGGTGCTCGGCGCTCCGGGTCTCCGCCCTGGCCGGGTCGAGCCGGACGAGGTCGTAGGGCACGCCCAGCTCCTCGAGGACCCAGCGTGGGCGCGAGGCCCTCGTCTTCGGCACGTAGTAGAGCTTCATCGTTCCTCCTGGTGAGCGGACTACCCTAATCGACGCGCCCCCCGGGCGCCTTGCGGCGCTGCTAGGCCTCGCCCGCGTCCCCGAAGAGCAGGTGCACGAACCCGCGATCCTCCGGACGGGTGAGCACGTAGACGTGGTCCCCTGGCTCGAGGACGGTGGGGCCGCGAGCCGTGTGGAGGTCGCCGCCGCGCAGCACCATGATGACGGCCGACCCGGCCGGGAACGGCGGAAGGTCGGCGAGCGTCAGGCCCGCCACCGCGGAGGCGGGATCCACGTAGAAGACCTCGATCTCGGCGTCGATCGGCCGGCTGGAGGAGATCTCGATGAGCCCGTGCGGTGGGGGAGGCCTGGACGTCTGCAGATCCAGGCGGCGCGCCCCCCGCCGGACGGTGAAGCCCAGCACGGTGATGTTCACCAGCACGATGAAGAAGACCGCGTTCCAGATGGCCTCCGCCCCCGGCACGCGGGCCAGCACCGGCACCATGGCGAGGATGATGGGCACCGCTCCGCGCAGACCCACCCATCCGACGTAGAGCCGCTCCGGCCATCGAAACCGGAAGGCGGCGAGCATCGGGATCACGACCAGCGGCCTGGCCACGAGCAGGAAGAAGCCGAGTGCGAGCCCCATGAGGCCGCTCGCGAGCAGGCTCGAAGGCTTTCCCAGGAGTCCGAGCACGAGGAACATCGACACCTGGAGGAACCAGGCACCGGAGTCGTGGGCCCGCAGCACGCCCCCCTTGAAGGGCAATGGCCCGTTCCCGATGAGCACGGCTGCCAGGTACACGGAGAGGAAACCGCTCCCGTGGATCAGCTCCGGGACCCCGAAGGCCAGCAGCGCGATGGCGGTGGTCAGCACCGGGTAGAGGCCGCCGACCGGAAGCCGGATCCGCCCGAGCACCCAGCGGCCTCCCCAGCCGATGGCGAGTCCGGCCACGGCGCCCACCCCGAGCTTGAGAAGCACCTCGAGTGCGACGCCCCATCCCAGCGGGCGCCCCGACACGAGCTGCGAGGCGAGCGCCTCGGTCAGGATGACCGCCATGGGATCGTTCAGCCCCGACTCCAGCTCCAGCGTCGCTCCCACCCTCCGCTTGAGCTGGATGCCGCTCGTTCGCAGGATCGAGAAGACCGCCGCGGCGTCGGTGGAGGAGACCACCGCGCCGAGGAGCAGTGCCTGCTGCCAGGGCAGTCCGAGGAGATGCGCGAAGGCCCCCACCAGGCCGGCGGTTGCCAGCACGCCTGCCGTGGCCAGCACGGCCGCTGGCGCCAGCGCCACCCGGAAGGACACCAGCGGCGTGTTGAGGCCGCCGTCGAAGAGGATGAGCGCAAGCGCCACGATCCCGAGACGCCAGGCGAAGGCGTAGTCGTCGAAGGCGATGCCCAGGCCCTCGCGGCCGGCCAGCATCCCGATGGCCACGAAGACCAGCCCCACCGGCATCCCCAGCCGCCTCGTCGCCCCCGAAAAGAGGACGCTCGCGGCGAGCAGGACTCCGCCGGTGGTGAGGAGGAGCGCGGTGGTGAAGGGCTCGCCGGCAGGCATCTGGTGCCCAGGCCCAGCCTACCTCCATACGGCGAGGAGCGAGAGCCCTCCGGCCACGAGGATGGCGGCGAACGAGCCCGCCACGATCCGGGCGTATCCCCAGCTGCCCAGGGCCAGCGCCATGCCGCCCTTCACGATGGTGTTGGTGATCCCGGCGAGCACCACCGCGGTCGCCGCCACCGGCAGCGTCACCTGGCCCCCGGCCATCTCGGCCATCGAGAGGGCGATGGCGTCCATGTCGGCGCTGCCGGCCAGGAGCGCGGCCGCATAGACGCCCGCCGAGCCGAGATAGTGGCTCGCTGCCTTGGAGCCGGCCAGCACGGCGGCGAAGAGGAGCGCGAACTCGAAGGCCGAGGAGAGGCTGACCGGATTCCTCAACTGGAGCGCTTCGCCCTCTCCTGGCCGGGTGGAGTGACGGTACAGGAACGCGCACACGATGAACCCCACCGTGGCCATGGTGAGCATCGGCACCACCAGCGTGGAAGCCAGCGGAAGGCTCACGAAGGCGACCACCGCGAGGACACGGACGAAGACGATCGAGGAGGCCAGCACCACCGCCAGCGCCGCCGGACGTTCCATGCCCTTGTCCCCCTTGGACCGGGAGGACATGGCGAGCGTGACCGCGGTGGAGGAGACCAGCCCACCCACGAATCCGGTGATGGCGAGGCCGCGCTTCGGACCGAGCATCCGGGTCGCCGCGTAGCCGACGAAGCTGACCCCGGCGACGAGCAGCATCATCCAGCCGATGACCCGGAGGTTGAGGGCACCGAGGGGGCCGAAGTTCCTGTCGGGAAGCCAGGGCACGAGCACCAGCGCGACGATGAGGAACTTGAGCACGCTCACCACGTCCTCGCGAGAGACGCGGCGCATGAGGGGCTGCACCAGCGGCTTCGAGGAGAGGAGCGTGGTCACGACCACCGCGATGGAGAGCACGGTGAAAACCCGACGGCCCACCTGCGGGATGACGTCCGGGGACACGGCGAGGGCGCCGAGGAGGAAGGTGACGAGGAATGCGGCCTCGGAGGTGATCCCGCGGTCTGCCCCTCGACGGACGACGTCGACGTAGGCGACGATCAAGAAGGCCACCACGGACGCGAAGGTGACGACCACGACCGCAACCCCGAAGTGCCGTCCGAGGAGCGCGGCGAGCGCGCCGGCGAGGGCCACGAGCGGATAGGTCCTCGCGCCACCCAGGAACGACTCGACGCGATCGGAGGGCGCCGACTGCTCCCGCTCCAGCCCGATGAGCAGGCCGGCGACGACCGCCAGGCCGAGCGAGAGGAGCGGTTCGTAGGGGTCCACGCGGTCTCCGGCGCGGATCCTACACCGGAAACGGCGAAGGGCGCCGGCGGGCTCGGATCCGCCGGCGCCCCTCTGTCCTCGACGGTCTCGCTACCGTCCCACCACGGTCGCGACCGTCGCGGAGGTCGTCGTGGCGCTGTACGCGTGGGGCGTGATGCCCGTGCCTGGGCCGGGGTCGGCCGAGTAGCCGTGGACGCCCATCTCGGAGAGGTCGAGCCCGTTCACCTCGTCCTCGGCCTCGACGCGGTTGCCCACGATCTTGCCGATGAGGAAGAAGGCGAGCGCGGCCACCGGAGCCACCCAGAGGATGTTGGCGGCGATGCCGATGATCGAGGCGATGAGCTGCCCCTTGTCGCCGTAGAAGAGGCCGGTCACGCCGTACGCCACGCCGTTCAGCCCCTGGCCGTAGACACCGTTCGCGAAGAGGCCGGTGGCGAGCACGCCGAAGGCGCCGTTCACTCCGTGGACGGCGATGGCGCCCACCGGGTCGTCGATCTTGAGCTTGGCATCGATGAAGGTCGCGGCCAGGATGACCAGGATACCGGCGATGGCCCCGATGAGCATGGCCGCCCACGAGGAGACGAAGGCGCAGGGCGCGGTGATGGCGACGAGACCGGCCAGCATGCCGTTCGCCAGCCACGACGGGTCGGCCTTGCCGTACTTGATCTTCACGTAGAGGTAGGCGGAGAAGGCGCCGGTGGCGCTGGCCAGCATGGTGTTCGTGGCGACCACGGCGAGGCGGGAGTCCATGCCGGAGAGGGTCGAGCCGGCGTTGAAGCCAAACCAGCCGAAGGCCAAAATGAAGGTGCCGGTCATGACCTGCGGGATGCTCTGGGGAGCGATGGGGTTCACCCGGCCGTCGGGGCCGTACTTGCCGATGCGCGGGCCGATCATCTTGGCGAGCACGAGCGCCATCACGCCGCCGGTCATGTGCACCGCGGAGCTGCCGGCGAAGTCCACGTGCCCGTGGCCGAGGCCGAAGTTCGCGCCGAGTTGGGAGAGCCAGCCGCCGCCCCAGACCCAGTTGGCGTAGATCGGGTAGATGAGCGTCGCGATGACGAAGCTGAAGATCACGAAGCTCGAGATCTTCCATCGCTCGGCCGCCGCACCGGTGGGAATCGTGCAGGTGGTGTCCATGAAGACCATCTGGAAGAGGAAGGTCGCGGCGACGGCCGGTGTGAACATCGCCAGCGGCAGCCCGAATCCGCTCATGCCGAAGAGGCCGAACGGCTTGCCAAAGATCTCGACCGCGAACTCCTTCGTGAGGGTGGTCTCGCCGAAGGCCGAGCCCACGCCACCCATCTGCAAGCCGAAGCCCACGAAGTAGAAGCCAATGATGCCGATGGCGTAGACGAGGAAGTTCATCCCCATGGTGTGCGCGGCGTTCTTGGCGCGGGTGAGCCCCGTCTCCACAAGCGCGAAGCCGGCCTGCATGAACATGACGAGGAAGCCCGCCACCATCGTCCAGACGATGTTGAGGGCTGTCTGGGTTTCAGCGAGGTTCTTCGCGAGCTCGCTCAGCGTGGGTTCGGCTGCCATCGTTATCTCCCTGGGATCGAGTGGACCGACTCTGCCTGCGCACCGAGCCTGCGCCAGCACGCCCGACGGGAGGCTCGTTTGCACCGGGCGTGCCACGAGGCGCGAACGAGCCAGGTGCGCGGGTCCCGGGCAGCAGGCCGGGCGGGGAGCCTGGAGGGTGCGGCGCCTCGAGGCAGCTACCTGCTCAGGCTTCGAGCAGCTCGAGGATGTTGGCGCGCACGGCGTCGCGGGCCTCGGTGTCGGGCGCTGCGGTCATCGCGCGCTCCAGCGTCTCCACGGCCTTGCGGCGGAAACCCTTCTCGGCATAGAGCGCGGCCAGGCTGCGCAGCGCGGGGAAGAAATCGGGGCGCAGCTCCACCGCGTGCTCGAAGGAGGTCATGGCGCGGAAGTGCTCGCCCTGTGCTCGGAGGGCCCGGGCGAGCTGGTGGTGGGCCTCGGCCGAGAACGGGTCGGCGGAGATGGCCTCGCCGAGCGCGGCGACGGCGGCCTCGAGCCGGCCGGCCAGGAGGAGTTCCTTGCCCCGCCGGAGCATGAGATCCCCTCCCGAGGGCTTGGCCGGACCGCGGGTGGCGGTGGCCTCGAGCACCGCCTCGACGCGCCTGACCAGGTCGTCGAGCCGGAAGGGTTTCTCGATGTAGTCCTCGGCGCCGTAGGCCTCGCGGGCATCCTGGGCGAAGCGCCACCCGCGGTAGATCGCGGTCATCATGACCACCGGCACCTCGCGCGTGCGCGGGTCGGCGCGAAGCCTTCGAGCCACCTCGAAGCCGTGGATGCGAGGAAGCATGGCGTCGAGCAGCACCAGCGCCGGCGGGCGCGCGGCGACCCGGGCCAGGGCTTCCTCGCCGTCGGGAGCCGTATCCACCTCGAACCCGTGGGCGGTGAGTGTCCGTTGCAGGAGGGTGCGGATCTCCGGCTCGTCGTCGACCACCAGGATCCTTCGCGTCGACTCGCCGGTCCCCAGCGGGATGGCGGCGGGACCCACCGCCTCCGGCGGCTTCGCCAGGGGCACGGAGAGCGTCTCGTCGATGTCGATCCCCGTCTGGACCCCATCGTCCACCACGATGATGACCTCGTCCCCCTCCGGGAGCATCCGCTCGGCCGGATTGGCCACCGCGATTCCGCAGCCGGGGGAAGCGTCGGCGCCCCGCCAGGCCGGCTCCCCGTGCTCGAGCCCCTCGTAGGCCTCTGCGATGGCCGCCTGGAGCGCGCCCGCGACCGCCACGTACGGCGAGACCTCCATGCCGGTCACGAACCGGACCTCGGCGATCGCCCGCTCCGCACCGTCCGGATCGGAGAGGGCAAGGTGCAGCCTCCCGCCCTCGGTCGAGAGCGGCAGGATCCCGTCGGCGAACGCCACGGCCGTCGGGACGTGACGGAGCGCCTCGGCGGAGATCTCCGAGCGCGACAGGTCGACGCCGGGCCACCCGTGCCGCTCCGAGAGGATGGCCACGAGCGCCCCCTCGGTGGCTTCCCCCGCCGCCAGCAGGTTGCTGCAGAGCTTGGTGCCGCTGCGGGCGGCGGTGGCCTCGGCGCGGACGACCGCCTCGGGTGACACCACGCCCCGCTCGACGAGGAGTTCGTGCGTCGGCCGTCCCACCGGCTACCCCACCGAGTCGGCGTAGGTCATGACCAGGTACATGATCGCCTCGACGGCCCCGGAATTCCGGTACGAGTGGGGCGCGTCGGCCTCGAAGATGACTGCGTCACCCGGCGAGAGGGCGTGGACACCCCCACCGGACTCGATCTCGATCGTGCCGCGATTCACCACCAGGTTCTCCACCGTGCCGGGTGGGTGGGCGTCGGCCCGCTCGATGCCGCCCGGGGCGAGACGGAGCTCGTAGAACTCGACCCGCCGCGGCTCGTCGAAGGGGAAGAGGGCGCGGGACACGAAGCTCCCGTCGGAGGAGGCCAGCCGCTTGGCCTGGTCGGCCCGCAGGACGTGGAAGGACGCGGTGGGGCGGCTGGTGATGAGGGCGCTGAAGGGGACCTCCAGCGCCGTGCTGATCTTCCACAGCACATTCACGGTCGGTGCGCTCTGGCCCAGCTCGATCTGGCCCAGCATGGCCCGGGAGACGCCGGAGAGCTTGGAGAGCTTCTCGAGCGAGAGGCCCCGACGCATGCGCAGGCGCCGCAGGTTGGCCCCCAGGACCGGCGTGAGATCGTTGCCGGCGGCGGGGTGGGCCCGCTCGTGACCGGGGATGCGGGCCCCGCGCGTGCGCGCTCGGGGGCGCCGCAAGGTGGCTTTCGACCTGGGGGGCATGACCGTTTATCCGTTCCGGCGGATGAGTTTGTCAACCGATCCGCGCGGACCGATCCGCGAGTACGATGAGGGGTGCTCCTCTCGCCCTGGCGAATCACGTTCGTCACCAACCCCGACGAGTGCAACCTGCGCTGCCCGATGTGCGCCACGCACTCGGACGAGGCCCGGGCCATCCGTCCCGCTGCCGCCCCCCGACGCCTTGGGCTGCAGGATGTGATCCGCGCCATCGACTCCCTTTCCTCGCCGCCGATCGAGGTGATTCCCTCGACCCGTGGGGAACCCCTCCTCTGGGATGGCCTTCCCGGGCTCGCCGAGTCTTGCGGCGCGCGGGGCATCTCGCTCAACGTCACCACCAACGGGTCGTTCCCCGGACGTGGCGCAGAGGAATGGGCTCGCATCCTCTGCCCGGTGTCGTCGGACGTGAAGATCTCCTGGGGCGCGGCCTCGCCCTGGCTCGACGCCGAGCTCGTCGGCGGGCGCGATCCCGTCCGGGCCCTCGCAGACCTCCGGACCTTCGTGCGGGTCCGGGACGAGACCGCGTCGGTGGGTGGCAACCGCTGCGGGGTGAGCCTCCAGGTGGCCGCTCGCGCGGAGAACGTCGGTGAGCTCCCGGCCCTGGTCCGGCTCGCCGCCGCCGAGGGGCTCGACCGGGTGAAGGTGAACCACCTCCAGCTGCACTTCCCATCGCTGGAGGCCTCCTCGCTCCGGCGCTCGCCGGAGGCGGTTCGGCGCTGGAACGAGGCGGTTCGGGCGGCACGTGACGCGGCGACCACGACCCCTCGCCGGGGAGGCGGCGAGGTCGCGCTCCTCGGACTGGTGGAACTTCCCGAGCAGGGGGGCGCGCCGCTCCGGGATTGCCCGTTCGCGGGTCGCGAGGCCTGGGTGGAAGTGGACGGGACCTACCTCCCCTGCCCCGCGCCGGCGGCGCGCGAGGGACGGCTCGGGTACCTGGGTTCGCTGCGGGACGGATCGATCCCCGAGGCGTGGAACTCACCGGCCTGGCGGGCGGTGGGCGACGGGTGGAAGGAACTCGCGCCCTGCCAGGATTGCGCATTCCGCTCCCCCGGCGGCGCCTGACCCTGAAGCCGGCCGCTCCGGACGCGCGCGTCAGCTGCCGCGCTTCAGTCCGTCGGGCAGCTCGTTGGAGATGATCTCGCCGGCCCTTCGCGGGAAATGCTCTTCCAGACGCGCTCCGGCGATGGCGATGGCGGCAACGAACCCATCGCCCGGCGAATCGCGCCGCATGCCCTCGACCAGAGCCTCGACGGCACGCTTCCACTCGTCGTCGCCCATTCGCGCGTGGATGCCCCGGTCGCCGATGACCACGGCCCGGCGCTCGCGCAGCGACGCGAAGATCAGCACGCCCGTGCCGTCGCGCGTCTCGTGCAGACCATGCTCGAAGAAGGCCTGCTCGGCGCGGGCCTGGACCGCCCGTTCCTGGTGGCCCTTCCCGGCCAGGAGCCGCTCCACCGGGGCCAGGCGCCCCGCGATCCAGCCCAGCACACCGCCCAGGATCTGGAGGGCGAAGAGCTCGGCGATGGTGGGCTCCCAGCGCAGGAGCTCCACGAGCCCGGTGACCAGCGCCGCCGCCACGACGGCGGCGATCCAGCGGGCCTCCTCGTAGGGCTCGGAGCGTTCCACGACCACCGGGACGACCTGCCCCATGCTGCGGGCCTCGGCCTGGCGGACCGCCGCGGCAATGCGCTCCTGGGCTTCCGTCGGAAACTGGCTTTCGAGGGACATGGTGGGCTCCTACCAACTCCCCGAGGCACCGCCGCCGCTGAATCCACCCCCGCCACCGCTCCAGCCGCCTCCGCCACCGGAGAACCCGCCTCCGCCGGAGAAGCCGCCACCGCCCCAGGGACCGCGCGGGCCGCGGCGCCCGATGCCCAAAAACGCCCGCACGATCACGAAGGCGACGATGAGAAGGAAGAGGATCGGCGAGCCGAGCGAGAAGAGCAGGCCGAGCAAGGCGCCGACGATGGGGACGGGGATCTCCTTTTGCACCTGTCGCCGCGGTCCCTGCGCCATTCCCTGCGGCAACGCTCCGAGCGCTCCCAGGATTTGAAGGCCCGCCGCGTGCAGCCCCTCCCCGTAGCGCCCCTCGCGAAAGGCCGGGACGATGGCGCTGCGGATGATGCGGCCGGACTGGGCGTCGGTGAGTCCGCCCTCGAGCCCGCCGCCCACCTCGATGCGCACCTTGCGGTCCTTCACGGCGACCACGACCAGGACCCCGTCGTCCTTGCCCTTGGTCCCGAGCTTCCACGCCTCGGCGACCCGCATCGAGTAGTTCTCGATGGGCTCGCCGTCGAGCGTCTTCACGAGCAGGTACTGGAGTTGCGGGCCGGCTCCACCGTTCTGGGCGCGCGCGGCACGGGCCAGGTCGGAGAGCCGGGTCTTCCAGCCGCCGTCGAGAACGCCGGCCTCGTCCACCACCGGCCCGGACAGGCGCGGCACGGGGGTCTCGGCCGAGGCAGGCAGCGCCGCGGCGAGCAGGACGATGGCGATGGCGGCCGCCGGGCCGCGGGTCACCGGGCGCCCCCTAGAACTTCACCTTGGGCGCCTCTGCGGCGCCGGGCGTGGTCGCGGCGAACTGGGCCTTCGGCGCGTGGTGGTAGAACATGCTGTTCGTGAAGCTCGTGGGCGGCACGGTGATGAGGTTGTTGAAGTCCTGCACCACCTGGATGTAACGGCGGCGCGCCACCGAGATCCGATTCTCGGTTCCCTCCAGCTGAACCTGGAGGTCGCGGAAGTTCTCGTTGGCCTTCAGGTTCGGGTAGGCCTCGGAGACCGCCAGCAGCTTGCCCAGCGCGGCGGTCAGGCCGGTCTGCGCCTGCTCGAACTTCTTCATGTTCTCGGGCGTCAACTGGTCGACCGTCAGCTTCACCTGGGTGGCCTGGGCACGCGCGGCCATGACGCCCTCGAGCGTCTCCTTCTCGTGGGTTGCGTAGCCCTTCACCGTCTCGACCAGGTTCGGGACGAGATCGGCGCGGCGCTGGTACTGGTTCTCCACCTCCGCCCATCCGGCTGCGACGGCGTTGTTGGCCTGCGGGATCGACTGGATGCCGCAGCCAGCGAGCGCGACGGCGGCGAGGACTGCCATGGGGAATCGTGCACGGTTCATCCGCCAAGCGTAATGTCGGGAGGATGGTTGTAAAGCGAAACCGGACCGTCCCGGCCGGGATGGCGCCTCGGAGCGAGCCCCCGGCGGGTTGGAGGTCCTACTACCGGGTGGTTGCGCGCATCCCTCGCGGCCGGGTGGCGACCTATGGCCAGGTGGCGCTGCTGGCCGGGACGCCGCGAGCGGCTCGACAGGTGGGGTATGCGCTCGCCGCCCTGCGCGGGACGCGCCACCTCGTTCCCTGGCAGCGGGTGCTCGGCGCCCGGCCTCGCGGCCTGGCCGCCATCTCGATCCTCGACCCGATGGGCTCCGCGGTGCAGCGCGCGCTCCTCGAGCAGGAGGGCGTGGCGGTCGACGAGCAGGGGCGTGTCTCGCTGGAACGCTTCGGCTGGACACCCCGGCGGCGGTAGCGCGCGGGGGCTCCTGGCTACTCGGTGGGGATGGGCCCCACCTTCCAGATCCCCTCGGCGTACTCCCGGATCGTGCGGTCGGACGAGAACCGGCCCGAGCGGGCCACGTTCAGGATGGACATGCGCGTCCAGCGCTCGTAGTCGACCCAGGTCCGGGAGACCAGCTCCTGCGCCGCGACGTAAGCCGCGAAGTCGGCCATCACGAGGTAGGTGTCGCCCCCGTTCAGCAGCGAGTCGACGACGGGCTGGAAGAGGCGCGGTTCGTCCGGCGAGAAGGTCCCGCCCGAGATCGCGTCCACAACCGCCCGGAGGTCGGGGTTTCCGCGGTACCAGTCCCAGGGGTTGTAGCCGGCCCGCTTCAACTCCCTGACCTCGGGCACGGTGAGTCCGAAGAGGAAGAAGTTCTCCGGGCCGACCGCCTCCCGGATCTCCACGTTGGCCCCGTCGAGTGTCCCGATGGTGAGCGCGCCGTTCATGGCGAACTTCATGTTGCCGGTTCCGGAGGCTTCCTTGCCCGCGGTGGAGATCTGCTCGGAGAGATCCGCGGCCGGGAAGATCCGCTCGGCGAGCGACACCCGGTAGTTGCGCAGGAACACCACCTTCATGTGGCTGCGCACGGCCGGGTCGCCGTTCACCACCGCGGCCACAGAGTTGACGAGCTTGATGATCCACTTGGCCATCACGTAGCCGGGCGCCGCCTTGCCGGCGAAGATCCAGGTTCGCGGCACCGGGCGGAAGGACGGATCGGCCTTCATCTTGAGGTACTGGTGGACGATGAAGAGGACGTCGAGCAGTTGCCGCTTGTACTCGTGGATCCGCTTCACCTGGACGTCGAACATCGACGACGGGTCCACCTCCAGCCCGTTCTCGCGCAGGATGATCTCGGCCAGCCGCTCCTTGTTGTCCCGCTTGATCTCCCGGAAGCGGCGCCGGAACGCCGCGTCGTCCACCACCAGTTCCAGCCGTTGCAGCTCGTCGGCGTCGGTGATCCAGCCCGGCCCGACCACCTCGTTCAGCGTGGATCCCAGCTCGGGATTGGCCTGCATGATCCATCGCCGAGGGGTGACGCCATTGGTCTTGTTGTTGAACTTCCCGGGCCAGAGCCGGAAGAAGTCGTTGAAGAGCTCGTTCTGGAGCAGCTCGGTGTGGAGCGCGGCCACGCCGTTCACCGAGTGGGAGCCCACCACCGCCAGGTTGGCCATGCGCACCTGCTTGGGCGTGCCCTCCTCGATGAGGGACATGTGCTCGACCGCTGCCGGGTCGAAGCGGGCGTCGCCCCGGATCTTCTCGAGGAAGCGGTCGTTCACCTCGTAGATGATCTCCAGGTGGCGGGGCAGCACGCGTCCGAGCAGCTCCACCGTCCACTTCTCGAGCGCCTCCGGGAGCAGCGTGTGGTTCGTGTAGCCGAAGACGGCCTGCCCGATGTCCCATGCCTTCGACCAGGCCATCCCGTGCTCGTCGAGGAGCACGCGCAGGAGCTCGACGATGGCGATGGCCGGATGGGTGTCGTTCAGCTGGATGGCGACCTTGTCGGGGAAGTTGTCGAACGAGGGGTGGATCTTGAGGTGACGGGTGACGATGTCGTGGAGCGAGCAGGCCACGAAGAAGTACTGCTGCTGCAGCCGCAGCTCCTTGCCCATCACGGTGAGATCGTTCGGGTAGAGCACCTTGGAGATGTTCTCCGAGGAGTTCTTGTCCTCCACCGAGGCCAGGTAGTCCCCGGCGTTGAAGTCGGCCAGGTCGAACTCCGCCGGCGAGCGGGCGCGCCAGAGCCGGAGCGTGTTGACGGTTCGATTCCGGAAGCCGGCGATGGGGGTGTCGTAGGCCATCCCGAGCACGCGGCGGGTGTCCACCCAGCGAACCTTTTCCCGCCCGTCGGGCCCGGTGCCGCGCTCGGTTCGCCCGTAGAAGGCCACCGGCACCTGGTTCTCGGATCGGGGGATCTCCCAGGGATTGCCGTAGCGCAGCCACTCCTCCGGGCGCTCCACCTGCCAGCCGTCGCGGATCTCCTGGTCGAAGATGCCGTACTCGTAGCGGATGCCGTAGCCGTAGGCCGGGAGCGCGAGCGTCGCCATGGAGTCGAGGAAGCAGGCGGCCAGCCGCCCCAGGCCCCCGTTGCCCAGCCCGGCGTCGGTCTCCTGCGCGAGCAGGTCGGTGAGGTCGAGCCCCAGGCTTCCCAGGGCCGCCTTCATGTTGTCGAGGAGACCGAGGTTGATGAGGTTGTTCTCGAGCGCCTTGCCCATCAGGAACTCGAGGGAGAGGTAGTAGATCCGCTTGGCGTCGCTCCTGTAGTAGGTCTGCTGCGTCTGCAACCAGTGACGCATCATCCTGTCGCGCACCGAGTCGGCGACGGCCTGGTAGCGATCGAGCGCCGTGGCCGAGTGCTCGTCCTTGCCGATCGAGAACTGCAGGTGGTCGGCGAAGGCGCGGCGAAGCGCGTCCACGTCCGAGGCGGTGCGTATGCTCGGCAGGTCGCGGGCTCGCTCCAGCGCCCGCGCCTCCTGGCCGTTCCCCTCGGAATTCTTCGTCAATGCCATCGATCTCCTCGCTACCGGCGAAGGGCCTGCGCCAGCTCGCCGTAGAGGGCGATGGCGCTGCGCACCGCGGCCTCGAAATCGGCCAGGTTCAGGCTCTCGTTCTCGGAGTGTGCATTCGACTTCGGGTCCTCGACCCCGATGAGCAGCGCCGGCACCCCGCCGAGCGCCTCCACGAAGGGCTCCACGAAGCCGATGGAGCCACCGCAGCCGATGGCCAGGGGCTGGCGGCCGTAGCCCCTCTCGAGCGCCCGGAAAGCCGCCGCGAAGGCCGGGTGGGAGACGTCGGTCTTCCAGGCCGGGCCGTGGCTCTGGACGTGGATCTTCACCTCGACCCCCCAGGGCGCGCCCTTCCGGAGCGCCTCCTCGAGGCGGCGGGCGATGTCGGCAGGGTCCATGTCCGGGACGAGCCGGATCCCGACCCGGGCCCAGGCCACGTCGTTCACGATGTTGCGGGCGTCCTTCCTGCTCGAGGCCTGGATGGCATTCACCGTAAGTGATGGTTGCCACCAGTTGGTCTCGAGGGGGTGCGCCTTGCCGAGGAGCTCGACGCCGGGGCGCAGGCCCGCCTGCCGGCGGAAGTCCTGGGGCGACACCGGGAGCAGCTCGATGGAGCGGCGCTCCGCGTCGGAGAGCGGCCTCACCTTGTCGTAGACGCCCGGGATGGCGATGCGCCCATCCGCGTCGACCAGCGGGGCGAGCATCTTGGCGAGCGCCAGCACGGGATCCGGGATGGGTCCGCCCCACATGCCCGAGTGGACGCTCTGCTCGAGGGTCCGGACCTCCACCTCGGCGACGACGAGACCGCGCAGGGCGATGGTCACCGACGGCACGCCGGCGTCGACGTTGGAGGTGTCGGTGAGCACCACGGCATCCGCCGAGAGCCGGTCGCGGTAGGTCTTGATGAAGGCGGACAGGTGGTCGGAGCCGATCTCCTCCTCCCCTTCCACCACCACCTTGAGGTTGAGCGGCAGCCCGCCCGCCCCCTGGATCCAGGAGTCGACCGCGGCCGCGTGGACGAGGATCCCGGCCTTGTCGTCGGCGGCGCCGCGCCCGAAGAGGCGGCCGTCCCGGACGGTGGGCTCGAACGGGGGCGAGGTCCAGAGCTCCTCGTCGCCGGCGGGCTGGACGTCGTGGTGGGCGTAGAGGAGCACGGTCGGCGCCTTCGGGTCGACCACGTGCTCGGCGAAGACGTAGGGGTGCGCGCCCGGGACCTCGAGCACCTCGACCCGCGGGAAGCCGCGGCGGCGGAGGAGCTCGGCAGTGGCCTCGGCGCTCCGGCGAACCGGCTCGGGCGGAAATCCGTCGAACGAGACGCTGGGAATGCGGACGAGGGCCTCGAGATCCTCGAGGTAGGACGGGGCGTGCTGCCGGTAGTGATCGAGCGCGCGGTCTGTCTTGTCGGACATGGAGGAACTTTCTACCCCAGTACGGCCCGTCGCGCCTCCTCCGTCACTTCCCCGCCGCGTTCTCCCTGAACTCCTGCCAGGACATCCACCCGGCGGCGGCGAAGCCGCCGACCACGTGAACGTCCTCCACGTTCATGTGCCAGAAGAGGAAGTCCCCCAGCTCGGCGAACGACTTCCCCTCCGGGTGAACGGCCACGTAGCGGTCGCGGGCCTCCGACATCTCGCCGCCCGGCACCAGCGTGAGCGTGCCCAGCAGGGCGAGGCGCCCCGACGACTGGGGGTTGCGCGCCCCCGCCTCCTGGACGAAGAGGGACGCGCGCGAGTCTGCCCGGAGGTTCCTGGTGTGCTGGGCCAGCTCGGTGAAGAGGAAGATGGGGCGACCCGACCCCGTCGAGCGCGTAGGAGACGAGCGACCCGAGCGGCCAGCCCGGCTTGCGCGCCGACAGGGTGGAGAGGACGCCGACCTTGCCGGCGGCGAGCAGGTCGAAGGCGGCGGGGGCGAGCTCCGACGGGGGCGGTCCGGGGATCTTCTCTTCGGCCATGGAGGCCTCCTAGTACCGGTAAGTATCGGGCTTGAAGGGCCCCTTCGTCGAGATCCCGAGGTAGGCCGACTGCTTGGGCGTGAGCTTGGTGAGCTTGACCCCGATCTGCTCGAGGTGGAGCCGCGCCACCTTCTCGTCGAGGTGCTTGGGCAGCGTGTAGACCTTCTTCTGGTACTTGCCGGCGCGCTCGGCCAGCTCGATCTGGGCGATGGTCTGGTTGGTGAAGCTGTTCGACATGACGAAGCTGGGGTGGCCGGTGGCGCAGCCCAGGTTGAGGAGTCGCCCCTCGGCGAGCACCAGCACCGAGTGGCCGTCCGGGAAGGTCCACTTGTCGAACTGGGGCTTGATGTTGGTGCGAACCACGCCCGGCGACCTCTTCAGGCCGGCCATGTCGATCTCGTTGTCGAAGTGGCCGATGTTCCCGATGATGGCGCCGTCCTTCATCTTCTTCATGTGCTCCACGGTGATGACGTCCACGTTGCCGGTGGTGGTGACGAAGAGGTCCGCCCTGGACAGGACGTCCTCGAGGCGGAGCACCTGGTAGCCCTCCATGGCCGCCTGGAGCGCGCAGATGGGGTCGATCTCGGTGACCACCACGCGGGATCCCTGCCCCTTCAGGGCCTGGGCGCAGCCCTTGCCCACGTCGCCGTAGCCGCACACCACCGCCATCTTCCCGGCCAGCATCACGTCGGTGGCGCGGTTGAGCCCATCGATGAGCGAGTGGCGGCAGCCGTAGAGGTTGTCGAACTTCGACTTGGTCACGCTGTCGTTGACGTTGATGGCGGGGAAGAGCAGCTTGCCGGCCTTCTCCATCTCGTACAGACGGTGAACGCCGGTGGTGGTCTCCTCGGTGACGCCGCGCATCTCCGCGGCCACCGCGGTCCAGCGCTTCCGGTCCTTCTTCAGCTCCCGGCCGAGCAGCGCGAGCACGACCGCGAACTCCTCCGAGTCGGCGGTGGCCGGGGCGGGCACCTTGCCGGCCGCCTCGAACTCGACCCCCTTGTGGATCAGCATCGTGGCGTCGCCGCCGTCGTCGACGATCTGGGTCGGCCCCTTGCCGCCCCCGAAGTCGAGCGCCCGCTCCGTGCACTCCCAGTACTCCTCGAGCGTCTCGCCCTTCCAGGCGAAGACCGGCACGCCCCGGGGGGCCTCGGCCGTCCCACCCCGCCCGGCCACCACCGCCGCGGCGGCGTGGTCCTGGGTCGAGAAGATGTTGCAGGAGGCCCAGCGGACGTCGGCGCCCAGGTCGACGAGGGTCTCGATGAGCACCGCGGTCTGGATGGTCATGTGGAGCGAGCCGGTGATGCGCTGGCCGCTGAGCGGCCTCTTCCTGGCGTACTCGCGCCGCACCGACATGAGCCCCGGCATCTCCTTCTCGGCGAGCTCGATCTCCTTGCGGCCCCAGCTGGCCAGCGACAGGTCCTTCACGGCGTACTCGAACGTCGGGGCGATGCGGAGCTTGCGGGCGGTCTTGGCCATCGGTCGTGCCTTCCTTCTTCGGTGGTGGGGATGGGGTAACGGGATCAGGGGCGGCGCGCACGGGCGAGCAGCAGTGCGGGGCCTCGGGCGGCGGGCTCGGGGGGAAGGGGGCGGCAGCCGACGTCGACCCAGCCGGCGGCGGCGAGCATCTCTGCGACCCGGACGGGCTCGAATCCGGGCCAGACCTGGCCGGCCCGGCGGCGGAAGTCCTCGTCGTCGTGGAGCACGGCGTCCACCAGCGCCAGCCTTCCCCCGGGGCGGACCACGCGGGCGGCCTCGGCGAGGGCACGCGGCGGGTCGGCGACCCAGCCGAGCGAGAGCACGAGGAGCGCGGCGTCGCAGGAGGCGTCGTCGAGCGGCAGCGCTTCCAGGGCCCCGCGGCGCAGCTCCACGTTTCCGAGCTTGGCGGTGCGGCGGCGGGCGGAGCGAAGCATGTGGGCCGACTGGTCCACGCCGATGACGCGCGCCACCTCCGGCGCGAGCGCGGCGGCCAGCGAGCCGGTGCCGCAGCCCAGGTCGGCCACCGTCCAGTCCGGGGGAACGAGGGCCAGGAGGGCCGAGGCTCCGAACCCGGTTCCGTACCACTCGGCCCGCAGCCGGTCCCAGTTGCCGGCCGCGCCCGCGAAGAAGTCCTCGGCGTCGCTCCTGCGCTCCCGCAGCCGCCGGTCGAGACGGAGCTGGTCGTGCTGGAGCGTGGCCCAGCGCTGGCTCTCGTCGCGGGCGAGCTTCCAGAGCCGCCGGGCGGCCGGGTCTGCCCCCTCCGACATCCGGTAGATGCGGTTCGGGCCCTGGCGGCGGACGTCGACCCAGCCCTGCGACGAGAGGATCTTGAGGTGGCGGCTCACCGTGGACTGGGGCTGCTGGAGCACCTCGCAGAGCTCCGCCACCCCGAGCTCGTGCCGCTCGAGGACGTGGAGGAGCCGGAGCCGGGTCGGGTCGGCGAGTCCTTCCATCCAGCCGAAGAGTCCGGCGGGCCGTGCGGCGCTGGCATCCATTCGTATATCCGGATGGACGGATTAACACGGAAGAAGGTCCGGGTCAACGCGATCCGGCCCGAGCCCGCCGCAGGGTGTAGGCTCGTGGCAGGACCATGCGTCGCCGCCTCGCCCTCGCCGCCGCCCTCCTCCTCGGGGCTCTTCTCCTCGCCATCTGGCTCTGGCCCCCCCGGGCCCCGCCGCGCGCGGGACCCGATGCGGGAGCGACGCCGGCGTCCGCGCCGGGGTCCCCTTCCCGTGGACCGGGCGCCGCGCCCCTGGCTTCCCCGTCGGACGCCGCTCCCCGCCCATCGCCCCGTGGCGCCCTGGAGGGGGCCGTCCGCTCCTCCGAGTCGGCCCGGGCCATCCCGGGCGCCGAGCTCACCTTCTCCCGCGCCGGCGCGGCGGCATCGGTCCGGTCGGCCGCCGATGGGTCGTTCCGCTTCGAGCCCCCGGAGCCCGGGCGCTGGCAACTCGCCGCGGCGTCGGCTCCCGGTCACGTCCCCTTCGCGCCGGAGTGGGGGCACAGCCCGGTGTCCTTCGACGCGCGGCCCGGCCAGAGGGTGTCGGGCGTCACGGTATGGCTGCGCCAGGAAGACCGCTACGAGGGACAGGTCCAGGACCAGGAGGGCAAGCCGGTCGAGGGAGCGGAGGTCCGTCTCCTGGGAGGCGCAACCGGCGACCGGGCGCTCCTGCCCTCGGTCGAACGGGCGGTGAGCGGCGCAGGCGGCGTCTTCGTCCTCTCCGCCTCGGAAGGGGCCGTCCTGGAGGCACGCCACCCCGGATTCGCACCGGGGCGGGCCACCATCGATTTCGCGGCGCGCTCGAGCCGGCGGGTGGTGGTGCGGCTCGGGAAGGCCGGGGCGGTCGCCTCGAGTGCCATCACCGGCAAGGTGACGAGCGGCGGCGCACCGGTCGAGGGGGCGCTGGTCCAGGCCCGACTGCTCCAGCGCGGGGGGCCGGGCTCGCTCGACGGCGCCGAGTCGGCCCAGGCCACCTCCGACGCAGAGGGACGTTTCACTCTCCGAGAACTGGACCCGGGCCGCTACCTGCTCACCGGCTCGCGCGAGGGCTTCGCTCAGCCGAGGGCGGTGGTGGCTCGCGCCGGGGAGGAGGCGGCCGTCGAGCTCACCCGGGGAGGGCGCGTCGCCGGGGCCGTCCGCGAGGCGGGTTCGGGCCAGCCGGTCGCTCCGTTCCGCCTGGTCGTGCTGCGCGGAGGGCGTGGATGGAAGCTGCCCGTCCGGAATGCCACCGTCGTCGACGCCTCGGGCCGGTTCGAGATCGGCGACCTTCCCCCGGGGCCGGTGGTGCTCCTCGTTTCCGCCCCCAATCACACGCCGTCGGAGGAGGTGGAGGTGGCGGTGCCCGAGCATCCCGGCGTTGCCGAGCTGGAGATCCGGCTGTCGCGGGGCGGACGGGTGGCGGGCCGGGTGACCGACCGGGTCAGCGGCCAGCCTCTCTCCGGCGCCCGCATCGCACTCGAGGGCGAGTCGATCGGCATTCCCTCCGTCCTCGACGCCGGCCCGGCGGGATTCTCCGCCCCGGACGGCTCGTTCCTGCTCGGCGGCCTTCCCTCCCGGACCGCATCGCTCCAGGTATCCGCCGAGGGGCACCACGCCCGCATCGTCGGCGGGATCGACGTGCGCGACGGGAGCGTCGCCGGGCCGGTGGAGGTGCGCCTGTCGCCCGTGGCGGAGGGAGAGGACCCTCGCGTGGAGCTGGCCGGCATCGGCGCGGCGCTCGAGCGGCGCGGTCGGTCGGCGCTGCGCATCACCGCGATCGTTCCCGGGGGCGGCGCGATGGAGGCCGGCCTCGCACCGGGGGACGAGGTCGTGTCGGTGGAAGGGCGGCCGATCTCGGAGCTGGGGTTCGGGGGCGCGATCGAGCTCATCCGCGGCCCGGAGGACACCCGGGTTCGCCTGGTCGTGAGGCGAGGCGACACACCGGCCACCGAGGTCTGGGTGTGGCGACGGATCGTCCGGGGATGAAGCGGCCTTGCCCTACCAGGGCTCGCGGGCTCCGATGAAGTTCTGCGGATAGCCCCAATCCGGCGCAGAGACCCGGTCCAGCCCGGCCACCTCCTCGGGCGGGAGCTTCACCGAGAGCGCCATCAGATTCTCCTCCAGCTGCGCCTCGGTGCGGGCGCCGACGATGACGCTCGAGAGCTCGGGGCGCCCCATCAGCCAGGCGAGCGAGACCGCAGACGGGGTGGCCCCCAGCCTCCGGGCCACCGCCTCCACCTCATCGAGCACCCGCCAGCACCGGTCGTTGTCGAACTGCTTGTAGGTGTCCTGCCAGGAAGCGAGACGCGTCCCGGCCGGCGGAGGGGCTCCGCGGCGGTACTTTCCGGAGAGGAACCCCCTGCCGAGCGGGCTCCAGGCCAGAACACCGAGGCCGAAGGCGCGCGCGGCTGGAACCAGTTCGCGCTCCCCCTCTCGCGCCACCAGCGACCACTGCATCTGGATCGAGGCGTAGGGAACGAGGTGGCGCCGATCGGCGGCCCACAGCGACTCGACGAGCCGGTATCCGGCGTAGTTGGAGCAGCCGGTGTAGAGCACCTTCCCTGCGCGGACCAGGTCGTCGAGCGCCGCCAGGGTCTCCTCGATGGGCACCGAGCGGTCCTGCATGTGGACCTGGTAGAGGTCGATGTGATCGGTGCGAAGCCGTCGCAGCGACTCGTCGCAGGACTTCAGGATGGCCTTGCGGGAGAGCCCCTGGTCGTGCGGCGGCACCTGGGCGCCGAGGCCGGAGGTGGGGAACCGGCACTTGGTGGCGAGCACCACCTGGTGCCTCTTCCCCTCCAGCCATCGACCGAGCAGTTCCTCCGAGTTCCCCTCCGAGTAGACGTTGGCGGTGTCGACGGTGTCGATGCCGGCGTCGAGGGCCCGGTCGAGGACGCGTCGCGCCTCCGATTCGATGGAGGTCACTCCCTTCATGAAGCCCTGCGATTCACCCAGCGTCATTGCTCCGAAGGAGAGCAGGCTGACGCGGAGGCCCGACTTGCCGAGCTGGCGATGCTCCATGGAACACTTCCAATCCGGCGCCAGTGGGGCGCCCGTAGGGCACGGCGTCCTTCCAGCGCAGGAATCGCTTCTCGAGGAAATTCCAGGAGAGGAGCGCGCCCGCGAAGGTGACGACGCCGGCGACGGCGACGAAGGCGGCGACACCGGCCAGGCGACCGCCCAGCCGCCCGGCCAGCATCGCCGAGGTGAACCCGGCAGCCTCGAGCGCCAGGAGCACCGGGTAGTGAAGCACGTAGAGCCCGTAGCTGTACTTCCCGGCCGTGCGCAGCGCCGGCCGGGCCAGCCCGCGCGAGAGCAGCGACCCCCCGTTCCCGTCGACGGCCAGGACGAGCGCGGCTGCGAACCCCGCCGCGAGCGGGCCGAAGGCCCACACCTGGACCGCCGGATCCCCTCCGAAGAACCCGCCCTGCCCCACCCAGACCGCGGCCACCGCGGCCGCCGCCGCGGCGAGCACCCAGGGCGCGCCGCGCCGCACGCGAGGCCACCAGGCCGGCTCGCGCGCCGCGATGGCCACCAGCGCGCCCATGGCGAGAGCGTCCATCCGCGCCGGGGTCAGGACGTAGGCGGCGGTGGCGTTGAACGTGGTCCGGTGGATGGCGAAGCGCAGCGCGAAGGCCCCCGCCACGAGCCCCAGGCAGAGCACGGCAAGCCGGCGCCGGGGGAGCATCCAGACCAGCAAGGGCCAAAGCAGATAGAACTGCTCCTCGACCGCCAGCGACCAGAAATGTCCGGTGTACGGGCTGGCGTGGAAGCCCCCCTCGCGCGCGAAGAGGATGTTGCCCAGGTAGGTCCAGAGCCAGCCCTGCGTCTCACGCTTGACGTCCAGGGCCGGAAAGAGCGCCGGCAGCAGGAAGAAGAGGATGGCCAGGTAGGCGTAGTAGAGCGGGAAGATGCGCAGCACGCGCCGCAGGTAGAAGGCACGGAAGTACCCGGTGCTCCCTCGCGCGTCGAGCAGGATGCCGGTGATGAGGAATCCGGAGAGCACGAAGAAGAGGTCGACGCCGGCCCAGCCGGAGCGCGTGGCCCCGAGCAGCGCACGCTCGACCGTCCCACCCTCGCCGTCGATGTGGGCAAAGTGGAAGGCGAGGACGAGCAGGACGGCGACCCCCCGCAACCCGTCGAGGGCGGGGACGTGGGCGCCCGGTGTGGGCCCTCTCTGGGAGCGGGTGTCCGGCATGCGGGCGCGAATCCTAGTCGAATGGCCCTGGCCCGCCAACGCCGGGCGAGTGCGTCACGCGGGCCGCCCGCTCGCTTCCCTGGTTTCCCTGATCTAGGCTCGATGATCGTGGGGGCAGCAACCGCCGATCGAGCCGGGCAGATCCGGAGTCCATGGGCCGCCTGGCTCGCGTTCGGCGTCGCCTACGTCGCCCTCGCCGCCGGGGCCGACTGGCTCACCAACCAGGTCAGCGAGTACTCCACCTTCTGGCCGGCGGCCGGACTCTACCTGGGCGTCCTGCTCATCACGGAGCGCCGCCGCTGGCCCGGCTTCGTCGTCACTGCCGCGGTCGGCGGGCTGGTCGTGTCCTGGATCGTCGGTCGCAGGCCGCTCCTGGCCGGCGCCAACGGGATCGCCGACCTCGTCGAGGCCATCCTCGCCGCCATGCTGATCCGCGCCGTCGTTCGCGACCGTCCGCGGATGTGGCGGATGCGAGACGTCCTCACGGTGATCGTCGGCGGCGCCGTCCTCGCTCCCGTGATTCCCGCCGTGCTGGCCGGCGCTGCGGCCACGTTCTCGAAGCAGGTGCCGTTCGGGGCGGCATGGCTGGACTGGTGGACCGGTGACGCGCTCGGGATCCTGGTCGTGACGCCCCTGCTGCTCGCCTGGGGGACGCCCGACTCCTCCGGGCGGAACCCGGTCCGGCAGCGTCCGGTCGAGTTCGCGGCGCTGCTCGCCAGCGCGCTCGGCGTCACCTGGGTGATCTTCCACGAGGCCCGCCAGGGCGTCCTCATCCAGGAGCATCTCGTCCTGCCCGTCGTCGTCTGGGCGGCGCTGCGATTCGGGCCGCGCGGCGTCACCGCGGCCAGCGCCGTGCTCGCGGTGGCGGCTGCGTGGGCCACGTTCTGGGCCTCCTGGCTCGGCGGCACCGCCGCGCTCGCGCCCGACTCCACCTCGGTGCAGGTCTACCTCGCCCTCGCCATCGCCACGAGCCTGGTGCTCGCCACCGAGGTGGCCGCCCGGGAACGCAGCGAGAGGAAGCTGCAGCTGGCGCGGTACGCGCTCGACCAGGGGGGCGAGGGGTTTCTCATCACCGACGCGGCCGGAGCCATCGTCCTCGCCAGCGAGGCCGCCGGTCGCCTTCTCGGTCAGCGCCTCTCCAACTTGACGGGGACGGGGATCGGCCTCTTCGATCCCGTCCTGGCCGGCTCGACCTGGCCGGAGAAGTGGTCGGACATCCAGGCCCTGGGCACCACCCGCTACGAGACCACGCTCCACGACGCATCGGGGCGCCGGATCCCCGCGGAGGTGAACCTGTCCTTCGTCTCCTTCGACGGCGCACGGTTCCTGGCCTGGTCGGCCCGCGACCTCTCCGATCGACGGCGAGCCGAGGAGGAGCAGCGGCTCGCGGCCGTGGGAACGCTTGCCTCGGGCGTGGCCCACGAGATCAACAACCCCCTCGCCTACGTCACCTCGAACCTGGCCTTCATCGAGGAGACGCTCGCCCAGATGCACGGCCTGCACCCCAGCGTCGAGGAGGCCGAGACCGCCGCGGCGGAGGCCGCGGTCGGCGCCCGGCGCGTGCGCGACATCGTTCGCGACCTGAGATTCGTGGCCCGCCCCCCGGACGGGCGCCTGATCGAGGTGGACCCGGTCGCCGAGATCCGCACCGCCCTGAACCTCGCCCAGGCCGAGATCCTGAGCCGCGCGAGGCTCGACCTTCACCTCGAACCCTGTCCGCCGGTATTCGCCGGCCAGGGACAGGTCGGCCAGGTGATGGTCCACCTGCTCGTGAATGCCTCCCAGGCCATTCCACGCGGCGCCGCCGAGAGCCACACCGTTCGCGTCGCCTCCGGGACCGACGCGCAGGGCTGGGCCTCGATCGACGTGATCGACTCGGGAACGGGCATCGCCGAGTCGGCGCGCCGGCGTGTCTTCGAGCCCTTCTTCACCACCCGTCCGGTGGGGGGCGGCACCGGGCTCGGCCTCTCGGTCTGCCACGGCATCGTCACCGGGCTCGGGGGGCGGATCGAGGTCGCCAGCGAGGACGGGCGCGGCACCTCCGTGCACGTCCTCTTGCCGCCGGCAAGCTCCTCCGGCAGGGGCGCGAGCTAGCGGGTCTACCAGAAGCCGAGCTGCAGCCGGGCCGCGTCGCTCATCTTGTCGGGCGTCCACGGCGGGTCGAACACGAGGTCCACGTCCACCTCGGCCACGCCGGGGACCTTGGCCACCCGCTCTCGCACGTCGTCGAGGATCATGGGCGCGACGCCACAGCCAGGCGCGGTGAGCGTCATCCGGATGGTGACCTTCCGGCCGCCGTCCGGCCGCTCCCCGTGGATGAGCTCGTAGACGAGCCCCAGGTCGACGATCGACGCCGGGATCTCCGGGTCGAAGACCTTCTTGAGCGCTTCCCAGACGCCCTGCTCGTCGAAGGGCTGGCCGCTGGCGGCCGCCAGCCGTTCCTTCTCCGCCTCGGCCAGCTTGAGGGCGCGCTCGGCGTAGACGGGCCCGAGGGCGTCGGCGTCCTCGTTGGCGAGGCGGGCCAGCCCGCCGCGGTCGAGCATCACCGTGAAGTGGCCGCCCAGCTCCTGCTGGGGCATGACCAGCGCTCCCTCGGGAAGCACGTGCTTCTCCCCGGAGGGCACCAGCGTGACCTCCACGGCACGTCTCAGCGAGACCGGTTCGCGACGTTCCATTGCCTCACTCCGTCGTGGCCGGCTGGGAATCGCCGTGCAGGGCCGAGTGCATGGCGTGCCAGGCCAGGCTGGCGCACTTCACCCGGGTGGGAAACTCGGCCACGCCCTTCAGGACCGCCAGCTTGCCCAGGCCCTCGGCCTGGGAGGCGTCCCCCTCCACCACCATCTTGTGGAAGCGCTGGAAGAGGTCCTCGGCGTCGGCCCTGCTCTTGCCCTTGAGCGCAGCGCTCATGAGCGAGGCCGAGGCCTTGGAGATGGCGCAGCCGTTCCCCTGGAAGGAGACGTCCTCGATCCGGTCGCCGTCCATCCTGAGGAAGACGTGGTAGTGGTCGCCGCAGAGCGGGTTCAGCCCCTCGGCCGTGGCGGTGGCGTCGGCCATCGCGCGAAAGTTCCGCGGCTTGCGGCCGTGGTCCAGGATGACCTCCTGGTAGAGGTCGGTCAGTTCACTCATGGGAACATCTCCCGGACGCGGCGCAGGCCGCCCACGAGCTGATCGACGTCCTCGCGGGTGTTGTAGAGCGCGAAGGACGCCCGGACGGTGGCGGGGACGCCGAACCTCTCCATGAGCGGCTGGGCGCAGTGGTGGCCGGCGCGCACGGCGACCCCCTCGCGATCGAGGATGGTGCCGACGTCGTGGGGGTGGACGCCCTCCATGACGAAGGAGATCACGGCTGCCTTGCCCGGCGCCGTTCCGATGATGCGCAGGCCGGGGATCTCCTCGAGCCTGCGGGTGGCGTATGCGAGCAGGTCGCGCTCGTGGGCCTCCGCGCCCTCGCGGTCGAGCCCCTCCAGCCAGTCGACCGCAGCTCCCAGACCGACCGCGCCGGCCGCGTCGGGCGTGCCGGCCTCGAACCTGTACGGGATGGTGTTGAACTTGGTGCCCTCGAAGGAGACCGACAGGATCATGTCGCCGCCCCCCTGCCAGGGCGGCATGGCCTCGAGGATCTTCGCCTTCCCGTGGAGGACGCCGATGCCGGTGGGGCCGAACATCTTGTGCCCGCTGAAGACGTAGAAGTCGGCGTCGAGGTCCCGGACGTCGACCTTCATGTGCGGCATGGCCTGGGCGCCGTCGACCAGCACCGGAACGCCGCGCGCGTGGGCGATGCGGACGATCTCCTTGACCGGGTTCACCGTTCCGAGCGCGTTCGAGACATGGGTGACCGCGACCATCCGGGTCCTCGGGCCGATGAGCCGCTCGAAGTCGGCGAGATGCACCTCGCCCCGGTCGTCGACCGGGACCACCACCAGCTTCGCCCCCTTCTCGGCCGCGAGCATCTGCCAGGGAACGATGTTGGAGTGATGCTCCATGCCGGTGAGCAGGATCTCGTCGCCCGGGCCCACGTGGGCGCGTCCATAGGTCTGGGCCACCAGGTTCACGCCCTCGGTCGTTCCCCGGGTGAAGATCACCTCGCGCGGGTCGGCGCCGATGTAGCGGGCGATCTTCTTGCGCGCCCCCTCGAAGGCCGCGGTGGCGCGCTCGGCCAGGTCGTAGACGCCCCGGTGCACGTTGGAGTTGTCGTGGGCGTAGAAGCGGCTCACCGCGTCGATGACCACCTGCGGCTTCTGCGCCGTGGCGCCACTGTCGAGGAAGGCCAGCCGCTTTCCGTAGGGCCGCTGCGAGAGCACCGGGAACTGGCTCCGCACCGCCTCGACGTCGAAGCTCACGCCGCCTCCAGGATCTGCTCGCCTTCCGGGAGCCGGGCGGCGACGAGCCGCCCCACCCGGTCGCGCAGGGCCGGAAGGGCCACCCGGTCCACCATCTCCCGCGCGAAGGCGTAGATGAGCAGGCTGCGGGCGCGGGGGAGCGTGAGGCCGCGGGAGCGGAGGTAGAAGAGCGCCTCGGGGTCGAGCTCGCCCACCGTTCCACCGTGGCCGCACTTCACGTCGTCGGCGTAGATCTCCAGCTGCGGCATGCTGTCGACGACGGCGTCGCGGGAGAGGAGCAGGTTCGAGTTCGACTGGTGGGCGTCGGTCTTCATCGCCCCCTCGAGTACGCGGATTCGCCCGGCAAAGACGGCGCGGGCCTCGCCGTCGAGGATGCCCTTGAAGAGCTCGCGGCTGGTCCCCCTCGGCACTGCGTGCTCGACCACCGAGTGGTTGTCGACGAGGCGGCGGCCATCGGCCATGTAGAGGCCGGAGACGACGGCCTCGGCCCCCTCGCCGGTGAGCCGGGCCAGCACGTCGCTGCGCGAGATGGCTGCGCCGAGCGCGCTCGCGTGGGTCGAGAGGCGGGCGTCGGGCCCCTGGTCGGCGGAGAGCGTGGTGAAGTGGAAGGCCGAGGAGGGCTGGTCCTGGACCTGGTAGTGGTCGAGCCGGGCGCCCCGGCCCAGAGCGATCTCGGTGACGCCGTTCGTGAAGGCCGGCCAATCGCCGAGGACCACGTAGGTCTCGACCAGGGTGGCCTCGCTGCCGGGATCGGCCACCACCAGCACGCGCGGGAAGCTGGCCGCCGGCCCCTGGCGCGCCACGGTGACGAAGACCAGTTCCACGACCCCGCCCTTCGCGCCCCCGGAGACGTGGACGAAGGCACCGTCGCCCAGGAAGGCGGTGTTGAGGGCCGCCAGCGGGCTGCCGTCGATGGGCGCGGTGCGGGCCAGGCGGGGCTCCACGAGCCCGGGCGACATCGCGATGGCGTGCTGGAGGCTGGAAGCGTGGAGGCCGGCCTGGACGCCGTGCGCCGAGGACAGCTCGGCGCGGAGACGGCCGTTCACGAAGACGAGGCGCGGCCCGAAGGGCTTTCCGGCGCTCCGCTCGACCTCGTCGGCCGAGACCGGCGCGGCGGGATCGCCCCGTCCGAAAGCATGCGCCGAGATGGGCGCCAGCGGCGTGAATCGCCAGTCCTCCTGGCGGGTGGTGGGCAGGCCGAGCCGCTCGAAGGCCTCGCGCCCGGCGCGGCGCGGGCCGGCCACGAACCCGGGCGCGGGCGGCAGGCTCTCGGCGCCGGCCAGGAGGTTCTGCTCGGCTGCGTTCAAGGGGCCACCGGCGCGGGCGCTCCGAAGGCGCCGCGCTTCGCCTCCTCGTCCACCCAGGCGTAGCCCTTCTTCTCGAGCTCCAGCGCGAGCTCGCGGCCACCGGAGAGGACGATGCTCCCCGCGGCCATCACGTGAATGCGGTCGGGGACGATGTACTCGAGGAGCCGCTGGTAATGGGTCACCAGGATGGTGGAGCGGACCGGGCTGCGAAGCGCCTCGACGCCTCTCGCGACCACGCGCAAGGCGTCGATGTCGAGACCGCTGTCGATCTCGTCGAGGATGGCCAGGCGGGGCTCGAGCACCGCCATCTGCAGCACCTCGTTGCGCTTCTTCTCGCCGCCCGAGAAGCCCTCGTTCACGCCCCGGTTCATGAAGGCCGGGTCCATCTCGACGAGCTTCATCTTCTCCCGGGCCAGTTCCAGGAAGTCGACCGCGTCGAGCTCCTCCTCGCCGCGAGACCTGCGCTGCGCGTTCAGCGCGGTGCGCATGAAGTAGAGATTGCCCACGCCCGGGATCTCCACCGGGTACTGGAACCCCAGGAAGAGCCCGGCCACCGCGCGCGCCTCGGGGGTCATGGCGAGCAGGTCCTGGCCGTCGAGGGTGGCGGTGCCCCCCGTGACCCGGGCCCGGTCCTTGCCGGCCAGGATGCCGGCGAACGTGCTCTTGCCCGAGCCGTTGGGCCCCATGATGGCGTGCACCTCGCCAGGGTTCACGGTGAGGCTCATGCCCCGGAGGATCTCGCGCTCGTCGATGCGGGCGCGCAGGTCGCGCACCTCCAGCATGGCCGCGGTCCGGTTCGACTCCTGGCTCATCCCACGCTCCCTTCCAGGCTCATGCCGAGGAGCTTCTGCGCCTCCACGGCGAACTCCATGGGCAGTTCCTTGAGGACCTGCCGCGCGAATCCGTTGACGATCATCGAGACCGCGTCCTCCTCCTTGATGCCGCGCTGGCGGCAGTAGAAGAGCTGGTCCTCGCTGATCTTCGAGGTGGTGGCCTCGTGCTCCACCTGGGCGGTGGGGTTTCGGGCCTCGATGTACGGGAAGGTGTGAGCGCTGCAGCGATCGCCGATGAGCAGGGAGTCGCACTGTGAGTGATTACGGGCCCCCTCGGCCCCCTTCCCGATCTTCACCTGGCCGCGGTAGGTGTTCTGCCCCCGCCCGGCCGAGATGCCCTTCGACACGATGGTGGAGCGGGTGTTCTTCCCGATGTGGATCATCTTGGTGCCGGTGTCGGCCTGCTGCCGGTGGTTGGTCAGCGCCACGGAGTAGAACTCGCCCACCGAGTCGTCGCCCTGGAGGATGCAGCTCGGGTACTTCCAGGTGATGGCGGAGCCGGTCTCCACCTGCGTCCAGGAGATCCTGGAGCCCTTCATGGCCTTGCCGCGCTTGGTGACGAAGTTGTAGATCCCGCCCTTGCCCTCGGCGTCGCCCGGGTACCAGTTCTGCACCGTCGAGTACTTGATGTCGGCGCGGTCGAGGGCCACCAGCTCGACCACCGCTGCGTGCAGCTGGTTCTGGTCGCGCTGCGGGGCGGTGCATCCCTCCAGGTAGGAGACGGAAGCCCCCTCGTCGGCGACGATCAGGGTCCGCTCGAACTGTCCGGTGTCGGCCGCGTTGATCCGGAAATAGGTCGAGAGCTCCATGGGACAGCGCACGCCCTTCGGGATGTAGGCGAAGGAGCCGTCGGAGAAGACCGCCGAGTTGAGCGTCGCGAAGTAGTTGTCGGTGTAGGGGACCACCGACCCCAGGTACTTCTCGATGAGCGCCGGGTGCTCCTTCACGGCATCGGAGAAGGAACCGAAGATGACCCCCATGTCCGCCAGCTTCTTCTTGAAGGTGGTGGCCACCGACACCGAATCGAAGACCGCGTCCACCGCCACGTTGGAGAGCCGCTTCTGCTCCTCGAGCGGGATGCCCAGCTTGGCGAAGGCCTCGCGCATCTCCGGATCCACCTCGTCCATGGACGAGAGCTTCTTGCGCGGCCTGGGAGCCGAGTAGTAGACGATGCCCTGGTAGTCGATGGGGTTGTAGTGGACCTTGGCCCAGGTCGGCTCCTCCAGGGTCAGCCAGTGACGGAAGGCCTTGAGCCGGAAGTCGAGCAGGAACTGGGGCTCCTGCTTCTTGGACGAGATGAGCCGGACGACGTCCTCGTCGAGCCCCTTCCGGATCCGGTCCTCCTCGACGTCGGTGACGAATCCGTACTTGTACTTCTGCTCCGTCAGTTCACGAATGGTGTCGCTCATGGGACCACGCCATCTCTGCCTTCGAGGCGGACGAGCTGCGAGGGCTGGGGGCGCATGGCGGACAGCGGCACGGCGGAGAGCGCCCGCTCGATGGCCTGGTTGATCGGGGCCCACCGCCCCTTGGCGGCGCAGAAGGGTTCCATGTCGCACGCCCCCTCCGTGCCGGTGCCGCACTCGGTGAGGCCGATGGGCCCCTCGATGGCGGCGATGATCTCCGCCACCGAGATGGCGTCGGCGTCGCGGGACAGCCCGTAGCCGCCGTTGCGCCCGCGATGGGAGAAGACGAGACCGGCGCGGGCGAGCGACTTGAGCAGCTTGGAGGCGGTGGGGACGGGGATCCGCGAACGGGTGGCGAGGCCCTGTGCGGTGTGCATCGAGCCGGGCGCCTCCATCGCCATGTGGGTGAGGAGGACGATTCCGTAGTCGGTGAGCTTGGTCATGCGCATCATCGCTGGGTCCACCTTCTCCGAAGCCTATCTGGACCGAAACGGTCCCGATAGCGGAAATGTAACAGGAGCCCCGGCGAGTGCACGACAACCTTTCGCCTCAGATTCCGGGAACGTAGGCCCGGAGGAGCGGCGCGTCGAAGGATGTTCCGCCCCGCTCCACGTACAGGTGGTCGCCGACGATGGTCAGCGAGAGCCGGCTCCTTCGATCCTCGTTCGCAGCGAGCGTGCCCAGGAAGGTGGGATCGACCGCGGCGAGCGACACGCGCGCCAGGCGCCCCAGTGCAGCCGCGTTCGCCTCGGCGACGAAGGCCTCCATTCGTCGGGGAGAATCGAAGAGCACCGCCACCGCGGCCCGCTTGTTCCGGTCGGCCTCCTGCTGGAGTCGGGCCGGCTCGGGGCGCCCCACGCGAACCCAGAGGAGGATCTCGCCGGTCAGGTCGCGCGCGATCACGTCGGGCTGGTCCGGGTCGCACAGGCCTGGCCCCTGCTCGATCCCCTCGCGCCACATCCAGCACTGCGCGAGCACGCGCAGCCAGAGGCGCTCCATCGACTCGGACGGGTGGCGGGCGACGCGAAGCGAGACCAGGCGATGCTCGCCCGCGTCCACGTTCGCGAGCTCGATCTGGAAATCGTGAAGTGTCGCGGGAAGCGCCAGAGGGGTGGGACCGTAACACCTCCGGGGCGTGAGTGCTTCACCCACATTGCGCTGCCGTCCGTCCTTTGTTCCCCTGGGATCACCATGCGCCTTGCCACACTCGTGCTGATGGCCTCTCTCGCGGCGTCCCTTGCCGGCCGTCGCGGCGCCGGTCGAGGAACCCTACCCGCAGTTCGGGTTGGCGCTCTCCGTCGGCGCACCCGACGGCGCGGTGCTCTCGTTCGCGTACTCGCCCTGGTACTGGATCATGGCCGACGTGGGCTTCGCCTACACGCTGGCGCCCGGGTTCGTGGTGGGCGTCGAGGTCCGGCCCATCGACTTCTTCATCTCCCCCACCCTTCGCGGCGAGTACGGCTACTACTTCGCCGGCAACACCGCCAACCAGGTCAAGAAGTGGGCGGGCGTGCCCGAGGACCAGTGGCCGCTCATCGGGGACGCGAGCTACAACTGGTTCTCCGGCCTGGTGGGCATCGCGCTCGGAAGCCGGCGAGGGTTCACCGCCAGCATCGAGGGCGGGGTCGGGCTCCTGCAGATGACCGTCAAGGGTGGCAGCGGGATCGTGAGCGGCATCCAGGTCACGACCGCGGACTGGAAGTTCCAGTCGCTCATGCCCGTGGCCCGCATCTCCTTCCTCTACTTCTTCTGAAAGCCGGGAGCCTCATGAAGCGAAACCTCCATCTCGTCGCCTCGGCCCTCGCCGTCGCCCTCCAGGGATGCAGCACCTTGTACGCCGAGGCCGAGCAACCACTCGTCTGCCTCACGCTGGCCCCGCAGACGTTCACGATTCCGGGCGGAGGCACGGTCGCCCCGCCGGGGGGCTTCACCGGCACCTACGGCGGAGCGATCGACCTCGTGCTCTCCGACGCCATCCCGGACTTCCTGTTCACGGGACGGTCAGAGGACCGAATCCTGCGTTTCCTCAGCTTCGACGCCTCCGTGTCCGGACCGCCGGGCGCCAACCTCAACTTCATCACGAGCCTCGAACTCACCGCCGCGGTTGCCCCCGGGTCGACGCCCGTCGTGCTGGGGCAATACGCTCGTGGCTCGCAGACCGGGGTCATCACCTCCATCTCCGTGGAGCCGGAGGCCCAGAGCGCCAACCTTTCCGACTTCCTGGCCAACGGAGGGATCACCCTGTCCCTGTCGGGTGGCGTGTCGGTGGCCGGCGGGCAACCGATTCCGTCCACCTGGAGCACCACCGCGACCACCTGCCTTTACGCCAGGGTCCACAAGACGCTGCAGGAGATCATCGACGGGACGTAGCAGCCGGCTACTTCGAGAACGTCGCCTCCTCGATGATGACCGGGTAGGCGTAGCCTGCGCCGAAGTCCTTGTCGACCCGGACCACGCCCACGACCACCACCACGTCGCCGACCGCCGCCTGGGCGTCGGTGGTGATGGTGATGTCGTTGTCGCCCTTGGCCTGCGTGCCGCTGCCGTCGCGGATGTGGAACCAGTTCTTGCCCATGATCCCGCTGTTGGCCTTCACGACCTTGCCGCGAACCGTGACCTTCTTCTCCTTGAGCTGGGCCTTCTGCCCGTAGATCTCGGCGACGGTCTTGGCGTTCGCTCCGGTGGCCTTGGGCACCTTCACGTCGGCCACGTCGGCCGGCCCTGCGCCGGCGGCGGCGTGCTGCGCGGCCATGCCCGCGGGGGGCATGCCGCCAGGGGGAGGAGGCATCGCGCCGGGAGGCATGCCCGCGGCGGGGGGCATGCCAGCCGGAGCCGCGGCAGCGGGGCCGCCCTGGCCGCCGAGCGTGCCGAAGAGGATCTTGTCGAACTTGCGATTGAGGGTCTTCGACTCGAAGCCGTCCATCGCCATGGGGTTCTCGATGACGACCTCGCTCCCGACGGCCACCGCGGTCTGCGGGACCGCGGCCCAGATCTCACCGCCAGGACCGGAGAGCTTGAGGTAGCTGTACGGCGCGGCGTCGATCTTCTCGACGACCTTGCCCTTCACGACCGAGGCGCCGGAGGCGGGAGCTCCAGGGGCGGCGGCGGCGGGTGCCTGGGCGGCGGCAGGCGCATCCGACTTCTTGCACGCCGTGACGGCGAGCGCGACGAGGACGACGAGAACGAGACGCATTTCGAAAACCTCCAGGAAAATTGGGCCTTGGGATGGGGGCCGTAGGATAACCAACGAGGGGCCGAAGTAAATCCCCAAGTGGCGACGATCATCCCCGGAGGCGCCAGCCGCTCCGGAGCACCGCGTAGGCGGCCGCGAGTGCCCCGACGGCGAGGACCCCTGCCACGAGAAAACCCGCGCCAGGAGGGGTGTCCGAACGTCCCAGCACCGTCCAGCGCAGGGCCTCGACCAGGTAGTAGATGGGGTTCGCCCGGGTGAGCCAGGCCAGGGGCGGTGGCGCCATCGACGCCGAATAGAACACCCCTCCCAGGAAGGCGAGCGGGGTGACGACGAAGGTGGGCAGGAGGTTCACCTGCTCGAAGCTGGCCGCCCAGGTTGCCGTCAGGAACCCGAGCGCGGCGAAGCCCGAGGCCACGACCACGAGGAGCGCCGCCGCGAGAAGCGGGTGCGCGAGGCCAAAGCCGGTGAAGAGGGCCCCCACGATCCACATGATGCCGCCCACGATGAGCCCGCGCGTCACCGCGGCGGCCACGAAGGCTCCCAGGATCTCGGCGTACGAGAGCGGCGAGACGAGCAGGTCCACCACCGTTCCCTGGAGCTTCATCACGAAGAGCGAGGAGGCGCTGTTCAGGTAGGCGTTCGTGACCACGCCCAGCATGACCAGGCCAGGGAGGATGAAGCGCGCGTACGGCACGCCGTCCACCTCGCTGAGCCGGCTTCCCAGCGACCAGCCGAAGACCAGGAAGTAGAGGGTGGTGGTGATGAGCGGCGAGAGGAGCGTCTGCCCCGGCACCCGGAGGAACCGGCGCATCTCCTTCCCGAAGAGGGTCCGGACGCCGAGCCCGTTCACGCGCCCACTCCCCGATCCCCGTCGCCGAGCACCGAGACGAAGACCTGTTCCAGGGTCGCGCGCCGCGTCTCCACGTCGCCGATGGGAAGCCCGGCCGCGGCCACCGCCTCGAGCATCGGGCCGAACGAGCCTCCCGCCGGGACCTCGACGGCGAGCGCTCCGCCCCCCGCCTCGAGCCGCGCGCCCAGCACCCCGAGACGCTCGGGCAGCTCGGCCAGTGGAGCCGTCAGCGTGACCCGCAGGGTCTTGCCGGCCTGCCGCTCGAGCAGTCGCCGCTTCTCCTCCACGAGCAGGATCCTTCCCTTGTCGATCACCGCCACCCGGTCGGCCAGTTCCTCGGCCTCCTCGATGTAATGGGTGGTGAGCACGATGGTCGTGCCGCGCCCCTGCAAGCGCCGCACGTAGGCCCAGAGCCCCTGCCGCAGCTTCACGTCCACGCCGGCGGTGGGCTCGTCGAGGAACAGGATTCGCGGCTCGTGGACGAGAGCCTTCCCGATGAGGAGGCGCCGCTTCATGCCTCCGGACAGCGACCGGGTGTTTGCGTGCCGCTTTTCGCCCAGGTCGAGGGCCTCGAGGATCTCCTCGAGTCGCTCGTCCGGAAGCCTCACGCCGAAGTATCCGGCCTGGATCCGGAGGGTCTCCTCCACAGTGAAGAACGGGTCGAAGTTGATCTCCTGGGGGACGAGGCCGATGGCGCGGCGGGTGAAGCGGTAGTCGGCGACCACGTCCCGCCCCAGCACGGTCGCCTCCCCGGAGGTGGCCCGGACGATCCCTGCGACGATGCTGATGAGCGTGGTCTTGCCGGCGCCGTTGGGACCGAGCAGCGCGAGGATCTCCCCCGCCTGGACGTCGAGGTCCACCCGGTCGAGGGCGGTGAACTCACCGTAGCGCTTGGTGAGGCTTCGCAGACGGACGACCGGCGCGGGCACGGGAGGCAGTGTAACTGGTAAGGTCGGCGCGTGGGGCGGCGAGCCATCGGCGTGGACGAACCCGGCCGCTGGGTCTTCAATCGGCTGGCGACCGACTATCGCGAGCGCCCCGGGTATCCGGCGTCCCTCGTCGACCGGCTGGCAGCGCTGGCGGGCGCGCGCGGGCGCGTCGTTGACCTGGGCGCGGGCACCGGCCTCCTCGCGCTTCCCCTGGCCGAGCGCGGACTCACCGTCGCCGCCGTGGACCCGGCCGAGGCGATGCTCGAGCTGCTCCGTCGGCGCGCGGCCGGGCTGGCAGTGGAGGTGGTCCACGCCGCCGCCGAGCAGACCGGCCTCCCCGCCGCCGGGGCGAGCCTCGCGATCCTCGCCGACGCCCTCCAGTGGGTCGAGCCCGGAACGGCAGGCCTGGAAGTGGCGCGATTGCTCGCGCCGGGAGGAGCGGTTGCGGTGGTCGAGCCGCGCCTCGGCGGCTCCCCCTTCGCCGACGGCGTGGTGGAACTCCTCGCCGAGGCCAACCCACGCGCGCGCCCCCGTCCGGCCGGACGGACCGGGCAGTTCCTCGACGCCGCCGGGGTGCGAGGGCGAGCCGTCGAGACCTTCGTGCACGAGGAGACCCTGGACTCGCCGCGCCTCGCGGCGGTGCTGCGATCGCTCTCGCTGGTCGGTCCCGCGCTCGGGCCGGGTCGGCTCGCCTTGCTCCTCGCGGCCGCGCAGGCCCTGGCGGATCGCCTGGGCGGCGCTGCCTGGACGCGGGAGATCCGGCTCACCTGGGGTCGATCCCCCTGAGCACCGCCGACCGGGCGCGCCAGGCGGCGAGTCCCTCCAGCGCCGCGCCTCTCGCCTGCGCCAGGTGCGCGCGGATGGGCTCGTCGAGCCGACGATCGAGGAAGCGATGGGCGCTCCAGACCTCGGCTGGCTCGAAACCGCGCGCGAGCTTGTGATCCCCGCCGGCGCCACCCTCGAAGACCCGCCTGCCGAGCCGGATGCACTCCTCGATGGAGTGGTAGAGCGCCACGTTGAAATGCAGGAACGGGTGCTCCTCGACGGCGCCCCAGTAGCGGCCGTAGAGCCGCTCGGTGGAGGCCGCGTTGAAGGCCATGGCCACGAGCCGCCCGTCCTTCCTGGCCTCGACGACCTCCAGCAGGCCGGGCATGGTCCTGAGCACCCGCTCGAAGAACGCTCGGTCGAGGAACCGCATCCCCCATTCCATGCGGGAGATCGAATGGGCATGGAGCCTGGCCACCTCGAGCGCCCAGCCCTCCGGCGCCCCGGCCAGCTCTTCGCCCCGGACCGTCCGGATGGCGATTCCCTGGGCCGCCGGCGCGGCGCGCTCCCTGCGTATGGCGTTGCGCCGCTTGGCCGTGAACCGGGAGAGGAACTCATCGAAGGATGCGTAGCCTGGATTCGTCCAGTGGTACTGGAAGTCGATCCGCAGCGCGAAGCCCGCCTCTTCCATTTCCAGCGCGTCCTCCCGGGGGAGGTGAAGGGCGTGGATCGAGTGGATCCCCTGGGCGGCGCAGAGATCCTGGAGCGCTCCCGCAGAGGCGCGGGCCACCCCGGCCCGGTCCTCGCCAGGCGCGACGAGCAGCCGCCTGCCCGTCGCGGGCGTGAAGGGAACTCCGATCACCAGCTTCGGGTAGTACGGGATCCCGGCCCGCTCGGCGGCGGCGGCCCACTGCCAGTCACGGCCGAAGTCCCCGTGGGAGTCTCGCTTGACCCATCCCGGCATGGCCGCGATCAGCCGTCCGTGGCGCCGGACGAGGAGATGGCGCCCCGACCAGCCCGTCTCGGGCGACGCGGCCCCCGACTGCTCGAGGGCGTCGAGCCAGGCGTGCGACAGGAAGGGGGTGACCCTCTCGGGTTCGTGAGCCCAGAGCCGATCCCACTCCAGGGCGGGAACGTCGGAGAGGGTGGAGCGCACCTGGATCTCGAGCGTGGACAAGGGAGAGGACATAGCTTTACGCCGTCGCCGTGTCCTGCTACTCGCTGGACATGCGCCTTTCCCGTCCAGGCTGGATTGCCCTGGCCCTCGCCGCCCTCCCCGTGCCTGGGGCGGCTTGGATCTACCCCGAGCACCGGAACATCGCGGTCGCCGGGGTCCAGAAGTTGCCGCCCGGGGACCGTGCTGCGCTCGACGTCCTCTGGGATGCGGCCCGGCAGGCCCTCCCGGCCAGGCTATGTCCGAAGCTGAGCGAGGGGGACCAGGGGCTCGCTCCGAAGTGCATCGACTTCGCTGCGCTCCCCGCCATTTCCTCCGACCACTCTTGCAGCCCCAAGGAGGTCGCCGAAGGGCGTTCTTCCCAGCAACTGGATCCTGAACGTGGCGCGGGTCGCCGCCGAGACGCAGGCCAACCTCGACAAGGCGCGCAACCGGGACCAGTCCCTGAGCGCCATCGCCACGTCCAACCTGGCCCTCCAGGCTGCCGACCCGGCGTACGTGAGCCGCGCAGGGGCCAACAACGCGCACTTCCTGCTCCCCCGCCTCGACAACGACGCTGCTTCCTACGCTCTCGGCGCCGTGAAGGAGGGCGCACCCCTCAACGCCATGGGGCTTTACCTCCAGTACCACATGGCGGCGCTCGAGCTCGCCCAGCGCTACGCCACGCAGCCTCCGCCCCCCGCGGAGCGACCCGCCGCCGCCCTTCGCATCCTGGTGCTGGAGGGCTTCGCGCTGCACTGGATTGAGGACGCCTACGCGGCCGGTCACGTGGTCGGCACCTGGGGGTCCGACGCCTGGCGCAAGGGGACCCACGACTACTACAACGAGTTTGGCCACGACGGCGTCACCTGGGGCGGCGAGCCCGCCATCCTCTTCGGCGATTCCTTCATGCGCGAGGCCGACCTCCGGCGCGCCTCGGACGCGGTGGAGCACAGCCTCGAGCAGCTCGTCGCGGCGCTCCGGCCGGGCGACGAGCTCGGGACGCTGGCCATCGACTTCGGGCTTCCCGCCTCGCAGATCTTCGCCTTCGACTCCTGCAAGGAGGAGGCGCAGCCGCCGGTCAGCAAGTCGGACGGCCTGGCCCGCCACTTCGCCCCGGTCTACCAGGCCTTGCCGCAACCCGGTCGCGGCCAGGGCGACGTGGCCCTGCCGCGCTTCCGCGAGGAACTCGGGCCCTTCATCGGGGTCTTTTCCTCCATCTCCGGCAACATCGGCTGGGGAGGGTTCGGCACCGACACGGCCCAGTTCTTCGGATCGCTGTCCGCCGGCTTGCGCCTAGGCTTCGGGGCCGAGAGCCTGACCGGCACGGTGGGTACGGGCCTTGCGTTCCTCGAAGCCGGAATCACCATGCAGTCGGCGCAGACCGACTCTTGCTCGGGAGGGGCCGCTTGCGCCGTCCTCGGCACGAGCGCCTTCTTCCCGCGCGTCCCGGCAAGAACCGGGCTCCGGCTTGGCATGCGGCTGCCCTTCTACCTCATCCCGGGCGACATGCTCCTGCTCGGTCCGGTGCTGGCGCTGGCCTCCCCGTCCGCGCTCAGCTCGGTGGGGGTGGCCGCGGCGAGCGGCGGTCTCATCCCGTACCAGCGCAGCTTCGGGGTCGGCCTGGGCTGGCTCCAGGTCGTCATCGGGCGCGAGGTCGACGCCGTGCTCTACGGCTTCCTCTCCGACGTTCTCATCCTCACCCCCATCGGTCCGCCCCCCGACCCGAACTCCGACCTCGGCGCGGCCAAGCTCAAGTCGATCTCGCTCATCTTCCCGGTCCTCGAATGGACCCCGTTCCGCACCTTCGCCACCCAGCTCGTCTTCGCCACCGTCGTCCAGCTCGGCTTCGGGGTGGAGATCCCGCTCACCAGCCCCATCGTCTACCCGACCGGATACGGCAACGCCTCGCTCTCCCCGTCGTGGAACGTCTTCCTCCGCGGCCAGTTCGACGGCCGTTACTTCTTCGGATCGCGCGACGACCTCGTTCCGCCGCGATGACCGCTCCCTTCAGCCGGCGCCTCGTGGTGCGATGGTCCGACGTGCAGGAGTGAGGGACGCTGGCGGTTATCCGACGCTACAGGTCGACCGACGCAGCCGTGCGGGCAAGCCCCGGGTCGAGTGCACTAGAAGTGACACCCAGGTAGCGCAGCATCCGGTACTGGTGCTGCCGCAGTCCGCGCACCGAGACGCGCGCCCGCGCCGCCGCCAGCACGTCGGCCAGCGTGGCCACGGCCCGGTCGTGGAAGACGCGGACCCGGGAGAGGTCGACGTAGACCTCGGCGTCGCCTGGCAGATCGGCGATCCGGCTCTGGATGGCCTGGACCGCTTCGATGTCGAAGGCCCCGTCCATGCGAATGACGAGACTCTCCGAGTGCACAGGCTGCATGGCGTGACTCCGAGTTGTTGGTTGCGGCGACCCCCCGGTCACCGTAACTAGATAGTAGGCTCGATCCCACGCGCTGACAATGTCTCTCCGTGACGATTTGCCGGTCAAATTGTGGCTTTCGCCGTCCCTGGGGGGGCGACCCGATCGCGCCTGTAGGTGCCTCGCCGACACGCCGCTACACCGGGCGGGGCCCCCGCGTCCCCGCTAGATCCCGCCGCGAGATGAGGAAACCCAGCGAGCACCGTTCGCTCCTCCCGCACGAGCACGGGGCCTACGGCCAGATCGCGATGCCGATCCTCTGCGGCCTGGCACTGGGGCGGCCGGGACCCGGGGCCTGGTTGCTCGCGACGGGCGCCTTCCTCGGATTCCTCTCCTACGAACCCCTGCTCGTGGCATCCGGCCGACGGGGAAGGCGGACCCAGGAGGATCACGGCGCGCGGGCGCGAAGGCTGGCGGGGTGGATCCTGTCCGCCGCCGTGGCGCTCTCGGGCGCAGGTTTCGTGCTCTCGCCACCGGAGGCCCGCCTGGCCGCTGCGGTTCCCCCTGTCCTGGCGGCCGGGATCGCCGTGCTGGTCTGGATGGAGCTCGAGCGAACGGTGCCCGGCGAGGTGGCCGTGGCCGTCGCCCTCTCGTCGGTTGGCTTCCCGGTTGGCGTGGCCTCGGGCGCGCGACCCGGCGCGGCGGCCGCCGCGTGGCTGGCCTGGAGCCTCGGGTTCGCCGCCGCGACGCTGGCCGTCGAGGTGGTGCTGGCCCGGTCCCGCTCCCCGGCCCGCGATCCAGGGCCGGCGGCCCTGGGCGGAGTGGTGCTGCTGGAGGGCGTCGCGCTGGCCCTCGCGTTCGCAGGAGTCGTCCCTGCGGTGGTGCCGGTGGCCGTCGCCCCTCTCGCCCTCTCGTCACTCGCCGTGATCTCTGCTTCGCGTCCAGGCCCGGAGGCTCAAGGCGGTGGGCTGGGCGACCCTCGCCGGGAGCGCCGCCACGCTCGCCGTCCTCGTCTCGGCGCTCCGATGACGGACGGCACGCCGTTTTTGGCCGGCAGGCCGGTGCGCTGCTAGATTGGCCCCGGTGCGCGTTCTCCTCTCCAACGACGACGGCGTCAACGCGCCCGGCCTGGCCGCCCTGGCCGCCGCCTTTCCCGGCGACGAGGTCTGGATCGTCGCCCCGGACCGCGAACAGTCGGCGTCCAGCCACGCCATCTCCCTTCACCGCCCGCTCCGCCTCCTCGAGCTCGGGCCCCGACGCTTCTCGGTGGATGGCACGCCCACCGACGCCGTCTTCATGGCCCTCCACCACGTGCTGCGCGAACGGCGCCCTGACCTGGTGCTCTCCGGCATCAACCACGGCCCCAACCTGGGCAATGACGTCCTCTACTCGGGAACCGTCGCCGCGGCCATGGAGGGGGCTTTACTTGGGGTGAATGCCATCGCGGTGTCCCTGGCATCGCGCCCTCCCCACCACTTCGGCGACGCGGCCGCCTTCGCCGCTGCTTTCGCCCGCCTGGTCGCCTCCGATCCCCCGCCGACGCCGACGCTCTTCAACGTGAACGTTCCACCCGGCCCGGTGCGGGGCTACCGCTACACCCGGCTCGGGCAGCGGACCTACGGCAGCGACGTGGTGGAGAAGATCGACCCGCGAGGCCGTCGCTACTTCTGGATCGGAGGCGACGCCAGCCACCGGGACGTTCCCCTCTCCGACTGCAACACGGTGTTCGACGAGGGGCTGGTGGCGGTCACCCCCCTCCACCTCGATCTGACCCATGACGCCCTCCTGCAGGGGCTGCGCGACTGGGCCGTTCCCGGCTACCGCAGGGAGCCCGCCCCGTGAGGCGGCGCCTCGTCGCCGGGGCGATCGCCCTGGCGACGCTCGCGGGGTGCGCAGCGCGGCAACGGACCCCGGCCGAGGTGGCCGGCCAGCGTTCCCCGCCGTTCCCGCTCTCGAGCGCCGACCCGCACGTCGAGCCCGACCTGGTGGGAACCACCCACGTCGTCCAGAAGGGCGAGACCGTGTACCGGATCGCCAGGACCTACGGCGTCGATCCGCGGGAGTTGATGGACGCGAACGGCATCTCGGATCCGAGGACGCTGGCCCCCGGGCAGGAGCTCTTCGTTCCCGGCGCGACGCAGCCGCTCGACGTGGCGCCACCACCGGCAGGCGGGTCCGCGGGCGCGTCGGCCTCGCGAGAGCCCGAACCGCCGCTCCCGCGACGCAACCCCGGCGCCAAGTTGCTCTGGCCGCTGCAGGGAGTGCTGTACCGTGGATATGGAGTGAAGCAGGGGCAGCGCCACGACGGCATCGACATCTCGGCTCCGGAAGGAACGATCGTGCGGGCCGCCGCGGCGGGCGAGGTGATCTACACCGGCTCGCAGTCCGGGTACGGCCTCATCGTCATCCTCCGCCACGCCGATTCGCTCATCACGCTCTACGCCCACAACAGCGCGGTGCTGGTGAAGGACGGCGACCGGGTGGACGCCGGTACGCCCATCTCCAAGGTCGGCCAGTCCGGGCGCACCACGGGCCCTCACCTTCACTTCGAGGTCCGCGACGGAACCAAGCCTCGCGATCCCATCCCCTTCCTCCCCTGAGGTAGAGTCCGCGGCCATGGAATCGATCTCCGACCTGCTCCGCCGCACCATCCGCGACGTCCCCGATTTCCCCAAGAAGGGGATCGTCTTCAAGGACATCACGCCGGTCCTGGGAGATGGCGCGGTCTACCGGCGCGTGGTCGACGAGCTGGTGACCCGCTGGAAGCCCCGGGGCGTCGACCAGGTGGTCGGCATCGAGTCGCGCGGCTTCATCTTCGCGGCACCCCTGGCCTACGCACTCGGCGCAGGGCTCTCCATCGTCCGCAAGCCCGGCAAGCTGCCCTGGGAGACCATCCGCGAGAGCTACTCCCTGGAATACGGCCAGGATGCGCTCGAGCTGCACATCGACTCGGTCGGACCGGGCGAAAGGGTGCTCGTCGTCGACGACCTGCTCGCCACCGGGGGCACCGCCGAGGCGGTGGGCCGGCTGGTCAAGCGGCAGGGGGCGGACCTCGTCGGTTATGCCTTCGTGGTCGAGCTCTCGTTCCTCCACGGGACGCGGCGACTCGGGGCCGAGAAGGTCGACTCGCTGGTGACGTTCTAGGGGTCTCCACCCGCCTTCTTGCTAGATTGACCGGGATGCCCGGCTCCACGACGAGATACGAGGCCGTGACGATCCTGGGGGCGTGGGACGAGACCCCGTCCTTGCGCGCCATCCGGGTCGCCCTCGGGCCGCTGGCCCCGAGCCACCGCGTCCCGGGCCAGGTGGTGAAGGTCAGGGCCCCGGCGGGCGAGGCCTACCTCGCGCTGGCGAGCGCCCCGGCTCCGGACGGCACGGTCGACCTGCTCGTCAAGCGGGGCGGGAAGATCGCCGACGAGGTGATCGCCGCGGCGGAGTCCGGCGGGAAGCTCGAGCTCTCCGCCCCCTTCGGGAATGGCTTCCCGCTGGCAGGTGCCGAGGGGCGCGACCTGCTCCTCTTCGCGGCAGGATTCGGGCATCGCCCCCGTCCGTGCCCTCCTTCAGCACGTCATCTCCCACCGCAACCGCTTCCGGCTCGTGACCCTCTTCTACGGCCAGCGCCGCGGCGCCGACTTCGCGTACCGGGGCGAGCACCTCGACTGGGAGCGCCACGGCGTGCGGGTGGTGCTCTGCCCGTCCAGCGCCGACGAGGCGTGGCCCGGCGTGCGCGGCCGGGTGCAGGAGGTGGCCCAGACGCTGGGGCTGGGCGGCTCCGACCCGGCCGGCAGCGAGGCCTACGTGTGCGGCATGACCGCCATGGTCAACGACGTGAAGGGCACCCTGAAGGACGCCGGCGTCCCGCCGGAGCGGGTCCACCTGAACTTCTAGCGCCGGCCCGGGCGCGTCAGGCCGTCGTCTTGAAGGCCCGGAAGGCGAACAGGGTCTCGGTGTCGCGGATCCCGGGGACCTTCTGCAGCCGGCCGGGGATCAGGTCGCCGAAATCGTCGTAGCTGGCTGCGTACAGCTTCACCAGCAGGTCGAACGGCCCGGTCACCGAGTGGACCTCGGAGACGCCGTCGATCTCCATGACGGCGTTGGCCACCTCTTCGAGTCGCCCCGGTTCCACGCGCAGCAGCACGAATGCGAATCGCATGTGGTTTTCCTATCACGGCCAGGCTGGGGCGTCCCCGTGCCAGTCGGCGGTGGCTTCCAGCCACATCGCCAGCCCCGCCCACTCGCCCCAGGGGGCGAACCACTTCTCGATCGTGGCGTCGGAGGGCGGCCGGCGTCGCCCCCTCAGCTCGGCGACCTTCCTGCGCGTCCAGGAATCGAGGGCGAGCCCCTCGTGGCGCCCGAGCAGCCGCATCATGTGTTCGGTCGCGTACGGCCCGAAGCCGAGCAGGGCGCGGATGCGCCGCTCCAGTTGCTCGGATGGGACGGAGGGGTCGCGCCAGCCCTCGACGTCCAGGTCACCCGAGGCCACCGATCGGGCCAGCGCGCGGAAGTAGGGGGCGCGGTAGCCGACGCGAAGGTGATCCCGGAAGAAGCGTTCGCTTCGCGACGCCATGGCCTGCGCCGACGGGAAGGCCCGTCCGGCCGGCCCCTGCTCGCCGAGTTCCTCCACCAGCCGGTTCACCATGCTGCGGGTCAGGCCCCATGAGCAGTTGGTGGTGCAGAGCGTCTTCACCGCGTCCTCGAAGACCGTGGGGGAGCGGAGCAACCTCCCCAGTCCACGATCGAGCGCGACCTGGACCGGCCTGGGACCGTCGCCCCCCTCGATCTCCCGGGCCCGGGCCCTGAACGGCCCCAGGTCCTCGTCGAGCGCCAGGCTGGCGCGCAGGCCGCGGCGAGCCTCGGCCACCTCGGCTGCCCCGACCCTGCCCCTTGCCGTCACGCGCAGTGCGAGCTCCCCCGGGCCGGCCTCCGCCACCTCCGCCTGCACCACCCGCCCGGTCGCGAGGAGGAGCGGCCGGCCCAGGATCCGACGCGCCGGATCCCAGCTCCAGGGGGCGAGGTCGTACCACCCGTGACTGCGGACCACTCGCTCCAGGTCGAAGGGGACGGGCGCTCTGCATCTCCCCTCTCCTAGCGGCTGCGGGACGCGGCCGCCCTCCTGGGTCACCCCGGAAGCGGCGCCCGGACGGGGGTCGACCCCGATGGGGTCTGGCCCCGGCGCCCGCACGGTGCGGCAATTGGCACACCGCCTGGCGCGGAATCGGAGGACGGCATGTCTCGCATCGAGGACGAGGAACTGGTCGTACTGGAGGGGGACGAGGAAGCGATCGAGGTGGGGACGGCATGCCGACGTCGGACGCATGCTGCTCCTCACGCCGGTGTCGGAGGTGAAGCGCCGGACCCGGCCGGTGACCTTGCCGGCCGACGCGACGGTGGCCCGCGCCGTAGAACTGATGGTGAAGAAGAAGATCTCGGCGGTGATGGTGGTGGAGCCGCGCAAGCCCCGGCGGCTGGCCGGCATCTTCACCGAGCGGGACTTCCTTCTCCGCTCCGGAGCCCTGCGCGGCCTGGGGCGGGTCCAGCTGAAGAAGGTGATGACCCGGGACCCGGAGTCGCTCCGCGCGAGCGACAGCGTGGCCTACGCCCTCCAGAAGATGTCGGTGGGGCGCTTCCGCCACGTTCCGCTGGTCGACGACCTGGGCGTCCCGGTGGACATGATCACCACGCGGGACCTGGTGGACTTCATCGTCGAGCTCTGCCCGGAGGAGATCCTGAACCTCCCGTCCCAGCCGAAGCTGGCCTTCCACCCGGAGCGCGAGGGGGCCTGACCGCACCTGCGGCGCTGGCGCGGACGAGCCCTGGTGCTACGCGGCGGCCTCGCTGGCCCCGTGGCACTTCTTGTACTTCTTGCCCGAACCGCAGGGGCAGGGCTCGTTGCGGCCGACCCGGGCCTGGCCGCGCGTGACCGTCTCCTGCCTGGGGGCCTCGGCCTCGCCTTCGGCGCCGGGGTGGCTCTCGATCACCTTCTGCTTCCGTCCCAGCGCCAGCCGCTTCTGCTCGATCTCCTGGGCCGTCTCCTGCCGGGCCGGGACGAGCCGGAGCACGTTGCCCACCACGCTGGAACGCACGTTCCAGGTCATGCGGGTGAACATGTCGTAGCCTTCCTTCTTGTACTCCTGCTTGGGATCGCGCTGACCGTAGCCGCGCAGCCCGATCCCCTGGCGCAGGTGGTCCATCTGCAGGAGATGATCCTTCCAGAGCTGGTCGATGGCCTGGAGATACAGGTACTGCTCGTACCGGCGCAGCAACGGGACGCCCTCGGCGTCGGCGCCGAAGAGTTCCCCCTTCTGCGCCTGGGCCCTGGCGACCACCTGGTAGATCTGCCCCTCCAGCGCCGTTCGCGCGGCGGCGACGCGCGAGCTGCCCGGGTCGCCGAAGCTCATGTCCACGCCGAACTGGTCCTTCACCCGGCGTGAGAGGGCCTCGAGGTCCCAGTCCTTGCGCGACTCGGGGCAGCAGTCGGACACCATCTCCCGCACCAGGTCGTCGACGAGGTCGAGCATGTGCTCGCTCGCATCGTTCCAGTCGTAGACCTTCTCGCGGCGGGTCTTCTTCCTGGTCTTCTGGTCCTCGTCGTACTCGACCACGGGCACCCCGGCCCCGAAGCCCAGCACCATGCGGCGCAGCTGGTAGACCGACTTGCGCTGCTGGTTCATCACGTCGTCGTAGTCGAGCAGGTTCTTGCGGATGTCGAAGTTGTGGGCCTCGACCTTCTTCTGGGCGCCCTCGATGGAGCGGGTGAGCATCCGGTGCTCGATCTGCTCCCCCTCCTTCATCCCCAGCGTCTCCATCAGCTTGGCGATGCGCTCGGATGCGAAGATGCGCATCAGGTCGTCCTCGAGCGACAGGAAGAAGATCGAGGATCCCGGGTCGCCCTGGCGGCCGGCTCGGCCGCGGAGCTGGTTGTCGATGCGGCGCGACTCGTGGCGCTCGGTGCCCACGATGTGCAGGCCTCCGACGGCCACCACCTCGTCGTGCTCCCTGGCCGTCTGCACCTTGAGCTCCACCGTGCGGGTCGCCAGGCGGGCCGCCCATTCGACCTTGCGGACCTGGAAGGCCTCGGGGGTCTCCCCCTCCATGGGCGCGTCGGGCTCCGGGCCCACCTCGTGCTTGGCCATCATCTCCGGGTTGCCGCCCAGGAGGATGTCGGTGCCGCGGCCGGCCATGTTGGTGGAGATGGTCACCGCGCCCTTGCGACCGGCCTGGGCCACGATCTCGGCCTCGCGCTGGTGGTGCTTCGCGTTCAGGACGTTGTGGGGGATGCCGCGCTTCTTGAGGATCGAGGCCACCACCTCGCTCTTGGCCACCGAGACGGTGCCCACCAGGATGGGCTGCCCCTTGGCGTTCCGCCTCTCGATCTCCTCGCAGATGGCGTTGAACTTCTCGCGCTCGGTCTTGTAGACCACGTCCTCCGAGTCGGAGCGGATGTTCCTCTGGTTGGTGGGGACCATCACCACGTCGAGGTCGTAGATCTTGGCGAACTCCTCGGCCTCGGTCTCGGCCGTGCCGGTCATGCCGGCCAGCTTCGAGTACATGCGGAAGTAGTTCTGGAAGGAGATGGTGGCGAGGGTCTGGTTCTCGGCCTCGATCTTGACCCCTTCCTTGGCCTCCACTGCCTGGTGGAGCCCGTCGGACCAGCGCCGTCCCGGCATGAGACGGCCGGTGAACTCGTCGACGATGAGCACCTCGCCTTCCTTCACCACGTAGTCCACCTCGTTGCGGTAGAGGTGGTGTGCGCGCAGGGCCTGCTCCACGTGGTGAAGCCACTCGATCTGCTCGGGGTCGTAGAGGTTCTGGATGCCCAGCTTCTGCTCCATCTTCTCCACGCCGGCATCGCTCATCACCACGGTGCGGGTCTTCTCGTCGACCGTGAAGTCCACGTCGCGGATCATCGAGGGGATGAGCCGGTTGACCTGGTAGTACTTGTCGCTCGACTCGTCGGAGGGGCCGGAGATGATGAGCGGGGTGCGGGCCTCGTCGATGAGGATCGAGTCGACCTCGTCGACGATTGCGAAGTTGAGCTCCCGCTGCACGTAGTCCTGGAGCCGGAACTTCATGTTGTCGCGCAGGTAGTCGAAGCCGAACTCGTTGTTCTGGCCGTAGGTGATGTCGGCGCCGTAGGCGTCCTGCCGCTGCGCGTCGGTGAGGCCGTGGACCACGACGCCGGTGCGCATCCCCAGCATCGTGTAGAGCCGCCCCATCCATTCGGCATCGCGCCGGGCCAGGTAGTCGTTCACGGTGACCACGTGGACGCCGCGCCCGGAGAGCGCGTTCAGGTAGCAGGGCAGCGTGGCGACGAGCGTCTTGCCCTCGCCGGTCTTCATCTCGGCGATCTTGCCCTCGTGGAGCACGACGCCGCCGATGAGCTGGACGTCGAAGTGGCGCATGCCCAGCGACCGGATGCTGGCCTCGCGCACCAGCGCGAAGGCCTCCGGGAGGACCTCCTCGAGCGCGCGCCCCTTCTGGATCTGCTCCTTCCACTCGGCCGTGAGCCGGGGCATCTCGTCCGTCCGCAGCGCCTTCATGCGCGGCTCGAGCGCGTTCACCCGCACCACCATGGGGGCCATCCGCTTGAGCTCGCGCTCGTTCTTGGTCCCCACGATCTTCCGAAGCATCCAGTTCAGCATCGTTTCCTCGTTGACGGAGCGGCGGACGGGGGTCCGCGGGCGCGGCGCGAAGCACTCGGCGTCGGCGCGCGGAGGCTACTCTCCGAGCTAACACCGCGCCAGCCAAAAGCAAATCGACGGAGCGGACGCCCCGCCGGAGGCCCCGTCACTCCAGGATGAACTTCCTGGGGTTCTCGGGAATTCCGTTCACCCGTACCTCGTAGTGGAGGTGGGGGCCGGTGGAGCGACCGGTGTTCCCGACCGCGGCGACCTTCTGGCCGCGCGCGACCCGCTCACCGAGCCGCACCGTGGTCTCCGAGAGGTGCGCGTAGCGGGTCTTCACGCCGTAGCCGTGATCGATGACGAGGACCTTGCCGTAGCCACCCTCGGTGCCGTTGAACACCACGGTCCCGTCGGAGGGGGTCTGGACCGGCTGTCCGTGGGGCGTGGAGATGTCGAGCCCCTGGTGCATGGACCGGTCGGCGTTGTAGGGGTCGAGCCGCACGCCGAAGTCGCTCGTCACCCAGCCCTGCGTCGGCCAGATGGACGGCGTCGAGGCGAGCATCGACTTCTGGTCCTCGAAGTACTCCGAAAGCTCGCGGAGGCTGGCTTCCTGCCGGTGGGCCTCGTTCTCCAGCGACGCGATGCGACCGGGAAGCGCGGCGGGGTTCTCGCGTGCCGCCGACCCGGCCTGCGTCGGGCCCGCCTCGGGGGCGCCCAACGGACCGATGGCCAGGTTGCGCTCGGGATCCTGGAGATGGGTCACGGCGCTGCGGAGCTTGGCGTCGAAGCGCTCGACCCGGTCGAGGGTGGCCTGGACGTGGGCGACCTTCTCCTGAACGAGAAGGACCTGGGATCGGAGCTGGGCGTTCTCGTCCCTCAGCGACCGGTTCTCGGAGGAGGCCGAGAGGAGGGTGAAGTAATGGGAGATCGTGAGGAACCCCACGACCAGTACGGCGCCTGCCCCGAGGAGCCCCTTCTTGAGCCAGCGGCGCGGCAGGCGGAACTTCCGCACTGCCTGCGAATGGTCGCTGACCACGATGAGGGTGTACTGGCGGCGGTCCGGGGTGGTGGGCATTCGAGGCGTCGCGGCTACGGTCAGGAAACGTTTGAACCTGGGCTCCTGTCCCCTGCTACCCGGACAAGCAGACGGGTACCAGAGGCCAGCGGGGAGTGTCAACGAACTTGGGGGTGTGCGGTGGCTTCGGTACCCGAGACCACCCAATGGGTCCGCGGGTATAGCCCATTGGCCCCCAGCGCGCACCAGGATTACCGCAGAGGATATCATCAGGCACATGGCTGCAGGCCGCAGGAGGTGACCGCATGCACCGGCTCCCCGACTTCCAGCTGGAGGTCTTCTTCAGCCGGTGGGAGTTCGCCGCCAAGCACGTGCTGACGGCCTCGGACGCCCAGAGCATGAGCCTCGGCGAGTTGCTGGCACTGGGCACCGACGAGGACCGAACAGGCTTCGAGCGGATCACGCTGGGCTACGTCCCCACCTGGGGTGGGGACGAGCTGCGACAGGCCATCGCGGCGACCTACGTTTCCCTGATGGCCCGAAGACGTCCTCGCCTTTGCCGGAGCCCAGGAAGGGCTCTACTGGCTGCTGCAGGAGGCGGCTGGCCCCGGCGACCACGTCATCCTCACGGTGCCCGGCTACCAGTCCATGGAGTCGCTCGCACTGGCCACGGGCGCAGAGGTGACCGGACTGGCGCTCCCGCCGGAGAACGGCTGGGTCCTGGATCTGGACCGGCTGAAGCGCGCCCTGCGGCCCAACACTCGGCTCGTCGCCGTCAACTTCCCGCACAATCCGTCCGGCGCGGTGCCCGACCACGCCACGTTCAAGGCCCTGGTGGATCTCTGCGAGGCGCGCGGCATCCGCCTCTTCTGCGACGAGGTCCACCGCGGCCTGGAACTGGACCCGGCACGGCGCCTGACCCAGGCAGCGGATCTCTCCCCGATGGCGGTGTCGCTCAACGTGACATCCAAGTCCTACGGCCTGGCAGGACTGCGCGTGGGCTGGCTCGCAAGCCGGGACCGGGCTCTCCTCGCGCGCCTGGAACGCCGCAAGCACTACACCTCCATCTCCAACTCCGGCCCCAGTGAATTCCTGACGACCCTGGCGCTCCGGCACGGCGAGGCCATCCAGGCCCGGAACCGCGCGATCGTCCGGCGCAATCTGCCGCTCTTCGACTCCCTGTTCGCACGGTGGCCGGAGCTCTTCGATTGGGAGCGCCCCCAGGGCGGCTGCATCTGCTTTCCCCGCTACAGGGGCGCAGACGGCGTGGAAGCCTTCTGTCGAGACCTGGTGGAGCAGGCGGGAGTCCTGCTCGCCCCCGCCAGCCTCTTCCGCTCCAGCCTCGCGGATACGCCCACCGACCGCTTCCGCGTGGGGGTGGGCCGGTCGAATCCCGAGCCCGCCCTGGAAGCGATCCAGCGATTCCTGGAACGCAGGGGCGTCTAGTATCCGGGCGCTACGCCTTCCCCGCCCTGTCGATCCGCACCACGATCACCGTGAGGGTGCTGGTCTGGGATACGCGTCCCGCTGGCCGGCCCACCTTCCAGGAGGCTCGCCCGGCCGCCCGCCCGGCGCTAGGCTCCCTGGACCGTCGACTCCGGAGACGCCATGACCTGGGACCCCCGCAAGCACAGCCGCGCGATCTACGACGGTCCCGACCGGGCTCCGGCCCGCGCGATGATGCGCGCCATCGGCTTCGACCGCGAGGCGCTCGAGCGCCCGTGCGTGCTCGTCGCGAGCACCTGGGTCGAGACCATGCCGTGCAACTTCCACCTGCGCCGGCTGGCCGAGGTGGTGAAGGAAGGCATCCGCGCCGCGGGCGCCACGCCGATGGAGGTGAACACCATCGCGGTCTCCGACGGCGTCATGATGGGCACCGAGGGGATGAAGGCCTCGCTCGTCTCGCGCGAGGTCATCGCCGACTCGATCGAGCTCGTCGCGCGCGGCCACGCCTTCGATGCGGTCGTCGCACTGGTCGGCTGCGACAAGACGCTCCCCGGCGCGGCGATGGCCCTGCTCCGGCTCGGGCTGCCCGGGCTCGTGCTCTATGGCGGCTCCATCGCCGCGGGGCGCCACGAGGGGCAACCCATCACAATCCAGCACGTGTTCGAGGCGGTCGGCGCCCACGCTGCGGGGCGAATCGACGACGCCCGGCTCCTCGCCATCGAGGCACACGCCTGCCCCGGCGCGGGCGCCTGCGGCGGGCAGTACACCGCCAACACCATGGCGCTCGCCCTCGAGTTCCTGGGACTCTCGCCGGTCGGCTACAACGGCATCCCAGCGCTCGACCCGCGCAAGGAGCCGGCCACGCGCGAGGCGGGCCGCGCCGCCGTGGAGGCGCTCCTCGCCGGCCGGCGTCCCGCCGCGATGCTGGGGCGAAGGAGCTTCGAGAACGCCATCGCTGGCGTGGCCTGCACGGGCGGATCGACGAACGCGGTCCTGCACCTCACCGCGATGGCCGCGGAGCTCGGCCTTCGCCTCCGGCTCGAGGACTTCGACCGGATCTCGCGGCGCACGCCCATCGTGACCGACCTCATGCCCGGCGGGACGCACGCCGCGCCCGATCTCGACGAGGCGGGCGGCACTCGCCTCGTCGCGCGCCGACTGCTCGCGGCGCGGAGGTTCGACGGCAAGGTGCCCGCCGCCGACGGGCGGCCCTGGCTCGAGCACGCCGCCGAGGCCAGGGAAAAGCCGGGGCAGACGGTGGTCTCGCCGCCTGGCCGTCCGTTCAAGGCGACCGGCGGCCTGGTGGTGCTGCGCGGAAACCTGGCCCCGGACGGAGCGGTGGTGAAGATGGCCGGCCACGAGCGTGCGCGGCACGTCGGGCCGGCGCGGGTCTTCGAACGGGAGGAGGATGCCTTCGCCGCGGTGCAGGCGGGGCGTGTCGGGCCGGGCGACGTCGTGGTCATCCGCAACGAGGGGCCGCGGGGCGGGCCCGGGATGCGCGAGATGCTCGGGGTCACCGCGGCGCTCGTCGGCCAGGGGCTCGGGGAGACGGTGGCGCTCGTGACCGACGGCCGGTTCAGCGGCGCGACCCGCGGGCTCATGGTCGGGCACGTGGCGCCGGAGGCCGCGGTGGGCGGCCCGCTCGCCGCCCTGCGGGACGGCGACGTCGTCGAGATCGATGCCGACCGCGGGAGGCTCTCGGTGAACCTGACTGCCGCCGAGCTGCGGCGACGCCTCGCCCGCTTCCGGACGCCGAGTCCGCGCTACGCCACCGGCGTGTTCGCGAAGTACGCCGCGCTGGTGGGGTCGGCGGCGGAGGGGGCGGTCACCGGACCTCCAGCGGCGTCGCCTCGGCAAGCGGCCCGGAAGGCGCACCTCGCCCCGCCCCCTCGCCCGACCCATCCGTGACAGGCCCGGTGGAGAGGCGCCGGTTACCTCGGGTCGGTGAGCTCTGCCTCACGACCCGGCGCGAGAGACCGGCCCGCCCCGCTCCGGCGACGACGCCGGGACTTCGCGACGAGATCCGGCTCCTGGGCCGGATCCTCGGCGAGACGGTGGCGGAGCTGCACGGCGCCGAGGCGCTCGGTCTCGTCGAGGAGTCGCGCCGGTCGGCCGTGGCGCTCCGGCAGGGCCGGCTCCCTGGCGGGCGGGCAGCGTTCTCGGCGTCCATCGCGGGCCGGCCGCTCCGGGACCTCGCGATGCTCGCCGAGGCGTTCACCGGGTTCTTCCACCTCATCAACACCGCCGAGGAGGTCCACCGGGTCCGCTCGCTTCGCGCGCGCGACCGGGCCGGTGCGCCGCCGGCGGAGGGCTCCCTCGCGGCGGCCGTGGCGGAGCTCGCCGCCGCCGGCGCAGGGCCGGAGGAGGTGCAGGCGCTCCTCGACCGGATGCTCGTCATGCCGGTTCTCACCGCCCACCCCACCGAGGCGCGGCGGCGCACCGTGCTCGACCACCTCGCAGAGGCCTCCGCCGCGCTGGAGGCCCTCGGTGACCCGCGGGCCGGGGCCGGGGAGCGCAACCGCGCGCAGGAGCGGATCCGCGAGGTGGTGACGGCGCTCGTGGCGACTCGCGGCTCCCGAACGGACCGCCCCTCGCCCCAGGACGAGGTGCGGGCGGGCATCCGCGTCTTCGAGCGAACACTCCTCGACACGGTCCCCGCCGTGTATCGCGAGCTCGACCTCTCGTCTCGCGAAGGCGTGGCCCGGCGAGCGCTTCCACGTCCCGCCCTTCCTCCGCTTCGGCTCGTGGATCGGCGGCGACCGGGACGGCAACCCCTTCGTCACCGCCGAGGTGACCCGCTACGCCCTGGAGCGCCAGCGCGCCATCGCGCTCGGCCGGCACGCCGCGGACGCACACGCGCTCTGGCGCGAGCTCTCGGCGGCGCTTCCGCCTGGCGCGGCGGCCGCCCGCAAGGCGCTCGACGACTCCATCGCCGCCGACCGGGAGCGGCTCGGCGAGCCGCCGGTGGCGACGCGTACGCTCCGCGCCGACGAGCGCTGGCGCGAGAAGCTCCGATACGTGCAGCTCCGCCTGGAGGCGGCCCGGGTCCGCGGGGACGGCGCCTATCCCGACGCGCGCGCCTACCGCACCGACCTGGAGCTCCTCCAGCGGACGCTGGAGGACGCAGGCCTGGGCCGGCTCGCGCGCGGCCGGCTGGAGGACGCGCGCCGCCGCGCCGAGGTCTTCGGCTTCCACCTGGCGAGCCTGGACGTGCGGCAGCACTCCGCCGTCCACGAGCGCGCGGTCGCGGAGGTGCTGGCGCTCGGGGGGCTGGAGGGCTACGCCGGGCTGCCCGAGACCCGCCGGCTGGAGGTCCTCGGCGAGCTCCTCTCGCGTCCCTGGCTCCCCCCGCCCGACCGCGCCCGCCTCTCCCCGGCCACGCGGGAGGCGCTGGAGACGCTGGAGGTGGTGGGCCGGGCGCGCCGGGACACCGGTCCCGAGGCCTGCGAGCGCTACGTCGTCTCCTTCACCAGCTCGGTCTCGGACCTCCTCGAGGTGCTGTTCCTCGCAAGGGCGGCACGGCTCGCACCGGACGAGCTGCGGCCGGTACCCCTCCTCGAGCAGCTCGAGGACCTCGAGCGGGCGGGCGCCCTTGCCGAGCAGGCGCTGCAGATCCCGGCGCTCCGCGCCTCCTTCCGCGGCGAGCTGGAGGTGATGATCGGCTACTCCGATTCGGGCAAGCAGGTGGGGTACGTGGCGAGCCGGGTGGCGCTCCACAAGGCGCAGCTCGCGCTCGCCCAGGTGGCCGAGGCGGAGAACGTCACCCTGACCGTCTTCCACGGTCGCGGCGGGTCGGTCGGGCGCGGCGGCGGGCCGGCCCACCGCGCCATCCGCGCGCAGCCGGCGGCGGCGCTGCGGGGCCGCCTGCGGGTGACGGAGCAGGGCGAGACGGTGGCCGCGCGCTACGGGCGTGCCGAGATCGCACGGCGCGACATGGAGCAGATGGTCTCGGCAGTGCTGTCGGCCTCGGCAGGTCCTGCCGAGCCCGCGGCCGACGACGCCGCGCGGTCCCGCGAGCAGGCGATGGACCTCGCGGCCGGAGCGGCGCTGGAGGCCTGGCGCGGGCTCGTCGCGGACCCCGGTCGCCTCGCCCGGTATGCGGTCGCCGCCACACCCATGGCGGAGGTGCCCGAGCTCCGCTTCGCCTCTCGCCCCGCGAGCCGGACCGGCGCCTTCGAGCTCGCCTCGCTCCGCGCCATCCCGTGGGTCTTCTCCTGGAACCAGAGCCGTCACGGCATCCCTGGCTGGTTCGGGCTCGGGCGGGCGCTCGCTGCCCTCGAGGTGGCGGAGGGCGCTGGCGGGGTGCGCGCCCTCTACCGCGGCTGGCCCTTCCTGCGCGGCCTGGTGGACGACGCGCGCCTGGCGTTGACGCAGGCGGACGTCGAGGTGGCGTCCTTCTACGCCGCCCTCGCCGCGCCGGAGGACCGGGTGGTCTTCGACCGGATCCGCGAGGAGCATTCCCGGACCGTGTCCGCCATCCTCGAGGTGACTGGCGACGACGGGCTGATGACCCCGTGGCCCGCCGTGGCACGGGCGGCGGAGCGGCGGAATCCTTACGTGGACGTGCTCTCGCACCTGCAGATCGAGCTGCTCGCCCGGACCCGCACCGGGCCCGCGGAGGATCGGGCGCGCGCGCGCGAGGCGCTTCTACTCACCGTGAACGGCATCGCGGCCGGCCTCCAGACCGTGGGGTGACCGGACGGTCAGTGCAGCAGCCACTCCGCGTCGGAGACGAGGCAGACCCCCCCGAACGTTCGCAGGATGGGGCGGACCGCCTCGGCGACGCGCGCCAGCTCCCCTGGCTCGCAGACGGTGAGGACGTAGCCGTTTCCCCGCAACGCCGGTGAGCTCGTCCCCGGCCCGCAGGCCCCGATCCCCCTTGCCGGTGACGTCCCGGACCACGGTCCAGCCAGAGAGGCCCGAGGCCGCCAGCGCCGCCGAGCACCTTCGGCACGGCGAGGGTGTCCACCACGATCTCCATTCGCTTCACGCGCTTCATGGGGTCGCTCCGAGCCGGCGCAGCACCTCGAGGTAGAGCGGGATGCCGACGGCCACGTTGAACGGGAAGGTGACGCCGATGGCCAGCGGCAGGAAGAGACCGGGATTCGCCTCGGGAACGGCGATCCGCATCGCGGCCGGGACGGCGATGTAGGACGCGCTCGCGCAGAGGACGGTGAGGAGCAGCGCTTCGCCGGCCCCGAGCCCGGCCAGGCGCGACAGGGCGACGGCAACCACGGCACTGGCGAGCGGCGCCAGCAGCGCGAACCCCACCAGGAACGCGCCTGCTCGCCGAAGGTCGGCCACCCGGCGGGCCGCCACCATGCCCATGTCGAGCAGGAAGAGGCAGAGGATCCCGGGGAAGAGGGCATCGGTGAAGGGACGCAGCGCGGTCCGGCCACGCTCGCCGGAGGCGAGCCCGATGGCCAGGCTCGCGAGGAGCAAGAAGACCGAGCCGTTCAGGAAGGCGTCGTGGAGGAGCGCGCGGGTCGAAGGGCGCCCGCCCTGCGCCGGCAGTCCGGAGGCGCACCAGCAGCACCCCCACCACGATGGCGGGCGATTCCATCACGGCCAGCGCGGCCACCATGTGCCCGCCGTAGGGGATGCCGAGGCGGTCGAGGAAGGCCGTGGCGGTGATGAAGGTGACGGCGCTGACGGACCCGTACGTTGCGGCGATGGCCCCGGCGTCCGGCACCGACACCCTCCGCCGGAGGACGGAGAAGGCGACGAGGGGTACGGCCACCGACATCGCGAGCCCCGCTCCGAGCGCCCGGAGGCCATCTCCGGAGAGGCCGGCGTGCCGGAGCTCCGCGCCGCCGCGGAAGCCGATGGCGAGGAGCAGGTACAGGGAGAAGAGGCGCGGGAGCGGCGGCGGGATCTCCAGATCGGAACGGACGGCCACCGCCAGCGCCCCGGCCGCGAAGAAGAGCACCGGCGGCGCGAGCAGGTTCTGGCCGAGGAGCGAGAGGTCCACGCTCGCCTCCTCCGCCTCAGGCCGCCCCGAGGAGCCGCCGCGCTTCCTCGGTGCATCGTGGTGACGCTCGATACATGATATTGTTTTCCTGTATCCAATGTCACCTATCAAGTCTCATTTGGGTGTAAGGACGGAGCGCGGCCCACCTGGACCGGGGTGGACTTTCCTCTCCAATCACGGCCACGTGCTCGTCTGCCTGGCCCGTGACCCGGGCGTCCGCGTGCGAGACATGGCGGCGCGCGTCGGCATCTCGGAGCGGGCCGTCCTCCGAATCCTCGGCGAGCTTGTGACGGCCAACTACGTGCGGCGTGCTCGGGAGGGTCGGAGGAACCGCTATGCGATCCAGGCGGATCTACCGCTGCGCCACCCGGTGGAGGCCCACCGTCGCGTCGGCGATCTCGTGGCCGCTGTCGGGGCGCCCGAGCCGACCGACGCCCCACGCATCGCCGCTTCGCCTGCCCCCAGCGCCCGCTCCCATTCGCGCCGCCGGTCCCCGGGGACCAGACCGGGGCGGGGATAGACGGGCGAGGCGGCCCCGGATTCGGCACACCCGATCACCGCGAGGGCGCGGTCGTGAGGTACCCGTTCCGCTAGGACTTGCCCCGGGTCCCGATCAACGCCAGGGTCTCGCCCCAGGTCCGGTAGATCCCGGAGACCAGCAAGAGCGTGCACGAGCCCGCGATGGCGAACGGGGCGAAAGCCGCTCCGGCGACCAATCCCGAACCGCCGAGAATCAGGATGACGCTGGAGCCGACCGGAACCGCGTTGTGGAAGATCCAGTCGACCTACCCCTGGATGGCCTTGAGATGGAGGGTGCTCCGCACACGGACGGCGTTGATCCGATAGATGACGCCGCCGATCCCCAGCAGGACGAAGATGACGCCACCTGGCAAGTTGGACCGCCACGGCACCACCGCGACCATGCTCTGGAGCATCACGCCGCCGAAGCTATACAGAGCGGGCGTCATCGATGCGCGTGCGATGTCCAGCGTTCGGGATGTCGACAGGTCGGTGTTGAGCGTGATGACGATGAACAGCAACCCGACGAGCGTGGCGCCAGCCGTCCCGGTCAAGCTTGAAGAAGTTGCTCCATCCGTCGAGCATCTGGCCTTCCCCGGCGTACGCCGGCGCTACGGCTGCGGCTCGATCTCCCCGGGCCTCCAGGTCTTGTTGAACCACGGCTCCAGCGGTCCGTAGAGCCGGAGGATGACGTTCCAGCCCTTGCCGGGGACGGTCTGCACCCAGTTCTTCTCCTTCCCCGGGGGGGCCTTGGGCCCGAAGTACACGTCCACCGAGCCATCGGCGTTCACGAGCACACCCTTCGTCTGGCTGCTGACGCTCGGGGCCCTCTGGTCCGTCTGGATCATCGAGCGGGTCTGGTTGCTGTAGAGGATGACCGACCAGAAGTCCTTCACGGGGATGTTCGGCGGGAGGTGCAGCTTGTAGTTCCTCGCGCCGTCGAGCGGCTCACCCCGGGAATCGCGAGGGGTCCAGGCGTACTGCGAACCCTGGCCGACCATCTTCATCTCCATGGCGGGGGTCACTCCCGTCGCCATGAAGTAATAGAAGATGTAGCCGTCGAGCCTGAGCACGCCCGGGGGGAGCTCGAACTTGTAGCCGCCCATGAAGGGGAGCTGCCAGCTGCCGTTCTCGTAGTAGTAGTCGGCCCGGTCCCGCATGTGGAAGGCGACGGCGCGAGCCGTGGCGTCGCCCACCGCCGCTGCCTCGGTGAGGATCTTCTTCATCCGCTCGTCGGGCGCGAACGGCTTGCCCTTCTCGATGCCGATGGACTGGAAGAAGCCGAGTCGCACCGGATCGAACGACTCGGTGGGCTCCTCCTGCACGACCTTGTCGAGCAACGCCCAGTACCGGAAGTCGGCTGGGTTCACCATGTTGAAGGGCTTGCCCGACATGTTCACGAACGTGGGCGTCGGGGGCTTCCCGGATTGCGAGAGCGGGTAGACCTTCGTGAACTTCTTCACGACGTCGACGCCCGGCTTCGGGTCGCCGTCCACGAGGAAGCTGCGCCAGATGACGACGTTGCTGAAGGTCCTGGGCCGGACGACCTCGTAGCCCTTGGGCACCTGCCCCCCGTAGCCCGGAGGCACGAGGAGGTACTTGCCGCCCTTGCCCTTGTCCGGGCCGGTGATGCCCAGGTCGACGACCCAGCGGAACCACATGTCGTTCACGAGGCCGAGCACCTTGGGCGGCACCTCGATGACGATGGGACCCGCGTGCAGGTCGATCCAGAACCAGGTGTACGGGGTGTTGTCGTTGGCGGTGAGCTCGATGGTCCGCGAGTCCACGAGCTGTTCCCAGATGGGAACCGTCCCGTTCGCCGGACCCTGGGTGAGGATGGCCTCCCGATCCCCGGCCTGGTTCACCGCGGGCAGGGCCAGGAGATAGGCCTGCACGGCTCGCTGGAAGTCCAGGTTGTCGAGCAGCTTCGCCGCCGATGCCTTGTCGGGGAAGCCGTCGAAGAAGTTCAGCGTCCCCAGGCGGGTCTCCACCCTGTCGGGCGACGCCACCCCCGAGCGGCATGGCCGTCGAGAACTTGAACTGGGGGTCCGCTGCTGGGCCAGTGAGCGGCTGGGCGAACGCGGGGGCGGCAGCGCCAGCAAGGATGCAGACCAGGAGAGCGGCGATGACTTTTCGGTTCATTCTTCCCCTCCGTGCTTTGGGCCGAGGGTATCTAGCGCCGGACCCTTGGCGTGCAAGGCGGAACGCCCGAACCACAGCGGGAACGCGAGCGGGGAGGATGCGGTATGGCGGTTACGCCTTGCCGGCCCCGTCGACCTTCACCACGATCACCGTGAGGGCGCTGGTCCGGGGTACGCCTCCCGCTACCTGCGTACCGGCGGGCCTCCGCAAATCGCTCCTAGGGGGCTATAGGAGGCCCTGCAGTGGGAACGGACGCCGGCTCCCTCGGATTCGAGCTATACACGGGGAGTCCAGCGTCGCGAGGAATCCCCATCCCAATCCCGGGTCGTCCGGCGCACACAGGCTCTCGAAGCGAGCGACCGCCGCGTCCAGCGGCATCAAGGTGTATCCACTCATGCGCGCCATCGTCTACGACAGGTACGGCCCTCCGGAGGTCCTTCGCCTCGCCGAGGTCCCCAGGCCTTCCCCGAAGGCCAACGAGGTCCTGATCCGCGTCGTGGCGGCGACGGTGAACCGCACCGACTGCGGCTTCCGGAAGGGCGAGCCTTGGATCGCCCGGTTCTGGAGCGGACTGATGCGGCCGAGGTTCCCATCCTCGGAAACGAGCTGTCCGGCGAGATCGAGGAGGTCGGGGCGGACGTGAAGACCTTCCGGGCCGGAGACCAGATCTGTGGGTTGACCGGCGCCACCTTCGGAGCCTACGCCGAGTACGTCTGCCTCCCGGCCGATGCCGCCATCGTCCCGAGACCGATCGACCTGGGCCCGGAGGAAGCCGCGGGGGCCTGGGACGGCCCCTGGCTCGCCCTCACCTGCCTGCGGAAGGCCGCGGTCGGCAGCGGACAGCACGTCCTCATCTATGGCGCATCTGGCTCCATCGGCACTTCCGCGGTCCAGCTCGCCAAGCACCTCCGCGCGCACGTCACCGCGGTCTGCAACACGAAGAACCTCGATCTCGTGAGGTCCCTCGGGGCCGACGAGGTGGTGGACTACACGCGGACCGACTTCACCCGTCTGGACCGCACCTTCGACGTCGTCCTGGACGCGGTCGGCAAGTCCACCTTCGGTTCGTGCCGGCGGCTCCTGAAGCCCGATGGACGCTACCTTTCCACGGACCTCGGACCCTGGTGGCAGAACCCGCTCCTCCAGGTTTGGACGGGAATCGTCGGTGGCCAGCAGGCCGCTCTCGCCATCCCTGACTCGAAGCGCGTCCGGCAGGACGTCCAGCTCCTCAAAGAGATCATCGAGGCGAAGGAGCTCCGGCCGGTGATCGATCGGACCTATCCGCTCGCGGAGATCGTCGAGGCACACCGCTACGTGGACACCGAGCAGAAGACGGGCAGCGTCGTCATCCTGGTGGCGGACCGGCCAGCTACGCCTTCTTCTCCCCGTCCACTCTGACCACGATCACCGTGAGGGCGCTGGTCCAGGGTACGCCTCCCGCTACCTACGTACCGGCGGGCCTCCGCAAATCGCTCCTAGGGCCGCGTGGGAGGCCCTGCAGTGGGAACGGAGTGGGAACCGGAAGCCGCTCTCGTTCATCATGATGCGGCCCCTCCGGCGCGGTCGCGCCCAGGAACGCCGAGAGTCCCGAGCTCACCATGGGCGATGGCCCCGTCGGGTTGAAGATCTGGAACGAGTGGCGCTAGAAGGCTCGTATGTACCTTCCCGTCCACTTCGCCGAGCCACGTGTCGAGGTTCTCCAGGAGGCGTTCCGGACTGCGGGGCTCGTCACCCTGGTGACTTCCGGCGCGAACGGGCTCGACGCGAGCCACGTCCCGATGCTCCTCGACCGGGAACCTGGCCCGCTGGGTCGGCTACTCGGACACGTGGCCCGTGCCAACCCGCAGTGGCACACCACGCCGAGCCATTCGGCAGCCCTCGCCATCTTTCTCGGGCCGGATGCCTACGTCACGCCGTCCTGGTACCCGTCGAAGGGCGAGACGGGTCGGGTGGTGCCGACCTGGAACTACCTCGCCATCCACGCCCACGGCACGGTGCGCTTCTTCCAGGACCGGGAGCGCCTGCTGGACCTTGTGACACGCCTGACCGACCGCCAGGAGCAGGCGCGCCCACACCCGTGGAAGGTGAGCGACGCCCCGGAGGACTACGTGGACGGTTTGCTGAAGGGGATCGTCGGCGTCGAGATGACCATCACGCGCCTCGAGGGAAAGTGGAAGGCCAGCCAGAACCGGAGCGATGCGGACCGGCGAGGTGTGGCGCAAGGCCTGCGGGGCCAAGGCCACGAGGCCATCGCACGCCTGGTGGACGGCGAAGCCAATTAGGTCACTCGACGTGTTCCCAGGACAACGGGGTGCGCCGCGGCACGGACGACGCGCCCCTCGAACTCCGCTTCGCCAGGCCGCGCCCGGAATCGACCACGGCGGAAACGGAGTGGGAAGGGAGCTACCCGATCACTACCCCTTCTTCTCCCCGTCCACCCGCACCACGATCACCGTGACGGTGCTGTCGCGGGGTACGCCTCCCGCTACCTACGTACCGGGGCAGGTCCGAGAATCGCTCCTGGGGGGTTCCAGGAGGTCGCGCAGTGGGAACGGAGTGGGAATGGGTACCGACTACTTGGCCTCCTCGATCCGCCTGGCGGTCTCGGCCGCGGCCTTCTTCGCCTCGGCCTTCTCGCCAACCCCCATCTCCTTCACGTCGACGACCACCTTGCGGATGGTCCCTGTGAACTTCGTGCTCTTCGGCTGGTAGTCCTCGATGACCGGCGTGCCCTCGTCCATACCGACGTCGGAGGCATCATCGACGGAGAAGATGCCGGGCTGGGTGCGGTCGATCCGGCCTTGGCCGACCTTCTTGCCGTCGACGAACAAGGTCACGGTCCCGCCCTTGCCAGCGCCGCCGCCGTCGTAGGCGAAGTCCATCTTCACGGTGGCCTTGCCAGCCGGGACCGCCTTGCTGGCGCTGATCGTGGTCCGCTTCATGCCGAGGAAGTTGTAGGAGTAGGCGAGCTTGCCCCCCTTCATGTGGAGGCTCCAGCCGCCGAACCGGCCTCCCTGGGCGAGGATGACGCCGTTCGCGCCCCCTTCGGGATCTCCAGGTCGGCAGTGATGGTGACCGAGCGGTTCTTCACGTTGATGAAGGCGTTCTCGGACATCCCCACCATCCCCGAGCGAAGCGTGAGGGACATGCGGTCGCCCATCAGGTCGGGGCGTCCGACCAGCTTCGCGTCGAGCCGCTCGAAGACATCGGTCGTCGATGGGCAGGACGTTGTACCTGGGCGCCTCCGTCATGAAGAGATCCTGCAGCTCCTTCAGCTTGCCCGGGTTCTTCGCCGCGAGGTCGTTCACCAGGCTGAAGTCGGTGCGCGTGTCGTAGAGCTCCCACCGGTCGTCGTGGAGCGCCGCCCGCGGCTTCGTCTCCCACGGGGCCTTGTGGACCGTCCCGGCGAGCCAGCCGTCGGCGTAGATGCCCCGGTTTCCGAAGATCTCGAAGTACTGGACCTTGTGCCGGCTGTCGGCCTTCGGGTCGGCGAAGGAGTAGGCCATGCTCACGCCCTCGATGGGCTTCTGGACCGTGCCGTTCACGCTCTTCGGCTCCGGGAGCCCGGCCGCCTCCAGGATGGTCGGCGCCACGTCGATGACGTGGTGGAACTGCGAGCGCACCTCACCCCTGGCCTGGATGCCCTTGGGCCAGTGGACGACCAGGCCGTTCCGGGTCCCACCGAAGTTGGAGGCCACCTGCTTCGTCCAGGTGAACGGCGTGTCGCCCGCGACCGCCCAGCCGGCCGACATGTGCGGATACGACATCGGGCCGCCGAGCTCGTCGAAGTGCTTCATGATGTCGGCGACCGTCTCGACGACGCCGTTGAAGTACGACATCTCGCTGAACATGCCGTTCATCCCGCCCTCGGCGCTCGCGCCGTTGTCGCCCAGGATGTAGAAGATGAGCGTGTTGTCGTACTGCCCCGTCTCCTTGAGGGCGTCGATCAGGCGGCCAATCTCGGTGTCGGTGAACTCGCCGAACCCGGCGTAGACCTCCATCTGGCGGGTGAAGAGCTTCTTCTCCTCCGCCGACAGCTTGTCCCAGTCCTTGATGGCCTCCGGCTTCGGAGCGAGCTTCGTGCCGGGCGGCACCACGCCGAGCTTGATCTGGCGGGCCAGCACCTCTTCCCGCATGACGTCCCAGCCCTTGTCGAACTTCCCCTTGTACTTGGCGATCCACTCCTTCGGGACATGGTGCGGCGCGTGCGTGGCTCCCGGCGCGAAGTACATGAAGAAGGGACGGTCGGGCGTGAGCGACTTCTGGAACTCCATCCAGGCGATGGCCTTGTCCGTCATGTCGGTCATGAAGTGGTACTTGGGGTCCTTGGGAAGCTCGACCGGCGCCAGGTTGTGGTAGACGAGCGGCGCCCACTGGTTGGTCTCCCCACCCATGAACCCGTAGAACTCGTCGAAGCCGGAGCGGTTGGGCCAGCGCGTGGTCGGGCCCGACGGGCTGATCTCCCAGGTCGCGGTCTCGTGGTTCTTCCCGAAGAAGCTCGTGCTGTAGCCGTTCAGGCGCAGCATCTCGGCGAGCGGCGCCACGCTGTCGGGGCGCTTGCCCGTGTTGCCCGGGAAGGCGGTGGCTGTCTCCGTGATCGAACCCATGTTGTTGGTGTGGTGATTGCGACCACTGAGGAGCGCGGTGCGCGTGGGCGAGCAGAGCGCCGTGGTGTGGAACTGGTTGTATCGAAGCCCCTCGCTGGCCAGCCTGTCGACGGTCGGCATGTGGACGGGCCCGCCGAAGGCGCTCGGGATGCCGAAGCCCATGTCGTCGATGAGGATGACGATGACGTTGGGCGCTCCCTCCGGCGCCTTCACCTCGAAGACCGGCGGCGGGGTCACCTTGCGGGCGTCGAGCTCGGTGATTGCCGGATAGGTCGGTTCCGGGACCGGCAAGACCGTGCGGTCGATGGCCGCCGGCGGCAGGGTGGCGGCGATCGTCGGCGCAGCAAGCGCCGGGTTCCCGGCTAGAAGCAGGGAGGCCGCGAGCGTCGCGGCCAGCGCCCTGATGGCGAACCTCGTGATCGCTCGTCGCATGTCCGGCCCTTTCCCGCTGATCCTCGAGTTGTCACTGCGACGAGCGCTCCGCACAGGACGTCGCATCATCGGACGGTAGCACTGGACCCGGGCCAAGTCGCCCGCCCGTCGACGGAGACGGCTTCCCGGGCCACGGCCAGGACCTGCGGGAGGTACCGGTCGCCCCGGACGCGACGGCACGCCCGGTCAGGCCGGGGCCGCCCCGTCCACCTTGATCACGATCACCGTGATGTTGTCATCCCCGCCCCGCTCGTTGGCGAGGGCGACGAGCTTCTCGGGAGCCTCCTCCAGAGGGGACCCGCCGGCGATCTCCAGGATCTCGGAGTCGGTGACCAGGTTGGAGAGGCCGTCGCAGCAGAGGACGAGGACATCGCCGTGCTCGATCTCGAGCCCGACCACGTCCACGCGGACGCCCTCCTCGAAGCCCACCGACCGGGTGATGATGTTCCGGAACCGGCTCGAGCGGGCCTCCTCCTCGGTGATGGCTCCGGCCTTCAGTTGCTCGTTCACGAGCGAGTGGTCCTCGGAGATCTGGAAGATGCGTCCGGCCCGGAGCAGGTAGCACCGGCTGTCCCCCACGTGGGCCATGAAGGCAGTGCGTCCTGCCACGAGGACGGAGGTGACCGTGGTGCCCATGCCCGCGAGGCTGGGGTCTTCCAGGGCCGTCCGGTAGATCTCCCTGGATGCTGCCTCGACGGATTCGCGCAGCATCGTGGGGAAGTTGCTCGCGTCGTGGGGCGCGATGGACGTGAAGGAGGCCGGACCAGCCTCGCGTGCCGCGCGCACGCTCTTCTTGATGGTCTCGACGGCGACGGAGGAGGCGGTTCCGCCGCCGGCGTGCCCCCCCATGCCGTCGGCCACGACGAAGAGGCCCGTGTCCAGCTCGACGAGGAAGGCGTCCTCGTTGTGCTCGCGGCGCCGACCCACGTCGGAGACGCCCCGCGCGGCGATCGAAAATGGTTGGGAAGGGGCCAAGAGCGGCGCGCATGGTATCCCCGCCCTCCAGCGCGGGTCAACGACTGCTGGCCCCCTCACGCGCGCGTCACCGCCACTGCCTTCCCGCGAGGAGGGCGCCGTGGTCCGTGGCGCCTGGCACCCGCGATGAGAGCGGCGGCGTGCTCGATTGCGGAGGCGGTGACGGTCTGGCCGGCGAGCATGCGGGCCACCTCGGCGCGCCGCTCACCCTCCCCTTCGAGCGGCACGACGCCGGTGGTCGTGCGTCCGCCCGCGATCCTCTTCTCGACCCGGGCGTGGCGGTCGGCGAAGGCGGCCACCTGCGGCAGGTGGGTCACGCAGATCACCTGCCTGTCCCGGGCCACCTCGGCGAGCGCGCGCCCGACCGCCTCGGCCACCGCCCCGCCAATGCCGGCGTCCACCTCGTCGAAGACGTAGGACCGGACCGGGTCGGCCCGGGAGAGGGCGCGCTTCACGGCCAGGAGGACCCGGGAGAGCTCGCCACCCGAGGCCACCCGGGCGAGCGGCCGCGCCGGCTCCCCGGGGTTGGGCGCGATGAGGATCTCGGCCGTCTCCGCTCCGGCCTGCCCGAGCCGATGACCCGCGACCTCGATGGATCCCCCGGGTGGCGAGAAGGTGATCTCCAGGCGGCATCGGGCCATGGCGAGTGCTTCCAGTTCCTCGGCAACCGCGCGGCAGAACGCCCGGGCGGCGCGCTGCCGCTCGCGGCCCAGCTCCGCGGCCAGGACGGCCGCCTCTCCGGCCAGGACGGCCGCTGCTCGCGCGACCTCCTCACGCCTGCCCTCGGCTCCGGTGAGGCTGGCAAGCTCGATCCGCATGGACTCCCGGCGGGCCAGCGCGGTCTCCAGGCTGCCCCCGTGCTTGCGGGCGAGGGCCCGAAGCGCGGCGACCCGGTCGTCGACCGCTGCAAGCCGCTCCGGATCGCCCCCGACGCTCTCGGCGTACCGGACCAGCCCTCGACCGGCCTCCTCGACCTCGGCCGCCGCCGAACGAAGAAGCCCGAGCGGCTCCTCGAGCCGCGGATCGACGAGGGCGGCGTCCTGCAAGGACCGGATGGCCTGCCCGATGCGCTCCGCTGCGCTCCCCTCCTCGCCATAGGCGATCGCCTCGGCGCCGCGCGCCGCTTCACCGAGCCGGGCCGCCCCGGAAAGGACCTTGCGCTCCTGCTCGAGCGAGACGTCCTCCCCGGGCTGGGGGTCGACCGCCTCGAGCTCCTCGACCTGGAAGGCAAGGTAGTCTGCCCGCAGCACCCGCTCCCCCTCCGCGTCGGCGAGCGCCCGCTCCTCCCGGACCATCCCGGCGAGCGAGGTGAAGAGCTCCCGGTAGCGCGCCCGGAGGCCTCCCGGAGCGGCCACTCCGGCGAAGGCGTCGATCAGGTCGAGATGGGTGGCCGCATCGAGCAAGGAGACGTGCTCGTGCTGGCCGGTGACGTCGATGGCCCCGCGGAGCGAGGCCTCGAGAACGGCCAGGGTGCAGAGGGCACCGTTCACGAAGACCCGCCCTCGCCCGGCGCGCGTCACCACCCGCCGGACGAGCAGTTCCACCGAACCGTCACCGCCCGCGTCCCCCGCAGGCAGCCCGGCGGCCTCGAGTCGCGCCAGGGCCGGGTGGTCGCCGGGAAGCTCGAAGAGCGCCTCGACGGATGCCTCGTCCGCGCCCTCGCGGAGGAGGTCGGCGCTCATCCGCCCGCCCAGGACGAGGTGGAGCGCCCCGACCAGCAGGGACTTGCCCGCTCCGGTCTCTCCCGTGAGCACGTTCAGGCCCGGTCCGAAGCGGACCTCGACCTGGTCCACAACCGCGAAGCCGGTGATCCGCAGGGTCGTCAGCATGGGCGGAGTCTGCCATCGAGCCCTGACACTGCGCAAGCTTTCAGGTGTTGCCCTGTTCAGCCCCGGCCTTCCCGGTGCGACCCCCATCCCGTCGCGCTACGCTGACTGCGTGACCTTCCCCGCGCGTGCCGTTCGCTCCCTGTTCCTGGTCGTCCTCCTCGCGGCCACGCCCGCCCCGGCCAGGGCGGAGTTCTGGGCGGCCATCTCCGGCGGCGCCTACATTCCCACCGGCACCTCCCCGTTCGGCTCGTTCCAGGCCCGGCCCACCGCCTCCCTCGCCGTCGGCTATGACTCGGAGTACGTGGGCGGCTCGGTCTGGGCCGGCATCGTCACCACCCAGGCCGGCATCCTCCTCCAGGAGAACTGCTTCCCCGTGGTGGGGCGCGTCCGCCTGCGCCTTCCGCTCGGCATGGCAGTCCCCTTCGTCTACGGCGGGGTGGGGTTCGCCCCCGCACGCGCCATGCTCGACCTCGTCGAGTTCCACACGGTGGCCTTCACCGCCCAGACCGGCGCCGGCGTGGACGTCCTCTTCTCCGACATGTTCACGGTCGGTGCCGAGGGCGGCTACCTCTGGCTCTCCCCGAGCTACTCCTTCGGCACCGTCCGTCTCGACGGATTCCTGGCGCTGGCGACCTTCGGCCTTCGCTTCCCGTAGCGCGTCAGCGCTCGCCCCAGCGCAGCTTGGCCCGGAGGATCCCGAAGAAGTGGAAGTTGGGGTTCCGCACGAGCAGGACCCGGTTCGGCGACGACTTCACCTGCACGCGGTCGCCGCGGAAGAGCGGCACGCCGGTCTGGCCGTCGAGGGACAGGTACACCGCGGCCTCGTTGAGCAGCACGACGCTGATGGTCCCTTCGTCGGGCACGACCAGCGGCCGCTGGGTCAGGGTGTGCGGGCAGATGGGCGTGAGGATCACGCCGTGCATGGTGGGGTAGACGATGGGACCGTTCGCCGCCAGTGAATAGGCGGTCGATCCGGTCGGGGTGGCGATGATGACCCCGTCGGCCTTGAAGGTGGTGAGGAAGCTGTCGCCGTACGAGGTGTCGAGCTCCGCCATGGGGGAGAGGGCCCCCTTGGAGATGACGGCGTCGTTCAGCACCTCCGCGTCGAGCTCGGGCCCGTCGTCGCGCCCGCCTCGATGCAGGTGAATCCGGAGCTTCATGCGCGGCGAGACGGTGGCCTTCCCGGCCAGGACGAGCTCCAGGGCGGGATACATCTCGCTCTGCGGGACCTCGGTCATGAATCCCAGGCTGCCCATGTTGATGCCCAGGATGGGGGCGGCCCGGCCAGCCAGCAGATGGGCGGCGTGGATGAGCGTGCCGTCGCCGCCCAGGACCACCACCAGGTCGGAGTCGCGCCCGACGGCCTTCTCCTCGAGCAGGACGTCGACGCCCTTCGCGCGGAGGAAGCGTTCGACGTGGAGGGCCGTCTCGCTGGCCTGGGCCGAGGCCTTCTTCGCGACGATCCCGACTCGGCGCGGCACGCAGCAGGGCAAAGATTCCATCCGCGGCATTATATTGTCTCCACTCGCATGGACCTATTCGACCTCGCGCTCGACCGGGACGACGCCTCGAAGCCGCTCCCGGAGCGGCTCCGGCCCCGCCGGTTCGAGGAGTTCGTCGGCCAGGAGCACGTGCTCGGACCGGCCAGCGCGCTGCGGCGCGCCATCGAGGCCGACCAGGTCCCCTCGCTCATCCTCTGGGGGCCGCCGGGCACCGGGAAGACCACGCTCGCGCACATCGTTGCCGAGCGCACCGGGGCGGTCTTCGTGCCCTTCTCGGCGGTGCTGGGCGGGGTGAAGGAGATCCGCGAGATCGTGGCCGCCGCCCGGGAACGCAGGCGGCTTCACCGGCAGCGAACCATCCTCTTCGTCGACGAGATCCACCGCTTCACCCGGACCCAGCAGGACGCCTTCCTTCCCCACGTCGAGGCCGGCACGATCACGCTCATCGGCGCCACCACCGAGAACCCGTCGTTCGAGATCAACGGGGCCCTGCTCTCCCGCTGCCGGGTGGTCACGCTTCGCGCGCTCACCGACGAGGAGGTGGGCGCCCTGCTCGACCGGGCGGTGACCTCGCCCAGCGGCCTGGCCGGCTCGGTCCGCCTCTCGCCAGACGCCCGCGAGGCCATGTCCCGCTCGGCCTACGGCGACGCCCGCCGGGCGCTGGTGGCGCTCGAGTCGGCCGCGGCCGCGGTCAGGCTGGCCGGGCGGGAGGAGATCTCCGCCGCCGACGCCGAGGAGGCGATGCAGCACAAGCCGCTGCCGTACGACAAGGCCGGCGAGCAGCACTACGACCTGGCGAGCGCCTTCATCAAGTCGATGCGAGGCTCCGACCCGGACGCGGCGGTCTACTACCTGGTGCGGATGCTGGAAGGGGGCGAGGAGCCCCGCTTCGTGGCGCGGCGCATGGTGATCTTCGCCAGCGAGGACGTGGGCAACGCAGACCCCCGGGCGCTCCTCGTCGCCACCGCCGCTCTCCAGGCCCTGGAGCTGGTCGGCATGCCCGAGGGCGTCCTGCCCCTCACCCAGGCCGTCACCTACCTGGCGCTCGCCCCCAAGTCGAACACCGTCATCGCGGCCTACGCGGCCGCGCGCAAGCTGGTGCTGGAGAAGGGGCCGCTTCCCGTGCCCCTGAAGCTGCGAAACGCCCCCACCCGGCTCATGGAGTCGATGGGGTACGGCGGCGGCTACCGCTACCCGCACAACTTCGACGGCCACTACGTCGCGGAGGAGTACCTCCCCGACGCGCTCCGGGGCAGCCGGATCGTGGAGCCCTCGAGCTCGGGGCTCGAGAAGGAGCTGGGGGAGCGGCTGGCGCGGCTTCGCGCCGGCGCGAAGGAATGATCGGCGTCCCGCTAGGCCGGGTACTTGCCGGTCACGAAGTCCACCAGGTCCTGGATCTGCCCCTCGCGATTGCGAATCAGCCAGTGGTTCAGGTCTCCCTGCGAGACCACCCCCACCACCACGCCCGCCTCCACGACCGGGATGTGGCGGATGCGCTTCTCGGAGATGACCCGCATGGCGTCGACCACGGAGGAGGACGGTCTCATCACCACGAGGTCGCGGGTCATCACGTCGGCCACCTTCGTGGTGGCCGGGTCGCGCCGCTGCCCCACCACCCGGCGCAGGATGTCTCTTTCCGTGAAGATCCCCACCAGTCGCCCCTGCTCGAGCACCAGCACCGACCCGACCTGGTTGTGGATGAGCAGGTCGGCGGCCGCGGCCACCGTGACCTCCGGGGAGATCGAGAGCGTGGTCGAGCCACGCCCCTTGCTGGCAAGAACCTCGGAAAGTAGGGTCTGCGTGTTGGCCTTCAGGTCCATGGGCGCCTCCGTTGAATCCAGGCCATATCCGGGAAGCGCCGCGGGCGCACCCCCGTTCACTCTCCCCCTTTCGGGTTGACGGGGGACGGGTGATCCTCTACCTGCATGGGTTCGCATCGGGGCCCGGGTCCACCAAGGCTCGGGCCATTGCGGAGGGGCTCGCCCCGGACGGCCTCGTCCCGGTGCGCCTCGACCTGACGCCGGGGCCCGAGGGATTCGAGCACAGCACGCCGTCGTCGATGCTCGCCGTCGTCGAGGCCGGGCTCGCCTCCCGGACCGGGCCGCACACCCTCATCGGCAGCTCGCTGGGAGGCTGGCTCGCCGCGCTGGCCGCCTCCCGCAATCCCTCGGTGGAGCGTCTCGTGCTCCTCGCCCCGGCCTTCCGCCTTCACGAGCGGTGGATGGCGCGCCTCGCCCCGGCCGATCTGGCGCGCTGGCGGCGGGAGGGCAGCGTGGAGGTCCACCACCATGCCGAGAACCGGCCCCGGCGCATCGGCTGGGCCTTCTTCGAGGACGCGGCGCGCTGGCCCGCCTTCCCGGTGGTGAAGGTCCCGACCCTGTGCATCGCCGGCCGGCGGGACGAGACGGTGCCGCTCGAGGACGTGCAGGCCTGGGTTTCGCGCACCGCCGGGGCGCGGCTCGAGGTGGTGGACGACGGGCACGAGCTGGCTGGCTCGCTCGACCGCATCGTCGCGCTCACCCGGGAGTTCCTGGCCGGGAGCCGGCCGGCGCCTCGGCACGATCCTAGGAGGCCGCCTCGCCCGGCAGGGTCTCGTCCTCCGCGTCGTCCTCGACGTCCGACCGGTACTTGCGCAGCACGCGCTTGAAGTTGGAACGGTCCATTCCCGCCTTGCGCGCCGCAGCCGAGATGTTGCTGTCGCAGGCCCGCATGAGCGCCTCGACGTAGCGCCTCTCGAAGTTGCGCAGCGCGCCGTCCTTGGCGGTGGCGTAGCTCTGGGCCACCATCTCGGATTCGTCCCCGTTCGGCGCGAGCTCGCGCAGGACCGGGGCGGTCCGGCCGGTCACCGACGGGGGAAGGTCGCCGGCCTGGATGGTCTCCGCGCGGCAGAGCACGACGGCCCGCTCGATGGCGTTCTCCAGCTCCCGGACGTTGCCTGGCCACCGGTAGGCGCAGAGCAGCTCGATGGCCTGCGGCGCCAGCGAGCGCACCTTCTTCGCCAGCCGGTCGGCGTAGCGGCGCATGAAGTGGTGGGCGAGCAGCGGCACGTCGTCGAGCCGGTCGCGCAGCGGTGGCAGCTGGATGGCGATGACGTTCAGGCGATAGAAGAGGTCCTCGCGGAACTTGCCCGACCGGACCAGCTTGGGCAGCTCGCGGTGGGTGGCGGCGATGACGCGCACGTCCACCTTGACGGAGTCGGTGGAGCCCACCCGCTTGAGCTCGCCCTCCTGGAGGACGCGCAGCAGCCGGACCTGGGTGGAGAGCGGGATGTCGCCGATCTCGTCGAGGAAGATGGTCCCGCCGGTGGCGGCCTCGAAGAGACCCTTGTGGTCGCGGTTGGCTCCGGTGAAGGACCCCTTCACGTGGCCGAAGAGCTCGCTCTCGAGCAACGTCTCGGTGAGGGCGCCGCAGTTGATCGCCACGAAGGGATGGGCGCGACGCGGGCTCCGGGCGTGGAGCGCCCGCGCCACCAGTTCCTTGCCGGTGCCGCTCTCGCCCTGCACGAGCACGGTGGCGGCGCTGTAGGCCACCGCCTCGATCATGTGGTTCACCTCGCGCATCGGACCGCTCGTGCCGATGAGCCCCTGGCTGGTCTCGAGCGCCTCGATGCGGGTCTCCAGCTCGCGGTTGCGGTCCTGCAGACGTTTCCGCTCCGCGGCGCGGGCCACGACGTAGGCCACGTGCTCGACGTCGTCGGGCTTCTCGATGAAGGGCTTGATGAGGTAGTCGTGGGCCCCGGCCTTCATGGCGGCAAGCGCGGTGTCCACGGTGGCGTGGCCGGTCATCATGATGACCTCGATCTCCGGCCGGCGGTGCTTGACCGCGTTGAGGAGCTCGATGCCCGACAGCTCCGGCATGCGGATGTCGAGCATGGCCACGTCGAAGTCCTCGGTGGCCAGGCACTGGGTGGCGGCGATGGGCGAGTCGAGCGCGACCACCTCGAACCCCTTCTTCCGGAGGATGACCTCGAGCGCCTTGAGGACGCTGGGCTCGTCGTCGACGACGAGGACGCGGGTGGGGCGAACGGACTCTTCCATGGCATCTCCTTGCTTCATGCGGCAGGATTCCGCCGGCAGGTCGACGATGAATCGCGCGCCGCCCTTCCGGGGGTTCTCGAGACGGATCGAGCCGCCGTGCTCCTCGACGATCCGGTAGCAGACGGACAGCCCGAGCCCGGTGCCCTGCCCTTCCGGCTTGGTCGTGAAGAAGGGCTCGAAGACGCGCTCCACGAGTTCGGGGGGACGCCCGGCCCGTCGTCGGTGACGGTGACGACGACGCGCCCCGGGCCTCCGGGGCCGGTGTGAACGACGATGCGCCCCTTGCCGGAAACGGCCTGGGAGGCATTCACGATCAGGTTCACCACCACCTGCTGGATCTGGTTGGCGTTGCCGAGCGTGGAGGCCGCATCCAGCTCGCGGAGCACGGTGAGCTTCCCGTCCCGGAGGCTGGCGTGGAGGATGAGCAGCGCGTCGTCCACGACCTTCACCAGATCCACGCTGCCTCGCTCGTGCTCCTTGGGGATGCGCGAGAAGTTCAGCAGGGATTCGACGATGCGCTTGGCGCGCATGGCCGCGTCGCTGATGAGGCGCAGGCTCTCCTTGTCGTCGGGCGTGCGCTCGTCCTGGCCCATGATCTGGGCAAAGGCCAGGATGCCGCCGAGCGGGTTGTTGATCTCGTGGGCCACGCCGCCGGCCAGCTGGCCGAGCGCCGACATCTTCTCGGCCTGGAAGAGCCGCCGGGTGACCTCTCGCTCCTGGGTGACGTCCTTGAAGACCACCACCACCGCTTCGCCGCTGAACGGAAAGGCCCGGAGCAGCCACACCCGGCTCCTGAAGGTGACGACCTGCTCCGACGACCCGGCCAGGTGTGCACCCGGACAGGGCAGCTCGCCGAAGGCATGGTCGGCGCACCGCAGCCCGGGGAGATCCCCGACACCCACGCCTGCTCCCCGCGCGAACGCGGCGTTGGCGCGCAGCACCTCGCACCCGCCGCGGATGATGGCGAGCGGGTCGCCGATGGCGTCGAAGCAGGTCCGCCATTCCTGTGCGGCCTGGCGCACCGCCTCGGTCCGGGCCTCCAGCTTGGCGTCGAGATCCAGGTTGACCCGCTCCAGCTGGGCCTGCCGTGTCGAGAGGAGGTTCTCGAGCCGCCGGTTCTCCTCGTTCATCCAGAAGTGGTCGATCGCGTCCTGGATCGTGAGGAGCAGGTGGCTCTCGTCCCAGGGCTTCCAGATGAAGCGGAAGATCTCGGAGCGGTTGACCGCCGCTTCGATGGCGGAGGTGTCGGCCTGCCCGGTGAGGAGCACGCGCTGGGTGCCCGGGTAGCGCTCCTTCACGACGCGCAACAGCTCGACGCCGTCCATGCCCGGCATCCGGTAGTCGGAGATCACGACTTGCACCGTCTCGCGCGCCAAGGTCTCGAGCGCGGTGGCGGATTCGGATGCCTCCAGGACGGTGCAGTCGATCCTGCTCAGCACCCGGCGAAGGGAGCGACGGACGTGTTCGTCGTCGTCGACGATCAGGACCACCGCCCGGCGATGGAGCGAGGCGGCCACCGGGCGATCGTCCGAGGTGGTTGTCATCTTTTCGCCTTTGGATAGCTGCACGACCTGATCCAGGTCGGGAGAACCCCGGGTCCCCGATATTCCAGGGTATTAGATCAGACATACCCTGGGTTTGAAAATACCCGGGTCATTGCTCATCCGGGTGTCGAGGCCGCGCATGGGCCCGGATGTGGCTGACGGCCGTTACCGCGAGGCGATACCGCCGCCGCGGGACCTGGCCTGCTCCAGCGCCATCTCGGCGCCTCGAAGGAACGCCGCGGCGTCTACATCCTGGGCCGACGGATATACGCCGATCCCGATCGCCAGAGGCGGGACCGAGGCGGGCCCCTCCGGCGGCGTCAGGGTCTCCCCGAGCCGGGTCGCGACCTGCAGGGCCCCCGCGAGAGACGTCTGCGGCAGGACCACCGCGACCCTCATTCCCCCTGCGGCTAACACCGAATCGCAAAGCCGCACGCCGTCCCGGGTGGAGCCGAGCGCCTCGCCGGTCGGCGCGAGCTCGAGGAGGAGGAGCGCAAGCGACTCCCTGTAGCGCGCAGCCCGGGCGAGCTCCCGGCGCAGGACCTCCTCGAACTCGCTCATGCGAAAGCCTCCCACACCTCGGACGGGATCACCGGGGCGAGGCCGCCTCCCCCCAGGATATTCACGATAGGTGACGAGGCCGCCCGGACCACGCTCCCCGACGGATGGACCGGGAGCAGGCCTCCGTAGGTGGAGATGTCGCGGTACAGCGAGCCCGCCTCCGGGCCGGACGGCGTGATGCGCGTGGCCGGTCGGCGCGCCGCGAACACCCGCTCCTGGGCGACGAAGCCCCCGCCGCGCCGGTCGGCCGCCGCCTCCCGGACGGCTCGCTCCCAGGCCGAGGGCTCCGTCTCGGCGCCCAGGTGGACGCTCTTCCCGCCGTAGTCCCAGCTGCGCTTCAGGACGAATCGTTCCCGATCGGCGAGAAGCCGGGGGACCAGCGACTCCGAGTGCATGCGGGTCCAGGGCAGGCGCCGCGCGGCCGCGAGCTCGTTCGCGTCGAGCGCCGCGGCGGAGGCCAGGGCGTCGTCCTCGGCGGCCTCGGACAGTCGCGCGAAGAGGGCCTTGGCCTCGAGCATCCCGTTCACCGGGTTCACGAGCTGCCAGCGGGAGGGCTCGCGCAGCGCGCGAGCGAACGGCGAACCGGTCGGGGTCCGGTGGGCCCAGACGTGCCGGTAGAGCAGGTCGAACCCGTCGGGGTCGGCGTCGTCGGGGACGAGCACGTCGGTCTCGTGCCCCATCTGCCGGAAGTGGCTGGCCAGCCGGCGCAGCTCGCCGATCTGGGCGTCGCCCGGGCGGGCCACGATGGCGATGGAGGGGCGCTCCCGCGTACCCCCGCGCCAGCGATGAAAGGCGACCAGGGTCTCCCGCAGGGCCTCCATGTGGCTGCCGGCGCGCGCCAGGAGATCCCGCTCCCGACGCGGGGTGAACCCCCGCACGCGCGCGGCCGCCCGGATCCAGGAGAGCGTCGCCAGGTCGGCGTAGGCCGGCATGGCCGGGATGGTGGCGTTCAGCTCCAGCGCGCGGGGAAGGCCGCCGTCGCCGGGGGGAGGAAGTCCACCCGCGAGACCACGGCCGGACAGGGCGCCTCGGTGAAGAGCCGAGCCATGGCCTCGGCCTCCAGCCCCTCGAAGGGACCCAGCAGCGCCTCCACGTCGCGCGGGGCGCCCCGGGCGAGTAGAGCGCGCCCCAGCTTGACCGACCCGGACAGGATGGCGTTCGACTCCTCGGCCAGCCACGCGAGCCGTGACCGGTCCACCACCTCCGGCTCGGCCACCAGCGGGATGGGCACGACCTCGCCGTCGGCTCGCAGGACCGTCATCCCGCCGGCCCAGGCGAGCTTCGCCGCCTCGGTCCCGATGCGGGTGATCTCCTCGGAGGTGAACGGACCGTTGCGGGGCATGTCGGGCGCTGATAGCAAGGGCGTGAATGAAGATCTACACGAAGACCGGCGACGGCGGCGAGACCAGCCTGTTCGGGGGCGGTCGCGTCCCGAAGGACGATGCACGGGTCGAGGCCTACGGCGCGGTGGACGAGCTGAACGCGACGGTCGGCGTTGCCCGATCGTTCTCGCCCGATCCGGAGATCGAGGGCGACCTGGCGCGCATCCAGTCCGAGCTGTTCTCGGTGGGCGCGGAGCTCGCCACGCCGCACGAGAGCAAGGCCCACGAGGCCATCCCGGCGGTCGACGCCGGATGGGCGCTGGCCCTGGAGCAGCGAATGGACGCCTGGGACCAGGAGCTCCCGCCCCTCACGTCGTTCGTGCTTCCGTCTGGCTCCAGGCTCGCCACGGCGCTCCACGTGGCCCGAGCCACCTGCCGCCGCGCGGAGCGGCGCTCGGTGGCGCTCTCCCACCTCGCGGCCATCGACCCGGCGGTGGTGGTCTACCTGAACCGGCTCTCCGACTTCCTCTTCGAGGCCGCCCGGGTCGCCAACCTGCGCGCCGGCGTCTCCGAGACCCCCTGGCAGCCGCGAAGGGGGAAGTGAGGTGGCGCCCAGGCGCAGGGTGGCGCTCGTCACCGGGGCCGGTACCCGCGTCGGGCGAGCAGTCGCGCTCGACCTTGCCCGACACGGCTGGGAGGTGGTCGCCCACTTCCACTCGCACCGGCCGCCCCGGTCCTTGCTCGGGATCCGAGGCGACCTCTCGACGCCCGATGGGCCAGCCTCGCTCGCACGAGCCTTCCGCAAGCGCTTCGATCGTCTCGACCTGCTCGTGAACAACGCCGCGCTGTTCGAGCGGCGGCACCTCGAGGACACCGACGCCGCCCTCTTCGACGAACAGATGGCGCTCAACGCCCGGGCGCCGCTGCTCCTCACCCGCGCCCTCCTCACGCTCTTGCGCCGCAGCCGCGGCTCGGTGGTGAACGTCCTCGACGTGGGCGGCGCCCTGGTTCCCTGGGCGGCCTACTCGGCCTATGGCGCGTCGAAGGCCGCGCTGCGGGCGGTGACCGAGTCGCTGGCGCTCGAGCTGGCCCCCGAGGTCCGGGTGAACGGGGTCGCGCCGGGAACGGTGCTCTGGCCGGAAAGCCTGACCGCGGGCGCGCGCCGGCGCCTGGCACGGCGCATCCCGCTTCGACGCGTCGGCGCCCCGGACGACGTGGCCCGGGCGGTGCGGTTCCTCGCCGACTCGCCCTTCGTGACCGGGGCCACCATCCCGGTGGACGGCGGGCGTCATCTGGGCGCCCCGGGCTGACCCGGACCTCGGTCGATTTCCGCCGTTGCCTGGACCTGCCAGGTCCATTATGAGTGTCGGGCACCCGGGTGGACCACCCACCGCGGGAATACCCCTTCAGGAGCACGCATGGACACCGCCACCACCGCCACCCCAGTCACCTCCAGCTTCTCCGGCGCGGCTCCGGACGTCGTGAGCTTCACTGCGAAGGCGGTCGAGATGGTCCGCGCGGCCATCGAGCAGGAAGGGCTATCCGGCCAGGGCATCCGCGTCGGCGTCGCCGGCGGGGGGTGCTCCGGCTTCCAGTACACCATGGACTTCGAGAAGGACCCCAAGGACGGCGACATCGTCCTCGACCAGAATGGCCTCAAGCTGTTCGTCGATCCGATGAGCGCCATGTACCTGCAGGGCGTGACCGTCGACTACGTCCAGGGGCTGCAGGGCGCCGGATTCAAGTTCATCAATCCGAACGCCAAGAACACCTGCGGCTGCGGGTCGTCCTTCTCGGCCTAGCCCGCTGACATTGCTGGTCGTCCGCCAGGCGGTCGTAGGCCCCTTCGCCGAGAACACCTGGCTCGTCGCCGACACGGAGACCGGTGACGCACTCGTCATCGACCCCGGTGGCGACAACGACCGGGTGCTCGACCTCGCAAGGCCCGATCTTCGCATCGGGCGCATCCTCGCCACCCACGGCCACGCCGACCACATCCTCGGCGCCGAGGAGCTTCGCGAGGAGACCGACGCCCTTTTCCAGATCCACCCCGCCGACGAGCCCTTCGTGCGCGCGCTCCCCAGGCAGGCGGCGGGCCTCGGGCTCGGCGCGGCGCGCTCGCCCCAGGTGTCCAGCTTCCTCACCGACGGCGAGGTGGTCCGAGTGGGCCGGCACGAGGGAACGGTGATCCATACCCCTGGCCATACCCCGGGCGGGGTGAGCCTCTTCTTCCCGGCCGAGAAGGTCCTCTTCACCGGCGATACGCTCTTCGCTGGATCTGTCGGGCGAACCGACCTTCCTGGCGGAAACGGCCCCGAGTTGCTGCGCTCCATCCGCGAGCGGCTCTTCCCGCTCGGCGACGACGTGCGCTTCTTCCCGGGTCACGGGCCGGGCGGGACGATCGGCGAGGAGCGGCGAGCCAATCCCTACGCGGGCGACGACGCCCCACGCGGCCGCTTCCTGTAGGGCACTACCCCATCGACACGACGCCCATGATGTTCTGGCCCGCGTCGACGTGGAGGATCTCGCCGGTGACGCCCGAGCCCAGCGACGAGCAGAGGAACAGGGCAGCCTTGCCCACCTCGTCGTGCTCGATGTTGCGTCGGAGCGGGGTCTTGGCGGCGTTCTCCCCCAGCATGGAGCGCATGCCCTTGATGCCGGCGGCAGCCAGCGTCTTGAGCGGGCCTGCGCTGATGGCGTTCACGCGGATGCCCTCCCGGCCCAGGTCCTCGGCCAGGTAGCGGACCGACGCCTCCAGCGCTGCCTTGGCGATCCCCATCACGTTGTAGTTCGTGACCACCTTCTCGGCGCCGTAGTAGCTGAGCGTGACGATGGACGACCCGGGCTTCATCACGGGGCGGAAGGCGCGGGCCAGGGCGATGAGCGAGTAGGCCGACACGTCCATGGTGATGCGCCAGTTCTCCCGCGTGGTCACCTCGGTGAACCGGCCGTCGAGCGCCTCGCGCGGCGCGTAGCCGATGGAGTGGACGAGAACGTCCACCGAGTCCCAGACCTTGGCGACCTCCTGCACGGCCTGCTCGATCTGGGCGTCGTTCGAGACGTCCAGGTCGATGATGGCGGCCGGGTTCAGCGTCTTCACGAGCGGGATGGCGCGCCTGCCCATGGCCTCTCCCGGGTAGGAGAAGACGAGCTCCGCGCCCTGGGCGTGGAACTGCTCGGCGATGGCCCAGGCGATGCTCCGGTCGTTGGCGACCCCGGTGACGAAGACCCTCTTCCCCTGCATCAGTCCGCTCATGTCTCTCTCTTCCCGCCGGAGGTCCCGGCTCACCCGTCCCGCGCGTCCAGCGCGGCCCTGGCCTGCCGGAGCTCCGACAGCGCGTGGTCGTTTCCTGCCTCGATGGCCGCCCGGATACCCCGATCGTACACCCGGGCAGCGTCGGCTCCGCGGTCCTGCATCTCCAGCGTCTGGCCCCACATGAGATAAACCGGCACGTAGGCCGGGATCCGGACGGCCAGTTCCTCGAAGACCCGGATGGCCTCGTCGAGCTGTCCGGCACCCCGGTGCCCCATGGCCAGCGAGTAGCGCGGGAACGGGTCGTCCGGGCTGCGCTCCACGAATTTCCGGAAGGCCTCGAGGCGCTGCTCGGCGGTCACGCGCGGTCTTGTAGCAGAGGGACTGGGCCTCCGCCACCGCGGGCGACGCGCGGCAGGGTAAGCTCCGGGCGTGGAGCGAATCCCGGACTGCACCGGCGTGCTCGTGGCCGGCGGCCAGTCCCGGCGCCTGGGCGGCCTGCCGAAGGGGCTCGTCCGCAGGGATGGCGAACCCATCGCCGAGCGGTCGCTGGCCGTCTTCCGGGATCTCTTCGGCGAGGTGCTCGTCGTCGCCAACGACCCCGCTCCCTGGGCGGGGTTCTCGGTGCGCGTGGTCCCCGACGCGGTCGCCGGGAAGGGAGCGCCGGGCGGCCTGCACGCGGCCCTCGCCGCCGCGCGCACCGGATGGATCTTCGCCGCTGCCTGCGACATGCCGTTCCTCTCCTCCGAGGCCATCCGATTCCTGGCCAACCGGCGGGGCGCGGCGCCGGCCGTCCTGGTGGAGTGGGAACGGGGGCTCGAGGGACTTCACGCCTTCTGGTCGCGCGACGCGCTGCCCACCGTGGAGAAGATGCTGCGCGAGGGTGACCCTTCGATCCGGGCCATCGCCGCCGCCGTGGGCGCAGCGGTGGTGACGGCCGCGGAATGGCGCCAGGTCGACCCGGGCGGCCGCTCCTTCGAGAACGTGAACTCGCCAGAAGACCTGGAGCGGCTCGGGCTCGAGCCGCCTCGTCCGGGCTGAAGGCGTCTCCGGGCCGGCGCTCTTTTCCGAGCAACGCGGGCGACTCGCGCGGTAGCCTTGGAGCCCCCATGGACCCCACGACCTACATCGCCGAGAACCGCCAGCGCTACGTGGACGAGCTCGTTCGCTTCCTGCGAATCCCGTCCATCTCCTCGCGAAGCGAGAACCAGCCCGACATGCTCCGGGCCGCCGAATTCCTCCGCGCCGAGATGGAGCGGCTGGGGATGAAGGTCGGGATCTTCCCGACCGCCGGTCACCCCATCGTCTTCGGGGAATGGCTCGAGGCCGGGCCCGGCGCGCCGACCGTGCTCGTCTACGGCCACTACGACGTCCAGCCCGTGGACCCGCTCGAGCTCTGGACCTCGCCGCCCTTCGAGCCGCAGGTGAGAGACGGGAACCTCTACGGGCGTGGCGCGGTGGACGACAAGGGGCAGGTGTGGCTGCACCTGAAGGCCTTCGAGGCCTGGCGACTCCTCGGCGGACCGCCGGTGAACGTGAAGATGCTCGTCGAGGGAGAGGAGGAGGTGGGGAGCGCCAACCTCGGCCCCTTCCTCGAGAAGGAGAAGGGGCGGCTGGCCGCCGACGCGGTGGTGGTCTCCGACTCGCCCATGTTCGGCCACGACATCCCGTCCATCTGCTACGGGCTGCGCGGCCTCGCCTACCTCCAGGTCGACGTCGAGGGGGCGGGCGGCGACCTGCACTCCGGGAGCTTCGGCGGCGCCGTGGACAACCCGGCCAACGCGCTCTGTCACATCGTCTCCCAGCTGAAGGACCAGGACGGCAAGGTGCGGATCCCCGGCTTCTACGACCGGGTCCGCAAGCTCTCCGCGCGGGAGCGGCGCGAGGTCAGGCGGCTGCCCTTCACGATGAAGGGATTCCTGGAGTCCGCCGGCAACCCGCCCCGGGCCTGGGGCGAACCGCAGTTCCACGTGCTCGAGCGCATCTGGGCCCGGCCCACGCTGGACGTGAACGGCATCTGGGGCGGCTACCAGGGCGAGGGGGCGAAGACGGTGCTTCCGGCCAGGGCGGGCGCCAAGATCTCCATGCGCCTCGTGCCCGACCAGACGCCGGAGGAGGTCGAGCGAAAGTTCACCGCGTTCGTGAGGAAGATCGCGCCGAAGTCGGTGAAGGTGACGGTGCGCTCGCTCCACGGCGGCTCCCCCTTCCTCTGCCCCACCGACGCGCCCGAGTTCCAGGCCACCGAGCGGGCCTTGCGGCGAGCATTCGGCCGCAAGCCGGTCCTCATCCGGGAGGGGGGATCGATTCCCTTCACGGCCACCATCCAGGAAGCCCTCGGCGTCCCGGTGATCCTGATGGGCTTCGGCTTGCCCGACGAGAACAGCCACGCGCCCAACGAGCGGCTCGACCTGGAGAACTACCAGCGAGGCATCCTCTCGGCGGCCTATCTGTACGAGGAACTGGCGAGGACGGGGCCCGCCCCGGCGCCTCGAAAGGCGGCGAGCCGCGCGACCCGGAGAATGCCGTGAGGAGGGCCATCCTATCCGCGCTCGCGCTGGCGCCCCTGCTGGCCGCCTGCGGCGCGTCCGACGCCAGCGGCACCTTCGAACCGCGGCTCGCCGCCATCGCGGGCCAGGCGGGGCTCGACGTGGTCGCCTGGCAGGCCTGTCGGAGCGACCCGGCGATGGCCGCCCGGGTGGACGCCGGACTTCTCGCTGGGCGGGCGACGCGGAGTCCGCGCCACGCCGTCCTTCGCTCGTGAACGGCATGCTGATCGTGGGCGCGCAGGCGGCGTCGGCCTTCCGCGCCGCCTTCGACGCGGCCCGCGCCCGGGCCCAGGCGAGCGGTGTTCCGGCCGCCCAGTACTACGAGTCCTGACGTTCCCGACCGTCCCGGTGGGCAACTCGCCGATGAGCGGCCCGGCCGATGCCTGGGTCACCATCGTCGAGTTCTCCGACTTCCAGTGTCCGTGGTGCGCCCGGGTGCAGACCCACGCTGGCCGCCGTGCTCCCGGAGTACGGGAGCGACGTCCGGCTGGTGTTCAAGCACTACGGGTCTTCCACTCGTACTCCCGCACGACCGCCATCGCCGCCGAGTGCGCCCACGCACAGGGGCGCTTCTGGCAGTTCCACGACCTCGTCTTCGCCGGGCAGGCGGACCTGTTCGGCGGGAGCTGACCTCCGGGCGGGTCAGTACCAGTTGTCCAGTTGCTGCGTCGGGCAGGGGCTCGCGTACCCCTGGGTGAGCTCGACCGTGCCGGCGAATGGCCCCGAGTAGCACCAGACGCTGCTGAAGACGTCCGCGCCGACGAGCGACGGTTTCTGCACCTGGAGGCACAGCGAGCCTCCGGCGGCGGGGCAGGAGCGAAGCGTGTTGACGACGATCCCGTTTGGCGCCCAGACGAGGGCCGCCGTCTGGGCCGTGACGACGTTGAATGTGAAGGACGGCGTGCAGTCGTAGTAGCTCTGCTCCTCGGGCGCGCCGACGAAGTTCTTGTGCGGATAGGGGCAGGAGGTCCCGCAGCAGCTGTTCCGTGAGGTCGGGGCCGGCAGCAGGTCCCGCTACAAGTCAGCGTCGTGCAGCTCGCGGTGCACCTCCCGGCCGAGCAGCTCTGCCCGAGCAGGCAGGTGGTGGGGCACGTGCCGCAGTGGGCCGGGTTGGTGGCGAGATCCACGCAGACGCCGCTGCACAGCGTCAATCCGGCGGCGCAGGACTGCTGGCAGGTCCCCGACGCGCAGGTCTGGCCCGCCGGCACAGGCGGTCCCGCAGCGTGCCGCAGTTCCTGGGATCGGTGGAGGTGTTGGTGCAGACCGCAGCAGTGCCCGTGCCGCAGACCTGCTTCGGCGAGTTGCACACGCACGCCGATGCGGCGCACACCTCGCCGGCGATGCAGACGTTCCCGCACGCACCGCAGTTGGACCCGTTCGTGGCGGTGTCGACGCAGGTCCCGGTGGCCGGGGCGGCGGCGGGACAGAAGGCCACGGTGTCAGGCGCGGGGCTGCACGCGCAGGCCGCGGCCAGGCAGGTCCCCAGTCCGCAGTCGTGGCCGCAGGTGCCGCAGTTGGCGGTGTCGGTCTGCTTGTTCACGCACTTGAGGCCGCAGGTGTCCGGCTGGGCGGCCGGGCACTCGCAGACCCCGATCGATGCAACTCGCCCCCGCGTTGCAGGAGGTGTTGCAGGTTCCGCAGTGGAGAGCACTGGTCTGGAGATCGACGCAGACGCCTCCGCAGGCGGTCTGCCCGGCTGGGCAAGTCGTGCCGGACGACGAGCACCCCGCCCCGGCGATGGCGACGAGCATCACCGCGACCCACGTCCACCGTGCCACGGACCTCGTGAACGAAGACGCCACCGATCGCCTCCCCCGGGTCACGTCCGGCCCTTCTTGCCTCCGCTCCGGGTCGGCGCGGGCTTGCGGGGGACGACCTCGGTCTTGGCCATGGTGATGCGGAACTTGGCGTCCGTCTTCTGCCGGTTGGAGCCCTTGCGAGTCGACTTCCGCGACGGGCGCGTGCCCGGGGCGAAGTCCTCGAACGCGTAGAGCGCCTTGCGGTCGGTGGTGGAGAGGTTGTGCGGCTTCGGCCCGGGCCTGGGCTTCTTCACCACCTTCGGCTTCTTTGGCCCGGCGCGCTCGGTGTTGTAGCGAAACCACTCGGCCTTGGTCGCCATGGCGATGCCTCCGCAAGGTGAGAGAGGAAACGATTGTACCGCCCCGCGATGCCGCCACGGGGGAGACACCCGTACGGGTCTGGCTACGCACTCCTGCGCCAGCGCGCGTTGTGCCGGGAGAGGTCCTGGTCGAGCGAGGAGATCTCGCCCTCGGCAACGATTCCCGTCTCGACGAAGAACTGCCCGATTCGCCTCTGCAGGCGCCGCTGGCGGCCGAGGAGCGCCAGCAACTGGGCGGCCGAGAGGAAGCCGCGCCGCCGGGCGAACTCGCCGAAGGGCTCGCCCCCGGACCCCTCGCGGCGGCGCTGGTCGAGGATCTCCCGGACCTCGTCGTCGGAGAGGTGGCCCCACTCCACGGCGATGCGGCCGATGGCCGGGCGCTGGCGGCGCTGCCAGGCCACAGCCTCCACGAGGTTTCGCCAGGAGGCGCGACCCGAGTAGTAGAGGAACTCGGCGAAGAGCAGCGTCCGGTGCGGCATTGACGCATGGTGAATATGATCCCGTGGCGGGCGGGAGGCGTGCTCCCGGGTGCGCTGCGCGACCGGGCGCGGCACCGGGGAGGCCTCCTCCCGCGACAGGACCTGGTAGGCCTCGAGGATGTGGCGAAAGTCCTCGGAGAGGCTGGCCTCGCTCCGGCCCAGCGCCTGAGCGCGATCCGGGTGGGTCTCGAGGGCCCGGCGCCGGAAGGCCTCCCTGACCTCCTGCTGGAAGGCATCGCCATGCAACCTGTCGGGGCGGTTCGCGCCGAAGAGCAGGTCGAGGGCCGTCTCCATCTCGCCACGTTCGCCGATTTCCCTCGTCTCCACTGCCGCCTCCGCCCCATCACCTACAAATACCTACATCAGCCCCTGATGTGGGATGGTCTACCCGTTCCGGCTCGCTGTCGAACTTCTGGCCGCGAGCGCTACAGCACGGAGTCGACGAGGCGGGCGAGTTGCTGGGCAGTCTGCTTGAGCGGCATTCGGCGCCGCCAGACATCCGGGTCGAGCAGGTCGGAGTCGCGGAAGTAGCGCTCCTGGATGGCCTTCAGATCTCGCACCACGCCACGGTCGTAGAACACCACCATGGCCTCCTCGTTCAGCGTGAAGGACCGCATGTCGATGTTGGACGACCCGATGACCGCGATGTCGTCGTCCACGGAGATGTGCTTGGCATGGAGGAATCGTGGCCGGTAGAGGTGGATCTTCACCTCCGCGGCCAGGAGCTCCTCGTAGAAGGACTCCTGGGCGAGGCGTACCAGCCACTGGTCGGCCTGGCGCGGCGTGACCAGGTGGACCTCCAGTCCCCGCGCGGCGCCCGCCTGCATCGCCTCCACGAAGGGGCGGTCCGGGACGAAGTACGGGGAGGTGACGACGATGCGCTCCCGGGCGCCGTAGAGCATCTGGACGAAGGTGCGTTCGTTGTTCTCCGCCTCGTAGGTCGGCCCGCTGGGGAGCGCCTGTGCCCGGACCGTTCCGGCGACCGTCGGTTCCGGGAAGAGGCCTGACCACTCGATCTCCTTGCCGGTCTCCAGGGAGCGGTCGGTGAGAAAGATGGCCTGGAGTTGCCGCACCACCGGCCCCTCCATCCGGACCACGAGCTCCTCGTTGGTGAGCCCCCGCCCCTTGTAGTCGAAGGCGTTCACCACGTTCTGCGAGCCCGTGTAGCCGACCCGCCCGTCGAGGACGGCGATCTTCCGGTGGTTGCGCAGGTCACGCCGGGCGTGACGGGTCCCGGGGGTGAGAAGCGACACCACCTCCACCCCGTGAGAGCGCAGCTCGGGCGCGAGCTTCTTCAGCCCAGGTCGCGACGCCATCCCGTCCATCATCACCCGGCAGGCGACCCCGCGACCGGCGGCACGGAGCACCGCGTCGGCCACCCGGCGGCCGGTGGCGTCGGGCTCGATGATGTAGAAGAGCAGGTGCACGCTCTCGCGCGCCGCGTCGATGTCGGCCACCAGCCGGTCGATGGAGGTCGCGTAGTCGTCGATCAGGTCGGCCCGGTTGTCGGCCACCACCGGGAAGGCGCCGAGCTTGCGGGCCAGGTGCGCCGTGGCCCGCTGCCCCTCCCCGACATTGACCGAGCCGGGAACCCCCACGAGCGCCGGTGAGTCGCGAATGAGCTGCGTCGCCTTCTTCTGGCGCGCCAGCCGCGTGCTCGGGAGGTAGGCCCTTCCGAAGACGGAGTACAAGGCGACGCCCACGATGGGCTGGACCAGGATGAGCAGCAGCCAGGCGCGGGCCGCGTTGGGGGACCGCCGCCTCGGGACGGCCCAGATGGCCCAGAGCCGGATGGACCAGTTCGCGAGGGGGAGGATCCAGGCCCAGTGCAAGGTCAAGAGCGCCCCCTCGCCGCAGCGCGTCCCCGGACGCGTCCGGGAGCGGGCGACCTGCCCCCGATCGCGGCGTCGAGCCGGGGCTCGGCTGCCAGGCAGGCCTCGCGAAGGGTCTGGCCGAGACGGCGCAGGGCCGGCCCGAGCGGGGAGCGGGGGCGCCAGACCAGCGCCAGGGTTCGACGAGGCTCGGGGCTGGCGAGACGCCTCACCGCGAGCTCGGACCGGCGATTCTCCACGGACAGGGCGAGGCGCGGGAGCAGCGTCACGCCGGCACCGCCGGCGACCATCTGGGCCAGCGTGGCAAGGCTCGTGGCCCGGAAGTCGAGCTCGTGCCCGCGAGCCGTCGAGCAGAAGGCGAGGGCCTGGTCGCGGAAGCAGTGGCCGTCGTCGAGGAGCAGGAACCCGATGCCGCGCAGATCCTGGAGGGTGGCCGGAGCGCTCGACCGCACGAGCGGGTGGCCTGGCGGAGCGGCCAGGACGAACGGGTCCTCGCAGACGACCTCCTTCTCGACCTCCCCGAGCGGCGCCTCGAGCGCCAGCAGCGCACCGTCGATCCGCCCGTCCCGAAGCGCCTCCACCAGGTTCTCGGTCTTGTCCTCCACCCAGACCGCCGAAAGCCCGGGGTGGCGCGCCCGCATCCCCGGCACCACCTCCGGGAGAAGGTACGGGGAGACGGTGGGGATGACCCCGAGCCGGAGCGTGCCCGAGAGCGGGTCGCCGAGCTGACGGACGCTGTCGGCGAGGTCGTCGGCCTCGAGGAGCAGGCGCCGGACGCGCCCCAGCACGGCCTCCCCGGCGGCGGTCACGAGCACCCGGCGCGACCCGCGCTCGAAGAGCTGGACCCCGAGCGCCGCCTCCAGCTGGATGACCTGGGCGGAGAGGGACGGCTGGGACACGTGACAGCGCTCGGCGGCGCGCCGGAAGGAGCGAAGGTCGGCGACGGCGGCTGCGTACTGGAGCTGCCGGACGGTGAACGGGTGAGGGCTCGAGCGCACGATAGGGCCAGCCTATCACCTGGTTCCCTTGCGCGCCGCGCGTCTCCGCCGGTACAAGACCTCGTTGCGCTCCGTCCTGGTCATCCGCTACAGCGCGCTCGGCGACGTGGTCCTCGCCACCTCGGTGCTCGACCCCCTGCGGGAGCGCTTTCCGGACGCCCGGATCGAGTGGGTCACCTCGCAGGCCTATGCACCGCTGCTGGAGGGGCTCCCGGGGCTCGCGCGGGTGCACCGGCTCGGCCGGGGAGGCGTGCGCGAGGCGGTTGAACTGGCGGTGAAGCTCCGCGGCCGCTTCGACCTCGCCATCGACCTCCAGAACAAGGTGAAGAGCGCCATCGTCGCCAGGGCCGCGGGACGGCGGCAGCTGGTCTTCCGGCAGCGCACCCCGGCGCAGGCCGCGCTGGCGCTCCTCGGGCTGGAGTCGCCGGTGCGGGGCCCCCACGCCACGCAGCTCTTCGCGGACGTGCTGCGTCCGCTGGGCATCGACCGGCCCGGCCGGACCCGCGTGGCGCTTCCCTCCGGTGCGCGGGACGCGGCAGCCGCGGCGCTGGCCGGTGCGGGCCGGCCGCGGGTCGCGGTGGCCCCCGGGGCCAGCCGGGCCACCAAGCTCTGGCCGGCCGAGCGCTTCGCCGAGGTGGCCAGCGCGCTCTCCGGGCGGGGCGCGAGCATCGTGCTCGCCGGAGGGAGGGCCGGGCGACGCCGCCGCACTGGCCCGCTTCCGCGCCGCCTGCCGCGCGCCGATCGCAGGGGACCTCACCCACCTCCCGGTGGAGGGGCTCGCCGCCGGCCTGGCGTCCGTCGACCTGCTGGTGGCCTGCGACTCGGGGCCGGTTCACCTCGCATCCGCGGTGGGAACCCCGGTGCTCGCCGTCTTCGGCCCGACCTCGCCGGAGCGCTGGGGGCCCCCTCCGCCCGGGAAGGTGGTGGGGCTGCCGATCGATTGCGCGCCCTGCTCCAACCACGGGGGCGCGAGATGCCCGAAGGGGCACCACCGCTGCATGCTGGACCTGGACGCCGGGACGGTGGTCGACGAGGCGCGAGCGATGCTGTCGCCAGGACGGGGCGCCGGGCTAGCCAACCGAGCCGACCGCGGCGGCGAGCTTGGCCGCCCGCTCGGCGAGCTGCCCGTCGTTCCAGGCCAGGCCGATGGGGGTCGAGATGGCGCGACACATCACCGCGTCGGAGGCGGGGAAGGGGCGCGCCGCCGTGGCCGCCAGCGCGGCGCGAACGTTCACTGGAAGTGGACTTGGCGACGACGCCGACTTGAGGTGATCCCAGCGGCGCACGTAGTGCCAGTTGTTGTCGTACCAGTACATGGCCGGGATGCCCGCCCCCTGCATGGCCCTGGCGGCGGCGCGGGCGCGCCCCTCGTCGGGGAGGAAGAAGGACAGGAAGGACGCGCTGTCGCCTTCGGGGTCGGGGATGCGGCGGAAGGTGACGCCGGGCACCGCGGCCAGCGCGGCCCGGAGCGCAGCCTTGTTCCGGCGCTGGATCCCGAGGAAGCGGTCCAGCTTGCGGATCTGCGCCAGTCCCACCGCTGCGTGGAGCTCGGAGATGCGGAAGTTGTATCCGAGGGCCGGGTGCAGGTCGGCGCCGCGGTCGGCGCCCAGGTGGTCGTGGCCGTGGTCGGCATACTGGTCGCAGCGGCGCGCCACCTCGGGATCGGAGGTGACCACGGCGCCGCCTTCGCCACAGGTGATGGTCTTCACGAAGTCGAAGGAGTAGCAGCCGGCCTTCCCGATCGAGCCCAGCGCCCTCCCCTTCCAGGTCCCGCCGGTGGCCTGGCAGGCGTCCTCGAGGAGCGCGATCCCCTTGTCGCGGCAGAGCGCGTCGAGGGCCCCCAGGTCGGCCATGGCGCCGCACATGTGGACCGGCATCACCACCCGGGTCCGCGGCGTGACGGCCGCGCGAGCCGCGGCGGGAGAGAGCGTGAGCGTGTCGTCCACGTCGGCCAGCACCGGGACGGCGCCGACCGAGAGCACGGCCTCGAAGCTGGCCACGAAGGTGAAGGTGGGCATCACCACCTCGTCCCCGGCGCCGATGCCGAGCGCCGCGAGCGCGGTGGTCAGCGCGGCCGTGCCGCTCGAGACCACGAGCGCGTGGGCCGCGCCGGTCCGCTGGCAGAGCGCCGCCTCCAGCTCCCGCGCCTTCCAGCGCCCCTGGCGCGCGCCGTCGAAGCCGTAGCGCATGAGGATGCCGGTCTCGAGCACCTCCTCGACCTCGCGCCGCTCCTCGGCGCCCCACAGCTCGAAACCTGGCATCTCGCCTCCTACATTCGCTGGTAGAGCGCGCGCAGCCGCTCCGTGGTCATCTTCCGCTTCCAGTCGTCGCCGAGCACGTTCTGCCAGAGCGGCGCCATTCCCAGCGAGACCTCGATCATCTTGTCGAGCTTCCCGGCCGGGAGCCCGGCGGAGATACCTTCTGGAATCTTCACGCCGGCCTTGTCGACCATGCGCCGGAAATCGCGCACGCCCTCGGGGTAGAACTCCTCGAGCACCTGCATGGCGATGCAGTTGCCCTCGCCGTGGTGGGTTCCGAGCACGTAGCCGAGGCCGTAGCTCATGGCGTGGGCGGCGCCCACCTGGGAGTAGGCAATCGACATGCCGCCCATCCAGGAGGCCATCATGAGCTTCTCGTCGGAGTCGCCGTCCCAGCGGTCCTTCTCGAGGAAGAGCTCGCGGCACAGCGCGAGCGACTTCTCGGCGTGGGCACGGGCGAATGCGTTCATGGCCCGGCCTTGAAGCGATTCCACGTTGTGGATGTAGCAGTCCATCCCGGTGAAGAATCGCTGCCGCTCGGGGACGTCGACCAGGAGATCGGGGTCGAGCACCACCTGGTCGAACGGGGTGTAGTCGGAATTGAGGCCGAGCTTCTTCGTGGGGCCGATGAGGACGGCGGTGCGGGACACCTCGGCGCCCGTTCCGGAGAGCGTGGGCACGCCGGCCTTGTAGACGCCGGGCACCTGCACGAGATCCCAACCCTGGTAGTCCTGCGACGAACCCGGGTTGGTCAGCATGAGGGCCACGGCCTTGGCGAGGTCCATGGTCGAGCCACCACCGATGCCGACCAGTCCCGAGACCTTCCCCAGCTCGGCCCGGATTCGATCGCGAAGCGAATCGACGTCGCCGGTCTTGGGCTCGTGGGTCACGTCCACGAAGTAGATCCGGTCTCGGCCGCGGACCGGGATCCGGGCCACGAAGTCGGGGCGATCGTGAAACACGTGGTCCACCAGGAAGACCATGGGCGCCGTCGCCTGCCGGTTGTCGGCCAGGATGGCGTCGAGCTGTCCGATGGCACCGCGACCGAAAATCACCGCTCCCACCTGTTTCAGGTTCTTGTGCACGATTCCCTCCACCAGGGGTTCTACCCGGCCAGCAGTCGCTCGGCGCGCCGCAGGTCCTCGGGGGTGTCAATCTCCACGCCCATGTACTCGGTGGGCACCATCCGCATGCGGATCCCGTGCTCCAGGAAGCGCAGGCACTCGACCTTCTCTGCCCGTTCCAGCGGCCCGGCCGGCAGGCGCGCGAAGCGGAGCAGCGCGTCGCGCCGGAAGGCGTAGACGCCGATGTGCTCCCAGAACGTGGGGAGGGCCTGGGGGTCGCGGACGAACGGGATGGGAGAGCGGGAGAAGAAGAGCGCGTTCCCGGCCGCGTCGACGGCCACCTTCACGTAGTTCGGATCGCGGACCAGGGCAGGGTCGTGCAGTTCCTGCATGAGCGACGCCACGCCCACCTCGACGCCGGCCTGGCCGTCGAAGGCCGCCAGCAGCTTCTCGAGTGGTTCACGACGCGTGAAAGGCTCGTCGCCCTGGACGTTGAGCACCAGGTCGGCGTCGATCCCCTCCACGACCTCGGCGATGCGATCGGTCCCGCTCTCGTGCGACCGGACCGACATGCGGGCCATCCCGCCGGCGCGCTCCACCTCGGCGCGTATCTCGTCGGAGTCGGTGACCACCAGCACGGCATCGAAGAGTCCGGTGTCCCGGACCGCCTCGAAGGTGCGCCGGATCACGGTCTTCCCCGCCAGGTTCGCCAGCAGCTTGCGCGGGAAGCGGGTGGCGCCGAGCCGCGCCGGGATGAGGGCAATGCGTTTCACGTCGAGGAGAGGAGCGGCCGGGTGGCCGACGGGAGCATCATCTTACCCGAAGGGGGAGGGATTCGCCTCCGGGAAACCGGGCAGGGCCCCGGGCGTTCTACCGCCTAGTTCGCGAAGATCTCGGCGAAGAAGTCCTCCATCGCCTTCCAGCTGCGCCGATCGGCGGTGGCGTTGAAGGCCGCTCCCTTGGAATTGTCGTTGCCGGCCTCGCGGATGGTGAAGGCGTGAACGGCACCCGAGTAGGCGACGAGCTGCCAGTCGACGCCGGTCGCTCGCATCTCGTCCGCGAAGGCCTTCACCTGGGCGTCCGGAACGTAGGGATCGTCGGCGCCGTGGAGGATCAGCGTCTTGCCCTTGATCTTCTTCGCGTCGGCCGGGGTCGGATTCTCGAGAATGCCGTGGAAGGAGACCACGCCCCCCACGTCGGCGCCGGAGCGAGCCAGCTCGAGGACGGCCATCCCGCCGAAGCAGTAGCCGATCGCGGCCGTTCGCCTGGGATCGACGTTGGGCTGGCTGGCCAGGTACTGGAAGCCGGCGGCCACCCGGTCGCGAACGAGCGGGCGGTTCTTGAAGTACGGCCCGGCGGTGGCGCCCGCTTCCTTCCCGTCGACCGGCCGGACGCCCTTGCCGTAGATGTCGGCGGCGAAGGCGACGTAGCCCATCTTCGCGAGCATCTCCGTGCGGAGCCTCGTGTTCGGACCGATGCCCTTCCAGTCGTGAACGACGAGCACCCCCGGCTTCCTGGCCGGCCCGGCGGTGTCGTAGGCCAGGAAGCCCTCGAGAACGGTCTCTCCCTGCTTGTACTCCACGGTCCTGGTGACGATCTCGGCGCGGGCGCTCGTCATGAACAGCCCCAGCGCCGCGGCGACGGCGAAACGGAGTGCGTGCACGTGGTCATCCTTCCTTTCGACGGGGGCGTGGGAGGTCGGATTCCCCCGGCGCGACTGCATAATCCGGCGCCCTCGCCCCGGCCACGGGGACTGTGCCTCCAGGTGTAGACTGACGCCCCCTTGGCGCCCGACCCGTTCTCATCGCTCCGCTTCTCCGAGTACCGGGCCTTCCTGGGCGCCATGGCCGCGGTCTTTGCCGCCACCCAGATCCAGACCGCGGTGCTGGGCTGGCAGGTCTACGAGCTCACCGGCGATCCCCTGTCGCTCGGCCTGGTGGGGCTGTCGGAGGCGGTGCCGTTCCTCGCCCTGACCCTCGTGGGTGGATGGGCGGCCGACCGGATGGACCGGCGCTGGCTCGCTCTCGCCAGCCTCCTGGCCCTCGCCGGGAGCGGCGCCTGGCTGCTCGCCGCGAGCCTGGGCCCGGTTCGCTCGCCCGTGACCCTCTACGGGGCCCAGGCGCTGGCCGGCCTGGGACGTGCCTTCTTCAGGCCGGCCTCGGCCTCGCTGGGCACGGAGCTGGTGCCGCGCGACCAGTACCAGAACGCGGCCACCTGGAGGTCGTCGATCTTTCACTCCGCGATGATCCTCGGACCTGCCGTCGGCGGGGCGCTCATCGCCCTGGGAGGACCCCGCCTCGCCTACGCGGTGGAGATGGGGCTCCTCGGCGTCGGGCTGGCCGCCCTCCTCGCCGTGGCCCCCCGTCCTCGACCGCAGGCCGCGCGCCGCCACCCGGTCGCCGAGATCGCCGACGGCGTGCGCTTCGTCTTCCGCGAGCCGCTCCTGCTGGGCGCGCTCAGCCTCGACCTCTTCGCGGTCCTCTTCGGCGGCGCCACCGCTCTCCTGCCGATCTTCGCCCGCGACGTGCTCCACGTCGGCGAGATCGGCTTCGGCCTGCTGCGGGCGGCCCCGGCCGTCGGGTCGGTGGCCACGTCGCTGGCGCTCACCCACCTCGGCCACTTCCGGCGCGCCGGCCGCGCCATGCTCGTGTGCGTGGCCCTCTTCGGCATCACCTGGATCGCCTTCGCGCTCTCGCGGAGCTTCGCGCTCTCGATCGGGCTGCTCGTGGCCGGGGGCGCGGTCGACGCGGTGTCCGTCGTGCTGAGGAGCACCCTCGTCCAGACCTTCACCCCGCAGGAGATGATGGGGCGCGTCTCGGCCGTGAACAGCCTCTTCATCGGTTCCTCGAACGAGCTCGGGGCCTTCGAGAGCGGGGTGGCCGCGAAGCTCCTGGGCACCGTTCCATCGGTGGTCTTCGGGGGAACGATGACGCTCGTCACCGTGGCGGTGGTGGCCTGGCGGGCGCCGCGGCTGCGGCGGCTGGGGCGGATCGCGCCGGACGTCACGTAGGCTACACTCCCCCCCAATGCCCCGGCTGCCCTTCGCCGCGACCTCCCGCCTCCCCGGCGTCGGCACCACCATCTTCACGGTCATGTCGCGCCTGGCGGCGGAGTGCGGAGCCATCAACCTCTCGCAGGGCTTCCCCGACTTCTCGGCCTCCCCGGAGCTCTTCGACCTGGTCTCGCGCCACATGCGCGCCGGCGCCAACCAGTACGCGCCCATGGCGGGAGTTCCCTCGCTCCGCGAGGCCATCGTCCATCGATCCGGGGCGCTCTACGGGACCCGCTACGACGCGGAGGACGAGGTCACGGTCACCGCGGGCGGGACCCAGGCCATCTTCACCGCGGTGACCGCGCTGGTGCGTCCAGGCGACGAGGTCGTCGTCATCGAACCGGTCTACGACTCGTACGTCCCGGCCATCGAGCTGGCCGGCGGGAGGGCCGTGCGGGCCTCGCTGTCGCCCCCCGGCTACCATCCGGACTGGGCGCGGATCGGGGCGCTTCTCTCGCCCCGCACCCGGATGATCCTGGTGAACAGCCCCCACAACCCCACCGGATCCGTATTCACCGCTGGTGACCTGGATGCGCTGGCCGCCCTGGTCCGCGGCACCGACATCGTCGTGCTCTCCGACGAGGTCTACGAGCACATCGTCTTCGACGGCGCGCGCCACGAGAGCGTGTCGCGACACCCGGAGCTGGCCGACCGCTCCTTCGTGGTCGGCTCCTTCGGGAAGACCTTCCACGTCACCGGGTGGAAGGTTGGCTGGGCGCTCGCGCCGAGGGAGCTCATGGCCGAGTTCCGGAAGGTTCACCAGTTCGTGGTGTTCACGGTGAACACGCCGGTCCAGCTGGCGCTCGCCGACTACATGGCCGACCCGGGCCGATGGCTCGAGCTGCCGGCCTTCTACCAGCGCAAGCGGGACCTCTTCCGGGCCGGGCTCGCCGCCACGCGGCTCGTCCCGCTCCCCTGCTCGGGAACCTACTTCCAGCTGGCGTCCTATGCCCGGGTCAGCGACGAGCCGGACCGGGCTCTCGCCGAGCGGCTCACCCGGGAGATAGGCGTCGCCTCCATTCCGGTCTCGGCCTTCCACGCCGACGGGCGGCAAGACCGGGTGCTGCGCTTCTGCTTCGCCAAGTCGGACGAGACCTTGTCGCGAGCCTGCGAGCGGCTCGCGACCCTCTGATCGGCCCCAACCATGCGCGATTCGACACCCGACCTGAACGACATGCGCATCTTCGCCGCCGTGGGGAGCCGGAAGAGCTTCACCGGGGCCGGCGAGGCCCTGGGCATTCCCAAGGCCACCGTGAGCCGCAGGATCCGGACCCTGGAGCACCGGCTCGGGGTCCGCCTGCTCCTGCGCTCCACGCGGCAGGTGAGCCTCACCGACGCAGGCCGCGCCTTCCTGGAGCGCTGCCTCCGGATCGAGGACGAGATCTCCGACGCCGAGGCCGCGGTCCGCCGCCTGGGATCGGGCCCTCGAGGTACGCTGCGGGTGAGCGCTCCGTTCTCCCTCTCGCGGGTGCTGCTGCTGCCCTTCCTCCCCGACTTCCTCCGGCAGTACCCGGAGGTCCGCGTGGCGCTCACACTCAAGAACGAGCCGGAGGACCTGATCGGTCGAGGCGCGGAGATCGCGCTCACGCCGTGGCCGCTTCCGCCCACCCGTCACGCCGCGCGGCTCATCGGCACGATGGTGCCGCGTCTCTATGCCAGCCCGGCGTACCTGGATCGCCGGGGGCGACCGAAGTCGCCGTACGACCTCTCGAATCTCCCCACCCTGCTCTACGCCGGGGGGGGCGGGCGCGCCCGGCCGGCCTGGTCGCTCTCCGCCGGTCACCGCTCCGAGTCGGTTCCCCTCTCGCCCGCGCTCGTCAGCAACGATTACGGTCCCCTGCACGCCGCGGCCCTGGCCGGCGTGGGCGTCGTCATGAGCACGAGACTCATGGCCGAGGACGCGGTCCGCTCCGGAGCGCTCGTGCCCGTGCTCCCGGAGTGGACCGGCCCGGCCATCGAGATCCGGGCGGTCTTCCCGGGGCGAAGCAGTCTCTTCCCTCGCTCCCGCGCCTTCATCGACATGCTCCTGTCCCGCGCTTCCCCGGTCCTGTCCCGCGCCGAGGAGATGGCTGGATCCGAGGGCACGCCCGCGTCCCGGAAGCGGAGATCCTGATGCCCGCGATTCTCCTCGCCGCGGTCCTGCTCGCCTCGCCCCCGTCGGGCGCGCCCACGCCGGTGGCTCTCACGGTGAGTGGAGGGGTCTCGCTGGGGTTCCCGCTCGGATACTGAGGCGAGATCGCAGGTCAGGGGCCCGGAGCGGCGGCGCTGACGACCCGCCCGGCGTGGGTGTACACGTTCAGTCGATCGCCCCGGGCAAAGCCGCAGAGCGCGATCCCGGTGGCACGGGCCAGCTCGATCGCCAGCGAGCTCGGCGCCGACACCCCCGAGACCACCGGAATCCGCGCGGCGGCGGCCTTCTGCACGATCTCGAAGCTGGTCCGCCCGCTGACGGCGAGCAACGCCGCCCCGAGGCCGGAAGCGCCACCGACGATCCCGCCCCGGAGCAGCGCCCCCACCACCTTGTCGACGGCATTGTGGCGCCCGACGTCCTCGGCCGAGGCGAGGAGGGTCCCACCGGCCGCGAAGGCCGCCGCGGCGTGGAGGCCGCCGGTTCGCGCGAAGACCGGCTGCAGCTGCGCGAGCCTCGCCATGTCCCGCAGGATCTCCTCCGGGGCGATCTGGGGAGCGTCGCCCACCGGAGCGCAGCGTTCGAGGAGCCCGTCGATGCTGCGCCGTCCGCAGACCCCGCAGGCGGAGCTGGTGGTGCTCCAGCGGCGCCCCTCCAGCACCCGATCCGGGTCGATCCGGTGGCCACCCGCCGAGTGGACGTCGATCACGTTGCCGTACCCCTCCTCGCCCGGGCGGCCACAGTGCGCCGCCGAGCCCACGTCCGCGGCGCCCCCGATCATCCCCTCGGCGAAGAGGAATCCGAGCGCCAGGTCGGCGTCGCTCCCAGGCGTGCGCATGGTGACGGCGACGGTCTCGCCGTCGACGCGGACCTCGAGCGGCTCCTCGACCGCCACGGTATCGGGGTGGTGGGCCGCAGAGCCGGCCGCGACGCGGACCGCCTCCACGTCGATGGTGCTCCCCGGGCGCGTCCGGACCGATCGGGGTGTCGTCCATGGTGCCCTCAGCCTCCCGTCGCCAGGACCGTGGAGCGGATCGCCGCGACCAGCGCGGCGCTGACCCGGGCGTGCTCCCGTCTCCACTCGGCGTGGGCCTCGGGCCCGACCCGGTTCGCGACCCCGAGCGCCGCCGCGGCCGGAACGCCAGCGGCCACGCACGCCGCGAAGACGCCCGTCAGTTCCAGGTGCTCGACCGCGGCCACCCGCGCCAGCGCCCGGGCTCCCTCGGTGGTGAGGGTGATCGCCGGAGGCACGGCGACCTCGTGGGCCGGAAGTGGCAGGTCCCATGTCGCGCCCCAGCGCCTCACCTCGGCCTCGGGGCGGTAGGCGCGCCCCTCGAGCTCCTCGACCGACGTGGCCAGTGCGCTTGCGGCGGCGATGAGGTCTCCGACTGCCAGGCGGTCGTCGTACGCGCCGCACGTTCCCAGGAAGAGCACGCGGACGGGTCGGAATCTCCCGGACCAGGCGGGACGTCTCCACCGCCGCGGCGATCACGCCGATCCCGGTGGTGGCCGCGACCCAGCCCGGGGGCGGGTCCCGGTCCAGGCCGGCGAGCTCGGGCCCGAAGGCCGAAAGGAGGAGGGACGGTGCGGGCATTCCGCCTAGAGTACCCCGTCCCCCCGCTCCCCGGTGCGCACCCGGATCGCCTCGTCCACCGGGATGACGAACAGCTTCCCGTCCCCGATCCGGCCGGTGCCCACGGCCTGCCGGACCACGTCGAGCAGGCGGGGCACGAGGGACGTGGGGACCACCATCTCCACCTTCAGCTTCGGACGGAAGGCGATCGAGTACTCGGCGCCGCGAAAGACCTCCCCGTGCCCCTTCTGCCTCCCGTAGCCCTTCACCTCGGTCACGGTCAGACCGTCGACACCCCACGCGGCGATTGCCTTCTTGAGCGGCTCGAGCCGCGACGGCTGGATGACGGCCTCGATCTTGGTCACCACACACCCCCGGACCGCGGAGGGCTGCAAGGCGCGCGCCGTGCGTCCGGGCGACGGCGCGAGCAGTTCGGCGGAATCGGGCATCGCGGGTGCCCGATCGGCGAGCAGGCGGTGCCGGGAGGCGAGGCAGGCCGAGCCCCTGGGCGATCGCCTGGTCCTCACCTGTCTCGGCGACCAGGACGGGGGGGGCTCCCGGCCGTGCGCCCGATACTCTCCCGCTTCTGCGATTGCAGCGGTTGCTACTCGGTGCGCCGTTGCTCGGTGACGTCGCGGACGTTCAACACCACCGCGCCGATGTCCGGGTCGCCGAGGAGGTCCCTTCCCACGCCCTCGACGAGCCGCCACGATCCGTCCTTGTGACGCATGCGGGCGCGGTGCCGGACCGGCGACCCCGGGCGCGCGATCCCCGCGAAGGCTCGGCGCACGGCCGCCCGATCCTCGGGGTGGACGAGATCGATCGCCTCCGTGCCCTCCACCTCCTCGGCGGACCAGCCCAGCGCCTCGACGGCAACCGGGCTCCAGTGGCGATACCTCCCCTCCCCGTCGACGAGAAGCAGCATGTCGCTCGACTTCTCGATGAGGGTGCGGAACCGACGCTCGCTTCGGCGCAGCGCCTCCTCCGCCCGCTTTCGCTGGGTGATGTCGCGGGAGATGCCGACCAGGCCGATGACCCGCCCGGTGGAGTCGCGCCACGGCGTCCTGGTGGAAAGGAACACCCTCTCGCCATCGGGGCCGGGAACGGCCTCCTCGACCAGCTCCTCGGCTCCGGACTCCATGACCCGACGATCGGCCGCCTCGATGGCCTCGCCCAGCGCCGGCTCGTCGTAGAACTCCCGGTCGCGCCGTCCCGTGACCTGCTCGGCGAGCCTGCCGATCGCCGCGAGCGCGGCCGGATTCGCGAAGAGGATGCGTCCCTCCCTGTCCTTCGCGAAGACCGGGTCTGGAGAGGTGTCGATGACCTGCCGGAGGAGATGCCCGCGTCGGTCGAGATCCTCCTCGGCCCGGCGACGTTCGGTGACGTCGAGCACGACGCCCACCGCCCGGCTGACTGCATCCCCTGGGGAGCGAGGGAGCGGCGCCGAACTGACGGCGAGCACTCGCCACTGTCCGCTGGCGCGAAGCAGGTGAAGCTCCTGCTCGTGAACGGAGTTGCCGGTCCTGGCCGCGTGCGAGGAGGGCCACTCCTGCGGCGGGACCCGGGTCATGCGATCCGGTCGATAGATCTTGTACGGAAGGTCTTCGTACGGGGTACTCGCGTCGGGCCTCGCCCCCACGATGCGAGCATAGGCGGCGTTGTGCCCGACCACGGTGGCGGGCGCGCCGCCGTGGCTCTCGGCGAAGACCAATCCGATGGGGAGCGCGTCGAGCGCCGCGCGGATGGCCTTCATCTCCGCGCCCGCGCTCCCGTCCCACGTCCAGGACCGATTCACGACCGGCCTGGCGGGAACCCGGGGGACTGCCGGTCGTCGACGGCTGGTGTGGGTAGGCGTCGCCACCGATGACGACCATCCCCCCTGGAGCGGGGCAGCGACAGGCCATGCCTCCACGACGAACGGGCGAACCTGACACCCCCTGATGGGGCGTCTCCCTGGAATGCTCCTGGGCAAATGGCCACGCCCGGGCCCGGCCGATCAGGCGACCTCCAGCCACTTGAACCACTCCGGGTGGTTGGCCTTGTACCACTCGAGCACCCGACGGATCGCTTCCTGCTTGTCCCGCGGCAGGACCTTCTCGTCCACCCGATCGAAGTGGACCTTGATGTTGTCGCCGTCGTGGTCCAGCGCCTGGGAGAACATGGTCTGGAGCTCGTTGCGGATGCGGCCGGAGTCGGAGATCTTCACCGCTCGCCTGGTGTGATCCACGCCCGAGAGGAAGCGCACCAGCAGCGGGCTGAAGACGTGGCGCTGCTCCTCCACGCTCTCCATGAGACGGAAGGTGAACGTGATGTAGGACGAGGCATTGCGGGTGGCCAGTCTCGTGGTCACCTTGTAGACGCCATCCGAGACCTTCGTGACCCCCTGCGTGCCGGTGTACGGGTCGTCGCAGATGTAGCCGATCGCGGCCAGGACCCCCCAGTTCTTCTCGGGCAGGAACTCGTCGGCCCGGAGCACCGGCTTCCCCATCGGCACGTTGCAGGCCCGGGCGTCGTGGATGGCCTCGGCGTAGGCCTCGATCTCCTCCGGCCTGGCTCCGCGAGCGCCGACGATGGACCGGATGCGGTCCGCGAAGTCGTCCGCCGCCGGGTCGAGCTGCATGATCCTCGCCTCCTGGTCGCAGGGGAGGTCGAAGATGGGCGAGAAGACGGCCATGCTCGACTCCACCTCGAGCACCTCGTCGAGGCTGGCGGCCTGCATGGCCTCGGCGCTCGCCGCGTACCCGTCGCAGAGGAAGACGTGCGGCGCGCCGGAGGCGTCCTTCCAGCTTCCGACCAGGAACGTGGGCGCGTAGGTGCCCGAGTCCGTGAAGATCTCGATGCCGGAAGGCGCCTTCCAGCCATCCTCGACGAGGTGCGCGCCGGCGCTCCTCCACTCCTCCCAGAGCTTTCCAAGCCGCTTCTGCCGGCTCTTTCCGCCCAGCGTCCAGACGTGGACGTCGCCGGGCCGGATGCCGGGGTAGGCCTTCTGGATCACCTCCATCACCTTGCCACGCGGCGTCCGGTAGTCGAGCAGCACCGCGTGCTCGGTGGCCGCCTTCGCCACCTGGCGAGGCACGGTGATGCACCCGGTGTACGACTCGTACGGGCGGGAGACGGTGAGCGGCGAGTTGAAGAGATGGAAGACCACCATGGGCCCGGTGGCCTTGCCCTCGGCGAAGCGCGAGGTGTTCTCGAGCGTGTCCACCGCCGCGCCCCAGATGGTGATGCCGCGGCCCTTCAGCCAGCCGTGAAACTGCTCGAAGGTGTGGCCCGGCTCGTTGAGCAATCGCCGGACCCGCCGGTCCACCATCCTGGCGACCTCGGGGCGGGCGTAGACTCGCCCGAAGCCGAGCAGGGGATTCGCCCCCATCTCCGGGGTCTCGCCCGCCTTGGGCATGAGCCCCTCGCCCAGGCTCACCATGATGGCGTGGTTCTCGGGCAGGGTCCGGGTGAGGTGCCAGAGCCCCTCGCTCATGACGTAGGCGCTGATCGCGTCGGCTCCCTTCTTGGCCTGGTTGTAGGCGAACTTGTCCTTGCCGGCCCCGTCGCCGAACCCGCCGTAGAGCTTGGTTCCGAGCGCGGTCGCGGCCGCGGTCACGGCCAGGTTCCTGGCGATTCCACGAGGAGTGAACGTGTGGGCGGAGACCGGATCGGCCTGCGCGCGGTCCACCTGCACGTCGTCGAGCCAGATGTGAAACCGGAGGAGCACCGGGCGCGTGTCGAACGCCCACTGCGCGACGAGATTTCGCTTCTCGATGGCGGTCATGGGTGAGCAGTCTAATGCAACTATTCGTGGTAGAGGCGAGTGTGGTCGCGGATTCCCGTCGAGGACCCAGGGCGAGGCGGCTCGCGGCGTGCGCGGCGGGCGCCCTGCTCGCGATCGGTCCGGCGGCAAGGGCCGACGAGGTTCCGCCCCCGGGGGTCGATCTCCGGCCAGATCAGGCCGGATCCCTTCCCGGATCGGTGCCCGAGTTCACCGACGTCTCGTTCGGGTCGGTGGCGGTGACCGCGGCCGGGTTCCTGACCGCCTTCGTGGTCCACGAGGCCTGCCACGGCATCGCCAACCTGGCCGGCATCGAGCCACCTGAGGGAGACCTGCGTGCGCTCGACGGGGTCTCGCCGCTGCCTCGCGGAGTCTTCGCCGCGGCCATCCTGGGCACGGCCGCGCTCGACGTGGCCCGCTACTTCCTGCCCGACTCGCAGTGGCTCCCCTGGGTGAGCCGGGGGACGAAGGTCTTGACCATCGGCATGGTCGTCGCGTTCTAGTCGTCGTCGCCTTCGAACTCGCAGCCCGGCCAGTGCGATTCCTTCATGGCCTCGCGGATGGAGCTCCACTCGCCGGACATCCGAGGATCGTCGTGGTCGAATCCCCACGCGTGCCCGAGTTCGTGGAAGATGGCCGACCTCTCGAAGCAGTCGGCAGCGAAGGGCGCGACGACGATGAGGCGCGCATCGCCCCAGCAGTAGCCGTCGAACGCCACGCCGTCGACCACCGGCGGGGAGTGACGGAACTCGATCCGCCATCCGGGCAGCTCGCGCTGGCGAGCGCCCCACAGGGCCTTCGCCGCGACGAAAACCCGCTCGGCTCGTTCGCGGCTCACGGTGATGCCGTCCTTGCCCTCCCAGCAGATGCCGTTCGCCTCCACGCCCGCGCAGGGAGGTGAGACGGGGAGTGACCCGCCGCATCCGGCCGCGGCCAGCACGGCCAGCACCAACCCCCTTCGATGGCGGCCCCTCGACCCCTTCATCGTGGTGCGTTGGCCGCTGCGCCCCCCGCGCAGCGGCTCGCCCTCCCCCTTCCGGATACCACTTGCCCACCTGCGCGGCTGTCACGTGGGGCGGTGAACCACAGAAGAGGGGCAGACCAACGCGTGCGCCCGAGACGGCCCCCCCATTCGGGCGGCCCTCTTGGGGGTGACAGGTGCCAACCAGGTCAGGTCGGTGATATCGCGCTGTCAGACACCCAAAGCACCGCCATGGGTCTTCCCGAGCACAGCAACGTCATCTCCCTGCACCATCGTCGGCGCTGGCGCTGGCTGACGTACTGCCTCGACTGCGACCCGGCTGGCGAGCGCCCGTTCGATCTCCCGGTCCACCAGGACGTCCGAACCGGTGACATCCTGACCCCCTGCCCAGCCTGCGCGCGCATCGCGCTCGTCGAGGTACCGCGCGTGGACGAGCACTTCTCCAGCGCGGGAAGCCGGCCAGTCTCGCGTTAGGTCCTGCCGGTGATGGTGAAGTAGCTACTTCAGGCCGGAGACCCACTTCGCCACGGCGGCGGCGTCGTCGATCTTGACGGGCTTCATCTTGCCCTTGCCGTCGGTGATGGCCTTGAGAACGTCGGCTTCCTTCTTTCCCTTGATGGACTCCTTGTGCATGGCGCCGCCCGAGCCGTCGGCTCCGTGGCACATCTTGCACTTGGCCTGGAAGGTGGCGGCCGCATCGGCCGAGGCAACGCCGGCGAAGGAGGCGAGAAGAACGGCAAGGAGGAGGTGCTTCATGGGGTATCCCTTTCCAGGATGGTCCACGGCGACTTCGGAGAAAGACGTTGGGTGCAGGCGATTCAGCTGGCGAGGCGGATCGGCACCGTGATCCCGGCGTCGATCATCGGGGCCGGCAGGTCCGGGGCCGGCGCGACCTTCTTCCGGAACGGCCCGCTGATGAGCCGGAGGAGGTCGCCGACCGGCATGTGCCGGCTGAAGGTCCGGAGGAGCCCCCAGGTCTTCACCGGGCGCCGGACGATGCGGGTCAGGAGTAGCGAGGCGTAACCCTTCATTCGGAGCCCGTTCACCTCGTCGTTCGGGACGGTCTCCGGGTCGATGTCACAGCACTTGAAGGTCTTGTCCCAGTCCCGGTCGTCGTCGACGAGCCCTCGGCTGGCGTAGTCGTTCCAGAGGGGCGTCCCCCGGTAGACGGCCAGGCGGTTGAAGCCGAAGGTGTCGAGCTGGAGCCGGGCCGCGAAGCGGAAGGTCTCGCGGATGTCCTCGGCGGTCTCTCCGGGACAGCCGATGACGAAGAACCCGTGGACCCGCGCGATGCCGTGCCGCTTGGCCTCGCTGACGGCGTGCTCGACCTGCTCCAGCGTCTGCTTCTTGCGCAGGCGGTCGAGCATCTTCTGCGTCCCCGCCTCCACGCCGTAGGCCAGCATGTCGCAGTTGGCCTTGCCCATGAGCGGGAGCTGGTCGACCCCCACCGAGTCGACGCGCCCCTCGCACCCCCAGTGGAACTTGAGCTTTCGCTCGATGATGCCGTTGCAGATGTCGCCGATCCGCTTCTTCTTGAGGAGGAAGTGGTCGTCGGTGAGGTAGATGGAGCGATAGCCCTGGTCGGAGAGTTGCTGCATCTCCCCGAGCACGTGCTCGGCCGACCGGCTCCGCCACTTTCCCTCCGCCAGGGAGGGGATGTCGCAGTAGATGCAGGTGTAGGGGCAGCCCCGCGAGGTCTGGATCGTGCAGAACTTGTCGAGCGAGAGCACGGCCGGCACGTCGAGCGGAAGCGACTCGATGTAGTCGACGGGCAGCGACTCGCGATCCGGGTACGGGAACCTGTCGAGGTCGCGGAGCAGGGGGCGCGGCAGGTTCTTCACCACCTGGCCGTCGTTCCGCCAGACCAGCCCCGCCACGGCGCCCAGGGACTTCAGATTCTCCAGGTAGTCGAGGAGAAGTTCCTCGCCCTCCCCGACCCCGACGTGATCGACGTACGGGCAGTCGGCGAGGATGTGCTCCGCGTTGATGGAGGCGAACGCGCCGCCCACGATGATGGGGATCCCGGGGTTGGCCTGCTTGACTCGCTGGGCCAGCTTCTTCAGCGCCGGATAGGCGGTCACCGACAGGAAGGAGAGCGCGATGACGTCGGGGCGGTCCTGGCGCGCCGCCTCCGCGACCTGATCGGCCCGCATCTCCGGGTGGCAGGTGTCGAACATCCGGACCGTGTGGCCGCCCTGCCGCAGGACGGGGGCGAGGGTCTGGATCCCGAGCGGCGGGAAGGCCATCACGCGGACGCGTGCCTGGGCGCCTTTTTCCGCAGCCGGCGCGGGGAGGAGGTGGAAATACGCCTCGTCCCGAACGTAAACGAGAAAAATTCGCAAGCGCGCATTCTAGACCCATCGGGTCCGGTTCGCCAGAGGTCGGGGAAGAGGTCCGAGTCCGACCGTGGAGGCCTTCACCGGCCACCAGCGAAGCTTGTCTGGGACCACGTGCATGCGGCGCTGGACCCCGAGCCCGAGCAGAACGCGCCCCGTGCGGCCTTTTCCGTGCCGGGTGACCTCGGCGGCCATAGTCAACGTCACCAGGACTCGCCCGCCCGTGCTGACCGACAAACTCCAGCGTCCACTCCGGGACCTGCGCATCTCCGTCACCGACCGGTGCAACTTCCGGTGCGTCTACTGCATGCCCAGGGATGCCTTCGGGCGCGACCACGCGTTCCTGGGGCGGGACCAGCTCCTCTCCTTCGAGGAGATCGCCAGGCTGGCCCGGATCTTCTCCTCGCTGGGCGTGAAGAAGGTCCGCATCACCGGAGGAGAGCCCCTGCTTCGTCGCGACCTGGAACGCCTGGTCGCGATGCTGGCGGGCATTCCGGGGCTCGACCTCACCATGACCACCAACGGGTCGCTCCTGGCCGAGAAGGCACGCGCGCTCCGGGAGGCCGGCCTTCGCAGGGTCACGGTGAGTCTCGACTCGCTCGACGACGACGTCTTCAGGGCCATGAACGACGTCGATTTCCCGGTCGAGCGGGTGCTCTCCGGGATCGAGGCTGCCGCCCGGGTGGGCCTTGCTCCCATCAAGATCAACGCCGTGGTCAAGCGAGGCATGAACGAGCACACCCTCCTGCCGCTGGCCCGGCATTTTCGCGGCACGGGACACGTCCTGCGCTTCATCGAGTACATGGACGTCGGCCACTCGAACGGCTGGCGCCTCGACCACGTCGTCCCGGCCGACGAGATCCTCTCGATGATCGATGCCGAGATGCCCATCGAGCCGGCCGAGCCCAGCTACCGGGGCGAGGTCGCGAGCCGGTGGCGCTACCGCGACGGGAGCGGCGAGATCGGCGTCATTGGATCCGTGACGCAACCCTTCTGCCAGGGCTGCAGCCGGGCCCGGCTCTCGGCCGAGGGGCAGCTCTTCAACTGCCTGTTCGCGACGTCGGGGCAGGACCTGCGCGGGCTCCTGCGTGGCGGCGTCAGCGATGGCGACCTCGCGGGCGCCATCACGGGCGTGTGGTCAGGCCGGCAGGACCGCTACTCGGAAATTCGCTCGGCGCAGACCGCCGGACCTCCCAGGATCGAGATGTCCTACCTGGGTGGGTGAACCGGCTCCGGGTCGAGCCGGTAGCCGATCTCCTCTCCCAGGCGCGTCCGGCCCCGCACGAACGTGCCGGTGGCTCGGGCGACTTGCCGGTCCCGGTCGTCGGTGAGCACGGCCTCCGCGAGAAAGCTCGTCCTGGAGGCGTGCACCACCACGGCGCGGGCCAGCAGCGTTCCTTCGGCGATGGGGCGGAGCAGGTGAAGGTCGATCTGCGTGGTCAGGACGAAGACGTCCTCGACGAGCGAGCTGACCGCGAAGAAGGCGGCGTCGTCGGCCGCCTTGAAGTACACCGAGCCGTGCGCCGCGTGGGCCGCGTGGAAGAGCTCCTTCCGGATGGGAATCCGAAGCTCGGCGCGGCCGTGCTCGATGCGCAAGACGGGCCGGAAGAACTGGTTGATCGGCGCCGAGAGATACATCCTCTCCAGCTTCCGGAAGTGGTCGGCGCTCATGGAGTTCCCGGGGTCGTGGGGAGATGGTGGGGAAGTCTACCTCAGGGCGGGATGCACCCTGCCTGGCGCAGGAACTCCCTCGCCAGTCCGGCCCGGACCCGGGCCATTTCCTCGTAGCTCGGCGCCTTCAGGTGGAGGGCGAAGGCACAGCCTCGGCCCGTCGACTCGACCCAGCCGACGAGCCAGCCCTCCCCGTCCGACGACGATCCGGTCTTCGCCATCATGCGGTGACCGGCGCTCGCTTCCTGGGTCAGCACCTCCTTCACGAGGTCCAGGTGGAGCCTCGCCACCGGGAACTCCCCGCGCTGAAGGCGCGCCAGGAACTCCACCTGCTCGTCCGGCGAGATGCGGAGCGAGCGCCCCAGCCAGAAGCGGTCCAGGCCCCCGGACACGTCCTGGTTCCCGTACTCGAACGTGGCGAGCCACTGCTTCATGCGCGGCTCCCCGACCCGGGTGGCGAGCTCGCGGAAGTACCAGACGATGGAACGGGAGAGCGCGGTGCGAAGCGTCTGGTCCTGCTGCCAGGCGAGAATGTAGTCGCCACCCGGCGCCGGGCTCGGCGGCGGGTACTTCGCCGCATCCCAGGACCACTTCTCGTCCGGGTCCTTCACCTCGCCCGTCTCGAGCCCGATCAGGCTGGCCGGGATCTTGAAGGTCGAGAAGGGTGCGAAGCGCGTGCTGCATCCGTCGGGGTTCACGCGGAAGCGCTTTCCGGTCCGGAGGTCCAGGCTCACGAACTCGCCGGAGGTACCGGGCGGCAACGCAGCGGGGGCCGCCGTTCCCGCGCCCTTCGCCCTGGAGGGCGGCGCCGTTGCATCCAGCGACGCCGATTTCGCGCCCTTCGCGGGGCTGGCCCCCTCGCCGGCAATCGCCATCCGCTCCCTCGATTCGCGCGCACCCGTGCTCGCAGGGGCCGGGGCCACAGGCGATGCAGGAGCCGGAGCCTGCACCGCGCGCGGGGGAGGGGCGCTGGGAGCCCGCTCGATCGAGCGCTCCTCGGGCGCGCTGCCGACGACCCGGTCCGCAGTTGCCTCGCGGCGCGGCCCATCGTCCAGCAGCCGCATGGTCACGCCGCCCACCGCGAGAATCGTGGCCGCCACGGCCATCCAGGCGGCGGGACGCGACCAGCGCGCACGCCTGGGACGGGCCATCTCCGCCACCGCACGCCGGGAGGCCTCCACCAGCTCGGCGCGGCCACCGGGAGGATCGGGGTCGGGGAGAAGGCCCGGCGGCCGCCCGGGTGCGGGCCATGGCGGCCAGCTCGGCGGCACACCCGGCGCAGCCGGACACGTGTCCTTCCACCTGCTGCTGCTCGGCGGGATCGAGCTCGCCGTAGGCCAGGTCGAGCAGCCTGTCGCGCGCCTCCTCGTGGGTCATGCCCCCTCCTGCAGCGCGCGGCGGAGCGCCTCGAGCGCGTAGCGCATCCGGCTCTTCACCGTGGGCACGGGCGCTCCGGTCACCCCTGCGATCTCGGCGAAGGAGACCCCCTCGTACTCCCGGAGCAGGAAGACTTCCCGCTGCTCATCCGGCAGCTCGGCGATGGCCCGGAGCAGCCTGGGGCGGACCTCCGCGTCGCCGGCCGCGTCCTCTGGAGCGCGCGCGCCGGAGGCCACCCGCTCGGCCAGGGGCCGCCCCTCCACCGCGACGTCGAGGGATTGGTGAGCTCGGTGGGACGACCGCCGCGACTCGTCGGTGGCGAGGTTGCGGGCCACGGCGTAGAGCCAGATCTTGAAGCGTCCGTCGGGGTTCCAGCGAGGGGCCGCGTCGATGAAGCGCATCCAGCAATCCTGTGTCAGATCCTCGGCTCGGGCGGCGTCCCCCACGAAGCGCGCCAGGAAACGATGCACGCCCCGGCGGTGCCGGTCGAGGAGCTCCTCGAACGCCGCCACTTCCCCTCGCCGGTAGCGCGCCACGAGCGCCTCGTCGCTGTCCTGCGTCACCCTTCGCTCCGGACCTTCGCGGCCCCACCGGAATGAAACGAACGCCGATGGAAAAGGATCTGGCCCATCCTATCCCGGGGCCCGGGCGCCAAGGCGAGGCTGCTCAGATTCTTTTCCGCTCGCCATCCGTTCCAGGGACCAGGAGGTTCAAAATGCGTGTGACGACCCTGCTGTTCCTTGCAGCCTGCATCGCCTGCAGCATCCCGGTGGAGACGCCGGCGCGGGAATACGCCGCGGCTCGCTCTGGGAGCTGGTCTTTCAACCTGGTGGACGAGGCGGGCCAGGTTCTCCCGACGTTCACCCATCAGGGCCGCACCTACGTGCTGGGGGCGTCCGGACGGCGCTACCAGGTCCGGGTTCGAAACGACTCCGGGCGCCGCGCCGAGGTCGTGGTGTCGGTGGATGGTCGAGACGTGCTGGACGGCGGCCCGTCGTCCTTCGAGAAGCGTGGCTACCTCGTGGAGGCGCACGGCGAGGTGGTCATCGACGGCTACCGCCTGAGCCAGGACGCGGTCGCGGCCTTCCGCTTCGGGAGCGTGTCCCGTTCCTACGCCGCGCTGGAAGGGGACGCCCGCGACGTGGGGGTGATCGGGGTGGCCGTATTCCCGGAGCGGAACCCATCCCCCGCTCCCCTGCGGGACTCCCTCTCCCGGGAGAAGAGCGCCAGCGCGGAGCCGGCACCCCGCGCCGAGGAGGCGCTCGGCGCCGCGCGACCAGAGCGGCGTCCCGGACTGGGCACCACGTTCGGCGAGGAGCGGGATTCCCGCGTCCGGCAGGTTTCGTTCGAGCGCGCCAGCGCCCGCCCCGAGGTGCTGCTCTCGCTGCGCTACGATGACCGGGCGGGACTACTCGCCGCGGGCGTGGACGTGGATGGCGGACGCCGCTGTGCCGATGACGCGCGGCTCCGCCGGACCGCGGATCCGTTCCGGCGAGACGTGGGATTCGCGCCCCCGCCCCCCGGGTGGAGGCCCGCGCCCCGAGGTTGCTGAGGCAGCGTTCGCCCCGCTCAGAGGCGCGCCGCGAGACGCGTGGCCTGCTCGATGGCCCGCTTGGCGTCGAGCTCGGCGGCCACGTCCGCCCCTCCGATGAGGTGGACGCGCGTCCCGGCGGCCTCGAGTGGGGCCTTCAGCTCTCGAAGGGGCTCCTGGCCGGTGCAGAGGACCACGTGGTCCACCTCCAGCAAGCGAGTCCCCGACCGCTCCTTCCCGAAGCTGATGGTGAGGCCGCGGTCGTCGATTCGCTCGTAGTTCACGCCGGAGAGCATCTCCACGTTGCGGGCCTTCAGGGCGGCACGGTGGATCCAGCCGGTGGTCCTGGCGAGCCCTGCGCCTGGCTTGCTCGACTTTCGCTGGAGGAGATGCACCTGCCGTGCGGGAGGCCGAGGGCGCGGCGTGGTCACGCCCCCGCGCGCCACCTCGGGATCCGCCACGCCCCACTCCGCCATCCAGGCGGCAAGCTCGGGACCATGCGCTGCGGGATCGTGAACCAGGAACTCGGCAACGTCGAAGCCGATGCCCCCTGCCCCCACCACCGCCACCCGCTTCCCCACGGGCCTCGCGCGCGCGAGCACGTCCACGTAGGTGAGGACCTTCTCGTGTTCCTGGCCGGGGATGTGCGGATCGCGTGGGAGCACGCCCGTTGCCAGCACCACCTCGTCGTAGCCGCCGGCGATGAGCTCGGCGGAGCCCACTCGCCGGCCCAGGTGGAGCTTCACCCCCGTCACCTCGATCCGGCGGCGGAAGTAGCGCAGGGTCTCGGCGAACTCCTCCTTGCCGGGGATTCGACGGGCCATGTTGAACTGCCCGCCGATCTCCGTCGCGCCGTCGAAGAGATCGACCGCGTGGCCGCGCTCGGCGAGCAGCGTGGCGCAGGCGAGGCCGGCCGGTCCCGCTCCCACCACCGCCACCTTCTTCCTCCTGTCCGTGTCTTTCCAGGAGAGCACGGTCTCGTGGCAAGCCCGCGGGTTCACCAGGCAGGTGCAGGTCTTTCGCTGGAAGACGTGGTCCAGGCAGGCCTGGTTGCAGGCGATGCAGGTGTTGATCTCGTCGGCTCGCCCCGCCGCGGCCTTGGCCACGAACTGCGAGTCGGCGAGGAGCGGGCGGGCCATCGAGACCATGTCGGCGCAGCCGTCGGCGAGCACCTGCTCCGCCACCTCCGGGGAGTTGATCCGGTTCGTGGTGCAGACCGGGATTCCCACCTCGCCCTTCAGCTTCCGGGTCACCCAGGCGAAGGCGGCTCGCGGCACCGAGGTGGCGATGGTGGGCACCCGGGCCTCGTGCCAGCCGATCCCGGTGTTGAGGATGGTGACCCCCGCCGCCTCGAGCGCACGGGCGAGCCGGACGACCTCCTCCCAGGTGCTGCCGTCGGGCACCAGGTCGAGCAAGGAAAGTCGAAAGACGATGATGAAGTCTCGCCCCACCGCCTCGCGAAGCCGGGTGACGATCTCCACCGGCAGCCGCATGCGGTTCTCGTAGCTCCCCCCCCACCCGTCCTTGCGCCGGTTGGTGCGCTGCGCGAGGAACTCGTTGATGAAGTAGCCCTCCGACCCCATCACCTCCACGCCGTCGTAGCCCGCCTCCCGGGCCAGCGCGCCGCAGCGGACGAAGGCGCGGATCTGCCGTTCCACGCCCGACGAGGACAGTTCACGAGGCGTGAATGGGTTGATGGGCGCCTTGATCCGCGACGGGGCGACCGAGAACGGGTGGTAGCCGTAGCGCCCTCCGTGAAGGATCTGCAGGGCGATCTTGCCGCCCTCCGCGTGGACCGCGTCGGTGATCAACCGGTGGGCCTCCGCCGCGCCTCGACTCGCGAGCCGGGACCCGAAGGGGGTGAGCCACCCCTCCACGTTCGGGGCGAACCCGCCCGTCACCATCAGCCCAACCCCTCCCCGGGCTCTCTCGGCGAAGTAGGCGGCCAGGCGAGGAAAGTCCCGGGTCCGGTCCTCCAGGCCGGTGTGCATGGAGCCCATCAGCACCCGGTTGCGCAGCCGGGTGAATCCCAGGTCGAGGGGCTCGAGGAGGCGGGGATAGGGGGACATGTCCTCTACGGATTCATCTCGTAGGCGTCCTTCAGCGCGTGCACCGTCTGCCAGATCCTGCCGGCGCGCCCGGCGTCGAAGGCCGGCCTCCGGATCATCTTCAGCGCCAGCTCGGCCTGCAGGGCGGTTGCGGCCGGCTTGGAATGGAGGTCGAGCGCGTGTCGGGAGAAGTCGCGCACCAGCACGTCGAAGATCTGATCGACGGTGTCCCCGTCGACGCCCTCGGCGGCGTAGAGGGCGGCGTTCTCCAGGATGAGCTGGGCGTAGACAACGAGCGTGAAGAGCTCGCCGACGACCAGCAGGAAGTCGACGTCCTTGGCCTGCTCCTCTGTGGGCGTGGCCCGGACCAGGAACTCCTTCAACGCGCCGATCTGCTCCCGGAAGAGGGCCACGTTGGGCTGGCTCCACGCGGCGAAGACCGGCGCCGGGTCATGGAACCGGATCTTTCCCAGGCCGCTGGCAGGCCCCTGGTCCCACAGGAAGGTGTCGTCGGCGGCATCGTCGCGCCTCGGCACGGCCGGGAACGGCGCCGGCGCGAAGAGGTAGTTCTTCATGAACTTCAGGATCAGGGCGATGTTGACGTGGACGGTCCCCTCCAGCTTGGGCAGCGCCCGGATGTCCCGCGCCGCCATCTCGAAGTAGGTGTCCTTCTCGAAGCCCTTGGCGGCGATGACGTCCCACAGGTGGTCGATCACCTTCTCGCCCTCGGTGGTCACCTTCATCTTCATGACCGGGTTGAAGAGGAGGTAGCGCCGGTCCTCCCGCGTGGCCGAGCGGAAGTAGTCGGCCGCCCGCAGCGCGAAGAGCTTCATGGCCACGAGTCGCGCGTAGGCGTCGCTGAAGAGCCTCCGGACATGGGGGAAATCGGTGACAGCCATCCCGTAGAGCCGGCGGTTGGCGGCGTGGCGCACCGCCTCGTAGAGCGCGTGGGTGGAGATGCCTATCGACCCCCAGCCGAGGTTGTACTTGCCGACGTTGACGGTGTTGAGCGCCGCGTCCCAGGCAGCCTGGCCGCGCGAGAGGATGTCGGCCTCGGCCACCGGATAGTCGTGGAGCACGAACTCGGCCACGTAGGACTGGCTGGCCACCACGTTCTTGACCAGCTCGTACCCGGGGCGCTTCGGGTCGACCAGGAAGAAGACGTACTCGTTCGTGCCGGCGATCTTTCCGAAGACGGACAGGAGCGCGGCCTCGTTTCCGTTGCCGATGTAGTACTTGTCGCCGCGAGCCAGGTACTTGCCCTCCCCGGCCGGTACCAGCTGCATGTCGGACGAGTAGATGTCGGCCCCGTGCTCCTTCTCCGAAAGCCCGAAGCCGAAGATGCCGCCCTCGTCCAGCAACCGGGCCGTCCGTCTCCTGGCGGCCTCGTTTCCGCTCATCCAGATGGGTCCGAGGCCGAGGATGGTGACCTGCCAGGTGTACCAGTAGGGAAGCCCGTAGAAGCCCAGCACCTCGTTGAGCCCGCAGTTCCGCCAGGTGTCCCAGCGCGCGCCCTTGGCCCCGAGCGGCGACGGCGTCAGGAAGGTGGCGAAGAGCTTCTCGCGCCGCGCGAAGTCCAGGAAGTCGGCGTACCAGGTCCGATCGAGGTCGTCCCGCCGCAGCTGGGCCTTCCCCTTGGCCTCGAAAAATCCAATGGTCTTCTCGACGAGCTCGCGCGAGAGGGCGTCGGGATAGTGGCGGGTGTGCTGCTTCGGATTCAGAAGGAACATGTTCACTCCAGGTTTATGGCTGGGAGGCCTGGCGCTCGAGCGGCGACGGCCGGCGAATCATCCCCCGGGGCCGGGCCGTTGGCCAGCGTCCGCGACACGTGATCATGCGCCACGGGGCCGGCAACCCCGTCCGTTCGTTCAACGAACGCCCCGAGCGGGGGTCGGGCCTGGGGTGACGGAAAGGGGCCACGCGCTTCGGGGTGTGGCATCGGGACGGTTCCCGATCTAAACCGAAGCGTACCCGAGGCGGGCGAGGTGAGCCTGCGAGGCAAGGAGGCAACCGATGGCAGAGACCGGCGACAACGAGTTCACGCAGTGGCACACCGTCGCCAAGGGAGAGACGCTCGGCAAGATCGCCGGGCGGTACTACGGAGACCCCTCCCTCTACAAGAAGATCTTCGAGGCGAACCGGGAACTCATCAAGGACCCCAACCTCATCCAGATCGGCTGGAAGCTCCGGATTCCTTAACCCCAGGGAGAGAGACGACATGACGACGACGTGGAAGATGATGGCAGCGGCAGTTCCCTTCGTGTTCGCGGTGGCCTGCACGGACGCCGCCAAGGCTCCGGCGGAGGCGGCCATGACCGCCGCGGGGGCGGCCGTGGATTCGCTGAAGGGCGAGGCGACCAAGTTCGCCCCCAGCGCCGTGAAGGCCGTGGAGGCGAGCTACGCCACCGCGAAGGACCTCATCGCCAAGCAGGACTACAAGGGCGCGCTCGCCGCAGCCGGCGACATCCCGGCCAAGGCCAAGGAGGCGCTGGCACAGGCCGCTGCCGCGAAGGACGCGCTCGTGAAGGCCTGGGCCGACGCGGGCGGGAGCATTCCCAAGATGCTCGAGGCCGCGAAGAGCCGGCTCGACATTCTCGCCCAGGCGAAGAAGCTTCCTGCAGGAATGGACAAGGCGGCGCTGGCGAAGGCACAGGGCGGCCTGGCGTCCCTCCAGTCCGGCTGGACCGCGGCGTCCGAGCAGTACAAGGCCGGTGATTGGAGCGGGGCCATCGCCAAGGCGAAGGACCTGAAGGCCCAGGGGATGGACCTCCTCAAGTCGATCGGCCTGCAGTAGCGGCGGCCGGCGTCCCGCTCACCTGCCCTTGCGAAAGCGATGGTGGGTGAGCGGGGACGCTCAAGCGCTGGATCAAGGGTCCGACCGTCACGCTCGCGGTGGCGGTGTTGCCGAGCGAGTCGGTGACCCGGACCACGTCGATGACGCCGCCCGTGGAGCCCGCCGTGTAGACGCCCGTGGCCGGCACGATGCTGCCGCCGGAGAGGTTCGTCGGGAGCGGCCACGAGTACCCGGTCCCGCTTCCACCGCTGGCGATGAAGGCCTGGGTTCCCAGGGGAGCGACGCTGGCGGTGGCCGGAGCGATGGTGACGCCGGCGGTCGACGGTCACGTTGCGCGTGGCGATGTTGCCCAGCGAGTCCGCGACCCGGACCACGTCGGTGACGCTGCCCGTCAGCCCGCCGTGTAGACGCCCGTGGCGCACGATGCTGCCGCCGGAGAGGTTCGTCGGGAGCGACCACGTGTACCCGGTCGCCGCTTCCACCGCTGGCGGTGAAGGTCTGAGTTCCCAGGGGCGCGACGCTGGCGGTGGCCGGGGCGATGGTGACGCCGGCGCCGACCGTCACGTTGCGCGTGGTGATGTTGCCCGAGCGAGTCGGTGACCCGGACCACGTCGGTGACGCCGCCGGTCGAACCCGCCGTGTAGACGCCCGTGGCCGGCACGATGCTGCCGCCGGAGAGGTTCGTCGGAGCGACCACGTGTACCGGGTCCCGCTTCCACCGCTGGCGGTGAAGGCCTGGGTTCCCCGGGGAGCAACGCTGGCGGTGGCCGGAGCGATGGTGACGCCGGCGCCGACCGTCACGTTGCGCGTGGTGGTGTTGCCGAGCGAGTCGGTCGACCCGGACCACGTCGGTGACGCCGCCGGTCGAACCCGCCGTGTAGACGCCCGTGGCCGGCACGATGCTGCCGCCGGAGAGGTTCGTCGGGAGCGACCACGTGTACCCGGTCGCCGCTGCCACCGCTGGCGGTGAAGGTCTGGGTTCCCGCGGCGGAGCGACGCTGGCGGTGGCCGGAGCGATGGAGACGCCGGCGCCGACCGTCACGTTGCGCGTGGCGGTGTTGCCGAGCGAGTCGGTCGACCCGGACCACGTCGGTGACGCCGCCGGTCGAACCCGCCGTGTAGACGCCCGTGGCCGGCACGATGCTGCCGCCGGAGAGGTTCGTCGGGAGCGACCACGTGTACCGGGTCCCGCTGCCGCCGCTGGCGGTGAAGGCCTGGGTTCCGCGCGGCGGGACGCTGGCGGTGGCCGGAGCGATGGAGATGCCGGCGCTGACCGTCACGTTGCGTTGGTGGTGTTGCCGAGCGAGTCGGTCACCCGGACCACGTCGGTGACGCCGCCGGTGGCGCCTGCGTGTAGACCCCGGAGGCGCTGATGCTGCCGCCGGAGGGGCTCGTCACCGACCCCGTGTACCCGGCCCCGCTGCCGCCGCTGGCGGTGAAGGCCTGGGTTCCCTGGGGCGCGACGCTGGCGGTGGCCGGTGCGATGGAAAGTACTGGGAAGTTGATCGTGACGGACGTCGAGTTCGTCGTGAGGATGTCCCCGGGACGTTCGCGTCCACCCAGGTCGCGGAGCCGGCGAGGGAGAGGAATTCGGGGGTCGCGGGCGCGGCGCATCCTCCAGGTGAGGCCCAGCGAGGCAGGGATGTTGTTCACCGGGAGGGAGGGGGCGCCGCGCAGGACGCCGAATAGTTCATCGCCACGGCGGTCACGTTTGCCGGGGAAGCCCCGGACTTCGACAGCGTGAGCGTGATGGTGAACGTCTGTCCCGCGCTCAGCGTGGGCGGCGTCGTGGAGATGCTCGTCGCCGTGACCGCGGCGCCCGCGAGGACCGGGACTGCCACGGTGGCCGGGCCCGCCGTCTGGGAAACGCCGGTGTTGGCGTCCACCCACGTCGCGGACCCGCCCAGGTTGAGCGTCTGAGGGGTCGCGGGCGCGGTGCACCCGGACCAGGTGAGGTTCAGGGTCGCGCCGATGGCGTTCACCGGCGTGGTCGGGGGCGTCGTGCAGGTCGTGCCGGTGAGCGCCGCGCCGGTCACGTTGGCCGCTGCCCCGCCGGTCTTGGCCAGGGCCAAGGTCACCGTGTACCCCTGTCCAGCGCTGAGCGTCGCCGGGGAGGTCGTGAGCCCGGTGGCGGTCACCGCCGCGGGGGTCTGCACGGTCGCGGTTGCGCCGGCCGTGTTCGACGTCACCGCCAGTGCCGGGTTGTTCGCGTCGGTCCCGGAAGCGGAAGCCGAGAGGGCGAGAGTGCCCGCCACGGCCGAGGAGCAGTTGGCGTAGACGAAGACCACCGGGGTTCCGGGCGAAACCGTGGCCGAGACGGGCGAGGGCGCCGCGCAGCCGGTGATGGCGGTGGGCGTGACCCGTGCGCCGGGGCGGCTCCGGTGTTCGTCACCGCCAGTGTCGCCGTGAACGGCTGCCCGACGTTCACCGTGAAGGGCTGTCCCGTGGGAACCGGAGGCGTGCGCGAGAGCGCCAGGGTGGCGGCGAGCGAAGCCGGTGCTTGCACCGCGGCCGATGTGGCGGCCTGCGCCGTGATGGCCGACCGGAGAAGGCGTCGGTGCCGCTCACCGACACACCGAAGCTGAGGTGCCCCGTGGAGACGCCCGTGGTCAGCGCCGGGTCGTAGGTCCACGTGATGGTCAGGGTCTGCCCGGCAACGAGCACCGCGGGCGGGACCGGGTACCGGTCCGGCGGTGCGCGTCGCGATCGCGCCGTCCGTGGAGCTGACCGTGGGCAGCGCCACAGCGAAATTGCGCACGTCCGCGAGTCCCGGGTTCGCCACGGTCAGGGTCAGCGTGATGGCCTGCGCCACGTTGGCCACCGCTGGCGCGGCGCGACAGGGTGGTGTTCAGGCCCGCAGCGCCGATGATGAAGTTGCCGGATGAGGCGCTGCCGGACGCCACCGCCGCGCCGGAGTTGGCGTCCGTCCCGCTGGCGCTGGCGGAGAAGACGACCGTGCCCGAAGTCGTCCCGGCCACGAAGGTCCAGGTGAAGGTGGTGCTGGCGCCTGCCGGGAGCGAGGCCACGGATGCCGGGACCGGACCCGTCCCGGGCTTCAGCGTCGCCCGGCCCGCAGGCGCCGTCGTGGGCAGGCTCGGCACAACGTCCTTCGCCGCGGCGCCGCCCGAGTTCCTGACGGTCATCGCCACCGTGAACTCCTGGCCGACGGCGGCTGCACCGGAAGCGGGAAGGCTCGCCGTGAGCGCGGCGGGGTTCTCCACGGTCACCTGCGCGGGGTTGGCGGGGTCGGTGGCGCCCGTCACGGTGTTGCCGGAGAAGCTGTCGGTGGCGCTCGCCGCGCCCGCGAAGGCCAGGGTCCCGGGCCCGGTGGCCGGGTAGATCCAGGTGAAGGTCCCGGAGGCGCCCGGCGCCAGCGTGGCGATGGAGGCCGGGTCGGGGCCGGTGGGAGCGGCCACCGTGCCGGTGCCCGTCACCGTGGGCGCGGCCGGGACGGCGTTCGTGGCGGCGGTGGTCCCGGTGTTCGTCACCGTGAGCGTGACCGTGATCGACTGGCCCACGCTGACCGTGGCGGGCGCCGCGGCGATGGCCACCGTGATCGACGCCTGGGCAGAACCCACCACCGTGAACGCGCTCGCCAGCTCGCCGGAGGTGCCGAACGGGCCCTGGACCTTCAAGCGTCTTCACGCCGGGCGCGAACCCTTCGGGACCGTGGCATGCAGCGTCTGCTCGTCGACGCGGAGGACGTTCTGCAGCGCCTGGTCCCCCATCCACGCCTGGAAGGTCTCGTCCACCGTGGGTGCGCCCCCGCCCGAGGGCTGGACGGTGCGGACGGAGAACCCAGTGCCGTGGATGACGATCTCTGTGTCGTTGCCCGCGAAGCCGCTGTTCGGCGTCACCGAGGTGGGCGCAGGGGTGGGGATCCCCGAGGACCCGCAGGCACTGACGAGGAGCGAGGCCGCGACGAGCGCGACAGATTTTCCTAGCCCACATCGAAGCGGTACCCCACGAGTCCGAGGAAGGTTGTGCTGGAGCCGCTCAGCGTCGAGAGCTTCGGATTGCCGATCCAGGTTACGCGCGCCTCGAGGAAGAGGGAGCCCGGTCCGAGGCGCGGACCGGCGGAGAGCGAACCGCTCGCGGCCGGAGCGAACCCGCTCTCGCTCACCGTGGGCTGTCCGCCCACCTGGGAGCTGTTCGATACCACGCCTCCCCCTCCGCCCAGCGTCGCCCAGAGCATCCAGCGATCGGCAAACGGGGTCCGCCACGCCACGGAGAGCAGGAAGGGAAGGTAGCTCTGCGTCGACTTGTACGTCGAGTCGACTCCGCCGACCGTCGCGGTGCTCGTCGTCGAGCGCATCCACCAGGTGACGTCGAGCACCAGCCCGAGCTGGGTCCGACCGAAGAGGGTCCAGAGCCCGCCCTCGACGCCGGCGGCTGGGCCCACGCTTCCGCCCCCGATCGAGACTCCGGCCTTGGCACCCCGCGGAGAAGGAGAGGCGACGTGCCACGAGCTTCAGGTCCACGGTCGTGGAGGCGGCGCCCGCCGTGACGACCACCTTCTCGGTGGCGTCCTCCGAGATGGGCGGGGGACGATAGGGCAAGGCCCACTGGCCCAGCCCGACCGAATAGGCTTCCCTGAACTCGCCACGGCCGCCCGAGCCCACCGGGACCTCGTTCACGGGATTACCCGAGGCATCGACGACCATGACCTCGAGGATCGCGAGTTGCGCCCGCGCGGAATCATCAGCGCGGACAGGCCCCGGGGGGGTGACACGGATCGCCGATGCGGCGGAGGGCGTGATGGAGAACGTGGCGGTGGCGATCGCGCGGTCCGCCTGGGCGATGATCAGGGTGTCTTGGCCTGCGTGCCCGGGGGCACCACGAGCTGCGCGCGGTAGACACCGCGCTCGAGCCGGGCCGGCGTTTCCACCTTCCCCGTGTCCGATTCCAGCTCCAGGGGGCCATCGGTGAGGTTACCGACGGAATCCCGGATGCGCACCAGCACCGCGGTGGTCGTTCCCCTGCCGCCCGCCCCTTCGGCCGGGTCCTGGGTGATCTCGATCGCCGCGGGCAGACCCGGGGTGCGCGCCAGGGATGCCAAGCCGGGTGCGTCGGTTCCGAAGGCGGCCTTCACGGCCGCCGCACCGGCTTCACCCGCTGGGATGCGCCAGCGTCCCCGCCATACACCCGGCGCGAGCGACTCCACGCCGGCCACCGACCCGACGCTGGGCCGGAAGGCCGGGGCATTCCCGCGACGGGGGACGCCTTGCCGGTCGACGGCGAAGACGTAGACGAGGGAGTCGGCATCCAGATCGGCGCGGGCCACTGGCGGCTCGACCATGACCAGGGTCACTGGCGGCCCGCCGGTCGGAACGCTCGCCTGGGTCCGCGATGCGGACGACCGAGAACCCACACGCGCTCCCGCCCACCGCGGCGACGAGCGCCACGGGAGGGGAGTCGGCGGCGGCCGTGAAGTCGGCCCCCAGGGAGCCGGAGTCGAGGCCCGCCGGCTCGCTGGCGGTTCCACTGCTGGCGCGGAACTGGATGTCGGAAAGGCTTGCCGGGATGCGGACCCGCGCAATGCGTGAGCCTTCGGGAATCGTCGGGGGCGTCACTGCGATTGCCAGGTCGCAGTTGCGCGGCTCGGCACGCGCACCGCCGGGGGTTCCGGCAAGCACGAACAGGCCCATGGCCAGCCGAATGATCCTTCGCGAAGATGCGCTACCCATCAAGAAGCCCTACCCCCTGACCAGGAGCCCCCGTGGGGCGGACCGCGTCCAGTGTTCCATGGTGCGCCTCCGGAGTGAAGGCCCGAAACCGGCTGCGAGATAGCATTCTATTACTGCGCTGGCTCGACCGGGAGCGCGTGTTTTCCGTGGCGTACGGAAGCTCTTGCGGGGAGCCGGAACCGGTCGAGTCCGGCGCGGCGTTCTCATGGCCGCCAGTCCTCCGCGCAACTGCCTTCGCCAAACGTCCGGAACTCGCCTGTGGCGGGGTAGCGCCAGGGGGTCCCGGCCCCGTCGACGGCGGTGAGGTGGTAGGAGCGGCACGCCGTGGCCCGCGCCATTCGCGCGGACCAGGTGCCACGGGTCGCGCCGCCCAGGTCCAGCGTGAGAGTCGTGGCGGTGCCGTCCACGACGACCGATATCGAACGCGGAGCTGCGGCGTCGGCCCAGTTCGCAAGGAAGACGACCTCGGAGCCGATGAGAAGGTGGCTCCCGTCGACGAGAGGCGGCTCGGAGGAGTCGCTGGCCCCGCCGAAGTCCTGCGTCCAGTAGTTCTGGTAGGGCGACCCGGCCGCGTACCCGTACCCGGTGCCCAGCGCGCGCCAGGATCCGGACATCATGTTGCGCCGATGGCCGTCGCAGCTCGCCCCGTCGGCGCAGCAGGCCGACCCCGACTCGTCGCAGAGCCACATGTTCATCGCAAAGCGCGGGTCGGCCGGTGCGGGATACCCGGCCGCGATGTTCTCCCCGATGCCCCCTGATAGGGAGTAGTAGGATCGGATCCGCACCGACCAGCTCGTCCCGTCGCAGGAGTCATGGCCCCAGCAGGGCGTTCGCGCCATGTCCTCCGAGTGGGCCCGGGCCGAACGGTTCAGCCCGGCGTTCCACCGCACGGGCCCGACCGCCGGGTAGGCGTCGAGTGCCCGCGCGTCCGACAGCGAGGGCGAGAAGTCCGCCCCGTACCGGGCCCTCCAGTCCAGCGGCGCCATGCGAACCGCGTTGGTGAGGACGAGGAGCGAGCGCTCCCTCCACGACGGGAAGCCCTGGACCGGCACCCCATGGAGCGACGGGTCCGCGACATTGCCGCCGCACCCTCCGGCGAGCACGGCAACGAGCGTGGCCAGCCCGACGGCGAGGGCGACGCGAAGGCGGGCACGGGCGAGCTTCACGAGGAGCAGGGTACCCATGCCGGGTGCGGCCGTCATGGTGGGTGGGGCTCCCACCAGGCGAGGCCGGGCCGAACGTCAGCCTGGCGACCCGCTCCGGACGGCCTTTCCGGCGGCGCCCGGAAGGGTGTATGGCTACGCCCCATGAAGACTCTCACCGAGATCAGCGGTTCCGTGATTCGAACGGCGGCAGCGGCTATCGCCGAGGCAAGGCGCTTGCTCCCCAGGGAGGAGAGACCCGCGGCCCCCGTCTTGGCCGAGGCAGCTCCGCAGCCGGATCCGGCGGCCGAAGTGGGCGAAGTTGTCGACTCGGGCGCCGACGCAGCGAGCGAAGCGGGCGAGGCGGATGGCGTCATGCCCCACCCGCCCCTGTCCCCGCCGTCGCTCCGCGCGCCCCGACACCGAAGCCGGAGCGCCACGCGGACAGCGAGGCCGTGAAGGCGGCTCTCGGCGAGGCGGTCGCGAAGGCCACCGGGTTCTCGGGCGACAGGCTCGCGATGCTGAGCGCAGCGGTGGAGGTCGCCGGGAGGCGTGCCGGCGACGTTCGCCTGGTCCGGGTGTTCGGTCTCGACGAGAAGTTGAGCGGCGCTCAGGTGATGGGCGAGTACCAGTACGTCGTGGACTTCATGCCATCGAGCATGAAGCAGACGGCCGGCTCACCCAAGGACGAGAAGGGCCGGGGCGGAGGCCGGGGCGGGCGCGGAGGAGGCGGGGGAGGCGGCGGTGCCGGTGGTGCGGGACGCGGTGCCAAGGGAAGCACGACGGGCGGATTCTCGATGGACTCGCTGAAGGACGATCGCAAGAGCGAGCGCGGCGGGAAGGGACGTCCCGGCGGAGGTTCGTCCGGGGGCGGGGGCCAGGGCAGGCCTCCGGGCGGAGGTCCGAAGAAGTAGACCCGGGCGGCCCGCCGCGGCCACCTTGACAGTTCTGACTGTAACGGTTATAGGTGTCTCATCACGCGGTGCAACCCGTGGAGACCCCCATGAACCGTCCAGCCGTCGCACCCCTCAGTCTGGCCCTCGAACCCCACGCGTACTCCGCAGGCGAGGAGGTCGCCCACGTCGCCACCCACGGCGTGGGCGCGATCGCGAGCGGCGCCGGACTGGCGATCCTCCTCGTGTACTCGGCGTGGTTCGGGGATGCCTGGCAGGTCGTCAGCACGGCCATCTTCGGGGCGACGATGATCCTGCTCTACACGGCGTCGACCGTCTACCACGCGCTGCCCTCCCCCCGGGCCCGGCACGTCGCCAAGGTCTTCGACCACGCCAGCATCTACCTGCTCATCGCCGGGACCTACACGCCCTTCACCCTGCTGGCGCTGCGGGGAACCTGGGGGTGGGCGCTCTTCGCCGCGGTCTGGTCGCTGGCGATCCTCGGCGTGTGGGCGGAGGCCTTCTGGGTCTACCGTGCCAAGTGGATCTCCGCGGTGATCTACCTGGCCATGGGCTGGATGGTCGTGCTGGCCGGGCGCCCTCTCGTCGCGGCACTGCCTCCGGGCGCCCTTTCCCTGCTGGTGGCGGGGGGGCTCCTCTACTCGCTCGGCACCATCTTCTACGTGATGAAGCGGGTGAAGTACGCGCACGCGGTCTGGCATGGCTTCGTCCTGGGAGGCAGCACCTGCCACTTCCTCGCGGTCGTGCTCCTCGTCCTCCCGGTGACCCGGTGAGCGACTCCGGCTTCACCATCGACGACCTGGCGACGCAGGCCGGGCTTCCCAGCCGAACGATCCGCTTCTACCAGACGAAGGGACTGCTCCCCCGGCCGGAGATGCGAGGCCGCGTCGCCCACTACGGTCTAGCGCACGTGGAGCGGCTCCGGCGGATCGCGCAACTCCAGGACCGCGGCCTGAAGATCAAGGCCATCCACGAGCTCCTCGCCCGGGTGGAGCAGGGCGAGACCAAGCTGGAGGAGTGGCTCGGCATGGACGAGCGGCTGCGGGAGCCGTGGGCGAACGACGAGTCCCGGGTCGTCGACGAGAAGGAGCTCTCGGCGCTGGCGGGCGAGCTGCGGCCCGGCCGCATCGCCGACCTCGTCCGCCACGGGCTGGTGACGAGGCTCGGCGGATCCTTCCGGGTACCGAGCCTGGCGCTCCTGCAGCTCGCCACCCGCCTGGAGGCGGTCGGGGTCGACCTCGACGCCGTGGCGGACCTTCAGCGCACGCTGCGCAAGCGGCTCTCCCGGACCGCGGAGGAACTCGCCGAGCCATTCCTCTCCAGCCGCGCTCGCAGGAAACCGGCCGGCCGCGCGCCTCCTCTCGGCGACGTCGTCCGCGAGCTCCGCCCCATTGCCCTCGAGGCGGTCCGCCTCGTCTTCGCCCAGGAGATGGAGCGGGTGCTGCGCAAGTGGGTGGAGTCGGGGCGGGCCGCGAAGATGTCGCCGCGGTAGGCGGCGGCGCCGGACGGGTCTCCGGGTTATCGTCGCGGCATGATGAAGGACCTGGCCGGCAGGACCGCCGTGATCACCGGGGCCGGGAGCGGCCTCGGGCTGGAGATGGCCCGCCGCGCCCACGCCCTGGGAATGCGGCTCGTGCTCGCGGACGTCGAGCCCGCACCGCTCGACCGGGTCGTGGACGAGATCCGCGCCTCGGGCGGCACGGCGCTGGGCCAGGTCGTCGACGTCGCCGACGATGCCCAGGTGGCGCGCCTGGCCGGGCTGGCGTTCGGGGAGTTCGGCGAGGTGAACCTCCTCGTGAACAACGCCGGCGTGGGCGGCGGCGGCTACGTCTGGGAGACGAGCGAGCGGGAGTGGAACTGGGTGCTGGGCGTGAACCTGATGGGCGTGGTCCACGGCCTGCGCCACTTCATCCCCCGGATGCTGGAAGCGGACGCACGCGGGGTGCCCGGACACGTGGTGAATACCGCGTCGATCGCCGGGTGGCTGGCTACCCCCATGTTCGGCGTCTACAACGTGTCGAAGCACGCCGTCGTGGCGCTCACCGAGACCCTCCATCACGACCTGCGGCTGGCGGGCTCGACCATCGGCGTCAGCCTGCTCTGTCCGGCCTTCGTGCCCACCGGCATCGCCCGCTCGGAGCGCAACCGCCCGGCCCACCTCGCCGATCCGGCGCCGCCCACCGCCTCCCAGTCCCGGGCCCAGGTCGCCGTGGAACGAGCGGTGGCGGGCGGGAAGATCGGCGCCGACGACGTCGCCCGGATGACCTTCGAGGCCGTGACGGAGAACCGATTCTACGTCTTCACGCATCCGGGGATCATGGCCTCGGTCCGGGCGCGGCACGAGGCGGTTCACGCCGGTGCGCCGCCCGCAGATCCCTACGGGCAGCGGCCCGATCGGCGGCCCGACGCTCCGGGTCGAGGAGAGTCGAGCTAACGCGCCGTCCCGCGTGTAATCTTCCGCTCCATGCACGCACCCATCCTTCTCGCCCTGGCGCTGGCGGCTTCCGCCGCGCCCCCGCGGACCTTCCGCGTCGATGCATTTCACACCGGAAACGCCACCGAGGAGCGCTTCGCCCTCGACCGGCTGGTCGTCGAGCCGCTTCCCTTCCCGGGCAACCCCGATCGGCCCCTCGACGAGCTGAACATCGGCAGGTATCTCCTCGAGGTCCGCGACCTGGCGACGAACCGGCTCCTCTACTCCCGAGGCTACGCCACCATCTTCGGGGAGTGGGAGACCACCGCCGAGGCCAAGGAGGTGAACCGCACCTTCCACGAGTCGCTGCGCTTCCCGGCTCCGGATCGGGCCGGTTCAGGTGGTGGTGAGGAAGCGCGACCGGCGCAACGCCTTCCGCGAGATCTGGTCCATCGTGGTCGACCCGAAGGACATGTTCGTCGACCCGTCGCCGCCCGCGCCGGCCGGGCCGCTGATCGAGATCCAGCGGAGCGGACCCCCGGAACGAAAGCTCGACCTCCTCATCCTGGGCGACGGCTACACCAAAGGTGAATGTGCCGCGTTCGAGGCCCAGGCGCGAAGGTTCACCGAGGCCCTCTTCGCGGTCGAGCCCTTCCGGGCGCGCCGCGCCGATCTCAACGTCTGGGCGCTCTGCCCCCCGGCGCGGGAGAGCGGCGTCTCCCGTCCGTCCACCGGCATCCACCGGAACAGCCCGGTGGGAGCCACCTTCGACGCCTTCGGCTCGGAACGCTACGTCCTGGCCTTCGACAACCGTCGCTTCCGGGAGGTGGCCTCCCAGGCCCCGTACGACTTCGTGGCCATCCTCGTGAACGCCGAGACATACGGGGGCGGCGGGATCCAGGGGCTCTACGCCACGGTGGCGGCTGGCAGCATCTGGGCGCCGTACATCTTCGTCCACGAGCTGGGCCACCACATCGCCGGCCTGGCCGACGAGTACTTCACCTCCGACGTGGCCTACCTTCCAGGCGAGCGGATCGAGCCCTGGGAACGCAACGTCACCACCCTCCCCGATCCCTCGCGGCCGAAATGGGGAGCCACTCCGGGAACACCGGTACCCACACCCTGGGACAAACCTGGCTACGAGATGCGCGCCCGCGAGTTCCAGGAGAAGCGGAAGGCCATCCGCAAGCGGAACGGACCCGAGTCGGAGATGGACGCGCTCTTCCTGGCCCAGAAGAAGGAGGAGAGCGCGAGGCTGTCGACCGAGCCCCACGCCGGTCAGGTGGGAGCCTTCGAGGGCGCGAACTACGAAGCCAAGGGCTCCTTCCGCTCCCAGGTCGACTGCGTCATGTTCTCGCGCAACGACGTGCCCTTCTGCTCCGCCTGCCGGAGCGCCCTCGGCGAGGTCATCGACCAGTACGCGGGGGCACACCCATGACCGCGGCCTCCAGGAACCTCGTGCAGGTGTTCGAGGATCAGGCGTCCCGTCGTGGCGACGCCACGGCGATGACCTTCAAGCGCGGGGGGGCCTGGCGCCAGGTCTCCTGGAATGAGCTGGGGCGGCGCGTGCGCCTCGCCTCCGATGGCCTGGCTTCCCTGGGGGTGCAGGCAGGCGACCGGGTGTCGATCATGGCCGACACCTCCTGCGAGTGGATCATCGCCGACCTGGCCATCATGTCGGTGGGTGCCATCACGGTGCCCATCTACCAGTCGAACCCGGCGCACGAGGCCCGGTACATCCTGAACGACGCGGGCTCTTCCTGGATCTTCGTGGACCACGAGCACCAGGCCGCCAAGATTCGCGAGGAGAAGGCCAACCTGCCCGACCTGCGCGGGGTGGTCCGCTTCTTCGGCGACCCCGGGTCCCCGCAAGAGCACACGCTGGCCGCGCTCGAGAAGGCCGGCCTCGAATGGCGAGCCGCGAACCCCGGCGCACACGATGCGCGGGTCGCCGCGGTGAAACCCTCCGACCCCGCCTGCTACCTGTACACGTCCGGAACCACCGGCAATCCCAAGGGCGTGGTGCTCACGCACGGCAACTGGACCTACGAGGCCGAGACCGCCGCGAGCATGAAGATCCTCCGGCCGGACGACACCATCCTGCTCTTCCTTCCCATGGCCCATTCCTTCGCCAAGCTGGTCGAGGCGGCCTGGTTCGCGGAGGGCGCCACCGTCGCGTTCGTGGAGTCGATCGACAAGATCGTGGACAACGCCTCCGAGTGCAGGCCGACGACGATCCCGTCGGTGCCGCGAATCTTCGAGAAGGCCTACGACGCCGTGCTGGCCAAGGGGCTTGCTGCACCAGGCGTGAAGGGCTGGCTCTTCGGGATCGCCATGAACGGCTTCGAGGCCTGGGCCGAGGGCAAGTCGAAGGGCATGGAGGTGAAGACCCTGGGCTTCCGCGTCGGCGAGAGGCTGGTCTTTCCCAAGCTGGCGGCGGCGCTCTCCGAGCGCTTCGGGGGGCGGATCCGCCTCTTCACGTCGGGCGGGGCTCCGCTCTCGCCGAAGATCAACTGGTTCTTCACCCTGCTTGGCTTCACGGTGCTGGAGGGCTGGGGGCTCACCGAGACCTCCGCCGGAACCTGCGTGAGCCCCATCGGGCGCAACAAGATCGGGACGGTGGGCCCTCCGGTGCCGGGCACCCAGATCCGCATCGCCGAGGACGGGGAGATCCTGGTGAAGGGGCCAGGGGTGATGAAGGAGTACCACCGGCGCCCCGAGGCCACCGCCGAGGTCCTCCGGGACGGCTGGCTCCACACCGGGGACATCGGCGAGCTCGACGCCGACGGCTACCTCAAGATCACCGACCGGAAGAAGGACCTCATCAAGACCTCGGGCGGCAAGTACGTCGCCCCGCAGAACCTCGAGAACGAGCTGAAGGGCGACCCGCTCATCTCCCAGGTGCTGGTGCACGGCGACAACCGCAAGTTCGTCACGGCGCTCGTCACGCTGAGCGAGGAGAACGCCCGCCGGTGGGCCGCCGAGCAGGGAATCGCCGAGGACGAGCCGCTCCACGCCCACCCCAGGGTGAAGGCCCGCATCCAGGAGTCGGTGGACGCCCTGAACGCACGGCAGGCCAGCTACGCCACCATCAAGAGGTTCGCCATCCTCGAGACCGACTTCTCCCAGGAGCAGGGCGACCTCACTCCGACCCTCAAGGTGAAGCGCAAGGTGGTCACCGAGCGTCACCGGAAGCTGCTGGACTCCCTCTACGTCGAGTGAAGTCGGGCGGAGTCCGGGCGCCCTACCCCTCGACCACGATCAGGTCGTCGGGAAAGCCGGTGATCCGCTCGCCGCACCTCTCGCCCACCACCCAGGTGTTCTCGATTCCCACCGCCCCCTGTCCCGGGAAGACGAACTTCGGCTCGATGGCCACCGTCTGGCCCAGGCGCAGCGGGGCGTCGAACCCGGGGGCCAGCACCGGGATCTCGTCGAGCTCGAGGCCGATCCCGTGTCCGACGAAGCGTGCCTGGGCGCCGGGAGGCCCCATGAATCGGTCGCCGAGCCCGGCAGCGTCGGCCAGCTCGCGCGCCAGCGCGAAGAGGCGGCTGGGCTGGGCGCCCGGAACGAGCGCTTCCGCGAGCTCGCGCTGGATGGAGCGCGCCACCTCGAAGGCCCGCTCGAGCTCGGGCGCCAGGCGCCCGCACACCGCGATGCGCGTCATGTCGGTGACGTAGCCGTCCTTGATCGCCGTGTAGTCGAGGAGCACCGGCTCGTCTCGGCCGATGGGGTCGACGGAGGCGCCCAGCGGCGATGAGGGCGACAGCCCGCGCCCGGTGACGGGGCCGTCGAAGTAGCTGGGGGCGGTGGCGGCCGCCCCGGCGATGGCCAGGCCCATGAAGAACTCCTGGTTGAAGCCGCGCACCCGCGGGCTCCCCTCGTTGCCAGCCCGGCGCATGCGCACCTCGAACTCGGCGGCCAGGTCCACCTCTCGCATCCCGGGGCGCAGGAAGGCCGGAACCTCGCCAAAGACCCCGGCCAGTAGCCGCGCGGTCTCTCGCATCCGTTCCAGCTCCCACTGCGACTTCACGCTGCGCAGGTCGCGCACCAGGCCCGAGACGTCGGTCCACTCGACGCCCGGCAGCGCCTTCGTCCACAGCTGCTGCACCGCCACCGGCACCACGTCCAGGGTGAGCCCGAGGCGTCGCGAGGAGCCGACCACGCCGGCAAGCTCCCTCGACGGCGGAAACGGGATGACGCGGGTCATCGGGCTCTCGGACCGGGCTCGCTCCAGGCTCTTGCGGACCAGCAACACCGGCTCGCCCTCGGCTGGCAGCCACAAGGCGGCGTTCTGGCGCGTGCCGGAGAGCCAGAGGACGTCGACGGCGTGGAGGAGAAGCGCTCCCTCGAGACCCTGGTCGGCCAGTCCTCGGCGCAGGGCGGCGAGGCGGCGCGTGCACTCACCCGCGGGGGTCATGGGCGTCTCCTGGCGCTGGGTCCACCGTCACCGGAACCCCGTTGAAGTCTGCGTTGCCGCACAATGGATCCACCCGTTGTTCGTCGGCCAGGTCGTTGAAGCTCACCCCGGCGTGCGCCCCGGCGACCCGGAGCGAGACACCGTCCCGCCCGTGACCCCATCCGTGCGGGAGGCAGACGACGCCGGGGCTGACCTCGTCCGTCACCGACACGGGCACCCGGATCGATCCGACCCGCGACCGGACGAGGGCCTCGGCGCCGTCGACGAGCCCGCGCGCCGCCGCGTCGTCCGGGTGGACGAGGAGGGTACAGGCGGGCGGCCCCTTCACGAGCCGCAGGCTGTTGTGCATCCAGGAATTGTTGCTGCGGAGTTGCCGCCGGCCGACGAGCAGCATCGCGCCCCCCACGGACGCCACCGGCCCTGCGTCGAGGGCCGCGTCGAGGCGGACGAGATCCGCCTCGAGCACCGGCGGCACGAGGCGGATGCGCCGGTCGGGCGTGAAGAGCCTGGCGGGGAGCCGCGGCTCGAGCGCACCCAGGTCGATCCCGTGCGGAGTGCTCTCGAGCTTTTCCAGGGAGAGGCCGTGCGGACCGGCCCGCAGGATTCCGTCGAGCATCCGCTTCGGACCGAGGGCCCTTGCCTCGCGGAGCGTCATCCCCGGCCCGGGCGGCCGCTCGTCTCCCCGGCGCGCCTGGAGCGCCAGTGCGAGGTCGAGGAGGATGTCCCAGTCGTCCCGGACGCCGGGAGGCGGTGCCACCACTGCCGGTGCGTAGCGGGCCACGTTCCGCACCGACACCGTGTAGAAGATCAGGTCGTAGTGGTCCCGCTCCAGCCCGAAGGTGGGCGGGAGGATCAGGTTGGCGTGGCGGGTGGTCTCGTTCCGGTAGGGGTCGATGGAGAGCTGGAACTCGAGGCCGGAGAGCGCGCGGTCGAGGCGCCCGCCGTTGGGGGTCGAGAGCACGGGGTTCCCGGCGAAGGTGACGAGTCCGCGGATTTGTCCTTCCCCGGGGGTCTCGATCTCCTCGGCGAGCGTGGCGACTGGAAGTTCCCCACCGAACTCGGGGAGCCCGCGCACGCGGCTCCGGAAGCGCCCGAAGCTGCCCAGCGATCCCCTGCGCGCGCTCTGGGCCACCACGTCGGCGGCCGGCGTGGTGAACATCGCGCCACCGGGCCTGTCGAGGTTCCCGGTGACGACGTTCAGGGCCACCACGAGCCAGGAGGCGATCGCCCCGAACTCCTGCGTGGAGATGCCGACCCGGCCGTAGCACACGGCGGAGGGCGCGCCGGCGAACTCGCGAGCCAGGGCGCGGATCGCGTCCGGCGCCACGCCGGCCCGGGCGGCCACCCGCTCCGGGGAGTATCGCGCCGCGATGGCGCCGAGCCGCTCCATACCGTCCGTGAAGTCGGCCAGCCGCCCGGGGCGATCGAGCCCCTCGGCGAAGATCACGTTCAGCATCCCCAGGAGGAGCGCCGAATCGCCGCCGGGTCGGACGGCGACGTGCCGGTCGGCGATGTCCGCCGTCTCGGTTCGCCGGGGATCGACGACGATGAGCCGCCCTCCCCGCTTCCGGAGCGCCGCGAGACGGTCCGCGATCCCCGGAGCCGTCATCAGGCTGCCGTTCGAGGCCAGCGGGTTCGCTCCCAGGACCAGGAAGAGGTCGGTGCGGTCGACGTCGGGCACCGGGAACAGGGACTGGTGCCCGAACATCTCCAGGGCCGCGAGCATCTGCGGCAGCTGGTCCACCGAGGTCGCAGAGAAGCGGGACCGCCCTCCCAGCGCCTTCGAGAGGAAGGGGATGCCGAGCATGGCCCCGTAGCCATGCACGGTGGGGTTCCCGGCGTAGAGCGCCACGGCCTGCCGGCCGTGCTTCTCCTGGATCGCCGTGATGCGCTCGGCCGCCTCGGCCAGCGCCTCGTCCCAGGAGACGGGCTCCCAGCGGTCCCCGAACCGGCGCATCGGCTCGCGGATCCGGTCCGGGTCGGCCATGACGTCGGGGATCGCCGCCGCCTTCGGACAGATGTGGCCGCGACTGAAGGGGTCGTCGCGGTCGCCACGAACGCCCGTGACCCGTCCGTCCTCCAGCTGCACGGTGATCCCGCAGGTCGCCTCGCAGAGCATGCAGGTGTGGAGCCGGGTCTCGCGCATGGCTCGGTACTAGCGGGCGATGGCCTCGAGTGCCCGCCGGATCGGCTCGGGGATCTCGACCGACCTCGCCGCGCCCCGATCCACGAAGACGTGGACCACCGTCCCTGCGGCGCGCGCCTCGTCGTCGCTCCCCGCGAACGCGGCCACGCCGTACTGGACCGAGCTCCGCCCGATGCGCTCCACCCGCAGTCCGACCTCGAGGTCGTCGGGATAGGCCACCGGACGAAAGAAGTCGCAGGCGGAACTCACCACGAACCCCACCACCGGGCTGGCCTGGATGTCGAGCCCGCCGCACTCGATGAGGTACCGGTTGATGACGGTGTCGAAGTACGAGTAGTAGTGCGCGTTGTTGACGTGGCCGTAGACGTCGTTGTCCATCCAGCGCGCCGTGACGGGCCGGAACCAGGCGTAGTCCGCGCGCCGGGGCGCGACCTTGTCGACCATGCCGTTCCCTCCTAGCCGGGGATCGCTCCCCGCCCCTTCTCGCTCGCGAAGTAGATCACCTTCCGGGCGCGCATGACGTCGCCAAGAGGACGGTGGGCGGCCAGCGCAGTCCAGGGGTCGAAGATGCCCGCTTCGATACGCTTCTGCAAGACCTTCGTCCGCGGATTCGGCCGAGGCGAGCTTCGGAAGGACCAGCCGTGCGACGGTGAGGTAGGGCGCCTCCGCCTCGGACCAGTCCACCGAGGCGTCCTCGATGGGCGTGACCCGCTCGTCGGTGAAGAACTGGAGCTGAAGGTCGAAGACGAGGTCGGACGTGGAGAGGCGCCGCAGGACGTCGGCAGCCCAGTCGACGGCCGCCCCGGGCGCCGCCGTCGCGCTCGCCGGGAGCAACCGGACCCGGGCCGCGTACGGCCCGCAGCCGATGGGCGCCGCGCTGTGGAAGCGCTCCGTGGCGAAGCCGGTGAAGGGGCGGCCGATGCTGCGCGCGAACCGGGCGAGGAACCGCGGCCCGCCGATGGGACCGTAACGCCGGAACACGTGGGCGAGGAGTGCGCCCCCTCCCCTTCCGGCGGCGAGGACCAGCTCGACGAACTCGTCGCTCCGCGGGAAGGCGAAGGCGGGGTGGTTGATGAGCAGGAAGTCCTGCGAGGTCGTCTCGCCGCCAAGCGCGCCGGGCCCTCGAAGCCCGAGCACCTTCACCGCGAACCCCCGGACGTCAGGACGCCGGTCCGGGGCCCGGTCGGCGCTCCCGTTCGAGAGGCGGACCCAGGCGTCGTGCGAGCCCGGCGAGGCGAAGAGCCCGTGCCGGGCGTGCTCGGGGAGGCCAGGGAGCACGTCGAACCGACCGGCGATGCCCGAGGACCTGCTTGCGGTGGAGTGCGCGGCCCGGCCCGAAACGTTCCGACTTGCGGCGCTGCATCTCGGCGAACTCCGCGGCGTAGCGGGCGAAGCGCTCCGCCTCGTCCGGCGCCACCCTCTCCTGCCACGACG
>CAVOWI010000020.1:0-219501 GCA_963700085.1 uncultured delta proteobacterium
GGCCCTCTCCTCCATGGTCGGGCGCCAGTTGCCCTTCTTCTCGGTCATCGTGCCCTTCTGGCTGGTGTGGGCCATGTCCGGCTTCAAGGGCATGATCGAGGTCTGGCCGGCCTGCCTGGTCGCCGGGCTCTTCTTCGCCATCCCGCAGTTCGTGGTCTCCAACTTCTTCGGCCCGTCGCTCGTGGACATCGTCGCCGCCATCGTCTCCATCGGCGCCATGTACGTCCTCCTCAAGTTCTGGCAGCCCAAGAAGATCTGGCGCTTCGAGGAGGAGCGGGAGACCGCCCACGCCGTCATCAAGAAGCACTCGCCCGGCGAGGCCTTCATGGCCTGGATGCCCTGGGTCGTCCTCACCGTCCTGGTCTTCATCTGGGGCCTCCCGTCGGTGAAGACCTGGCTGAACGGCATCTTCGCGCCCTCCTTCGAGATGAACGGGCTGCACAACCTGGTGCAGAAGATCCCGCCGGTGGCCAAGAAGCCCTCGCTCGAGGCGGCGAAGTACACCTTCAACCTCCTCTCGGCGACCGGCACCGGCCTCCTCATCACCGGCCTCATCTCCGGCCTGTGGCTCGGCCTGGGGATTCGGCAGCCTGGTGAAGACGTACTTCGCCACGCTCCACCGCATCCGCTTCTCGCTCATGACCATCGCGGCCATGCTGGCGCTCGGCTACGTGACCAAGTTCTCGGGCTCCGACTCGACCATGGGTCTCGCCTTCGCCTCCACCGGCGCCCTCTTCCCCTTCTTCTCCCCGATGCTGGGCTGGCTGGGCGTGGCGCTGACCGGCTCGGACACCTCGTCCAACGTGCTCTTCGGCAACCTCCAGGTGGTGTCGGCCGAGAAGCTCGGCATGTCCCCCATCCTGGCGGCCGCCTCCAACAGCTCGGGCGGCGTCATGGGCAAGATGATCGACGCCCAGTCGATCGTGGTGGCCGCCGTGGCCACCGGCGAGCACGGCAAGGAGGGCGAGATCCTGCGCTACGTCTTCTGGCACAGCCTCGTGCTGGCCTGCCTGGTCGGCGTGCTGGTCTTCCTCCAGCACAACTACTTCCAGTGGATGATCCCGCACTAGCCAGCGAATCGAGGCCGCCATGTTCGATACCTTCCGGGCGAAGGCGCAGGCGGTCAGTGCGGAGGTCCACCGGGCTCCCGCCGGAGCCCAGGCACTGGACCTCGTCCTCGCGGTGCTCGGCCGCGAGGGCGTAGGGGATGCGCCGGGCGAGCGCGCCGTGTGGTGCGGAGGACCAATCCTGGGATCGCTCCTCGACCGCGATGCGCTCGTCCGCCGCTTCCCCGGTCTCTCCTTCGAGGTGACCCGGGAGCGCGCGGCCGAGAGCCGCGTCGGGATCACCGAGTTCGAGTGGGGGCTGGCGGCGACCGGGACCATCGCGCAGGACGCGACAGACCCTCTCCTCCGGCTCGCCTCCATGCTCCCCGAAGTCCACGTGGCGCTGTTCCCAATCTCGGGGCTCCTTCCCGACCTGGACGCATTGCTCGAGCGGGTCGACCCCACCCGGGCCCGCTACCTGGCCTGCGTCACCGGCCCGAGCCGGACCGCCGACATCGAGCGCGTCCTCACCATCGGCGTCCACGGCCCCAGGAAGCTCGTCATCATCGCCGTGGACGGCGAGAGCGGAGCCGCGTGATGGCAACCACCGACCTGAAGGCGCGGGTCAACGACGCGCTGGAGAACGGCTCCCTGGCCGGCGCGCTGGGGCGCTTCAACGAGGCCTACGTCGCCTCGCGGGCCCGGGCCTACGAGGGCATCGACTTCGAGGCCCTGCGCGACCAGCTGGTGGGCTTGAAGGGGAGGGCCGCGGCGCACCTCGACGAGCTGGCCGAGCAGTTCGAGGAGAAGGCCACCCAGGCCGGGGCCAAGGTGTTCCGGACCTCCGACCCCGCCGAGGCGAAGCAGTACCTGGCCCGGCTCTGCAAGGAGAATGGGGTCAAGCGCATCGCCAAGTCGAAGTCGATGGCCACCGAGGAGATGCACCTCAACGCCTTCCTCGAGGAGCAGGGCATCGAGGTGGCCGAGACCGACCTGGGCGAGTGGATCGTCCAGCTGGCCGGGCAGCGCCCGTCGCACATGGTGATGCCCGCCATCCACATGTCGAAGGAGCAGGTGGCCGGCATCTTCTCCCGCGAGGTGAAGGAGGAGCTGGCCGCGGACATCCCGGCGCTGGTGGCCGTGGCCCGGCGCGAGCTGCGGCAGAAGTTCCTGGCCGCCGACATGGGCATCACCGGCGCCAACGTGGCGGTGGCCGAGACCGGGACGCTGGTGGTCGTCACCAACGAGGGCAACGCGCGCCTGGTGTCCACGCTGCCCCGGATCCAGGTGGCGGTGGTGGGCGTCGAGAAGCTCGTCGAGCGGTTCACCGACGTGGGCCCCATCCTGAAGGCGCTGCCGCGCAGCGCCACCGGCCAGCTCCTCACCAGCTACGTCTCCATGTTCACCGGGCCGTCCCCCGGCGCCGACGGGCAGCCGAAGGAGCTGCACGTCATCCTGCTCGACCACCGGCGCACCGCCATGGCGCGCGACCCGCGCTTCGCGCAGGCGCTCCGCTGCATCCGCTGCGCCTCCTGCGTCAACGTCTGCCCGGTCTACCGGCTGCTGGGCGGCCACGTCTTCGGCGGCGTCTACACCGGCGGCATCGGCGCCATCCTGGCCACCTGGTTCGAGGCGATCAAGTCGTCGAAGGACATCCAGTCGCTCTGCATCCAGTGCGGCGCCTGCATCCCGGTCTGCCCGACCCGCATCGACATCCCGGAGATGATCGTCGAGCTGCGGCGCCGGCTGGCCAAGGAGGATGGGCACCCCTTCATCCAGAAGGCCGCGCTGCGCATGGTGAACGACCGGCGGATCTTCCACGGCCTGCTCCGTGCGGCCTCCAAGGCCCAGAAGCCCTTCGCCAAGAAGGGGATGATCCGCCACCTCCCCTTCTTCTTCTCCGGGATGACCGAGCACCGGTCGCTCCCGGCCATCGTCGACGTGCCCTTCCGCGACCGCTTCGAGGGGATCGCCCAGCCCGCCGGCGCGAAGGACAAGGCGGCCTTCTACGCCGGCTGCCTGGTGGACTTCGCCTACCCGGGCATCGGCGAGTCGGTGGTGAAGGTGCTCAACGCTGCCGGCGTCGAGGTGACGTTCCCGCAGGCCCAGACCTGCTGCGGGGCACCGGCCCGCTACGCCGGCGCCTTCGACGTGGCCGCGCGCAACGCCATGGACAACATCAAGGCCCTCGAGGACCCGGGCGTACGCTGGGTCGTGTCGGCCTGCCCGACCTGCACCGTCGCGCTCCGGCACGAGTTCGCCGCCACCCTGGAGGCCGAGGGGCACGCCGACTGGGCGGAGCGGGCCAAGGCCATGGCCTCGAAGGTCCGCGACTTCTCCTCGCTGGTGAAGGAGCTCGCCGACGCGGGGCGCCTCACCGTGGAAGCCGCCGGCGGGCTCGAGGCCGTCACCTACCACGACTCCTGCCACCTGAAGCGGAAGCTCCACGCCCACGAGCCTCCGCGCCAGCTCCTCGGCGCCGCGGGATACGAGCTCAAGGAGATGAAGGACTCCGACTCCTGCTGCGGCATGGGCGGGAGCTACTCGCTCAAGTTCCCGGAGATCTCGGCGCCCATCCTGGCGCGCAAGCTCGAGAACATCCGCGCCACCGGCGTGGAGACGGTGGCCATGGACTGCCCGGGCTGCATGCTCCAGATCGGGGGCGGGCTCGACCTGGCCCGCTCCACCGCCCGGGCCCGCCACGTCGCCGATCTCATCGCCGACAAGGTCCGGCCGGCGCCTCCGCCCGGAGCTGGATCGTAGGCGGTTGCGCCCCCGGGCGCGCCTGCACTACCATCCGCGCCCACTCCACCCGGGGCGGGAAGCTCCGGCGGGCCCGAGAAAGAAGGCATTCGATGAGGTCGCTCGTCCGCGCCGCGACGTTCGCGGTCGCACTGCTGGTCCTGTCGTCGTGCACCGGGACCAAGATGGTCCAGACCTGGCGCGACCCCGCCTACCAGGCCCAGCCGGTGAACCGCATCTTCATCGTCAGCTTCATGCCCAGCGACGCCGCCCGGGTGACCTTCGAGAACACCCTGGCCCAGGCCCTGCTCGACAAGGGGTTCCTCTCCGCCACCTCGACCGGCGTCTTCGAGTACGGCACGGTCGACAAGGAGATGGTGCTGCAGTTCGTTCGCGAGAACAAGGTCGACCTGGTCATCGTGCAGCGGATGATGAAGGAGACCGAGCTGGCCTACATGCCGGGCACCCTGGACTCGTCGGTGCCGAACTCTCCCTTCTGGGGCAGCTCCAGCGCCTGGTACGGGGCCTACGGGTATGGCGGCACGGCCTACACGCCGGGGTACATGGAGGAGGACACGCGCGTGAAGACCGAGACCACCGTCTACTCCACCCGCACCGAGACCGAGAAGCTGGTGTGGAGCGGCGCCTCGTCCACCGTCAACGTCCAGAGCGCGGGGAGCGCCGCCAAGTCGCTCCAGAATGAGCTGGTGACCGACCTCGTCAAGGCCGGGATCCTGGTGAAGTGACGTCGGGCCCCAGGCGGGGCGGCGGCAAGAAATGTTTGACGAGCGCCCCCGGGAGCGCGCCGGGCCCGGGCTGGTAGCATCACCTCGTGGACGTGCGTGAATCCTTCCCGCTCGGCGAACGGGCGATCCTGAAATGGACCCAGGACTGGCCCAGGAGCGGGGTAGTCGGGCTCGGGCTGGTGGCCACCACCGTCGTCGGACTGGCCGACTACGGCGTGGCACGAGCGTTCGAATACGACTTCGTCGCCACCGGGTTCTACCTGGTTCCATCGGCTTCGTCGCCTTCGTCGCCGGCACGGGCTGCGGGCTGCATGATCGCCTTGGCTGCCGCGGCGACGGAGGCCATCGCGACGTATGCGGCGCTGACCGACGAGCGGAACAGCTGGGCCGTGCCCATCAGCATCCTCCTCGAGTTCCTGGTGTTCGTCGCCGCGGCCCTCGTGCAGGGAGCGATCCGCCGGTACGTCTTCCGGGAGCGGCAGCTCTCGCGGAACGACTCCGTCACCGGACTGGGCAACGCCCTGGGCTTTCGCGAGGCGGCAGGCTGGGAGGTCTCCCGGGCGCGGCGCTGGCCCCAGGTGGTGTCCCTGATCTACCTCGACGTCGACGACTTCAAGGCGGTCAACGACACGCGCGGGCACTCGAGTGGGGATGAGGTCCTGCGCATCGTCGGCCAGGCCATGAAGGGATCCCTGCGCGAATGCGACGTGGTCGCGCGGGTGGGCGGGGACGAGTTCGCCGCGCTGATGCCCGGCACCGACGAGGAGGGCTGCCGGGCAGCCACGGCTCGCGTCCACCTCGCCGTCACCCGGGACCTCGCGAAGGCCGGTTTCGCGGTGACGGCGAGCGTCGGCGCCACGACCTTTCCCTGGGCTCCGGAGACCGTGGAAGAGCTGGTCGGGGCGGCGGACGAGGCGATGTACGCGGTGAAGCACGGCTCGAAGAACGGGGTCCATCACTTCGTGGCCAAGGCGAGTGCCCCGGACGGCCCCCGAGGCCACCCGCCGGGGCGCCACCGGAGTGGACTCCGCCCTGCCGTCATGAGGAATCGCCCGGCCCTTCTCGGCCCGCAGGGCGGCACGTCCCGCGGGTCCTAGGACCCCATCTCGAACCCGGCCAGCCTCTCCAGCGCCCGGACCATGGACGAGTGGTCCAGGCCCTTTCCGCCGTTCGCGGCGCAGGAATTGAAGAGCTCCTGGGCGTTCGCGGTGCCGGGCAGGGAGAGGCCGAGCGCACGCGCACCCTGGAGCGCCAGGTTCAGGTCCTTCTGGTGCAGCTCGACGCGGAAGCCCGGGTCGAAGGTGCGCTTGATCATCCGCTCCCCGTGAACCTCGAGGATGCGCGACGAGGCGAACCCGCCCAGCAGCGCCTGGCGGACCCGGACCGGATCGGCGCCGGCGCGGGCTGCGAAGAGCAGCCCCTCGGCCACGGCCTCGATGGTGAGCGCGACGATGATCTGGTTGGCCACCTTGGCGGTCTGGCCGTCGCCGACGCCCCCCACCCGCGTGACGTTCTTGCCCAGCAGCTCGAAGAGCGGCTTGACCCGCTCGAAGACGGCCTCCTCGCCGCCGACCATGATCGAGAGCGTGGCGTTCCTCGCCCCGACCTGGCCCCCGGAGACCGGGGCATCGAGGTAGTGGCAGCCCAGCTCGCCCACCCTCCTCGCGAAGACCTTGGTCTCGATGGGCGAGATGCTGCTCATGTCGACCACCGTCTTCCCCTTGCCGATGCCCTCGGCCACCCCGTCCTCGCCGAAGAGGACGTCGGCCACGTCCGGCGTGTCGGGGACCATGATGAAGACGATGCCGGCGCGGCTGCCGACCTCCTTGCCGTTCGCGCACACCGTGGCGCCGGCCTGGACGAGCTCGGGGGGCACGGGGGAGCGGGAGTGGACGAAGAGCCGGTGTCCGGCCTTGACGAGGTGGCCGGCCATGGGCGCGCCCATGATGCCGAGGCCGATGAATCCGAGATCGAGAGGGGAAGGCGTCATGGCGTGCTCCTCGTCAGTCGTTCGCGCCAGCCCAGGCCGGCCTCGGTCGTGGTGGCGGGCTTGTACTCGCAGCCAATCCAGCCCGCGTACCCGATGCGGTCGAGGTGCGCGAAGAGGAACCGGTAGTCGATCTCGCCGGTGCCGGGCTCGTTGCGACCGGGGTTGTCGGCGACCTGCACGTGGGCGATGCGCGGCAGGAGCCTCTGGATGGTCGCGGCGAGCTCTCCCTCCATTCGCTGTGCGTGATAGACGTCGTACTGGAGGAAGGCGTTGCCGGCCCCGACCTCGTCCAGGATGGAGAGCGCCTGGGCGGTGCGGCTCAGGTAGAAGCCCGGGATGTCGAAGGTGTTGATGGGCTCGACGAGCAGCCGGAGCCCCGCGCCCTTCAGGGCCGCCGCCGCGTACCCCAGGTTCTCCACCAAGGTCCGACGCAGCTCGCCCTCCCCGGCTCCCGCCGGCGCCTTGCCCGCCAGGCAGTTCAGCTGCTTCACCCCGAGCGCACCGGCGTAGGTGATGGCGCGGGAGATCCCTTCCCGGAACTCGGCGACCCGCTCCGGATGGCAGGCGATGCCGCGCTCGCCGGCCTCCCAGTTGCCCGCCGGCAGGTTGTGCAGGACGAGCTGCAGCCGATGGTGGGCCGAGCCGCCGCCGGATCTCCTCCGGGCGGGTGGCCGTACGGGAAGAGGAACTCGACCGCCTCGAACCCGGCGCGCGCCGCGCGCTCGAAGCGATCCAGGAACGGGACCTCGTTGAACATCATGGTCAGGTTGGCGGCGAAGCGAGGCATGGCCGGATATTGCCCATCCCGTCCGCCGTTGGCCACAGGTAGGATGGAGGGCTCCATGGACGACCCGAAGCCCCCGCCACCGGACCCCGAGCGCGTCTGGCTCGAGGAGACCTACCAGCCGGACACGCCGCAGCTCACGGTGCGGGCGGTGGTGGTCGGCATGCTCATCGGCGTGGTGATGTGCCTGTCGAACCTGTACGTGTTCTTCAAGACCGGCTGGTCGATGGGCGTGACCATCACGGCGGCCATCCTGGCCTTCGCCCTCTTCCGCGGGCTGCAAGGGGTGGGGATCGTCCGGAAGCCCCTGACCGCGCTGGAGAACAACGCGCTCACCACCGTCAGCTCGGGCGCCGGGTACATGACCGGCGGCGGCAACATGGCGGCGTTCGGGGCGCTCATGATGGTCACGGCGGTGCGGCCGGACTGGCTGCCGATGATCGGGTGGTTCGGCGCCATCGCGGCGCTGGGCGTCTTCACCGCCATCCCCATCAAGCGCCAGCTCATCAACCGCGAGGGGCTGGCCTTTCCCACCGGCACGGCGACCGCCGAGACGCTGCGGGCCATCCACGGAGCGGCGGATGCAGCGGGCGGCGAGGGCTCCCGGCAGGCCACGGCGCTCGGGCTCTCGGCGCTGGCCGCCGCGGCGATGACCTGGCTGCGCTCCGGGAGGGTCTCCTGGATGCCCTGGAACCTTCCCGAGTCCTTCGCCGTGCCGCTCACGCTGGCCGGCCGTGCCCTCAAGGACTGGACCTTCGTCCTGAAGACGGAGGTGGTGCTGGTGGGCGCGGGAGCGCTGGTGAGCTTCCGCACCGGCTGGTCGATGCTCCTCGGCGGCGTGCTCACCTATGCCGTGCTCGCTCCGGCGCTGGTGGAGCGCGGGGTCATCACCGTCGTCAGCTACAAGAACATCGTCGGCTGGACCGTCTGGCCGGGCGCGGCCATCCTGGTCGGAGCCGGCCTCACCTCGTTCGCGCTCGACTGGCGCAGCGTGGCCCGCTCCCTCTCCGGCCTGACGCGCCTCTTCTCGCGAGGGAGTGGCGCCGGGGACCGAGACGGATCCCATCGACGCCGTGGAGTGCCCGGGCTGGTGGTTCCCGGCGGGCTTCCTGGTGCTCGGGCCGGTGGTGGTGCTGCTCATGGCCTGGCTCTTCCAGATCCCCTGGTGGGCCGGGGTGGTCGCGGTGCCGCTGGCGGTGGTGATGGGCTTCGTCGCGGCGCGCGTCACCGGCGAGACCGACGTGACGCCGACCAAGGCCCTCGGTCCGGTGACCCAGCTCATCTACGGGGTGATCACCCCGGGGAACCTCTCGGGCAACATCATGAGCGCCAACGTGACCGGCGGGATCGGCCTGCACGCGGCCGACCTGCTCACCACGCTCAAGACCGGCTGGCTGCTCGGTGCGAGCCCCAGGGTCCAGTTCTACGCCCAGCTCTTCGGCGTCCTGGCGGGCGCGGCCGTCGTCGTGCCGGCCTACTACCTCATCATCGGACAGGACCCCGGAGCCCTCGGGTCGGAGGAGTGGCCCGCGCCGTCCTGCCTGGTCTGGGCCGGGGTCTCCCAGGCCTTCGCGGGCGGCGTGGGAGGCCTGGGGACCCTGGCGCGTTCCGCCATCGCCGCGGGGCTGCTGCTCGGGGTCGCGCTGGCGCTGCTCGAGAAGCTCGCGCCGCGGCCGGTGCAGCACCTGGTCCCGTCGCCATCGGGGCTGGGCATCGCCATGGTGATCCCGGGCAGCAACGCCGTGGCCATGTTCCTCGGGGCCCTCCTCGCCTGGGCCTGGCGCCGGTGGCGGAGGGCCTCGGCCGATCGCTACGTCACGCCCATCGCCTCGGGGCTCATCGCCGGGGAGAGCCTCATGGGGGTGGTGGTGGCGCTCCTCGTCGCGTTCAGGGTGATCCAGCGATAGCGCCGAAAGGTCCGAAGACCTGTCGCCTGGCCACCCGGAAAAGTGTATGGAGAAGCCCATGAAGACCCTCACCGAGCTCAGCGGATCCCTGATTCGAACGGCGGCGGCCGCGGTCGCGGAGGCGCGGCGTTCCCTCCCCAGGGACGAGGCGCCGGTGACGCCCGCGGTCGTGGTGTCGCCGCCGGTCGAGGCGACCCAGCCTGCAGCCGAGCCATCGGCTCCCGCCGAGGTGGCCGAGCCCGCGACGGCCGAATCCGCAGCCGCCCCCGAACCCGCGCCGAAGCTCGATCCCGATGCCGAGAGCGAGACCGTGAAGGCCATCCTCGACGACGCCGTCGCCAAGGCCACCGGCTGCTCCGGGGACCGGCTCGGGATGCTCCGCGCCGCGGTCAAGGCCGTTGGACGGCGCACCGGCGACGTCCGCCTGGTCCGCGTCTTCGGCGTGGAGGAGCAGATTCGCGGGGCCCAGGTGATCGGCGAGCACCAGTACGTCGTGGACCTGCTGCCCTCGAACATGAAGCAGGTCGCCGACGCCCACAAGGACGAGAAGGGTCGCGGCAAGGGCCGGGGTGGGCGCGGCGGTGGTGGTGGCGGAGGTGGAGGCGACCGCGGCGCGAAGGGCAGCACCACCGGCGGGTTCTCGATGGACTCGCTGAAGGACGACCGCAAGAACGAGCGCGGCGGGCGCTCGAGCGGCGGCCCCCGCAAGCCGGGCGGCCCGGGCCGGCCCGGTGGAGGCCAGCCGGGCAGGTGAGCCGGCTGGTCCTGCAGGCCTCCGGATTCGGCTGAGGCCCCGTCGCGGGCCTCGGCTGAGGCACCGTCCTCGCGCCCGTGCTGGCGCGTCTCCATTCGATCCCCGGCGTCACGTCCGCCCGGGTGGACTCGTCGGGCCGGTTCTTCTGGATCGCGCTCGCGGAGGCCGCCGACGCATCGCGAGTGACGGCGCTCGCGGAGGGTATCCTCGGGGCGGGAGCGCGCGCCCTCCCTCCGGCGGAGGCGGAAGCGCAGCTCTCGGGGCGGCGCCTCGGCGACCCGTGGCTCGGGGCGGGCGAGGTGATGACGCTCTCGTTCGTGGAGTCGCGCCTCCTGTCGGTGCGCCTCGCGGGCGAACTGGAGCGCCGGACCGGCGCCACCCCGGAGCAGCGCGAGGTGATCGCAGAGGCGATCCGGCTCACGCTCTTCGCCGCCATGGAGCGCGTCCACGGCGAGGGTGGAAGGAGCAGCAGCGGGTGGATCTACCGGGAGTGGCCGGCCATCGCGGAGGCCGCCGTCGAGCGGTGCGCCGGGGCCCTTCCGGACGAGCCGCGCCGTCGATTCGCCGAGTTGCTGCCGACGCTGCTGACCCGTTGAAGAACCGGCTCAGGGTCGCCGGCGCGGCCGCGCGTAGACGCGCGTGTTCGACCCCAGGAGGAGCCGCCGGCGGTACAGGCGGTTGAAGGGCCTCAGCGAGGTCTCGTCCGTTCGGCTGTAGGTGTAGTACGACAGGACGTCGAACCCGTGGGCCTCGATGAAGCGGAGCAGGACCGGGATCGGCGGCTCGAAGAGATGGTCCGGCGTCTTGGCCGGGCTGGCCCACTCGCCCCGCCGCAGCCCGACGTTCTTGAGGAAGAGCTTGATCCTCTCCCCGAGCGAGCGAATGTTCGGGACGGCGATGACCAGGAGGCCGTCCTCGACGAGCAGCTCGTGCGCCTTTTCGAGCCAGGCCGACGGGTTCGGGACGTGCTCGATGACGTGGCTCATGTTGATGCAGGAGAAGCGCTCCTCGGTGGCGAGGCGCTCGAAGGGCTCCCCGAGGACCTTCACGCCGACTTCCCGCTCGACGAACGCGCGCATCTTCTCGGAGACGTCTACGCCCATCGCGATCTTCCAGTGAGGCTTGGCGACGCGCAGGAAATGTCCGACCGCGGAGCCCACGTCGAGGAGCGCCGTGCGCAGGGGGTCGAAGGTCAGCATCTCGTCGACGACGGGTTGCAGGCCGGCCAGCCATTTGCGCTTCCTCTCATCGGTCGCACCGGCCTCGTCCGCCAGGGAGACGTAGTCGCCGTAGGCCGCCTGGACGAACTCGCCGTCGTAGCGGGGGCGCGGCGACTGATAGATGAGGCCGCAGGCCAGGCACTCGACCCAGGTGAAGCGAAGCCGCCAGCCAAACCGCTCGTAGAGCCGCCGATCGCGCGAGCCGCAGAAGGTGCAGGGCACGTCCTCCCATTCCTTCGGCTCGTAGGCGGAGCTCGCGGAAGCCGACATGGAGGGACTCTAGACGATCGGGGGGGCCGCGGGCACGCCCCGGTCAGACCGCGGCGACGGCCGGCTATCCCTTGCGCTTCTCCTCGACTTCCTTGGCGAGCTCGGCGAGCTTCGGGTCCTCGGCCTTGGCCTCCTCCGAGGCCTTCTCGTCGGTGGCCTTGCCCGTGAGGTGTGCGGCGCCGGGCGCCCAGCCCGGGGTCACGGTGGCGGCCAGGTCCTCTGCCGAGCGCTTGAACATCCCGGCGACGGGGCGCGCGACCGCCTTCGCGGTCAGGTAGAGGCCGATGAACGGGAGGAAGACGACCATCAGGCCGCCCAGCACCGGCATCAGCGCCAGGGCCGCTGCCGTCGGCACCTGCACGTAGTGCTCGGAGGCGCCGCCGGGGAGCTTCGCGCCGTCGTGGGCGATGGGGAAGAGCTCCCAGTTGCTCTTCGAGAGGTAGTAACCGCCCTTCACTGCGCTGCCGCCGTTGATGGTCTTCATGGTCTGTTCTCCCTTTCTGAGAGGAGTGTGCTCCCTCCGGCCGCGGTTCGATATTGGGAGCAGTCCCGAGCTTGCGGGGAATGAATCCGGACCCTCCCTCCGGAAAACACCCGAACCCGGATGGGTCGCCCGCCAGGGGTCCCCCCACCCCGTGCTCCGGAGGACAGGGGATGCGGTGAGAATCGCTGCAGGCGACCTCCCGGCCCGAGAGGTCCGCGACGACCGTCTTCATTGAGGTAATCGTCCGTGCGCTGCTCTTCCCGCGCCGATGACGAAGGATGCGGCACCGCAAATGGCGCGGCGCGAAGTGGCGGTGCCAGGTGTATTCACCCCGGAACCGAAAGCGAGGTCATACATGCGTCGAGCGCCGAGCTTGCTGGCAGGAGTGGTCGTGGTGGTCGTGGCAGCCTGCGGGGACAGCGCCCCCACGGGCACGGGTGCGGCAACTTGCACGCCGGGGACGACGGCGAGCATGGGAATCACGGCGTCGGGCGTCTCCCCGAAGGCCGTGTGCGTGCTGCCTGGTGGAGCGGTCACGTTCACGAACAGCACGGCCGACCAGCACGAGATCGAGGTCGATTCGCCCTGCTCGGCGACCAACGGGGGCACGATCGCCGCAGGGGCGACCAGGACGTTGACGTTCCCCTCCGCGCAGATCTGCACCTTCCGCGACCCCACCGTCGCCGCCAGCGCTGCCGCAACCTTCGTGGGCACCGTTGCGGTGACCACCGTCACCGTCGGCGGCGGCGCCGGCGGCGCCGGATATTGAGCCTCGAGTGCGCGAGGAGTGGACATGCGCGTGAAGCTCTTCTCGTCGGTCGCCACCGGAGCGATCGCCCTCACCCTCACGCTGGCCGGATGCTCGGCCACCACCGCCGATCTCGAGCCCATCCCCTGGCGCAAGGTACCGGGACCGGGACCGGGCGGGGCCCTGCTGGGGCTGGGCGCCACGAGCGCCTTCGACGAGCGCGCCAACTTCACGGTGAGCGCGTTCAAGGACGGCGCGACCTACAACCTCTACTACGGCGGCAGCGACGCCACGGGTGCGTGCGCCGGCATCAACGGAGCCCACTGGCGCGTCGGGCTGGCGCGGTCCACGGACGGCGTCAACTTCGTGCGCGTGCCGGGCACCGAGACCGGCGGCGCCATCCTGGACCTGGGGAGCCCGGGCCAGTTCGACGACTTCCTCGCCTACCGCCCCTTCGTGCTGAAGGACGGAGCGACCTATCGCATGTGGTACAACGGCAGCCAGAAGCCGTTCAACTGCCCGACGGGCACGCTCGCGGACGGCCGCCGCATCGGGTACGCGGAGTCCACCGACGGCGTGCACTGGACGAAGCACTACGACGGCGCGGGCCCGGGCGGCAGCGTCCTGCCGATGGGCCTTCCCGGCTCCATCGACGCGCAGCAGGTCGGCTACGTCTGGGTCCTCAAGGACGGCGCCGAGTACAAGATGTACTACTCCGCCAACGACGCCGGGAACTTCTGGCGCGTGGGCCTGGCGGTCTCGAGCGACGCCCGCACCTGGACCAAGGTCCCGGGCAAGGCCGCCAACGGCTCCATCCTCGACCTGGGCCCCGCCGGCAGCTTCGACGCGGCCTGCGCCTACCAGCCCACGGTCGTGAAGGAGCGCGAGAGCCTCTACCGCATGTGGTACCGGGCCTGCGCCAATCCCGGGGCGTTCGGCGGGCCGAGCGGAGGCGTCATCGGCTACGCGGAGTCGAACGACGGGATCACCTGGATCAAGCTCCCCCAGCCGGGCGCCGGCGGGGCGGCGCTCGGCCCGGGCGTGGCCGGAGAGTTCGACTCGGGCGGGCTGACCACGCCCGCCGTCTTCGTCGACGGCGCCGCCTGGAGCATGTACTACGCGGGCTTCGACACGACGCGGGCAGTTCCTCAGCGGCCTGGCCCGAGCACCCTAGATGAGGCGGGCACGGTCCCTCCTCGTGCTCCTCGCGGCGGCCGCCGCAGGCCCGGCGAGCGCGCAGACGATGCTCGACCAGGAGCAGCGGCTCATCGAGATCCACTCGCTGCTCCTGGCTCTCTCGCCGGTACAGGCGCCGGGTGCGCTCGGGCCGGGCCAGCTCAGCCTGGGGCTCGAGCTCATCGGCATCCCGTACATCGACGGCACCACGGGCGGGAAGGTGCAGATCACGGCCTCCGACCGGACCCGGGTGTTCCCGCGGCCCCGGGTCGCGCTGGGGCTTCCCGCGCCGGAGGACTTCCACACCTTCGTGGGGCTCTCCTACATCCCGCCCATCGCCATCAACGGCGTGAGCACGAACTGCATCGCCCTCGAGGGCGGAATCGCCTGGGTGCCGGGCGCGGTGGCGGTCGGGCTGCGCGCGCACGGCCTCTACGCGCTCTCGAAGTCACCCGTGACCGATCCCAGCACCAAGGACACGCTCGAGACGTGGGAGTTCGGCGGAGACCTGTCGGCCGGTTACCGGATTCGACCTGGGGCCGGTGAGCCTCACGCCGTACGCAGGCCTCGGCGTGGTGTACCTCGACGGGAGGTTCACGGTCACGAGCGACGCCGTCGTCCTCACGAGCCAGTACACCGGGCTCTCGCTCGAGGCGGGCCTTCGGCTGCTCATGTTCAAGAACTGGGTCGTCGTCGCCGAGGTGAACGCGTACCCTGGGCGGTTGGTCCACGGGAGCTTGCTCTTCGCATTCCAGTTCGACGTGTGGGGGAAGTAGGGCGATTCCCTGCCGCCGTCCTCAATGGCAGGGCGGCAGGGCGCCGATGAGCGAGAAGAACGTCGAGTACACGTTCCCGGCGTAGCAGTTGCCGTGGTCCCCCGCGGTAAGGAGGCCGAGGTCGCTCGCGGCGAAGGCGAAGGGAGAGGCCGGATCCGGGCTCAGGCCGTTGGCGTGGAGCACGTTGTCCTCGATCGTGTTGTTCGTGGCCTCGCTCAGCGCCACGAACCCCGGCGTCACGGTGGGGTCGATCGCGCAGTCGAACGGCCCGCCCTGCACGACGGCGCAGTAGTCGACGACGGCGATCCCGATGTAGTCGTTGTTCTCGACGAGGTTTCCCGAGATCCTGGAGTCGTCCACGCCGATGTGCAGGATCCCCGTCCCGGGCGGCACCACGGAGAGGATCGCGTCCGGCGTGGCGGTGTTGGGCTTGTTGTTGTCGTGGACGTGGTTGTCCCGGATGGTGTAGCGGCGCGCGTACGGCCGGACCCCGAAGATGTCGGGCAGGAAGAAGGCGGCGATGCCGACCGTGTTGCCGCGCACCTCGTCGTTCGCGATCAGGATGTCCTGGTTGTTCGAGATCTCGAACCCGTTCACGTTCCCCTCGACCAGGTTGTGGGTGACCTTCACGTTCTCCGAGGTCTCGACCCAGGTCCCGCTGTCGTCCGATCCGGTGGCGCTGCTCCGGGTGATGAGGTCCCTGATCGCGTAGGTCGACGACGGCGGATCCGACTTCACGCCGGCGAGGCGCGGGAACGGAGGCGCGAGGCTCGAGTGGCAGCCCATGCAGTTGGTGTGGTCGGCGGGGACCGCCACGATCGCGTTCTTCTGGCCGCCGGAATTCTCCAGGACGACCTTCTTCCCGTGCGAGGAGAGCCCGACGAGGTGGATGCTCCTCGTGATGTGGAGGCCGTTCGTCGCGTCGGCCGTCTCGCGGTAGACGCCGGGTCGGATCGTCACGGTGCCGCCGGGGCGAACGTTCTCATTTTCTTCCTCCTGGTGAAGGGCGGCGCCGACATGAGCACGAGGCTCCGAGTCATCAATCCCCTGAAGGCGTCAATGATTTCTTGAGATCCTCGTCCCCAGGAGGCTCGCGATGCCCTGTGTCGCGCCGGGCGCACGAGGATCAGGGTCGCGGACCTTCCCGGGTACCGGACGCCCCAACAGGCCGGGTGCCGGATCCGGGGAAAAGCGCCTAGCCTGCCTTGCCTCAAGGGGGGGGCCTGATGCACCCGACGCACCCGGTGGCGCCTGCCATCTGCATCGCCGCGCTGGCCCGCGGGGCGTGCCCGGCGCACGTGATCCCGGTCCAGCCCCCCGCGTTCGCCCCCTCGGCTCACGCCCTGCAGAGGTCCGTGCCGGTCGCCATCGCCATCGAGCTCGAGGACCCGGACATCATCGGCGAGCACCGGGCCGGGTCCCTGGACCTGCAGCAGCACGACGATGCGTCGCCGGATCTTCGCGCTGGGGTGGAGGAGCACGGGAAAGTGAGGCGGGTGTCACGCATGGGCGAATAGGCTGGCGCCGGCGATGGTGATTGACTGACATCTGCACCTGCTCGTGATCGGAGGGGGCTTCGCTTGAAGGAGACAATCGTCCTGCTGGTCGCAGCGGGCCTCGTGTCCGTCCTTGCCCCTTGCCAGGCGTCCGCCGCCGATCCGGCGCCCGCGGTCGAGCCTGCGCCCGCCGCGGAGCCATCGTGGGTGCCGCCCGATCCCTGGGCCACGTTCGTCTACGAGAAGCCCGCCCCGGTCTACCGGCTGCGCCTCGCCATCGAGCAGCTCTCGATGACGGTGCTGTCCTTCACCGGCTACATGATCTGGAACCCACCACCGGCCACCCCCGGCGTTCCCGCGACGACCATCCTGGAAAAGCTGACCTTCACGCCGGATTCCTGGTACCTCGACGCGGACCCGCTCGCCACCAACTTCGGCGGCCACGTCGCTGCGGGGACCTTCTACTACATGTTCGCCCGTGCAAACCGGGTCTCCGTCCCCGAGGCGTTTCTCTGGACGCTCGGAACCTCCACGCTCTGGGAGTTGATCGAGTTCAAGGAGCCGGTGTCGATCAACGACATGATCGTCACGCCGGTCTCCGGGCTCGCCATCGGAGAGGCCTTCACCCAGCTCTCGGGATGGTTCGATCGCAGCGGCAGCAGCAAGCTGTCGAAGGCGCTCGCGGTGATCTTCAATCCGATGAAGAAGTTCCACGACTGGATGGACAAGGCCGAGCCGCGGAGGGACCCGGCCTACAGCGGCTGGCACGAGTTCCGCGCGGGCGCCTCCGGGCAAGTCCTCTGGCAGGACGGCCACACCTATCCCGGCATCGCGGTCGAGTTCGCCACCCGGCTCTTCCGCGCCCCGGGCTACGGCGAGGCAGGAGGCACCGGATTTGGCTTCGCCGACGGAAACGTGTCCGCCATCGGGCTCACGGCGACAATCGCCGATGGCCAAACGGTCGACTTCCTCTTCGACACCGAGACTGCCCTCGTCGGTCACTACTCCCGGGATCTCCGGACGGATGGTGAGGGCCTTTCGGGCTGGGACCTCTTCGTCGGGGGTACCGCGGGGTACGAGTTCGGCTCGCACGCGTGGAACCTCGCCGGCGGCGAGCCCAAGAACCAGATCTCGCTCGTTCGCCTTCCCGGCGTCGACGGGCGCCTCCGGCTGTTCGCGGGCGACCTGAGGGTGGATTGCTCGCTGGACGTGGCCTTCGACTTCGGGGGGGTCGAGCCGATCGGAAATCCGGGCACCGAGGTGCTGGCCCCGGGCCAGGTCTTTCCCACCGTGTATTCGGTCCAGGGATACTACTTCGCCTTCGGCCTCCACCTGGCGCCGGCACTCGAGCTTCGATACGGACCCTTGGCGCTGGGCGCATCCGTTCGCGCCGACTGGCTCTGGGGAATGACCGGCCCGTTCGTCCCGGAGCTGGACGGGCAGGTGGTCTCGCTCGCCGACGTCCGCGCGATCGGCACGGCCTGGCTGCGGGTGCACCTGCACGAGCCAAGCGTCGAGTTTGCGCTCAGCACCATCGCCCGGGAACGCCGCGGCAGGGCAGGGAACCAGGAGACGAGCCGGCAGGATCGGTCGCTTCTCCTGAGCTTCAACGTGGTGTTCTGAGCGGCCGCCGCGCGACACCGCGCGCGTCGCATCGGGAGATCCTTCCCGCGTGGAACCGAGAGGACCGCGACGGTTCCGGAGCAATGACGTTGCCCGGACTTCGGTCGGGGCATATGCACTCCGCTCGATGAACTTGGCGACGGCGATCCTGCTGCTGGTGTTCTCGGGGCCGAAGTCGACCCTCGCGCCCGACGGTTGGTCGCGACCCGAGGTGTTTCTGGAGTCGTCGGGCCTGGAGGGCGCGCTGACCGAGAGCGCCCTCCGCTCCTTCGGAAAGGCGGAGCCCTGGCAGCCGCCGCCCTGCATCGGGAACACGTGCCAGCCGCGCGTCTCCATCCCCGTTCCCGGGTTCGAGCCTCAGATCGACATGCGCGGCAGGGGCGGTGAGGTGTTCGCCTCCACGCTCGAGCAGCTGGACGCCGGCGTCGTCGCGACGATCGCTCGGGCGGCGGCGACGGCCGGCGTTCGCCTGGAGTATCGGCCACCGCGGGCCCAGGACCTCGTCCCGGGGAGCCGGAACCTGGGGCAGGTGGCGCTCATGGCCCGCTGGCGCCTGGATGCGTGGAATGTTCCGATGTTCCAGGTGTCCCCCTCGCCGTAGGCGTGTCCCGCCGCGTTCGTCTGCGGCGCCGAGAACGCAGGCTCGATTGCCTCCCCCAGGATCAGCACGGCTTTCAGGGGGGGCGCATCCGGGCGGAGGAATCGACCCGGCCGTGTGGCGCTTCGTTGCGGCTGCCAGTATGTGGAACCGAATGGGACGATTCTCCCGACGGGAGTTCCTGCTGGGCGCGGCCGCCACGGTCGTCGCCGCGACGCCCATTCCAGCACTGGCCTCTGGCGGCGAGGTCACAGCGGAACGGCATGAGATCGTGGTGCCTGACCTCGACCCGGCCCACGACGGGTTGCGCATCGCCCAGCTCTCCGACCTCCACGTCGGGCCGAAGACCCCGGTCGAGACCGTCCGGGCCGCCATCGCGGAGGCGAATCGCTTCCGCCCGGACCTGGTCGTGCTGACCGGCGACTACCTGTCCCACGACAAGGCCGGTGTGGCGCTGATGCGCGAGCAGCTCGGCGGCCTGGAGGCGCCCACGCTGGCCACGCTCGGCAACCACGACCGCTGGGTCGATCCGTTGGGGGCCGGCGCCGCCCTGGAGGACCTGGGGTATGGCTTTCTCGAGAACCAGAACACCACGCTCTCCCTGCGCCACGCTCCCTTCACGGTGATCGGGATAGACGACCTCTGGACCTACTCCGCGGATCCCCCCCGGGCCATGAAGGGCGCTCCGGCCGGGTCGCGGCTGTACCTCGCCCACGTCCCGGCCACCGCGGACATCCTGGCCAACTGGGGGAAGCCGATGCTCGTCCTGTCGGGTCACACCCACGGCGGCCAGGTGAACGTGCCCCTGCTCACGCCGGCCATCCGCTGGATGATCCGGGAGCCGTACATGGGCGGGTTGTACCAGATCGAGAAGGTTCAACTCTACGTGAACCGCGGCGTCGGCAACGTCGGGCTGGGCCTGCGCCTCAACGCGTCTCCCGAGGTCTCCTTGCTCACCCTTCGCGCCGGGGTCGCGTCACCGCCGAGGGAGCGCTCGAGGGATGTCGCCAAGCCTGGCGCGGCGGGAGATGACGCCAGGAAGGTCCACCAGGAATGGGTCGCCTCCCTCTGGAATTCTCCGTAGAACACGACCTCCTGGCCCGTGCCCAGGTCGGCGAGGGATTCGCCCGCCGTCAGAACACCTCGCCGGCTCCCAGGTAGATGGCGAAGGAGTCCACGCCCCAGGCGAAGTCCAGGCGAAGGTTCGTGCGGGACTCCTTGCTCATCAGGATACGGGCTCCGAAGCCGCCGGCCGGCCTGACGTACTGGAAGAGGTTCGTTGCGGGCTCGTTGACGGTGTCGTAGCTGAACGCCGGCCGGGAGAAGGTCTCCGCGTTCACGAAGAGGGCGCCGCCCAGAAGGCCGTTGTTGGTGATCCGGAACCGCCACTCCGCCTCGGCGTAGACGGTCGCGGTACCGCGCCATCGCCCCTGGACGTAGCCGCGACCCGTGGTCCCGGCCGCGTCCCACCCCACCGAGGGAAGCGTGAGATAGGGCTGCTGCCCGCTGGTGACGCCGCTCGCGAGCAACCAGAAGGCGAGCACGTTCCGGGGGACGTCGTCCGAGAGGCCGATGAACGCGCGGAGGTCCGCGCCGACCATGGTGCTCCCCTGGCTGCTTCCCAGCCAGGTGGGGAATCCACCGAACGCCAGCTGCGCGTAGTACCCGCGGTACGCGTTGATGGTCGAGTCCCGGCTGTCGAAAAGGAAGTTCAACGTCGCTCCGGAGAGCGTGTACTGGTCCGGATCGAACCCGAAGTACTTGCTGTACGCGTAGTGGCTCGTCACCACCGGGCTGGGCGCCGCGAGGTCCAGCGATTCGTCGACGATGCCGTAGTAGCGGTCGATGCGGAGACCGCCCCCGACGTAGAGGTTTCCCCAGACCCTCTTCAGCGCGACCTGATGGAAGCGCAGGAGGTCGAACTTCATTGGCTGGCCGCCGTCGACGGGCGTCGTGCTGCCCCACCCCGAGATCGAGAAGCTCGACGCGGTGAGCGGCGTGCCCGTGCCGAGACCGTAGGTGTCCTGGTTGTAGAGCAGGAACCGCCAGTCCCCGATGAGCGCCCAATCGTTGCGCGAGGTGAGGACGGTCGTGCCGACCTGGATCACCAGCTGCTTGTTGGTCGTCAGCAGGACGAGCAGCGAGGCGTTGGAGATGGTCGTGTCGGCAGGATCTCCGACGAACATTCCGGCCTTGGCCACGACGCCGATGAGGAAGCCGAGCGCCGGGTTGTAGCCGATGGCGGGGATGATGGATGGATAGAGCTTGTACGCCTCCGGCACGGGCCTCGCCTTCTCGGACTTCCGGAAGAGGTCCGTGATGTCCGTGCGGTCGACGTAGGGCGCGCACTGGCCGCCCTCGCACACGTTGCCGGTTCCCAGGCGCCCGGCGCAGTCCCGGCTCTCCGTGCATCCGCTCGTGACTGGCTCGCGGGGTGCCTCCTTCCCCTGGGGGAGAGCATCCTTCCCGGGGCGCACCTCGAGGAAGGGCGTCGCGGACGACGACTCCGTCTCCTGTGCATGGGCGAGACCAGCCGCTCCCGCGAGAAGGCCGATGCACGAGAGCCACCCCAGTTGACGGCCGAACCTCGACGCGGTGCTCGGGCGGGTTGCCGGCGATGCCATGAAGAGCGGGGCCTCCAGGTGCGGACTGGCTCCATGCGCAGGCCGGACGCTCCATTTAGCGCGGATCCGGTGCGCCGCGATCGGGGTATTTCGGGGGCGGGGAACTCGGGGGCGCTTTCGCCAGGGCTCCCGTTCCCGCCATGACCCGGGACTCCACCTGACGGTGGGTTGACCCCGGCGCCGCTAGGCGGCTCGGCCCCGACCGACAGGTTGGCTCACCAGCGGGGCGAGCGGTGGGTGTGTCACGCCCACCGCGAACTTGGCGAAACCAAAGTCGCTCCTGATCTGGTGAACCCGCAAGACTTCCGGGAGGTGGAGGAGCGCCATGTACGACAGGTCGAGACTCACCTCTCGGGCAACACCGAGACGCCGCTCGAAGCCAACAAAGCAGGAGAGCACGCGACCGTGGGCTTCAGCGTGGGCGGCGACCCGCGGCCAGCCGTAGGTTCGCATCATCTTCTCCTCCTCGGAGAAGTGCTCGCCAAGCTTCTGGACCAGGAGGCACGCCCATCCCCGAGCCGCAGCCAGGTCCCGTTCCCGCATCGACCGGCGAAGGTCCCGAAGGCAGAATTCGATGCCCGCGTGCGCGTGGTCGAGTCTTGGAAGACCTGTAGGCGTGAATCCCACATCTGTCCCTTAATGGAGGGACACGAGTTTTGCAATGGTGGGCCGATCTTGTTGATGTTTTCGGCGTCGATGGCGCCGGAATTCGAGCTGGCGCGCCCTCCCCCCGGGGGCTACGACCCGTGCAGCGGCTCCCGCGCCGCCGTCGATCCCGGCCACGGGTCGCCGCGCTCGGGGACCTGGGCGGGGACCAAGCGGCGGCAGAAGTCGCGCTACCCCTTGTCACCCACCCAGGGTGCTTGCAACGCCCAGCACGGGAGTTCACGCTCCGCGAAACGGGGGACCCCTGGCATCGAGCCAGGTGAGCCACGTCGTTCGAGCGCCTCTGCTGCCCCCCGTGCGTATCGGACTGTTGCAGGCGAACCGCCTGCAAGGAGGTAGTCACAATGACCCGAAGCTCACTCGTCTCCCGCGTGGCAGCACTGTCCGGCCTTCTCCTCCTCGCTGGATGCAGCAAGGACATCGACTTCAGCGTCCCGGCCACCTTCACCGTCAACAGCACCGCAGGGGTGCCCTACAGCACCGTTCGGCTCGTCGACCTCTCCGTCGAGGCCCCCGACGCCTGGTCCCACAGGGACAAGGTGAAGGGCCTCACCCTGGTGGATCTGACGGGGACCGTCGTGGCGATGTATCAGCCTCCGGGAGGAACCACCGGCAGTGGTACGGTGGCGCTGCGACCCGCCACGAAGTCCGACACCGACGCATCCGCTGACGTCGTGCTGGGCACCTACACCAATCAGACGATCGCGAACGGCAGCACGCTGACCGTCACCCTGGTGCCTGCAGCCCTCGACATCCTCGACAGCGCGCTCCAGGGAAACGGTCAGTTCAAGGTCGTGGCCACCGGCACGACCACGGCCAGCGCCAACTTCATGGTGGAATGCACCCTCGACCTGAAGATGAACTACAAGATCATCTGATCGCCGGGCGCTGCCGCCCAGGGACGTTCGCCGGAAGCCGGGTCGAGCCCGAGGGGGGAGTGCCGGGTGACGCCGGGCCAGCGGCACCCGGGCGGCACCACCGTCGGACCCGCGCGGCATCCTGGAAAAATGCCCCGACAGCTCGGGGAGTTGTCGGGGCTGTACTGGAGCGGGAAAGGGGATTCGAACATTTACGGTAGGTGAACTCCAACCATGCGACAGGACACGCCCTTGTGCCGATTCACCCGTCGTTACCGTTGGTTGAATTCTCGACCCGGTTCCCCGGGCTTCCCCACCCTTCCCCGAGCTTCTCCCAGCGTCCGGGAGACATGCGGGAGACGGAAGCTGCTTCGCCTTCGGCCAGACTGACGTAGCTGGACTACGCCGCCACGACGTGGAGGTGTCCTCGGCCCTTGGTCGAACGCCTCGCTCTGATCACGATGTCCACGTCCTGGCCCAGGCTGGTGATGAACTTCAGGAGCCGGTCGGTCGAGAAGCCCGTGAGGCGCCCCCTCAGTAGCGCCGACACCTTGGGCTGATCCACGCCGAGGATCTCCCCGCGGCAGCCTGGGTGAGCTTCCTGCTGGCGATGATCCCGGCGATCCGGGCGGCGAGCTCGGCCTTCGTCAGCGCCTCGTCCGCCGAAGGCACGTCGAGGTCCTTGAACACGTTGCCGCCGCTCACCTTGTAGTCAGTCCTCTTCTTCATTTGACTCTCCTCTTGCCTTGACCATCTCCGCGTGGATCTCCTCCGCACGCCGGAACCGTCGCCTCACGAGTTCCAAATCCTGCTGGGGCGTCTTCTTCCCCTTCCTCGACTTCTTCTGAAAGGCATGAAGGGCGAAGACAACCCCTTGCAGCTTGACCGTGTAGACCGCCCGGTACGTGTCGCCGTCGAAGTCGTCGACCACCTCGAGTACCCCGGCACCCCCGAAGCCTCGAAGCGGCTTTGCGTCTGGGTGCTTGCTGCCAACCTGGGCCAGGTAGAGCGCGTAGCCCATGACCAGCCGCACGTCTTCGGGGAACGACTTGAGGTCCTCCCTGCAGCTTCCGACCCAGAGGAGGCTCTTCGGCGGTGAATGCATCTTCGGCGAATCATGCCATTACTGGCATATAGGGGCAAGCCCTTCTGACGTCCCCCAAATCAAGCCCAACGCCGCGCCGGCCGACGAACGTCGAGGTGAATGGTGGCACGCTTGGGGCGCCGCCTTCCGAATGAAGTTGCCGCACCGGTACAACCCAGTGTCTTCATGGCGCGCGCACTGGGTCTCTTGGGAGACATCCGGGAGACTCCGGAGAAGTCGCCCTACCGGAGGTCCTGTTTTCGGGCACTTGCGAGAGCGGGAACGGGATCTCTGGGGAGGTCCTCTGGAAACGCCGTGTTCACGGGCCAATTTCGAACCGGCGAACTCTATTCCGCGCCTAAAAAGAAAAACCCCGGTCGAAACCGGGGGCTAGATGGAGCGGGAAAAGGGGATTTGAAGGGTCTACACGGTGAGTGAATAACCCATTGCGGGACGCGCCGTTACCTCACAACTCGCCGTGACCCTTCGCCTTTCCCGTTCCATCGCCTTCCCTGCCGTTCCGGCCCGTCCCGCCCCGTGGTGCACGGTCGGGGCACAGGTGGGGCACATGGCGATTAACCGTCCCCGAGTAGCTTCCGGAGCGGCTCGATGATGGTCGGTAGGTCTTCCCGCGCCGTCTTCCAGAGGGTCTCGGGTGAGTGCGGAACGTGCGCCTGCCCTCGCGGTCTCCGGCCCAGGTACCCAGGTCCCTTCCGCTCGGCGCTCGGCGACTTCTCTCCGGCGGAGGGGGAACTGCGCGTGGCCGTGGGAGGCGGCGTCGTGCTCCTGGGGGCTGGCATCCCCGAGGAGCTCGTCTACCGATGGGGCCTCCAGCGGGGCCTACCTCACCGCGCCGAGCAATCCACGCGCCGCCAGCTGCCCGATGATCACGTCGGCGAATCCGCCCACGTCGCGCTGGAAGTCGGAGGGATTCAACGTCTGGGTGATGCCGGACCAGACGAGGCGTCCCGTCGAAACCTCGTAGAGCGAGGTCTCGACCATCACGAGGTTGTACTGCGAGACCTGCGTCACCGGGACCGTGGTCGTCGCCCAGACGCTGGTGCTGCCCCAGCCCGGGCCCCACATCGGGCCAACCCGGACCGGGACCGTCGTCGTCACCATCATCGTGGTCACCTGGGTCCGCGTGTCGACGCCGAGCACGCGAATCACGAGCACCCCCTCCGCGCCGGACGCTCCTCAAGGCCTCGGTGAACGGTTCCGGGGCGTTCCGCGCCTCGTCGGGGACCACTTCCCAGCCGGGAGCGGCGTGGACTCTCAGGGCCCGGAGCCTCTGGGAGAAGATGTCCTCGGCCAGGCGACGGTTGGCGGCATTGAGGCCCGCGGCCACGACGGTGATCCGATGCCATCGGCCCGCCCGTGAAGGTCGGGTCGTACCAGGCCGACTGGAGGGCCGTGGTCTGGCACCCGGCCAGGACGAGCGTCGCGAGAAGCAGGGAGACCATTGTTGCGAGTTTGCGCATGGGGGTTTCCTTTACCGGGGGCGGTCGCGACTTTCAACGGCGCCGCTGCCCGGGCCTCCCTGCCGGCGGCAGAACCCCATGGTCGACGACGACGCCGACGTGGTCGATGCCATCTGCGCGCCGCGAAGGGGGTCGCGAAGGGCGTGTTCCGGAAGCCGTCCGATCCGGCGGCGCTCCTCGAGGCGATCCGGGGAGTCGCTCGCACGGCCCCCTGACGGCACCCGCGGTCAGGCCAAGGCAACACCCCAGAAAATGCCTCGCCAACCCTGGGGGTTGGCGAGGCTGTGTTGGAGCGGGAAAAGGGATTTGAACATTTACGGCGGGTGAACTCTAACCATGCGACAGTCCACGCCTTTCTGTCGTTTCACCCGTCGTTGCCGTTGGTTGAATCCTCGATCCGGTTCCCCAGGCTTCCCCACCCTTCCCCGGGCTTCTCCCAGCGTCCGGGAGACATACGGGAGACGGAGGAACCCCCTACACCTCTTCCAAGGGAACGCCACGGCCCGCGCGCAGGCTTGCCCTAGCCTTTTCGACGCGGACCAAGAAGCGCGGATCGTTCTCCAGGCGGAAGTCGAACCAGTCATCCTCCGATTCAAAGCCAATGAGGACTCCGGCTGGCTTCCCGTGTCGCGTGATGACCACCGGCCGTTGCTCGGCCTCGCGCAGGTATCTGGAGAGGTCGTCCTTCACCTCGGAGAGGGGGACTTCGTTCACCTGGGTCTTCCGAACTGGGCGAGCCATGACTCTGCCTCCGATTTTGCGACGATGGCCAGCACCTCGACCGTGCTGCCCGTGATGTCATAGAAGACCCGGATCTCGTCGATCCGGAGCCGATACTGCGGTCTCGCCAGGCCACGGAGTCGCTTGATCCGGCTCTTGCTGATCTTGGCTGGCTCGTGCCTCAGGTGAGCCTCGATCGCCTCCCGGACCTGTGAGCGCAGGTTTGCCTTCAAGCCACGGAGGTCGTCGACTGCCTCCGGCGCGAGAAGGATCGCGTACTTCATTCTGGCCAGAGTATAGCCAGAATAGGTCCTCTGCGCTACCTGTCCGTCCCGAGAATGGTGAAGCGACCGTCATCATCAGGGTTTCGGGGAAGGGCACCGCGGCCGGTGACTCGCGGTGGGTCCCGCTGAGGTGGGGTAGCCTGCGCGCCTCATGATGGCAGTCCTCCTCGCCCGCCTCGCGTCTTTCCGCGCTGGCTTTCGATCGCGCACCGCCCTCCAGCTCGAGGTCCTCGCGCTACGCCACCAGCTCGCCGTCTACCAGCGGAGCCCTGCTCGGCCCCGCACCAAGGTCGCCGATCGATTGCTCTGGGCGTGGCTGTCCAAGACCTGGGCTGGTTGGCGAGATGCCTTGGTCTTCGTCCAGCCGAGCACCGTCATCGCCTGGCAGCGTCGCAGGTTCCGCGACCCTTGGGCTCGCCTCTCCCGTGCATGGCCCGGCAAACCAGCAGTGGACAAGGCGGTCCAGGATCTCATCCGCAAGATGTCGACAGCGAACCCGCGCTGGGGCTCCCCGCGCATCGTCGGGGAGTTCGCCAAGCTCGGCATTCGCGTCGCGAAGTCGACGGTCGAGAAATACATGGTCCGGCCGAAGAAACCGCCATCGCCGACCTGGCGGGCCTTCCTCGACAGCCACTTGAAGGACTTCGTGTCCGTCGACTTCTTCGTGGTGCCCACGGTGACCTTCAAGGTCCTGTTCGACTTCATCATCCTCGATCACGCTCGGCGCCGGATCGTGCACTTCAACGTGACGGAGCACCCTACCGCCCAGTGGACCGCCTACCAGATCTCAGAGGCGTTCCCCTGGGAAGCGGTGCCGCGCTACCTGCTCCGGGATCGCGACCGTGCGTATGGCCTGGCCTTCCAAAGGCGAGTTGAGGGCATGGGCATCGAACAAGTGCTCACCGCACCTCGCAGCCCCTGGCAGAACCCGTTCGTCGAGCGGGTGATCGGCAGCGTTCGCCGCGAGTGCCTGGACCACGTCATCGTCCTCAACGAGCGGCACCTGCGGAGGCTCCTCGACGACTACTTCGAGCATTACCATCGCTGGCGTTGCCATCGCTCGCTCGCGATGGACTGTCCGGCGCCTCGGCCTGTGCAAGGTTCCGAGCACGGGCATGTCCTGGAGATCGCGGAAGCCGGCGGCCTCTACAGGCACTACGAGCGACGCGCGGCCTGAACCGCTGCTGCGAGACCGACTTGCTCAGCCTCACCCCCCAGAGGTGCGTCGCCGGGGCGAAGGTGCGCCTTCAACTACCTTCGCGCCGGACTCCGGCCCTCCGTCTTCGATGGTCACATCACCTTCGGCTTGTGTCCCGAAGCCTATCGGAGGTCGCGATCGGGTTTTCGGGACGGACAGCGGGGAGGCAATCCAGGGGGGGCCGCAAAAAGGGTGCAGACTTCGGACCGGTCGGCGGCTAGGTGAACCAGGGCCGGGCCCTGGTTCCAAGGAGGCTGCCATGTCGATCCGCATCCTGGTGACGTCGGTTCTATTCGCGACCCTGGTCATGTCCGTCACCCTGCCGAGCGCAGCGCTGGCGGACATGACCGAGACCGCCCCCGCCGCTAACGCCGAGGACCGCGACTTCGTGGCGGGCCAACGCGCGGTGCAGGACAAGAAGTGGAGCGAGGCGGTGGAGCGCTTCAAGAAGGTGGTGGCTCGCGATCCCAAGAACGCGGATGCGTTCAACATGCTCGGCTACGCCAGCCGCTGGCTGGGGCGCATGGACGAATCCTTCGCGGCCTATGACCGCGCGCTGGCGCTTGAGCCCAACCACCGGGGCGCCCACGAGTACATTGGCGTGGCGTACCTGCGCGTCGGCAAGCTGGCCAAGGCGGAGGAGCACCTCGCCAAGCTGAAGGTCATCTGCGGCGTGGGCTGCGAGGAGTACCGGGACCTCGCCAGGGCCATCGCCGAGCACCAGGCGAAGAAGTGAAGAAGCCCGCCCGCGGACCTCTGCGGGGTGAAGGTGGGGCTCGGCTCGATCAGCAAGATGGAGCAGACCGCGGCCGTGGCGCCGGCGGTCGTCCACCCCGACGAGACGGGCTGGCGCGAGCACGGGCGGCGGCGCTGGCTCTGGACGGCGAACACGAACGGGACAAGGAGGGAATGGAGCCCGCGAAGGCGAGGGCATGGCAACGACTTCGTCAACACGTCCATTCGCGGCCGGTTACGCAGCGACGTGCAGGAAGGCTGGGCTGAAGCACATCACGATGCACGGGCTCAGGCACATCGTTCGCTAGCCACCTCATCATGCGCGGGGTGTCGCTCATGGCCGTGAAGGAGTTGCTGGGTCATCGAGAGCTTCGAGATGACCCTCCGGTACGCCCACCTCTCGCCCGATGTGAAGCGGGAGGCGGTCCAGCGCCTCGATATTGAGGGGGTCGGGGGAGCGGAGGGGGAGCGGGAGGCCACCAAATGAAAAACCCCCCGACTACCGGGGGGTTAATGGAGCGGGAAAAGGGATTTGAACATTTACGGCGGGTGAACTCCAACCATGCGACAGTCCACGCCTTTCTGTCGTTTCACCCGTTGTTGCCGTTGGTTGAATCCTCGATCCGGTTCCCCAGGCTTCCCCACCCTTCCCCGGGCTTCTCCCAGCGTCCGGGAGACATACGGGAGACGGGCGCGGAACGACGGCCATCCGCACCAGGATCGTTGGCAAGCGCTGGCCGGCGGCCTGTCATGCCGTGACGGTCGACCGTCAGCGAAAAGCCGCGCTCAGGGTCGGGAGAGACCTGATCGTGCCCCCGGCCTTCCTCTCTGCTGTTCGAAGGTCATAGAGCGATTGAAGGTTTAGCCAGAACTGCGGGCTGCCTCCGAAGAAGTGGCCCAGGCGCAGCGCCGTGTCGCCCGTGATGGACCGCCGGCCATGCAGGATGGCGGTGACCCGGTTGGTCGGGACACCGAGCTGCCGCCCAAGCTCGGCGGCACTCATCCCCAGTTCTTCGAGTTGCTCGGCGAGATGCTCGCCGGGGTGAATCGCACTGCGCTTCATGTCTCACCTCTCAGTGGTAGTCGACGATCTCGACATCGGTCGGCCCCGGCGCTCTGTCCGGCCACGCGAAGCAGATCCGCCATTGGTCGTTGATCCGGATGCTGTACTGCCCCTTCCTGTCTCCCTTCAGCGCCTCGAGCCGGTTGCCAGGAAGGTCCAGGTCCCTGATCGCGGACGCTGCGTCCAGCTGGTCGAGCTTCATCTCGGCCTTCCGGTGAATCCCGTCGAACGCCTTGACCCGCTTCCCTTCTGCAAAGGCGCGCGTCCGCTTGTCCCGGTAGCTGGCGATCACGGTAGGGGAGTGTGCCGCACGTTATGCGTTACGTCAAGCGTACATTGCGCCTGTTGTTCGCCAAAACTCCGTCCGCGCTGGAACCATTGACGATTCTCTCCCAGGGCCTGGATTCTCCCCGGCTCGATGCTCCGCCTCCTCGTAGCCCTCCTGCCGACGCTCCTCTCGGCCATGCGCTCTCGACGCCATCTGGTGATCGAGAACCTGGCCCTCCGCCAACAGCTCGCCACCCTGGCCGGGCGGAGGCACCCCGACATCCGGCCCGCCGATCGGGTCTTCTGGGTCCTGCTGCGCCGGTCTTGGAGCCGCTGGGCCGAAGCCCTCGCCATCGTCGGAGCCGGACACCGTCGTGCGCTGGCACCGCGCCGGGTTCCGCACCTACTGGAACTGGCTGTCCCGACGAGGAAGGCGCTCCGGCCGCCCTCCCCTGCCTCGGGAGGTCCGAGCCCTCATCCGGAGGATGGCCACCGAGAATCCCTGGGGCGCGCCCCGCATCCACGGAGAGTTGCTGTCGCCTCGGCTTCGACGTCTCCGAGCGCAGCGTCTCCCGGTACCTGCGTTCCCTGCCTCGCACACCGAGGGCCAACGCCACCTGGGGGACGTTCCTCCGGAACCACCGAGACGGCATCGCCGCGATGGACTTCTTCACGGTGCCCACCGCGATGTTCCGCGTCCTTCATGTGTTTCTCGTCATCCGCCACGGCCGGCGGGACGTGGTCCGCTGCTCCGTCACCACGAGTCCAACTGCCGCCTGGGTCGCCCAGCAACTTCGCGAGACCTTCCCCTTCGAGTTGGCACCGCGCTTCCTGATCTTCGACCGCGACGCCATCTTCTCGGCCGGGCTGACGGCGACGATCCGGTCGATGCTCATGGAGCCAACGCGCACCAGCTACCGGAGCCCCTGGCAAAATGGGGTCGCGGAGAGGTTTGTCGGAACCGTCCGCCGAGAGCTTCTCGACCACGTCATCGTCCTGAACGAGCGCCACCTGCGGCAGCTGATCGAGTCGTTCGTCGCCTACTACAACGTGGACAGGACGCATCTCGGGGTAGGCAAGGACTCACCGTGCGGGCGTCCGGTCGAGCAGCGTCCCGGCGCGACGACCAACGTCGTCAGCCTCCCCCGGGTCGGCGGCCTGCATCACCGCTACGCCTGGCGCCAGGCGGCGTAAGCCGTTTCGGGCCCGAGGTTCATCTCGGACCACGCCGCCGGTAGCATCGGCGGAAGGGGATCGTGTGCCCGCTGGTCGGTGGTGCCGTCCATTCACGCGTCTGGCACCACGATCGAGGCCCCGTTCCCGTCGTCAGCGCCCTGCCCCACCCCGCTTCAAACGCCGTTCTGTTCACGGATCGTGTTTTGGCGAACGACACCCCGGATTGGGGCTCAGTCGCTCAACTCGCTGAAGACGTAGCCGGCCGCTTTCTGGGTGCTGTGGCAGACGGCGCAGTCGGCCGCCGCCTTGGCGTCGAGGCGTCCCTTCTTCGTCTTGGCGTCGAACACCTGGTAGCCCCAGCCGTCCGTCGCCTGGAACTTGCGGGCGTTCCGCTCCATCACCACCACCACCTTTCTGGAGCCGTCGAAGACGGCGTTGTCCTTGTCTACCGTCTCGAACAGGTCGAAGACGATGACCGAGCCGTCCGCCCACTTCCGGCTCTGGTAGCCCCTCACCGCCGCGGGGTTGGCGTAGATGTGGTGGAAGCCCCCCACCGCGTCGTACAGCGGGTGGCCCTTGTTGATGACCATCGACTTCACGTACTTCCAGTCGCGGAACCCCTTGGGGTAGGCGACCGCCGGGTCGGCGGCGAAGGCCGGGGCGGCACAGGTCAGGCACAACGCGAGCGCGATCTTCCTCATGGCATCCTCCTCTCGCCGCTAGTAGCGAGTCGCTACCATATCGCCGATCGGGGCGCGGCTTGTCAAGCTGGTATCGACCCGCTACGATATCGTGCATGTCGCGGCCCGCTCCGGAGTTGCTCCACCTCGTGGAGTGCCTGGGCCGCTTGCTCGCCGGGTCACTGCGCGAGCGAGGCGGCGAGGTCGGGCTCCAGTTGGTCCATCTCCAGGCGCTCGCCTACTTGCGCAACGCCAACCGGTACAGCAACACGCCCCGGGCGCTAGCGGAGTTCCTTGGGCTCACCAAGGGCACCGTCTCCCAGAGCCTGCTCCTCTTGCACCGGCGCGGCCTCGTCGAGCGGGAGGCGGACGCCGCCGACGGCAGGGTGGTGCGGCTGCGGCTGAGCGCCCGGGGACTCCGCCTCCTCGACAGGGCGGAGATCCTCCCCGACTGGGAGCAAGCGCTGGCCGCCGTCCCGGCCGGAGAGCGGGCGGCCGCCAGAAAGGCTCTGCGTGGGCTCCTCGCGGGCCTTCAATGGCGCCGCGGAAACCTGAGCTTCGGGGAGTGCCGCACCTGCGCTCACTTCCGCCGCGAGGGGGCCGGGGCCGATCGCTGCGGCCTCACTGGCGAGCCGCTGCAACGATTCGAGACGCTCCAGATTTGCCGCGAGCACCGCTGGGCGGGAGGGACCGGCTGACCCGGGCCTTCCGAGTTGTTCCTGCCGACAACCTCATCCGTACGGAATACGTTGAGCCCCAGAGACTCAGCGACTGGAGTTGATCCCGTTTTGTGGAGTCGACCCGACTGTGGGGCTTTCCGGCTGTTGACGTCCCCCGAAGTAGGCCCAATCCGTTCTCAGCCGACGATCGTCGAGGCGCATGGCGGCACGCTTGGGGCGCCGCGCTCCGAATGGCATTGCCGCAGCGACATGACCCAGTGTCTTCATGGCGCGCGCACTGGGTCTCTTGGGAGACATCCGGGAGACACCGGAGAAGTCGCGGGACCGGAGGTCCTGTTTTCGCGCACTTGCGAGAGCGGAAAAGGGATCTCGGGGGAGGTCCGCTGGAAACGCCGTGTTCACGGGCCAATTTCGAACCTGCGAACTCTTTTCCGCGCCTAAAAAGAAAAACCCCCTGGCGAACCAGGGGGTTAGATGGAGCGGGAAAAGGGATTTGAAGGGTCTACACGGTGAGTGAATAACCCTATGCGGGATGCGCCGTTACCTCACAACTCGCCGTGACCCTTCGCCTTTCCCGTTCCATCGCCTTCCCTCCCGTTCCGGGCCGTCCCGCCCCGTGGTGCACGGTCGGGGCACAGGTGGGGCACATGGCGGGCGCGCCGTCAGACCGCGGCCAACCGGGCAACCATGTCCGGGTACTTGCGGACCAGTCCGATCAGCAACGCTGCCTGGGCGTTGGGCTTGGCGCGCCCCTGCTCCCAGTTCTCCAGGGTGCGCGGGTTGGTGCGCAGGCAGGTCGCGAAGAGTGCGCTGGACAGGTGCAGCTGCTTCCGGACCCGGACCAGCTCGGACGGAGACACGTCCGGAGGGGGCTTGAAGGTGACCGCGTGAGTGCGGAGCGTACGCTTGCCCTCGCGGGCTGCGGCCAGCGCGGCAACTCCCTCGCTCAGCTCCGCGAAGAGATCGCGACGGGGAGCACGCTTCGTGGTGGCCGGCTTTCGGGTGGTCTTCATGGGGACTTCCTCGCTTTCAACTCTGCCTTGAGAACTTCTCGAACGACCTTGCGTTGCTCGGCCGTGAGATCGCTGACCTCACCTTTTCCGTACAGGGTGAAGAGCCAGAACTGGGGGCCCGGCATCCACCAGTAGTAGATGATGCGCAAGCCGCCTCGCGTGCCCTTCCCTCGTCGGCTGTCCGCGAATCGGACCTTCCGGAGGCCTCCCGTGTCCCGGATCACGTCACCTGCTTCCGGGTCCGCCATGAGGACCGCCTGGAGAGCTGAGAACGCCTCGTCATCGAGGTACTCCGACCGGTGGCGCTGGAAGGCCGGGAGCTCGACGAACAGGGCTTTCACTCGGCACAGTATACGCAGATTGCGTAGCTACGCAAGTAGCGTACTTTGTCGCGGTCGGGCTGGTCCCCTGGTCCGCGACGATGTGACGAACCTTGGCGCAGGCCTGCAGGATGTCATCCGCGTAAAGCCGTCAGTCGCGTTCCTGCCTAGCCGACATCCACCGCCTCGCGCTCGACCGTGGGCCGCATGCGCGGCTTGAGCGCATCCGAGGTAACGAGGTCGATCTTCCGTCCGAGGGTGTCTGCCAGGAAGGCGCGGAGTCCCATGTACGAGAGGAAGGTCGGGTGACCTTCGAAGTCGACGAGGATGTCCAGGTCGCTGTCGTCCCGGGCCTCGTCCCTCGCGGTCGATCCGAAGAGCGCGATGCGACGCACGCCGAAGTCCCGCCGGATGGTCGGCAGGAGGCGTCGCAGGGTGGCGATGGCGTCGTCTCGCTTCACGGCGCCAGTATACGGCGTCCCCGGAGTCACCCCCGAGGAACGCGCCAGCGGCACCCTGGCGGCACCCCTGGGGCACAAGAGTCGAACCCGGGCGGTATCCTAGAAAAATGCCCCGACAACTCGGGGAGTTGTCGGGGCTGTGTTGGAGCGGGAAAAGGGATTTGAAGGGTCTACACGGTGAGTGAATAACCCATTGCGGGACGCGCCGTTACCTCACAACTCGCCGTGACCCTTCGCCTTTCCCGTTCCATCGCCTTCCCTCCCGTTCCGGCCCATCCCGCCCCGTGGTGCAGGGTCGGGGCACAGGTGGGGCACATGGCAGGCGCGCCGTCAGACCTCGGCCAGCCGCGCAACCATGTCGGGGTACTTGCGGACCAGGCCGATCAGCAACGCTGCCTGGGCGTTGGGCTTGGCGCGCCCCTGCTCCCAGTTCTCCAGGGTGCGCGGGTTCGTGCGCAGGCAGGTCGCGAAGAGCGCGCTGGACAGGTGCAGCTGCTTCCGGACCCGGACCAGCTCGGAAGGAGACACGTCCGGCGGGGGCTTGAAGGTGACCGCGTGAGTGCGGAGCGTGCGCTTGCCCTCGCGGGCTGCGGCCAGCGCGGCGACTCCCTCGCTCAGCTCGGCGAAGAGGTCGCGACGGGGGATGCGCTTCGTGGCGGCGGGCTTTCGGGTGGTCTTCATGGGGACTTCCTCGCTTTCAACTCTGCCTTGAGAACTTCTCGAACGACCTTGCGTTGCTCCGCGGTGAGGTCGCTGACCTCACCTTTTCCGTAAAGCGTGAAGAGCCAGAACTGGCAGCCCGGCACCCACCAGTAGTAGATGACGCGCAAGCCGCCTCGCTTGCCCTTCCCTCGTCGGCTGTCCGCAAAGCGGACCTTCCGGAGGCCACCCGTGTCCCGGATCACGTCACCTGCTTCCGGGTCAGCCATGAGGGCCGCCTGGAGGGCGGAGAACGCCTCGTCGTCGAGGTACTCCGCTCGGTGGCGCTGGAAGGCCGGGAGCTCGACGAACAGGGCTTTCACTCTGCACAGTATACGCAGCTTGCGTAGCTACGCAAGTAGCGTACGTCCGCCACTGTCGGGTTGATCCTCAAGTTCGATCGCCCGTCAGTCTGCTGCGAGCGGCCGGATACCGCACGCGCCCAGGTGTTCGTGTGTCTCGTCGAGCTCGGCGAGGCGGGGCACGTACACCACGCTGACGTCGCGAGCCCGGGTCAGCAGCACCCGGTAGGCGTTCACACGGAGCTGGAACGGGTCCCTAACCTTCGCTCCGCGCTTGTAGCCTCGGGCATGGCCGTTGGACCACGCCCCATCCTGTCGGACGAGGTCCGTGCCCCAGGCGAGCAGCGCAGCGTCGAGTTCCAGCCCCTGCGCCTGGAACTCGGTCGCGACCTCCCCGAGCCGTCGACAGGACCGCGGGTGCTCCCCGCCCTCGCAGAACCACGGGCCAGGAGCACGATTCATGAGCTTCGTGCCCATCCAGTCGTTCGGGATCCCCAGGGCGGCCAGATCGCGGTCTTTGGATGACGCCACGAGACCGTATCGTGCTTCCGGCGCATCGCTGTACCTCGAGCGAAGGTATTCCTTCGCATCGTCGAGGTCTCGCGTCAGGAGCAGGCGATAACCACCGTCGAGGAGATCCTGAGCGATCGACCGCAACGCCGCGGGATCGCCCGGGCTCGAAAGGAGACCGTCCACGAACTCGTGTATCCGCCTCGCCAGATGAAAGCGGATCTCCTTGTCGAGATTGAGACGCGGCGATACCTCGACCCGCTCGTCCGTGCCCTGGAAAACCTCGATCGCCCGGGGCGGGCCGTGGACCGTCCACTTCCCCTTCGACTCCAGGCGCTCGACAGCCCGCCGCCACTGAACGAGGCCGCCCTCCTCGCCCTCGTGGATTTCCTGTCCCGTACCGATGAGCCCGATGACGACGCACCAGCCTGGAATGCGCTCGGCGAATTCGACGAAGTGCTCGGGCTCGGATCCTCGCCTGGGTTCCGGGGTGCTTGGCGGCGACCCGCGCCTCGTCCCATGCCCGCTGTGCCTCGTCGAACACAAGGACGTGCTCGGGCGGGACCATGTGACCCTTGCGGGAGTAGGTCTTCACGTAGTCCTTCACGCCGCGAACGAAAGTCTTGCCTCCCCCACCAGCCTTCTTGAGCTCGTACTGGAGCACCTGGACCAGCGGACCGTTACCCGACAGGAAGACGGCCGGGACCGACGGCCTCCCATCGGCACGATCGACCGCCAGGTCGGCAAGGTAGTCGGCGTGGACAGCCCGAAGCCCGACGAGCGTCTTACCGGCGCCCGGAACGCCAGTCACCAGGATGAGGCGGCGCGACTTCGTTCTTGCGGCCTCGTGGACGATCCTCGCGATTTCCTCGACGGTCGGGTCGGTGTCCGCTGCGGCCCGCCAGACGCGGCGGACCGTGCCCGACTGGAAGAGCTCCCGTGCCGCCTGGACCAGCGTGGGGAGTGGACGGTAGGCGTCCTCCGCGAGGAATTCCTCGGCCGAGAGCGTGGGTGCCCCCCACGCCGGTTGGAGATTCTGCACGAGCGAGTCGAGCCCGTCGGGTCCGACCACGTGCACTCCGTCGCGAACCCCTCGGCGCCCACTCGACCGGGTCGGGACCACAACCGCGTGGACGGGCTTGCCGTCGCAGGCTCGGTGGTAGCAGCGAAGGTCGCGTGCGTACGCCGCCGCCTGGTCGAGGTCTGCCTGGGAGGGAGACTCCTTGCCCTTCAACTCCAGGACCACGATCGCACCACGGACCAGGAGCACGACATCCGGCCTCCGTGATTCGAGCGGCAGCTCGTACTCCAAGATGGCGGTGCACTCGTTCGCGGCCGGGTCGGCTTCGCACAGCTCCCTCACCTCCCGCTGAAGGAGCGGGATGGAGTCGTCCCAGGCGCGAAGTTGCTCAATGGAGGCGTCGGCGATGAAGCTGCCGAGGCGGGTCCGGATCACGCGCGGCTGGGTGTCCCGGAACTCGGGAAAAAGAGAGTCCCAGCCGTGATTGGCCTCGGCCAAAGTGGTTGACTTCTTGGTCAGGGCGCCCTCCCTCAGTGAAGTTCAGGCATCTTACCTGCGAGAAGGACAGACCGCGGAGATACCGTCTGGGCTTTCTGGGACGAGGGGGCTTCCGTGTCAGCGACGATACTTGCATGCCCAGATTGCGGCTGGACTGGGCGCGACTCCACGAACGGCGATCGCGCCTTTCGATTCGTTTCGGATGTGACGAGTCTGCGATGGGTGATCGGGATCGATCCGAAAGGCGTCCTCAGAGTCGAAGCCGAAGAACTCATCGCGGCCGAGGAAGGCCATCGCATGGCGCGTCTCCAGTGTGGCAGGTGTTGGATGGAGTTCGACCTTCCTCAAGGGCTCGCCGTGGAATTCGCCTGCTGAGGGTGGCGGGGCCGTGGACCAGGAGGCCCCCCTCCAATTTCCGCCGCCTGGTCCGCGCGGACCAACCCCTCGAAAAACTGCGTCCTGGTCCGCGCGGACCAGGACCACGTTTTTCGATGACACGGCGAGCGAACCCTGCCCTGGGGGGTGCCCTCCGGCGAGGGCAGGATTGAGGACACCGGCACTGGCAGGATTGAGGACAGGGTTCGATCCGCAAGCGATGGGATTCACGGCGGGTTTCGCGTGGCCCGCCCTCCGCCGTGCAGGGCGAGGTCGAGGGTGCCATCCGCCCGACCCCTCCCACTCGACCACTTGAGTGGGAGGGGTCTGGCAGCTGGCACCATTTTCAATGGGAAGCGGAGGGCGGGCCATGAGCAGGGCGAACTTCGGTCGGAGGAGGTCGGAGATACCTGGTCGAGTTTGAACTGGATGATTTGCAGTTGAAGGAGATTTCTGTCGGGTGAAGAACGGCCGGGTTGGTGAGGGCGCGACGAGAAGCGGGGGGCGGCCGGGTTTCGGATTGGAGGTGACGGTCGGGCGGCATGGGTCGGCTCAGAGACGCTCGGGAGGGGGTTGCGTCGTCTAGTCGAATCGATTAGAAATGACATACGAATAGAAGTCAACGGAGGCCCCGATGCCCGCACCGAGCACCACCGAGAAGCTGATGCAGACGTTCCGGCTCCCCCGCGAGCTCGTCACCTTCCTGAAGGCGGAGGCCGCCCGGAAGGACATGGACCTGACCGCCTACGTCAGCCGCCACCTGGAAGGGCTGCGCACCTGGTTCGGCCTTCCGGCCGCGGCCACGGCCCTCCTCGAGGAGGACCGGATGGCGCTCCGGATGGGGCGCTACGAGTACGTCCTGCACCTCCTCTTCCAGCGGACGCTCGAGCTGCGGGAGAAGGGCGCCGGCTTCGACGCCCCGGGCGGAGGCAAGCGGAAGCGGTCCTGACGCGCAGTCGCGGCCGTCGGCGAGGGCGGCCGCCGCAGGGTGACACGTGGCCCAGGTCTCTCCAGCCGAAGCCCTCACCGGCGCCCAGGACGCCGCTGGAGAGGCCGGCGCGGGACCCGGCCGCCACCCTTCCCCCAGCGCTCACCGTCGACGAGGCGGCGCGCCTCCTGCGTGTAAACCGGAAGACGCTCTACGACGCGGTGCGCGACGGTCGGGTCCCGGGCGTCATCCGCATGGGCCGTTCCATCCGCATCGGCCGCGACGCCCTGTTAGGCTGGCTTCGAGGCAACGGCGGTCCCGCGCTCGGAGACGACCGATGAGCGTGAGGCTGCGGAAGTGGAAGGGAAAGGACGGCAAGGTGCTCGAGCACTGGGCCATCGACGTGAAGGTCGCGATGCCGGGGAGGCGTCCCCAGCGCGTTCGTGACTTCTCGCCGGTGAACACGCGCCGCGGCGCGCTGCAGTACGAGCGCCAGGTCCGCGACGCGATCCTGGCCGGAACCCTGGGCAAGGAGGTGAAGGAGGTCCCGACGCTGGAGTCCTTCCAGTCGCGGTTCCTCGACTACTCGGAGGTGAACAACAAGCCCAGCACGGTCTACGCGAAGCGCTGGGTGCTGCGCACGCATCTCGTGCCCGCGTTCGGGAAGCGGCGCCTCGACACGATCGGCCCCGCCGACGTCGAGACCTACAAGGCCCGGAAGCTGAAGGACGGACAGGCGGCGAAGTCGGTGAACAACCACCTGACCATCCTCCGGAAGATGCTCAACCTCGCCGCCGAGTGGGGCGAGCTGCCCCACGCGCCGCGGGTGAAGCAGCTGCGGGTCGCGCACGGCGACTTCCAGTTCCTCTCCTTCGAGGAGACGGAGCGCTTCGTCCGGGCCGCCGCGACCGAGTGGAAGGCGTTCGTGGTCACGGCGCTCAAGACCGGCCTCCGCGTCGGTGAGCTCCTCGCCCTCAAGTGGGAGGACCTCGACCTGGTGGCCGGCCGGCTCCTGGTCCGCCGGACGCTCTGGCACGACCAGGAGGGGACGCCGAAGGGCGGACGGACGCGCGAGGTGCCTCTATCCAACGAGGCCATCGCGACCCTGAAGGCGCACCGCCACCTGAAGGGCGACTACGTCTTCTGCGAGACCAACGGGAAGCGACTCACCCACAGCCGGGTGAAGAGCGTCGTCCCGTCCACCTGCAAGAAGGCCGGTCTCGCGAAGCGGCTCACCACCCACGACCTGCGCCACACCTTCGCTTCACACCTGGTGATGCGCGGGGTGGCCCTGAAGGCCGTCCAGGAACTCCTCGGTCACGCGACCATGGAGATGACGATGCGGTACGCCCACCTCTCCCCGGAGGTGAAGCGCGAGGCGGTCCAGGTCCTCGACCGGCCCGTCCCGGGAAATTTTGGGGCACATGTGGGGCACATGGAGGGCTGAAAAAGAAAAACCCCCTGGCGAACCAGGGGGTTAGATGGAGCGGGAAAAGGGATTTGAACCCTCGACCCTCGCCTTGGCAAGGCGATGCTCTACCGCTGAGCTATTCCCGCAAATCTTGGAGCGAGGCGCGAGTTTATAGGGCTACCCCCTCGGGAGTGTCAAGGCCCCTGCCGCGCTGCCGCGGGGCTCTCCTCCACCACTTCCGCGCCCTTCTCCTCCGGCGCGTACACCTCCGCGAAGAAGTCGCGGATGTACACCCATGCCGACCAGAGCGAGAAGGCCACCGACAGGTAGAGGAGCCACGTCCCCACCACGTTGGCGTCCACGTCCACCTCGAAGGCCAGGAAGTCCACCCGATACTTGTAGTGAAGTAGGAGGAAGGAGATGGCGGCGATCTGGATGCTCGTCTTGTACTTCCCCTCCTGCCCGGCTGCGATGACGATCCCCTCGCTCATGGCCATGGTGCGGAGCCCGGTCACGGTGAACTCGCGGGCCAGGATCAGGATCACCAGCCATGCCGGCACCCGACCGAGGTGCACGAGCATGACGAGGATCGACATCGCGATGAGCTTGTCGGCGAGCGGGTCGAGGAACTTGCCGACCACGGTGACCGTGCCGGTGCGGCGCGCCACCCAGCCGTCCAGGAAGTCGGTGGCCCCGGTCACCGCGAAGAGCCCGCCGGCGACGAAGCTGTTCACCCTCCCCTCGTAGTAGGTGAAGGCGAGGATGACCGGGATCATCGCGATGCGGATCGCGGTGATCGCGTTGGGCGCGTTGAAGAGGTCGCGGCGGAGGGAACCCACCTGGCCTCACTCCACCAGCGAGGCGTCGGGGTCCACGAAGACACGCCCGTCGCCGTTCATCTCCACCATCACCGGCGCCCCCGGTGGCGGCGCGGCATCGGGAGGAACTCCCTCGGCGGCGAGCAGCCCGATGCGCGGCGTCACCGCCCCGGTCCATCCGACCAGCGCCTGGGGCGGCACCCGCAGCGGCTCGCTTCCGGAGACCTCGATGGCCACCGGCGCCGCCACGGTGCGGAGGAGCATGCGCCCGCGACCGCGCAGGTGGACGAGGTCGAGGTCGCGGGAGTGGCGCGAGGGAACGCGGCCGTTCTCGAAGACCACCGCCTCCTCGAGCGCGAAGACCGCCTCCTCCCGGAAGTAGCCGGCATCCCCGGCCAGGTCGATCACCGTGAAGACCCAGCCGCCGGTGCGGAAGAAAAGCGCGCCCTCCCCGGCCAGGCGGTTCATGCGCTCCCGAGCGGCTCCGAAGGGCTTCTCCGTGAGCTTGCCGCGGAAGCGCTTCACCTCGGGTCGCGCGGTGACCGCACCGCGAACCGCGAACAGCCCGTCGAGCCGGCAGACCAGCTCGCCCCGCACGGCCACGTGAAGAATGCCATCCTCGACCGCGAAGACCTCGGGCGGTGGCCGGACCGTGCGCTGCGCCGCGAAGGCGCCCAGGCCCCCCGGCGCCGTCGATGCGCGCGCCGTCGCCGACCCGGTCGCCGACCCGACCGTCGGCTCGGTCGTCGGCTCGGGAGGCGCGCTCCCTTCACGCTCCGTGATCATGGCCTCGCAGCGGGCCACCATGCCCGGGCTCCCGGATTTCTCGAACCAGGGACGGGCGCCCCGAGGATCACCGGACTCGAGGAGCGCGAGGCCGAGGTATCCCATGGCGCGCTTGTGCTCGGGGTCGAGGTCGAGGGCGATGGAGAACTGCCTGACCGCCTCTGGCAGCTTTCCGCCCTTCAACCAGGCGAGCCCCAGGTTCACCCGCGAGGAGACCTCGACCGGGTTTCTTTCCACCAACCGCCCGTAGGCGGCCGCAGCCTCGTCGTAGAGGCCGGCACGGTAGCAGGCCTGGCCGAGAAGCCCGAGCGACGTCCCGTCGTCGGGTAGGCGAGCCGCGGCGCGCCGAAGCGGATCTCGCGCCCCCTCGACGTCGTCCCGGGTGAGCCGATCCGAAGCCACCGAGAGGTGGTGCTGGAACTCCTCGTCGACCGACGCGACCCCTTCACCCATCCCTGCGCTGGCCACGCGTCACCCCTTGGCGTTCCGGCTCTTCAGCTTCTCGTAGATGATCAGGACCTTGCGCACGTAATCTCGGGTCTCCTGGATGCTGGGCACGCCGCCGCCGGCGCGCCGGACCGCCTCCGGTCCCGCATTGTAGGCCGACAGCGTCTTGGTGAGGTCGCCCTGGTACTGGTTGGCGAGGATGCGAAGATAGCGGGCGCCGCCGTCGATGTTCTGCGACGGGCTCCACACGTCGTTCACGTGCATGTCCTTGGCGGTTCCGGGCATGAGCTGCATGAGACCGGCCGCGCCCTTGTGGGACATCGCAAAGGGGTTGAAGCCCGACTCGACGGCCATGACGGCGTGGAGGAGTTCCTCCGGGAGCTTGTAGGTCTCGGCGGCCTTCCGGACGTGGTCGCGGTAGGCGGAGGGGGCGAGCAGGATCGCCTTCACCTCGGCGAAGGTCGCCTCCTGGGAGGGCCCGCGCGATACCGCTGGCCGGGAATCGCCCGTCCTGACGCTCTTCGGCCTGGTGACGCAACGGTCTCGCCCGGCGTTCCCCAGGACCCAGGTGCCCTCGGCGTCCTTGCACACGTAGTTGTCGTCGGCACCCTGGGCGACGGGAGACAGGAAGATCGTGCCCAGGAGGAGCATGGCGAAGGCGCGGGACATGGGCGTTCCCGATGCTAACGCCCGGACGGCCGCCATGACAACTTCCAGCCACGATGCTAGGGATCGCGGCATGTCTCCAACCACTCGCGAACACGTGGACTTCCTCGTCCTGGGCGGCGGAGTCGCCGGCCTGTCCTTCGCCCTCGAGGCGGTCCGGCACGGCAGCGTCCTCGTCCTGACCAAGCGCAATCGCCAGGAGGGCAACACCCAGTATGCCCAGGGGGGAGTGGCCGCGGTGCTCGGTCCCGACGACGATTTGCCGCTCCACGTCGAGGACACGCTCATCGCCGGGGCAGGGCTATGCCACCGCGACGCCGTCGAGACCACGGTCCGGGAGGCTCCGGAACGGATCCGCTGGCTCATCTCGCTCGGCGTCGAGTTCGACAAGGAGGCGCCGGACCGGCTCCACCTCACCCGCGAGGGCGGCCACTCGCGACGCCGGGTGGCCCACGCCAAGGACACGACCGGCATGGAGGTCGAGAAGCGGCTCCTCGCCGCCTGCGTGGCCGCCGGCATCCGCATCGAGGAGAACCAGGTCGCCATCGACCTCATCACCAGCGAGCGGGCCGGAGTGCCCGGCCCGAACCGGGCGCTGGGCGCCTACGTGATCGACCGCGCCACCGGCGACATCCGCACGCTCACCGCCGCGGTCACGCTGCTCGCCACCGGCGGCTCGGGCAAGGTCTACCTCTACACGTCGAACCCCGACGTGGCGACCGGCGACGGCGTGGCCATGGCCTACCGGGCCGGCGCGTCGGTGGCCAACATGGAGTTCTTCCAGTTCCACCCCACCTGCCTCTTCCACCCGGACGCGAAGAGCTTCCTCATCTCCGAGGCGCTGCGCGGCGAGGGGGGGATCCTGCGCAACAAGGCCGGAGAGGCCTTCATGATCCGCTACGACCCGCGCAAGGAACTGGCGCCGCGAGACATCGTGGCCCGGTCGATCGACGCCGAGGTGAAACGGCGCGGCGACGACTGCGCCTTCCTCGACATGACCCACCTGCCGAAGGGCTTCCTGCTCGACCACTTCCCGCACATCTACCAGACCTGCAAGGAGTTCGGGATCGACATGGCGGTCCAGCCCATCCCGGTGGTCCCCGCCGCTCACTACCAGTGTGGGGGCGTGGTCACCGACCTTCACGGCAGGACCGGCGTTCCCAACCTGCTCGCCGCCGGCGAGGTGGCCTGCACCGGGCTCCACGGCGCGAACCGGCTGGCCTCCAACTCGGTGCTGGAGGGGCTGGTCTTCGGCCGGCGCGCCGCGCTGGCCGCCGCCGAGCTGCTCTCCGAGAGACGGACGGCCCCGCCGGTGCCCGACTGGAACCCGGGCGACGCGCTCGCGCCCGACGAGGGGGTGGTGGTCGCCCAGAACTGGGACGAGCTCCGCCGGCTCATGTGGAACTACGTGGGAATCGTACGTTCTGTGAAGCGGCTGGAGCGGGCCCGGACCCGGCTGCGCATCCTCCGGTCGGAGATCCAGGAGTACTACTGGCGCTACCAGGTCACGCCCGACCTGGTGGAGCTGCGCAACCTGGCCGACGTCGCGCTGCTCATCGTGCAGTCGGCGCTTCGGCGCGGCGAGTCGCGCGGCCTGCACTTCCTGCTCGATCACCCGGTGGCGGACGACCGGTTCCTGAAGGACACGGTGATCCACCGCGGCGAGATGGAGGACGCGACACCCGATCAGCGGCGAACGGGCGCGTAGGCGAGGTCGAGCGTGCCCAGCGCGCCGGCGATCCGCAGCTGGAACGGCAGCTCGGCGAGCGGGGGCAACCCCTTGTATTTCGGGAAGCGCACCCGGTACACGGTCTCGAAATCGGTGATGAACGGGTAAAGGGCCTGCAGCGTCGGGTCGCGCTTCACCAGCGTGACCTTGGCAGGGAGCGACTGCTCGTTGCCATTCACGACGATCGCGACCCGCCAGGTTCCGCGGTCGGTGGCGAGGTCGTTGGCGCGCCGGTCGTCGGTGAAGAACGCCAGCAGGAAGTCCTCCCCCTCGGCCGATTCGGTCCGCTCCCTGGCGAGGAGCGCGTCCTTCTCTGTCGGCAGCATCCCCTTCCACTGGGCCAATCGTTCGACCCTGGCCGTGCGGACGGCCGGCGACTGGTAGGTGGCGGTGGCGAAAGCCACGTCGCTGAGGACGTCGTAGAGCTTTGCCGTTCGCGTGGCCGCGTCGCGCGCCTCGGCCCAGGCCCCTTCCTTCGTCGAGGGATCGGGCGTGGACGTGAGGTACTGGCAGGACGGCAGCAGCAGCGCGAGGAGCAGGAACCGCTTCATGTGGGCCACTATCCCAGAAAATCGCGGCGCGTGAAGAGCGACTCGACGGGAACCCCCAGCGACTCGATGGCCTCGCGCCCGCCCTCCATTCGATCGACGAGCGCGAAGCACCCGGCCACCACCAGCCCCTCCGAGCGGCAGCGCTCGATGGCCCTGCCGGCGCTTCCTCCGGTGGTGATGACGTCCTCCAGGACCGCCACGCGGCTTCCATCGGGGATGGTCTTGCGCCCCTCGATCCACTGACCGGTGCCGTGCCCCTTCGGTTCCTTGCGAACGATGAAGGCGTCCACCGGCTCGCCGGCCAGGAAGCTCGCGAAGGCCACCGCGCTCGCCAGCGGATCGGCCCCCAGGGTGAGTCCGCCTGCGCCACGCACCAGCGGGGGGAGTTGCCGGATTCGGTCGAAGAGCAGGCGCCCCACCAGGACGTGCCCCTCGGCGGTCAGCGCGGTTCGCTTGCAGTCGATGTAGAAGTCGCTCTCCTTGCCGGAGGCGAGGATCACCTTTCGCCGCTCGAAGGAGAGCTGGCGCAGGAGCTCCAGCAGGCGGGCGCGGTCTTCGGTGAGGCTCATGTCGTCTCCCCCTCGAGCATCGGCAGCAGGCGTGCGAGGTAGCGGAGCTGCGCGAGGACCAGCTTCCGCTCCGGTGGAGGGATCGCGCTCCAGCCCTCGCAGGCGGCCGCCAGGTCCTGGTTCAGCTCGTAGGCCCGGATGATCAGGTGGTGCGCGAGGGCGGCCGGGTCGCGACCGGCCGCGGCCACCGGCTTCCGGGACGGCGCCGGTGTCGCCGGGGCCCCGGAGCCGCCTCGGCCTGCCGCCCTCCGGCGCGCTGCCGCGAGGACCGGCTCGGCCCAGGGAAGGGAAGCGCGGACCCGCACGGCGATGGCGTCGAGATCGGCTACCGTCCAGGGCTCTCCGAAGAGCGGCCCGGCCAGGGCCAGCGCCCAGGCGTCGTCGTCGGCGAGCGAAGGATGGATCCGGGCCAGCACCTTCTCCCGCTGCAGGAGCCGCAGCGCCTCCATGCGCCGGAAGCCGGCCACCACCTGCCAGCGTTTCCCCGGCCCCTCCGCCGAGGCCGCCGGCAGGGGGCGCAGGTCCACCGGGTCGAGTTGTCCGAGCCGCCCCATCGAGACCGCCAGCTCCGCGACGTCTCCCGGAACCCGGACCCGGAAGGTCGCGTCGGCGGCGATCTCCTCGAGAGGAACTTGCTCCACGGGCTACTTCTCGCCGGGATCCGCGCCGGAGGTATCGACGGCGCCCTGGAACGAGGCCCCGTCCACGATCACCACCCTGGGCGCGCGGATGTCCCCCACCACGCGGGAGTCGGCCTCCAGCCGCACGGTTCCGCCGGCGACCACGTCGCCCTCCAGCGCGCCGCGAGGCTCGACGGTGAGTGAACCGCCCAGGGAGACCCGGCCCCGGACCCTCCCCTGGACCACGAGGTCGCCGGCGGCGGCGATCTCGCCCTCGACCGACGTGCCCGGGCCCACCACCGATGGGGTTCCGGCCGCTGCAGCGCTGTCCTTGTCGGTCTTCGTGGCGTGCCTCCGTCCGGGCGCAGGATAGGAGGCACCTGTCGCTCCGGTCAATGCTTCCCTGGGGCGTGCTTCCCTGGCTCGCTCCGCTGGGAGATCCAGGCCACGGTGTCCCCGATGGGGGCTGCCCGCCCCCGCTCGTTGAAGATCTCGTGCTCGAAGCCGGCGTACTCGCGCAGCTCCTTGTCCTGCGACGTGACGGCGGCGAAGAACTCGCTCGCGGCCGCCCCGTCGGCGATGCGATCGCCGGTTCCGAGCAGGAGGAGCAACGGTCGGTCGAAGCGGGCCATGTCCCTCCTCAGATCCGCCTGGGCTCGCCCCGACTCGGTGAACCAGCGCGGCGTGGTCTTGCGCTGGTAGAGCGGGTCGGCGTCGCTCCAGGCCTGCATCTCGGGGTCGCTCGTCAGGGTGGCCAGGTCGAGGTTGGCGTCCACCGGAAGGTGCGGGATGAGCTTCCCCACCAGGAGCGCGGTCCAGATCTTCACCTTGGGTGGATCGATGGCGAGGCGGAAGTAGGGGTTGGAGAGGACGAACCCGGCCACGTCCTTGCCGCCCTTGATTCCCCAGTGGGCGGCGATGTGCCCCCCCTGGCTGTGGGCCACCACGAAGAGCTTCCTGCCTGCCGCGTCGGCCCTCACCCTCGCCGCGAAGGCGTCGAGATCGGAGAGGTAGTCCTCGAAGCGATCCACGTACCAGCGCCGCCCCCCGGACCGCCCGTGGCCGCGGAAGTCGAGGAGCGCCACCTCGTGGCCGGCGGAGACGAGCGCGTTGGTGACGCCGGCGTAGCGACCGGCGTGGTCTCCGGCGCCGTGCAGGACCATCACCGTGGAGCGCGGCCTCGGCGGGGTGTACCGCTCGAAGTGGATGTCGATGCCGCCGGCGGAGCGGACGCTGCCCTCGATGCGGAGCGCCTGGTCGGAGCGGGGAAAGGCGGGCAGGGACACGGTCACCTCCGGGCCGGGCGGACATCGCCACCCGGCAGGTCGCGAAGCTTCTTCTCGATCACCGCTCGCTGGCCGGGCAGGTCTGGCTCGGCCCCTTCGTCGAGGACTTGCAGGGCGCGGCGCCAGGCCCTGGTGGCGTCGGCCTCGCGACCCGCTCTGCGGTAGGCGTCCCCGAGGTGCTCGAGGATGGTGGGCTCGGGGCCGGCCAGGGCCTCGGCCCGCTCGAGCGTGGAGATGGCGGCTGGCAGGTCGCCCCGCTGGAAGAGGATCCACCCCAGCGAGTCGAGGTACGAACCGTTGTCGGGGTCCAGGTCCACCGCGCTCCGGACGAGCTTCTCCGCCTCGTCGAGCCGCTCGCCCTTCTCGGCCCAGCTGTATCCGACGAAGTTCATGGCCTCCGCGTCGTCGGGAGCGCCCTCGAGGATCGACTGCATGGTGCGGATGGCGCCCGCCCGATCCCCGGCCCGCTCCTGGGCCACGCCGAGCGCGAAACGAAGCCGTCCGGCCCGGGGCTGGGCGGCGAGAGCCTGCGTGAGCCAGGTGACCGCCTCGGCGGCGCGCCCCGCCTTCTCGAGCACGTAGGCGCGCGCCGTGATGAGGCGGAGCTCCCGGGGGTTCTGGACGAGCGCCGGGTCGAGCAGCGCCAGCGCCTCGGCGGACCGGCCGGCCTGCGCCAGCACCGAGACCCGGGCGGCAAGCGCGGCAAGGTCCACGTCGGGGTCTCCGGACGCCACGGCGCCAAAGGACGCCGCGGCCTCGTCCCAGCGCCGCTCCTCCCGCAGCGCCAGCCCACGCGCGTAGAGGAGGCGCGGGTCGGCGTGTCCGCGCAGTCCTGCGTCGGCCACCGCCAGCGCCTCGACAGGCCGCCTTGCGTCGAGCCATGCGAAGGCCACCCGGACGCGGGCCGCTGCCTCGTCGGGCGAAAGGTGCACTGCCTGGGCGAAGAAGGCCCGGGCACCTGCCGTGTCGCCGGCTCGCAGCGAAAGCCGCCCCAGCGCCAGGAGCGCGTCGGGGTCGTCCGAATCCTGGCGAATCAGCCCCTCCCACGCGCGACGGGCCTCGTCGAAGTGACGGCGGGACTCCTCCAGCTCGGCGAGGTACCGCCACGCCTCCGTGTCCCGCCGCTCGGCGGCCACGGCCTTGCGGTAGAGCGCCGCGGCCGCGTCGAGTTCCTTCCTCTCGGCGTGGATTCGCCCCAGTTCCCGGAGGGCGACGGCCCCCTCCGTCGGCAACCGCGACGCCAGGTCCTCGAGCACCACGATGGCTGCCGGGACGTCCCCGGCCTCGAGCTTCACCTGGGCGAGCAGGCGCCAGGGATCCGGGTCGAGCGGCGCCTGGCCGGGAGGGCGCTTCGCGGCGAGCGCCACCTGGATGCCGATGGCCTTCCGGAGCGCTTGCTCCGACTCGGCCGTGCGCCGATCGATGGCGGCGGTCCTGCCGAGGATGAGCCATGCCTCTGCAGCCGCGGGCCCGGCCTCGTCGATCTCGATTGCCCTGCGGGCCTCGGCGTCGGCCCGGACCAGGTTCCCGTTGCGCGCCCATGCCTCGGCGAGCGCGACCCGAAGCGATGCGGCGCGTGGGTCGGCCTCCACCGCGGCGCGGTAGGCCTCGAGGGCTCGGCGCCAATCGCTCTGCTGCTCGGCCTGGCGGCCTCGGAGGTACTGGGCGTACGCGCGCGCGGAAGCCTTCGGCTGCGGAGCGGCCTGAACGGGCGGCGCGACCAGGGGCACGGCGGCGAGGAGGGCTGCGATGAGGAGCAGGTGCGCCAAGGGAAGTCCTGGCGGGATCCTACCGGCGCCGGGGGGCCGCCGCCGCCGTGGCGAGAACCTGCGACGTCGCGGCGGCCAGCGCACCGTCCGCGATCGGCGATGCCAGGACGATCTCGCAGCCCACCGCCCGCAGCCGCTGCACGTTCTCGGCCCGAGCCGCGGCCACCACCGGGACGGGCCCCAGCACGTCATCGGCCCGCAGGCCGGCGAGGGCTTCCCCGCCGTCGGGCGCCGGGTCGACCAGGACCACCACGTCGGGCGACAGGCGAGCCGCGGCGATCCCCGCCTCGAATCCGGGCCGGCTCGGCATCACCACGAGTCCGGCCTCCTGCAGCTGGCGAACGACGTGATCGAGCGCGTATCCGGCCTCCCCGATCACGAGCGCCTTGCGCCGGACGTCGACGGCATCGGCAAGCTCCTCGGGAAGCGGGATCCCGTGGCGCGACATGAAGGCGGCGAGTTCCTCCCTGGCGATTCGCCGATGACCGCCCGGGGTGCGGTGGGCCTTGAGCCTCCGCGCCTTGATCCAGTTCACGACGGTCGGCAGCGACACGCCGAGAACGTAGGCAGCCTCGAAAGTGGTGTAGAACCGGCGCATCTGGCGGATATGGAGCATACACCAGACCGTGGTAAGGAAAATCAATGCCCCCTTCCGCGACGTACCTGCTGGGTGCAGTCCAGATGACCTCGACCGGGGACCGGGCGCGCAACCTGGCCACCGCGACCCGCCTCCTGAATGAGGCTGCCAGCCTGGGCGCGAAGCTCGTCGGGCTCCCCGAGAACTTCGCCTTCATGGGGCGCGACGAGGAGCGCATCGCGACCGCCGAGTCCCTTGAAGGCCCGACACTGGCGGCCATCCGGGAGGTGGCCCGTGCCCGGCGAATCTGGGTCGTGGCCGGGTCGGTGGCCGAGAACGTGGGGCTGCCCGACAAGACCGCCAACACCAGCGTGCTCGTGGCCGAGGATGGATCCATCGCCGCCACGTACCGGAAGATCCATCTCTTCGACGTGAACATCCCCGACGGCGCCCGCTACGCCGAGTCGGAGAGCGTGGCCGCGGGGGACAAGGTGGTGCTGGCCCCCACGCCGCTCGGCCGCATCGGCCTCACCATCTGCTACGACCTTCGCTTCCCGGAGCTGTATCGACAGCTGGCCGGCCTGGGCGCCGAGGTGGTCTTCATCCCCGCCGCCTTCACCCTCTTCACCGGCAAGGACCACTGGGAGGTCCTCATCCGCGCTCGCGCCATCGAGAACCTCTGCTACGTCGTGGCCCCGGCGCAGGTGGGGCGCCACTCCGCGAACCGGCTGACCTATGGAAACGCCATGATCGTGGATCCCTGGGGAACCGTGCTGGCGCGCTGCCCGGACGGCGAGGGGGTCTGCGTCGCTCCGTTCAGCCGGGCGCGAATGGAACGGGCGCGGCAGGAGCTGCCGGCGCTGAAGCACCGGAGGCTGTGAGTCACCATGACCACCCACGATCGAACGGTGGCCGCCACCTTCCGCGGCCACGACACCTCCGACGGCGCGGGCGTCAAGCTCACGCGCGTGCTCTCGCCGCAGGACGTCCGCCTCGCTGACCCGTTCCTCCTCTTCGACGAGTTCCGATCGGACCGCCCGGAGGACTACGACGCCGGCTTCCCGCCCCACCCCCACCGGGGCTTCGAGACCGTCACCTACGTGATGGCCGGGCGGATGCGACACCGGGACAACCACGGCAACCAGGGCGATCTGGGTCCGGGCTCGGTCCAGTGGATGACCGCCGGGCGCGGCATCGTGCACGAGGAGATGCCCCAGCAGGAGCAGGGGCTCATGTGGGGCTATCAACTCTGGGTGAATCTTCCCGCTGCCCGCAAGATGACGGCGCCGCGCTACCAGGACGTCCCGGCCGATCGCATCCCGGAGGTCGGATTGCCGGGAGGCGGGAAGGCCCGGGTGCTGGCCGGCCTGCTCGAGGGGGTCGCCGGGCCGGTGAGCGAGGTGGCGGTGGCGCCCGCCTACCTCGACGTGTCCCTGCCGGCAGGGGGGGCGTTCCGGTGGTCCCCTCCAGACGGACACACGGTGCTCCTCCACGGGGTGGAGGGCCAGTTCACTGTGGGCAAAAGTGGGCGCGCCTTCCGGACCCGGGAGATGGCTCTCCTCTCCCGGACCGGCGACGTGGCGGTGCAGGCAAGCGGTGGCGGGGCGCGGTTCCTGGTCATCGCCGGACGCCCGCTGGGTGAGCCGGTATCCCACCACGGCCCCTTCGTCATGAACACCCGCCAGGAGATCCTGCAGGCCATCGCGGACTTCCAGGCGGGGAAGTTCTAGCCGCGCAGGCGTGAGCCCGGATCGAGGGACGCCCGGCCCGGTGTCGCGGACGCGCGTGTCGCCGCGCCGCTGGCTACTCGCCCTCTCCCGCTCTGGGTAGCCTCTTCACCAGGAGGCTCGACTGTCCCCATGACAGGCTTCGCCCGGATCACCCGGGTCACCCGGCTCACCTGGTTCGCGCTTCCGCTGCTCGCGGCGGCGGCCTGCGGCGGCGCGGAGCCCAGCTTCCACGTGCGGGATACCTCGGTGGTGGTCCGGTCGGACGCCGCATTCACTCGCAGCGTCGACTTCCCGGCCCGGATCGAGAGCACGGTGGACGCCGCGCTTGGCTACTGGGGCGGCTCCTGGAAGCACCTCGCCGGTGCCACCATCGTCCTCGACGGAAGCCCGCACGTCGCCTGCGCCGGCCATGCCTCCTCGACTGGCTGCTACGACGGCGACATCCGGGTCTCCACGCTCGACGCCGGCGAATCGATCACCTGCGTCGAGGCCACGGTGCTGGTCCACGAGGTCGGTCACGCGGTGATCGGCGACGCCGACCACGACGACCCGCGCTGGATGGACTTCACGTCGCTGGCCGGAGCGCTCTACGGCAGGGCCGGGTACGCTGCCACGGGACCGGCCGCCTGTGACCCGGTGGCCAACGTCTGGCGTCACCCGCCCCGGAGCTGAACCACCGGAACCGCCCTACCCCAGCCGCTTGCGGAAGCGCGCGGCGGCCAGGCCGAAGATGGACGCGCCGAAGAGCGCCAGGGCGAGGAGATTTGGCCAGAGGTCGGCGAACGACCCTCCCTTGAGCAGGTTGGCGCGGGCGATCTCCTGGAAGTAGCGCAGCGGGTTCGCGTAGGTCAGCCACTGCATCCAGCGCGGCATCGAGTCGATGGGCGTCATGATGCCGGAGAGCAGCATGGCCGGCAGCGTGAAGAGGAACCCTCCCAGGAAGGCCTGCTGCTGGTTCGACGAGATGGTCGAGATGAGCAGCCCTACACCCAGCGTGGAGAGCAGGTAGAGGAGCGTGGCGAGCGCCATCACCGCCAGGTTGCCCCGCAGGGGAACGCCGAAGACCCAGGTTCCGGCGGTGACGAGCAGCAGCACGTCGAAGAAGCCGATGAACACGAACGGGGTCATCTTGGCGGCGAGCAGCACCCCGGCCGGAATGGGGGTGACCGCCACCTGCTCGAGGGTGCCCTGCTCCCGCTCGCGCGCGAGCCCCATGGCGGTGACGAGGGTGGTGACGACGACGAGCAGCATCGCGGCGATGCCCGGCACGATGTAGGGCGCGCTCTTCAGGCTGGGGTTGTAGAAGAGCCGGGGCACGATCTCGATGCGGGCCGGGGGAGAGACGCCGGCCGCCCTGGCCCGATCGCCCGCCCGCCGCAGTCCCTCCTCGCCGAAGTAGCGGGAGACGGCGCCGGCGGCGACGTTGGAGCGGTTGGGGTCGGTTCCGTCGAGGACCACCTGGACCTCGGCCGTCCGCCCGGCGGCCAGATCGGATCCGAAGCGCGGTGGGATGACCAGCACCGCCGCCGCCTCGCCGCGGTCGAGCGCGCCCGCGCCCTCCTCGGCGCTGTCCGCTCCCCCGGCGAAGCGCAGCGTGCCATCGGCAAGCACGCGACGCAGGTGCTCGCGGCTCTCCTGGCTGCGGTCCTGATCGGCGACCACGGTGGGCACGCGGTCGACGTCGAAGTCCACCGCGAAACCGAGGACGAGCGTCTGCAGGAACGGCGCGAAGAGCAGCATGAACATGACGCGCCGATCCCGGAGCGTCTGCAGGACTTCCTTCCGGACCACCGCAGCGTACTGGATCCAGGCCCGGGACGGGCGCCGCTCCGGGGGCGCGCTCACGCGATCCTCCTCGTGAATCGCTTGGTGGCGAGCGCCACGATCACCACCGCGAAGATCAGCATGGCGAGCAGGTCGGGCCAGACCCGCGCGAAGCCGTTCCCCTTGAGCAGGATCTGCCGGAGCGCGTCCACCATGTAGCGGGCGGGCACGATCCTCGAGAGCAGGCGCAGCGGGGCCGGCATGTTGTCGATGGGGACGAGCATCCCGGAGAGCAGCAGGGAGGGCAGCAGCGACGAGAGTGCGCCGGCCTGGGTGGCCACCAGCTGGTTCTTCGCCACCACCGAGATGAAGAGCCCCTGCCCCAGCATTCCTGCCAGGAAGAGAAGGCCCGCCAGGATGACGAGGAGCGGGCTCCCCATGATGGGCACGTCGAAGACGTTGGTGCCCACTCCCAGGACGAGCAGCAGCTGGATGAGGCCGAGCGCCAGGTAGGGCAGGAGCTTGCCGAGCACGATCTCGAGCCGGCTCACCGGCGAGGCGAAGAGCTGCTCCATGGAGCCTCGCTCCCACTCTCCGGCCACGGTGAGCGCGGTGAGCAGGACCGCGCTGACGGCCATGAGGTAGGCGGCCAGCCCGGGCACGATGAACACCGCCGAGCGGGCCTCCGGGTTGTAGCGCGCCGAGACCTTCACTTGCAGCGGAGGAGCGGCGGAAAGCCCTGCGACCGAGGCCATGCGACGGCTCTCGAAGAGCGCGATGGCGTCGGCCTTGGCGAGCACCTGGTTGGCGGTGACCGGGTCGGCTGCGTCGAGCAGCAACTGGGCGCGCGCCGGCCCTCCGCGCGCCAGGTCGGTCTCGTAGCCCCGGGGGATGACCAGGATGGCCGTGGCCCGGCGGCGGCGGAAGACCGTGTCGGCCGCGTCGGCGTCGGCCCCACCCACCGGCTCGAACTCGTGGTTCTCGGTGAAGGCCTGGGCCAGCCGTCGCGACGCCTCGGTGCGATCCTGGTCGGAGATGGCGAGCGGGATGCGGTCGACGTCGAAGCTCACCCCGTAGCCGAAGAGGAGCAGCATGGCCACCGGCATGGCCAGCGCGAGCAGCAGGGTTCGCGGGTCGCGCCGGATGTGGAGGATCTCCTTCCAGGCGATGGCGCCCACGCGGGACAGGAAGCGCCCGGCAGGGTTTCCGGCGAGCGTCACGGGGCGACCTCCTGCGGCGCCTGCCCCTCTGCGCCGCGCCCCACCACCGCCAGGAAGACGTCCTCGAGCGTAGGCTCGGCCTCCTCCACCGACACGGCCTCCCCACCGCTCGACTCGATCGCGATTCGCACCGCCTCGCCGGTCCAGGTCTCCGGATCGACTCGAAGGTGGAGCCCCGAGCCGAACGGCTCGGCGGCACGGACTCCCGGACGGGCGCGGAGGGTCGCAGCGCCGTCCGCCAGATTCCGGCCGCGAACCATCAGGACGCGATCGGGAACCCAGGCACGCTTCAGCTCGGCCGGGGTGTCGAGGGCCACCAGCCGTCCGTCCACCATGAGTCCGATGCGCCGGCAGTACTCGGCCTCGTCGAGGTAGTGGGTGGTGACGAAGACCGTCGTGCCCCCCCGCGACAGCTCGCGGATGAGCCGCCAGAAGGATCGGCGCGCCTCGGGATCGACACCGGCGGTGGGCTCGTCGAGGAAGACGATGGACGGGCGGTGAAGAACCGCGCTCCCCAGCGCGAGCCGCTGCCGGATTCCCCCGGGCAGCGAGCCGGTGATGGCCTTGCGATGCTCGGCGAGGCCGGTGAGCTCGAGCACCTCGTCGGCCCGCTTCTTGAGCTCGCTTCCCCAGAGCCCGTAGGCGCCCCCGAAGAACCGAAGGTTCTCCTCCACCGGAAGGTCGAGGTAGAGCGAGAACTTCTGCGACATGTAGCCGATGGCCGACTTCACGCCCTCCGGGTCGTGCGCCACGTCGTGGCCGGCCACGGTGGCCCGGCCGCTGGTGGGGGCGAGCAGGCCGATGAGCATGCGGATGGTGGTGGACTTGCCGGCGCCGTTCGCGCCCAGGTATCCGAAGATCTCCCCCTTCTCGACGTGGAAGGAGACGTCGTCCACCGCCAGGAATTCCCCGAACCGCCGGGAGAGGTGCTCGGCCTCGATGGAGGGGCCGGTGTTCACGCGGCGTGTTCCCCGTGCAGGCGGGACAGGAACAGATCCTCGAAGCTCGGGGCCACCGGGCGCAGCTCGGCCCCGACCGGCGCGAGCGCAGCGGCCACCCCGTCGCGCGTCCCGGCCAGCAGGTCCACACGGAGGCGCGAGCCGGCCGGGGACACCGACCGGACCGCGGGCAGCGTGGCAAGGACCGCCTCGACCCGATCCCGGTCGCCGCCGGCGACCTCGTAGGCCTCCTCGTCGAACCCGGCCAGGAGCGCGCCGGGCTCGCCCTCGAGGAGCAGCCGTCCGCGATAGGCGAGTCCGACCCTGTCGCAGCGCTCGGCCTCGTCCATGTACGGGGTGGAGAGGAGCACCGCCATCCCCCCCTGCACGAACTCGTGGAGGAGCGCCCACAGCTCGCGGCGCGAAACCGGATCGACGCCGTTGGTGGGCTCGTCGAGGAGCAGGACCTTGGGCTCGTGGAGGAGCGCGGCCGCCAGCGCCAGCTTCTTGTACATGCCGCCGGAGAGCTGGTCGGCGCGCCGGTCGACGAAGCGATCGAGCCGCGTGATGGCCAGCAGCCGCTCGGCCCGGCGCCGGAAGACATGGCGCGGAAGCACGTAGAGGCGGGAGAAGAACTTCAGATTCTCCATCACCGTGAGATCCCGGTAGAGGCTGTACTGCTGGGGTAGGAGCCCGAGCGCCTCCCGGACCGCGCCACCCGAGCGCGGGTCCATGTCGAGGACCCGGGCCTGGCCGGAGTCGAGGTCGATGAGGCCGGCCAGGGCGCGGATGGCGGTGGTCTTCCCGGCGCCATCGGGACCGACCAGGCCGTAGAGCTCGCCAGCCCGGATCGAGAAGGTCATGCCGGCGAGCGCCTCGACCTGGCCGAAGCGCTTCACCATCTGGCGCGCCTCGAGGGCGGCTCCCATGGATTCAGTTCTCCCGCGGCAAGGTGACCTGCACCGGCATCCCCGGACGCAGCGCGCCGTCGGGGTTCTTCACCCGGACCTCGATGGGGAAGACCAGCCGGTCGCGGTCGGTGCGAGTCTGGATGTTGCGCGGAGTGAACTCCGCCTTGGCCGAGACCGAGGCCACGGTGCCCTCGAACCTTCGATCGGGATAGGCGTCGGCCACCACCACGGCCCGGCCGCCCGGCCGCGCCGCACCCACCTCGGCGTTGGGAAGGTAGAAGGTGGCCTTCACCTCCCCGATGTCCACGAGACGGGCCAGCGGCTGCCCGGCCGGAACCAGCTCGCCCACCTCGTGGGGCAGGTCCTCCAGCATGGCGTCGCGGGGAGCTCGCACCACGCACTCGTCGGCCAGGAGCCGGCTGCGCCGGACCGTCTCCTCCGAGGCCTTCACCGTGGCCGCGCTCGACGTCGCCTGGGAGCCGGAGGCCTGGGTGGTGAGCGCGGCGGCCTGTGCCTGCTCGGCGCTGGCGCGGGCCTGGGACTGGGCGGCGGCGGCCTGCCGGGCGAGCTGCTCGGCGGAAGCCCGGGCGCGATCGCGGGCGGAGAGCGACACGTCCTGGGGCAGCGCCTCGAGCCGCGCCGCCTCGCGCTGCGCATTGTCCCGCTGCGTGGCCAGCGCCTCGGCCTGGGCCCGGGCGGCGTCCTGCGATGCCGACGCGGCCTCCCGGGTGCGACGGGAGGCGTCGACGCTGGTGGATGCCGCGGAAGCCTGTGCGCGGGCGGAGGCCAGCCTGGCCTCGGCCTCGGCGAGGGCCGCCGCCTGGTCGGAGCAGTCGAGCTCCACCAGGACCTCGCCGGCCTTCACCGGCCGTCCCTTGGTCGCCTTCAGCGCGGCCACGCGAGCGGTGACGCGGGCGGAGAGGTCGACGTTGGTGCCCTCGATCTCGCCCGACCCTCCCGGCGGCGCATTGCGCGCCGTGGCCTGCACCCGGAGGCGCACGACGAGGAGAGCGACCAGGGCGATGACGACCACGGTGACGACCACGGCGATGCGGCGCATTCGGCGACTCCTCGCCCGCATCGAACCGGCGGGCCCGCGACTCCGGGTGCGAGGAGCGTGCCGTCTGGCCCCCTCGTCCCGGCCCGCGATTCCTGCGCCGCGCTGCGGGCGCTCTCGCCGCGGGTGTAAGGACTTCCGACACCTCGTTCGGCGCAGCGTACATCCTGGACGGGGCCCCGTCTTCCGAACCCGCGCGGCAACGCCACTGTCCCGCCGGCATCTTCCTTGCTGCCGTCCCGGTGGGCCATGGAGCCCCAGGGGACCGCCATGAACGCACTCGTCGCCATTCTCGCCGCACTCGCCGTCGCCCAGGCAGTTCCCGGGGGAACGGCCGCCGCCCCCCCGACCCTGAGCGGGATGCCGCAGGTGGTGGCCATGAGCCTCCCCGAGGCGCTCGCCGAGATCGACCGGCAAAACCCGACGCTGGAGGAGGCCCGGGCCCGGGCGGCGGCGGCTCTCGGGGTCGTGCGGCAGGCAGCCGCGCCTCTGCTCCCCACGCTCCAGGCTGGCGGCGGCTACTTCCACAACAATGCCGAGGCGGTCTTCCTGCGACCCACCACGCCCACCACCTTCGAGAAGGTCTACATCCAGCCGCTCGACGCCTGGTACGGGGGCGGCGCCCTTCGCGTCCCGCTCGTCGTGCCCGATGCCTGGTTTTCCCTCTCCGCTTCGCGCGAGGCAGCGCTCGCGGCGGCAGCGGCCAGCGACGCCACGCGCCTCACGGTCCGCATGGCGCTCCTCCAGACCGCCTGGGCCGCGTGGGCCGGCGACGAGATCGTGGCCGCATCCGAGCGGGCCGTGGCGAACGCCCAGGCGCAGGCCGAGAGCGCGCGCCGGCAGGTGAAGGTGGGAACCGCGGCCCCGCTCACCGTGCTGCAGGCCGAAACGGCCGCGACCCGGCGGGAGAGCGACCTGGTCCAGGCCCGCTCCGAACGATCGCGCGCCCGCATCGCCGTGGGCGTGCTCCTCGGGCGGCCGGAGCCGGTGCTCATCGCCATGCCTCCCCTGCCCGGGCCCTCGGCCTACGACGTGGCCGACCTGTCCCGCCAGGCGCTCGACGCCCGGCCGGAACTGCGTGCGCAGGCCGCCGTGGTCCGCTCCTACGAGAAGCAGGCCAGTGCCGCGCTCTGGCGCATGGCCCCGCAGATCTCGGCCTCGGGTAGCGGCACGGCCCAGTCCGTCCCCTACCCCACCGGCGACAGGCAGGGATGGCGCGTATCGGTGGATCTCACCTGGACCCTCTACGACGGCGGCTTCCGCTACGGAAAGGCCGACCAGGCCTCCGCCCAGGCCAGCGAGGCCCGCGCCGCGGAGACGGGGACCCGGCTCCAGATCCTGCAAGAGGTGCAGAACTCGGCGCGCGACGTCGAGGTGGCGCGGCAGCGGCTCACGCTCGCGCAGCAGGAGAAGGACACCGCCTCGGAGGCGGCGGCCTCGGCGCGGCGCGGCTTCGGCGAGGGGTTGACCTCCAGCCTCGACGTGCTCTCGGCGAACGAGATGCTCTTCTACTCGGAGGTCCAGGTCGCGAGCGCCGGGGCGCGGCTGGGCGGCTCGGTCGCGGCACTCGACCGGGCGGTGGGGCGCTCCCCGTGAACGGCCCGGCAGCCCGCGTGCGCTCGACCGCTCCCCGGCGTATCCTCCGCCGCGACGACCCGAGCGACGGCATGACCAGCTCTCCCCACGGCTTCGCGGAGATCCAGCGCCAGGAGGTGAATCGCCTCTTCGGCCGCGTGGTCGGGATCCGCCTCGTCTTCGTGCCCATCATGATGGCCGTGGCCGTGGCGCTTGCCTGGACCGACCCGAGGCCGTGGCGAACCTGGCTGGTGGGCTCCGTGGCCATTCTCGCCATCGCCTTCTTCGCGCTCGAGGCAGTGCGGGCGAGGCGGCTCGGCATCGAGCGGCTCTCGATCCGGCTCAACCTGGCCGTGGCGGCGGTGGGCACGGCCTGCATGGTGCTCGGCACCGGAGGGATGGGGAGCCCGCTCATGTTCCTGCTGCCGGTGCTGGCCATCACCTTCGGCATCTTCCTCGACCCGCCGGCGATCTTCGCGGTGGTGGGCTTCCAGGTCCTGGCGGCGGCGGCCCTGGCCGCGCTCGGGCTCGCCACCGGCACGCCGGTCGCCCTTCCGGCCCTGGGGCTGGCGTCGCGACTTTCCACGCTGGTGGACTGGGGCATCCTCACCTTCCTGCTGGTGGGCGGCGCAGGCCTGGGACGGGTCATCCGCAAGACCTTCGACGGCATGGTTCGCCGAGCCCTGTCTGCCCAGGAGGAGTCGCTCGGGGCCTACCGGGAGCGGGAGGCGGAACTCTCCGCGCTCTCCGCCGAGATCGCCCACGAGCTGAAGAACCCGCTCGCCAGCGTGAAGGGGCTGGCCGCGTTGCTCGCGCCGGTTGTGACCGACGCCCGGTCGGTGGAGCGGCTCTCGGTGCTGCGGCGCGAGGTGGACCGGCTCCAGTCGATCCTCGAGGAGTTCCTCAACTTCTCCCGGCCGCTCGTGCCGCTGGCGCTGGGAAGCACCGACCTCGGTGGCATCGCGCGGGAGGTGGCGATGCTGCACGAGGGCATGGCCCGGGACCGCGGGGTCGCCCTGGACGTCCGGGGCAGTGGACGGGCCCGCTGTGATCCACGCAAGGTGAAGCAGGTGCTCATCAACCTGGTGCAGAACGCGCTCGACGCCAGCCCGGCAGGCGAGGCCGTGGAGATAGAGGTCCAGGACGGCGCCGAGACCGCGCGCATGGCCGTTCTCGACCGGGGAGCGGGCCTGGATCCCTCGCTCGGCGGCCGCGTCTTCGAGCCGGGCGTGACCTCCAAGTCGGCCGGCTCCGGGCTGGGGTTGACGGTGGCCCGGGCCATCGCACGCCAGCACGGCGGGGACCTGCGTCTCGCCCCGCGCGACGGCGGAGGGCTCCGCGCCGAGCTCACCTTGCCCTCCGGCGCGGCCTCCGAGGTGGCGGCTTGACCGGAAAGCCGCCCGCCGAGGGTCGCCCCCGGGCCCTGGTCGTCGACGACGATCCGGGAGTTCGTTACACGCTCCGTGAGATCCTCGAGTCGGAGGGGCTCGAGGTGGAGGAGGCCGAGGATGGTGTCCGGGCGCTGGAGCGGCTCGAGCCCTTCCAGCCCGACCTCGTCCTCGCCGACCTGCGCATGCCCCGCATGGACGGCATGGAACTGCTCCGGCGCATCGGGTCGGGGCCGTCGGCGCCGCGGGTGGTGCTGGTCACGGCCCACGGCTCGGAGCGGCAGGCCGTCGAGGCCATCAAGGCCGGCGCCTGGGACTATTTCCGCAAGCCATTCGAGCCGGACGAGCTGGTCGCGGTGGTGCGGCGAGCGACGGAGGCCGCCCGGCTTCGATCCCAGAACGAGCGACTGGCGGGCGAGCTGGCGCTTTCGCGGACGATGGTCTTCGATTCGCCGGCGATGAGCCGGCTGGCCGCCCTGGTGGCCCGCGTCGGGCCTCGCGACGTCGCGGTGCTTCTCACCGGCGAGAGCGGAACCGGCAAGGAGCGGGTGGCGGAGGCGCTCGTGCAGGTCTCCAGGCGCGCGTCCCGCCCCTTCGTGCGCTTCAACTGCGCCTCGCTGGTGCCCGAGCTGGCCGAGGCCGAGCTCTTCGGCCACGCCCGGGGCGCCTTCACCGGCGCCGTGCGGGCCCGGGTGGGTCTCTTCGGCGAGGCGGATGGCGGCACGATGCTGCTCGACGAGGTGGGCGAGCTTCCGCAGGCGCTGCAGGCGAAGCTGCTCCGTGTCCTGCAGGAAGGCGAGGTCCGGCCGGTGGGCGAGGAGCGCTCCCGCAACGTCGACGTCCGCGTCATCGCCGCCACACACCGCGACCTCGCCGATCTCGTCTCCCGCGGCAAGTTCCGGGAGGATCTCTACTGGCGGCTCAACGTGGTCCACCTCCACGTGCCGGCGCTGCGAGAGCACCCCGAGGACATCCCTCTCCTGGCGCGCCACTTCCTGGCCCGCTTCTCCGAGCGGTTCGGCACCGGGCCGCTGCGCGCCGGCGACGAGGTCTTCGCGCGCCTGGCGGCCTGGCACTGGCCGGGAAACGTGCGCGAGCTGGAGCACGCGGTCGAGAAGCTCGTCGCCCTGTCCCATGAGGGGGAGATCGATCCCGCGCTGCTTCCCCCCGGTGGGGACGGAGGGGAGAAGGAGCCGGGAGAGCTTCCGGCCATGACCCTCAGGTCCCGGGTCGACGCCTTCGAGCGGGGGCTGGTGATGGAGGCGCTGCGGGCGTCCGGCGGCAACCGCACCGAGGCCGCCCGCAAGCTGGGGATCTCGCGCGTCACCCTCCACGACAAGCTCCACAAGCACGGGCTGGCCCGTGGAGGGGACGATCAGTAGTCGATGCTGGCTACTTCTTGGCGGCCTTCACCTCGACCGACTTCGCGGTGATCGTGTACTCGATGGTCACCTTGGCGCCCTTCTTGAGGTCGCCTGTGACCTTGGTGTCGGCGCCGCGGGTCATCTCGAACTTCTCGCCCTTGTTCTTTCCGCCGGTGGCCTTCACGGTGATGCTGGTGGCCGTCACGTCCTCCACGTCACCGGTCACCTGGTAGGCCTGCGCGCTGGTGGCGAGGGCGATTGCTGCGACCGCGGCGAGGATGCGGATGTTCGTCATGTCGCTTCTCCCTTTGGTGGCGTCGCGGCGAGCGCGGGCCGGATCGAGTTGGGCGCAGCCTATCGAATCCTCGAAGGTCGTGCGAGCCCTCGGGCCCGATCGGCGCTATCCTCCGCGCCAGCGAGACCCGCCATGTCCAGCGCCCGATTCCACGTCCCTCCTCCGAAGAACGAGCCGAACCTCACCTACGCGCCCGGCACGCCGGAAAAGGCCTCGCTGAAGGCGCGCCTCGCCGCCATGTCGTCGACCGAGATCGAGATCCCGATCGTCGTGGGCGGAAGGGCCATCCACACCGGTCGCATTGCCGAGGTGCGCGTGCCCCACCGGCACGGCCACGTGCTGGCCCGCTTTCACCAGGCCGGGCCGGCCGAGGTCGCGCTGGCGGCCGACGCAGCGCGCGAGGCCCGCCGCGAATGGGGCTCGATGGAGTGGGCGGACCGCGCGGCCAGTTTTCCTCAGGGCCGCCGACCTTCTCGCCGGCCCGTGGCGCCAGGTGCTGAACGGCGCCACCATGCTCGGCCAGTCGAAGACCTCCTTCCAGGCCGAGATCGACAGCGCATGCGAGGCCATCGACTTCTGGCGCTGGAACGTCTCCTTCGCCGACGAGATCTACGCCCAGCAGCCCGTCTCCTCCCCCGGGATCTGGAACCGGCTGGAGCACCGGCCGCTCGAGGGGTTCGTCTTCGCGGTGACCCCCTTCAACTTCACCGCCATCGCGGCCAACCTGCCCACCGCGCCGGCCATGCTCGGGAATACCGTCCTCTGGAAGCCGGCCTCCACCGCCGTGTATTCCGGCTGGTACCTCCTGAAGCTCCTCGAGGAGGCCGGCCTGCCGCCGGGCGTGGTGAACTTCCTCCCCGGGGCCGGACGAGCCGTGGGAGACCCCGTTCTCGCCCACCCCGACTTCGCTGGCATCCACTTCACCGGCTCCACGCCGGTCTTCCAGGGAATGTGGCGCACCATCGCCGGGAACCTCCCGAAGTACCGGACCTACCCGCGCATCGTCGGCGAGACCGGCGGCAAGGACTTCGTCTTCGCGCACCCGTCTGCGAACGTGGACGCGCTCGTGACCGCGCTCGTGCGGGGCGCCTTCGAGTACCAGGGGCAGAAGTGCTCGGCGGCGTCGCGGGCCTATGTGCCGCAGAGCCTGTGGCCGAAGGTGAAGGAGCGGCTCATCGCCGAGGCCGAGGCGCTCCGCATGGGCGACCCGGCCGACTTCCGGAACTTCCTGGGCGCCGTCATCGACCGGAACGCGTTCGACACCATCACCGGCTACGTCGACTTCGCCCGCCAGTCGCCCGAGGCGAAGATCGTCGCCGGTGGCCAGAGCGACGCCTCGGAGGGCTTCTTCATCCGCCCCACGGTGATTGAGACCGTGAATCCGCATTTCAAGCTGATGGAGGAGGAGATCTTCGGTCCGGTGCTCACCGTCTTCGTCTACCCGGACGACCGGCTCGACGAGGCGCTCCGGACCTGCGACGCCACTTCCCCGTACGCGCTCACCGGCGCCGTCTTCGCGCAGGATCGCCGGGCCATCGCCCACATGGCGAGGGCGCTCGTGAACGCCGCCGGGAACTTCTACGTGAACGACAAGCCCACCGGCGCGGTGGTGGGGCAGCAGCCCTTCGGCGGGGCCCGGGCCAGCGGCACCAACGACAAGGCCGGAGCCGCCTCCAACCTGATGCGCTGGATCTCGCCGCGTGCCATCAAGGAGAACTTCGTCCCCCCGACGTCCGTTGGCTATCCCCATCAAGAGGAATCCTGACCGGTGGCGTCCCGCAAGGCTCCGCGCAGCATCCACCTCGCGTCGCTCTCGCTCCTGCTCGCCGCCTCGGTCCAGGCCGGCGTCGCCCTGCTCGTCTCCAGCTCGAGCAAGGTCGGCTTCGCGCAGTGGATCTTCGCCGCGGCGGTGATGGGCGTGCTCCTCTGGGGCATCGGCCGGGGATACCGGCTGGCCTGGCTGTGGGGGCGCTACCTCACCCTGTTTCTCTCGGCCATGGTGCTCGTGAGCCTCGGACTCGGCCTCTGGAAGGGCGGCCTTCCCTGGAGCGTGGCCGCGGTGATGCTGGCGGGGCTCGTCATCCCGCTCGCCGCCACGTCCATCGCCCTCGGTCGCCCGTCGGCCGTCGAGTGGTTCGACCTTCTCTGTCCGAAGTGCGGTACGGCCGCCAGCCGGGGGAAGGACTTCCTCTTCCGCCAGGCCCGCTGCGTGAGTTGCGGCAACGTCTGGTAGGGCCTTCGCGTCAGCTCTCGCCGGGGATGGAAAAGCGGACCGTGGTGCCGAGACCTGGGCGGCTCTCCACCGTGATGGTCCCGCCGTGGGCCTCGACGATTCGCTTCGCGAGCACCAGCCCGAGCCCCACGCCGCCGGTCCCGCGCGCTCGGCTGCGGTCGGTCCGGAAGAAGGGCGTGAAGAGGCGGGGGAGGTCGTGGGGATCGACGCCGATGCCCTGGTCGCGCACCGAGACCTGCAGGGCCGAGCCGTCCTGCCGCGCCACCACTTCCACGGGCGCCGGCGACTCCGAGTACTTGACGGCGTTGTCGAACAGGTTGTCGAGGACGCGCCGCAGCATGACCGGGTCGGCGACCAGCCCGGGCAGGTCGCCCTCCACACGCACCGTCAGCTCACGGCCTGGATGGGATCGGCGGAACCGCTCGGCGGCGCGTTCGACGATCTCCCGGGCCTGGACCTGTTGCAGCCGCAGCGGCACCTCCCCTCGGCCCCCGGCCTGGTCCAGCCGGGCCGCCGTGAGCACGTCGCCGAGAAGCTGGTCCAGCTCCTCCAGGTCGATGCGGATCTCCTCGAGGTACTTTCGCGCCCGATCCACGTCCCCCTCGGCGGCCAGGTCCAGCGCCACCCGGATCCGGGAAAGCGGGGTCCGCAGCTCGTGGGACACGTCGGCGAGCAGTTGCCGTTCGGAGCGGACCAGGCTCTCCAGCCTCCCCGCCATGTCGTCGAAGGCCAGCGAGAGCTCCCCGACCTCGTCGCTTCGCCGCAGCCCCGCCCGCGCCGAAAGGTCGCCGGCGCCGAGCTTGCGAGCCGCCTCGGTGAGCCGCTCCATGGGACGAGCCAGCGCGCGGGCCATGGGGAATGCCGCCAGCGCGAGGAGGAAGAGCCAGGTCGAGATGAAGGCCGCGGCCCGCTCCACCGGGAAGGTCCGTGGTGGAGCGGCGACGATCAGGTAGCCGGGTGGGCTTCCGGACACGCGGGTGGCCCACACCGGGCGGCCGTCCTCGTCGAAGTGCCGGGAACCGGCGTCGAGCCGGGCGCGCTCCTTCTCGGGCATCTGCGGCGGCTCCCCGGCGCTTGCGACCACCGCCCCCGTGTCGAGCCGGAAGGCCATTTCGACCTGGAAGGCGTCGCCCATCTGCCGGAGCTCGAACTCGATCCGTTCGGGTGTGTCCCGGTGGCCGGCGATGTGCTCCGCGGCGAAATGGGTCAGGCGCTCGGCTCCGCGCGCGGTCGGGCCTCGACCGGTGAACGACCCGACCACGAAGTTGGCGACCGCCACCAGCCCGAGCAGCGCCAATCCGGCCAGGTAGAGGCGCCAGAACAGGCTCGGCTGGCGCAGGCTCAATCCCCCTCCGTGGCCAGCATGTAGCCCGCGCCGCGAACGGTCTTCAGCATGCGTGGGCTCTTGGGATCGTCGCCGAGCTTGTGTCGCAACCGGGAGACGTGGACGTCCACCGACCGGTCGAAGGCCTCGTCGGGGTTGCCGCCGGCCAGGTCGATGAGCTGCTCCCGCGTGAGCACCCGCCCGGGTCGGGAGGCCAGCGCGTAGAGGATCGAGAACTCGTAGCCGGTGAGCGCCATCTCCCGGCCGGAGACGGTGGCGCGCCGCGCCCCCGGGTCGAGCGCCAGGGCCCCCACCTGCACGGGCTTCACCGTAGGTCCTACCTGGCCCCGGGCGCGCCGGACCACGGCCCGGATGCGGGCCAGGAGCTCGCGGGGCGAGAAGGGCTTCGAGACGTAGTCGTCGGCGCCCACCTCGAGCCCCATCACCCGGTCGGCTTCCTCGCCGCGTGCGGTGAGCACGACGATGGGCACGTCGGAGCGGGCGCGCAGCTCGCGGCACACCTCCAGGCCGTCCATGCCCGGGAGCAGGAGGTCGAGGAGCACCACGTCGTAGCGGTGGCGGAGCGCCTCGTCCAGGCCGGCCGCGCCGTCGGCGGCGCGAGTCACCACCACGCCGTGGCCTCCGAGGTACTCGGCGGTCAGGGCGGCGAGCCGGGCGTCATCCTCGACGAGGAGCGCGGTCAGGACGGGGTCGGTCGACACGGGGCGCATCATAGTCGCGGAGCCCCTTGCCTCCACGGGGATCCTGGGTGAAGAAGTGTGAACCGCATGAGCCTGGTATCCGCACGCGACCTCTCGCTCGCCTTTGGCGCCGACGTTCTCCTCGACGGAGCGTCCTTCGCCATCGGCCCGCACGACCGGATCGGGCTGGTGGGCCGAACGGCACGGGCAAGTCGAGCCTGCTCCGCATCCTGGCCGGGGAGCGCCCCGCCGACGGGGGAGCGCTCGTCTTCCGGCGCGGGGCCAGGCTGGGCTACCTGCCGCAGGACGTGTCGTCGCTTCCGGAGGGAACCATCGTCGAGGCGGTGCTCTCGTCGGTGCCGGGGCGGGATGCGCTCCAGGCCCGGCTGCTCGCCACCGAGGCGGCGCTCGCCGAGTCCCGCTCCGACGACGAGCGGCTCGAGCTCTCGGAGGAGCTGGCCGAGCTGCACGACGAGGTCGCGCACTTCGAGGAGCACTTCGGGCGCCACCGGGCCGAGCGGATCCTGGGCGGCCTGGGCTTCGCCGCCGATCGGCTGGATAGCCCCACCCGCACGCTGTCGGGCGGCTGGCGGATGCGGGCCGCGCTGGCCGGGAATCCTGCTGCAGGACCCGGATCTCCTGCTCCTCGACGAACCCACCAACCACCTCGACGTTCCGACGCTGGCCTGGTTCGAGGACTTCCTGCGCGGGACGAGGAAGGCGCTCGTGCTGGTCTCCCACGATCGACTCTTCCTCAACCGGCAGATCGGACGGGTTCTCTCGCTCGAGCCGGAAGGGATCCGCAGCTGGGTCGGCGACTACGACGACTACCGCCGGCTTCGCGCCGAGGAGGAGGTGCAGCTCGTCGCCAAGGCCGCGCGCATCGAGGCCCGACGCGCCCAGCTCGAGGGATTCATCGAGCGCTTCGGCGCCAAGAACACCAAGGCCACCCAGGCCAAGAGCAAGCAGAAGATGCTCGACCGGATGGAGACGGTCGAGCTGCGCGAGGAACGGGACACGGCCCTCTTCCGCTTCCCCGACGCCCCTCGCTCCGGACGCGAGGTGATGCGCATCGAGGGGCTCTCGAAGTCGTACGGGCCGGTGAAGGTCTACAGCGGACTGGACGCACAGGTGCTCCGGGGAGAGCGCATCGCCGTCATCGGGCCGAACGGGGCCGGGAAGAGCACGCTCCTCAAGCTCGCCGCCGGCGAGCTTCCGGCCGACGCCGGGTCGGTGAAGCTCGGGCACGGCGTCCTGGCCGGCTACTACGCGCAGCACCACTTCGAGCGGGACGAGCACGCCGGGGCCGATGGGCCGGCACGCACGTTCGGCGTGCTCGATCCCGACCGCACCGTGCTCCGGACCCTCTGGGACGTGGTGCCGGACAAGGGAGAGTCGTGGATCCGGAGCGTGGCCGGTTCCTTCCTCTTCTCGGGAGACGCCGTGGACAAGCGGGTGGGCGTGCTCTCGGGCGGGGAGCGGTCGCGGGTGGCTCTCGCCAAGCTGCTTCTTCGTCCGACGAACCTCCTCCTCCTCGACGAACCCACCAACCACCTCGACATCGAGTCGTCGGAGGCCCTCATCGAGGCGCTGGCCGGATACGGCGGCACGCTCCTCTTCGTGTCCCACAACCGGAGCTTCGTGAACCGGCTGGCGACGGTCGTCTGGGAGGTGAAGGACGGTGGCGTGATCCCCTGGCCCGGCAACCTCGACGACTGGCTCTACCACCAGCGCCAGCTGGCCGACGCTGCAGGAGCGGATGCGGCCGGGCCGGGCGCTCGCGACCCGGGCCCGAGCCCCGGCGACCGGGGACGACGGCGCGCCGAGGCCGAGGCCCGCAACGTCCGTTACAGGCTCGAGAAGCCCCTGCGCGACCGGATCCAGGCGGTGGAAGCGCGCGTCGCCGAGCTGGAGCTGGCCGAGCGCGAGGCCACGGACGCGCTGGCCAGCCCGGCCATCTACGACGACTTCGCCCGGGCGCGCGTCCACGTCGAGACCCGGCAGCGCGCCCAGGCGGAGCTCGCGCCGCTTTACGCGGAGTGGGAACGGCTCTCTGGCGAGCTGGAACGGCTCTCGTGTTAAATTCGGCCATGAGTTTCGCCGGCCTCGACGTCCACCCCGCCCTCCGCCGCGCCCTCGACGCCCGCGGATACGCCGAACCCACACCGGTCCAGACCGAGGTGATGGCCCCCGGCCTGCGCGGACGCGACCTGCTCGTCTCGTCGCGGACCGGTTCGGGAAAGACGGTGGCCTTCGGGATGTTGCTCGCCGACACCCTGCTGGGCGAGGCGCCGGCCTTCGAGGAGGCCGGGAAGCCGCTGGCGCTCGTCATCGCGCCGACCCGGGAGCTGGCCGTGCAGGTTCAGCGCGAGCTCGCCTGGCTCCTCGCCGAGGCCGGAGGGCGCGTCACCTCCACGGTGGGGGGCATGGACGCGCGCCGCGAGGCCCGGGCGCTCGCCGCCGGCGCCCACGTGGTGGTGGGCACGCCAGGGCGCATCCGGGACCACATCGACCGCAGGAATCTCGACCTCTCGCACGCGAAGGCTCTGGTCCTCGACGAGGGCGACGAGATGCTCGACATGGGGTTCCGCGAGGAACTCGAGGCCATTCTCGGAGCCGCCCCCACCGAGCGGCGCACGGTGCTCTTCTCGGCCACGCTGCCACGCCCGATTCTCGAGCTGGCGAAGCGCTACACCCGCGACGCCGCGCGCGTCGCCGCCACGCCGCCGGGCGAGGCGCATGCCGACATCGCGCTGCAGGCGCACGTGGTCTCGCCCCGGGAGCGGGAGCACGCGCTCGTGAACGTGCTTCGCGCCCAGGATCCGCGACGGGCGCTGGTCTTCTGCGCCACGCGAGAAGGGGCCCACCACATGGCCTCCAGCCTCGCCGAGCGCGGCTTCGAGGCGGTGGGGATCTCCGGCGAGCTGACCCAGACCGAGCGGACGCGGGCGCTGAAGCAACTGCGCGACGGACGTGCCCGCATCCTCGTGGCCACCGACGTGGCTGCCCGAGGCCTCGACCTTCCCGGCATCGAGCTGGTGGTTCACGCCGATCTCCCCCGGGACGCCCAGGCGCTGCAGCACCGCAGCGGCCGCACCGGGCGCGCCGGCAAGAAGGGGCGGGCCGTCTTCCTGGCTGCGCCGGCCGATCGCTACCGCCTCCAGAGCATGCTGAAGGCCGCCGGCGCCAAGGCCGACTGGATCCCGGTTCCCTCGGCGGAGGAGATCCGGGCCCGGGACGAGGAGCGGATCGCCACCGACGTGGCAGCGCTGGCCGGCGAGGCCTCGGAGGAGGAACTCGGTGCCGCCCGCCGATTGCTCGAATCGCGCGCTCCCCTGATGGTGGCCGCCGCCCTGGTGCGGCGGGAGCGGTCGCGTCTGCCCTCGGCCGAGGATTTGCCCGAGACCCTTCGGGTCTCCCGCGAGGCGCCCCGCCCCCCCACCCTGCCCGCGCGCCCGAGAAGCTCCGCGCCCGACGACGTCGTCTGGTTCCGCATCGGCATCGGCCGGGAGCGGAACGCGGATCCCAAGTGGCTGCTCCCGCTCCTCTGCCGGCGCGGAGGCGTGACCCGGAAGGAGATCGGCAAGATCCTGATCTCCCCCCGCGAGACCCGCTTCCAGGTGGCGGCCAGCGCCGCATCGGAGTTCGAGGCCCAGGCCCGCCGCCCCGACCCCAAGATGCCGGGCGTGCACATCGCACTCTTCCGCGGGGAGGGCACCCCCGTCGACGTCGTCGAGGCCCCGCGAAAGCGCCCGGCGTCCTCGGGCGAGAAGGCGAAGGCGGTTCGCCGCAAGGGCCCATGACCCGCTGGATCGTCGCCCTGGGGGGCGTGGCGCTCATGGCCTGCCTGGGCACGGTCTACGCCTGGAGCGTCTACACGCAGCCTCTGCAGGCGGCCCTCGGCTGGACGAGCACGCAGGCGACCGCCCCGTTCTCGATCGCCATCTTCTTCCTGGGCGTGGGGGCGGTGATCGGCGGCAGGTGGCAGGATCGGGCGGGGCCGCGCGTCGTGGCGGTCACCGGCGCGATGCTCTGGGGAGCGGGGAACCTGCTCGCCGGCCTGGGGACGGCGCGATTCGGGGCGGCCTGGCTGTACTTCACCTATGGCGCGATGGGCGGTCTCGGGCTGGGGCTCGGCTACGTCACCCCGGTGGCGGCGGTGACCAAATGGTTCCCGGACCGGCGCGGCCTGGGGAGCGGACTCGTGGTGGGGGGCTTCGGACTGGGCGCCTTCCTGTATGCCCACCTCCTCCGGTCGCTCCCGGCCTTCTCCGCCGCCCCGGCTCCAGGGGAGGCCGGCGCGGTGCTCGACGCCTTCACGGCGTCGGGTGTCGCCTTCGCGATCCTGGGCGGAGCGGGTGCGCTGCTCCTGCGAAACCCCCCGGCACCCTCCCCGTCCGCCGCGGCGGTTCGGCCTGGGCCTGACTTCACGCCGGGTCGCATGGTCCGGACGCCCCAGTTCTGGGCGGCCTTCGCGATGCTCTTCCTGAACGTGTCGGCCGGGATCCTGTTCATCTCCAACGCGGTCCCCATCATGCGAGAGCTGACCGGGGCGACCCTGGCGGTCACCGCCGCGGTCTACGGGACCATCGCGCTCGCGAACGCGCTCGGGCGCTTCCTCTGGGGAGCGGTGTCCGACCGGGCCGGGCGGCGCGCCGCCTTCGCCGCCATCTACCTGCTCCAGATCGCGGTCTTCCTGGTGGTGGGGCGATTTCACTCCATGTGGATGGTGGCGCCGCTCTTCGCGCTGGTGCTGCTCTGCTACGGCGGCGGCTTCGGGGTGATGCCCTCGCTCGTGGCGGACTGGTTCGGGACCAGGCACCTCGGGGTGAACTACGGATACGTCCTGCTGGCCTGGAGCGCGGCGGGGGTGGTCGGGCCCGGGTTCGTGGCGGCGGTGAAGGACCGGACGGGTTCCTACGTGGGGGCGCTTCCGGCGACCGCGGCGCTGCTGGGCGTGGCCCTGCTGCTGCCGCTGTTCGTCCGGGCGCCGGCGAGCGGCCGCGCACGGGCGTGATCAGGCCCTCCCGCCGCCCAGGAGTCGCGCCGGCAGGGTGACCACGGCGCGCAGGAGGGAAAGGACGCCGTCGACCGCGATCCCCAGCAGGCGGAACGGGATCGAGAGCAACCAGACGATGGGCCAGAGGACGAGCGCGAGGAGCGCGAGCGGCCAGCAGACGGCGAGCAGCAGCAGGAACAGGAGGAGGCGCAGCATGGTGTCCTTCCTACGCTCGTCGCGCCGGGATATTTCGCCCCCCTGCCGGGTACCTATCCCGGCAGGTAGCTCTCGCCCTGCATGAGGAAGCGGTCGACGCCTCTGGCCGCGCGCCTTCCCTCGTGGATCGCCCAGACGACCAGCGACTGCCCCCGCGCCGCGTCCCCGGCTGCAAACACACCCGGGACGCTCGTCATCTTCTCGTCGTCCGTCCAGACGTTTCCTCGATCGTCGAGCCTCGCGCCCAGCTCGGTCAGCACGCCGGTCCGCTCCGGGCCGGTGAAACCCAGCGCGAGCAGCACCAGGTCGGCCTTCACCATCCGCTCGGTTCCCGGGATCTCGCTCGGCCCGAAGCGGCCGTTGGGGTCGCGAACCCACTCGACCTGGACGGTGTGCAGTTCCTTCACCCGCCCCTGGGCGTCGCCGACGAACCTCTTCGTCGAGACCCCGAAGATTCGGGGGTCGCGTCCGAAGATCTCGGCCGCCTCCTCCTGGCCGTAGTCGGTGCGGTGGACCTTCGGCCACTGCGGCCACGGGTTGTCGGCGGCGCGGCGGTCGGGCGGTCGGGGCAGGATCTCGAACTGGGTGATGCTCCTCGCCCCGTGACGGATGGAGGTCCCGACGCAGTCGGTTCCCGTGTCCCCGCCGCCGATGACCACCACGTCGCGTCCCGCGGCGCTGATGTAGCGCCCGTCGGAGAGGCCGGAGTCGAGCAGGCTCCGGGTGTTCTTGGTCAGGAAATCCATGGCCATGTGGATGCCGTGGAGGCTCCGCCCGTCGACCGATAGATCTCGCGCCTTGGTGGCGCCGATGCAGAGGACGGCCGCGTCGTAGTCGTTCTGGATGCGCCGCACCGGGATGTGCTTGCCCACCTCGGTCCCGGTGATGAAGCGAACGCCCGAGTCGGCCATGAGGTTCACGCGCCGCTGCACGATCGCCTTGTCCAGCTTCATGTTGGGGATGCCGTACATGAGCAGGCCGCCGATCCGGTCGGCGCGCTCGAAGACCGTCACCGAGTGTCCGGCGCGGTTGAGCTGCGCGGCACAGGCCAGGCCGGCCGGGCCGCTGCCGACGATCGCCACCTTGCAGCCGGTCCGGGTCTGCGGCCGGTCGGGGAGCACCCAGCCCTCCTCGAAGGCCCGGTCGATGATCGAGACCTCGATGGCCTTGATGGTCACCGGGTCGCCGGAGATGCCCACCGTGCAGGAACCCTCGCAAGGGGCCGGGCAGACACGCCCGGTGAACTCGGCGAAGTTGTTGGTCTTCTGCAGCCGGATGAGCGCCTCCTGCCACTGCCCCCTGTAGACCAGGTCGTTCCACTCGGGGATGAGGTTGTTGAGCGGGCACCCGGAGGCCATCCCGGCGATGAGCTTCCCGGTGTGGCAGAAGGGAAGTCCGCAGTCCATGCAGCGGGCTCCCTGGATTTGGAGCGCCTCGTCCGGAACGCGCGGGTGGAACTCGTTCCAGTCCTTGGCGCGCTCGCGCGGCCCCCGGTCGTGGGGCAGGTCGCGCTGGTACTCCATGAATCCCGTCGGCTTGCCCATTTCTAGTTGCCCCCGACCCGTGCCTCGTCCCGCGCGTTCTCCTCGAAGGCCGCCATCTCCGCCTCGTCGGGAGAGAGCCCCATGGCCCGCATGCGGGCCTGCGCCTCGAGGACCCGCCGGAAGTCGTTCGGCACCACCCGGACGAAGCGCGGCAACGAATTCCTTCCAGGCGTCGAGGATGAGCCGGCCGCGCGCCGACCCGGTGAACTGCACGTGCCGCTCCACCATCTCCCGGAGCTCGGCGATCTCCACCGGATTGGAGAGCCGCTCGGCCGAGACCATCTCTCGATTGAGCACCTTCTCGAACCCGCCCCCCTCGTCGAGCACCCAGGCGATCCCGCCCGACATGCCCGCAGCGAAGTTGCGCCCGGTCTTTCCGAGGATCACCACCCGGCCGCCCGTCATGTACTCGCAGCCGTGGTCGCCCACCCCCTCGACCACCGCCGTGGCGCCCGAGTTGCGCACGCAGAAGCGCTCGCCGGCCACGCCGCGGATGAAGGCCTCGCCGCCGGTGGCGCCGTAGAAGGCCACGTTGCCGATGATGACGTTCTCCTCCGCCACGAAGGTGGAACCCCTGGGCGGGCACACGACGACGCGCCCGCCGGATAGTCCCTTGCCGATGTAGTCGTTGGCGTCGCCCTCCAGGACCAGGGTCATCCCGGCCGGGATGAAGGCGCCGAAGCTCTGTCCTGCGGAGCCCTGGAAGGTGAGGTGGATGGTGTCGTCGGGCAGGCCGTCGGGGCCCCAGCGCTTCGTCACTTCACTTCCGGTGATTGTCCCGACCACCCGGTTCACGTTGCGGATGGGAACCACCGCCTCGACCCTCTTTCCCTCCTCGATGGCCGGCCGGCAGACGTCGAGGAGCACCGAGACGTCGAGCGACTGCTCGATGCCGTGGTCCTGCGCGATCTGGCAGGTCCGACCCCACTCCTTCGGGACCTTGGGCTGGAAGAGGATGCGGGTGAAGTCGAGGTTGCGGGCCTTCCAGTGATCCACGGCGCGGCGCATCTCCAGGCGCTCGGAGCGCCCCACCATCTCGTCGATGGTGCGGAAACCCAGCTCGGCCATGTACTCCCGAAGCTCGGTGGCCACGAAGCGCATGAAGTTCACGACGTGGGCCGGGTCGCCGGTGAAGAACTTCCGGAGTGCAGGGTCCTGGGTGGCCACGCCTACCGGGCAGGTATTCAGGTGGCAGACCCGCATCATGATGCAGCCCAGCACCACGAGCGGCGCGGTCGCGAACCCGAATTCCTCCGCGCCGAGCAACGCGGCCACGGCCACGTCCCGGCCGGTCTTCAGCTGCCCGTCCGCCTCCAGCGTGACCCTGGATCGGAGATTGTTCAGCAGCAACACCTGATGCGCCTCGGCGAGCCCGAGCTCCCAGGGGATGCCGGCGTGCTTGATGGAGGTGAGCGGGGAGGCTCCCGTGCCGCCGTCGTAGCCGGAGATGAGGATCACGTCGGCGTGGGCCTTGGCGACGCCGGCGGCGATGGTGCCGACACCGACCTCGGCCACCAGCTTGACCGAGATCCGCGCGCGCCGGTTGGCGTTCTTGAGGTCGTGGATGAGCTGGGCCAGGTCCTCGATGGAGTAGATGTCGTGGTGCGGCGGCGGCGAGATGAGCCCCACGCCGGGCGTGGAGTGGCGCACCTTGGCGATCCACGGATAGACCTTGTGCCCGGGAAGCTGCCCGCCCTCCCCGGGCTTGGCGCCCTGGGCGATCTTGATCTGCAACTCCTTGGCCTGCACCAGGTACTCGCTGGTCACGCCGAACCGGGCCGACGCCACCTGCTTGATGGCGCTGTTCTTCGAGTCGCCGTTGGGAAGCCGCTTGAAGCGGGCCGGATCCTCCCCGCCCTCCCCGGTGTTGGACTTTCCGCCGATGCGGTTCATGGCGACGGCCAGGGCCTCGTGCGCCTCCTGCGAGATCGAGCCGTAGCTCATGGCGCCGGTCTTGAACCGGTGCAGGATCGACTCCACCGACTCGACCTCGGCCAGCGGCACCGGCTTGCCGGCCAGCTTGAAGTCCATGAGCCCGCGCAGCGTGCACAGGGTTCGCGACTGGTCGTTCACGAGCGCCGCGTACTCCTTGTAGGCCTCGTAGCTTCCCGTCCGGCAGGCGTGCTGGAGCCGGTGCACGGTCTCCGGGTTGAAGAGGTGGTACTCGCCGTCGGCGCGGTACTGGTACTGGCCGCCCGTCCCGAGGGTGGTGTGTCGGATGGCGCGAGGCGGGTAGGCCCGGTAGTGCCGGTCCTTGACCTCCTTCGCCACCACGTCGATGCCCACGCCGCCGATGCGGCTCGAGGTCCAGGTGAAGTACTCGTCGATGAAGTCCTGGTTCAGCCCCACCGCCTCGAAGACCTGGGCGCCGTGGTAGCTCTGGATGGTCGAGATCCCCATCTTGGAGATGACCTTCACGATCCCCTTGTTGACGGCCTTGATGTACCTCTTCTCGGCCTTGCCGGCCGGGCCGGGGATGAGCCCCTGGCGAACCTGGTCGTGGATGGTCTCGAAGGCCAGGTAGGGGTTCACGGCGCTGGCGCCGTAGCCGATGAGGAGCGCGAAGTGGTGCACCTCGCGCGGCTCGCCCGACTCGACGGCGATCCCGACGCGGGTCCGGGTGCCCTCGCGGAGCAGGTGGTGGTGCACGGCCGACACGGCGAGCACCGCCGGGATGGGCGCGTCCTCCTCGTCGTGGCCGCGGTCGGAGATGATGAGCAGGTTGTGCCCCTCGGCGATGGCCTCCGAGGCCTGGACCTGCATGCTCTCGATGGCCCTGCGGAGCCCGGCGCCCCCCTCGTTCACCGGGAAGAGTGCCGGCAGGGTGATGGATCGGAAGCCGCGGCTTGCCGGTCCGCCGTCGAGCGCGCGCAGCCGCTCCAGGTCCTCGTTGGTGAGCACCGGCGTGGGGACGTCGAGCTGGCGGCAAGACTCCGGCGTGGGCTCGAGGAGGTTTCCCTCCGGCCCGACCGCCGTCTCGATCCCCATGATGATCTCCTCGCGGATGGCGTCCACGGGGGGATTGGTGACCTGGGCGAAGAGCTGCTTGAAGTAGCCGTTGAGGAGCTGGGGCTTCTCGGAGAGGACCGCCAGCGGCGTGTCGGTGCCCATCGACCCGAGCGGCTCCCCGCCGGTCGTCGCCATGGGGTTGATGAGCGTCTTCAGATCCTCGGCGGTGTATCCAAACGTCTCCTGTCGACGCAGCACGGTCTCGTGATCGGGCTCGTGTACCACCGGCGGCCTGGGCAGGTCCTCGAGCTTGACGAGGTACTGCTTCAGCCAGGCGGCGTAGGGCTCGGCCGAGGCGATGCGCTGCTTCAGCTCGTCGTCTGAGACGATGCGCTTCTCGCTGGTGTCGACGAGGAACATGCGCCCGGGCTGGAGACGTCCCTTCTGCTTCACGTTCTCCGGGGGGATGTCGAGGACGCCGACCTCGGAGGACATCACCACCAGGCCGTCGTGCGTGACGTAGTAGCGGGCCGGGCGCAGGCCGTTGCGGTCCAGCGTGGCGCCGACAATCTCGCCGTCGGTGAAGGCGATGGAGGCCGGGCCGTCCCACGGCTCCATGAGGCAGGAGTGGAACTCGTAGAAGGCCTTCTTCTCCGGGCTCATGGACTCGTGCTTGGCCCACGGCTCGGGGACCATCATCATCATGGCGTGGGGCAGCGAGCGGCCCGACAGGTGCAGGAGCTCGAGCACGTTGTCGAACATGGCCGAGTCGGAGCCGTCGGTGTCGATGACGGTGAGGATCTTCTTGAGGTCCTCGCCGAAGAGCTTCGACGCCATCTGGCTCTGGCGCGCGTGCATCCAGTTGATGTTTCCCCGCAGCGTGTTGATCTCGCCGTTGTGGGAGATGAAGCGGTAAGGGTGGGCGCGCGACCAGGACGGGAAGGTGTTGGTGGAGAAGCGGGAGTGGACCATGGCGATGGCGCTCGCCATGTCCGGGTCTGACAGGTCCGGGTAGAACTCCCTGAGCTGGCCGGCGTTCAGCATTCCCTTGTAGACGATGGTGCGGGCCGAGAGACTGGCCACGTAGAACTCGCGCCGTCCCGGGTTGTTGGAGCGGAGGATCGACTTCCGCGAGAGCCGGCGGATCGACGTAGAGCTTGCGCTCGAACGCCATCAGGTCGCCGGCGCCCTCCCCGGCTCCGATCAGGATCTGCCGGATCACCGGCTGGCTGGCCTTGGCCATGTCACCCAGCGTGGATGGATCGTACGGCACCTCGCGCCAGCCCAGCAGCACTTGCCCTTCGGAGCGGACGACCTCCTCGAGCTTCTTCTGGCAGGCGGCGAGGCTCTGCGGATCCGAGGGCAGGAAGACCATGCCGGCGGCGTAGCGCCCGGGCGGAGGCAGGTCGATGCCGATCTTCCTCGCCTCCTTGCGCAGGAAGGCGTCGGGGGTCTGAAGCAGGATGCCGGCCCCGTCACCGGTGTTCTTCTCGGCTCCGGCTGCTCCGCGGTGCTCGAGGTTGAGAAGGACCTGGAGGGCCTGCTGTACGATGGAGTGGGACTTCCGCCCCTCGATGTCCACGACGAACCCGAAGCCGCAGCTGTCGTGCTCGTTGGCCGGGTCGTAAAGGCCCTGCTTCTCCGGGTAGCCCTTCGTCATCTTCGCCTTCGTCCTTCCGCCGCGGGGAACCGCGGAGTTTCTCAAGTCGCGACGCGGTGGGTCAAGGGCGATGAGGCCCTGAATGGGTCATCCGTTGGGGGGGGATGGCGGCTTCGAGATCGCCCTCCGGGCTCAGCCCATCCGTCAGTTCCCCGAACACACACCCGCGGTGAACGTAGGAGCGGAGCAGAGGAGTCGCCTCCTGTAAGTCCGTGAAGGCAAAAAACCATGTCTCGTCAGTGGTTTACGTGACACTTCGCCATGGCGTACCTTGGCCTTGGGGGGATTCGTCACTCGGGAGGGGACCCGGTCGACGGATTCACGCTGAGTCGACTGGAGGTCTTCACACATGACGCTTCGCTCCATTCTTGGGTCGCTCCTTGCCGCCCTTCTCGCCAGCGCCTGCGGGGGGTCCTCCTCCGAAAGTAGCGTGAGCATCCCGCCCGCGGGGCAGACCGTGGTCGTGCTGACGGCTCCCTCGGAGGCCGATATCGAGCCAGGCTCGACCTTGAAGTTCAGCGCCCAGGTCACCGGCACGGCCGATACCTCGGTCGCCTGGACGGTCGTGGAGGCAGGCGGCGGCACCATCGACTCGACCGGCCTCTACACTGCGCCGGCGACCGAGGGCACGTTCCACGTTCGCGCGGACAGCGCCATCGCGTCGGTGAAGAGCAATGGCACGAGCGTGGTGCGCGTGAAGAGGAACGCGTCCCCTCGTCCGGTCTCGGTGACGGTGAGCCCGGGGACGCTCAACCTTCCCTTCGGCGGCTCGGCGGTCTTCGCCGCGCTCGTCACCGACGCGACCAATGTGTCGGTCACGTGGTCGGTCCAGGAAGGCTCGAGCTGCGGGTCCGTCTCGTCCACCGGCACGTACACCGCGCCGAGCTCTGCCAGCACCTGCCACGTAATCGCGACCAGCGCTGCCGACCCGACCAAGAGCGGGTCGGCGACGGTGACCGTCACGGCCGCCCCGGTCGTCACGGTGAGCGTCTCGCCGGCCACGGCATCCATCCTGACGGGCGGCACGGCCACCTTCAGCGCGGTCGTCTCCGGAACGACTGCTGGCCAGTCCACCGCAGCCACCTGGTCGGTGCCCTCGGGCGCAGGCTCCATCGGCGCCACCAACGGCGTCTACGTCGCCCCCAACACTCCCGGCACCTACGTCGTCACGGGCACCAGCGTCGCCGCGCCGACCAGGTCCGGCACCGCCACCGTCACCGTGACCGCGCCGGCGCCTGTGGTGGCCATCTCGATCAACCCCGCGTCGGCAACGCTCGACGCGTGCAGGGCGGTGGTCTTCACCGCCACGGTGACCAACAGCGCCAACACCGCCGTGACCTGGACCGTGACCGAGGCTGGCGGCGGGACCGTGACGAACGGCATCTACACGGCGCCCGCCACGGCCGGCACCTACCACGTGGTCGCGAGGAGCGTGGCCGATACGACGAAGACGGTCCAGGGGACCATCACGGTCGGTCCAGAGAAGGTGGTGTCGGTCGCGGTGGCTCCGGGAACCGGCACGGTGACGGCCAACGGTTCGCTGGCCTTCGCGGCGAGCGTGACCACCACGTGCGGGGTGTTTGCGGCGCAGTAGGCGTGCTCAGCCGAGCACGCAGCCGACGATCCGATCGCGCCCGACCAGCTCGATGGTGCGCGCAGCCGCCTTCAGGCGCGTGCTTCCCTTGCGGACGTAGAGCGCGACGGCGTCGGCGGCGTCGGTGACCGCGAGCGCGAGCGGTTCCGAGATGACCGACGGGACGGCGACGATCACCCGCGAGGATGGAGGCCCGCCGGCGTCCTGGCCGCTGTTCCCTGCCACTGCCGCCACGAACCTTCCCGCCGATGCATAGTCGATCGATCCCGCCATCACGAGAAAGGTCACCGGCGTGTTCCGGAGCCTCCGGCCCACGTCGGCCAGGGCCGTGGCGATTCCGGCCGCGGAATCGCCCTCGTCTGCCGGCACCAGGACGAGGGAGTTCCAGCGTTTCCGGGCGAGCGTGAACCAGAGACCCTGGAAGTCGATTTGCTGGGCGCGATCGCGTCGAACCCGGGCGACGTTCGCCCGGACGACCAGTTCGTCCCCCTTCAACCTGCTTCGTCCTTCGTCGGCCACGCGCACCCCTCCCAGGCGAGGACGGCCATTCTAGCTTCGAATCGGATCGCCAGTCTGGATATACTGTCGTTTTCCAGGAGAAGGGACCCGAGAGACCGATGCTCGACGATTCCGGAGAACCCGCCCCCAGGCAGGACCATCGCGACATCGAGGAGATGTGGAAGGCCCTGCTGGCCTGTGACTGGAATTCACTTGCCGTCATCCCGACGGACGACCGGGTTTCGGTGCAGGAGGTGGTGGACGCGCTCCAGGCCACGTCCGGCGAGGCGGATCCCCCGGTGCGCTGCATCGATGCCCGGGGTGTGGACATCGCCGACGGGAAGCGTCTCGTCCGGGACCTGGCGACCTCCGTCGCGGGAGGTACCCGGGCGGTGGTGGTGGTGGATTCCCTGATCCGAAGCCTTTCCGGCGTGCACCTGGTCGAGGAAGTGGACGCCGTCCTCCTCGTGGTGAGGGTCGGGGCGATGGACCTCGACTCCCTGGTCAGCACGGTGGCCATCGTGGGAGCGGAGCGGATCATGGGCTCGGTGACTGCCCCGGTGGCCGACTGGCGGGAAGGGCCCCCCCGAGCGAGCGCGCCGGCTTGAATCCCGATCGTGGTATGGAGCCGGGAACGCGCGCCGTGTTTCGGTCGCCACGGTGGGCTCTGAAGCGGGCCCAGGGGAGGTCCAGGTGAAGGTCCATGGTGCAACGCTACGACTCGCCGGCTGCATGGTGCTCCTGCTCGGGTCCGCCGGCTGCAAGACCACGGGGGAGTACGTCTCCGTCGACTCGTTGGCTCCGTCGGTGCCTCCGGCCAGCCGCGAGGACGTCCTCCAGGCCGGCGACCTGATCAGCGTTCGGGTCTGGAACCAGGATTCGATCACCACCCGGGCGCGGATCCGGCCCGATGGGAAGATCTCCCTCCCGTTCCTCGACGACGTGGAGGCCGCCGGCTCCACGCCCGCTGCCCTGGCAAGACGGATCCAGGCTCGACTCAAGGAATTCATCGTCAATCCCGTCGTGACCGTCTCCCTGGACGAGGCGCGCCCGATGGTCGTGGCGGTCCTCGGGGAGGTCGTGAGGCCGGGGAACTTCCCGCTGGAGCCCGGCTCGGGCGTGCTCCAGGCGCTGGCCATCGCCGGCGGCATGACGCCGTTCGCCGACAAGGACGGGATCGTCGTCATCCGGCAGAAGCCCGATGGCAGCGGCGCCCAGCGCATTCGCTTCACCTACTCCGGGCTCACGCAGCTCCAGGGGCGCGCCGCCACATTCCGCCTCCAGGGCGGTGACGTGGTCGTCGTCGAGTAGCCTTGCTCCTGCCCGCCGCCGCCGTGCTTCTGGCACTTGCCGTCGGTCAGTCCGACGGCACGCGCGATCGCCGTGCCGGCGACGGGGCCCCGGCGCCCACCGGGCCGACCCCCGCGCCCGAGGAAAATCGCCAGGCGACGGCCTCCAGCGACTTCACCGGCCCGCCCGGCGTTCCCTACATGCCAACGGTCGGCTCTCCGGGAGGCGAACCCAACGGCGTCTTCCTGGACGTGGCTCTCCTGTCCGAGGTGCGGGCCCGCACCCTGACGGCCACCGACGCCGGGACGACGTGGGGAGTGGACCTCGAGTTGACCCCGGGCATCGCCCTGGAAGTCGGGAGTCCGCGCTTCTCCCTCTCGATCGGCTACGCGCCGCGCCTGACCGTGCCGTTCAACGTGGGAAGCCTTCAGCTGGCGGTGCTGAACCGGGCCACCTTGCGCTCGGCGTGGCGGATCGACGAGCTCTGGACGGTGACCGCCCTGGGCCTCTTCGTGGTGGGCGACTACTCCCAGCTCATCCCGGCCTCCACGCCTGGCGGCGCCGGCCCACCGCCACCTGTCCTGAACCCGGTGCGCACCTTCCAGACCTACCCGTACGTGGGCATCGACACCCTGCTTCGCGTCGAGGGAGTCCTTTCTCCCCGGATGCGGCTTCGCATCGCCGGTGGCTACTTCGACGTGGGCGGCACTGGACCGGAGGGCGAGGCGGCCCAGCCCAGGGCCTGGGGACCGCAGGGCGAAGGCTCCTTCGCCTGGGACGCGTCTCGAAACGCCATGCTGACCACGACCCTGGCCGCCCAGAACTGGATGATGTCGGGCAGCGAGAAGTTCGTCATCGGCACCCTCACGGAGAGCTGGAGGCAGTCCTGGACGGCCGAGCTCGACACCACGCTCCTGGCGGGGGCCGGCCTGGCGAACCGCAATGTGGAGAGCCGCACGGCCGCCAAGAGGGCCGTTCCGGTGGCCGGGCTTCGTCTCGACTACCACCCGGTGTCGCGGCGTGCGCTCCACCTCAACCTCGACGTGGCTCTCGCCCCTTACTTCGACACCTACGCCCGCATTCCCTATCAGCGCTTCACCGCGACCCTGGCGATGGACTGGAACCCCTCCGAGGCCTGGCGTGTCGGCGCATCGCTCTCGGCCGCACTGGCCCCGTACACCGAGCGTGTTCCCGAGTCTTTCGGCACCGCTGGACTGTCGGCGAGCTATGCCCCCGTGAAGTTTCTCGTCCTGTCGGTGGGCGGGTTCAGCCTGGCCCAGTTCCAGGGCTCGACCGCCGGGGGTGGTTCCTTCCGGCAGTGGACCACCTACCTCTCGGTCGAGCTCCGAGACCGCTTCTCGCTCTGAGCGACGCCCCGTAAGGGGCATCGAAAATCGAGAATCCTGGACGTTTTTCCGGTCCCTCTTGGGGCGTGAATCGACGATACCGAGCAATAAATGTCCCCTGATCGTGGACATTTGGGGGTCGAGATGGCTAATACCCCTGCGTTTCCGTCCACTTGTGTGGGTACACCCCCCTTGTACCTACCAACGCGTACATACGTCACGGGACATTCATCGAGCGTCTGATCGAGTTAGCTAGCCCTGTCAAGAAGCGCAGGGGGGTTGAACCGATCATGAAGAACAGAGTCGTCGACGGAACCGTTCGCTTGCTGGACATCCTGTGCATCGCCATTGCGGTGCCGGCGGCGTACTGGACCCGCGATCTACTGCCCGTGAACACCAGGGGCTCGCTCGCCCCGCTCTCGGACCACTGGCCGTTCCTGGTCTTCTCGCTGCTGCTCTGGATCGCGGCGGCCTGGTTCTTCGAGGTGTACGAGAGCTTCAGGACCCGCTCGGTCTGGCCCGAGATCGGCCGCATCGCGAAGGCCCTCGTCGCCGTGGCGCTCGTCCAGGTGGCCGCCATCTTCTTCCTTCGCCTGGCGGAGGACGTCTCGCGCCTCTTCTTCGGCACCTACTTCGTCATCGCGTTCGCGCTGCTGGTCGGAAACCGGGCCATCCTTCGCCAGGTCGCGCGCTCGGTCAGGCGCAGCGGCCTGAACACCCGCGTGTTCGCGGTCGTCGGCTCCGGTGACCTGGCCCACGACGTGGTGGCGACGGTGGCCGATCATCCGGAGTGGGGCCTGCAGTTCGCCGGCCACGTCCTCCTCGACGAGGACGGCCGCAAGGGCGCTCCGAGCGAGTTCGTGCTGGGGACGGTCTCGCAGCTCGGCCAGATCCTCGACGACAACGTCATCGACGAGGTCATCTTCGCGGTACCCCGTGAGCGGCTGTCCTCGGTGGAGGGCGCGTTCCGCCTCTGCCAGGAGCAGGGAGCCGGCGCCCGGGTCTGCCTGGACCTCTTCGAGGTGGGCGGTGCCCGCGTCGCGCTCGGCGAGCTCGACGGCCTCCCCATGCTCTCCTTCTCCCGCGCGCCGACGGACGAGGTGGCGCTGCTCTTCAAGCGCGCCTTCGACGTGATCTCGAGCGCCGCGGCCCTGCTCCTCTTCTCGCCGGTGCTCCTGGCCACGGCGGTCGCCGTCAAGCTCGAGTCGCCGGGGCCGGTCTTCTTCCGGCAGGTCCGGGTCGGAAGGAACGGCCGGCCCTTCAGGATGTACAAGTTCCGGAGCATGCGCGTGGACGCCGAGGCTCGCCTGGAGTCGCTGCGGGCGCAGAACGAGGCGTCGGGCCCGGTCTTCAAGATGAGGAACGACCCTCGCGTCACCCGGGTCGGGCGCTTCATCCGCCGCACGTCCATCGACGAGCTGCCCCAGTTCCTGAACGTCCTCGCGGGCGAGATGAGCGTCGTCGGTCCGCGGCCTCCGGTTCCTGCCGAGGTTCGCCAGTACCAGCGCTGGCAGCGTCGTCGCCTGAGCGTGAAGCCGGGCATCACCTGCACCTGGCAGGTGAGCGGCCGCTCCAACATCAGCTTCGACGAGTGGATGGCGCTCGACCTCGAGTACATCGACACCTGGTCGCTGTGGCGGGACGTGCAGATCTGCTTCCGGACCATCCCGGCGGTGCTCACCTCTCGAGGCGCACACTGACGGGCTGACGGCCACCCGCGCCGGACCGGAACCGTGTCCGACCGGGGTGATACGAAGAGGCCTCCCCTGCCAGCGCAGGCGGAGGCCTTTCCCTTTGAGCTTCGACCTCGCCACCTTCGTCCTGGCACTCGCCCTCGGCCTCGTGGTGGGGGGCGCGATCGCCTGGGCGATGGCGGGACAGCGCGCACGGGCGGAATCCGGCATCGCATCGGAGCGGCTGCGCGTCGAGAGCTCCGCCCGGGCCGCCCTCGCCGCCCGGCTCGACGAGCAACAGAAGGCGCTCCTGGCCGAGCGGGCGCTCCTCCGGGAGACCGAGCGGCGCCTCGGGGACACCTTCAAGGCGCTCTCGGCCGACGCGCTCCAGGCGTCCAGCACCTCGTTCCTCCAGCTGGCTGGCCAGGCCCTGGAGAGGTACCAGGAAGGTGCGCGGGGAGACCTGGAACGGCGCCAGCATGCCATCGGCGAAATGGTCGGCCCCGTCCGCGAGGCCCTGGGGCGATTCGAGGCTCAGGTAGGTGCAATGGAGCAGACGCGGGCAGGCGCCTATTCCGAGCTCCGCGAGCAGGTCCGGACCATGGGCGAGGCCCAGAGCCTCTTGCGCACCGAGGCCTCCAACCTCGTTCGCGCGCTGCGGGCGCCCCAGGTGCGGGGGCGCTGGGGGGAGGTCCAGCTGAAGCGGGTGGTCGAGCTCGCGGGCATGGCCGAGCACTGCGACTTCACCGAGCAGCACACCGTGGACACGGACGAGGGCAGGTTCCGCCCGGACCTCGTGGTGCGCCTTCCGGGCGGGCGAACCGTGGTGGTGGACGCGAAGGCACCCCTCTCCGCCTATCTCGAGGCCGTCGAGACGACCGACGAGACTCGCCGCGCGGCTTTCCTCGTCGACCACGCCCGGCAGGTCCGGGAGCACGTGATGGCGCTCTCCCGGAAGAGCTACTGGGAGCAACTTCGCCCCACGCCCGAGTTCGTGATCCTCTTCCTGCCGGGGGAATCCTTCTTCTCCGCTGCCCTGGAGCAGGACCGGGACCTCATCGAGGCCGGGGCCGAGCGGCGGGTCATCCTCGCCACGCCCACCACCCTCATCTCGCTTCTCAAGGCGGTCTCCTACGGCTGGAAGCAGGAGACGGTCGCGGCGAACACCGAGCGCGTCGCCGAGATGGGGCGCGAGCTCCACAAGCGCGTCGCCGACCTCGCCGGCCACGTCGTCAGGCTGGGCAGGCACCTGGCCGGCTCGGTGGAGTCGTACAACGCATTCGTCGGCTCGCTCGAGTCGCGGGTGCTCCCCATGGCTCGCCGCTTCCGCGAACTGGAAGCGGCGGGCGCGGAGACCGTGCCGGAGGTCTCGCCGGTCGACTCGGTGACCCGGGTCGCCCAGGCGCCCGAGCTCGCCGCGACCAGCCCGGAGAAGTGACTACTTCAGGCCGCCGGACACGTACTTCGCGAGCCCGCTGATCTCGGCGTCGGAGAGCTTTCCCTTGAAGGGCGTCATCTTGCCCTTGCCGCCGGCGATGACCTTCTCGATATCGGCGGTGGTGAGCTTGGTGACCGTCAGGTCCTTCACGCCCAGCTTCTGCGCCATGGCGGTCTGGCCCTTGCCGTCCTTGCCGTGGCAAGGGGCACACTTGGCCTGGAAAGCCGCGGCCGGAGCATCGGCGCGGGCAGCGGGGGCGACGAGGAAGGCCAGCACGGCAGCGACGAGCATCTTCTTCATGACCGGGTTCTCCTGTTTATCGGGTGTCGAGGTATTCCCTGTTTCGAGACCTAGTGGGCCGCCTCCGCTCCCTGCGCCAGCACCGGCGCACCCTTGGCCCGCAGCGTCCCCATCATGATGGGCACGGCCACGTTCACCAGGGTCGTGAACACCAGCGCCCCCACGCCGAAGACACCGATGGCCACCATCCACTCCGTCGCCGACGGCCGGTACTCGTAGATCTCGCCCAGCGTGTCGGGCGTCATGCCGGGGATGACGAGCCCCATGCCCTTCTCGATGTAGACGCCGGCGAAGATCAGCACCGCGCCGATGTTGAGCGTCACCCAGTTCGTCCGGGTCTTCGGCACGAGGAAGATGAGGAAGGCCGTCACCGAGGCGGTGAGCGACAGCCAGGCGTACGGCACGAGCGCCCGGTACTCCCCGATGCCCTCCCAGAGGTACTGCGTGAAGAGCAGGTGCTCGGTGCGGGAGTAGTACTCCTTGAAGATCTCGGCGCCGAGAAGGAAGAGGTTGAAGAACATGGCGTAGGCCATGAGCTCGGCCACCTTCCAGATGGCCTCGTCCTTGATCTCGATGGCGGTGGTCTTCCGCAGGATCTGGAAGAGGATGATCATCACTGCCGGGCCGGACGAGAAGGCCGAGGCGATGAACTTGGGCGCCAGGATGCCTGCGTTCCAGAAGGGGCGCGCCGCCATGCCAGCGTAGAGGAAGGCGGTGACGGTGTGGATACCGACCGCTGCGGGGATGCTGAAGAGGACGAGCGGCACCACGAACCACTTGACGTAATCCTTGCCGCGATAGGCGCGATACAGGATGTGGCTCACCACCGTCAGGTTCAAGATCAGGTAGAGGTTCAGGACCAGCGCGTCCCAGGAGAGCATCGAGCTCGGCCAGTTGGGGCTGCCGGGGCCGGGCATGATGTGCGTGAGCCGGTCGGGGCGCCCCATGTCCACCAGGATGAACAAGAGGCACATGATGAGGGCGCTGATGGCGAGCAGCTCGCCCAGCACCACCACCTCCTTGATGGGCTTCCAGTGGTAGACGTAGGCCGGCACGACGAGCAGCACGGCCGCCGCGGCCACGCCCACCAGGAAGGTGAAGTTGCCAATGTAGAAGGCCCAGGTCACCTGGTCGCGCATGCTGGTGGCGATGAGCCCCTGCTGCCACTGCCGTGAATAGCCGAAGAGGCCGATCCCGATCATGGCGAGCAGCACGGCCACCCAGGCCTTGTAGCCCTTGCCGCCGGTGAAGACCTGCCGCACCGCGCCCCTGAGGAACTCGAGAATTGGCATGGTTCGTTCCCTCGACCGCTACGTCCCATAGAAGTAGTAGAACTGCGGCTCGGTCGCTGAGCTCCTCCTTGAAGATGAACACGCGCTTGCGGTCCATCACCTGGCGGATCTCCGACTCCGGATCCAGCAGGTCGCCGAACTTCCTCGCACCCACCGGGCAGATCTCCACGCAGGCCGGATAGCGACCGACGCGCGAGCGCTGGATGCAGAAGGTGCACTTCTCCACCACGCCCATGGGGCGCGGCCGGTTGCCCAGGAAATGGGTGACCGGATTCATCTCCGCCGAAGGTAGATTCGGCTCGGCCCAGTTGAACTTGCGCGCCCCGTAGGGGCAGGCGGCCGTGCAGCAGCGGCAGCCGATGCACCAGTCGTAGTCGATGACCACGATGCCGTCGGGATCCTTCCAGGTGGCCTTGACCGGGCAGACCTTGGTGCAGGGCGGATGGCGGCACTGCTGGCACTGAACCGGCATGTAGAAGTGGCCGGGCTCCGGCACCTTCTCCGGGTCGTAGTAGGGGTTGGCGTGGGCGAGCGCGACGCCGTGCTCCTTCGCCATCTGGAGAACTCGTATCCACTGGATCTGCGGATTCCTGCGCGACTGGTTGTTCTCCTTCACGCAGGCATGGACGCAGCGGCGGCAGCCCACGCAGCGGGAGAGGTCCAGGCCGTATCCGAAGTTCACTCCGGGCATGGGTCCCTGGGTGGAGACGGTGACGTTCTTCCCGAACTGGGCCGACCACTTCTTCTCGAGCTTGCCGAGCATGGCCTGGAGCTTGTCCTTCGAGAGCTCGGTGAGGTGGCGCCGCTGGAGCTCCTCGACGACCGCGTCCGGGTTGCAGGCCGATACGGCGGCGATGACGGCGCCGGCCGCGGCGGTGCGGAGGAAGTCCCGGCGCGAGGGGGATGACCCCATGTCACCGGCTGCGGACTCGTCCTGGAGGACGGGAAGGCGGTTCGGTTGGCTCATCGGCCCTGCTCCTGCGGCCGGATCGGCGGCGGCTCGGGCTTGAGCGCCTGGAACCGGGGATTGTGGGGGTTGTGGCAGTTCACGCAGAGGTAATAGGTCTTCTGCCCGTTCCACATCCCGGTCCGCTTGCCGTGAATGCCGACCCGCCAGTCACGGTACTTGTCGCCGTGGCACTGGCCACAGAGCTTGTAGGACTCGGTGAAGGGGATCAGGGCTCCGCCGATGAGATGCAAGAAGTCGCGCTTCCCGTTGTCGTGGCAGTCGAGGCAGAAGCGGGTGGGTGGCCCGTGGTGGAACTCGGCCTGGATCTCGTCGTGAAAGGCCAGCGGGCGGGGCGTGGCGTCGCCCGCCTTGTCGTGGCACTGCGAGCAGGGAAAGATGCCCTCGGTGAAAGGGGGAGGCTCGGCCCGGATGAGGTTGGGCGAGGTGGGGGAGTCGGCTCCCGCGGCGGGCGGCACGACGGGCGCCGGGACCGGCGGCGCAGGGCTCTTCGCCGTGGAGGCGAGCGGTGCCGCGAGGAGGGCGGCAAGGGCCAGGGGCAGGCGCGCTCGCCAGCGTGGGAACGTCATCGATGTCCTCCTTCGCCGCCATCCTTCGCGGCGCACCGGCAGCCTAAGGGTCGGATGCCGGCGGCGGGTTGATCTCGATCAGGACCGGCTCGTCCTTCCGTCAATCTTTACGCCTCGCTCGCTCGGACGCGGGCGACGGGCAGGCCCGTCCGGTACTCCTTCAGCCGGTACTGGACCTTCCGCACCGAGACGCCGAGGACCTCGGCGGCTCGCGCCGTGGAGCCACCCACCGCGTCGAGCGTGCGCAGGATGGCCTCCCGCTCGATCTCGAAGAGGCTCGCCCCGGGGATGAGCGCGCTGCCGGTCCCCTCGTCGGGCCGGGCGCCTCTGAGCACCGTGGGCAGGTCGTCGATGCCCACCAGGTCGCCGGTGCAGGCCCTGGCTGCCCAGGCCATGGCGTTCTCGAGCTCCCGGACGTTGCCCGGCCACTCGTAGGCGAAGAGCGCGGAGAGCGTGCCTGGGGTGAGTCCCCGGAGGCTCTTTCCGAGCGCGCGGCCGTGGACGGCCAGGAAGTGCGCGGCCAGCGCCGGGAGGTCGCCCTTGCGGGCTCGCAACGGGGGCAACGCCAGGGACACCACGTTGAGCCGGTAGTAGAGGTCGTCGCGGAAGCGGCCGGCGCGGACCTCCTCGGCCAGGTCGAGCCGCGTGCAGGCCACCACCCGGACGTCCGCGCGCAGGGTCCGGCTCTCGCCCACCCGCTCGTACTCGCCCTGCTTCAATACTCGAAGGAGTTTCACCTGGAGTGACGGAGCGAGGCTGGCGACCTCATGGAGGTAGAGCGTGCCCCCGTCGGCGCGCTCGAGCAGCCCCTCCCGCCGGCGCGGGGCCTCGCCCGCCACGGTCCCGTCGCTGCCGAAGAGCCGGCCTTCGAGGAGCGTCTCGGAGAGCCCGGCGCATCCGGCGCGCACGAAGGGGCGGTCCCGGCGAGGCGAGGCCTCGTGGATCATCTCGGCCACGAAGGAGCGGCCGGAGCCGGCCTCTCCCTGGAGGAGGACGGTGGCCTTGGTGGGCGCCGCCCGCCGGATCACCTCGTCGATGGCCGAGGCCGCTGCCGCGTTCCCGACGAAGCGCAGCCGGGCGCGGGCCTGGTCGCGAAGCTCGCGGGCCTCCCGGCGAAGGCGCCGCTTCTCGAGCGCCCGCTCCACCACGACCCCTGTCCGCACCGGGTCGTCGGGCAGCACCAGGTAGGACTCGGCGCCGCTACGCAGGGCCTCGATCGCCACCCCGACGTTCTCCCGCCGGCAGGTCACGATGAAGGCCGCGTCCGATCCTGCGGCGCGGGCGAGCGACACCACCGCGGAGCAGCTCCAGCCGCTGGCCCGCGCGGCGCAGAGCACGCCGTCGACGGGGGCCCCCTTCATGATCTCGAGGCCGGCCTCGGCCGTGGCTGCCTCCACGACGTCGAAGCCTTCGGCACGCAGCGACAGGGCCAGCGTCGCCCGCTGGGCCGTGTCGGCGTCAAGAATGAGGATCCGCTCGGCTGCCACCAGGAGGCGCTGGTGCAATTCGCGCACCGGGCGATTTCCGGCCCGGACGGGGTCCCGGGACGCAACGGTTGCGATCTTGCCTGATCTGGATCATTTCAAGCGCACCGCCCGGCGGCGAAGTCGAGGCGGACCTGGGGGTTCCGCCGACCTTGCCGCGATGACTCCCCGGCCATTTCGGGCCAGGGAGGCCGAATCGGCGCACCATCTGCGCCTGGCGATCGCCACGCCAGCCCTAATGCCCGCCCGGGTGCTCCGACTTCGTCGCAGGCGAGGTCCTCACCGGACCCGGCTCGGCCTGCATGGGCGGCGCGTCCTTCCGGAACGGAGCGTCCATCCAGGACTCGGAGTACGGGGGATTGGCGAAGGGGTAGCGGGTGGCGTTGTCGGCGAGCGTGAGCCCGATGAGGAGCGTCACCATGACCGCCGACACCACCAGCACCAGCCGGGCCACGCCCTTCTCCTCCCAGAGATGCATGAAGAAGATGGCCACCAGCGCGGCCTTGACGGTGGCGATCGAGAGCGCCACCACCACGCGCGCCGAGTAGGAGAGGTTGGTCTTCCAGACCGCGAGGGTCACCCCGGTCAGGACCATGAGGGCCACCCAGACGAGCACGTACTGCGCCGGACCGAGATGCTTTCCTTCACTGTGGGTGGTGGCGGTCATGGGCGTCTCGTCAGACCAGGTAGAGCAGCGGAAAGAGGAAGATCCAGATCAGGTCGATGAGGTGCCAGTAGAGCCCGGAGAGCTCCACCGGCGTGGAGTAGCCAGGGCCGAAGTGACCGCGCGAGGCCCTCACCGCCACCCAGGTGAGCAGCCCCATGCCGATGAGCACGTGCAGGCCGTGCAGGCCGGTCATGAGGAAGTAGACCGTGAAGTACATGCTCACGCCGGGGCCGGTCACGCCGGCGTAGTGGTAGAAGCGCCCGGGAAGCTGGCCGTCCTGGAAGTGGTGGTAGTACTCGAAGCCCTTCAGCACCATGAAGAGCGCGCCGAAGGCGATGGTGATGGCGAGCAGCCCCACCACCTTCCGGTTCTCGCCCTTGCGCGCGTGGTGGATGGCGAGCGCCACGGTGAGCGACGAGGTGATGAGGACCACCGTGTTGGTGGCGCCCATCGTCACGTGCGCCAGCTTGCTCGCCTCCTCGAATCCCAGCGGGAAGAGGAACCGGTAGAGCCCGTAGGCCGTGAAGAGCACCGCGAAGAGCAGGATCTCGGTGGAGAGGAAGAGCCACATGCCCATGCGGGCCGCGTGCTCCTGCGTCTTCATGTCCGGGAAGTGATGTGCGAGGCGGCCCTGGGCCGCGGCTTCAGTGTGCACGCGTCACCTCGCCGGCCACCGGCTCGTGATACTCGTGCGGCCCGTGGTCGTAGACCGGGGTCCCGGGGAAGTTCTCCACGCCGGGCGGCGACGGGGTGTTCCACTCGTAGCCGCGCGACCTCCAGGGGTTGGGACCGGCCGCCCGCCCCTTCACCAGCGACGCGATCAGGTAGGTGAGGATGATCCCGAACCCGAAGGCGAGCAGCGTGGCCCCGGCCGTGGAGGCCACGTTGAGCGACTGGAACTGCTGCGGGTAGGAGTAGTAGCGCCGCGGCATGCCCATGTTCCCGAGCAGGAACTGCGGGATGAAGGTGGCGTTGAAGCCGAGGATCACCAGCACGGAGGCGGCCAGCGCCCAGCGCTCGGAGTACATGCGCCCGAACATCTTCGGCCACCAGTAGTGAAGGCCGGCCAGGAAGGACATGATCGTGCCGCCCACCATGATGAAGTGGAAGTGGGCCACCACGAAGTAGGTGTCCTGCCAGTGAACGTCGAGGGAGACCGTGGAGAGCGCGATGCCGGTCAGGCCGCCGAAGACCAGGAAGTAGAGGAACCCCAGGAAGTAGACGAAGGACGCGGAGACCTGGATGGCCCCCTGGTACATCGTGGCCGTCCAGTTGAAGACCTTGATGGCGGTGAAGAGCCCCACGAACATGGAGAGCACGCCGAAGACGCCCGAGGCGAAGGTGGACTGCCCGGAGGTGAAGAGGTGGTGCCCCCAGACGAAGAAGCCCACGAAGGCGATGCCGAGCGAGGAGAAGGCCACCGCCTTGTAGCCGAACATGTTCTTGCGGGCGAAGGTCTGGACCACCTCGCTCACGATGCCCATGGCCGGCAGGATCATGATGTAGACGGCGGGGTGCGAGTAGAACCAGAAGAGGTGCTGGAAGAGGACCGGGTCGCCGCCGCGGGCCGGATCGAAGATCCCGAAGCCGAACACCCTCTCGACCGCCACCAGGAGCAGGGTCATGCCCAGCACCGGCGTGGCCAGCACCTGGATGACGCTGGTGGCGTACATGGCCCAGGCGAAGAGCGGCAGGCGCATCCAGGTGACCCCGGGGGCGCGAAGCGTGTGTACGGTGACGATGAAGTTGAGGCCGGTGACGATCGACCCCATTCCCAGGATGAAGGCGCCGAGCAGCACCGGGGCCACCGTGGTGACGGTGGTGGTGCTGTAGGGCGTGTAGAAGGTCCAGCCGGTGTCGGTGCCGCCGTGGATCATGCCCCACACCGCGATGGCCGCGCCGAGCAGGTACAGGTACACCGAGAGCAGGTTGATGCGGGGAAAGGCCACGTCCTGCGCGCCGATCATGAGGGGCAGGAAGAAGTTGCCGAAGATGCCCGGGATGGCCGGGATCATGAAGAGGAAGATCATGATCACGCCGTGCAGCGTGAACATGCGGTTGTACGTCATCGCGTCCATGATGGTCGGACCGGGCGTGAGCAGCTCGAGCCGCAGGAGCAGCGCGAAGACGCCGCCCAGGAAGAACCCGGTCAGCGTCAGCACCAGGTAGATGACGCCGATGCGCTTGTGGTCGAGCGTGGTCAGCCACGACCGGACGCCCTTCTCGGCGTTCAGGTAGTTCGGCGTGTTGTAGACCGGGCTACTTGCCGGTGACGGGGACATAGATGGGACCCTTCTGCGGTTCGGCGGTCGGAGCGTCCGTCCGCAGGGACTTGATGAACTCGGAGATGGCGGCGGCGTCGGGCGCGGAGAGCTTGCCCTGGTAGGTGGGCATGACCGGCTTGTAGCCGGCGACGACCTCGGCGTTGGGCTCCATCATGGAGCGGGTGAGATAGGCCTCGTCGGCGACCACCGTCTTCCCGCTCTCCAGCTTCACTGTCCGTCCGAAGAGGTCGCGCCAGGTGGGGCCGATGTGCTGGGTGCCGTCCACGGTGTGGCACTTGAAACAGCCCTGCACGCCGGCGATGCGCTGACCCTGCTCGATGAGGCTGCCGCGCAGGTCGACCTCCTCGGCGGGGATGGGGCGGCCGTCCTGGGCCACCGGCTGGCTTCCGCGCCGCTGCTGCTCCATCCAGGCGTCCCACTCCTCGGCGGGCATGACCACCAGCTCGCCGAGCATGGACGAGTGTCCCAGGCCACAGTACTCGGCGCAGAAGATGGGGTAGCGCCCGGGCACGTTGGCGTTGAACCAGGCCTGGGTGTAGCGACCGGGCAGCGCGTCCTGCTTGAACCGCAGCGCCGGCACGAAGAACGAGTGGATCACGTCGCGCGAGGTGAGGAGCATCCGCACCGGGCGTCCGGCCGGGACCCGCAGCACGTCGGTGGAGTTGGGGCCGCCCGGGTAGGCGAACTTCCACATCCACTTCTTGCCCTGGACGTAGACGTCGATGGCCCCCTTGGGCGGGGTCTGCAGCTCCACGTACTGCGGGTAGCCGATGGCGAACCAGGTCAGGAAGAGGACCAGCGGCAGGCCGATGAAGACCGCCTCGTGGATGGGCTTGGGGTTGACGATGGGGGTCGATTGCTCGTCCTCGCCCCGGCGCCGCTGGTAGCGGAGCACGAAGACCAGGCCGGTGGCCAGCGTGGCCCAGCCCCCGAGCATCGAGGCCACGAAGACGAAGTAGTGGAGGAAGTCGAGGTGGCGCGCCCAGTCGGACGCCTGCACCGGCAGGAAGAGCAGGTCGCGAAGGAAGTCGTTGAGAAGGTTCATGGCTTGCCCCCCTTCGCCTCTCGCCGCCAGAAGACGAACAGCATGCTGGCCAGGCCGAAGAGAACGAGGAGGGCTCCGGCTCGCACGAGCCCCATCGCGTACGGGACGTACTTCCGCGCCACCGGATCGTAGCGGTAGCAGGTGAGGAGGAACCGGTCGAAGCTGGTGCCCACCTTGCCCTCCCCGGCCTCCACGATCGCCAGCCGCAGGTCGCGGCCGGGGAACTCGATGCCGTAGAGGTAGCGGGAGACGCGCCCCTCCGTGCGTGAGGACCAGGATGGCCGCGCCGTGGGCGTACTGCTTCGTCTCCTCGTCGAACTTGTAGTGGAACCCGACCGCGTCGGTGACCGAGCGGATCTCCTTCTCCTGCCCGACCAGGAAGGGCCAGACCTCCTTGCGATCGGCCTTGTCGAAGGACTGGAGGTAGTGCTTCTGGCGCACGAACCCCTGCGCCGCCTTCTCGCGCGGGTCGAAGGAGATGGAGAGCGCGGTGAAGTCCTTGCCGAGCTCGAGCCCGGTCTCCTTCATGCCGCGGGCCATGCCTCCCAGGATCAGGCCGCAGAGCATGGGGCACTCGTAGTAGACGAGGGCCAGCACCACCGGCTTGCCCTGGCCCAGGAAGTCGGAGACGCGGACGGTCTTCCCGTCCTGGTCGAGGAAGGTCGCGCCGACCGGCACCTGGGCGTTGAGGCGCTCCTCGATGTCGACGCCCTGCAGCGGCGCCGGGCCCTCGGGGTCGTCCTCTGCCCGGGTCGCGGCGGGGAAGCCCACCGCGAGCGCGAGCGCGACGGCGATGGCTCGCCTCACGGACGCTCCCCCTTGGCCACGCGCGCCATGGCCTCCTCGACGGGAACGTGGATGAGCCCGGCCGGTCGATCGACCCAGCCCCAGCCGTGCAGCCGCTCGAGCTGGTTCCTCCGCCAGTCGGTGGGCTCGACCGAGAGCGAGAAGAGGCGCTGCTCGACGATGCCAATCTTGTTCATCCCGATCTCGGTGGGCGGCGCGGCCGGCCCGTCGGGAAGGACCTCGGCGCGGGTGCGGTCGTAGCCGAGCCGGATGGTGGCCCAGCTCGCCACCGCGAAGAAGAGCAGGGCGGCGACGCCCACCGCCAGGATGCGCGGTGTGCCGATGTGATCGGGCTCGGCCCGGACGACGTGATGGGGGCTCTGTTCGCTCATTGCTGGGGCTCGTAGTGAAGGGAGTCGGCCAGGTAGGGATCGCGGGCCGGCAGGATGGGATTCCCCCGGAGGCGGGAGACCACCCAGGCCACGGAGATCCCGCCCACGCCCAGGAAGGCGGCCAGGTCCATCCAGCTGGGGCTCGGACCGCCCGGGGACAGGGTCGGCATCACCACCCAGTAGATGTCCACGTAGTGCACGGCCAGGATCCAGAAGGCCATGAGGACGAGCGGCTTCCAGCTGCGCTTCCGCTCCCGGGGCATGAGGATGAGGAAGGGCAGCACGAACTGGAAGAGCGCCAGGAAGATGCCGACTCCCTTCCATCCGGTGTTGGTGCGGACGAGGTACCAGGGCACCTCCTCGGGGAGGTTGGCGATCCAGATGAGCAGGTACTGGGAGAAGGCGATGTAGGCCCAGAACGCGGTGAAGGCGAAGAGGTACTTGCCCATCGAGTGGATGTGGTTCGCGTTGATGGCGCTCCTGAGGGGCTCCTCCCGCGAGGCCGCGGCCGCCGCGATGATCCACGCGGCGATGGCGGCCACCAGGCTTCCGGCGAACCAGTAGACGCCGAAGATGGTGGAGAAGAGGAAGGCCGAGAGCGACATCTGCCAGTCGAAGGCGGCGAAGGTGATGGCCAGCGCCACGAAGGGAAGGCCGCCGGCCCCGAGGCGGCGCATCTTCAGCTTCAGCTCCGGCGCGCCGCTGTGGTCCTGGGCGAGCGACCAGCCCCGCAGGAGCATGGCCACGCCCAGCCAGATCGCGAAGTAGACGACCGCCCGGATGAGGAAGAAGGGCACGTTCATCCAGGGGTGACGGTGCTCCCAGAGGTGGATGGCGAGCGGGCCCTCCCCGTGCGCCCAGGGCTGGAGGGGCGCGTGTATGGCGGCCATGGGGTTGACCCAGGGGAAGATGCTGCCCATGCCGAGCGCGATGGGAATGAAGAGCACGGCCAGCACGGTGAAGGCGGCCGGAATGGTCTCGAGCAGGCGCCGCACCACGATGTACCACCTGGAGTTGGCCGCCTCGTTGGCCATGAGGAAGACCATGGCGGCGGCGGCGATTCCCACCCAGTAGACGAAGGCGGCCAGGTAGGCGAAGAGGGCGCGACGCCCGTCGAACACCCCGCCCGCGGCGGTGGCGGCGAGGCCGATGACGCCCACGGCGGCGGCGCGGATCATCAAGGTCCTGCCCCCGGTGAAGGGCGCGGCGTTCATCGGGTCTCCTTCTCGAGACGTCTGCGCACGTCGGGCGGGGCCTGATCGATGCGGGTGCGCTGGGAAAGCTGGAGCGCACGGACGTAGGCGACCACGGCCCAGCGCTCGTCCGTCCCCAGCCAGGGGCGGTAGGAGGGCATGTAGCCGTACCCGTCGGTGATGGCGGTGAAGAAGAAGCCGTCGGGGCGCTGCCAGCTCGCAATCAGGGATGGCGGCGGCCGGATCGACATGTTGCGCGCCACCGGACCCTGGCCGTCGCCGAGCACGCCGTGGCACACCGCGCAGAAGACGTCGTAGCGCTTCTTCCCGAGCTCGAGCATCTCGGGGGTCAATGTCACCGGGATGAGCGAGAGCGGCGTGCCGTCGGGGTTGCGGCCGGTGGCCACCGCCGGCTCCACGACGGCGGAGGCAGCCTGGGTTCCGGCCGGCGGCGCCCGCATGCCGATCTGGTCGGAGAAGAAGACCGACTTCCTGTACGGCTTCACCTTGGGCTGCTGCAGCATGGGATTCACCCAGTCGCAGCCCGCGACGAGGACGGCCAGCGCCAGGAGGGGAAGCGCCTTCATGCCTCCTCCGGGACCAGCTCGACCTGGGCGGCGCCGAGCTTGCGAAGCTCGTCGGACACCGAGGGGACCTGGTCGGCCTTCACCGACACCGACAGCCAGAGGGCGTCGATGGTGGCGGACCGGAAGGCCTCGACCTCGAAGAGCGGATCGTAGGGCTTCGGGAAGCGGAAGAGGGCCATGAGCCCGAAGAAGATCGAGGTGCCGGCCAGCAGCACGCCCAGCTCGAAGGTCACCGGCATCCAGGTGGGCGTGGGGACGACGCTCCGGTTGGCCACGTTGAGCGGGTAGTCGATGTCGTTCATCCACCACTGCATGAGCACTGCCGAGACCACGCCGACGAAGGCCGCCGCGCCGGCGATGAAGGGCACCGGCGAGCGCTTCAGGCGCAGCACCTCGTCCGAGCCCGGCAGGGGATACGGAGAATGGAAGTCGAGGGCGGAGTGACCGGCGGCCTGCATGGCCCTGGCCGCCCCGTAGAGGGAGTCGACCGTCGGGTACTGCCCCAGGATCACGCGGGTGGCGCTCATGCGTGCTCCCCGGCGTGCGCTTTCTCGTGCTGCATCTCGTGATTCAGCTCCTTCACCTCGGCGACGGCCACCGAGGGCACGAAGCGGAGGAAGAGAAGGAAGAGGAGCGAGAAGAAGGAGAGCGTCCCGACGAAGATGCACCAGTCGACCCAGGTGGGCGCGTAGTTGCCCCAGGAGGACGGCAGGAAGTCGCGGCTCAGCGAGATCACGATGATGACGAAGCGCTCGGCCCACATGCCCAGCCCCACCAGGATCGAGGCGACCCACAGCCAGGCCACGTTGGTGCGCGCCTTCTTCCACCAGAAGGTCTGGGGCACGAGCACGTTGCAGGCCAGCATGATCCAGTAGATGGCCGCGTAGTGGCCGAAGGGGCGGGTCTTGAAGAAGAGGTAGGCCTCGTACGGGTTGCCGCAGTACCAGGCGATGAAGTTCTCCATGAGGTAGCCGTAGCCCACGATCATGGAGGTCACGAGCATCACCTTGGCCATGTTCTCCAGGTGACGGTTGGTGATGACGTTCTCGAAGCGGAAGGCCTTGCGGGCCGGGATGACGAGGGTCAACACCATGGCGAAGCCGCCGAAGACGGCGCCGGCCACGAAGTAGGGCGGGAAGATGGTGGTGTGCCAGCCGGGCAGGAGCGACACGGCGAAGTCGAAGCTCACGATGGAGTGCACCGAGAGCACGAGCGGCGTGGAGATCCCGGCCAGGATCAGGTAGCCGATGCGGTAGTGCTGCCAGTGGCGCGAGGAGCCCTTCCAGCCCAGCGCGAAGATGCCGTAGGCGATGCGCTGCGACCTCTTCTTGGCGGTGTCGCGCAGGGTGGCCAGGTCGGGGATGAGCCCCAGGTACCAGAAGAGGAGCGAGATGGTGAAGTAGGTCGAGACCGCGAAGACGTCCCAGATGAGCGGGCTCTTGAAGTTGGGCCAGACGCCCATGGTGCTCGGGTACGGAAAGAGCCAGTAGATGGCGAACCAGGGGCGGCCCGTGTGCACCAGCGGGAACATGGCCGCCTGCATGACCGCGAAGATGGTCATGGCCTCGGCGAAGCGGTTGATCGAGGTCCGCCACTTCTGCTGGAAGAGCAGCAGGATGGCGGAGATGAGCGTGCCGGCGTGGCCGATGCCGATCCACCAGACGAAGTTGATGATGTCGTAGGCCCAGCCCACCGGCTGGTTGTTGCCCCACATGCCGATGCCGCGGGCGATGGTGACGGTGAGTCCGAGGAAGAGCAGGCCCGTGCCCATGGCCGCCATCCCGACCATCATCTTCCAGGCCTGCGGCGTCGGCCCGAAGATGGGAGCCAGCAGCTCGGTGTTGAGCTGCGCGTCGCTGGGATGGCCGGCGATGAGCGGCATGGGGGCCAGCGGATCGGCGGGCACGGCGGCGGTCGCTGGAGGGGTCATGCCAGCTCCGGATTGGGGTTGCGGATCTTCACCAGATAGGCGGTTCGGGGCCGGGTGCCGAGCTCGTGGAGCAGGTCGTAGCGGCGCGCGTCGTCGTGGAGCTTCCTGACGCGCGACTGCGGGTCGTTCAGGTTTCCGAAGACGATGGCCTCGGCCGGGCAGGCCTGCTGGCAGGCGGTCTGCACGAAGCCGATCTTCTTGCCGCCGGCCCGGGCGTCGATGCGGGCGCCCTCGATGCGCTGGACGCAGTAGGTGCACTTCTCCATGACGCCGCGCGAGCGCACGGTGACGTCCGGGTTGAAGAGCAGGGTCTGGACGTTGGGCACCTCGGGGCGCCAGTTGAGGAAGTTGAAGCGGCGCACCTTGTACGGGCAGTTGTTGGAGCAGTACCGGGTCCCGACGCACCGGTTGTAGACCATCTCGTTCAGCCCCTCCTCCGAGTGGACGGTGGCGTTCACCGGGCAGACGTACTCGCAGGGGGCGGTCTCGCACTGCTGGCACATGACCGGCTGGGTGATGGTCTCGGGATCGGCGGCGGGTCCGGAGAAGTAACGGTCGGTGCGGATCCAGTGCATGATCCGCCCCTTCGCCACCTGTTCCTTGCCCACCGTGGCGATGTTGTTCTCCTCCTGGCAGGCGATGACGCAGCCGTTGCAGCCGGTGCAGCGGGACAGGTCGACCGACATGCCCCACGAGTACTCCTGCTTGGAGTAGTCGACCGGGACCTGGAGCGTGGCGGGCATTCCTCGAAGGTGCTCGAGCTCCCCGCCTCCCTCCGCGTGCCCCCACTTCTCCGACGTGAAGTCGAGGGCCAGCGGGCGCCCCTCCATGCCGAAGTGGCCCTGGGCGATGGCAAACTTGTGCTTGCCCTTGCCGGCCTTCACCGATAGTCCGGGCGCGAACCAGGCCCCGGCGTCGCGCAGGGGGTAGGCGTCGACACCCACACCCTTCGAGACCGCCGAGCCGTCGCTTCGACCGTAGCCGAGCGCGAGGGTGACCGCGTCGTCGGCGTGCCCCGGCATCACCTTCAACGGGGCCTGCACGCTGCGGTTGCCGAGAGCCAGCGTGGCCACCTGGCCGTCGGCCACGCCCAGCCGCTTCGCGGTAGCCTCGGACAGGTAGGCGGCGTTGTCCCAGCTCACCTTGGTGATGGGGTCGGGCAGCTCCTGGAGCCAGGCGTTGGTCGCGAAGCGGCCGTCGAACAGGCCGTAGGAGGGTGCGAACGCGAGCTCGACGCCGTCTCCCTTCGGGAGGGACAGCCGGCCGAGCGAGGAAGCCACCGCGGCGACGTCGACCAGCGCGGTCTCGGAGGCCTCGGCGGTGCCGGGAACCACGCCCTGGCGGAGCCAGCGCTCCCACTGGGTCTCGAAGAAGGCGGGATCGGTGGCGCTTCGGGCCATCCAGTAGGCCTTCACGTGCTGCATGGCGCCCCGGTCGCCCTGGCCGAGGAAGGAGGCCAGGAGGTCGATCGTGGAGACGCTCTCGTAGAGAGGGGCGATGAGCGGCTGGACCAGCGAGGCGACGCCGTCGCGGGACCGGCCGTCCCCCCAGCTCTCGAAGGGATGGCTGGCCGCGACCCTCCAGCTGCATCGGCGGGAGGTCTCGTCCTCGCGGATCGAGTGGTAGATGGCGTTCGGGACCTTGGCGAGGAGCGCGCCGAAGTCGAGCCCGGCAGGCGCGGCGTGGGCCGGGTTCCAGGCCGTGATCACCAGCGTGTCGACCTTGCCGGCCTGGATCTCCTTGGCGAGCGCCGGGAGCGACGCCGCGGACGGCGCGGCCTCTCCCAGAACCGGGCGTGAATAGGTCACGGTGACGCCGACGTTGCCGAGGGCGGCGTTCATGGCGTGGGCCAGCGCGTGGACGGCCGGGGGCTGGCGCGCGCCGGCCAGCACGAGCGACCTGCCCCGGTTGGCCGAGGAGATCCGCCGCGACCGCCTTGGCGGCGAGGGCCAGCTCGGGCGAGAGCGCCGGCGCGATCGGAACCACGCCGAGCTTCACGGCCACGGCACGGGCGAAGGAGGCCACCTCGGTCCCGCGCATGCGGAAGCGATGGTCGGCGTTGGCGCCGGTGAGCGACATGGCCGGCTCGGCCACGTAGAGGCGGTTCATGCCCTCGCCCGGCTCCCGGTGCCGGGCGAACTCGCGCGTGAGGCGCAGGGACTCACCGTGACCGGAGAGGAAGTCGGCGTCGAGCGAGAGGATGGCCCGCGCGGCGTCGAGGCTGGGACGCGCGTCGAGCGGACGCCCGAAGGCGATCCGGGCCCCCTCGGCGGCGTTCTCCTCGGTGATGGGCGCCCAGGCGTGGAAGCGGGCCTTCGGGAAGCGCGCCTGGATCCGGCGGCGGAGGTCGGCCTGCGTCGGCGAGGCGTCCGGGGCGAGCAGGAATGCGAGGCGAGCGCCTCCGTCGGCGTCGTGCACCTTGGCGAGCTTCTGGATCTCGGCGAGGAACCCTCGCCAGGAAAGCGGCTGCCCCTTGCGCCAGATGCCCCGGGCGCGCTCCGGGTCGTAGAGGTCGAGCAACGCCCCCTGCTCCCACGTGGACGACGCGCCCAGGCTGGCCGGGTGCGCGGGGTTGCCCTCGACCTTCACCGGGCGTCCATCGGCGGCCCCCACGAGCAGCCCGGTGGCGTACCCGTCGAAGGAGAGCGCGGTGGCGTAGTGGAAGCGCTTTCCGGGGCGGTCCTCCGGCGGCTCGTGGACGAACGGTACGATCTTCTCTCGAGGCGGCTGGCAGGCGGCGAGGCCACCCAGCGCGGCGGAGGCGCCCAGGATCTGCATGAAGGACCGTCGCGACAGCTCGGGCGGAACCTCGGCGGCGCCGGCGGCGAACTCCCCGCGCGACACGGCGGCGCGGGCCTCGAGCTCCTCGACGCTCTGCCAGAGCGAGCGGTGCCCCGGCGCCCGGGGCTGGCCCCCGTCCTGGATGACCGGCAGCGATTTCATCGATGGCATGTCGTGCAGCTCACGCGGGAGTGGACGTCGTAGGTCTTCATGAGATCGGCGGCGAGGGTCTTCGCTGCCGCGGGGTCGTCGGGCGGCTGCCAGGTCATGCTGGTGATCTGGTCGCGCGGGCGCAGGTTGGGCGCCGGGTTGCGGTGGCACTCCAGGCACCAGCTCATCTGCAAGGACGCGACCTTGGTCACCGCCGGCATCTGGTCGATGCGACCGTGGCAGGAGACGCACCCGATCCCCTTGCTCACGTGGATCGAGTGGTTGAAGTAGGTGAAGTCGGGCAGCTGGTGGACCCGGTTCCATTCGATGGGCGCGCCGGTGAAGTAGCTTCGGCGCACCGGTTCGAGCTTCGGGCTCTTGTTCCAGATCTGCGCGTGGCAGTTGAGGCACATCTCGGTCGACGGGATGCCCGCCGATGCACCGCGCTCCGCGTTGAAGTGGCAGTAGCGGCAGTCGATGAGGTCGTCGACCACGTGGTGCCTGTGGTCGAACAGGATCGGCTGGGCGATCTCCTCCTGCAACCCCTGCGCGTACGGCGTTCGGAAGTAACCCCAGAGTCCGAGCAGTCCTCCACCGAGAACGGTGGCGACGAGGACGAGCGAGAAGCGGGCGAAGAAGTTCGCGGAAGGCTTGAAGATCGCGCTCATTCCGGCACGGGCCTCCCAGGGGCGTGATCGGTCATCACGTCGTCGTCACTTCGGCAGGGTTGGAACAGATGTCGACTGCTTTGGTCAACTTCTATCGAGTTGACGTATTGACGTGGGTCAAAACGATTTGAAACACCCTTTTGGGTGTATTTTTACATCCCTTTTGGGTATGGGTAATAGTTGACCCCTGAAAATGTTGAGATATTGAAGTCGGCTCGCTCCGGCCCGCTCCACGCTTGTCCCCGGCAAGGCGGCGGTCTATGCATCTTGACCTCGTGTCCGAGATTCCCCAGCAAACCGATGAGCAACTGGTGGACGGCGCCCGCTCGGGCGACCGCGCGTCGCTCGAGCGACTCCTGGAGCGCCACGAACGCCGCGTGTACCGGTTCGGCCTGAAGATGTGCAGGGACCCCGAAGCGGCCAAGGACGTCCTCCAGGAGACCCTGATCGCGGCTGCACGAACCGTGAAGGACTTCCGTGGCGCGTCGTCTCCCTCCACCTGGCTCTACGCCATCGCACGGAGCTTCTGCATCAAGCAGCGCCGCCGGTCCAAGTTCGCCCCGGAGCACGAGGAGTCGATCGACACCGCCGGCACGGGGCGCGAGGTCCTGGAGATCGCCGACCCGGCAAGGTCCCCGGACGATGTCCTCTCCGGCCGGCAGGTGGAGCGCGCGCTCGAAAAGGCCATCGCGGAGCTCGACCCCATGTACCGGGAGATTCTCCTGCTGCGCGACGTCGAGGGGCTCTCTGCGTCCGAGGTGGCGGAGGCGGTCGGCGTGAGCGTCGAGGCGGTGAAGAGCCGGCTCCATCGCGCCCGGGTGGCGGTTCGGGAGAAGCTGGCCCCGCTCCTCTCGGGCGAGCCGGAGAGCCCGATCACGGAGGCCTGTCCGGAGGTGGTCTCCCTCTTCTCCCGGCACCTGGAGGGGGAGATCTCCGCGCCGGTCTGCGAGGAGATGGAGCGGCACCTGGCAGGATGTCGGCGCTGCAGCGAGCGCTGCGCCACGTTGCAGCAGACGCTCACCTCCTGCGCCCGGACGCCACTGCCCGATGTCCCGGTCCCGGTGCAGCAGGACGTGAGGCGGGCGCTCCGCCAGTTCCTGGAGCGAACGGCCTGAGCGGCGCCGGCGACGCGCGTAGATCGTCCCGTGGCCGTCTTCCGCCTGCCGCACGAGCCGATATTTCCGGACCCGGAACTGGCCGAGCCCGACGGGCTGCTCGCCGTGGGCGGCGACCTGTCGCCCGACCGGCTCCTGCGCGCGTACGCCGATGGGATCTTCCCCTGGTACTCGGAGGAAACCCCCATCCTCTGGTGGTCGCCCGAGCCGCGAATGGTTCTCCTCCCCGCGGAGTTCCACGTCCCGCGGTCGCTGCGTCGCACCATGCGGAGCCGGCGCCTTCGAGGTTCGCGCCGACACCGCCTTCGGCGAGGTGATCCGGCGCTGCGCGGGAAAGGATCGGCCGGGGCAGGATGGCACCTGGATCACCCCGGAGATGATCCTGGCCTACGAGCGGCTTCACGACCTCGGCTTCGCCCACTCCTTCGAGGCCTGGGAGGGCGGTGAGCTGGCCGGCGGGCTCTACGGCGTCTCGCTCGGCGCGGCATTCTTCGGCGAGTCGATGTTCGCCGACCGGCCCGACGCCTCGAAGGTGGCCTTCGCGGCGTCGGTCGAGTGGCTGAGGGGGCGCGGGTTCGAGCTCATCGACTGCCAGGTCGACACGGAGCACCTCCGGCGCTTCGGGGCGCGAGAGATTCCGCGGGCGGAGTTCCTGGCGCGGCTGCGGAACGCGATGTCGAGCGCGACCGTGCGGGGCAAGTGGAAGATCGACGGGGAGTAGCTCCGGTCGCCCACGGCGCCGGTCGCACCGGCGCTCGAGCCTCGTCTGCCGCGACCGCGCCGCTCTCGCCTCCGCCGCGCTTGTCCTCGCTCGCCGGTGTACCCGGGGTCGCCGCGAGGGCGAGCGACGCATCCGCCCCGGTGAGGCTCCGGCGCGGGGTTTCCAGTTGATCCGCTGCGGAGGCGCGGCTCCGACGAGACGACGCGGTCGCTGGACAACGGGTGGCGAGGCGGTGCCGCTCGCCGCCGCACGGCGACGAGTGGATGGAAATTTCACCACCGGTACAGGAAGAAACGTGCCTCTCGAGCGGGGACCATCCGACCCCGGGGCCAGCACCCGCCCCGGTCGCCTCTCCGCCCGATCCTCGTCAGCCGGCGCCGGCGCCACTCGCAGCAGTGCCTCCGCAGGGGCGCCGAGGACCGCCCAGGCCCGAGCGCGCCGTGCCTCGGCGCCATCCAGCCGCGAACGCCCTTCCCCGAGGACCAGCACTGCGGAGAGGGGTGACCGGCGGCGGCGGCACGGAATCCCGCGCCGCGGAGAGCACACCCGCCGGGTCTTCTGGCACCGGTCGTCAGGGCCCCAGGGTCCTCTCGAGGAAGTCGACCGTGGTGACCAGCGCGTAATCCCGGTTCTCCTTCTTCTGGAACCCGTGCCCCTCGTCGAGGGCCAGCAGGTACCACACGTCCTTCCCCTTCCCTCGCACGGCAGCGACAATCTGCTCGGCCTCGCTCTGCGGCACGCGAGGGTCGTTCTTTCCCTGGATGACGTAGAGCGCGGCGGCGATGTCCCCGGCCCGGTGGAGCGGAGAGATGCGCTCCTGCACGGCGCGCACCGCCGGGTCGCGCTCGTCCCCGTACTCTGCCCGGCGAAGGTCGCGCCGGTAGGGCGCGGTGGACTCGAGGAAGGTGGGGATGCTGGAGATGCCCACCACGTCGACGGCGGAGCGGATCCGCGACGGGTAGAATGCGGCCGTGGCGAGGACCATGTACCCGCCGTACGACCCGCCGTAGACGCCCACGCGTCCGGCGTCGAGGTCGGGGCGCGAGGCCACGTAGTCGAGCGTGGCCTCGATGTCGCCGAGGGCCTCTTCCCGCTTCACCCCGTCGTCCATGGCCAGGAAGGCCTTCCCGTATCCCGACGAGCCGCGCACGTTGGGAAGGAGCACCGCCATGCCCCGCTGCACGAGCAGCTGGGCGAGCGGCTGGAACGTCGGGCGCTCCTGCGCCTCGGGCCCTCCGTGCCAGGAGAATCACCACTGGCCGCTTTCCGCCGCCCTTCGGGAGGTAGAGCCAGGCGGGGATCGAGACGCCGTCCCTTGCCGGGTAGTGGACCAGAACCGGCTCGACCAGGGTCGAGGGATCGACGCCTCCGATCTCCGACCGGGTCCAGCGAACCGGTTCCTTCTTGCCCGGCGTCACCTGCCAGACGTCACCGGGAGAGCGGGGCGTCGCGAGCCCGAGGAAGAGCGACCCGGGCTTGCCGGCGGGGAAACGCAGGCCACCTGCCACACCCTGGGGCAATTCCCCGGGAACGAGCTTTCCGCTGCGCGGCTCGAGGAAGTAGAGCCGGCTGGTCCCGTCGGCGTTCGCGGTCAGTGCCAGGCGGCTGCCGTCCCGTGCCACCGCGAGCCCCTCCACGTCCCATCGCAGGTTGCGGGTGAGCGGCCGCGGCGCCGCGGAGGCATCGGCGAGGTCGAGCCGGTAGAGCTCGTCGAAGTCGCCCTGCCGGTTGGTGACGAAGTAGACCGACTTCCCGTCGGCCGAGAACCGGGCCGCGCCCACCGAGCCCTTTCCCTCGGTGGGCGTGAGCGCGCGCCGGGCGCCCGTCGGCACGTCGACCAGGTAGAGATCGGAGTCGGCGATGGAGCGGTAGCGGACGACGAGCAGCTGCCTCCCGTCGCGGGAGAAGTCCACGGGATGCCAGGTGCCCGGCTCCTCGAAGAGGATGCGCGCCTGGCTGGGGCGCGCGGTCTCGGCGACGAGGACGTCGGTGTCCTTGCCGTTCCTTCCCGTGCTGCCGTAGGCGAGCAGCCGGCCGTCGGGAGACAGGACGAGCGACTCGTGCCGGCTCTTCCCGTCGGTGATCCGCTCGCTTCGCCCGGTGCGCCGGTCGAGCCGGTGGATCTGCCAGTTCTCCGAGCCGCCCAGGTCGCGGAGGAAGTACACCACCATGGAGTCGCCGGGCAGGAACGCCCCCTGCGACACGGGCTCGCGGCCGAAGGTGATCTGCGTTCGCGCCCCGAGCGGTCGGTCGACGACGTGCAGCTGCATGCTCTGGCTGAAGCGGGTGGCGATGAGCACCTCGTCGCCGCTGGCCGAGACGTCGAGGAGGCGCGCGCTGCGGGCCTCCAGCAACTGCTCGGCCCGTTGCCATGCTGCGTCGGGAACCGCCGGGACTCCGGCCTGCAGGAGATTGGGGCGGCCGGGCACGGCGGCCATGCCCGGCGCGGCGGGAGCAGGGGCCTGGGCGGCAAGGAGTGCGAGGGAGAGCGAGAGAACCTTCATGGCGGGGTCAGCCTCGTGGACGGGTGGGTCAGCTTCTCGGAGATCTGCCAGAGACGCAGGGCCGCGTCGTCGTCGCGCGCGGCTCGCGAAGGGGTCTTCTCGCGGCAGTCGGCGAAGTACCGCCCGGTCACCCCGACGAGCTCGGGGGCGGTGGCGACGTGAAGCGTGGTCCGCGCCCCTCTCTCCGGCGAGGCGAGGAAGGGGGCTCCGAGGGCGACCAGCCGGCTGAAGACGCCCCGGCCGTTCCGCCCGAAGCCGGAGGCGATGGCGCCCGGGTGGAGGGCGTTCGCGGTCACGCCCCGCCCGCCCAGGCGTCGCGCCAGCTCCCGCGTGAAGAGCAGGTTGGCCAGCTTCGACTGCTGGTACGCCCTCCACATCGAGTAGGCGCGCTCGCCTTGCAGATCGTCGAAGTCGATCGACCCTCGCTGCGTGCGCCACCGAGGATACGTTCACTATACGTGACGCGGAAGCCGCTTCGACGAGGGGGAGCAACTCGAGGGTGAGGAGGAAGTAGGCGAGGTGGTTCAGCGCGAAGGTCATCTCCAGGCCGTCGGCGGAGAGCTTCCGCTCGTCGAAGATGGCGCCGGCGTTGTTCACGAGCAGGTCGAGCCGCGGCGTCAGCTCCCGGACCTCCTGGGCCAGCCGGCACACCTCCGACTGCGAGGACAGGTCGGCGAGAAGCAGGTCGGGCGCCCGGCCTCTGGACACCTCCCGGATGTCCGCTGCGGTCGCCTCGCCCCGGTCGCGATCGCGCGCCACGAGCAGGACCCGGGCTCCCCTTCGGGCCAGTTCCTTCGCGGTGACCCGCCCGATGCCGTTCGTCGCGCCCGTGACGAGCGCAGTCTTGCCATCCAGGCTGTCCACCATCACGCCTCCCCCTAATCGACCCTGGCCGGAACGGCACGGGCGGCGCCCGGGGTTAAGATAGCTCCATGCCAGAGAGGGGCCAGCCGGGCGGCGACAACCAAACCGTCACCCGGACGAGGTCGAAACCCAGAACGCGTCTGCCCCCGCTGTACAAGGTGCTGTTGCACAACGACGACTACACGACCATGGAATTCGTGGTGCACGTGCTCGAGACCGTCTTCTGTCATCCCTCGCCGGTGGCCATGAGGATCATGCTCTCCATCCACCATCGAGGCGTTGCCGTGGCCGGGGTCTTTCCACACGAGATCGCCGAGACGAAGGCGAACAAGGTCATGGAAATGGCCCGCGAGGCCGAGTATCCCCTTCTCTGTACGGTCGAACCCGAGTAGCAGGAGCATCGATGGTCACGGTCACGAAAGAACTGCAGGCCACTCTCCAGAACGCCGTGGCGGATGCTCGCCGGCGGCGGCACGAGTACGTCACGCTGGAGCACCTGCTCCACGCCATGATCCGGGACAAGGTCTCCTCCGAGATCCTGGCGGCCTGCGGGGCCGACCTGGCCGACCTCGAGAGGGAGCTCGTGGACTACCTCGACCGGACGCTCGAGGCGCGGGCCGGCGCGGGCGAACCGGAGCAGACCGCGGCATTCCAGCGCGTGCTGCAGCGGGCCGCCTGGCACGTCCAGGGCGCGGGGCGCACCGAGCTGAACGCGGGCGACGTGCTGGTCGCCATCACCCGGGAGCGAGGGTCCCACGCCGTCTTCCTCCTCGACAAGCAGGGCGTGCGCCGGCTCGACATCCTGTCCTTCATCTCCCACGGCGTCGCCAAGGACAAGGAGGGGCCTGCCGAGGAGGACGAATCTCCGGCCGAACCGCAGGACGAGGCCGCGCCCCGCGCCGTGAAGGATCCATTCCACGCCTTCTGCGCCAACCTGGTCGAGAAGGCCGCCCGCGGCGAGATCGACCCGCTCATCGGCCGCCGCCCCGAGCTCGAGCGCACCGTGCAGGTGCTCTGCCGCCGCCGCAAGAACAACCCGGTCTTCGTCGGCGACCCCGGCGTGGGAAAGACCGCCATCGTCGAGGGGCTGGCGCTCGCGATCCACCAGAAGCAGGTGCCCCAGGTTCTCGAGAAGGCGACGATCTGGTCGCTCGACATGGGGGCGCTGCTGGCCGGCACCAAGTTCCGCGGAGAGTTCGAGCAGCGGCTGAAGGGGGTCATCGCCGGGGTGAAGAAGATTCCCCATTCGATCCTCTTCATCGACGAGATCCACACCATCGTCGGCGCAGGGGCCACCACCGGCAGCTCCATGGACGCATCGAACCTCCTCAAGCCGGCGCTCGCCTCCGGGGACCTGCGCTGCATCGGCTCGACCACCTTCGAGGACTACAAGCAGACCTTCGAGAAGGACCATGCGCTGGCGCGCCGCTTCCAGAAGATCGAGGTCCACGAGCCGACGCTCGAGGAGACCGTCAAGATCCTCAAGGGGCTGAAGCAGGCCTACGAGACCCACCACGGCGTCGTCTACTCCGACAGGGCGCTGCGCGCGGCGGCCGAGCTCTCCGCCAAGCACATCAACGACCGGCGCCTGCCGGACAAGGCCATCGACGTCATCGACGAGGCCGGCGCTGCCGACCGCATGCGGCCCGAGGAGAAGCGCCGTCACCGTGTCCTGTCCCGCGACGTGGAGCGGGTGGTGGCGCGGATGGCCAAGATCCCGGAGCGGACCGTGTCGGCCGACGACCAGGCCTCGCTGGCCGCGCTCGAGCCCGAGCTGAAGAAGGTCATCTACGGACAGGACCGGGCCATCGAGTCCATCGCCGCCGCCATCAAGCTCAGCCGTTCGGGCCTTGGCGCTCCGGAGAAGCCCATCGGGTCCTTCCTCTTCTCCGGCCCGACCGGCGTGGGGAAGACCGAGCTCGCCAAGCAACTCGCCCGGATCCTGGGGGTCGAGTTCATGCGCTTCGACATGACCGAGTACCAGGAGAAGCACACCGTCTCCCGGCTGATCGGGGCGCCCCCGGGCTACGTGGGCTTCGATCAGGGCGGGCTGCTCACCGACGCCATCCGCCGCACGCCCTACGCGGTGCTGCTCCTCGACGAGATCGAGAAGGCCCACCCGGACATCTACAACATCCTGCTCCAGGTGATGGACCACGCCACGCTGACCGACAACAGCGGGCGCAAGGCCGACTTCCGGCAGATCGTCCTCATCATGACCACCAACGCCGGGGCCCAGGAGCTCTCCAGCCGCTCGCTGGGCTTCTCGGCCGGCGACGGGTCGACGGGAAACGCCCGCAACGCCATCGAGCGCACCTTCAGTCCCGAGTTCCGCAACCGGCTCGACGCCTGGGTCTCCTTCGAGTCCCTGCCTCCGCAGGTCATCGCGCTGGTGGTCGACAAGATGGTGGCGGAGCTCGCCCTGCAGCTCGCGCCAAAGAAGGTGACCATCGAGCTCACGCCCGCCGGCCGCGTCTGGCTCGCCGAGCACGGCTTCGACCGGCTCATGGGGGCGCGCCCGATGGGGCGCATCATCCAGAAGAAGGTGAAGGAGCCGCTGGCGGAGAAGATCCTCTTCGGGGAGCTGAAGGAGGGCGGCCACGTGGTGGTGGACGCCGCCGACGACGAGATTCGCCTCACGGTGAAGCCAGCGCTGGCGGCTCCTGCCGTTCCGTCGGCACCGATGGCTCCGGCCGAGCCGGTACCGGGCTGAGGCCTCGGGCGTCGGCGCGTGGTAGAACGCGCCGTGCGCCCCCTCCCGGTCGACGCCATCCTGCCGGACGTCGTGGCGGCCCTTCGCGACGGGCGTTCGCTCGTCGTCGAGGCTCCCCCGGGCGCTGGCAAGACGACACGCATCCCCCCCGCCCTGCTCGCGGCCGGCCTGGCGGGGGACGGCGAGGTCGTCGTCCTCGAGCCGCGTCGGCTGGCGGCGCGGATGGCGGCACGTCGCGTCGCCGAGGAGATGGGGGAGCGGCCCGGGCAGACCGTCGGATGGCAGGTGCGCTTCGAGGAGGTCTCCGGACCGGGGACCCGGCTGCGATACGTCACCGAGGGCCTGCTGACGCGCCGGCTCGTTTCGGACCCAGGCCTGCCCGGCGTGGGCGCGGTGGTGCTCGACGAGTTCCACGAGCGCCACCTGCAGGGGGACCTGGCGCTGGCCCTCCTGCGCCGGCTCCAGGCGTCCTCGCGCCCGGATCTCAAGATCGTCGTGATGTCCGCCACGCTCGACGCGGCACCGGTGGCCCGCTATCTCGGCGCCCCGTCGCTGCGCTCGGAGGGGCGGCTCTTCGAGGTCGGCGTCGAGTACCTGTCGCCAGCCGACGCGGCGAAGGACGACCGGCTGGAGGACCGGGTGGCCTCGGCCGTACGACGCCTGGTGAGCGAGTCCCCGGAGGGGGACGTGCTCGTCTTCCTCCCTGGCATGGCGGAGATCCGCCGCGCCGCCCAGGCCTGCGCGCCGCTCGCCGCCCGGACCGGGTTCGACGTGCTGCCCCTCCACGGCGATCTCTCGCCGGAGGAGCAGGACCGGGCGGTTCGACCCGGGGCGCGGCGGAAGGTCATCCTCTCCACCAACGTCGCCGAGACCTCCGTGACCATCGAGGGCGTCACTGCGGTGGTGGACTCCGGACTGGCCCGCGTCGCCTCCCACTCCCCCTGGTCCGGTCTGCCGCGCCTGGAGGTGCGCCGGGTTTCGAAGGCCTCGGGCATCCAGCGGGCCGGGCGCGCCGGGCGAACCGCGCCGGGGCGCTGCCTCCGGCTCTACACCCGGCACGACTTCGACACGCGGCCGGAGTTCGATCTGCCGGAGATCCTTCGCGAGGACCTGTCCGAGACCCTGCTCTCCGTTGCCTCCCTGGGCGTCGGGAACCTCGAGTGGCTCGACGCGCCCCCTCTGGCTGCGGCGGAGGCGGCCCTCACCCTGCTTCGCGACCTCGGGGCGTTGAACGCGGGCGGGGCCATCTCTCCGATCGGACGGCGGCTGCTCCGCTTTCCGCTTCACCCTCGCCTGGCCCGGCTCGTGGTGGAGGCGGACGAGCGCGGCGCCGGATCGGCCGGGGCGCTCCTCGCGGCGCTGCTCGCCGAGCGGGACATTCGCGAACGGGCTCCTGACCGCGGACGGGGGACGCCTCCCACCGGCCCCTCCGACCTCCTCGAGCTCGCCCACCTGTTCGAGGAAGCCGCGCGGGCCCGCTTCGAGCCGGGCCGGATGCGATCGATGGGGCTCTCCCCGGGCGCGACCCAGGCGGTGGATCGAAGCCAGAGGCAGCTCGCACAGCTCCTGGGGCGCGGCCGGCCGCGGAAGCCCGCCGAGGACTCGGAGGCGGCTCTCCTCCTCGCGACGCTCGCCGCCTATCCGGACCGGGTGGCACGGCGCCGCGCGCCGGGCAGCGCCGAGGTGGTACTCGCCGGGGGCGGCTCGGCTCGACTCGACGAGGCGAGCGTGGTGCGCGATGCGCCCTTCCTCGTGGCGGTCGACGCGGACGAACGGCGGGATCGGAGACCTCCGGGCGCAGGTCCGGCGACCGGCCGAGGGGGGCAGGCCCTGGTCCGGGTGGCGTCCTCGGTCACACCGCAGATGCTCCTCGACCTCTTCCCGGACGAGCTGCGCTGGGAGGAAGAAGTGACCTGGAACGCCGAGGCCGAGCGGGTCGACGCCTTCGAGCGGATGCGCTACCGCGACCTCATCCTGGAGGAAACGCGAAAGCCGGTGCCCGATCCGGAGCGCGCCTCGGCGCTTCTCGCCGAGGCGGCACTGGCCCGGGGCGCGCGAAGCTTCGGGGAAGAAGGCGAGATCGACCGACTGATGGCGCGCCTCGCCTTCGTGGCCCGGGCAGCGCCGGAGAGCGCAATCGTCGCGCCCACCGAGGAGGACGTCGCCACCGCGCTGAGGGAGGCCTGTGCGGGACGCCGCAGCTTCGCCGACCTGCGCGAGGCGGGTGTGGCGTCGTCCCTCCTCTCGCGGCTCCCTCCGGACCGCCGCGCGCTCCTGGAACGGCTCGCCCCGGAGAGGGTCACGCTGGGGAATGGCCGGACCGTGCGGGTGAGCTACGAGGCGGGAGAGAAGCCGCCCTGGGTGGAGAGCCGGCTGCAGGACTTCTTCGGCTCGGACCGGGGACCAACCGTGGCCGCCGGCCGGGTGGCGCTGGTGCTGCACCTGCTCGCGCCCAACATGCGCGCCGTTCAGGTGACCACCGACCTGGCCGGGTTCTGGGAGCGCCACTATCCGGCGCTGCGGCGCGAACTCATGCGCCGCTACCCGCGCCACGCCTGGCCGGAGGATCCGCGGACGGCCCGCCCCCCGGAGCCGCGCGGGAGGCGGTGAGCGCACCGGGGCCCCTCGGGCCCGGTACCTCAACCCGCCAGCGCCCGGACAGCCCCCGCCGCCACCGCGAAGTGGAGGCCCGCGGCGGCGATGACGAGCGCGTGGAACACCTCGTGGTAGCCGAAGACCCTGGGAAACGGGTCTGGCCTTCGGGTCGCGTAGATGATCGCACCGACGCTGTAGAGCAGCCCGCCGGCGGCGAGGAGCGCCATGGGACCGGCCCGAGTGCACGGTACATGGCCGGGGCGAGAGGCACCGCCGCCCAGCCGAGCAGGAGGTAGAGCGCAGTGGCCACCCCCCGGGGCGCCTTCGGCCAGAGGAGCGCTCGCAGGATTCCCACGCCGGCTCCGGCCCACACCAGGGCCAGCATCGTGCTCGCGAAGGCGTCGCCGAGCAGCAGGCACAGGGGCGTGAAGGTCCCGGCGATGAGCAGGAAGATGGCCGAGTGGTCGAGCCGCCGCATCCAGAGGAGCGCCCTCGGACCCCAGTCGGGCCGGTGGTAGAGGGCGCTCACCGAGAAGAGCGCCACGAGGCTGCACCCGTAGACCAGGGCGGCCGTGCGGGCCCGCGGGCCCGGTGCGAGGAGCACCAGCGCCACCAGCCCGGCCAGCGCGACCCCGGCGGCGATCTCGTGGGAGACCCCGCGAAGGAGCGGCTTCGTACGAGGCGGTGCGGGAGCTCGTTCCATCGAGGGGGAACCTATCCACCCCTCGTCACCCGCCTGTCACGGCGCGCCGCTATTTCGCGGGGAGCTTCAGCCCCATCGCGATCATGGCGAGGAGGGCCTCTGCATTGGCCTTGGCGTCGTTGACCGGGTCGTGGTCGTGGACCGTCTTCCGGAGGTGCTTCCAGGTGGCGTAGCCGTCCTTGACCATGCCGCAGTAGAGGTCGCCGATGCGGCGTCCGGACCAGCCGAAGGGACTTCGCCCCAGGTAGGTGTGGAAGTACCAGTTCACGAACTGCCAGTCGAAGGCCAGGTTGTCGGAGGCGAAGACCGGCCTCCCCTTCGAGTTCTCGACCACCCAGGCCTCGAAGCGCTCCATCACCTCGCGGGGGTCGTCGAAGGTCTCGTGCTCGGGGCGGCCGAAGCCGCTGATGGCCAGCGCCTCGGGGAGCCATTCCTTCGAGATGGGCCGGGTGCGGCCGTAGAAGGTCTTCGAGAGGGTGGGCTCCACGATCACCGCCCCCAGGCAGACCATGGAGTACTTGCCCGGGATGGGACCGTCGGCCTCGACGTCCACGACGACGAGCGACACGTCATTGCTCCAGGGCGCTGGCAGCGTCCTGCAGCTCGCGCCAGAGCGCCTCGACGTGGCGCCGCTCGGTGGTCTCGGCTCCCACCGAGACCCGCAAGGTCTGCTGCCCCTTCAGCACGCTGGGCGTGAGATAGGCGCGGCCGCCCTCGTTCACCCGGCGTGCAATGGCCAGGTTGTGGGCGGCCAGGCGAACCTCGTCGAGCACGCCGTGCGGGATGTGGCGGAGGACGACGGTCTGGAGCGGCACGGGCGCCATCCGCTCCCACCCCGGCGCCTCGTCGACCCGATCGGCGAACCAGTGGGCGTTCTCCACGTCCCGACGCACGCGGGCCCGGATCCCGTCGACACCGACGTCGAGCAGGAAGAACCAGAGCTTGAGCGCGCGGAACCGCCGGCCCAGCGGGATGCCCCAGTCGCGGAAATTCTTCACCTCGCCGTCCTGGGCGGTGCGCAGGTAGCTCGGGTTCGTGGACATCACCCGCACCAGGTGCTGCGGGTCGCGGACGAAGTAGGCCGACAGGTCGAAGCCGGTCCCCATCCACTTGTGCGGGTTGAACACCAGCGAGTCGACCTCCTCGACCCCGCGCCACATCCAGCGGTACTCCGGCTCGACCATCGCCGTCCCGGCCAGCGCCGCGTCGAGGTGGAGCCAGAGGCCGTGGCGCTTCGCCACCCCGGCGATGCCGGCCACCGGATCGAGCGCCGTGGTTCCGGTGCTCCCGGTGGTGGCGACCACCGCGCACGGCCGCAGGCCAGCGCCGCGGTCCGCCTCGACCGCCTCGGCGAGCGCCTCGATGCGCATGGCGTTGGACCGGTCGGTGGCGACGTATCGCAGGTACTTCTTGCCGAAGCCTGCCAGCAGCGCGTCCTTCTCGACGGAGCTGTGGGCCTGGTCGGAGGCGTAGACGACCATGGGGGCCTCCCCGCCCTGCAGCCCCTGGTTGTTCTGCGAGAAGCTGCTCGTCCGCTCCCGGGCGCACAGCAGCGCGGTGAGCGTGGCGGTGGAGGCCGTGTCGTGGATCACGCCGGTGAAGGTCGTGGGCAACCCCACCATCTGGCGGAGCCAGTCCATCACCACCTCCTCCACCTCGGTGGCGGCCGGCGAGGTCTGCCAGCTCATTCCCTGCACCCCCAGGCCCGCGCAGACCAGATCGGCGAGCACCGAGGCGAAGCTGGTGTTGGAGGGGAAGTAGGCGAAGAAGGAGGGGTGATTCCAGTGGGTGATTCCGGGGAGCACGAGCTCGTCGAGCGCGGCGATGGCCTCGGGCAGCCCCCCTCCGCTGGCCGGCGGCCCGGCGGGGAAGCGGGCGCGGATCTCCCCGGGCTTCACCCGGCTCATCACCGGCAGTGACTCGAGCCGGTCGCGGTAGTTCGCGACCCAGTCCACCAGCTCGTGCCCCAGCTTCCGGAAGGCGTCGGAGTCCATGGGCCGAAGACTACTCCTCCCCGAGGCAGCAGCGCGCGCTCAAACGTCGAGCATGAGCCGGCTGGGCTCCTCGATGAGCTCCTTCACCTTGACGAGGAAGGTCACCGCCTCCCGGCCGTCGATGATGCGATGGTCGTAGGAGAGGGCCAGGTACATCATGGGACGCACCACCACCGTGTCGTCGGGCCCCACCACCGGCTTCTTCTGGATCTTGTGGAGCCCCAGGATGCCGCTCTGCGGCGTGTTGAGAATGGGGGTCGAGAGCATCGACCCGTAGATCCCGCCGTTGGAGATGGTGAAGGTGCCGCCGGAGAGGTCCTCCATGGTGATCCGGTTCTCCCGGGCCCGCCTGGCCAGCTCGGCGATGGAGAGCTCGATCTGCGCCAGCGAGAGCTGATCGGCGTCCCGGATGACCGGGACCACGAGCCCCTTGCCGCCGCCCACCGCCACGCCCACGTCGTAGTGGTCCTTGAAGAGGACCGCGTCGCCGCGCACCTCTGCGTTGACCGACGGGAAGGCGGCCAGCGCCTCCACCACCGCCTTCACGAAGAAGCCCATGAAGCCCAGCTTGATGCCGTGCTTCTCCTGGAAGGCCTGTCCGTAGCGCTCGCGGAGCTCCATCACCCGCGACATGTCCACCTCGTTGAAGGTGGTGAGGATGGCTGCGCTGTCCTGGGCCTCGAGCAGGCGGCGCGCCACCGTGCGTCGCAGCGGCGACATGGGCACGAGCCGCTCGCGCGGGCCGGGCGCCGGGAACTCCACCGGGGCGAGCGTCGTCTTGCCGGAGGCGGCCTCGAGGAGCCTCAGCAGATCGGCCTTCCCGAGGCCGTGCTCGGCGAGGAGCTTGCGCGCAGCGGGCGTGAGACGCGTCGCGAGCGGCGCGCCCTGCGGAGGTGCCGGCGAGGCTGCCGGCGCTGGGGGCGGCGCGACGGCGGGCGCCTTCGGCGCGGGGGGCCCAGGGGGCGCGGAGGGCGGCTTCGTCGATGCGGCTGCGCTGGCTACCGTCACCGCGCCGGCCTCGATCTCGCCCAGGGCCTGCCCCACGGCAACGGTCTCGCCGGTCTGGCGCAGCACCTTGCGGAGCACCCCGGCCACCGGAGCCGGCACCACGACCGTGGCCTTCTCGCTCTCGACCTCCACCACTGGCTCGTCCTGTGCGACCGCCTCCCCTTCCTTCTTCAGCCACGGACCGACCTGTGCCTGCGTGACGCTCTCGCCCAGCGACGGGACCTTCAGCTCGACTGCCATGGATTCACATCCCTCCCGGATTTCGGATCATCCCAGCGCTTCCTCGACGAGGGCTTGCTGGACGAGCTTGTGTCGCGTGGCCGAGCCCGACGCCGGGCTCGGGCTGGCGGGCCGCGCAACCACCGAGGTGCGCGCGTCGAAGCCCCTGACCGCCTCGCCGAGCGCGTCGCGGATGTGAGGCCACGCTCCCATGTTCCGCGGCTCCTCCTGGACCCAGAGCACCTCGACCGACGCAGGGTACTGGGCGAGCGCCTCCCGCAGCTCGGCGGTGCGCAACGGGTAGAGCTGCTCCACCCGGACGAGGGCCACGTCGATCGTCTTCCTCGACGCGCGGGCCTCGGCGAGGTCGTAGAAGACCTTGCCCGAGCAGAGGAGCACGCGACGCACCGCCGCCGGATCGGCGATCGTCACGTCGGCCAGGACCGGGTGGAACCTCCCTTCCGTCAGCTCGTCGATCGGCGACACCGCCGCCGGGTTCCGCAGCAAGCTCTTCGGCGACATCACCACCATCGGCTTCCGCCAGGGCGAGAGCACCTGGCCGCGCAGCGCGTGGAAGACCTGGGCCGGGGTGGTGAGGTTCACCACCCGCCAGTTGTCCTCCACCGACAGTTCCAGGAAGCGCTCCAGCCGCGCGCTGGAGTGCTCGGGCCCCTGCCCTTCCATGCCGTGCGGGAGCAGCAGGACGAGTCCGGAGAGCCGGTTCCACTTGACCTCGGAGGAGGAGAGGAACTGGTCGATGAGAACCTGGGCCCCGTTCACGAAGTCGCCGAACTGCGCCTCCCAGATCACCAGCGCCTCGGGCTGCTCGAGGCTGTAGCCGAACTCGAATCCCAGCGCGGCGGCCTCGGAGAGCAGGCTGTCGAAGACCTGGACCTGGCCCTGCCCCTCCCTGAGGTGGCCGAGCGGCATGTAGGTGGCCCCGGTCTTCACGTCGTGGATCACGGCGTGGCGGTGGCTGAAGGTCCCGCGTCGCACGTCCTGCCCCACCAGCCGGACCGGATGTCCGTCCCAGGCGATGGATCCGTAGGCGAGCCCCTCGGCGAATCCCCAGTCGAGCGGCCGCTTGCCGCGCGCCATCTCGGCGCGCCCCTCGAAGAGCTTCACGATCTTGGGGTTGGCGTCGAACCCGTCCGGGATCTCGGAGAGGTGGCGGGCCACGTGGGCGAGCCGATCGGCCGGGACCGCCGTGGCCACGTCGTCGGCAGTTCCCAGGGGACCGCCGCGGTAACGGCTCCAGACCCCCTCGTTGGCCGCCGGCGAGGGAACGGCGGCGATGGCGGCCGAGGCCTGGTAGGCCTCCTCGAGGCGGGCCTGGTAGGCGCGGGTCATCCCGGCCACCTGCTCCTCGGTGGCCGCGCCCTGGCGCTGGAGTTCCAAGGCGTAGGCGCGCGGGAACGGCGTCTTGGCCGCGATGTTCCGGTACATGAGCGGCTGGGTGAAGGTCGGCTCGTCCCCCTCGTTGTGCCCGAACTTCCTGTACGTCCAGAGGTCGATCACGGCGTCGCGATGCCAGCGCTGGCGGAAGTCGGCGGCCAGCAGGACGGTCTGGGCCACGGCCTCGAGGTCCTCGCCGTTGACGTGGAAGACCGGGATGTCGAGCATGAGCGCGACGTCGGTGGCGTAGACGGTCGAGCGGGAATCCCTGGGCGAGGTGGTGAAGCCGATCTGGTTGTTCACCACGACGTGGATGGTGCCCCCGCACCGGTAGGCCGGCAGCTGCGACATGTTGAAGGTCTCGGCCACGATGCCCTGGCCGGCGAAGGCAGCGTCCCCGTGGATGATCACCGGGATGGAGCGCTGCCCCTCCGCGTCTCTGAACCGGTCCTGCTTGGCGCGAATCCTTCCCTGGACGACCGGATCGATCCACTCGAGGTGACTGGGATTGAAGGCCAGCGAGAGGCGCAGGCCACCGTCGGCGGTGTCGCGCGTGCTGGAGTATCCCAGGTGGTACTTCACGTCTCCACCGGCGGCGCCGTTGATGATGGCCTGGTCGCGGAACTCGGCGAAGATGTCGCGCAGCGGCTTGCCGAGAACGTTGGCGAGCACGTTGAGACGCCCTCGGTGGGCCATGCCGATGACCACGTTGCGCACGCCATAGCCGACCGCGCGGTCGAGGAGGAGCTCGAGCATCGGCACGAGCACCTCGGCCCCCTCGAGCGAGAATCGCTTCGCCCCCAGGAAGCGAGTGCCGAGGAACTGCTCGAACATCCCGGCCTGAAGAAGCTTCTCGAGCAGCTTCCGCTTCACCTCCGGCGTGAGCGTGAGCCGGTTGCGGGTGCGCTCCATCCGCTGCTCCAGCCACCCCCGGAGCTCGCGGTCGTGGATGTGACCGAGCTGGACGCCGAGGGTCCGGCCGTAGGTCTCCTGGAGCCGCCCGATGAGATGGCGCAGCGTGCCGGCGCCGGCGACCGGACCGAGCACGGGTCGGTCCAGGTCGGCCTCGGTGAGCCCGAACTCTTCCAGGTCGAGCCGCTCCGCCCGGCGCCGCTCCATCCCCAGGGGATCCAGGTCGGCCTGGAGATGGCCGAAGGTGCGCCAGGCGTTGACCAGGCGATCCACCCGGAGTCGAAAGGCCTCGCGATCGTCGGCGCGCGAGGCTCCGGCCTCGCGGGGCGCACGGGCCGGCCAGGTCGAGGGCGCCGGGGCCGCGTCCGGCACGGGGGGCAGGGTCTCGAAGTAGGCGCGCCAGCGCTCGTCCACCGAGGCTGGATCCTGCAGCCAGCCGAAGTAGAGGTCCTCGACAAATCCAAGGTTGGAGGCGCTCGGAGTGGTCATGCCGGGCCATCATAACGACCCGGTGGCGGAGATCCTCGAGGGATGCGCCGACCCAGGTGGAGCCTACGGGTCCGGTGGTCCGGCGTGGCGCCCGACCACCCGGAGGAGCTCCTCGAGGTCGAAGGGCTTGGAGAGGTAGGCGTCGGCCACCGGCAGCGTGCTCGCGCCCGGCATGGCCGCGGTCATGATGGCCACCGGCACGTCCTCCGCGATCCCCTCGCTTCGGATTCGCTCCAGGAGTTGCGGCCCGTTCATCACCGGCATCACCAGGTCGAGCACCACCATGGACGGGCGGCGCGACCTCAGATAGGTGAGCGCCTCCTCGCCGTTCACGGCGACGTCGACGGCGTAACCCTCGAATCCGAGGAAGTCGGCGATGCCTTGGCGGATGCCGGGGTCGTCTTCTACCACCAGGATGGGCACCCCCATCAGATAACGGGCGGAGGTCCGGGCGCCACTCGGGCGGCTCCGGAGCGGCCCGGGAGGACGCAGCGCCAGGCGCCAGGCGCCCCAGGCCACGAGGAGGATCGACCCGTACTGGGCCGGTGTGAGCCCCGCGTAGCGGGCGTCGGCGTAGGCGACGTCGCTCGCCCGCAGGAAGTCGAGCAGGAATCTCGCGCAGCCGTAGAGGATCGCGAGCAGGCCGAGGAGGCGCCCCTCGAGCCGCCGCCGCGACCACAGGCTCCAGAGCAGCCCGGCGATGGCGAAGAGGACGATCGCCTCGTAGAGCCCCAGGTCGTGCCGGGCCCCGCCAGCGAAGCGCACCGCCAGGGGGAAATCGGTCAGGCGCCCCGGGTGGTCGTGCACGAGGAAGCAGCCGATGCGCGCCACGCCCCAGCCGGTCGGCACCCCCACCGCGAATGCGTCCCCGTATCGCCCCAGCGGGATGCGGCGGATCCGGAAGAAGAGAAGCGCCGCGAGCACGCCGCCGAGGAGCCCACCGAAGGAGGAGAGACCATCCCAGAAGGCGAGGAACCGGCGGGGATCGCGAAGTTCCTCCGGATGGTAGGCGCCGACGTGCACCAGGTGCCCGACCGCGATGCCCGCCACCACGCCCCAGATGGCGAAGTCGACGACGGGGCGCGGATCGAGGCCGCGGCGCTGCGCCGCCCAGGCCGTGGAGCGAACACCCAGGGCGACGCCGAGCGCCGCGAGGATGCCGAAGGCTTGAAGGGTGACGGGCCCGAGATGCAGCGCCGGCGGCTCGAACCAGGGGATCAATCGGGGCTACCCGGCCAGGTCGGCCTCGAGCGCGTGGCGCTGCTCGCGCGCGAGGGCGACCTCCACCCGGAGCCGTGGATGATCGGACCCGACCGCCACCGGGCTCTCCCCGCCGGTGTCGAACTTGAGGTACTGCACCGACGAGAGCCGGTCCTCCCCCACCTGGCGGGCGTCGAAGGTCGCCATCACCTTCCGTCCGGATGCGGTCTTCACGTAGAGGTTGCCGGGGAGACCCATCCACTCGCGGAGCTTCACGGTCCGCTTGTCCGGATCGTCGATCTCGATGAGGAGCACGGCACCGAGCTCGCCCTTCTTGCCGAGCAGCTCGTTGTAGGTGTCGAGCTCGTGCTGGATGGCCTGCTCCGTCACCATGCGCTCGGCGCGGACCATCTCCTGGATCTGGTATCGGACCGTGTCGCGGTTCTCGAAGAGAAACGTGATCGCGTCGCCCAGGTGCACGCGGCGCGGCGCCTTCACGGCCAGGACCTCGGCCTGGATCCCTGGCCGGGCCTTCTCGTAGGCGGTCAGGTCGAGGATCTCCTCGCGGGTCACGGGCTTCATCGATTCCCTTCCTCGCCACCCGGCCCGAAGCCGCCTTCCCGGTAGGCCCGGGCCAGCACCGTCATGGGGTGCAGAGGCTTGTTGCCGGCGAACTGCTGGAACTGGATGGCGGCCAGCGGGCAGTCGGTGCACCAGACCTTGGCCTCGGCCGACTTCATGCCGTCGAAGGCCTTCTGGCCGATGCGCCCGGAGGCGTCGTGCCCCTCCACGGTCATGGCGTAGGTGCCGTCGTGGCCGCAGCACTCCATCACCGTGGCCGCCACCTCCACGCCGGGTATCCGGCGGAGCAGGTCGCGCCCCTTGAATCCCACCGCCTGGGCCCGCAGGTGGCAGGGCGCGTGGTAGGCGACCCGACCGCCGGGCGGGGTGCTCTTGAAGTCGGAGCTGAAGCGCGGCTCGTTGCGGATGCTCCAGAGGTACTCGGAGACGTCCATCACCGCCGGTGCGAGCTTCCCGGCCCGCTCCCGATCGGCGCCCTCGAGGAGGTGGGGCCACTCGCGCCGCATCATCATCGAGCAGGTGGGGTTGACCACCAGTACCTTGGCCCCCTTCTCCACGAAGGGCATCAGGAGGTCCAGGTCATCGTGCGCCTGAAGGCGCAGCTGCTGGATGTCGCCGTGCTCCCAGACCGGCATGCCGCAGCAGCGCAGCCCCTTCACGACGCGGACGTCGACGCCGTTCTTGCGGAGCACCTCGAGGGTGTCCATGCCGAGCTGGGTGTCGTTGTTCTGGACGAAGCAGGTCTGGAAGAGCACCGCCTCCCCGCCGGGCTCGGCCTTCACCCAGCCGCCCTCCTCGGCCCAGGAGTCGAAGGCCTGGGAGGCGAAGTCGGGGAGCGCGGCGTGCCGGTCGACGCCCAGCACCTTCTCCATGACCCAGCGCGCCGGCGCCACCTTGTTCATGGCGTTGGCGAGCCCGAGCGACATGCGGGCCATCTTGCCGGCCATGTCGGGGTCGCCCAGGAAGCGCTCGCGCAGCCCGCGCCTCTCGCCGCTGGCGCGGAACTTCTGTGCGTCGTGGCGGTGGACCAGGGCCGGGAAGTCGAGCTGGTAGGGGTGGCCGTCGCGCGGGGTGTACGGGCACTGCACCTCGCAGAGCTTGCACTGGAAGCAGTCGTCCATGACCTCCTCGATCTCGGCGGCGTCGAGGCGGTGGACGTCGTGGTCCTTCTGGTCGAGGAGCTCGAAGAGGCGCGGGAAGCTGTCGCAGAACTTGAAGCACATGCGGCAGCCGTTGCAGATGTCGAAGGCGCGAAGCTCCTCGCCGTGCAGCGCGGCCGGGTCCCAGTACACGGGCTGTGAAGGGTCGTAGGACAGGCCGGGCGTCGGGTCGTAGCTCACCTTCTTGCCGGCTTCGGCCATGTCGATCCCCCGCGCCACGGCGGCCCGTTCCCGGCAGGCCAGCCCGGGAACGAGCGCCTGGCCTTCCCTACTTGATGCTGTCGAGCATCTTCCCGAACTTGCCGGCGTGGGACTTCTCGGCCTTGGCGAGCGTCTCGAACCAGTCGGCGACCTGGGTGAAGCCCTCCTCGCGGGCGGTCTTGGCGAAGCCCGGGTACATGTCGGTGTACTCGTGGGTCTCGCCGGCGACGGCCGACTTGAGGTTCGCCACCGAGTCGCCGATGGGGAGGTCGGTGGCCGGATCGCCAACCTGCTTGAGGTAATCGAGGTGACCGAAGGCGTGGCCCGTCTCGCCCTCGGCGGTCTCGCGGAAGTTGCCGGCGACCTCGGGGTAGCCCTCCACGTCGGCGACCTTCGCGAAGTACAGGTACCGCCGGTTCGCCTGCGACTCGCCGGCGAAGGCGGCCTTGAGATTTCCGTGCGTCTTGGTGCCCTTGAGCTGTGCCATGTGGACCTCTCCTTTGCTCCTGCTGTTATCCCGGGACGGGAATCCTGTCTCGCGGAAAGTCGGGGCCGGGGCCGCGCCTTCCGGGGAGGGACATGCCGCGGCCGCGCCGGTGGCGCAACACATCGTGGCTATCGGATCCATAGGCCCGGCCTATGACTCGGGACGGACCGCCCGCCTCAGCCGGCCGGCCAGGTCGCCGATGGCGCGCGCCTCGGCGGCCACCTCGCGGGTCGAGGCCGAGGTCCGCTCGTAGGCCAGGAAGATGCCGTTCATCGCGTGCATCACCTGCTCGAAGCCGCTCTCCTGCTGCTGGGCCACGCCGGCGATCTCCCGGCCGCCGCGGGCCGACGCGGCGAGCGCCTTGGCCAGCTCGCCGGAGCGTGACCGCCGCACCCTCGATGACCATGGCCCCCTCGCCGGCGCGGATGCTGCCGGCCTCGGCTGCCTCCACCGCTCCCGTCATGGCGACGCGCACCTCGTCGAGGATGGCCTTGGCGCGCGAGGCGGCCTCGGCGGTCTCCTCGGCATGGCCGTCCATCCGGGCGAGGAGCGCGGGGAAGGCCTCGGGCGCGAGGATTCCACCATCGGCCTGGGCCTGGGCGCGTGCCATGGCGGAGAGCGAGCGGGAGCGCTCGGCGACCCGGGCGACGGCGTCCGTCACGTGGAAGACGTCCCGCATGCGGTCGTTCAGGCCCGCGATGAGTTGCGAGAGCGCCTGGACCTCCGTGGCGAGCCGGGTGAGCGCCTCGTGCGACTGCTCGGCGGTGGAGAGTCCGCGAGCCGCGGCTCGCTCCGACTCGAGAGCCAGCCCCACCACCGTCTCGGCGGTGAGCGCCGATGCGGTGGCGCTGCTGGAGAGGCGGGACATGGTGGCGCTGGTGTCCCGAACGCCGGCGGCGGTCTCCTCGGTGCTGGAGGTCAGGGACGCCACGGCCCCGACCAACCCCTTGGCCCGCAGCGCCAGCTCGGAGGAGGTCCGCTCCGCCTCGTCGCGCCGGACTCGCGCGACTCGAAGCATCTCCTGGCTGCGGTCCTCGATCGACTCCGCCTGGGTCCCCAGCGTCCAGCAGAGCGGCGCCAGAAGCGCCGGCACGGCGCCCAGCAGCCAGAGGACCGCCCCCCCTGCGCCGAGGGCCGCGCCTCCGGCCGGAAAGGCCAGCCCGACGAGGAGCCCCAGCGCGGCAAGCGGAATCGGTCGCATCGTCCCCCTGCGAACCCCCACGCCGCCTACGGCGACGCGCCGGTCGCGCCCGATGCGCTTGCTGCGCTCCGGGCCTCGTGCGCATCCCACCGCTTCTGCAGATCTGCGCCCAGGTCCTCGAACCTGGGCGTGATGTCCTTCTTGGTCACGGCGTCGAAGCACTGCAGGCACTGGTGGAGGCCGGCCGGGGCCTCGATCACCCACTGGATGTGGTGAGGGCAGTTCATGGACGCCTTTTTAGCGCAGCGAGCCTCGCCGGGGAAGGGCACGCCGCGTGGTATACGTTCCGGGAATGGATGACCTGCGAGTTCCCAAGCGGGCGGTCCTGGTCGAGGTCGTCCTCCCCGGAGGCGACGCACGCGGGGTATCGATCTTTCTCGGCGAGGGCGCCGAGACCCACGAGGGCCCCGAGCGGCTCTCCGATCTACTGAACGGCAGCGCCCCGTTCATCCCGGCCCAGGATGCGGGGAGCGGGCTCATGACCTTCCTTCACCGCGCGTCGATAGCGGTCGCCCGGGTGGCCGCAACCGAGGAGCCCGCCGATGACTCCTTCACCATTCCCACCGAGCACGAGGTGGAGATCACGCTCGTCGACGGCTCCTGCGTGACCGGGCTCGTCGCCTACGTCGCCCCGGAGTCGCGCGAGCGACTCGTCGACTTCCTCAACCGACCCGAGCCCTTCTTCCGCCTCCTGGAGCGGGAAGGCGTCGCACTCGTCGGCCGGGCCCACGTGGCGCGGGTCGCGCTGGTCCCGAGGCACTGATGGCCCGTCTTGACGCCTTCATCGAGCGGCTCACCGGGAACCCCGGAGCGGAACTGCTTTTCCGGACCTCGCATGGCGTGGTCCTGTGCGCCGGGGGCGCCGAGCGCGTGCTGGTCCGTCAGCCCCTCTCCACGTCGCAGATCATCGGCGCCTTCGCCGAGGTCGTCCCTTCCGAGATGCAATCGGGCTTCCCGCGACCGGGCACCACGACCTTTCGTTACGGGTCTCCGGCGGGGACCATGGAGATCCTCTTCGACGCCCGCGGGGACGGGGTCAGCGCGGTGGTCCGCCCGGAGACCTCTGACGCCCCGGCGGCCATCCCCAGGTCGTCCGGGCTCCCCGAGACCGTCGCCGGGGCTGCCTGGGTCACGGCGCCGCCCGTCGTGAGCTTGCCCGAGGAGCGCCCTCCGGCGACCCCCCTTCCCGCCGACCCGCGAGAGGGAATGGACCGGCTTCTCTCCGAAGTGGTGTTGCGGCGGGCCTCGGACATCCACCTCTCGAGCGGCAACCCGCCCTCGTTCCGCATCGACGGCGACATCGTGCCCGCCCCGGAACTGGGTGTGCTGGACGCTTCCCGGCTGGCGGACATGCTCTGGACCCTCGCGCCGGCCAAGAACCGGACCGAGTTCGACGAACGGTCCGACACCGACTTCGCCCACGCCACCGAGGAGGCGCGCTTCCGCGTCAACGTCTTCGCCGACCGGCACGGGATCGGCGCTGTGATGCGGCAGATCCCTTCGAAGATCCGCACCGCCGTGGACATGGGTCTCCCGCCAGCCATCCTCGAGCTGTGCTTCCTCTCCAAGGGTCTCGTGCTCGTCACCGGACCCACCGGATCCGGCAAGTCGACGACGCTGGCCGCCATGGTCGACCACGTGAACCGCAACCGCGACGACCACATCGTCACCATCGAGGACCCGGTGGAGTTCGTCCACGAGAACCAGCGCTGCCTCGTGAACCAGCGGGAGGTGGGAACGCACACCGCGTCCTTCAAGTCGGCGCTGCGCGCCGCGCTTCGCGAGGACCCGGACGTCGTGCTGGTGGGCGAGCTTCGGGATCTGGAGACCATCGCCATCGCCATCGAGACCGCCGAGACAGGCCACCTGGTCTTCGGCACCCTTCACACCAACAGCGCGCCGTCCACGGTCGACCGGATCATCGACCAGTTCCCCTCCGACCGGCAGTCGCAGATCCGCACCATGCTCTCCGAATCGCTGAAGGCGGTGGTGACGCAGGTGCTCTGCAAGAAGGTGGGCGGCGGGCGCGTGGCCGCCATGGAGATCCTGCTCTGCACGAGCAGCGTGTCGAACCTCATCCGCGAGGGAAAGACCTTCCAGATCCCGTCGGTCATGCAGACCGCCAAGGGGATCGGCATGGCGACGCTCAACGACTCGCTCCTCGACCTGGTGAAGAAGGGGCTCGTGGAGCCTGCCGAGGCGATGTCCAAGGCGGTCGCCAAGGCCGAGCTGAAGCAGTTGCTCGAGCGAGCCGGAATCTCCCTTCCCCCTGACGCTGCGTCCCGTCCGGCGGACCCTCGCCCGGAATGAAGCGCCCTTCCCTGGCGACGCGGTTCGGCCCCTGGGGCGCGCTCGCCGTCCTGCTCGCGGCCACGGCCGTCGCCTACGGTCCGGCGCTCGCCGGCCCGTTCGTCCTCGACGACTGGGGAAGCATCCAGGCCAACATGCGGCTGCGCCAGCCGGACGCGATCCGCCCCCCTTCGCTGGCGGAGATGCTCGGTCCTTCACGGCCCGTGACCGAGGTCACCTTCGCGATCGACTACCGGGCGGCCGGGCTCGACCCGGCGCGTTTCCACGCCGTCGGCCTGGCCCTCCACCTGGCCGCCGTGGTCCTCGCCTTTGCCTTCCTGGCAGCCCTGCTCCGTCGTGCCGGTCATCCTCGCCCCCGCGGCCTGGCGCTGGTGGTCGCCGGAGTCTTCGCCCTCCACCCGATCCAGGCCGAAGCCGTCGCCTACGCGGCACAGCGCTCCGAGGTGCTGGCGTCGCTCCTCTACCTGCTCGCGATGGCCCTTCTCGATCGCTCCGCCGCGGGATGGGGAACCTGGCGGGGGGCGGCCACCTGGGCCGGAGGCGCCATCGCCTGGCTTCTCGCCATGGGGGCGAAGACCATCGCCATCAGCGTTCCGGGAGCCTTCGTCGTCGATCAGGTCGTGGTGGCTCCGGCGTCGGAACGGGGCGCGGCACCGATGCGCCGCCGCGCGCTGCGCGCCCTCGCCCTGGCCGCACCGCTTCTCGCGCTCGGGGCCTGGAGCGCCTCCCTCCACTTCCGATCGTTCGCCGAGAACCCGGGCGGCGGCGCAGGGTTCTCGGAGACGCCCTTTTCCTCCGGCGCCTACTTCCTGACCCAGCTTCGGGTTCAGTGGCTCTATCTCCGGTTGCTGGCCTGGCCGCGCGGCCTCGCATTCGACCGTTTCTTCGAGCCCAGCGTCGGTCCGGACGGTGCGGTGCTTGCCGCCGGCGCCGGCGCCCTCGCGCTCCTCGTGCTGGCCGCGTTCCTCTGGGTTCGCGCCGAGCGCTCGCCGGTTCCCCGGCCGGCGGAGCGGCTCGCTGCCTTCGGCATCCTCTTCTGGTTCGTGGCCCTCTCGCCGACCTCCTCCTTCGTGCCGGTGACCGACCTGGCGGTGGAGCACCGCGTATACCTGGCGTCGCTCGGTCCGTTCCTGGCCGCAGCAGTCGGGGGCGACGCCCTCCTGCACAGGCTGCTCCCCCGGCCGCGCGCCACGCTGGCCGCCGCAGGGCTCGGCCTGGTCGTCCTCGTCGCGCTGGGCCTGGCACTCGCATCCCGGGCCCGGATCTGGCGTTCGGCAGAGGCGCTCTGGCGCGAGGCCGCCTCGTCGTCGCCGGACAACCCCCGAGCCTGGACCAACCTCGCCCTGGAACTCCAGCGTCGGGGCGATCGCGCCGGGGCCGAGGCGTCGTACCGCCGGGCCTGGACGGTGGCGCGCCAGCCGGGTCGGGTCATCGGCGTGGCCCGGAACCACGCCTCGCTCCTCATCGACTCTGGTCGCCCTGCCGAGGCGCTGGAGGTGCTGGATCGGGGGCTCGCCGTATCGCCGGACGACCCTGCTCTCCGGGCCAACCGGGCGGCGGCGCTCGGCATGCTGGGACGCCCCGAGGAGGCCCTCGTGGAGGCGCGGCGCGCCGCCTCGGTGAGCCCCGGCGATCCCCTCATGCGCAACGTCCTCGGCCAGGCACTTGCCGTGAACGGTGACTGGTCCGCCGCGCTGGCGGAGTTCAGGGCCGCCCAGGCCCTCGACCCGGGCGTTCCCGACTTCCCGATCGCGGCTGCCATCTCGCTCGCCGGCCTCGGTCGACGGGAGGAGGCCTGCGCAGCATTCCGCGACGTCGCCGCCCGCTACCGGGTGCGTCCGCTCCCCCTCGACGCTGCAAGGCGCGCCGCCGCGCTCGGCTGTCCGCTCCCGGCTCCCTGATGCCCGCCGACGCCCCCCTCGCCGCGCTGCTCCCGATCCCGGGCGCACCGCCCCTCGACGACTCGCAGGTGCTCGACCGATTCGTCTCCTGGGTGGCCTCCTCCGGCCTCTCCCTCTACCCGGCCCAGGAGGAGGCGATCCTGGAACTGCTGGAGGGGCGGCACGTCGTGCTCTCCACGCCCACCGGGTCGGGCAAGTCGATGGTGGCGAACTTCCTCCACTTCCAGGCCATGGCCCGCGGGGAGCGCTCCTTCTACACCTGTCCGATCAAGGCGCTCGTGAACGAGAAGTTCTTCGACCTGTGCCGCCTCTTCGGTCCGGAGAACGTGGGGATGATGACCGGAGACGGGGCCGTGAACCGGGACGCGCCCATCATCTGCTGCACCGCCGAGATCCTGATGAACGTGGCGCTCCGCGAGGAGTCCCCGCGTGTCGACGCGGTGGTGATGGACGAGTTCCACTACTACGCCGACCGGGATCGCGGCGTGGCCTGGCAGGTGCCCCTGCTCCTGCTCGAGAAGGCCCGCTTCCTGCTCATGTCGGCGACCCTGGGCGACGTGGAGGTCATCGCCGAAGGGCTCACCGCGCTCACCGGCCGGGGCGTGGCCGAGGTGCGCAGCGACGATCGTCCGGTGCCGCTGGAATTCGTCTGGCAGGAGACCCCGCTCCACGAGACCCTCGAGGAGCTGGTGAGCGCGGGACGGGCGCCGGTCTATCTGGTGAATTTCACGCAGCGTGCAGCAGCCGAACAGGCGCAGAATCTGATGAGCGCCAGGTTCTCCTCGAAGGAGGAGAAGGAGCGGCTCAAGGAGGCCCTGACCGGCTTCCGCTTCGACACCCCTTTCGGCAAGGAGCTGCAGCGTTTCCTCCGTCACGGGGTCGGGCTCCACCACGCCGGACTCCTTCCCAAGTACCGGCTCCTGGTGGAGAGGCTGGCGCAGCAGGGGCTCCTCAAGGTCGTGTCCGGAACCGACACGCTGGGGATGGGCGTGAACATTCCCATCCGCACCGTGCTCTTCACGCAACTCTGCAAGTTCGACGGGGAGAAGACGGGCATCCTGACCGCCCGGGACTTTCGCCAGATCGCCGGACGGGCCGGGCGCAAGGGCTTCGACGACCGGGGCTTCGTGGTCGCGCAGGCCCCCGAGCACGTCATCGAGAACAAGCGCATCGCCGAGAAGCAGGCGGCCGGGAAGAAGATCGAGAAGAAGAAGCCTCCGCAGAAGGGCTTCGTGCCCTGGGACCGGAGCACCTTCGAGAAGCTGCAGATCAAGGCGCCCGAGCCGCTGGAGAGCCGCTTCGACGTGACCTTCGGCCTCCTTCTCAACCTTCTCCAGAGCGAGACCTCCCGGCGGGGCGGCCGCTACGGGCGGCTCATCGAGCTCATCGGGCGCTCCCACGGGAACGATCACGTCCGGGCGCGCCTTCGACGGGTGGCGGCCCAGCGCTTCCGGACGCTCCGAGCGGCCGGACTCCTGGAACTGCACTGCGTGGAGGGGTACCGGGGGCGCCACGTCCGCCCGCCGTCGGCCTGCAGCGCGACTTCTCCATCTTCCACACGCTGACGCTCTACCTGCTCGACAGCCTGCCCCGCATCGACCCGGAGCGGGAGACCTATGCCCTCGACGTGCTCACCCAGGTCGAATCGATCCTGGAGAACCCGGACGTGGTCCTCTGGAAGCAGCTCGACCGGGCCCGGGGCGAGGCCGTGGCGCGCATGAAGGCCGAGGGCAAGGAATACGACGAGCGCATGGCCGCGCTGGAGAACGTCGAGTACCCCAAGCCCAACGCCGACTTCGTCTACGCCACCTTCAACGAGTTCGCCGCCCGCCACCCGTGGGTCGGACGCGAGAACATCCGGCCCAAGTCGGTGGCGCGGGAGATGGTCGAGCGGGCCATGTCCTTCAACGACTACGTCCGCGAGTACGAGTTGCAGCGGAGCGAGGGGGTGCTGCTCCGCTACCTCTCCGAGGCCTACAAGACACTGGCGCAGAGCGTTCCCGAGACCTTCCGCGACGAGGCCCTCGAGGACGTGGTGGCCTTCCTGCGGGCCACGGTGCGCGGCGTCGATTCGAGCCTGGTGGACGAGTGGGAGCGGATGCGCGCCGGCCAGGCCGAGCCGGGGCTGACTGCAGCGGCAGAACCCGGCATCGCTCCGACCGCGCCCACCTTCGCGCTCGACCCGGCGGCGAACCCCCGGGCCTTCATGGCCAGGGTGCGCGCGGAGTTGCACCGGTTGCTCGGGGCCCTGGCGCGTGGGTCCCTCGAGGAGGCCGCCAACCTCGTCCGCCAGGTCCCGGGGCAGGAGTGGACGCCGAAGCGGCTCGAGGAGGCGCTGGCGCCCTACTGGTCGGAGCACACGCACATCGACGTCACCCCGGCGGCCCGACGGCCCGACAACACCTTCCTCACCGAGGTCGGGCCCCGGCGCTGGCAGGCCGTGCAGCGAATCGTCGACGAGGCCGGCGAAGTGGACTGGATGGTCGAGTGCGACGTGGATCTCACCGGGCCGCACGACCCGGACGAACCCCTGATCTCGCTGGTTCGCGTGGCCACCTAGCCGGTCCGGGTCGCGTCACGGCCTGAAGACGCCCGTGGGCGCCTCGACCAGGAACTCGACCGAACGGATCTCGGTGGTTCCGGAGTGTCGCCCCTGCACGAAGTTCTCCTCCCGGAAGGGGACGAGCACGCCCGACACCTTCCGGAACTCGGAAAAGGCGGTGACGAACTCCAGATTCCCCACGCCTCCGGGCATGCGCGCCACCGCTCGGAGGATCCGGCCGCTTCCGGGATCGATCTCGGCCGTGAGGGCGAGCCCGTCCCCGAGCAGGAGCGTCAGCGCGCGGAGCTTCTTCCCATCGCGCTCCACCGTTCCCTCGTCCACCAGCCGCTCCAGGTTGGCGAGAAGCGACGCCGGAAGCTCCATCCGGGCCGACTGGAGCACCATCGCGACATGGGGCGGGGCGCCGGTCACCTCGCGGCCGTCGCGCCACCCCCGCGCGCCGTCGAGGATGCGCTGCTCCGGCATGCCTCCCGGATAGGCGATGGTGACGCGAAGCCGTCGCGGGCTCTCGTGGATGCGAAGCACCCGGCCGACGTCCTTCGACTGGTGGGCCGTGACCTCTCCCTCCTGGACCACGACCGGATACTTTTCCGAGCGCCGCCTTGCCTCCGTAGGCCTCGATCACCTTCTCCACGAGCGCGCCGACGGAGGGTGTGACCGGGGTGGCGGTGAGCGCGAGGCGAGGGCGATGAGTGGCATGCAATGCATCACGGTCATGGTTATATCCTCCCGGATCCCCCCAGATGCATCGGTATCTGCCCGCGGGGTTCTTGACACCCACCCTCGCTGGGCCCCATGAGTACAGCCCATGTTCTCTGCCCCACAGCCCAAGCACGACAGGCGTTGGCCCCGCGGCCAGCGCTTCGGCCTCTCGGCCCAGGGCGTCGATGCGGAGGCCGCTTATCGGGCCACCGTCCAGGACGTCCGGTCGCTCGGCCGCGACGCGCTGGCGATGGCCGAGAAGCGCTGGGCCGAGCCGCTCGGGCTCCAGCCGGCCGACGGCGTCGTGATGGCCCAGGTCCGCCCCGGGCGGCGGTCGTTCGCCGACCTCGGGCAGGCCCTCGAGGACTGCGGGCTGGCCCAGGCCCAGATCCGGGAGTCGGTCGATCGACTGGTCGAACGGGGGCTCGTGGAGGCCATGCCCCTTCCCGGGACCGCAGCCGTCGCCCCCTGACGGTCGTTCGCCCGCCCTCGGTTCCTTCACTCCAGGTCGCGCCGGCCCGACTTCCGTTCGGAGGTGTGCCGCTTCGCCTCCAGCCTCCGCTCCTTCGCGCCGCGAGTGGGCTTGGTGGCGACGCGTCTCTTCGGGACGTGGGAGAGGGCCTGCAGCCGCTCCCGGAGCCGGACCAGCGCGACGGACCGGTTCTGCGCCTGGCTGCGCCGCTCCGTCGCGGTGACGGTGACCTCGGTGGGGCGGTGGACGAGCCGCACCCCGCTCGCGGTCTTGTTGCGGTGCTGTCCTCCCGGACCCCCGGCCACGAAGAACTCCTCGTCGCACTCGGCGGCGAGCGCGTCGCCCGGGAGCGAGAGGGCGCGCCGGGCCGCGGCGCGAATGTGTGGGGCAATCTCCATGCAGCTAGCGCTCGTTCGCCTGGTCGGAAACGATGCGGCCGTCGACCAGCTCGATGATCCGGTCGGTTCGCTCGGCGAGCCGCCGGTCGTGCGTGACGACGAGGAAGGTGACCTTCTGGCGCTGGTTCACCTCCCGGAGCAGCGAGAAGACCTCGTCGGCGGTCTGGGTGTCGAGGTTTCCGGTTGGCTCGTCGGCCAGGACGACGCTGGGATCCATGGCAAGCGACCGCGCGATGGCCACCCGCTGCGCCTGGCCTCCGGAGAGGGTGGTGGCCCGGTTGTCGGCCCGGGCCGACAGACCCACCCGATCGAGCAGCGCCCGCCCGCATTCCGGCATCGAGGCGTCGAGACGCCCCTTCGCCGCGGCCATCGGGATCATGACGTTCTCGAGCGCCGAGAACTCGGGGAGGAGATGGTGGAACTGGAAGACGAATCCGAGGGTCGTGCCCCGGCAGCGGGTGAGCTGGTCGTCGTCCATCGCCCCGGTGTCCTCTCCGCCCAGGAGGACCCGGCCGCTGGTCGGCCGATCGAGGAGCCCCATGATGTGGAGCAGCGTGCTCTTGCCCGATCCCGAAGGCCCCATGAGCGCCGCGAACTCTCCGCGACGCAGCGTGAAATCCACCCCGCGCAGCACCTGGGTGCGGGCCTCCCCCTCGCCGAAGTCGCGGGTGATGCCCTCCAGGCGCAGGACCTCCGGGCGGGGTTCACCCATAGCGGATGACCTCGGCTGGATTGAGGCGAGCCGCGCGGGAGGCCGGGTACCAGGCGGCCAGGGTCCCGGTGAAGATGGCGACCGCGGCCGCACCCAGGAAGAGCCCCAGGGTCAGGTCCACCGGGAAGAGCGGGGCGCCGGTGGGCCCCCTGGCCAGGTTCGCGAAGGCCAGCGACATGACCGAGCCCAGGAGCGCGCCCAGCACCGAACCCACCGCCCCGACGATGGCCCCCTCCAGGAGGAAGATGCGCTGGATGGTCCGCGTGGTCGTCCCGGTGGCCTTGAGGATCCCGATCTCGCGCGACTTCTGGATGACCGAGACCCCCAGCACGCTGGCGATGCCCAGCGTCACCGCCAGGACCACCAGCGCCTGGATCATCCAGCTCGACGCCGACTGGGACTTGAGGCCCACCAGCAGTTGCTGGTTCACCTCCATCCAGCTGTCGGCGGCCAGCCCGGTGCGCCGCTGGATGTCCCTGGCCAGCCGCTCGGCCTCGAAGATCTCCGCCACCTTCACCTCGAGCGTGGTGGCGCCTCCGGGGACGTCGAGGAGGGTCTGGGCCGAGCGGAGCGGGACGAAGACCCAGCGCTGGTTCACGTCCTTGTTCCCCAGGTCGAAGATCCCGGCGATGGTGAAGACGTCTCCTCGCCCCTCCGGCGTGGCCAGGCGGACCTTGTCGCCGACCGCCACCCCGAGGTCGCTCGCCAGGACCGTCCCGATGATGGCCTCGGTCCCCTCCAGCGCGAAGTGGCCGGACTTCATCTTGGGGACGATCTCGATGACCTGGGAGAAGGTCGCCGGTTCGATGCCCCGCAGCGCCACCGACTTGGTGGCGGGCCCCCGGCTCGCGAACGCCGATCCGGCCGCCGTGGGCGTGGCCGCGACCACGCCAGGGATGCTCCGCACCGAGTCCAGGACCTGCTGCCACTGCTCGATGGACCGGATGCGATCCGGCACCTTCTCCACGCGGTCGGCGACGGCGCTCGTTGCCGGAAGCGGCCGCGCCACCCGCTCCGGGGACTTCACGAGGATGTGGGCCTGCGCCGACAGCGTCTGGGCCACGAGCGTGCGCTGCAGGCCGCCGATGAGGGCGGTGAGAAAGATGAGCACCGCCACGCCCACCGTGGTCCCGCCCAGGACGAGCGCGGTCTGGGCCTTGCCCTCCTTGAGGTACCGCAGGGCGATGAAGACCTCGAAGCGCATGCGCCGCCCCTGCCCTCAGCGGGCCGGCTCCGTGCGCACCCGCGCCCCCGGACCGACGGTCGACGACGGCGCGACCACCACCTCGCCGGGCACGAGGCCGGAGAGGACCTGCACGGTCCCCTCCCCCCGCATGCCCAGCTTCACTGGCTGTCGAACGGTGCGCCCGTCGCGGACGACCAGCGCCCACGGATCGGTTCCCGCGTCGCGCACCGCGGCAGCCGGGAGGACCAGCGCGGCGGGGTCCCGCCCCACCTCGACGTTCACCGACACGGTCATGTCGGGACGCAGGAATGGTGGGGGATCGGCGACGTCGAGCTTCACCTCCACGGTGCCGCGGGAGAGGTCCACCGCCGGCGCGATGTAGGCGACCCGGGCCGGGAAGATCTTGTCGGGGAAGGCGTCGACCGAGGCCGTGGCCGCCTGGCCGATCGCCAGGAAGGCCAGGTTCTTCTCGTCGGGCAGGACGGAGAGCTGGGTCGGACCGTCGCGGGCCACGACGAGCAGCGTTCGCCCTGGCTGCACCACGTCGCCGGGCTCCGCGTCCCGTTCGGTGACGACGCCCTCGGAAGGCGAGCGGATCTGCAGCTGGTCGAGCCGGGCCGCGGCGGCCTGCTCGGCGCCACGGGCCTGCTCGAGCGCCGCCAGCACCGCGCGGCGATCGGCTCCGCCGGCCGCCGCGCTGGCCTGGATGCGCGCGGTCGCGAGCTGGCTCGCCGCCAGGTCGCGGGCCTGGAGGGCGTCGTCGAGATCCGAGCGGCTCACCGAGCCGGCCTCGGCGAGCGTGCGGTTGCGGGTGAGCTTCACCTCGGCCTGCTCGAGCCGCAGCTCGGCCTGCCGGACCGCCTGGCTGGTCACCTGGGCGCTCACGACCTCCACCTGCTCGAGCCGGGCGGCCGCCTGGGCCACGGCCGACCGGGCCTGGGCGAGCGCGGCGCGAGACTCCGCGTCGTCGAGGAGGACGAGCACCTGGCCGGCCTTGACCCGGTCGCCCTTCTCGACCGCCACGCGGGTCACCCTGCCGACGACCACGCTCCCGATCTGGATGCGGGCCGGCGCGAGCACGCGACCGCTCGCCACGACGCGCTGGACGAGTTCCCGCTTCTCCGCAACCCACACCGGCACCGTGGGGCCCATCAGGGCTCGCCCGCCCAGGAGGAGGGCCAATGCTGCCGCCCCGATGCCAAGGACCCAGCGCCAGCGGCGAGCAGGTCAAGGAAGCCATGAACGCCGGAGTATACGGTGCCGGGAGCTTCCCGGGACGATAGACTCATCCGACTTTCACCCCCGAGGGGAGCGCATGGACCAGGAAATGTGGGCACTCGTCTACGACCGGAAGAAGGACCCCTGGAGCACCTCCAAGGGGCTCCGCAAGGAGCGCGTGGCCCGTCCATCCCTCGACGTGGGCAAGGACCACCGCGACGCCTCCATGGTCATCGTCAAGCCGCGCTTCGCCGGCTTCTGCGGCTCGGACCGCGGCATCTGGTTTCGCCGGGCCTTCGGCGACATGATCCAGTCGACGCTGGCGGCCGAGGGCAAGGACGCCCGCGTCATCGGCCACGAGCTGCTCGGCGAGGTGGTGGAGGCCGGGCCGGAGGCCACCCGCGACTTCGGGCTCCGCCCCGGCGACGTGGTGAGCACCGAGAGCCACATCATCTGCAACACCTGCTACCAGTGCCGGATCGGCGACAACCACGTCTGCGCCACCGACCGCATCATCGGCATCAGCGTGGACGGATGCTTCGCCGAGTACGTGAAGTTGCCGGCCCAGGCCCTCTGGCCCACCGACATCGCGAAGATCCGGCCAGAGGTGGCTGCGCTCCAGGAGCCCTTCGGCAACGCCGTTCACGCCTGCACCAAGGTGAACCTGCGCGGCAAGTCCGTGGCCATCATCGGCTGCGGCACCATCGGCCTCTTCGCCATCGCCGTGGCCCGCGCGCTGGGCGCCCGCCAGGTGATCGGCGTCGAGCCCATGAAGACCCACATCGAGATGGCGAAGAAGCTCGGCGCCGACGCGGTGGTGGAGCCGACCAAGACCACCGAGACCTCCTACGTCCACGACGAGGGGATCACGAAGGCCATTCACACGCTCACCGATGGCGTCGGCGTGGACGTGGCCCTCGAGATGTCCGGCTCCAACGCGGCGCTCAACACCGCCATCTCCGTGGTGCGGCGCGGTGGCCACGTGATCCTCTTCGGCCTGAAGAGCGGCGAGGCGGTCATCGAGAGCCTGGAACGGGTCATCGTGGACGGCATCAGCCTCCACGCCGTGGTGGGGCGCCGCATCTTCGAGACCTGGCACATCACCCGCAACCTCCTCGAGTCGACTTCCCCCAACATCCAGGAGCAGGTCTGGAGAGTCATCCTCCAGGGCGGAAAGGACACCGTGGTTCCCTTCTCCACCTGGGACCCGGTCTCCTTCGAGGAGAAGATCAAGGCCCACCCCAAGGTCCTCATCCAGTTCTGAGCCCGTCCCAGGAGGCCGCCGTGTACGACACCGCCCGCGACGTCTTCGCCCGCGCCATCGAGGAGATCCGTGCCGCCGGCACCTGGAAGGAGGAGCGGATCATCCAGTCGCCGCAGGGCGCGGAGATCGAGGTCGGCGGGCGCAAGGTCCTCAACTTCTGCGCCAACAACTACCTGGGGCTCTCCGACCACCCGGCGCTGCTCGCCGCGGCACGGGCGACCCTCGACGACCGCGGCTACGGCCTCTCCTCGGTGCGCTTCATCTGCGGCACCCAGGACCGCCACCGGGAACTGGAGCGCCGTCTGGCCGCCTTCTTCGGCTTCGAGGACGCCATCCTCTTCTCGTCCTGCTTCGACGCCAACGGCGGGGTCTTCGAGGCCTTGCTCGGCGAGCAGGACGCCATCGTCTCCGACTCGCTCAACCACGCCTCGATCATCGACGGCATCCGGCTCGCCAAGGCCAGGCGATTCCGGTACGCCCACGCCGACCTGGCCGACCTGGAGGCGAAGCTCGTCGAGGCGGCCGACGCGCGGCTCAGGATGGTGGTCACCGACGGCGTCTTCTCCATGGACGGCGACCTGGCCCGTCTCGACGGGATCTGCGCCATCGCCGAACGGCACCGCGCGCTGGTGCTGGTCGACGACTCGCACGCCTCGGGCTTCGTGGGGCGCACCGGGCGCGGCACGCCCGAGCACTTCGGGGTGCAGGGGCGCGTGGACATCATGACCTCGACCCTGGGCAAGGCCCTGGGCGGCGCCGCCGGTGGCTTCGTGGCGGGGCGCCAGGAGGTCGTGGACCTGCTCCGGCAGCGGGCCCGCCCGTACCTGTTCTCCAACACCGTCGCGCCCCCCATCGTCGGCGCCAGCCTGGCCGCGCTCGACCTGCTCGAGGGCTCGACCGAGCTGCGCGATCGGCTCATGGAGAACGCCAGGCGCTTCCGGGAGGGCATGACTGCGGCCGGCTTCCAGCTCCGTCCCGGCTTCCATCCCATCGCCCCCATCATGCTGGGCGACGCGCGGCTGGCGGTGGACTTCGCCCGCGACCTGCTCGACGAGGGGATCTACGTCATCGGCTTCAGCTTCCCGGTGGTGCCGAAGGGCGAGGCGCGCATCCGCGTGCAGCTCTCAGCCGCCCATACGCCGGACATGGTGGACCAGGCCGTCGCCGCCTTCGTGAAGGTCGGACGCAAGCGCCGCGTCGTCTAGTACACGAACAGCAAGCCCGCGCTCCAGGCCCAGTAGCTCGGCGCCAGCTGCCAGCTCTTCTGCGACCCGAAGTCGTTCACGCTCGACTTGGTGACGTCGAAGAAGAGCATGGACCGGTTGATGCCGACGTCGTAGTCCATCTGCCTGGAGAGCCCGGTGTCGAAGGCATCGAGCACCAGCGCGAGCCCCAGCGTGCCCGCAAAGCCAAAGGTGGCGCCGGAGCCCCGGTAGGAGGTTCCGGTGGCCGAGTTCCAGGTGGACGTGCCCCCCTGTCCGCTGGTGCTCCAGATGTAGTCGAGGATGGCGCCGCGGACGTAGGGCGCGAGCGGGACCTCGAACCGATCGTAGAACCAGTCGACCCGGTAGGTGACCGCGATCTGGAGCGGGATGATCATGAGGCTCGTGCTTCCGCCTCGCTGGACCACGCCGCTCGAATCCGTGTACTGCCCCTGACCCCAGACCTGCCACCAGCCGGCACCGAAGCCCACGTCGAGGGTCCCCGCCTCGGTCATCCAGACCGACTTGGAGAAGATGCCCTGGATCATGAGCGGGCGGTTGGTGCCGAAGGTGGTGACGTACGGAGGAGCGACGGAGCTGGTGAACTCGGAGTCGATGTTGGGGCTGAACGGGGAGAGGGAGAACTGGAAGGAACCCCACCGCGGGGACTCCTTCGAGACGGCGACGGGGCTCTGGGCCGCGGCGGGCAGGGCCAGCGCGAGCGCCAGCGCGAGGAGGACCTTCTTCACGAGCGCCTCCGGCGGGCGGCCAGGAGCCCGAGAAGGGCCAGCGCGGGCCCCAGGGTTCCCGCGCCTCCGGTGCTGCAGCCGCCCTCCTCCACGCCCCCCTGATCCTTGTAGACCTGCCAGAAGTTGAGGAAGGGCAGCGGCGTGGTGCTGGCGTTGGGGCCGGTGACGTCGGAGACCGCGCCGAGGTTGCCGGCCTGGCTGGAAGCCTGGGCGGTGACCGTGTACGGGATCGAGTTCGTGAGGCCGCCGCAGACCACCGTTCCGACGTTGCTCGGACCGCCGATGGAAGGTGACCCGCCGCCCGCCGATGGCGTGCAGGTGACCTTGTAGGTCACGCTCCTGGTGGCCGTCTCGGTGGCGGTGGCCGTGCCCGCCGCCACGGATACGGAGAGCTGGGAGTCACCCGGCGTGACGCCGCCGATCGTGGGCCTGGGGGGGATGGCCAGCTGGAACACGAAGGTCCCCTGCGAGGCGAGCTGCCAGTTGGTCGTCGATCCGCCGGGGAGGTAGTAGACGCAGAGGACGATGGGGACGTCGTTCGCCTGCGTGCAACTCCCCACGCTCGCGGTGGCGGCAATGGCGCTGACGAACACCCCGTTGACGGCCTGCGTGGAGCCGGTGGCCGTCACGTCCTGGGAGATCCCCGCGGGGACGGTGCCACTCGTGGCGCAGCCCGTGCTCTGGGTCGCAGCCCCCAGCCGGTACCTGTCGCCGTTGGCGATGACCGGCGACACGCTCGACGCGATCGTCCAGTTCGAGGTGCTGGTCGTGGAGGCGCACTCGGCCTGATTGGCAAGGCCCGAGACGCCCTGGGTCGTGACCAGCGCCGAGGTCGCGCCCGGGGTGGTGACCTGGGCCAGCGCTGCGCCGGGGAGAAGACAGAGGAGGAGCGTGGCTCTGCGGAGCATGGGGGGTCGATTCTGCAAGGCCGGGGCCACCCTTGCAAGCTCCCGTCGACGCAGGGAGCACCCGGACCCCGCGAACCGGGCCCGCCTTTTTGGCAAAGACGGGGGCTCCGCATGCTGCCCGCCTGACAAATTGGCAACGCTCCGACCGCCCGGATCGGGCGCCTGGCGCCCCATTCAGGGCTACCCGCGCCGGAGCCGGACCCACTCCTGGGCGATGCGCACCGCATTGCTGGCGGCGCCGCAGCGCAGGTTGTCGGCCACCAGGAAGAGGTCGAGCCCGTTCCTCTGCGAGGCGTCCTCCCGGATCCGCCCCACCAGCACGGCGTCGTCGTTCACCGCCAGCATGGGCATGGGGTAGACCCGGTCCCCGGGGGCGTCCACCACCTTGACCCTGGGTGATGCGCGGAGCACGGCCCGGGCCCCCTCGGCATCCAGCGGTCGCGCCGTGCGGACATTCACGGCAAGTCCATGTCCGTAGAAGACCGGGACCCGGATGGCGGTGGCGGCGGCGGCGAGGGTCGGGGCCGAGAGCAGCCGCCGGAGCTCCGACCCGACGGCGACCTCGTCGTCGGTGTGCCCGCCGGCGTCGAAGGCGCCCACCTGCGGCACCAGGTTGAAGCCCATGCGGTGGGAGATCTCGGAAACGTCGGGCTCCTCCCCGTTGAGGAGGGCCACCATCTCCTTCTCCAGCTGCCGGACGCCTGCGCGGCCTGCTCCGGAGGCCGCGTACAGGACGGTGACGACGACCCTTTCGACTCCCGCCTTGCGGTGGAGGGGCCCGAGGGTCAGTGCCAGAGGGACCACCGGCCCGGACGGACCGGCCACCACGCCCCGGGCCTTCCCCTCGGCGACGGCGCCATCGTTCCAGCCGGCCACCACGAGCGGCACCTCGGGCGCGGAGCGGAAGGCGCCGGTGAGGTCCACCGCCAGGCAACCGTCGGCCCAGGCCCTCGGCGCCCACTCGCGCGCGAGCGGTGCGGGGGTGGCGAAGATGGCGGCGTCGCAGCCCCTGAAGGCCTTCTCGTCGAGCTTCTCGACCTCCAGCTCGTCGCCTCGGAACTCGAGCAGGTCCACCTCGGAACTGGCGGTCGCGAAGAGCCGGAGCGAGACCGGAACCGTCCTGGCCTCCAGGTCCTCCAGCACGGCGCGCCCCACCGAGCCGGTGGCACCCACCACGGCGAGCTGCATCGGGCGATCGGTCATCTAATTGACTCCTGGTGAAACAGGTCGCGAAGGGCCGGCTCGAGCGCCGGCCAGCGGAAACGATACCCGAGCGAGAGCGCCCGCCGGGGCACCACGCGCTGGCTCGCGAGCACCACCTCTGCCATCCCGCCCATCGCGACGCGAATGGCGAAGGCCGGCGTGGCGACCCGGCTGGGGCGGCCCAGGACCCGCCCGATGGCTCGAGCCATGTCGCGGTTGCGGGCCGGATCCGGCGCCGTGGCGTTCACCGGCCCGGCGGCGAGCGGGTCCTCGAGCGCGAGGCGCAGGATGCCCACCTGGTCGTCGAGGTGGAGCCAGGACTGCCAGAAGCTCCCGTCGCCGATGGGGCCGCCGACGAACATCCTGAAGGGCAGCGCGAGCTTGGGCAGCGCTCCCCCGCCGGCGGCCAGGACGATCCCGGTGCGGAGGAGCACCACGCGCGCCCTCTTCTGGGCGGGGCGCGCCGCCTCCTCCCATTCCACCGCAACGTGGGCCAGGAAGTCGTTTCCCGGGGGCGACGACTCGTCGACCACCTCGTCGCCGCACGGGCCGTAGTAGCCGATGGCGCTGCCGTTCACGAGGACCGACGGTCCGCCAGCGGCGATCACCGTGACCACGTTCCGGGTGGCGAGCACGCGGCTGTCACGGATGCGCTTGCGCCGATCGTCCGTCCAGCGCCCGGAGGCCACCGGCTCGCCCGCCAGGTTCACGCAGGCGTCGCAGCGAGAGAGCTCCTCCTGCCAGGCCCCCGGAACGGCCGGGTCGCCCTGCACGGCGAGACAGCCGGCGGCCAGGCCGACCGGGGCGGCGCTCCGGGAAAGCGCCACCACCTCGTGGCCGTCCCGGAGGAGGGAGGCCGACAGCGCCCTGCCGATGAGCCCGGTGGCTCCGGTGAGAAAGACACGCATGGTCAGGGAATCCCGTTGGGGAACTTCACCTCGGCCTCGCTCTTGCGCACGTAATGGGGCTCGAGGGCGAAGAGGGCCTGATCGTCGAAGGAGGCCCGGGCGAGACGCGCGGCCGCGAGGCGCCCCACCGCGTCGCCGGAAGGCGTGGCCGGCGCCGCCTCGAGAAACGGGAGGCCGGTGGCCAGGACGTCCCGGTAGGCGGCGTACCCATCGCCGAAGCCCAACGCAGGGCCGAGCCCGGCGACCCGCGCCGCCACCGCCTCCGGAGCGATCGCCTCCTCGGGGCGCACCGCCGTGACGCCGCCCCGGTGGGCCCGGTAGAAGCCGGCGTAGACCTCCCCCTTGCGCGCGTCGAGAAGCGGCACCAGCAAGGTCTCCCGGCTCCGCGGGTAGGCCGGCGGCCGCCTCGAGCGCCATGGCCGCCAGGCTGGAGGCCCCGACGATGGGGCGCCGGTTGGCGTAGGCGAGCCCCTTCCACGTGGCCAGCCCGATGCGAAGCCCGGTGAAGGATCCGGGGCCGAGGCCAACCGCGAAACCCTCCACCTCGCTGACCTTGCGCCCGAGCACCCCGAGCAGATCGGTGAGCGCTCCGGGCAGCCGGATGCCGTGACCTCCGCCTGCTCCGGCGGCGCGGTCGGTGCGGGTGGTGAGCACCTCGACCTCCTCCCCGCGCAGCTCGAGGAGCGCGCAGGACAGGGTCAGGGTGGACGCGTCGATGGCGGCGACGAGCATGGCCGTGCGGCCCCTAGCCCATCAGCCGGACGATGTCGTTCTTGAAGACGAAGACCATGAGGAAGACGAGCAGCAGGATCCCGACCAGGTTCGCCACCTCACGCGTCCGCAGCGAGAGCGGCTTGCGGGTCACCACCTCCACGGCCGTGGCCACGATGTGTCCACCGTCGAGCACCGGGATGGGAAGCAGGTTCATGATCCCGAGGTTGACGCTGATGAGGGCCATCTTGAAGAGGAAGCTCGCCCAGCCCTCCTGCGCGGCCTGGGCGGCGATCTGGAAGAGCATGATCGGGCCGCCCACGGTCTTGAAGCTGATCTCCCCCTGGACGATGCGCGCGATGCCGAGCGAGGTGAGGCGCACCACCTCGGCGAGATGGCCGACGGCGTTCGAGAAGGCCTCGCCGACGCCGACGGAGAGCAGCACCTCCTCGGCCACGAGTGCCTTCGACTCGACGAGCCCACGCTGGTCCGGGAAGAAGCCGAGCGTGATCCGCTTGCGGGTCTCGCGGGTCATCTCGTCGACGTACTCCTGGTCGGCGGGCATGAGCTCCGTCGCGCGTCCGTCGGCGAGGACGAGCTTCACCGGCGTGCCGGAGAGAAAGTCGGGCGAGAGCTGGTTCAGTTCCCGGAAGGAGCGCACCGGCTTGCCGTTGACGGACGCGATGGCGTCGCCGCGTCGAAGTCCGGCCCTGGCGGCTGGGCTGCCTGGCGTCACCTCGGCGATGAAGGTCGAGACGGTGGGGTCGGCGGCCGCGAAGGCCGGGCTGCCGCCGGCGCAGGTGGGAACCGGGCCGATCCGGAGCGGCTGGTAGGTGGAGAGCGCCACGCCGGGCGCGCCCACCGGCGCCTCGCGCAGGACCTCCAGGTCGAGCGGATCGCAGGGCGCGGCCCGCATGATCCGGTCGAGGTCGCCCATGTTCCGCACCGGCTTCCCGGCGGCGCGGACCACGAGGTCGAACGGGGCGAGCGGACCGGCGCTTCCCGGCAACACCGGCGAGACCACTGCCGCCGGAAAGGCCGGCGAGACGCCGATGACCCCGCGGGTGACGGTCTCGACGGGGTTCGACTCCTTCTCGGCGGCCGGCACCACGGGGATGGTGAGCTTCTGGCCGCCGCGGTCGACGGAGAACTCGATGCGGTCGCCGGCGCGGGGGCCAACGGCCTGCCGCAGGTCGGAGAAGTAGCGCACGGGCGAGGGCGGCTGCCCGGGCACCGCCACCGCGAGAACCCGGTCACCGGCGAGCAGTCCGGCCCGCTCGGCGGCCGAGCCGGGCATGATCGTCCCGAGCGTGGGGCCGGGCACCGCCGACCCATTCTGGGCCAGGGCCAGCGCGAAGTAGATGACGACCGGAAAGGCCAGGTTCGCGGCCGGGCCTGCGAAGGCGATGACGAAGCGCTTCCACGGCCTCGCGTCGAGAAAGCCGCGCCCCCGGTCCTCCGGCGGCAACTCCGCACCCGGCTCGTCCCCGGCCATCTTCACGTATCCGCCAAGCGGCAGGACGGAGAGCAGGTACTCGGTCTCCCCGCGACGGAAGCCCAGGATCTTCGGACCGAAGCCGATGGAGAACTTCACCACCTTCACCCCGAGAGCCTTGGCGGCCAGGAAGTGGCCCAGCTCGTGGACGAAGATGAGCCCCCCGAGGAGGAGGACGATGGAACCGATCTTGAGTAGGACTTCGCTCGCCATGTGCATGTGAAGGTTGGACCCCGGTTCTCGAGGGGTTCTTAGCTCGACAACCGTCGGCGCGCAGGAGGATTCCCGGGCGCCAGGGGTGCTACCCCACCCTCCGCAGCGCCTCGGCCCGGCCCCAGTCGGAGGCGGCGATGGCCTGGTCCACCGATCCGAGCGGCTCGGCGCGGTGGCTCTCGAGGACCTCGGCGCAGACCCGGGCGATGGCGTCGAAGGCGCACCGGCCGGCGAGAAAGGCCTCCACCACCCCCTCGTCGGCTCCGGAGAGCGCAGCCGAGCGCCGTGCCGCCCATCTCGAGCGCCCGGTAGGCGAGCGTGAAGGCCGGGAAGCGGGCCGGGTCGGGCGGCTCGAAGGTGAGGTGTCCCACCCGGGCCAGGTCGAGCGGCGGCAGGTCGAGGGCGATCCGCTCCGGGTGGGCGAGCGCGTAGCTGATGGGGCCGCGCATGTCGGAGACCCCGAGCTGCGCCACGACCTGGCCGTCCACGTACTCCACCATGGAGTGCACGATCGACTCCGGGTGAACGAGGATGTCGATGCGGCCCGGGTCGACGTCGAAGAGCCAGCGGGCCTCGATGACCTCCAGTCCCTTGTTCATGAGGGTCGCCGAGTCGATGGTGATCTTGGCGCCCATGGTCCAGTTCGGATGGCGCAGCGCCTCGGCGGGCGTGACCGAGGACATCCGGCCGGCGGGCACGTGGCGCAGCGGGCCGCCCGAGGCCGTCAGGATGAGGCGGCGCACCTCGTCCCGGTTGTGGCCGGCCAGCGACTGGAAGATGGCGCTGTGCTCGCTGTCCACCGGCAGGATGGTCACCCCGCGTTCGGCGGCCCGCCGCATCACCAGCTCGCCAGCCAGCACCAGCGACTCCTTGTTGGCGAGCCCCACCGGTTTGCCGGCCTCGACCGCGGCGGCGGTGGAGCGGAGCCCGGCCCCGCCGGAGATGGCAGCGAGCACGAAGTCGGCCTCGGAGAGCGTGGCAACGGCGATGGCGCCGGCGTCCCCGTGAAGGATCTCGGGGGCGTCCTGGCCCAGCATCTCCCGGAGCCTCCCGGCAGCCGCCGCGTCGGCGACCGAGACCAGCAGGGGCCGGAAGGCACGGACCTGCTCGGCGAGCCGTTCCACGTTGCGCCCCGCCGCGAGCCCGACCACGGCGAAGCGCCCCGGCAGGCGGGCCACCACGTCGAGGGCCTGGACGCCGATCGAGCCCGTGGAGCCGAGGATGGAGAGCCGCTTCATCGGGAGAGCCACATCGCGCAGGCGACCACCCAGGGAGCCACGAAGAGGACCGCGTCGATCCGATCGAGGAGGCCGCCGTGGCCCGGGATGATCTTCCCCGAGTCCTTCACGCCCGCGGCCCGCTTGAGCATCGACTCGGAGAGGTCGCCGATGGGGCCGAGCACGGCGGCGCCCGCGCCCAGCACCAAGGCCGCCTGGACGGACAGGCCGGGGAGGAAGAGGAACTTCACGGCAAGTGCACCACCGACGCTTCCGGCGGCGCCGCCCCAGAACCCTTCCCAGGTCTTCTTGGGCGAGATGCGGGGAGCGAGCGGCCGCCTTCCCAGGAATCGGCCGGTGAAGTAGGCGAAGGTGTCGTTCGCCCAGGTCACGACGAAGAGCAGCACCACCCACTGCCAGCCGGCATCCTCCCGGACCCGGAGCGCCACCACGGAGGCAGGCAGGAGCCCGGCGTAGCCCCAGGCGAGCGCGCCCAGCGCGGCCGACCGCGGGGCCTGCTCGATCGATCCGCGCTGCAGCATCGCAGCGGCCAGCAGCGCCACGACCGCCCCGGCCGCGAGCACGCCCGACCAGTCCTGGAAGGACCTGCCGCCCTGCGGCCACAGCCAGGCACCGACGGGGCAGGCGGCCGCGCCGAGCACGCCCAGCCAGCCCGTGGGCGGGAGGCGCTTCTCGAACATCCAGATGAGCTCGCCAGCGGAGAGCGCGGCCGCCGCGGCGATGAGCAGCGCGAAGGGCAGCCCCCCCAGCCAGGTCATCCAGACGGCGACCGGGAAGAGGATGAGCGCGGTGACGACCCGGACGGCCAGGTTCCGGTTCTGTTCGCGCATGTGGTTACTTCTCCTCGACCTGCGCCGCGGTGAGGCCGAAGCGCCGTTCCCGGGCCTGGAACTCGGAGACGGCGCCGAGCAGTTCTGCCTCGCGGAAGTCGGGCCACAGCGTGTCGGTGAAGACCATCTCCGAATAGGCCGCCTGCCACAGCAGGAAGTTGGAGATGCGCTGCTCCCCGCTCGTGCGAACGAGCAGGTCGAGCGGCGGGAGCGACGCGGTCCAGAGGTGGGCCTCGATCGACGCCGCCTCCACGCCCCCGTCGTCGGCCGCCGCGGCCCGGGCAGCCTGGACGATCTCCTCCTGTCCCCCGTAGGACAGGGCGAGCGTCAGCACCATCCCGTCGTTCCCCGCCGACGCCGCCCGCACCGACTCGAGCCGATCGCGGACGAAGGAGGGAAGCCGGCCGGTCTCCCCGATCGTGTGGAGGCGGATGCGGTTGTCCATGATCTCGGCGCGCTCGGAGTCGAGGTACTCGGCGAGAAGTTGCATGAGCGCCCCCACCTCCTCGTCGGGGCGCCCCCAGTTCTGGGAGCTGAAGGCGTAGAGGGTGAGGGCCTCGAGCCCGAGCTTTCGCGCCTGGCGGGTCACCGCCCTGACCGACTCCGACCCGACGCGGTGCCCCTCGACCCGGGACATCCCTCGGGCTTCGGCCCAACGGCCGTTGCCGTCCATGATGATGGCGACGTGGCGCGGCAGGGAACGCGCCCGGACCCGGGCCTCCATCCACGGAACGAGATTTTCTTCCGCCACGGGCGGGCTTATAGCACGCCCCCCGGACCGTCTGGCGAGGGGCGGATTTGACCGGTCCGGCTGCCGACCCCTATCCTTTTCTTCGTGCCCCCGCGGTGTGTAGGTCCATGGGAGATCCTCTCGGTCATCGGCCGGGGAGGCGTCGGAATCGTCTACCGGGCCCGCCACCTCCTGGACGGCGGGGCGGCGGCGGTGAAGTTGCTCGGACCCGCACCCGCCGTGGACCCAACGTCGGCCCGCCGGCTGGCGCGGGAATTCGAGGTGCTCCGGGCGCTCCAGCACCCCAACATCGTCCGGGTATTCGATGCCGGCCAGGCCGAGGGCTACTCGTGGCTGGCAATGGAACTGGTGGAAGGGCTGGATCTTCGCACCTATCTCGCGCCGCTCGCGGGCAGCCCCATCCTGGAAATCTCCTCGACGCACGCCTCCGGCATGGCCATGGAGCACGCTGCGGGGGGGGTCTTCGACATGGAAGCATGGTTGCGCGAGCCGGAGACCCACGACGAGGTCGACGCCATCGTGGCTCGCCCGCCGGGGGCAGGCGTCGCCGAGATCCGGGCCTTCGCGGACCTCATGGACGAGCCGGAGACCGACGACGGGTCCGGGTCCTGGCGACGCACCGCCGACCCGCCCCGCGCGGTGGACCTGGCCTCCGGCGAGGAGCCGGAACCGGAACCTCCCTCGGCAGGGCTGGCCCTCCAGCTCAACCGGCCCGAGCGAGTGGCACGCCTCCGAAGCGTGCTCGGAGAGGTGCTCTGCGCCCTCGAGTTCGTCCACGGCCGGGGGTTCGTCCATCGCGACCTCAAGCCCTCGAACATCATGGTGGACGATGCCCGCCGGGCCCGGATCATGGATTTCGGCCTCGTGAAGCAGGTCGCGGATTCGAGCTCCCTCACCCTTTCCGGACGCGTGGTGGGGACCTACCGCTACATGGCGCCGGAACAGGCCGCCGGCCGCGACGTGGACCACCGCGCCGATCTCTGGAGCATCGGGGTCATCCTCTACGAGTTGCTGGTGGGGCGACCCCCCTTCCCCTCGTCGGCCCCTGCCGAGCTCTGGCGGGAGATCACGAACCTCGAGCCGCCGCCCGTGCTCGAGCTGAATCCCGGGGCCGATCGGATCCTCGCCGCCGCCGCCGAGCGGCTGCTGCGCAAGAACCCGTCCATGCGCTACCAGACCGCCTCCGAGCTTCGCGCCGCAGCCGGTGTTTGATCGCGGCGCGCCGGCGGGCGTGACAGACGTCGACGCTACGCTTCTTCGGTGTCGCTCATCCCCTCGGACGCGCTCTCCTACCCGGCGCTCGTGGCGGAGTTCTTCCTCCAGCTCCGGGGGTCGGGGCTCCTGCTCTCTCCGCTCGACCAGGAACTGGTGGGCGAGTGGGAGCGGCGCGGAATACCGGCTTCCGTGGTCTGCCGAGGCCTTCGGCGCGGCTGGGACGACCTGGCGCGGGATCGGGCCCCCGCGGCGGCTGCGCCCCGGTCGTTGCGGGCGCTGCGCGGGTTCGTGGAAGAGGAATGGCGGGGCTACCGGGACGGGCGGGTCGGCGACGGAGGGACCCGCGGCCCCGAGCCGGATGTGGCCCGCTCGCGCCTCGCGGCGGCCCGGGCAAGGCTCGCCGAGGCCGAGGCGTCGTCGACCGGTGCGCGACGCGCCGCCTACCGGGAGGCGACGGGCCTCCTTCCGGCCGGGGCGAACACCCTCGACCAGGTCGAGTCGGCCGTCGAGGCCGCCGACGACCTGCTCCTGCACCGGTGGATCGGCGCGATGGAGCGGGCCGAACGCTCGGCCCTCGGCCCTCGCTGCCGGCTGCTGGCCGGCTACCGCACCCGACGCGCCCGGCGCTCCGCCTACCGCGAGACGCTCCGGACGCACCTCTTCGAGGCAGCCCGGCGGGCGGGGATTCTCTGCCTCCGCGGGACCGTGTAGACTCCGCCGCCCGATGCCGGAAATGCGAGAGAACGGCGCCTGCACCACGTGCAGCGGTGCGGGTTACGCCGTGGAACAGGTGGTCGGCGGCTCCGCCCGGGCGCACCGGTGTACCTGCCAGGCGGCCTGCCCCCGCTGCGGAGGGACCGGCTACGTCATGGTGTCGAGCGGCCCCGCGCGGGTGGCCCAGGCCTGCAGCTGCCGCCACCTCGACCAGCGCATCGCGGCCTTCAACGCCGCGAACATCCCGGCCGCGGTCGCCAAGGCCTCCTTCGAGACCTTCCGCCCATGGTCGCAGAGCCAGTCCCGCGCCAAGACCTCCTGCGAGGGGTTCGCCCACGGCGTCCGGACCGACCAGGCCAGCCGCGGCGTCCTGCTGCACGGAAAGCCCGGCTGCGGGAAGACGCACCTGCTTGCTGCCTCGTTGCGCTGGCTGGCCCTCGAGAAGGGCATCTCCTGCCGCTACGTGGAGTTCATGCTGCTGCTCTCCGACATCCGCGCCGGATTCAGCTCGAATCGTGGACACATGGAGATCCTTGGGCCGCTCGCCAGCGTGCCGGTGCTGGCCATCGACGAGCTGGGCAAGGAGCGCGGAACCGAGTGGGAGCGCTCCATGCTCGACGAGCTCATCAGCCGCCGGTACAACACCGGGCTGACGACGATCTTCGCGACCAACTACCCGCGCGATCCGCAGCCCATCCCCGTGCCCACGGGGGGGAAGTTCCACACCGCCTCGAAGGACTTCCAGCGCGACGCCGAGCAGATGAGCCTGGAGGAGCGCGTCGGGCAGCGCATCTACTCGCGGCTGAACGAGATGTGCGACTTCGTGGCGCTCGACGGCCCGGACTACCGCAAGGACGCCGAGCCGGGCCGCGGGTCGTTCTGGAGGTAGCCCACAGCGCCGCCTTCAGGCGGCGCAAACCCGGGGCGCCGCTCGCCTCCCGCCTACGTCACCGGGACCGAGATCGTCCTCTCCTTTGCCCAGTCCGCGACCGGCTCCCCGGCGGTGGGTACTCTCACCGTGAAGAAATCCATGTGTGTGTCACCGTAAGTCTGGCGCGCGGCCTCGAGATTGTGCGCCTTGCAGAGGATCCTGCAGTTAGGTGTCGTCGACGGGCCGCCGCGGCCTCTCGGGACGATGTGGTCAATCTCGGTCCGCGCCTCGGAGCCGCAGACTCCACCCGAAGCGAGCGGCCACTGGCACTTGCCCCCGTCCCGGACCCGCACCTCCCGCTTCACCTTCGCAGGCACGGAAGCCTTCCGCTTCTCCTGCTGGGCCACGAGCAACTCCAGCGCCGCGTTGAGCACCTGCTCGTCCGTCGCTCCCGGCTGCACGTGGCCCTGTCCCGCCTTCGCCTTCTTCAGCGAGCGCCAGGAACGCCGGGCTGACACCGTGATGTGCATCCGGCTCTCCTGCCGCGTGAGCGGTTCCACCACCGTCCGTCGGCACCTCGGAGCGACGGGCGCTCGCTCCTTGCGCGGTGGGTCGGGTTCCGTCCGACCGGTTGGACGCTCGACCGGCTCCAGATCTCACCGAGCCAGAAGCTGGTCGGCCTCTCGTGACGACCGTCCTCCTCGGTACCACCTCCGCCGGACGCAATTCCGCCACCACCTGCTTCGCCTCCTCCGTCGAGCATGTGGAAGAACTGCGGCATCACCTCGAGCCCGGTTCTCCTCCGTCATCACCTTGGCGAGCTGGATGACGTTCGAGATACAAAGCCTTCCATCTCGCAGGGGCTCCGCGACCTCCGGGAACTGCTCCGACGAGTCGGGCCGCGACCTGGCCGGTAGTAGGCCGATACCCCGGGACAGGCCGACCTCCCGGTGGAGGAAGTCGAAGAGGCTCGCGAAGCCGAGCTGCCGGTAGATGGCCAGCCGGTCGAACTCGGCGAGGGCGAGGAGGAGATCGACGACGGAGCGCAGTGCTCGCGCCGGAGCGAGATCGGCGATGCGGAGGGACCATTCGCGTGCGTTCATGGAGCCCACCTTCGCACGGGAAATTCCGCCCTCTCCAGACGCACGAGGAGGCCCAGGCGGCCGACATCCGGCAAGGAGATCTCGAACCTCGCCAGGAACACCATGCGTCGATCCTCGGCGGGATGCGGCATCGACAGGCCCGATCCCGCAGCGCGAGGTCCGCGGCACCGAGATCCCACCGGAACCGTGTCAACACACCACGAGTGAACGCCCCATCTGGCCGATGGTCCGCGGCGGCGGACGGTCCGCGGCGCGGACGGTCGAGCGACGAGTAGGTCGCGAGGCGCCAGGGCGTCGCATCGACCCTTCCGCCGAGCAAGCTCGGCGGCGGGGGCTAGCCGCTACCCGTCTCCTCCACCAGCCGCCTGTGCAGCGCCCGCACCACCTCGGGCGCGCGCGCCGCGGAGCACCAGGCCGTGACCCGCACCGACGTGGCGAGCAGCGCCCGCGGTTCCTCGCCGGCGTCCCGCACCGCGGCCAGGACCTCGCGCAGCACGCCCGGACCGGTGCCGGCCCGGGTCCCCACCACCGACACCGACCCGGCGTCCCGATCGTCCACCGCGGCGTCGGGCACGGCCGCGAGCAGCTCGGCCCGGGCCGACCCCCACTCGTGGACGTTGTCGAGCGGGATCACCGCCAGTGCGCGCCCGCCGTGCCCCGCGACGTCCGCGGCGACCGCCCCCCGCCGCGCCAGCGCGTCGAGCGCCGCGTCGAGCCCGCCCCAGGGCACCTCCACGAGCGCCAGGTTCCTCTGGGAAGCCACCCCGGCGATCCGGCTCCCGGGCGCCGCGTGGCCCCGCACCACCGTCTCCGCCGACGAGCCGGACGTGGCCCGGGCGTGGATGGTGATCCCCTTCTCCCGCGCGAACTCCACCGCGTCGGCGTTCAGCACCTTGGCGCCGGCGCGCGCCAGCTCCTGCATCTCCTCGTAGGAGATCTCGTCGAGCCGCCGGGGGCTCGTCACCACCCTCGGGTCGGCGGTGTAGATGCCGTCCACGTCGGAATAGATCTCGCAGTCGGCCCCGAGCGAGGCGGCCAGCGCCACCGCGGTGGTGTCGGACCCGCCGCGCCCCAGCGTGGTCACCTCCTTGCGCGGAGAGACCCCCTGGAAGCCGGCCACGATGACCACCCGGCCGCGGTCGAGCTCCTCCCAGACCCGCACCGGCCTCACCTCGACGATCCGCGCCGAGGCGTGCCGGTCGTCGGTGAGGATGCCTGCTTGACTTCCAGTGAAGCTGACGGCGGGGACGCCCAGCTCCTCGAGGGCCATGGCGAGCAGCGCCATGGAGATTCGCTCGCCGGCGGTGAGCAGCATGTCGAGCTCGCGCCGGGCCGGGCTCCCGGAGATCTGCCTGGCCAGCGCCAGCAGCTCGTCGGTGGTCTTGCCCATGGCCGAGACCACCACGCAGACGCGCCGGCCGTCCTTCCGCGTGGCCGCGATCCGCTCGGCGACCCTTCGCACCTTCTCCACGTCGGCCACCGACGAACCGCCGAACTTCTGGACCACCACGTTCATCGCGCTCCTCCACCGCCTCCGGGCGCACGGATCCTACCACCGCGCCTTTCCTTGACAGGCCTCGTCGCGAACGCGATTGTCGGCCGGGCGGCGGACGGCGTCCGGAGGGTGCGGATGATCGAGGTCACCGGTCTCACCAAGCGCTTCCGCGACCGCGCCGTCGTCGACGACCTCACCTTCTCCATCCCGCGGGGTGAGATCGTCGGCCTGCTCGGCCCGAACGGAGCTGGCAAGACCACCACCCTGAGGCTCCTGGCTGGATTCCTGCCCGCGACCTCGGGCACGGCGCGGGTGGCCGGGTTCGACGTCTTCGAGCAGCCCATGGAGGCCCGGCGCCGCATCGGCTACCTGCCGGAGAACCCGCCGCTCTACGACTCGATGACGGTGCGGGGCTACCTTCGCTTCGTGGCCGAGCTGAAGGGTGTCGCCCGGGGCGAGCTCGACGGGGAGGCTTCGCGGGTGGCGGCGCTCACCGGCACCACCGAGGTGCTCGGCCGCCTGGCGGGCAATCTCTCCAAGGGCTTCCGCCAGCGCGTCGGCATCGCCCAGGCCCTCCTCCACGACCCCGAGGTCCTCATCCTCGACGAGCCCACCGTGGGGCTCGACCCCATCCAGATCCGCGAGGTTCGCGACCTGGTCCGCTCGCTGGGCGGGCGGCACACCGTGCTCCTCTCCTCCCACCTCCTGTCCGAGGTGGCCATGACCTGCACCAAGGTCATCGTCCTGCAGGGCGGCAAGCTGGTGGACTTCGACACCCTCGACGGGCTCATCGCCCGCCACCTGCCCGGCCGCAAGGTCACGCTCGACGAGATCTCCTTCCTCGAGGAGATCTTCGGGAAGCTCGTCACCCCCGCCTGAGAGCCCGTGCGCGCCATCCTCGCCATCGTCCGCAAGGAACTGTCGGTCTACTTCACGACCCCGGTGGCCTGGGTGGTGCTGGTGGTCGTGGCCTTCTTCTCGGCCCAGGTCTTCGCGGGCGCACTCGACGGCTTCCGGCTTCTCGCCACCCGGGCCGGCGAGATCCCCGGCGGCTCGAGCGTGCTGGAGAGGTTGAACCTCACCGACACGGTGGTCGCGCGCCTCCTCGGCTCGGTCGGGCTGCTCCTCGTCGTGACCACCCCGTTCCTCTCCATGCGGCTCGTCGCCGAGGAACGGCGCTCGGGGACCTTCGAGCTGCTCCTGACGGTCCCGGTTCGGCCCTCGGAGATCGTGCTCGGCAAGTACCTGGCGTCCCTGGCGGTGCTCTGCGCGGCGCTCGCGCTCGTGGCCATCTTTCCGGCCTTCCTCTCGGTGGCCGGAAGCGGCGCGCAGGGCGGCGCGGCCATCGAGTGGGCCACCGTGGCCGCCGGCCTGCTCGGCCTCTTCCTTCTCGGTGCCGCGGCGCTGGCCGTGGGGCTGGCCTTCTCGTCGCTGTCCGAGACGCCGGTGGTGGCGGCTCTTCTCTCTCTCCTCGTGCTGTCGGGACTCTGGCTCGCCACCCTGTTCACGGTGGGAGCGGGAGGGGCGGCCCGGAACCTCGCCGCGGGCCTCTCCGCCTCCGAGCACCTCGCCCCCTTCCTGCAGGGACGCATCGCCCTCTCCGACGTCCTCTACTACCTCTCCCTCTGCGCCCTGGGCCTGTTCGTGGCCGAGCGGGCCGTCGAGGGGCGGCGCTGGGCCTGACCCGTGAACCGCGCGCTCCTCGCCCGCATCCTTCTCGCCATCGGCCTCGTGCTCCTGGGGAGCGCCGTCGTCACCCTGCTGCTGGGCGACGCGCGACTTCTGGCCGGCAAGGGGATCCTGGGGCTCGTCCTGGTCGCGGCGGGAGCGCTCCTCTCCGGTCGCACCGGCCTCTCGCGCCTGGCCTCGGGGCGCGGCGCCCACTTCGCGGTGGCCACCGTCCTCTCCGGGATCCTGCTCGCCTCCGCGCTCGGGAGTCGCCACCTGGCTGGCGGCGCGGCGCCCGCTGGCCGTCGACCTCACCCGCCAGCGCATCCACACCCTCTCCCCCGACACGGTGAGCACGCTCGCCTCCCTGCCGGCCGACGTGGAGGTGCTGGCCTTCTTCCGCGCCGACGACGCCGGGTTCGCCCCGGCCCAGGAGATCCTGCGGCGATACGCCGAGCGCGCTCCCCGCTTCCGCTGGCGCATGGTGGACCCCTACGCGAGTCCGGAACTGGTCCGGAGGCACGGAATCTCCGACTCCGGGCCCCGGGTGGTGGTGGCGCTCGGGCCGGAGACGGCCAAGCTCCGGGAGCTCTCCGAGGAGTCGCTGACCAACGCGCTCGTCCGGGTCTCCCGCCCAGGAACATCCCGCGTCTATTTCACCCAGGGTCACGGTGAATCCTCCCCGTCCGACGCCTCGCGCCAGGGCTGGTCCCTGGCGGCCCGGGCGCTCGAGAAGGAGAACCTCGAGCTCGCTCCGCTCGCCCTGCTCTCCGCCGGAGAGGTTCCCGCCGACGCCGCGGCGGTGCTGGTGGTGGGGCCGCGCAAGGCCTTCCTCGACCCCGAGGTGGCGGCGCTCCGGACCTTCGCCGCCCGCGGGGGCCACCTGGGGATCTTCCTCGAGCCGGAGAACGAGGCCGGGCTCGATCCGCTGCTGTCCGGTCTCGGCATCGAGGCCGGCAACGACATGGTGGTCGACCCGAATCCACTCTCGCGGCTGGCCGGGGCGACGCCGGTGATGCCGGTCCTGCGCCCGTCCACCGCACATCCCGTGAGCGCACCCCTCTCCGAGGTGGGGGTGGTCTTCCCCACCGCCCGATCGCTCGTGGCCTTGCGCGGCGCGCCGGCCCGGGCCATCCCGCTCGCGCTGACCTCCGAGAGCGCCTGGGCCGAGAACGACATCCGCGCCATCTTCGCCGGCACCGCGCGTCTCGACGAGGGGGAGAAGGTGGGCCCCGTCCCGCTCGCCATGGCGGTGAGCTGGCCCGTTCCCGGTCCGCCGCCGCGCGAGCTCCGCGCCGTCGTGGCCGGTGACTCCGACTTCTTCTCGAACGGCTACCTTCACCTGCTCGGCAACCGGGACCTCTTCCTCTCCATGGCGAGCTGGCTCGCCGAGCGGGACGACCGGCTGGTGATCCGCCCGCGCGCCCGGGAGGGCTCGCGCCTCACGCTCACCGAGGCGCAGGTCGGGATGCTCAAGTTCCTCTCCATCGACGTGATCCCGCTGGTCCTGCTCCTGGCCGGACTCGTGGTGTGGCTGGCGCGGCGGGAGAAGTAGTGCTCCGACGAGGCACCAGGATGACGGCGCGCTCCCGGACCGCCTGGACGGTGGCCGTGCTCGGCGCGCTTCTTCGCCGCGATGGTGGCCTGGGCGCTCCTGGGGGTCGAGAGGCCGGATGCCTCCTCCCGCGCGACCCACGAACGGGACACCCGCGCCCTGCCCTTCGCGCCGGGCGACGTCACCGCCGTGACCATCGCCCCGCGGAGCGCACCGGAGCTCCGCCTGGAGCGAAACTCCGGAGGGTGGCGCCTTCTATCGCCCGCCCAGGGGGTCGCGAACGCCCTGGCCGTCGAGGGACTCCTCGATCGGCTCTCCGCGATGCGGGTACGAACCTCTCTCCCGGCCGATCCCGGAGCGGTCGCCGCGAGAGGGCTCGACCCGCCGGTCGCCCGGTTGACGCTCTCGCTCGCCGGCGGCGGGACGCTCTCGCTCGACCTGGGAGACGAGAGCGCCTTCGACAGGAGCCGCTTCGGCCGGGTCCGCAGGGAGATCCTGGTGATCGAGGGAGTACCCACCGCTGCGGTCGATCCGAGCCCGGACGGCTTCCTGATCGCTCCAGCGGGTCGATGAGCCGTCGGAAGGGCCAGACCCAAGGGATGAGCTTGATCTTCCGCGGGCTTGCCCTTATGTTCCCGCCTCCCAACCGTTCCTGCCCCAGAGGTCCTGCGAGATGGCACGTGTCACCGTCGAAGACTGCCTGCCCATGGTGGACAACCGTTTCGCCCTGGTCCTCCTGTCCACGAAGCGCACCCGCCAGCTGATGGCGGGCGCGAGGCCGCTTCTGGCCGCAGGCAAGAACAAGCCCACCGTGCAGTCGCTCCGCGAGATCGCCACGGGCAAGGTCCGGTTCGATCGTTCGGTGCGTGATGCGCTCGCCGGGAAGTTCGACCGGGAAAAGCCGGTCACACCCACGCCCCCGACTCGCGGCAAGTAGACCCCGCCCGTTCTCCGGCGCGGCGTAGCCCGACCTTCCCGCAGTCCCAGGGCGCTCCTTTGCCCGCCGTGCGTCGGCTCCCGATCCCGCCAGCACTCATAAGGGTCGACTGCCAGCATTCGGGCTCAACTATTTGATATATTATCATGTTTTTAGATCCGATTCCCGGGTTGACACCCCGCGGACCGTGATTAGACTTCCTTTGCCCTTGGCAGACGGCACCGTCGACTGCCAAGGCCAAGTCGTTCCCACACAGGCTTCCGCGCAGCCCGAACCGGGCCACCGGCGCGGATTCAACAAGGAGGCAGGAAAATGAAGATCCGTCCCCTTCAGGACCGCGTCATCGTCAAGCGGGTCGAGGAAGAGACGAAGACCAAGGGCGGCATCATCATCCCCGATTCGGCCAAGGAGAAGCCGGCCGAGGGGAAGGTGATCGCCGTGGGCAAGGGCAAGGTCCGCGAGGATGGCACGCTCCAGCCGCTCGACCTGAAGGTCGGCGACCGCGTGCTCTTCAGCAAGTACGCCGGCTCCGAGGTCAAGGTCGATGGCGACGAGAACCTGATCATGCGCGAGGACGACATCCTCGGCGTGATCGAGAAGTAATCCCCCTCCACAGAACGGAGCAATGAACCATGGCAGCCAAGCAGATCGTCTTCGATCAAGTCGCCCGTGACAGCATCCTGCGGGGCGTGAACGTCCTCGCCGATGCGGTCAAGGTGACCCTGGGCCCCAAGGGGCGCAACGTCGTCATCGAGAAGAGCTTCGGTTCCCCCACGATCACCAAGGACGGCGTCACCGTCGCCAAGGAGATCGAGCTGGAGAACCGGTTCGAGAACATGGGCGCACAGATGGTGAAGGAGGTGGCCTCCAAGACCTCCGACGTGGCCGGCGACGGCACCACCACCGCCACCGTGCTCGCCCAGGCCATCTACCGCGAGGGCGCCAAGCTCGTCGCGGCCGGCCACAACCCCATGGAGATCAAGCGCGGCATCGACAAGGCCGTCACCTCCGTGGTCGGCGAGCTGAAGAAGCTCTCCAAGTCGACCGCCTCGCAGAAGGAGATCGCCCAGGTCGGCATCATCTCCGCCAACGGCGACGAGACCATCGGCAACATCATCGCCCAGGCGATGGAGAAGGTGGGCAAGGAGGGCGTCATCACCGTGGAGGAGGCCAAGGGCCTCGACACGACGCTCGAGGTCGTCGAGGGCATGCAGTTCGACCGCGGCTACCTCTCCCCCTACTTCGTCACCGATCCGGAGGCGATGGAGGTCGAGCTCGAGGACTGCTACGTCCTCATCAACGAGAAGAAGATCACCAACATGAAGGACCTGCTCCCGCTGCTCGAGCAGGTTGCCCGTGGCGGCAAGCCGCTGCTCATCATCGCCGAGGACGTCGAGGGCGAGGCCCTTGCCACCCTGGTGGTGAACAAGCTGCGCGGCACGCTGCACGTGGCCGCGGTCAAGGCGCCGGGCTTCGGCGACCGCCGCAAGGCCATGCTGGAGGACATCGCCATCCTCACCGGCGGCAAGATGATCGCCGAGGAGCTGGGCCTCAAGCTCGAGCAGGTCACGCTGAAGGACCTGGGCCGGGCCAAGCGCATCGTCATCGACAAGGACAACACCACCATCGTCGACGGCGCTGGCAAGAAGGACGACATCCAGGCCAGGGTGAAGACGCTGCGCGCCCAGGTCGAGGAGACCACCAGCGACTACGACCGCGAGAAGCTGCAGGAGCGTCTCGCCAAGCTGGTGGGTGGCGTGGCCATCATCAACGTGGGCGCCGCCACCGAGACCGAGATGAAGGAGAAGAAGGCCCGCGTCGAGGACGCCCTGCACGCGACCCGTGCGGCCGTCGAGGAAGGCATCGTCCCCGGCGGAGGGGTGGCTTACCTGCGCAGCATGAAGGCGCTCGACAAGCTCGACGTCACCGGCGAGGAGCGCTCCGGCGTTCTGCTGGTGAAGCGCGCGCTCGAGGAGCCCCTTCGCCAGATCGCCGAGAACGGCGGCCTGGAAGGCTCGATCGTCGTCAACAAGGTGAAGGAGTCGAAGGAGCTGAACTTCGGCTACAACGCAGCCACCGACGAGTACGAGGACCTGGTCAAGGCCGGCGTCATCGACCCGACCAAGGTCGCTCGCTGCGCGCTGCAGAACGCTGCTTCGGTGGCCTCGCTGATGCTCACCACCATGGCCCTCATCGCCGACAAGCCCAAGGAGGAGAAGGACATGGGCGGAGGCGGCGGAGGCGGCGGGATGGGCGGCATGGGCGGAATGGGCGGAATGGGGATGTAGCTCCCCGCCTCCAGTCCGATTCAAATCGAAGGGCCGCCGGGAAACCGGTGGCCCTTCTCCTTTTCATTCCGGGCACTTGCGTCCATCCGGGCGGGGGCCTTGTGGGGCCCCGGAGCCGTGGCCATGCTCCAGGTATGGAAAGGGTGTGGCTTGCGGTCGCGGCGGCGGCGCTCCTCGTCGCGCCGGTCGTGTCGCCTTGCCAGGAGGCGGCCGGCCGGCTGCATCTCCCGGAAGCCACCGCCAGCCGGATCGAGCTCATCTCGCTCGTCTTCGACCCGGACCCCGCGCCCCGCATCCTCCAGGGCGAGCTCACCATCTCGGGCGTCGACCCTTGGGACGTCCGGCGAACGCTGCAGGCCTACAACCTCCGCTCCGAGCTGGCCCAGATCACACACGACAGCGTGGTGCTCGCCCCCTACCTCCTGCAGCGGGCCTTCCACCTGAGGTCGAACCAGTTCCTCCAGCTTCGCTTGAAGGGCCAGTCGGCGAACCTCGTCTTCCGGCTCACCTGGCAGTGATCCTCCCGCCCGTCCCGGCGTGACGAGACCGCCCGGTTCGTGGTCTCTTGCGGCGCCATGAACGCCTTCCTCCTCGCGCTCGCCCTCGCCGCCATCCCCGCCGCACCCGCCGCAGCCGTCCCGGCCGGCTGGTCCGCCTCGGGCTCTGGAACCGCGAATGGCCCGGACGGGGTCGACCTGGCGCGGGCCTCGGCGATCACCGTGGCCTCTCCGGCCGCCGGCGGCCAGACCACGGTGCTCTCGGCGCCGCTGAAGCTCTCGGTGGGCAGGCTCTACCGGCTCTCGGCGGAGCTGCAGACCCATGGCGTGCGCGCCGACCCCGTCGCCCGCTACCCCACCGCGCTCGGCGCCTGCATCGCCATGAAGAGCTTCCCCTTCACCAACTGCTCGCCGCCCGTCGCCGGCGACGCCAGCCGGCGCGTGGAGGTGCTCTTCTTCGCCACCACCGCGAGCGATCGCGTGGCCCTCCACCTGGGCAGGAACGGCAAGGCCACCGGCTCGGCCACCTTCGCCGACGTCCGGCTCGAGGAGGTACCGGACATCACCGCCTACGTTCCGCTCGCCCAGGTGAAGTGGGCAGGCACCGGCTTCCGCTACGACGACGGCGGCTGGATCTTCGTCCACGTCGAGGGAGAGCCCTACCCGCGCGGCCGGCAGTACGGCGAGCTCGTCGCCCCCGAGCTGGCCCGCTACCTCGAGAAGCTGGCCACGCTTCAAGACAAGGCGGATCCCGAGAAGGGCTGGAACGGCCTGCGGCGCCTCGCCGACGCGCTCATGCTGCGCCGCTACGACCCCGAGTACCTGGAGGAGATGAAGGGCATCGCCGACGGCGCAGCCAGCGCAGGCGCCAAGTTCAAGGGGCGCGAGGTCGACCTGCTCGACGTGGTCACGCTCAACAGCGCCGTGGACCTCTCCCAGCTCGATGACGCGCTGCACGTCTCTCCCTCCACCGTGACCGGCAAGAGCTTCCTCCGCGCGGAGGACGAGACCGACCCGGCCGTGACGGCCCAGGACCGATGCTCCTCCTTCGTGGCCACCAGGAGCGCCACGCGCGACGGGCGCTTCGTCATGGGACAGCTCTTCATGTGGAACGGCTACAGCGGGGTTCACTGGGACGTGATCCTGGACGTGGTGCCGGCCAAGGGGCACCGGGTGGTGCTGCAGACCTTCCCGGGCGGTATTCACTCAGGGTCCGACTGGTACATGAACGGATCCGGGATCGTCATCGGCGAGACCACGGTGGGTCAGACCCCCTTCGCGCCCGAGGGGACGCCGCAGTCGAACCGGGCCCGCAAGGCGGCCCAGTACGCCTCCTCCATCGACGACGTGGCTCGCATCCTCCGCGAGAAGAACAACGGCCTCTACACCAACGACTGGACCATCGCCGACGCCAAGACCGACGAGGGGGCCGACCTGCTGCTGGGGACGGCGGCCTGGAAGCTCTGGCGCACCGGGTCGGCGGGCCACTCCGCCGACACGCCGGGCGGGCTGCGCGACTTCGTCTGGGCCAACAACAACACCCGTGACCCGCCGTCCGGCGCGAGTACGCACGCTCCGTGGGCGGCGCGCCGGCCGACATGGCCTTCAACACCTGGAATCGGGACATCGCCTTCTGGAAGTTCTACGAGGAGAAGGGCAAGGGACGGCATCGACCTGGAAGCCGGGGTGAAGCTCTTCGCCTCCTCTCCCGTGAACCGGCCTCACGCCTGCGACGGAAAGCTCACCACCGGGGAGATGGCCGAGAAGATGGTCTTCATCGCCCACTACGGGAAGACCACGCTGCGGGAGAAATGGGTGGGGAGCCGCTTCGTTCCCGACCTGCCCAACGCGGTCCCTCATTTCACGCTCGGATACACGACCTTCAGCCCGATCTTCGTGGCCGACGCCCTGAAGGACGCCAGGTCCAGGGCCGGAAAGGCTCCCCCCACGCCGGGCCGAGCCCAAGCCCGACGTGGCCGCCCTCAAGGATCGGCTCCTCTTCGAGAAGAAGCTCCTCTGGGAGGGAACGCTCCACCCGGCGACCGACGCCGACAACTGGCTCACCAGCGGCTCGGCCGCCTACTGGGCAATCCTCAAGAAGCTGCCCGACGAACCGGTGAAGGCCATGGAGTCGATGCGCGATTCGCTCTCGGATGCCGACCTGCGCCTGGCCTGGCTCTCGGCCCGCGAGCCGATCTCGGCGCCCGCCCGGACCCGCCCGGCCTACGACCTGTACTCCGGCCACGGCGTTCCACGGATCCGCGGGACCTTCGCGCTCCACCAGCTCCGGCTCGCGGTCGGGAGCGCCACCTTCTCGAAGATCATGCGCGCAGCCGTGGAACGGGCGGCGGGGAAGCCCTTCTCGACCGAGAGGTTCCTCGCCGTCGCCAGCGAGATCGCGAAGCGCGACCTGCGACCGGTCCTGGCCCCGTGGATCGACCGGGCCGACGTTCCGGATCCGGTGGTCACGGCCTCGGCCGTGAAGTCCGGTGACCTCTGGACGCTCACCGTGAACGTCACCCACGACCGGCCCTGGCGCTACGTCGCGGCGGTGGCCGTGACCGGGGAGAAGGGGATCCGGTACGAGCCAGCCGAGGTGACGAAGGCGAACGACACCTTCACCTTCACGTCCAGCGAGAAGCCGCTTCGAATCTCCTTCGACGCCGTGGCAGACGTGCCGGTGGCGCGGGACGGCGGCGTCACCCTGCCCTCCATGTTCGACGACTTCTCCGCGCTGCTCTGGGTGCGGGGCACCTCCCGGGAGGTGGAGGCCAACCGGTCGCTCTCCGCCCTGTGGCGCGACGTGGTGGCCGACACCTTCGTGGAGGTGTTGCCGCCACTCGAGGCGGACGCCGAGGTCTCCGACGCGGACCTGGCGTCGCACGACCTGGTCGTGGTCGGCGGCCCGGAGGACAACGCAGTGGCCACCCGCATGGCCGCGAAGTGGAAACTCCCGCTCGAGACCGGAAAGGGCTTCTTCCGCTGGCAGGGGAAGACCTACGCCCGCCCCGACGACGGGATCGCCGTGGCCTTTCCGAACCCCTGGAACCCGAGCCGCACCGCCTTCCTCTACCTCGCCAACTCCAAGGTCCAGTCCTGGCGGATGCTGAAGGGCTGGCCGCGCGGCCTGCAGAGCTGGGCGGTCTGGAAGGAGGGGGAGGTGGCGTCGAAGGGCTTCCTCGGCGCGGAGCGGCTCGACGTCAAGGTGGCGGCAGAGGGCTCGTGACCGGGGAGCAGGCCGGCTCGACGGGCCCGAGCGCCACGCCTTCCCGCAGGAGCCTGAGGTTCACCGCGGCGCGAAGGTAGCCGGGGTCGAGCGCCAGGGCGCGCATGATCGCGCTCTCGGCCTCGGCGGTCCGGCAGCGCGCCGAGAGCGCGAAGCCCAGGTTGTTGTGGGCGCGCGGGTTCGCGGGTGCCTTCGCCACCACGTCCTCCCAGAAGCGCACCTCGTCGACGTAGACCAGGCTTCTCACCGCGGTGACGGCGCCGAGCGCGAGAACCAGGGCCGCCACGGCCAGGCGCCGGGCGCCTCCGGCCGCGGCCCAGGGAGAAAGTCCAATTCCAGCCAGCCAGGCCGGCCCGAGCAGCGACAGGTAGAGCTGCCGCTCGTTGGCCGGGTCGGGGCGCGGCAGCCACCAGCCGGCGGGCGGGAGCCAGAGGAGGAACCAGAGGACACCCAGGGCCAGGGCCGGCCGGCGGCGCAGCGAGGCGAGCCCCCAGGCCAGCACGGCGAGGACGGCGACGCCCGCCAGGGCCACCCGCGTGCCCAGCGCCTCGACGGCCGGCAGCGCCGGATCCGCCACCAGACGGTCGATGCGCAGCACCTGCCCCGCCAGCCAGGCCACGGCGTCTACATGGGTGAGAAGGTTCACCCAGGGCGATCGGAGCTCGACGCTCCTGGCCATCATGCGCCCGTAGACCGGCGAGGCGGCGAAGAGCACCGCCGCGACCGCGAGGACGACGAGGTGGGGGACCACCTCCCGCAGGGCCACCCGCCACCGGAACGGCCGGCGGACGTCGACCGCCTCCAGGAGGAGGAGGGCCGCGGGCAGCACCACCACCGACTCCTTCGCCGCGAGTGCCAGCGCGAAGAGGAGCGGCGAGAGCCCCCATCTCATCCACCCGATCCCGCGCTCCCGTTCCGACAGCCAGGCCACCATGCTGCCCAGAGCCAGCGCCCCCGCCATGGAGGCCGAGCGCCCCGACAGGTAGGTCACCGCCTCGGTCTGGACCGGGTGGAGCGCGAAGAGAAGCGCGCCGAGGAGCGGCGCCGCTCGGGCGCTGGCGCCGATGGCACCGGTTCGCTCGGCCACCCGGCCGGAGGAGTCGCAGCGCCAGGAGCGCGGACGCAGCGTGAAAGGCCAGGTTCACCGCGTGGAAGCCGGCCAGCCCCAGCCCGCTCGCGCGGTTTCCCGCCCAGGAGAGCTTGAGCAGCGGCCGGATACCCGGCATCGATCCCCACCAGGCGGAGAGCGACGCCACCCGGGGCTCGTTCACGATCACGTTCCAGTCGTCGAACTGGAAGGTCCCGCCAAAGGAGCTGGCCCAGGTCGCGAGGACGGCAGCCAGGAGGACCAGCGCTTCGCCCCTCCGGTCACTCACGCGGGGGCGTCTCCGCGAAGGCCCGTTCCACCAGTGCCGCCGCCGTCCACCAGCGATCCGGCGCACCCAGCAGCACCAGCGTCACGTCGCGGCCACCTCGAACCGCGTGGGCCACGACGCACTTCCCCGCCTCGGGCGTGAACCCGGTCTTGACGCCGTCCGCTCCGGGCAACCGCCCCAGCAGCGCGTTGCTCGTCGTCGCCTGGAGGACGCGTCCGGATCGGGTCTCCAGCCGGACCGAGGTGAGCGCCACCATCCGGCGGAACTCGGGGTTCCCGAGCGCGACCCGTGCGAGCTTCCAGAGATCACGCGCGGTGGCGTGCTGCCCGGGGGCGTCGTGGCCGCAAGGATCGACGAAGCGGGTTCCCGCGAGCCCGAGCTCGGCCGCGCGCCGGTTCATCCGCGAGGCAAAGGCGGCGCCGCTTCCCGAGAGCCTCTCGGCGACGGCCAGGCAGGCGTCGTTCGCCGACGCGACCAGCATGGCCTCGACCGCCTCTCTCACCTGCACCTCGTCCCCGGAACGCAGCCCGAGCCGGCTGCCGGTGGCCGCCGCGGCGCGCCGGCTCACCGTGAGCCACTCGCCGATCGTGGGAGACTCGAGCGCCACGAGCGCGGCCAGGATCTTCGCGAGCGACGCCGGCGCTCGCGGAAGGTCGGGCGCGCGCGCCCAGACCACGTTTCCGTCCACCGCCAGCAGATACGACGGGGCCGCGTCCGGGAACCGGTCGAGCGGCTCGGCAGCGGCGAGGAGCGCCGCGACGGCGGCGACGACGAGGACCGGCACGCGGCGTCCGGGGAGCAGGCTCCTAGAACGGGAGCAGGCTCTTCACCGCCTTCTTGGCGGCGTCCTGTGCCGAGTCCTCGGGCGCCTTGGGCTGCGCCGCCGGCTTCTTGCCCTTGTCGAGCAGGTTTCCCGCGTAGGTCGTGCAGAAGGAGCGATAGCAGATCGGGAGGTCGGTGTAGGACATGCCGGCGCACTCTCGCTGCGCGATCACCTGGGTCTGGGCCGGGCAGGACTCCCCGATGAAGGCCAGGGCGTCCTTGGAGTCGTCCTTGCACCTCTTCGCCGCCTCCTCCCTCCCGGCCGCGGAGCAGGCCTGGAGCTTCATGGCCGCGAGGTCCTTGCCGCACACGGCGCCGAGGTCCTTGGTCACCATCTCGGGTTGCGCGCCGAGGGCGCGAACGCCCTCGCGGGTGGCGGCCCGCTCGCAGAGGAGCGCCCGGTCGGCGGGGTCCTTGCACATGGCCTGGGGGCCGGCGAAGGACATCACCGACATCCGCTGGGCCGCGTTGGTGCAAGCCTTCGCCATGTTCTTCTCGCCCTCGGCCTGGACGGCCACCATCTGGCGCTTGATGGTCGCGGCGTCACATGGAGTCCCGAGCTTCTTGCCCCGCATCTTCATGAGCATCTCGCCGTCGGCGGTCCGCATGGTCATCTTGCCGTCGTACCCGCCCGCGGTCTGGGTGATCTCCCCATCGCCCGACATCTTCTCCTTGCCCTCGCAGACCATCGACCAGGACATGGTCTTCCCGTCGTTCTTCATGCGGGTGACCTTGCACTTGTCGTCCTTGCCGGTGCCGGGCGGATCGGTCATGCCCTTCTTCGGGACGCACGACTTCGACGTCTGGGCAGGCATGGAGAAGCCCGCCATCTGCATCTCGACGGTGTTCTCCCACTCCTCGCCGGGCTCAGGCGGGACGGTGGGTGGAACGGTGGGCGGCGCGGCGGCGGCGAGGTACGGCGCGAGGAGCAGGACTGCCAGGCGAACGGACACGGTCATGGATTTCCCCCCTTGGAGAGGGTGGAATCATACGCGACCATCCGCCTGGCGCCCAGGGTCAGGCGTGGCGGCGATGCTCGGAAGCGCTCTTCGCCGCGGCCGCCCCCACGGTCGGCGCGACCCCCAGCTGGCGCATGAGCCCCAGCGCGTCCCACTGGCTCCAGGTCTCGACGATCTTGCCGCCCTGGAACCGGTCGACGGCGATGCCTTCGACCGTGCAGCGGGCGCCCATGGGCTCGAGCCCCATGAGCTCCTTCTGGTGCGTTCCGGTCATCCGCCAGCGCGTCACGCAGACTTCACCATCGGTGTACGCGGACAGGATGATGGGCTTCAGGTCGGGGAACGCCGTCTTGTACATCTGGCAGCTCTGCTTCGCCCCGCCCAGGTCGGTGTCTCCGGTGACCGGGTCGTGCGAGCGGTAGTCCGCCGAACAGAGCTCGTCGAACACCTCGAAGTTTCCCTTGCCGAAGGCCTCCTCCATCATGCGGCGGGACGTCTGCTTCAGGTCGATTGCCATGGCTGTCTCCTCTTTCTCCCCTCCCGCGCCCCCATAGGCCCCGGCTCGGCGAGCCGAAGGGGAAGAACGGGGCGTAAGCGGGAAGAGACGCCGCCTTCGGGTGGGGAGAATCGGATTTTCTCGACTACCCCGACTGCGGCGGCGCCGGCTGGGCCCGCCTCCGGAGAAGGAACCCGCCCGCCAGTGCGACGATCAGGACCGCGCCGAGGATCCAGGCGACCCGGAGCAGCGCGTGGTCCACGATCTCCTTGGCCCGCTTCGTCGCCTCCTCGGTGGCGTGGTCGGTGAGCCGCTGGGCGTCGGCCATGATGGCGATCCGCTCCTGTCGGAGCTGCTCGAGGATCGCGATCCGCTCTCCGTTCACGAAGGACTGGATGCTGCTGCGCTGCCCCTCGAGGATCCGCTCGATCTCGATCCGCTCGGCGCTGATCGCCTGGACGAGGGCGACGCGCTGCCGGTCGGCCAGGGCGTCGACACCACCGTCCAGCCAGGCGAGCAGATCGTCGACCCTTGCCAGGGCATCCTGGCCGCCCTGCAGGGCGACGGCGAGGCGGGGATCGATGAGGTCGACATAGGCCAGCTCGGCTTGCCACGTCACCTGGTTGGGGACCATGACGGGGAGGAAGTCCATCCGGCTGATGAGGCCGCCGATGTCCTCGTTCATCCTGCCGATGACGGCGAAGGCGCTCAGTTCCTCCGTGGGTGCGATCGTCGCAAGGAACTGCTCGATGCTGTCCCGCGTCGCGAAGGTGAGACGCACCGGGTGCTTCTCCGCCCAGCCCTGGACCGAGGCCCGGACCTTGGCGAGGTCGCGGTCGGGCGCGGCCCAGCGCGCGATCTCCTGGAGCCGCAGCTCGAGCTCCCGGGTGGTGGCGAGAACGTCGGCCACCCCGGGGCCGAAGGCCGCCTTCCCCTCGCTCGATTCGAGGTAAGCCTCCGCCTGCAGAAGAAGCGCCCAGGTGTCGAGAAGCGCGACGAGCGGCCGCTGGTTGAAGAGGGTGCGGTAGAGCGCAGGGACGACGTTGAGCTTCCAGACCAGCGCCCGCCGGCGAACCGCGGGGTCCGGGCTGGCGTCACGGGCAGCGTCGGCGGCCTGCTCCATGAGCCCGGTGAAGGGCACGGCCTCGGCGCGCAGGCGCGTCCGGATGGCCTCGGAGGACACCGTCACCCCCTGTTGCTCCATGAACTTCGTCTGCGTGGGGACGGTCGCGCAGGCGGCGAGGACGGCCAGGGCGACGAGCGGAGTGGGAGCGCGCATGGTTCCGCCCAGTGTATCCGTTGGCCCGGTCGAGTGCTCTCCGAGTCCGTGGACGCAACCCCGCCGGGGCGTGGCCAGAGGAGGCGGCTGGAGCGGATTCCCTTGGGTGGCGACCTCCATCAGACTACCCTCGGGTTCGTATGACGAAGCGGCCACGAGGTGCCCTTGGGATGCTGGTGTTCGCGCTGGGTCCTTTCGCGACGCCGACACTCGCCGCCGAGCCGTGCACCGGGAGCCGGGAGTGCGTGGAGCGGCTGGGCCGAGGCAACGTCTGCGCCGCGGACCAGTGCCAGCCGTACCTCGACCGCTCCGACCTCTTCGACGTCCTCGGCCTCTCCGCGAAGGAGGAGCCGAAGCCCGAGCCGTTCAAGCTCTACCCCGCCATCATTCCGGCGGTCGGGTACAACCCGGCACTGGGATTCCTGATCGGCGCGGTGGGCACCCTGGGCATGTACCTGGGCAAGCCGGAGGACACCACGATGTCGAGCGCGACGGCGCTGGCGCTCATCACCTCCAACAAGCAACTGGTTCTCCAGCTCACCAGCACGCTCATGACCTCGGGGAACGACTGGCAGCTCCAGGGCGACTGGCGATTCCTGCTCTACAACCAGGACACCTATGGCCTCGGCACCGGCACGCCACCCGTCCAGTTTGGCTTCAGCATCGCCGGCTGGGGAACGACGGCGCCCATCCCGGGCGCACAGCCCATGAAGTTCAACCTGGTGCGCATCCACCAGGCCGCGCTCAAGCAGACCATCCCGAACCTCTACCTGGGCGGCAGCATCCGCTACGACCGCTACTACGGCATCGTGGACGAGTCCCTGAACCTGTCGGTGACGCCTCCGGTCGTCACCAGCCACCATGCCTACAGCGTCATCTACGGCTTCGATCCGGCGGCCTACACGCTGTCGGGCGCGACCGTCGACGCGCTCTACGACAGCCGGGACTCGACCATCAACGCCTACCGGGGGCTGTACGCCCACGCCTCCTTCGGCCTCTTCCCCACCTGGCTCGGGAGCAGCCAGACGAGCACCCGGGTAGCGGGCGAGCTCCGCGCCTACCTCGGCCTCTCCGATGCCGTGCCGCGCAACGTGCTCGCGTTCTGGGTGCTCGCCTCGGGCGTCACGAGCGGCCACCAGCCCTACCTGACGCTCCCATCGATCGGGTGGGACGCCAAGGGGACGACCGGCCGTGGATACGTGCAGGGTCGCTTCCGGGGCACCTCCGAGGTCTATGCCGAGGCCGAATGGCGTTTTCGCATCACCGACAACGGCTTCCTCGGCGGCGCTCTCTTCGCGAACGCGGTGACCATGTCTCGCCCGGCGGTGAGCCTTCCCGCTTACGACTACTCCTTGCCCGCGGAGAATCTCTTCTCGAGCGTGAAGCCGGCCGCGGGAGTCGGCCTGCGCTTCCTGATGAGCAAGGAGGCGCGAACCAACGTCCGCCTCGACGTGGCGTGGGGCGTCGACTCCTTCGCCGTCTACTTCGGCGCCGGCGAGGTGTTCTAGCTGGCGAGTTCCAGCTCACCGGCGGTCAGGCCGTCTCGCACTGACGCGCGGCGCTCGCCCTGAAAGCGTTGTTTTACTTGGCCCGCGAGCACGACCGCTGGAAGTCGTTAATACTTCATCGTGGACCAGAACGGATCCTTCCCCATCGGCCAGCGGGCGATCCTGGCCTGGACGCAGGGCTGGCCCGCGCACCTCGTGGTCGGTCTCGGCCTGGTTGCGACGGCCGCGGTGGGTGTGGCCGACTACGCCGTCGCTCGCCTGTTCGGGTACGACTTCGTCGCCACGGGCTTCTACCTGGTGCCCATCGGGTTCGTCGCCTTCGTCGGGGGCACGCGAAGCGGCATGTTGATCGCGCTGGCTGCGGCGCTGACCGAGACCGTCGCCACGTACGCGGCGCTGGTCGACGTGACGAACATCTGGGCCGTCCCCATCACCATCCTCCTGGAACTCGTCGTGTTCGTCGCCGCTGCTTACTCACAGGGCGCGATCCGCCGGTTCGTGGAGCGGGAGCGGCACCTCTCGCGACAGGACGTCGTCTCCGGCGTGGTGAACTCGCTCGGCTTTCGCGAGGCTGCGGGGTGGGAAGTCGCCCGGGCGCGCCGCTTTCCCCAGGTGGTGTCGCTCATCTATCTCGACGTCGACGACTTCAAGGCGGTCAACGACCGGCAGGGACACGCCCGGGGGGACGAGGTGCTGCGGATCGTCGGTCGGGCCATGAAGGAGTCGCTGCGCGAGAGCGACGTGGTCGCGCGAGTGGGCGGCGACGAGTTTGCCGCGCTGATGCCCGGCACCGACGAGGAGGGCTGCCGGGCTGCCACCTCCCGCGTCCATCTCGCCATCGCGAGAGACCTCGCGAAGGCCGGCTTCGCCGTGACGGTGAGCCTGGGCGCCACCACCTTCCCGTCGGCTCCGGAAACCGTGGACGAGCTGATCGGGGCCGGGGACGAGGCGATGTACACGGTGAAGCGCGGGGCAAAGAACGGCGTCCACCACTTCGTGGCGAGAAGCCCTTCGCTGCCGCTTCCCGATCCGAGCCGCGATCGGCGCATCGTGTCGGCAGGATGACGACGTCGACCCTCACCAGTCGAAGAAGTAGGCGAGTCCCATGCCGACCCCGTACTTGAAGTACTGGGATGCGGCGGGCTGCGACAGCGTGGCCTGGTACCACGCCGATACGGACAGTGACTTCTGGCGATCGATGAAGATTCCCGCCATGCCCTTCATGATCGGGACGAAGGTGCCGGTGGCGAAGTTCCATCCCAGCCGGGTGTCGAGACCGACGAACGAGCGTCCCGGGAGCTTGCACACCAGGATGGGCTGCACGAACAGGATGTTGAGCTCAGGATAGGTGCTCGTGGAGCCGACCGACCGGATCCACTGCACCTGGGTCGTGAGCGACAGCCAGCGCGTCACGCCGAACGCGATCGCGTAGGAAGGCACCAGTGCCCAGGGACCGCCGATGGCCGGGGTCGACGCCGTCTCCACTTGCAGCCCGAGCGCCAGGAACTGGCGCACGCGCCCGCCGCTCATGAAGTTCCAGGCGAAGGCGGTGGTCACCGCACCCAGTCCGAACTGGCTCGGGGCGCCGGCCGCGTACGGGTAGAGCGCGGTCACGGGGACCTTGATCTGAAGCGCGAACTCGCCCTCCTTGCCGAAGACGAACTGGGGGTTGAAGAGCATGCGCCCCCCGTTCCCCTTTTCCGCGAGCGACTGGAAGCTGTCGAACTGGAGGAGGATCTGGCTGCGGGAGAAGGCCACCGAGTCGAGCCCCTGGAGGATCTCCAGCGCCTCCCGGACGCGCTCGCGACGCGTCATGTCCTCGATGACCTCGACGACGGCCGCGGCCTCCCAGACCAGGCGGAAGTCGGTCGCGATGCACTCCGCCGAGACGCGCGCCCGGTTCAGTTCCACGCACTCGAGCAGCGGCCCGGCCTGTTGCGGTACGTCGGCGCAGAGGGACGCGAGGTCCCTTCCACAAGAGCTCCGGAAGGCCGCCACGCGGTCCCGCGCCTCGCCGATTCGCCCCAGCTCCGACTGGCAGGGGCCCGAGATCTCCAGCTGGTGCTGGGTCAGGCATCCCAGCATCCGGCCTCCGCCCGGCTCCACGGCCGGGCAGAACTGACTCACGTCGGCGCGGCAGGCCTGGCCGAATTCCCGGATGACCCTCCGCGCCGTCGCGTCGTCCGCGTCGAGCCTTGCGCGGCACGCCTCGCCGAGGGTGGCCTCGTTCCTCCGGAGGCAGGTCCTCACGGCGCCCCTGTCCAGCCCGCTCTCCGAGCAGAGGCGCTTCACGTCATCGAGGCAGGGGTCCGCCGCCTACGCCACGGGCGCGCCCACGGCGAAGAGCAACAGGGCGGCCAGCGCGGCACGCACGTTGATGCTGGCTCCTTGCCCCGGCGCCATCACTTCTCCTCTTCGAATACCGCCTTCACGGTGCCCTTCTTGACCGCGCGCGCCAGGGCGGCGTGGTCCTTCTCGTTCTGGTCGGCGTACGCCATCGAGAAGGCCGCGATGGCCTCGTCGAAGACGTCGCTCTTCCCCATGTACCCGCTGAGCGCCGCGGAGAGCCCGGACCGTGCGTGGGAGAGGGCGAGGGCCCGCCCGCACCAGGTGGCGTAGAGGTCCATCAAGGTGACGCCGAAGGTCTCCACGCGGACGCTGATCTTGATGTCCCGGAGCTGGCGAACGAAGAAGTCGCGCTTCGGACCCCGGGTCCATCCCAGGAACATGTCGCTCGAGGGCTGCATGAGCCGGTACCCGTTCACGACCCGCTGCCCCTGGTTCGAAAAGGCGCTCTTCCCCGCGTAGGGCTCGAGGACAGACGGGCGCGCCTCCTTGACCTGGAGGAAGAGGGGGTCGCCCTCGCCGGCCGTGAAGAGCATCACCCAGCAGGCAGTTCCGACGCTGCCGATGCCCACCACCTTGATGGCTGCGTCACGGAGCTCGTAGCGGTCGAGCAGCGACTGGTAGGCGGACGGGAGCGTTGCGCGGTATCCGGCGAATACGTCCCGCACGGCCTGCTGGATCTCGCCGGGACGGTGACCCTTGGCGTGGAAGATGGTGGGGAGCTGGTCCCGGATGAGGGGCATCTCCCCCTTGTGCTCTGCGAGCTTCGGGAAGATCTCCTCGGCCTTGCTCTTCCCTCGTTCCTTCTCCAGGCGTTCGACGACCCGCTTGTGCATGGCGGGATCCTTGATGGTGCGGAGCAGGTCGCGAGCCTCGAGCGACTCGTACCAGAGCTCCAGCGTCTTCAGCTTGCTGTACCCGGCCATGGCCTCGCGGTAGGCACGGACGCAGGTCGTGACCACTTCCTTGGCAGCGCCGTCTTTCAGGCCGTTGTCCCGGCAAGCGACGACGAAGCTCGCGGCGAGGCGCTTCACGTCCCACTCCCAGGGGGCCGGCAGCGTCTCGTCGAGGTCGTTGATCGAGAAGATGATCCTCCGCTCCGGCGTGGCGAACCCGCCGAAGTTGGAGAGGTGCGCGTCCCCGCAGCACTGGACGCGAGCGCCCGATGCCGGCGTGGAAGCCAGGTCGGCCGCCATCGGGAGGGCCGAGCCGCGGTAGAACGTGAACGCGGAGCGGACCATTCTCCCGTGGCGGAGGGGGAGCAGTTCCGGCAGCCGTCCCTTCTCCGCAGCGAGGACCATCTCGACCGGGTCCTTCCTTCCGGCCGGGGCCTTCCAGGCAGCGTGCGACTCCCGGGGGCAGGCCTGTCGCAGCGCCTTGCCAGCCGCGTAACGCTCCGCCGTCGACAGGTGCCAGACGAGGTCGGGGCCATTCTTCGTTCGGGCCATCTGGGAACTCCTCCCTTTGGTTTCAGTCCATCCTTGCACTGCCCTGGAACTCTTCGATGACGTCGGCCAGCGAGACCCTGCGGTCGATGCGGCCGACCTGCTCCTCCAGTCCTTCGGCGCGCAGGATGTCGCGCACCGTCGCGTGCGCCGTCACGAGCCGCAGGGGCACGCCCGCCTCTTGCAGTGCTGCCTGCATCGTCGCCAGCATGCGCGCGCCGGCGAGGTCGACCATGGGTGACGAGGAGAGATCGAAGACCACCAGCTTCAGCGGCTCGGGGATGGAGCGGATCTTCTCCCAGACGACCTCGCGCACGTGCTCGACGTTGAAGTAGAGCAGCGCCGCCTCGACGCGGACCACCAGCGCACCCGGAACGGCCTCGTTGTCCGGGTTGCGCTCCATGTCGGAGTAGCTCCGGGTACCGGGGATGCGGCCGAGGAAGGCCACGTGAGGGTGGGCGGCGCGCCGGATGAGCAACAGGAGCGAGACCACCACCGCCACCATGACGCCCTGGAGGATGCCGAGCAGCAGCACGGCGGCGAAGGCGACCATCGACACGCTGAACTCGAAGCGGCTGACCCGCCACACGTGGCGCAGTTCACCGACGTCGATCAATCCCTTCACGGCCACCAGCACGATGGCCGCGAGCACCACGCTGGGCAGGTTGGCGAGCATCCCCGTCAGGAACATCAGGCACAGGCCGATCGTCGCCGAGGCGAAGACCAGCGCGAGCGGCGTCCTGGCGCCTGCCTTGTCGTTCACGGACGACTGCGACAGGCCGCCTGCCACCGGGTAGGCCTGGAAGAGGGCCGCGGCCAGGTTCGCCGCGCCCAGGCCGAGCAGCTCCTGGCGCGAGTCGATCTCGTATCGGTGCGCCTGCGCCAGCGCCCGTGCTGCCGACACGCTCTCCACGTACGCGAGCAGCATGCATGCGAACGCCAGCGGGATCACCCCGTCCACGTCGCGAAGCCGCAACCCCGGCACCTGGAACTCGGGCAAGCCCTTCGGCAGCGCGCCGACGACCTTGAAGCCGAGGGCTCCCAGCGACGTCACCGACAGCACGACGATGGAGATCGCCACCACGAACAGCGCGACCGGGCGGCCCGGCAGGAATCTCTCCCCCAGCAGCAGCACGGCCAGCGCGGCGAGACCGAAGGCCAGCACGGCCAGGTTGGTGTCGGGGAGCTGGCCCCACAGGACCGCGACGCGCTCGAAGAAGCCTTCCCCGCCCCCCTTGACCCCGAACAGCTTGGGCAGCTGGGTCATGGCGATCGTCAGCGCCGCACCGGCCTTGAAGCCGAGCAGGATGGTCTCGCTGATGAAGTTGACGAGCGAGCTCAGACGCAGGAGCCACGCCAGCGCGCACATGCCAGCCATGACCAGCGCCGTCAGCGCCGCGATGTCGGCCCACCGCCCCGGATCCCCCGCCGCCATCTCCGCCACGGTGACGCCGACGAGCATCGAGATCGCGGACGTGGGACCGATGGCAAGCTGCCGCGACGAGCCGAACAGGGCGTAGAACAGGCCGCCGGCCAGGTAGCCGTAAATGCCGTACTGGGGCGGAAGCCCGGCGAGCGAGGCGTAGGCGAGCGACACCGGGATGCCGTAGGCAGCCAGCGTCACGCCTGCGATCGCGTCGTGCCCCAGCCACTGCGGCCGATACGCAGGGAGCCACTGCGCGGGGGGAAAGGCCGCGCGCCACCCGCGGACCGGGGGGGGGCCCGCGAGCCCTGCTGCCGGCTGTGTTCCGCCCGTCATGGAGTCTTCGACTCAGTCGGGAGAGCCGCCGAAGTACTTGCGGGCGTCGAGCCGGAATCTCAGGTAGATGTTCCAGCTGGGACCCAGGCTGAAAGGCGCGCCGGTGGTGTGGATTGTCGCCTTCTGGGGGAACTCGACGCTGAACCCCAGCTGGAACTCTGCGGCGAGGGCGAGCGTGTTCGCGAAGGCCCGGGGCGGCACGAACTCGAAAACCGGAAAGTCCCACTCCAGCGACTTGTAGTCGACGGCGAAAAGGTCCGCGGCGCTCGAGGTGGGCGTCACGATGAACTGGTTGATGTGGCCGGTGTAGCCCCACAGCGTGAGCCCGACTTCCCGCCCGGCCATGAACTGGAACGTGCCCCAGCTGGTCGCGATCCGGCGCTGGATTGGCAGTAGCCCTCCCCCGGCCGCGGCGAAGACCACGCTCTGCAGCGCCTCTGGAGAGGTCAGCATCATGATGGGGGCAAGCAGGATGAGGTCGAACGGCAAGACGTAGTACGGCATCCGCATGGAGAGCTTCAGCGCTGAACGAGAGCTCACCCGCGGGACAGCGACATTGGTCCGCTTGCCCGAGGCCTGGGGGTACGGCGGGCAGGTCGAGCACCCGAGGTCGAGCTGGACCGGGTCGACCGCGATCTCCCCCTGGAGCCAGATCTGCCCGTCCATGTTCATCGTGAGCAGCCCCTCCAACCCGAGGCCCAGGCGGGCGCCGACCTCGAACTCCGATCGAATGCGCGTGTTGGCCCAGCTGTCGTAGCCGCCGAGCGCCGTTCCGAGGGAGGCGCCGGCCACGGCGCCGACGAACGGGCCCATGTCTGCACGAACCCGCGGCGGATGAATGGTGTCCTTGCCACCCGCCGGAACCGGGGTGTCCTGGAGAACCACGGCGGTGGCGCTCCGGGCCACGGCGTCGTCGGGCGGAGGAGGCAGGTGCTCCGCCTTGCAGAAGTTGAGCGCCTCGACCTCCTTCTCCGCGGGGGAGATCGCCCGGCTGGCGAGTGGCATCTTCCCCTCGGCGGCGCTGGCGACCTGGGCCAGGCTCTGGCGGACGGTCACCGCGGCGACCTTCATGTCCCGCTCCGTCATGTGGGCGTCGCCGTGGCTCGCGAAGATGTCGCCCTTCCATGTCATCGTGGTGAGCCCGATGGTGGAGTAGTAGTCGTGGGTGCCCTTCGCCCAGGCCGCGCCTCCCCAGATGGAGGAGTAGTGACCGGAGGAGAAGGAGTCCTCCAGGAAGTGCAGCGCCACGCCCTCGGCCACGAGCGCCCGGCGTGCGAGGTCGGCCCGCTCGCTGGCGGGTGCCGCGTGGTAGAGGGCGGCGAGGCGCAGCGCCAGCATGTGGTACTCGGCGTAGAGCCCGGTGGCGTTGATCTCGGTGGCGGGCAAGAGGACCCGGTCGAGGTACCCGTCCAAGGTTTCCTTGTTCTCCACCGGCCCCCGGGGAACGAGGAAGTGGGCGTTGTTGCCCTCGGCACGGGTCAGGTAGCGCGGGTCGACGTACTGCATGGCGAGGTGGGACAGGCTCCAGATGTCCTCGGCCTGCGCAGGATCCTTGGCCTTGGCGAGCTTTTCCTTGGTGCGCGCCGCGACCCACACCACCTTCACCGCCCAGGGCTCCTTGGAAACGTCGGCCCAGAGCTCCGCCGCCGAGCAGGAGTGGTCGGCTGCCAGGGCGGGAAAGGATGCGAAGTCGACGCAGATGCCGTCCCACTCGCCGTACTTGGAGTTCGGCAGGGCCCCGGGGTCCACGAGCTTCTCGCAGACCTGCTTGCCCCCCAGCGTTCGGGCCTCTGCCCACATCTTGTCCAGGGTCTTCCGCGGCGCAGCAGGGAGATCGTCCACCGCGGCGGCGGCGATGTCCCGGTGCTCGGGCCAGATCCACGCCCGTGCCGTCGAGGGCATCAGCGTGACGAGCGATGCGCAGACCACCGCCGCGAGCGCGCCTCCACGGATGGAGCCGCTGTCGCCCTTCTGCGATGCCTTCATGTCTCTCCCCCCGAAGCGATCGTCCCGGCTCAGTCCACGCAGCTCCCTCGGAGCCGCCTACTTCGCAGTGTAGCCCTTCCCTTCCAGGCAGACCGTGAAAGCCTTCCTGTAAGGAACAGAAGGCCGGCGGCGACGGAGAACAAGCGAATGGAACCGGCGGTCATGGGACTCTCCACTGGTTGTCGCTGCATTCGCAGGGCATTCTAGACGCTGGTCCCGGTCACACCAGGCCCCCTCGTAATCTTACGAGGGCGGAACCGTGACGGACGGCGTCGCCTGGCACTCCTCCAGGCCCGCGAACTCCGGGTGCGGCGGCAGGCCCCGAAGCCTGGGCTATGATGCGACCCTTTTCAGGACATCCGAGGCGAATTCCCGATGGTCGAAATCTCACGCCACTCCGCTGATCACCTCGAGAACCGGCTCGAGTTCGAGACGCTGATCTCCGACACCTCGACCGAGCTCATGGCGGCGGCGCCGGAGCAGATCGATCGTGCCGTCGAGGGCGCCCTGGATCGCGTCCGGGAGTTCTTCCGGGCCGATCGCTGCGCCCTCTTGTCGGTCGGGGCCGACCAGCGACTCGTGAACTTGCGCCTGGCGTCCTACGCGGACGGGGTCTCGCACGTTCCTTCGGACATCAACCTGGCGGAGCTTTTTCCGTGGGCTGGAAGGAAGACGCTCGTCGAACGCGTGCCCGTTCGCGTCTCGAGCCTGGCGGACCTTCCTCCCGAGGCGAGCGCAGAGCGGCCGAACTGGGAGCAGATGGGGATTCGCTCCTGCCTGCTGCTCCCGATCGAGACCGGTGACGCGGTTCGTCACCTGATCGTCCTCCACACCGTGCACGAGGAGCGCGAGTGGCCCGACGCGCCCACGAAACGCCTCCGCGTACTCGGCGAGCTGCTCGTCGGCGCCCTGGAGCGGAACGAGATGATCGCCGGACTCCGCGAGGCCGAGGCTCGCCTGGCATCGGGCGCCGACCTCGCCGGCCTCGGCTTCTACGAGGTCGACCTCGGAGAGCGCGTCGCCTACTTCGACGACCGTCTTCGCGACATCTGCGGTGTCCCCGGGGAGCGGGTCCAGGGCCTCCAGGCCCTGGACCACTGGCTCGCCCATCTGCATCCCGACGACCGGCACCGGGTCCTGGACATGCGCCGGCAGTTGCACGAAGGGAGCAGCGACGAGATCTCGCTCGAGTATCGCTTCCTGCATCCGGTCCAGGGGCAACTCTGGATCCATCACCTGGCCCGCGTCGCCCGGCGCGACACGACCGGACACGCGATCGCCACGTACGGTGTCCTGCGCGAGATCACGACGCGCAGGCGAGCCGAGGACGAGCTGGCCGACCTGAGCCGTCGCCTGATCCGGGCCCAGGAGGAGGAGCGCGCGATGATCGCGCGGGAGCTCCACGACGACGTGACCCAGCGGCTCGCCGTGCTGGCGATCGACGCCGGCCGCGCCGAGCTCTCGGCGACAACCGGGGTGCAGGCCGAGGCCATGCACGCGCTGCGGGCGGAGCTCGTGCGCATCAGCGAGGACGTACACTCCCTGGCGTACCAGCTCCATTCGTCGGTCCTGGAGGAGCTCGGCCTGGTCGAGGCGCTCCGGACCGCATGCGAGCACCTGGGGCGCAGGAGCCGCGTCGAGGTCTCCCTGGACCTGGACCCGAAGGCCAACGGCCTCGGGGGGGATGCGGCGCTCTGCCTGTTCCGCGTCGCGCAGGAGGCACTGAACAACCTGGCACGCCACTCGGAGGGGCGGTTGGCCAGCGTTTCCCTCCGCCGGATGGACGGCGGGGTCCTGCTCGCCGTCCGGGACGACGGCGTCGGCTTCGACCCGGACGGTCCGGGAACGAGGAATACCCTGGGCCTGGCGAGCATGCGGGAGCGCGTGCGGCTGGTGAACGGCACGCTCGACATCGAGAGCGCGCCCGGCCACGGCACGGCGATCGTCGCGTGGGTGCCCGCCCGGGAGGCCTCCCCATGAGCCATCCCAGCCCCCCCCGCGTGCTCCTCGCCGACGACCATCTCCTGGTGGCCGAAGCGCTGAAGAGCCTGCTCGCGGCGGAGTTCGACCTGGTGGGCGTGGTGGAGGACGGGCTCGCGCTGATCGACGCGGCCAGGAAGCTGCTGCCGGACGTGATCGTCGCGGACGTCACCATGCCCCGCTTGAACGGCATCGGCGCACTCCTCCGTCTGCGACAGGAAGGAAACCAGGTGCCGGTGGTGTTCCTGACCATGCACCGGGACGTGAGCTTCGCGCGGCGCGCGCTCGATGCGGGAGCATCCGGCTTCGTCCTCAAGCACTCGGCGCCGTTCGAGCTGGTCCAGGCCATCCGTGCCGCGCTCGAGGGCAGGACCTACCTCACGCCGCAGCTCGCCGCGGAGGTCCTCGAGGCCATGAACCAGGGGCTGGATCGTCCCAAGGACCCGATCGCTTCCCTCACACCGCGGCAGCTGGAGGTCCTCCAGCTCCTGGCGGAGGGGCGCTCGGCGAAGGAGGTCGCTGCCAGCCTTGCGATCTCCTCGCGGACCGTGGAGTTCCACAAGTACCAGATGATGGAAACCCTGGGCCTTCACACGAGCGCCGAGCTGATCCGCTTCGCCATCAAGAACGGCCTCGTCGGGCCCTGACCCGTTTCCGCCTGCGAGACCTCGTAAGTTTCCCAGGTCACAACCGCCCCAGCCAAGTCTAACCTCCCCGGGAATCCCTATGCTTGTCGATGTCCGAGACGTTCCAGTTTTGGTAAGCATGGGCGCCGGAAGCAGAGCCACACCTCGTCAGCCCCCAGGGAAACCTTCATGTCCGCTCCCGACCGAAGCGCTCCGACGCCGCCGTACGTCACCGCATCCCTGGCCGTGCTGCTCGCCCTGGCAGCCTGCGCCAAGGAGAAGGCGCCCGCCGCTTTGCCTCCTCCGGAGATCCCGGTGGTCACGGTGACGGCCAAGGACACGCCGCTCGAGTTCGACCTGGTGGCCCAGCTCCGCGGCCTCGAGGACGTGGAGATCCGGGCCCGCGTCGAGGGTTACCTCCAGACCATCGACTACGCGGAAGGCTCCACGGTGCAGAAGGGGAAGCTCCTCTTCACCATCGACGACCAGCAGTACGTCGCCGCGCTGGCCCAGGCCCAGGCCACCCTGGCGAGCGCACAGAACCAGTTCGACAAGGGCGACCTGGACGTGAAGCGCTTCACGCCGCTGGTGGCCGAGCGCGCCGTGAGCCAGGCCGAGCTCGACAACGCCATCTCGGCCCGGAAGTCGGGGGCCGCCCAGATCGAGGCGGGCAAGGCGAACCTCGAGAGGGCTCGTCTCAACCTCTCCTACACGCGCATCACTTCTCCCATCACCGGCCTGGTGGGAAAGGCCGAGCACAAGGTGGGCGACCTGGTGGGCAAGGGAGACCCGACGCTCCTCACCACCGTCTCCTCCATCGACCCCATTCGCGTCAGCGTGGCCATTCCCGAGGCCGACTACCTCCGCTTCTCCCGCTCGGTGGCGAACGCCAAGGAAGAGGTCTCGAGGACCCCCCCCGTCCTCATCCTCTCCGACGGCACCCAGCATCCCTACCCGGGCAAGCTCATCTTCGTGGACCGCGCCGTCGACACGCAGACCGGCACGCTGCGCGTGGACCTCTCCTTCCCGAATCCGAACAGGACGCTGCGCCCCGGGCTCTACGGAAAGGTGAAGGCGGAGTCGGAGGTGGTGAAGAACGCGCTGCTCGTTCCCCAGCGCGCCGTGCAGGAGCTCCAGGGGACCTACACGGTGGTGGTGGTCGGCGAGGGGGACAAGGTCGAGACCCGCAAGGTGAAGCCGGGCCAGAAGGTCGGGAATCTCTGGATCATCCAGGAAGGGTTGAAGAACGGCGACCGGGTGGTGATCGAAGGGTTCCAGCGGCTGCGCGACGGGATGACGATCGTCCCGAAGCAGGCCGCCGCACCAGCGCCTGCGGCGAACCCGGCCCCGGCCGGAGGGAAGTAGGTCATGGGCAGCTTCTTCATCCGCCGCCCGATCGTGGCGATGGTGATCTCCATCGTCATGGTCATCATGGGCGCGGTGGCCATCACCCGGCTTCCGATCGCCCAGTTCCCGGAGATCACGCCTCCGCTCATCCAGGTCACCACGACCTACACGGGCGCCAGCGCGCTCGACGTGGAGTCGTCGGTTGCGGCGCCCATCGAGCAGCAGGTGAACGGCGTCGACAACATGATCTACATGAAGTCGACGAACGCCAGCGACGGCACCTACAACCTCCAGGTGTCGTTCGAGGTCGGGGCCAACCTCGACATGTCGAACGTGCTGGTGCAGAACCGCGTCTCGCAGGCCAGCGCCTCCCTGCCGCCGGACGTGAAGACCTACGGCGTCACGGTGAAGAAGTCGCTCAACTTCCCGCTCATGCTGGTGACGCTCACCTCTCCCTCGGGCGCCTTCGACAACAACTTCCTGTCGAACTACGCGGTCATCAACATCAACGACCAGTTGAAGCGCATCTCCGGCGTCGGCGACATCGTCCTGTTCGGCGGCTCCGACTACGCCATGCGCATCTGGGTGCGCCCCGACCGGCTGAAGACGCTCGGGCTCACGGTGGCCGACCTCTCCAACGCCGTGAAGCAGCAGAACGTGCTTCTCCCTGCCGGCCAGATCGGCGGTCCCCCCGCCCCGAAGGGCACCGAGTTCACCTACGTCGTCCGCACCAAGGGGCGCCTCCTCGACGCCGACGAGTTCGGCCAGATCGTGGTGCGCTCCAACCCGGACGGGTCGCAGGTGCGGCTCAAGGACGTGGCCCGGATCGAACTGGGCTCGGTGCTCTACAACTCCCAGGGACGGCTCGACGGGAAGCCGGCCGCCGGTGATCGCCGTGTACCAGGCACCCGGGTCGAACGCGCTGGCGGTCTCCGACGCCGTCAAGAAGACCGCCGACGAGATCGCCGCGCGTTTCCCACCGGGAGTGAAGCACCAGATCACCCTGGACACCACGCTGGCCATCACTGCCGGGATCGAGGAGATCCTGAGCACGCTCCTCGAGGCGGTGCTGCTGGTCATCCTGGTGGTCTTCGTCTTCCTGCAGAACTGGCGGGCCACGCTCATCCCGCTGCTGACCGTGCCGGTGGCCCTCATCGGGACGTTCATGATCTTCCCGCTGCTCGGCTTCTCGGTGAACACGCTCTCGCTGCTCGGGCTGGTGCTCGCCATCGGCATCGTGGTGGACGACGCCATCGTGGTGGTCGAGGCGGTCATGCACCACATCGAGCAGGGCATGGCCCCGAAGGAGGCGACCGCCCAGGCCATGAAGGAGGTCTCCGGGCCGGTCATCGCCATCGCGCTGGTGCTCACGGCGGTCTTCGTCCCGGTGGCCTTCATCAGCGGCATCTCCGGCCAGCTCTACCAGCAGTTCGCCATCACCATCGCGGTGTCGGTGATGTTCTCGGCGGTGAACGCGCTCACGCTCTCGCCGGCGCTGGCGTCGCTGCTCCTCAAGCCCAAGGGTGGCAAGCGCTCCTTCCTGCAGCCCTTCTACGACGGCTTCAACAAGGTCTTCGACAGGTTCACCGGCGGGTACATGTCGATCACCACCATCCTGGTGCGGAAGCTCTTCCGCAGCGCCGTGCTGGTGGGCGTCTTCGCGGTGCTCGCGGTGGTCATCGCCGGCCGCATCCCCGGCGGCTTCATCCCGGACGAGGACAATGGATATTTCCTGGCCGCCCTGCAGCTGCCCGACGCGTCTTCCCTCGAGCGGACCGACGCGGCGACGCGGAAGGTCGAGCAGATCCTGATGAAGAACCCGGCGGTGGCCTACACCACCACCATCGCCGGGTACAGCATGCTGTCGGGCGCCTACGCCTCCAACACCGGCTTCTTCTTCGTCTCCATGAAGCCCTGGGAGGAGCGCAAGTCGAAGGAGGAGCGCGTCTTCGAGGTCATGCGGGCCCTCAACGCGGAGTTCGCCCGCGAGATCCCGGAGGCGACCGCCTTCGCCTTCGGACCACCCCCCATCCCCGGCCTGGGCACCGGGTCGGGCTTCTCCTTCATGCTCCAGGACCGGAGCGGCGGTACGCCCGAGTACCTGGCGGGCAACCTCGCCAAGTTCATGGCGGCGGTGAAGAAGCGCCCCGAGATCGGCATGGCGAACTCCATCTACCGCGCGGCCGTGCCGCAGATCTTCGCCGACGTGGACCGGGACAAGGTGCTGAAGCTGGGGGTCCCGCTCACCGACGTGCTCACCACCATGGGCTCCTACCTGGGCGGCAACTACATCAACGACTTCAACCGCTTCGGGCGCGTCTACAAGGTGTTCCTCCAGGCCGAGCCGGAGTACCGCACGAAGGTGCAGGATCTGGGGCTCTTCTACGTCCGCGGGCCCAAGGGAGACATGATCCCGCTCGACACCCTCATGTCCACGAGCCCCACCTCCGGCCCCGAGTTCACCAACCGCTTCAACCTCTTCCGGTCGGCAGAGGTGACGGGCATCCCGGCGCCAGGCTACAGCTCGGCGCAGGCGATGAAGGCGCTCGAGGAGGTCGCGTCCGAGGTCCTGCCCAAGGACATGGGCTACCAGTGGTCGAACGTCTCCTACCAGGAGAAGAAGGCGGAGGGGACCGCCGCCATCGTCTTCGTCTTCGCCATGATCATGGTGTTCCTCATCCTGGCGGCCCAGTACGAGAGCTGGTCCTTGCCGATGAGCGTGCTGCTCGGCACGCCCTTCGCCGCCTTCGGCGCCTTCCTCGGGCTGTGGCTGGCCCGGTTCACCAGCGACAGCTACGTGAACAACATCTTCGCGCAGATCGGCCTCATCATGCTGGTGGGGCTGGCGGCCAAGAACGCCATCCTCATCGTCGAGTTCGCCAAGATGAACGTGGAGAACGGCATGGAGCCGGTGGAGGCCGCCCTGAACGCGGCGAAGCTCCGGCTCCGCCCCATCCTCATGACCGCCTTCGCCTTCATCCTCGGCGTGGTCCCGCTGGTGCGGGCCGCCGGCGCCGGCGCCGAGAGCCGCAAGGTGATGGGCATGGCGGTCTTCGCCGGCATGCTCGTCGCAACCTTCCTGGCCGTCTTCCTCGTCCCCGCGCTCTTCGTCATGATCGAGAAGATGGGGGGGAAGAAGCACAAGCCCGCCACCGCGCCCGGGGACACCGCCCCGCCGGCCCCAGCCTCGCACTAGGAGAGAAACCGTGACGAGATCGCTCGCCGCCGTCGCCCTCCTCGCCCTCTCGGCCTGCGCCGTGGGGCCGAAGTACCAGCGCCCCGAGACCGAGGTGCCCAACGCGTTCCGCTACACCCTCGGCGCCGACGAGGCCGCGTCCATCGCCGACCTTGGTTGGTGGGAGATGTACCGGGATCCCATCCTCCAGGGGCTCATCGAGGAGGCCCTGCGGAGCAACCAGGACCTCCGGTACGCCGCCGCGCGCGTCACCGAGGCGCGGGCGATGGTGGGCGTCTCCGCCGCCGACTTCTATCCACAGATCGGCCTGGGAGCCGCCGGCGGATACGGGCAGCAGAGCGCCAAGAACTACGTGCCGGGGCAGGGGCCGTCCGGCGCGTTCAACGTGAACCTGGGGCTCTCCTGGGAGCTCGACATCTGGGGGCGCGTCCGCAACGCCAACGACGCGGCGAAGGCCGAGCTCATGGCCACCGAGGAGTTCCGGCGCGGCACGGTGCTGACGCTCGTGGCCGACGTGGCCCAGGCCTACGCCGAGCTCATGGAGCTCGACGTCGAGCTGGAGGTGGCGCAGCGGAACACCAACACCCGCCAGGGGACCCTCGACCTCTTCACCACGCGCTCGCAGGGCGGGGTCGGCAACGACCTCGAGGTGAACCAGGCGCGCGCCGACCTCGCCGTCACCGCCGCCGCCATCCCGGCCACCGAGCGGCTCATCGCCCTGAAGGAGAGCCAGCTGGCGGTCCTGCTGGGAAGGCCGCCAGGCGCCATCCTCCGGGCCAAGGCCCCGACCCAGCAGGTGGCGCCGACGCTCCCCATGGGCGTCCCGGCCGCGCTGCTGGAGCGGCGTCCCGACATCCGGAGGACCGAGAACCGGGTCATGGCGGCGACGAGCAACGTGGGCGTGGCCATCGCCAACCGGCTCCCCAAGCTCTCGCTCGAGGGCATCATCGGCCTGGCCGGCCCCTCGCTCGCGACCACGTTCAGTCCGGCCGGACTCCTGTGGAGCGTCGGCGCCGGCCTGGTCGCCCCCATCTTCGAGGGCGGGCGCCTCGCCTCGCAGGAGGAGGCCTCCTGGGCCAGCCTCGAGCAGGCCGTCGCGCTCTACCGGCAGCAGGTCATCACGGCCTGGCGCGAGGTGAACGACGCCGCCATCAGCGTCCGCAAGCTCGGCGAGGTGGCGACGCAGGAGCAGATCCAGGTCATCGCCGCCACGAACGCCGAGCGGCTCGCCCGCCTGCGCTACGACGGCGGGGTCTCGAACTACCTCGAGGTCCTCGACGCGCAGCGCTCGCTCTTCAGCTCCGAGCTGACGCTCGCCCAGACCAACCGGGACCAGCTCGTGGCCCTGGTGCAGCTCTACAAGGCGCTGGGCGGCGGCTGGCAGGAGAAGGCCCCGCCCCCCGCAGGAGGATCCGGCCCGGTGAAGTGAACGTGCCCCGGCCGGCTACTGCTGGCCGGTGAGCGCCTTCACGTTCATCACCTTCTTGATCTGCTCCTCGGTGAGCAGCTTCTGCTCCCGGACCAGCTGCAGGACGGTCTTGTTGGTCCGCATCGCCTCGGCCGCGAGCTCGGTGGTCTTCTCGTACCCCAGCAGCGGGTTCAGGGCGGTGACGATCCCCACGCTTCGCTCGAAGTGCTCCTGGTTGACGGCCCGGTTGGCGACGATCCCGTCCACGCACTTCGCGCGGAACGAGGACAGGCCGTTCGTGAGGAGGTGCTGCGACTCGAGGATGGCGATCGCTGCGAGCGGCTCGTAGGCGTTCAGCTGCAGCAGGCCGAACGAGGTGGCGATGCCCACCGCGGCGTCGTTCCCCATGACCTTGAAGGAGATGGTGTTGATGAGCTCTGCCATGACCGGATTCACCTTGCCGGGCATGATGGAGGAGCCGGGCTGCACCGGGGGCAGCGAGATCTCGAAGATCCCGGTCCGGGGCCCGGAGGAGAGGAACTGGAGGTCGGTGCTCACCTTCACGAGCTTGGCGCCCAGGTTGCGCAGGGACGACGAGTAGGCCGCGAAGGCGTGCAGGTCCGAGGTCGCTGCGATCAGGTTCGCCGCCAGCGAGATCTTCTTGCCGGTGAGCTTGGCGAGGTGCGCCACGCACCGCTCCGAGTAGCCCCTCGGCGCGTTGAGTCCCGTGCCGATCGCGGTCCCGCCCATGTTCACCACGTAGAGCGCCTCCTCCGCATGGCGCAGCGCCGCGAGCTCCGTCTCGATGGCGGCGGCGAAGGCCTCGAACTCCTGCCCCAGCGTCATGGGCACCGCATCCTGGGTCTCGGTGCGCCCCATCTTGATGATGTCCGCGAACTCCTTCCCCTTGGCCCGGAACGACGCGGCGAGCTGCTCCACCTCGACCAGCAGCTTCTGGTTGTAGAGGACCATCGCGACCTTGAGCGCCGTCGGGTAGAAGTCGTTCGTCGACTGGGACATGTTCAGGTCGTCGTGGGGCTCGATCTTGTCGTAGCGCCCCTTCGGCAGGCCCATCGTCTCCAGCGCGACGTTGGCGAGGACCTCGTTGGCATTCATGTTCGTCGAGGTGCCGGCGCCTCCCTGGTACATGTCCACGGGGAACTGGTCGAGGAACTTGCCGTCCATGACGAGGAGGCAGGCCTTCTCGATGGGGCCGAACCTCTCCGCCGGCAGCGCCCCCACGTCGGCGTTGGCCCGGGCGGCGGCGAGCTTCACGATGGCGAGAGCCCGCACGAGCTCGGGGAAGTGCCTGAGCGTGATCCCGGATATCTGGAAGTTCTCCAGGGCCCGGGCGGTCTGCACGCCGAAGTAGGCGTCGGCCGGGATCTTCTTCTCGCCGAGCAGGTCCTTCTCCACCCGGAACTGGGGTGGCTTGGCCTGGGCACCGGCGGCGATGGGCGCGGCGAGAAGCGAGACGGCGAGAATCGACGCGAGGATGCGGCGCATGACTGGACCTCCGTGGGTGTTCACTTCAGGAGAAGGGACGACAGCGCGACCGCGGCGACGGTGGCCGTGGCGGTCGCGACCAGGCCCGGGACCATGAAGCTGTGGTTGACCAGCCACTTGCCGATCTTGGTGGTCCCGGTCTGGTCGAAGGAAACGGCCGCCAGCGTGGTCCCGTAGGTCGGCAGGAAGAAGTACCCGTTCACCGCCGGGTAGAGCCCGACGAGGAGCCAGGGGGAGAGACCCAGGGCCACGCCCACCGGCATCAGCGTCACCACGGTCGCGGCCTGGCTCATGAGCAGGATGGACAGGACGAAGAGCCCGAGGGCGAAGACCCACGGGGCCTGCTGGATGAGGCCCGAGATCCCCGCGACGATGGCCGTCCGGTTCCCCTCGAACAGCGAGGACCCGAGCCAGGACACCCCGAGGATCGAGATGAAGGCGGTGATCCCGCCCTTCATGATGCTTCCCTTGACCGCGGCCTCCGCGCTCGCCTGGAAAAGGATCATGCAGACCCCGGCCACGGCGAGCATGACGATCATGATGATTCCGGCGGTGTCGATGTCGTGGGGCTGCCCGTTGATGATCGGCTGGGGCTTCAGCTCGGGGAAGATCCCCAGCACCACCACCATGGCGATGGCGGCGAGGAACAGCCCCGTCGACCCGCGCGCGCGCAGGAGCGCCTTCCCGGTGATCGCGGGCAGCGCCTCGGGGGGCTTCACCTTCCCGCTGGCGAGCCGCGCCTGGTACTCGGGATCGGTCTCGAGCGCCTTCCCCCTCCAGGCGACGGACAGGGCCCCGAGGAACACGGCGAGCAGCGTGGCCGGGATGACGACCATCGCGATCTGCGGGAGCCCGATGCTCGAGCCCCCGAGCATCGCCAGCATCGCCACCGTCGCCGCGGAGACGGGCGAGGCCACGAGCCCCTGCTGCGCCGCGATCACGCTGATCGACATCGGCCGCTCGGGACGCACCCCGGCCTTGCGCGACACCTCGGCGATCACCGGGAGCAGCGCGTAGATGACGTGCTGCGTTCCGGAGGCGGCGATGAGCACGTAGGTGACGAGCGGCGCCACGAAGGTGATGTGCTGCGGCTTGCGCCGCATGACCTTCTCGGCGACCAGGATCAGGTAATCGAGGCCGCCCGCGGCCTGGACGGCGGAGAGCCCGGTGATGACGGCGATGATCATCCCGAGCACGACCGTGGGCGGCGTGCCGGGCGGCATCTGGAACGCGAAGACGAAGACGACGAGCCCGATCCCCGCCACGGCGCCCAGCGCGATCCCGCCGAGCCGGGCGCCGACGACGATGCACGCGATCAGGATGCCGAGCTCGACCCAGAGCATGACCTGACACTCCTTCGGACCTGCGCTAGTTCAGCTTCCAGAAGTCGAGGCTGGTGAAGCTGTACTTCACGGAAACTTGAAGGCGCGTGTCGGTGCCGGTGGCGCCGCCCTTGTCGGTGCGATGGCCCCAGAGGAACTCGGGCCCAGCCACGAAGTTCCTGAACGGGGTCACGAGGAAGTTCACCGACGCGTACTGGCCGATCTTGAAGGCGCCCGGTCCCTGGAGGTTGGGGTTGCTCCCGGCGTTGAACATCATGACCGTGCTGTACCCGATGGCGCTCGAGAAGAGCTTGCTCCAGTACACGTCCAGGTAGGCAGAGAGTCCGAGCATCGGCAGGGCCTGGGCCTTCGGGTTGGCGACCGTCCCGTCGAAGGCGAGGTCGGGGGTGGCGTCGTTCATGTAGTAGGAGATTCCGGCCCCGTAAACGACGGCGGCGAGGAGCTTCAGCTTGTCGGGGATGAGCCCGATGGTGGAGCTCGCGTGAAGACCCCAGTCCCACGGCGCTGCCCGTGGTCTGCGTCGCCGCGCCGGGCGTGTCGTAGCCGAGGTATCGGAGGATCCCGGAGAGCTGGACGTACCCCCAGCCCTGGGAGAGCCGGTACTGGGCGGTGAGGTCGGGCAGCAGGCTGCGCGGCGCGAGCGTCGCCGGGGGGACGGGAGCCCCGGTGGGATCCAGGTCGGTGGCGGGGCGCTCGATGGCGACCGCGAACGAGTGCTCGCCGGTGAACGGCGTGTAGCGGATCTGGACGTTCCGGTAGAACACCATGCCGGCCGGGCCCCAGTAGTCGATGATGGTCGGCCACCAGTCGTCGTCCATGAAGAGGCTGGCGGTGAGGCCGGCGAGGATTGGGCCCCACTCCCCGTAGGCACGGCGAAGGCGGACGCCGTTCGGCCCGGCGGCGTCCGGCCGGTCCCCGGAACTCGTCCCGAAAAAGTCGAACTCGATGCGGGCCTTCAGGTCGTACTCGCCGACGGGTAGCGAGCCCCGGACGCCCAGCCGGCTCTGGCGGACGCTGAAGATCGACTCCCCGTTCGCGCCGTAGAGCCCCTCCACCGTCGGGATGCGGGTGGGGCGCAGCGTCGAGGCCCAGTCGGGACGAACGCGCTGGAAGTCCTGGATGACGTCGGCCTGGGCGAAGCCGTAGACCTCGAAGGTGGGCTTCCGGGCGACCTCCTGGGAGGAGGCCGGCGCCGGAAGCGAAGCAGCCGCGGCGAACAGCGCGAGGGCAATCCGGTTCATGTGGCCTCCTGGTACTCGGTCAGTACTCGTCGAAGTACTTCTGGATCTGGGCGACGTCCTTCGTCTTCGTGAGCGCCTGCTGCAACAGCACGCGCGCCTTGGGCGGGTTCAGCTCCATGGCCGCCACGAAGCCGAGCTTGTCGTCGTCGAGCTCGACGTTGCGGGCCACCGTCCCGGTGCCTACCCGGGAGCTGCGCACCACCACCACGCCCTTCTTGGCAGCGGCGGCGAGCGCCTGGATGAGCGGATCGGTGCCGTTCCCGTCCCCCACGCCGGCCAGCACGATCCCCTTCGCGCCGGCGGCCACCGCGGCGTCCACGAACTCGGGGCCCACGTTGGCGTGGGCGTAGACGATGAAGACCTTGGGCAGCGTGTCCGGCACGATGCCGGCGAAGGCGCTCCCGCTCGTGTGCTTCGGCACCGGCGGGGAGTAGAAGGAGGCCTTGCCGAAGAGCACGATGCCGGCACGTCCCCGGTTCGGCGACGTGAAGGTCTGGAGCGAGGTGGTGTTCGTCTTCGTGGCCTCGCGCGCGTAGTGGATGTCGTCGTTCATGACGATGAGCACCCCGCGGCCGCGGGCCGCCGGGTCGATGGAGACGGCGGTTCCGTTGTAGAGGTTCATCGGGCCGTCGGCGGAGATGGCCGTGGCCGGCCGCATCGATCCGACCAGCACCACCGGCTTGTCGCCCTTCACCACCAGATCGAGGAAGTAACCGGTCTCCTCCTGGGTGTCGGTGCCGTGGGTGATGACGATCCCGTCCACGCCCGGATCCTTCTGCAGCTCGTTCACCCGTCGCGCCAGCTTGATCCAGACCGCGTCGTTCATGTCCTGGCTGCCGATGTTGGCGATCTGCTCGCCCTTCACGACCGCCACCTTCTCCATCCCGGGGACCGCCTGGATGAGCGACTCCACCGAGAAGCTGCCGGACTTGTAGCCAGCCTCGCCGGCCTTCGGCTGCGCGCCCGCGATGGTCCCGCCGGTGGCCAGGATGGTCACGTTCGGCTTCGCCGGCGCGATGGCGCGGGCCGCCTGCGCAAACCCGAGCGTCGGGGTCAGGGCCAAGACCGCGCACACCAGCATCGTCCTCTTCCAGCTTCTCGCGTTCTCCATGACGCCTTCTCCTCCTTCTCGGGGACTTGATCCATCACTTCGTGGCGGGCTTCTCCAGCTTGATGGCCACTGCCTCGACGTACGTCGCGAGCAGCCTATCGCCCACCTTGAGCTTCTCAAGCTGAATCTTGGGGCCTGCCTTCACCTGGTAGACGTTGCCACCGGGTCCCTTCAGCGAGACCAGTCGCGTGGCGGCGTCGATCGCGGTGACGGTGACCGTGCCCCGGACGCCCGCGGCGGCCACGGCCCCCGGAGCCTGGTCCTTCTCGGCGCGCCCGCCCGTGGCGATCGCCGTCATCGGGACCGTCTCCGAGCCGGCAGGCTGGAACTCGAGCGCGAGCCCCTGCTCGTACTCGATCCGGATGACGTCGCCGACGGCGAACTCGTTGAGGCGCGTCACCTCTGGCCCGACCTTGAAGGTCTGTGCCTCACCGGACTTGGCCTGCAGCGTCACGGTGCGAGCGGCCACGTCGACGGCCTTGATGGTGGCGGTGGCCTGTGCCGTCCGCGTGACGGCCGCCTTGCCGGGCGTGCCGGTGGCGTTCACCTCGACCGGCGCCTTGCTCTGGGCGGCCGGGGCCTGGGCATCTGCAAACGTGGCGGCGAGGACTGCGATGAAGGACGCGAGTAGCTTTCTCATGTGGGAACTCCGATGCGGTTGGTGGGGTGGTTTGCTAGAAGTGGAACTCGGGCGACGCCAGCAGTTGCAGGCCGCCGACCCAGTTGCCGTTGATGCCGCCGCCCTCGAGGACAATGTCGAGGCCGACGCCGAAGCGGTTGGAGTTCAGGAACGAGGCGCCGCCGCCGATGCGGAAAACCCCGCCGATGCTGGAGTTGGGACCGATGAGCATGCCACCGCCCAGGCGGAAGCGTCCAACCGTGTCTTGCGTCGGCGGCCCGAACTTGGCGACGTAGTCGACGGTCGGCTCCCAGACGGTCACGCTCCTCGACGCGTCCACGTAGTTGATGTTGTTGTAGTACGTGGAGGTGACCGTGCCCATGGAGACCGTGAAGCCGACGCTGACGTTGTTCATCCCACCTAGCGCGAAGTCGATCTGCGGGCCCACGATGAAGGGAATGTAGCTGGTGTAGGAGCCCGTGGAGCAACTGTAGCCATAGTAGTAGTAGCAGTCGTAATAGCCCGAGTTGTAGAACCCGACGCCCAGGTTCACGCGGGCCACGTTGTTCCAGACTTGAAGCTGCTGCACCGGCTGCGGCGGCTGCCCGGGCTGCGTGAAGGTGTATTGCGCTGCGGCGGGTGCAGCAGCACTCATGGCGACGACCAAGGCGGCGATCCGAATCAATGCTCGCATGTATTTCTCTCCCGGTGACGAGTGTAGGTCATGTTTCCGCGCTCTGCTCCTCGCGGACGCGCGCAACGGTGGGCAGCAGGTCGGTTGCGATCGCCCGCTTGAGCACGAAGGCGTCGGCGCCCGCGGCCAACGCCGCTCGCCGGACGGTCTCCTCGTCGTGGACACTGATGGCAATCACCTTGAGGCCGGGGCAGCGCTGCCGGACGGCCTTCAACCACTCCAGATCTCCATCCCGGGCCAGGGAGAGATCCACGACGGCCACATCGGGCCGAAGCCGGTAGGCAACCTCGTGCAGCGACGCCTTGTCGGCCACCATGACGACCGTCCCGAAGGCCGTCTCGAGCAGGCCGCGAACGCCCTCCGAGAGGCCGTGGTGGCGGTCCGCCAGCAGAACGCAACTCTGTGGCCGGCTGGACATCGAGTGATCTCCCCGTGGCCGGGAAGCTAGACGATGTCGGGCGGGGCGTGACCTGGGAGAATTACGGGGTTCGCCCGTGGGAATATACGAGGCCCTTTGGGGTGCTTCGCGCGCCATGGAGGTTCACCGGGTCCTGGACCAGACCACCCAGGCCTCGTCGTGAACGCGGACGTCCGGGAATCCGAGGTAGCGAAGGAGGAAGAAGGCATCGGCAGCGGCGAGGCCCGTGTCGCAGGTGGTGATGACCGTCTTCCCCGGCGTGATGCCCCGGGTCCGGAGCATCCACAGGAGCTCGGACGGAGGCTTCAGCGCGCCGTTGTCCATGAGGAGCGCGCCGAGCGGCAGGTTGATCGACCCAGGGATGGCGCCGGCCCGGCTGGCCTTCTCGTGCCTGGTCTCGCCGAGGATCCGGTGGATGGCGCGGGCATCGAGGACGACCACGTTCGGCTTGCCGAGAAGCTTGGCCAGGGTGCCGCTGTCCACCACGAACCGCGGCTGGACGGCCCCCGTGAAAGCTCGTGCCCCCCGGCTGGAGGGCACGGTGCTCGCATGGAAACCGGCCGCGTGCCACCCCTCGATGCCACCGTCCAGATAGGACACGTGGGTGGCGCCGGCCCATTCCAGGACAGCGAGAAGCGCGAGCGCAGTCAGGCCGCTCTGGTCGTAGACGACGACGTGGTCGTCGGCCGACAGCCCGGCTCGGCCAAGGATGCCCGCAACCTCCGCGTGATCGACGAGCACGAAGGGCCTCTCCGCGTCGCCGCCGGTGCGGAATCCGCTCGTCAGGGGATCCAGCGAGATGGCGCCGTCGATGTGCCCCTTGTCGTAGGCCGCCCGGTCGCGAGCATCGACCACCACGACGTTCCCCTTCCCGAGGTTCTCGTGCAGCCACCGGGCATCCACCACCATGCCGGTCCGGACCTTGCTCGTGTCGACGGCGAGCGCCTGGGTCTTCCTGACCGGCTTCGGCACCTTGCCGTCGGGAACGACCACGTTCCGGTTGGCCTGCTTCTCGTGGTCCAGGAGATCGGCGCCGGCGAGGAACAGCGACCGGTTCCCGTGGCAGTTGTTGCAGGTCGCCGCCTGCCAGGTTCGCCTCTGGATGTTGTGCGGCGAGGCCCGCTTCCAGGTGGGAACTTCGCCGAAGCTGGTGAAGAGATCCTTGCCGTAGAAGTCGAACATCTCGGGGTAGGACGGTACGTGGCGGACCAGCATGTACCGGTACCCGGCTCCCGGGGCCTTGGCGTCGTGGTTGAGTCCGATCTTGAGGGTCTCCACCTCGCGCCGGTTCTGGAAGAACGCCGTGCCCTCGGCGTCCTTCCCCACGTGGCAGCCGTAGCAGTTGACGTAGGTCTGGGAGTGACACACCTGGCATTGCACCTTGCCGATGTGGATGGCGTGATCCCGCACCGACCCGTACTGCAGATCCTTGTGACAGTCGGTGCATCGCGCCAGCTCCTCGAGCTGGTATCGGCCCGGGAGGTCCCTGGGCGCCGCAGCATGCATCTCCTTGGCGGGGTGGCAGGCGACACAGTCCATCGTCGCCTTGGCCGCGTGGACGTCCCCCTGCCCCCGCTCACCGTAGAACTCGCTGCCCACGCGACTGCCGTGGCAGGCGGTGCATTGGTTGATGGGATCGGAGCGCTTCTGGAACACGTGCCCCTGGATGAATCCCTTCTGGGCGAACCTGGGCCGGCTCACGTGACAGCCACCACAGCTCGTGTGACACGCCGCGCAGTGGTTCGCCCGCGCCTCCTCCACCTGTCCCCACCTGTCCTTGTTGGCCCGGTTGGCGAGAACCCTGGGGAAGGTGGAGAGGCTTCCGTGCAGTGAATCCTTGGCCGTCGCGACGATCTCGGCGTGGCAGTCGCCGCAGGCCTTCCGGGGGTTGTTGATGGAGGGAGCTGGATCGAAGCCCGCGTGGGCTGTGGCCTTGTCCAGGCTGGCGGGACTTCCGCCATGGCAGCTCTCGCAGGCGAGGGCGCCGTGGGTGGTGGACAGGAAGTCCCTGGAGAGAAGGACCTTCGCCTGTGGCTCCAACGGAGCCACCGAGCCGCCTCAACCGGCCCCGGATTGCATCGCCGATTTCCTGGCCGTGGCCCCGCCGAGATTCTTGACGAGCATCGCCTCGTCGAGGTGGCAGGTGACGCACCCGGATGTTTCCGCCACCGTGGCAGCCGAAGCGGCGCAGGCCACGACGAGGCCGGAGAGCGCCGTTCCGATGGCTGCGATGGCCCTGAGCGTTCGCGACATGTGGATGCGAACGATGTCCACGCGAGGTCGTCGCCGGTCTTGATCGGCGACAAGGCGACCCACCAGGGATCGGAAACGTCAGGCCGCCTTGTGGAACATCCGATGGCGATCGCTGTCGAAGTAGTAAAGCTTCGCGACCGTGATCCGCTTCGCCAGGAAGCTGAAGACGACGACCGCCACGAGGGTGCCGAACAGCGGCCCGACCCAGTAGATCCACCACCCCTGCCATTCGCCGGACACGATCGCCGGACCGAGGCTGCGAGCTGGAAACGTCGTGACCACCTCGCCCAGCAAGACGATCCCCGTAGAGTAGCCGGCGCCCGGCGGCGTGGCTCCGAACGCCACGCTCCGCCCCGTCGATCCCCAGGCGAGGAGCGGCAGGAAGCCCAGGCACGCCCCGAGATCACGCCTCCGCGAACTGCACGACGACCTTGATGTCGTCCTCCCCGCGCTGCAGGGCCTTCGCAAAATCCTCCGGCCTCTCGCTGCGCGTCACGAGTCGCCCGAGCCACGAGCGATCCGCACGGGCGAGCGCCTGGCCGGCCTTGTACCAGTGGCGCTTGTTCGCGTTGACGCTGCCGACGATGACGTTGTTCTGGAGGACCACCTCGGCCGCGACGTCGGCGGTGGAGAGTCCGGTGGTCCGGCCGCCGCTCCCAACCCCGGTGAGACACACCACCCCGCCCGCCCCGATGCCCTTGATCGATTCGGCGATGACCTGCCCGACTCCGGTGCATTCGACGATGACGTCCGGCTCGAACCCGACGTCCTTGACCGAGCCGGAATGGTAGGTCGCGCCGAGGGCGCGCACGAGGTCGGGCTTCGGCCCGGACGTCTCCCGGCTGAGGACGTGAACCTCGAGTCCGCGCTGCCTGCCGACCATGGCGGCGAGAAGCCCGATGGGCCCTGCGCCCGTCACGAGCGCGGTTCGCGGCTCCCAGAACGCGCGCTGGCCGACCATGGCGACCTGCTCCCAGGCCTTCGCGACGACCGTCGTGGGCTCGAGCAGCACGCCCAGGAGCCCGAGGGATCGGTCGACCTTCATGGCGTACTCGGGCTCGATCCGCCAGCGCTCCGACATGAAGCCGTCGATCTGCTTGATGCCGCGCTCGGTGTACTGCCCGTTCCGGCACATGTCCCACTCCCCCACCGCGCAGTTGGGGCAGGGAACCGGGTCGGGACGGCGGACGATCCCGACCACGAGATCCCCTTTCTTGAGCGCTCCGGATGGACCGGGGTCGATCACCCGGCCGAGGGATTCGTGGCCCAGCACGAGACTCTTCTTGCCGGGTGGGGCCCAGCCATACTTTCCCTCGACGATCTCGATGTCTGTGCCGCAGACCCCCACGGCGATGGCTTCCACCAGCACCGATCCGCTGCTCGCGTCCGGCTCCAGGACATCCGCCAGTCGAGCTGTCCCGGGGATCTTCGGTTCCACCGGTGATCGCCTTCATCGGGCCACCTTCCTCATTGGAGAAGTCGACCTCACGGCGCAGCCACCTGGAACAGGTGGCATTGCCACGGCCTAAGGTCCACGTACAGGCCTGCGTCCCGCATCTCGTCCCCGCTCCGGTCGTAGGCTTCACCGGAAAGGGCGTCGTGGAGACGCCAGCTATTGCCACTCAGCTCATCCCACGGCACGTGAACCCGGGCCTGGGAAGCTTCCTGCCGGAAGTTGACGACGACGAGGCAGCGCTCACTGCCCTTCGCCCAGCACCAGGCGAGGACGTTCAGGTGGCTCTGGTTCTCGGGCCATCCGCTCCGCTCGCAGAGGCGCCACTCACCATCCCGGAACACGTCACGGGTGACCTCCTTGAGCAGGCGCTCGTAGAAGTCCACGAGGTCTTGATCGACCGGCTCCGCAGGGCGGCGGGCCAGGAAGACGGGAAGCCTCGCCTTCCTTCCCTCGAATTGCCCCTCGTGCAGCAGCTTCGCGCCGGGGAGCGTGAGCATCGCCACCGCGGCTGCGCGCCCCTTCCCGGACGGGAAGGCCGCGGCCGCCCTCGGCTCGTCGTGGTTCTCGATGAACCGGACCATCCTCTCCTGGTAGCTGCGGTCGGCGAGGAGATGGAGACGCACGCTCTCCGCGTCCCCGTGCTCCATCCGGTCGTAGAGCTTCTTGTCGTAGCAGTGGCCGAAGCCCTGTTGCTGCAGCTCCCACTCCAGGTCCCAGTACGCCTCGGCGATGAACCTGAAGTCCGGATGCTTCCGCCGGGTGGCCGGGATCACCGCCGCCCAGTATTCGTCGGCCGGCCTGGGTCCAGCGCGAGTTCCCCAGGTGCGCTCGAAGATCTCGTTCAGCGTGAGCATCGCCATGTCGCAGCGGACGCCGTCACACTGCCCGGCGATCTCCGAGAGCGTCTCGATCACCGCGTGCCGGAGGCCAGGATGGAAGCCGTCGAGCTGGAGAACGTCGGGCCAGGCAGGGAAGAACGGGTCCCGTCCACGGGCGAACACGGTCCCGTGCATCTCGACGAAGGACGCCGGTTCGCTCCTCGCGTCGTCTGCGCTTCCCCGGACGAAGTACTCGGGATGCTGGCCGACCCACGGATGGTCGGGCGCCACGTGATTGGGGACGAAGTCGAGAATGAGCCGCAGCCCGCGCCCGGCGAGCATGCCTCGCGCGGTGGCGAGCCCCTTCGGTCCGCCGAGGTGCCGATCGACGACGTAGCGGCGCACGCAGTAGGGCGAACCGACGTTGTCCTCGGCCGTGAAGTCCGGAAGGGCTCGCCGGAAGTCCTCGAGGAGCCCTGCGTTTCGCATGGAGATCTCGATCCCGGCCGGGCTCCGCTCCCAGACGCCCATGAACCAGACGGCGTCGAACCCGTGAGCGGCGATGGCGTCCCACTCCTTCGCCGGAACCGTGCCCAGGTCCACGGGCCTCCGGTGCTTCCGGCTCAGCTCGCCGAGCCACACCCACGTGTTGATCTCGTAGATGACGGGATGCCTGGGCCACGATCTCACGTCGTCGTCCCCTTTCCCCAGGACCACCGCGCCACACGGTTCGAGAGCGCCCTGGAGAGCGCGTACGGGGCGCAGATGAGGATCGGCCCCACCACGAGGGCCGCGCCCGGATGGACCGAGCGGTAGAGGACCAGCTGGAAGACGAGATCCAGGATGATCCCCGCTGCAAGCAGGTTTCGGATGGCGGCCATCCCGCTCCGAGCAGCTCTCGCGCCGCCCGCCCGCGAAGAGCAGGCCGAACAGGTAGGGGGGATGTCCCGCCCGGGCGTCGGCCAGGCCTCCGCGCACCCCCAGCAGGATGGCGACCGTGGGTTGCAGGATGAAGCGGAGGCGGCCCGGCCCCGTGAACCGCGCCGGCAATTCCTCCAGGAACTGCCTCGAGAACAGGTACACGCGACCCGTCTCGATGGTGTCCTGGAGCGCGGGTACCAGGGCGACGGCGATCACGAGAATCGTGAGCGCCGTCACCAGGGTCTCCCGTCGCGGCTTCACGGCCGTTGCCTCAGGAGGCGGGCGGAGCCGGCACCCTTGATGAACGCGGCCTCCTTGCCCATCTCGAGGAGGCGCTTGGGGTCCATCAAGGCGTACATCTGGATGAGCTTTGCCACGACGCCGGTCCAGCCGGTCTGGTGGTTGGCGCCGAGCCCGGCACCGTTGTCGCCGTGGAAGTACTCGTAGAAGAGGATGTTGTCGCGCCAGTGGGGGTCGGTCTGGAACTTCTCGGTGTGGCCGTTCACGGGACGCCGGCCCTTGCCGTCGCGCAGGAAGATCCGGCCGAGCCGGTCGGAGATCTCCTTGCTCACCTCGAAGAGGTTCATCAGCTTGCCCGAGCCGGTGGGGCACTCGATCTGGAAGCTGTCGCCGTAATACAGATAGAACTGCTGGAGCGACCGGATGATGAGCGCGTTCACCGGCATCCAGACCGGTCCCCGCCAGTTGGAGTTGCCGCCGAACATCCCGGTGTTCGATTCGGCCGGCAGGTAGTCGACCCGGTACTCCTTGCCCTGCACGTGGAAGACGTACGGGTGCTGCTCGTGAAACTTCGACAGCGAGCGGATGCCGTAGGGGCCCAGGAACTCGTTCTCGTCGAGCATCCTCGCGAGGATCCGGCGGAGCCGCTCCGGGTTGACGAGCGCGATGATCCCTCGCTCGGCCACGCCGAAGTGGCCCGGGCCGGTGGGGTGCATGGACGCGAGAAGCTCGGGCATCCGGCGCTTCCGCTCCGCGATGCCAGCCATGGCCCGGGGGAGCCGCTCCCGCTGCGACTTCTCGATGACCGTCGTGGCGCACAGGGGCAAGAGCCCGACCATCGAGCGCACCTTGAGCCGCGTGGCGCTGCCGTCCGGGAGCCGCAGCAGGTCGTAGTAGAAGCCGTCCTCCTCGTCCCACATGCCGTCCTGCCCGGGATGGTTCATGGCGGCGGCGATGAAGTGGAAGTGCTCCGCGAACTTGAAGACCATGTCCTCGTAGGTGGGGTCGTGGACGGCGATCTCGGCCGCGAGCTCCAGCATGTTCTGGCTGAAGAGGGCCATCCAGGCGGTGCCGTCGGCCTGCTCCAGGTGGCCACCGGTGGGGAGCGGCGCGCTGCGGTCGAAGATGCCGATGTTGTCGAGACCGAGGAAGCCCCCCTCGAAGACGTTCTTGCCGAAGCGGTCCTTGCGGTTCACCCACCAGGTGAAGTTGAGGAGGAGCTTGTTGAAGGCCGACTTGAGGAAATCGACGTCCGTCTTCCCGCGCAGCGCCTTCTCGGTGCGGTGCAGGAAGAGCGTCGCGAAAGCGTGGACCGGCGGGTTCACGTCGCTGAAGTTCCACTCGTAGGCGGGCATCTGGCCGCTGGGGTGCAGATAGGCCCCGCGGAGCATCAGCTCCATCTGCTGCTTGGCGAAGTCGGGGTCTACGATCGCGAGCGGGAGGGTGTGGAAGGCCAGGTCCCAGGCCGCGTACCAGGGGTATTCCCACTTGTCGGGCATCGAGATGATGTCCTCGTTCAGCATGTGGTACCAGTCCCGGTTCCGGAACTGCTTGCTCCCCTGCTGCAGAGGACTGGCGTAGTGCTCCTTCAGCCACTGGTCCCCGTCGAAGAAGTAGAACTGCTTGCTCCAGAGCATTCCGGCCAGGGCCTGGCGCATCACGTTCGCCTGGTCCGGTGAGACCGAGGGCGGGGTCACGGAGCGGTAGAACTCGTCCGCCTCCTTCAGCCGCGCTGCGAAGGTCCGGTCGAAGTCGGCGAAGGGGCTGGAATCTGCCTTGGGCCCCGAGCCGGTGAGGCGCAGCCGCACCGTTGCCGACCCGCCGGGAGCGATCGACGTGCGGTGGTGCGCCGCGACCTTGGTGCCCTGCCTCGCCGGGTTCACCTTGTCCTGCTTGCCGTGGACCACGAAGTCGTTGATGCCGTCCTTGACGTAGGGGCTCTCGCTCTTGCTTCCCGGAAAGAGCCGTTCGTTGTTCGTCTCGTTCTCGGTGAAGAGAAGCGGCACGTCGCCTTCGCAATGCAGCGTGTACTTCCCCAGCAGGGGATGCGCCGCCGCGACCGAGCTCGAGCCCGCGGGTCCCTTGATCTGCGCCAGGTTCGGCTTCTTTCCGGGGTTCGCGATCCAGGATGACCAGTCGTTCCGGAACCACAGCGTGGGCAGGAGATGCAGCTCGGCCGCCTCCGGTCCCCGGTTCACCGCCGTGATCTTCACGAGGATGTCGTCGGTGCCGCCCTTGGCATACTCCACGAAAACGTCGAAGTAGCGGTCACCCTCGAATACGCCGGTGTCGAGGAGCTCGTACTCCATCTCCTCCCGCGTCCGCCTTCCGTTCGTCCGAACCAGGTCGTCGTAGGGGAAGGCGGCCTGCGGGTACTTGTAGAGGTACTTCATGTACGAGTGGGTCGGCGTGCAGTCGAGATAGAAGTAGTAGTCCTTCACGTCCTCGCCGTGGTTGCCCTCGCTGTTCGACAGGCCAAAGGCCCGCTCCTTCAGGATGGGGTCCTTCCCGTTCCACAGGGCGAGCGCGAAGCAGAGCCGCTGCCTGTCGTCGGAGATGCCCGCCAGTCCGTCCTCTCCCCAGCGGTAGGCGCGCGACCGGGCCTGGTCGTGGGTGAAGTAGTTCCAGGCGTCGCCGCCCTCGCTGTAGTCCTCGCGGACCGTCCCCCACTGGCGTTCCGACAGGTACGGGCCCCACTTCCGCCAGGGAGTCCCCTTCTCGCGTGCCTCGTCGAGCCGCTTCTGCTCGATGCAGTCCACGGGCTCCGGGGTCGACTGCGACTCGTGCTTGGCCATCTTCGGATACCTCCGGTTGCCTGCCCTGCTCTTACTTCGCCTTCTCCAGCTTGATGGCCACGGCCTCGACATAGGTCCCGAGCAACCGGTCTCCGACCTTGAGCTTGTCGATCTGGACCTTGGGACCGGCCTTCACCCTGAAGACGACTCCGCCCGGCGTCTGGATCGTGACCAGCCGCTTGGCCACGTTGATCGCGGTGACCGTGACCGTGGACTTGACGGCCTGGCCGGCACTCGCCACTGCGGCCGGGTCCTTGTCGGCGGGAGCGCCGGTCGCGATCGAGGTCGGCGGAACGAACTCCGAACCAGCGGGCTGAAGCTCGAGCGCAAGCCCCTGCACGAAATCGACGATGACGGTGTCGCCCACGGCCAACTTGTCGAGGTTCTTCACCTCTGGTCCGACCTTCAGCCTCTCCGTCCCACCCATGTCGTGCTGGAGCGTGAGCATGCGACTGGCGGCATCGATCGTGTAAACGGTCGCGGTGACACGGAGCGTCCGCTTGGCAGTGGCCTTGCCGGGCGTCCCGGAGGGCTTCATCTCTACCGGAGGACCCCTGTTGATGGGGGCCGAGTCCTGGGCGCTGGCGACGGCGAAGGCGACCAGTGCGATGGAGGAAACGAGCAGCTTCTTCATGTGGGTCTCCGATGCGGGTGGGGCCGGATCTCGATGGAGACTAGACGATGCCCGACGGGGCGTGACCTGGGAGAATTACGGGGTTCGCCCATGGAAGTCCACGACCCTCCGCCGGGTGCGATGGGTCAGGATCCGCCCAGGCCGTTCTTGCTGCCGTCGGGCGATCCCCTTATCGTGCGCCAAAGGAAACGGAGGCCTCGTGCCAGTCCTGTCTCGAACCCGACGTCAGCATCCGCGCTCTCGCGTGCTCCTGGCGCTCTTCTGCGCAGCCCTTCTCGTTCCCGGTGGAGGCGCTCCGCTCGCGCAGCAGCCCGCCCCGGCGCCGGCCGCCACGCCCGAGAAGCCCCCCGAGAAGATCCCGGCGGCGCAGCTCGACTCGCTGGTCGCTCCCATTGCCCTCTACCCGGACCCGCTGCTCGCCCAGACGCTCGTCGCCTCGACCTATCCCCTCGAGATCATCCAGCTCCAGCAGTGGCTCGCGAAGAACAAGGACCTGAAGGGCAAGGCGCTGACCGACGCGGTCGCCAAGCAGCCCTGGGACCCGAGCGTCCAGTCGATGGCGGAGATTCCCGACGTCGTGAAACGGCTCGGGGACGACATCCAGTGGACCACGGCCCTGGGAAACGCATTCCTCGAGCAGCAGTCCGACGTGATGGACGCCGTCCAGCGGATGCGGAAGAAGGCGCAGGAGACCGGCGCTCTGAAGTCCTCCGACCAGCAGAAGGTGGAGACGAAGGTCATCGAGCAGAAGACGGTCATCGTCGTGGAGCCGTCGAATCCCCAGGTCATCTACGTGCCGTCCTACAGCCCGACGGTCGTCTACGGCCCGCCGATCTACCCCTATCCTCCGGTGTACTACCCACCTCCTCCTCCCTATGGCGCCGCCATGGTGGGCTTCACGGCCGGCATCATGATCGGCGCGGCGGTGGGCGGCTCGTGCTGCGGCTGCGGCTGGGGCTCGAACAACGTCAACATCAACGTGAACAACAACTACAACCGGAACGCCAACATCAACACCGGCGGGAACAACAACTGGCAGCACAACTCCCAGCACCGCGGCGGCGCGCCCTACTCGAACCAGGCGACGGCGAACAAGTACGGCGGGTCGGCCCAGGGCGGTTCCCGGCAGGCGAGCGCCCAGCAGCAGGGAGGGCGTCAGTCAGGAGCCGGTGGAGCCAGCGCGAGCAATCGCGCCGGTGGAGGCGCCGGGGGGGGCGGCGGGTACGGCGCAGGCGGAGCCGGGGGATACGGCGGAGGCCGGAGCCGGGGGGCCAGCGCGAGCAATCGCGCCGGGGGGGGCGGCGGGTACGGCGGAGGCGGCGGCGGATCGAAGAACTCCGGCGGCTTCGGCGGCGGGTCCGGCGGCTACAGCGGAAGCAGCGCCAAGGCGAGCAGCTCGCGGGGCGCCTCCAGCATGTCCTCCGGGGGCGGGTCCCGCGGCGGCGGCGGTGGTGGCGGCCGGGGCGGCGGGGGGCGGAGATGAACTCCATGATCGCAATGACGATGGCCTGCGCGCTCCTTCTCGCGCCCACGCAGCGGACCTTCGACACCCCGAGAGAGGCCGCCGACGCGCTGATCGCCGCAGCCGCCAACTTCGACATCCCGGCACTGAAGGAGCTCCTCGGCCCGGCCGGCGAGGACCTCGTCGTCACCGAGGATCCGGTCCAGGACCGGAACCAGGGGGCGGCCTTCGCCGCGCTGGCCCGGGAGAAGAGCGAGATCGTCACCGACGCAAAGAACCCGAACCGGGCGACGCTGGTCATCGGGGACGAGAACTGGCCATCGCCGATCCCGATCGTCCGCAAGGACGGCAAGTGGTCGTTCGACGCGAAGGCAGGGCGGACGGAGATCCTCCACCGCCGCATCGGGAGGAACGAGCTGGACGCCATCGATCTGTCTCGCGCCTTCGTCGAGGCGCAGCGCGAGTACGCGTTCCAGAAGCGCGACGGCTCGGGCGTGAACCAGTACGCCCAGCGGATGATCAGCACCCCGGGGAGGCAGGACGGCCTGGCATGGCGCAACCCGGACGGAACGTGGGGAGGGCCACTGGGAGAGGAGATCGCCGGCGTCATCGCCGAGGGATACAGCGATCGATTCAAGCCCTACCACGGTTACTACTTCAGGGTCCTGAGGGGCCAGGGGCCGGCGGCGCCGCTCGGGCAGATGGACTTCGTCGTGAACGGCGCGATGATCGGCGGCTTCGCGCTCGTCGCGGCGCCAGCCGACTACCGGGTGACCGGCGTGAAGACCTTCATCGTGAGCCACGGCGGCGTCGTGTACGAGAAGGACCTCGGCAAGAACACTCTCGAGACGTTCCGGGCCATGGAGCGCTTCAACCCCGACAAGAGCTGGGCCCCGGTCAAGGAGCCTTGACCGGTCTTCAGACGCCCACGAAGTAGGCCAGCAGCGCGATCAGGGAGTACACGACGACCAGCTGCACTCCCTTGAACCAGTTGGACTTCCCGTCTCCGATCACCACGGCCGCGACGACCACGGCGATGAAGGTGGTCACGACCAGCACCTTTGGAAAGAGAAGCAGGAGCGGCTGGGGCGCGACCGCGTAGCTCAGGAGGACGAGAAGAGGCGCCACGAAGAGCGCGATCTGGATGCAGCTCCCGACGGCGATGCTCACGGCGAGGTCCATCCGGTTCGCTCGCCCCATCGCAATAGCCGAGCCGCTCTCCGCCGCGCCGCCCACGATGGCAAGGAACACGAGCCCGACAAACGCCTTGGACAGGCCCAGCGCCTCCCCGGTTCCCTCGGCGGCCCCGACCAGCACCTCGCTCATCCAGGCCGCCAGGACCGACGCTCCGGCCAGCGTGCCCAGCGCGCGCGTCACGCTCCAGCGCGGGCCTCCTTCGCCGTGCCCCTCCTGCCCGCCCTCGGACGTGAAGAGGTGCTTGTGCGTCTTCAGCATGAAGAACACGTAGAGCCCATAGGTGGCGAGGAGGATCACCGCCACCGTCAGGCTCAGGCGCCCCTCGGCCGCGGGAGTGCCGCCCGCGGAGACCGTGCGCAGCGCCGAGGGCACCGCCATGCTCGTGACCGCGAGAAGCATCATCGACAGGTAGACGCGCGTCGCTTCGGGGCGATATGCCTGATCGCGGTACCGGAGGCCGCCCAGGAAGAAGGCGACTCCGAGCGCGAGAAGCAGGTTCGCGAGGATGGCCCCGACGAGCGACGCGAGCACCATGTCGAACAGGCCCGCCCGCAGGGCCACCACCCCGATGATGAGCTCCGGTGCGTTGCCGAACGTGCTGTTGAGCAGCCCGCCGACGGCGTCGCCGGTGTAGGTCGCGAGCTGCTCGGTGGCGTGGACGATCCAGCTCGCGATGGGGATGATGGCGAGCGCCGCCGCGAAGAAGACGAGAGGCGGGCGCGCCCCCATGCGGTCGAGAGCGACGGCGACGGGAACGAACGCCAGGAGCCAGTTCACGGATGGCCGGAGCCAGCTTCCCTCCCCGCGCTTCTCCGTCGAGCTTCCGTCGATTGCCGTCACAGGTGCCTCCCAGGAGAAGAGCCCCGCGCCAATCTATCAGCGTCAGGGTGCGGCGCAGATACGATCGTTGTCACCCCAGAGTACGTCGTGACAGCATGGCGGCGCCTCACGCCACCACCGTCGGATCGGAGAATCGCTTGTCGATCGCAGGTCAACGAAGCGACTTCCTCCGTGGTGCCCTGGCGATCGCGCTCATCACCGCCATCGCCGCCCCCGCGCCGGGATGGGCGGGTGAAGGCGGCGAGGCCGCCGGAGCGGCTCCGGGAGCATCTGAAGCGGCGGCATGGGAATGGGGGCCCTCGGTGCTCCTCTACGTCCTACGCAACGAGGCCAGCTATCTCCAGCCCACGTTGACGGCCGACCGCGGAGCCCTTCACCTCGAGGCGCGGTACAACTACGAGGACCGCGAGACCGGCTCGGCCTTCGTCGGGTGGAACCTGTCCTTCGGCGAAGAGCTGAAGTTCGGGCTCACCCCCATGCTCGGGGGCGTCTTCGGCCGGACGAAAGGCATCGCCCCGGCGCTCACCCTCACGCTCGAATGGGGCCCGCTCGCATTCTGGTCGCAGTGCGAGTACGTCTTCGACCTCGGGGACTCCTCCGGGAGCTTCTTCTATGCCTGGAGCGAGCTCAGCGTCTCGATCGTCGAGTGGCTGAGGGCGGGGCTGGTGCTGCAGCGGACCCGGGTGTTCCAGACGTCCACCGACCTGCAGGGCGGGCCGCTCCTGGGGGTGTCGATCTGGAAGCTCACGGCAACGGCGTACCTCTTCGCGCCCGGGCAGGACGACCAGTTCTTCGTGGTGGCGATCGGCGGGAGCTTCTAGGCGCGCCGGCGGCGCCGGCTCGACGGGGGCGCGGTCGAGGTCGGCGACCCAGGAGGCCAGCAGGGTCCAGGTCACGGCCAGCAGCACTGGCCCGATGAAAAGTCCGACGATGCCGAACGCCAGGACTCCGCCGAAGACCCCGGCAAGGATGAGCAGAAGCGGGAGATTGGCGCCCTTCCTGATGAGCACTGGGCGCACCACGTTGTCGAGCGTCACGGCCACGACCGAGAACACGAGCAGCACCGTGCCCCGCCCGGCCGAGCCGGACGTGTAGAGCCAGATCGTGGCCGGCGCCACGACCAGGAGCGGCCCAAGCTGCGCGATGCAGAGGACGAAGACGACGGCCGTGAGGACGCCGGCATGAGGCACCCCGGCGAGGGCGAGGCCGGCTCCCGCGATGAGCGTCTGGGCCACCGCAGTGACCACGATTCCGAGAGCCACGGCCCGCACCGCCTTGCCGGCCAGGCGTCCGACATTCTCGCCGCGCTCGCCGGCGAGCCGGCGAAGGAAGCGGAGGACGCCGCGGGCCGCGCTCTCCCCCGAGGCGTAGAGGATTCCCGATACCAGCACCGTGAGCGCAAACTGGATGAGCGTGGCGCCGAGCCCTCCCGCCTTCTCGGCGACCCAGCTCGCCACCTCCTTCATGTGAGGCTGGATCCGGGCGACGAACACGTCTGGATGCCCGGAGAACTCGCTCCATTTCCCCACCGCCATCTCGCCGACGAAAGGCACGCGCTCCAGCCATCCAGGAGGCGGAGGGAGCCCCTCCTTTGCCAGGGACTGTGCGAGCTGCGAGATGCGGTCCGAGTTCTCGGCGATGGTGGAGATGCCGAGCCAGATCGGAACGACGAGCAGCGTGGTCAGGGCAACGACCATCACCGCCACCGCCGGGCCCCGTCGCCCCCCGAGGCGGGCCTGGACGGCGATCAGGATGGGCCAGGTGGCGATGACGATCATCGTGGCCCAGAGCACCGCGGCGACGAAAGGCCGCATCACCCAGAGGGTGGCTGCGATCAGCCCCCCGATGGAGGTTACCTGGAGCGTGATCCGGGTGATGTCGTTTGACGGTGGTCGTTGGGTCATGGAGACGTCTCCCGTGTGATGGAACCCTTCATCCCCCGAGCGCCTTGATGATGGCGACCAGTCCCACGCCGAGCGCGGCGATGGAGAGCCCGTATCGCCAGGGCCTGCCGCCGGCGTGCCGGCCGAGCAAGTGACCGTAGGCGTAAAGGATGCCGATCGCCAGTGCGTTCGACACGCGCATCGCGAGGGGCGCGTCCCGGATGAAGAGGAACGGGATCACCACCGGGAACGTCGCCAGGACGACGATCAAGAAGACGCCCAGCGCCCCTGCGAAGTCGGACGCACCGAGCGCCACCCTGGGGACCGGGATGACGGCGAGGCGCCTCCGGATGGCCTCGAGGGTCTCGGCGCTCGCCCCGCCCGCGAATCGCGAAGGAAGGGCTGCCGCGACGAGTTCGTGGGCCGCGCGCGAGTCGGCGATCTCCCGGAGACGCTGGAGCAGCATGATTCGCCGGTTCTGCTCGGTCACCGCGCTGACGAGGTACATCACCGCATCGGTGAGGCCCCAGGCGACGTTGCATCCGAGCGCGGCGAAGACCATGGTCCGGGTCTCCTCGCTGCCCGCGGTGGCCACGCTGATCGAGCCGGTGATGCTGACCGCCATGAGCACGCCGAAGATGGCCTCGGAGGCCCGCTCGATCGGGTCGAGCACGCGAGCGCGGCCGGGTGTCTCTTCCGCCATTCCCCTCTCCTTCCCTGGCCAGCGACGCGCGCATTCTGTCAGAAATAGTCACGGAAAGGCACAGATGCATGTGCCTTGCCAGAGCGTTGGGCTAGGATGGGCCGGTCAGATGTCAAACACGGAGGAGGAATCCATGGGACGAAAAGGTCTTCTCTTGGGCGCGGTCCTGCTCGGAATCTGCGGGTGCGCGTCGGTACCGGGGTCGGTCACGTTCAAGTACGTGAACAACCGCTGGGAGCCCGACACGGCCACGTTCGCGAAGGACAATGTCACCCAGAGCGAAATCAAGTCCATGCAGGATCGCCTGAACGCGAAGTGAGGAGTGTCCCCGGCCAGTCGCCGGCCCGAAGAGCAGCGCGTGACCCACCCAGGCCTCACCGCCGAGCAGGCGCTGTCGCGACTCAAGCGAGGGAACCAACGCTTCCTCTCGGGGAAGGCACGTTTCCCCACCATTCAGAAGGATGTCCTCGCCAGCCTGGCCAAGGGTCAGCAACCCTACGCGACCGTCCTCGGCTGCAGCGACAGCCGCGTGCCGCCCGAGCTGCTGTTCGACGCCGGCTTCGGCGAGCTCTTCATCATCCGCGTCGCCGGCAACGTTCTCGGTCCCACCATCGTCGGCACCCTGCAGTACGCCAACCTCCACCTGCACACGCCGCTGTTCGTGGTCATGGGTCACGAAGGCTGCGGCGCGGTCCAGGCGGCGGTCGCCAGCAAGGTGCATGGCGTCGTGCAGCGCAGCCGCATCCAGACGCTCCTGGAAAACATCCTCCCCGCGCTCGACGGCATCGACAGGAACCTGCCACCCGACGAGTTGCTGCGCGTTGCGGTGGAGGCCAACGTCCGATGGACCATGAAGACGCTGCGGGAGTCACCGGAGGGCGGCGCCCGACTCGCCACGGGCGCGATCCGCCTGGTCGGCGCCGTGTACGAGCTTGGCACCGGCCGGGTGCGATTCCTGGAGGATTGAAGCAGGAGTTCCCTTGGCGCACATCCGCGGGCGCGGGTATATGCCCGCGATGGAGCCGTCCGCAGGAGAAGGCGCCATGAGCGAGCCCGGCAGGCGCGACTGGCGGACCCCGGCGATGGTGCTGGTCGCGGGGTCGATACTTCTCGCCATCTCCCTCGGCACGCGCCACACCTTCGGTCTCTTCCTCGCTCCGATGTCGAAGGACAACGGGTGGACGCGGGAAGTGTTCGGATTCGCCATCGCCCTCCAGAACCTGGTCTGGGGCGTGGCCCAGCCCTTCACCGGCCGGATCGCCGACAGGTACGGCACCGGACGGGTGATCCTGGGCGGCACCGCGCTCTACGTCGTGGGCCTGGTACTCATGGCGTACTCCCGCACGGGCTCGATGCTCGCGCTCTCGGCAGGGCTGCTCATCGGGATCGGACTGTCCGGGGTCAGCTTCCCGGTGGTCTTCGGCGCCATCCTCCGGCATACGCCGCCGGGACGGCGGAGCCTCGCCATGGGCGTAGCCATGTCGGTGGGCTCGCTCGGGCAGTTCGTGATGCTTCCCGCCGCGCTCACCGCCATCCAGGGCATGGGCTCCACGACCACGTTGCTCGCGCTTGCCGTGCTCGGGCTCGCCATGGTCCCCCTCGCGATCCCGCTCGCCGAGACCCGCGCCTTCTCGTCCCGGCCGCCTCCCATGCCCCTGCGGGCGGTGCTCGGCGAGGCCCTCACCCTCCCCGGCTTCTGGCTCCTCTGCTTCGGATTCTTCGTCTGCGGCTTTCACGTGGTCTTCATCGCCACCCACCTCCCCGCCTACCTCACGGACCGGGGTCTCGGCGCCTCCACGGGAGCGGTGGTGCTCGCGCTGGTGGGGCTCTTCAACATCGCCGGCACGTACGTGGCCGGGGTCCTGGGCGGGCGCATGAGCAAGCCAGCGCTGCTGGTCGGGCTCTACGGCCTTCGCGCGATCGTGCTCGCGGCGTTCGTGATGATCCCCCTGACGGAGGGATCGGCCTACGTCTTCGGCGCCTGCATGGGGCTCCTCTGGCTCTCCACGGTGCCCCTCACGAACGGCACGGTCGCCACGGTATTCGGGGTCGAGAACCTGGCGCTGCTCGGCGGGATCGTCTTCCTCTTCCACCAGATCGGCGCCTTCCTCGGCGGTTGGCTCGGGGGGCGCCTCTACGTGGCGACCGGAAGCTACGACGTGGTCTGGTGGATGTCGGTGGCGCTCGCCGTCCTCGCCGCGCTCCTCAACGTTCCGATCCGCGAGGTCCCGGTGGCGAGACTGCGAGCCCGGGCGGAGGGCGCCGCGTGATCCGCTCCATGATCGTCGCCACCGCCGCGGGGCTCCTCGCCCTCGTGGTGCTATGGGCGTTCGTCTCCTACCTGGATCCGGCCTTCAGCGGCGAGGTGGCGAGCGGGTTGCTCGTGTGCAACTGATCTCGCCGGGGACCGGGCGCCCGCACGGCCGTCAATCCCGAAGCTGGATGAGCTTCCCTCCGTCGGTGAGCAGGTAGAGGAAGCCATCCGGTCCCTGCTTCACGTCGCGGATGCGCTCTCCCAGTTCGCCGAGGAGTCGCTCCCGCGCCACCTCCGTGTTCCCCCGGAGCTCGACCCGCCAGAGCGCCGTTCCCGCCAGCGCGCCCAGGAAGGCGTTGCCCTGCCAGCCCGGAAAGCGTGTGCCCGTGTAGAAGAGCAGCCCGGCGGGCGCGATGGACGTCGGGACCCAGTAGCTGACCGGCTCCACGTACGTCGGAGCGTGGATGCCTCCGCCGATGCGGCAGGCGTCGCCCACCGGATCCCCGTAGTTGCAGCCGTAGCTCACGAGAGGCCAGCCGAAGTTGCCGCCGGGGAGGATGCGATTGAGCTCGTCCCCGCCCTGCGGCCCGTGCTCGGTCACCCAGAGTTCGTCGGTCCCCGGGCGGATCGCGGCCCCCTGCGGGTTGCGGTGACCGTAGCTCCAGATCTCCGGCCGGGCTCCGGTGATGCCCGGGTTGTCCGAGGGGATCGTTCCGTCGCGGCGGATGCGGATCACCTTCCCGAGCGTCGTCGCCAGGTCCTGCGCCGGGCTTCCCTTCTGCCGCTCGCCCAGCGTCACGAAGAGCGTCTTGTCGCCGCGGAAGGCGAGGCGTGAGCCGAAGTGGCCGGCCCCGGACACCTTGGGCACCTGGCGGTAGAGGACGGCGACGTCCCGGAGCGCATCGCCGACGAGCCGCCCACGCGCCACCGCGGTTCCGGAGAGGCCAGCCTCGGCGCCCGTTCCAGGCTCGGAGTAGGTCCAGTACACCCAGGGATCGGTCGCGAAGTCCGGGTCGAGCGCCAGATCCAGCAGACCACCCTGCCCGTCGCTCACGACCGCGGGCAGCCCGGCCAGCGTCGCCATGCACCGACGCGCCGTCGGCGGCGAGCACGACCATGGTTCCGCCCTTCTGGGTCACCAGCATCCGACCGTCGGGCAAGAAGGCGAGGCCCCAGGGCGAGGACAGCGAGGCGTTCAGAGTGACGGTCCGTGGAGTCCCGGTCTGCACGGGCGCGGCGTGCCGGGGCGCTTCCCCCGCAGCCCCCGCACGCCGAGAGCAACGCGCACGCCAGGACGGATGCGAGGAATCGGCTCATGGTGGTGTTCTAGGGTCGCGGCGGGTCCTGGGCAACCGCGGCGCAAGCTCGGACGCCTCGCAGTCGATAGAGGAGCACTCGAGGAATCAACGTTCACCGCATCATCCACGCGGCGGCGGCGTGCCACGCATCCGTGCCCGAGAGCTGGAGCACGACCGGAGGGACAATCAGGATGGCGAGCAGGAGCCCGGCGTAGGCCGGGTGGATCCGCTTCCGGGTCGCCAGGTCGTAGACGGGCCCGACGAGGAGGAACGCCATCACGAGCCCCGCGATGGCCTGGTCGTGGCCGGCGACGCCCGGCAGGCGAGAGATCCCCGGCGGCATGAGCCCTGCCACCGTGGCCGAGAGCATGAGCCGCTTGTGCGCCTGCGGGCGGCGACGCCACCACCAGCCGGCCGCCACCAGGGCCGAGAAGACGCAGACCGAGGCGACATTGAGCAACAGGAACCCCTCGCGGGCCGGAAACTCGACGCCCGGGATGCCCTTGTGCCCGGCGCGCGCCGCGTCGATCGCGGCCGCGAGCCCGGTGGCGAGCATGAGCCCCGCGAGCACCATGCCGGCGTTGCCGAGCCGCATGTGGGCCAGGACCTGGCCCTGCGCCACGAGCAGCGTCTGCGCGATGAGGAGAACGAGCCAGCACGTGAAGAGGACCGCGTGCAGGTGGATGATGGGCGGGACGGGTGTCGAGCCCGAGATCACCTTGGGGCCGTAGGTGTTCGCGAACCCGGCGACAATCACGACGGCCGGGACGACGGCCATCGTGGTGTAGAAGGGAGTCGCGGCTACGCCCCGCCCCGCCGCCTGCGCCGCCGCCTTCGACGACCCGGCGCGCCATCGGGCCGAGCGGTGGCGCCGTCCTTCGGGTGGCCCGCTCCTGGCCTGCCGTGCTGCCCCCGATCGACGCGAATCACCTCGGGCGCAGGCGCGTTCCGAGGCCCGCGCGGCCTGGGAGGCCGCGGCCCGGCTGGAACATCCGGCTTGCGCGGCGCCTTCTGCGCATGCCCTCCCCTGTGCGCACCGCCGTGCCCTCCCCCGCGCCCATCCCCGTGCGGCCGCGAAGGAGCACCGCGCGGCGCCTGCTGGCGGTGGCCGCCACCGTGCTGCTCCGCCCTCTTCGGCTCCGGGGCACGGCCGGTGGGCACGAAGTCGGCGGTCAGTTCGCGGCGAACGTAGGCCCGCCAGATCTCGCGGCCGTCGCCCTCCCCTCCCAGCGCCGGGTCGAGCGCGGCGCAGAACCGTCGGATGTTCTCGAGATCGCGGAGGAAGAACGTCTCGGACTGGCTGTTGTGAGCGGCATCGATGACTTGAGGCAGGTCGATCACCACCGGCCCGTGGCCGCCCACCAGCACGTTGTACGGGGAGAGGTCGCCGTGGATGAGGCCGCAGGCGAGCATCCCGACCGCCTGCTTCCGGATGTCCGCGTAGATTCCCGCTGCCTGCTCCCGGGCGAGAGGTGCATCCACGAGCCGTAGCGCCGGGTGGCCATGCGCGTCCACCACCACCTCCATGAGGAGGACCCCTTCGTGGAAGAGCACGGGCCGGGGAACCCGGATGCCCGCCGCGTGCAACCGGAACAGCGCGTCGGACTCCTTCTCCTTCCAGGCGTCCTCGGCGGCGGCCTGGCCAAAACGGCTGCCGCGGTCCATGGCGCGCTGCGTGCGGGTGTTCCGGACCTTCCGCCCTTCCTTGTAGGCGGCGTCGTTCTTGAAGCTCCGGGTCTGCCGGGCCTTGTAGACCTTGGCCGCGACGGTCTTGCCGCCGGCCCTCACCAGCCAGACGTCGGCCTCCTTGCCGCCCTTCAGCCGTGAGACGACCTCGTCGATGACGCCGTCGGCGAGGAGCGGGGCGAGGGGGTCGTGCATCCGATTCGTGTGTAGAGCGGCGTCCAGGCGGGGTCAAGGGCGAGAGCGGCGGGGAGGCGCCGCCCGCGACGGTGAGGCCGGCCGTGGGCGGATCGGCTTCCACCACGTGAAACGCGACATCCGTGTCGTGGTTCAACCACGTGAACCACTCCTTCGGGTGACAAGCACAAGTGCCGGAGCCGCCCTGCAAGCCGGGGGCGCCCGGGAGTGGACTCACCTCACAGAGTGCACCACGCCGGGCGTGTGGACGGGCGCGGTCCAGATCGAAGAGCGGGTCCGCCCTGCTGCCGGAAGTCGCCCGGCGACGTAGAATCGCGTTCGATGGTCATCCAGGTGAAACGTGCGCCCGTCTTGACGCTCTGGGCGGCGGTTGTCGCCGAGCGCCTCGGATTTGACTCCGACCAGGCCGTGACCATGGGGCGCGTCGTCGCGGGCCTGAACGCCTTCGCCAAGGGCAAGCGGTTCGGGATCCATGCGCCTCATCCCAAGGACGTGAAGGCGGCGATGGAGAGGCTGGTGGTATCCCTCTCGCCCAACAACCTGGCCACACGACTCCATGGGTTGTACGAGCAATTCCGCCCGGCGGTTCCGGCGGGAGTGCGCGGCCGGGGAGCAACAGGGGTGCTCGACCTCGACAGGCTGCGGTCGCCTGCTCCAGGCGGATAGCCACTGGCCCGGGGCCACGGAGAGGTATCGCATGCGTGTTCCGACGAGTTGGCCTTCAGTCCTGCTCGCCAGCGTACTCGCCAGCTGCGCGAGCCCCAGCTCCGGGACTCCCGCCACCTACACGGTAGGTGGCATCGTGACCGGCCTCGCGGGCTCGGGGCTCGTCCTGCGGAACGACGGCGGAACGGACCTCGCCATCTCGGCGAACGGGAGCTTCAGGTTCGTCACCGCGGTGCCGAGCGGCGGTGCGTTTGCCGTGACGGTGCTCGCTCAGCCGACATCGCCGTCGCAGATCTGCACGGTCTCGAGCGGGACCGGCACGGTGGGAAGCACGAACGTGACCAGCGTCGCCGTGACCTGCGTGACCAGTTCCTTCACGGTAGGCGGCACGGTGACCGGTCTGGCCGGCGGCGGCCTGATGCTCCAGAACAATGGAGGCGACGACCTCTCGATCTCCGCGAACGGGACCTTCACCTTCGGCACGCCCGTGGCGAGCGGTGCAACCTACGCGGTGACGGTCCTCGCGCAGCCAACGGGCCCGAACCAGACCTGCACTGTCACGAACGGAGGCGGCGCCGTGGGTGGCGGACACGTCACCGGCGTGGCGATCGCGTGTGTCACCAGTAGTTACACGGTAGGCGGAACGGTGGTTGGCCTGGAGGGAGCGGGGCTCGTGCTTGCCACGCTGGGCCAGGCGAACGTCACCGTACCCCCCGGGGCAACGGCCTTCACCTTCGCAACCGCCGTGCCGAGCGGCACCGCATACGCGATCACGGTCGTCTCGCAGCCATCCAGCCCGCCCCAGAGCTGCTCGGTCGGCGGGGCCACGGGAACGGTGGCAGGAGCCAACGTGGCGAGCGTCGTCGTGAACTGCTCGACGAGCCAGTTCCTGGTCGGCGGCACGGTGTCCGGTCTCACGGGGACTGGGCTGGTGCTCTCGACCCCGGGCCAGTCGGACCTCACGATCCTTCGCAACGCCACCTCGTTTGCCTTCGGGAACACGGTGGCCTTCGGGAGCGCGTACGCCGTCACGGTGAGGACCCATCCGACCTCCCCGGCGCAGACTTGCACCGTGACGAACGGGACCGGAACCATCGGCGGCGCGAACGTCACGAACGTCGCCGTGACCTGCGTCACCAGCACGTATACGGTGGGGGGCACGGTGGCAGGCCTCGCCTCCGGCGCCAGCTTCGTGCTCCAGAACAACGGGGCCAACAACCTCACCGTCTCAGCGAACGGTGCCTTCACCTTCACGACGGCGTTGGCGAGCGGCGCTGCCTACGCGGTGACGGTGCTCGCCCATCCGACCTCTCCCTCGCAGACCTGCACGGTGACGGGCGGGACCGGAACGATGGGGAGCGGCAACGTGAACAGCGTGACGATCGCCTGCGTCGCTCGGACCTTCTCCGTGGGCGGCACCGTCAGCGGCCTCGCCGGGACGGGCCTGGTGCTCCAGAACAGCGGGGGGAACAACCTCACCGCATCGGCGAACGGCGCCTTCACCTTCACGACGGCGGTGGCGAGCGGCGCTTCCTACTCGGTGACCGTGCTCACCCAGCCGACCTCGCCGTCGCAGACCTGCACGGTCGTGAACGAGACCGGGACCATGGGCGGCGCGGACGTCACGAACGTCGCCGTGACCTGCGTCACTCGGACCTTCTCCGTGGGCGGCACCGTCAGCGGCCTCGCCGGGACGGGCCTGGTGCTCCAGAACAGCGGGGGGAACAACCTCGCGGTCGGCGCGAACGGTGCCTTCACCTTCACGACGGCGGTGGCGAGCGGCGCCAGTTTCGCGGTGACGGTGCTCACCCAGCCGACCTCTCCCGCGCAGACCTGCACGGTGACGGGCGGGACCGGAACGATGGGGAGCGGCAACGTGACCAGCGTGACGATCGCCTGCGTCGCTCGGACCTTTTCCGTGGGCGGCACCGTCAGCGGCCTCGCCGGGACGGGCCTGGTGCTCCAGAACAGCGGGGGGAACAACCTCGCGGTCGGCGCGAACGGTGCCTTCACCTTCACGACGGCGTTGGCGAGCGGCGCCAGCTACGCGGTGACGGTGCTCACCCAGCCGACCTCTCCCTCGCAGACCTGCACGGTGACGGGCGGGACCGGAACGATGGGGAGCGGCAACGTGACCAGCGTGACGATCGCCTGCGTCACTCGGACCTTCTCCGTGGGCGGCACAGTCAGCGGCCTCGCCGGGACCGGCCTGGTGCTCCAGAACAGCGGGGGGAACAACCTCTCGGTCGGCGCGAACGGCGCCTTCACCTTCACGACGGCGGTGGCGAGCGGCGCTTCCTACTCGGTGACCGTGCTCACCCAGCCGACCTCGCCGTCGCAGACCTGCACGGTGACGGGCGGGACCGGAACGATGGGGAGCGGCAACGTGACCAGCGTGACGATCGCCTGCGTCACTCGGACCTTCTCCGTGGGCGGCACAGTCAGCGGCCTCGCCGGGACCGGCCTGGTGCTCCAGAACAGCGGGGGGAACAACCTCACCACATCGGCGAACGGCGCCTTCACCTTCACGACGGCGGTGGCGAGCGGCGCCAGCTACGCGGTGACGGTGCTCACCCAGCCGACCTCTCCCTCGCAGACCTGCACGGTCTCGAACGGCACCGGAACCATCGGCGGCGCGAACGTCACGAACGTCGTTGTCGCGTGCGCTGCCCCTTCGCCCTGCCCGACCGGTCAGACGGTCTGCGGCGGGGCGTGCGTTGCGATCGGTACGGGCGTCGCCGGTTGCCTGCTGGCATTCGCAGAACAGCAGCTCGCGGCGACCGCCTCGCGCCTTTCGACGTCGGTCTCTCCGAAGGCCACCCGTCCCGACGGCAGTTGGACCACGATCGCGAACACGGACGCCGTGGCGTGGACGCAGGGGTTCTTCCCCGGCTGCCTGTGGATCATGTACGAGCACGGTGGCGATCCCTCGTGGCTGGGCCGCGCCGCAGCCTGGACGCGGGCGCTCGATGGCCAGAAGGACAACACGCAGACCCACGACCTTGGTTTCAAGCTCATGACGAGCTTCGGCCGCGCCTACCGGATGACACAGGACCCCTACTACAAGGAAGTCCTCCTCACCGCCGCTGGCTCCCTCGCCACGCGCTACCGCCCAATCGTCGGGGCGCTGAGCGCCGGTGACTGGAATCCCGACTGGCAACTCCCCGTCTTCATCGACTCGATGGTGAACCTCGAACTCCTGCTCTGGGCGGCGGACAACGGCGGAGAGCCGGAGTGGCGGGAGATAGCCACATCGCACGCGCTGAGGACGCTCGCCGACCTCGTACGCGCGGATGGCAGCACGACTCACGTGGCCGACTACGATCCGACCTCGGGAGCCATGCGCTGGCGCGGCACCTACCAGGGCTTCACTGATGAGTCCACATGGGCGCGTGGCCAAGCATGGGCGATGTACGGATTCACGGTGACATACCGCCACACCGCCGATCCGCGGATGCTCGCAGCGGCGCAGCGCGTGACTGAGTACTGGCTCTCCCATCTGGCTGCGGGCCCGGTACCGAACTGGGATTTTGGCGCTCCGACGGTGCAGAGGGACTCGTCCGCGGCGGCGGCGGCGGCGTCCGCGCTCTTCGAGCTATCGGATCTGGTCGCGGATGTACCGACGCGAAGCCGGTACCGCAGCGCCGCCTTCGCGACGCTGCACGCCCTGGTGTCACCCGCTTACCTTGCCTCGGGCACCCCAAGCCAGGGGATCCTCCTGCACGGTGTCGGTTTCCTGCCGGCGAGCCTGGAGGTCGATGTCAGCCTCATCTACGGCGACTACTACCTGCTCGAGGCGGTATCCCGCTCAATCATGCTCACCGACCTGCCCGCTGGAAACTAGGCGGGTTCGAATCCACCTCATGCGATCCGCACGCGCAGCGCGAAGATCCATGCCGTCTCGCATCAGCGAGACGGAGTAGCGCGACGACTCGCGACGTACGGGCCGCGTCCCCGGAAGCGGAACGGCCCTCCGGGCCGGCAGTGGTAGGCGACGTAGTCGTCCCGCCGGAACCACTCGCCCGTGGGGATCGCGCCCACGAAGTCCTCCACGAGCACCCGACGGAGGCCCGCGGCGTCCTTCCGCACGAGGAGCGCGTCGAGTTCCCGCACGGCCGCCAGGACGGCGTGCTCGGGAGCGGCAACCCGCGCTCGGCGTTTCTCCAGAGGGCGAGGAGCCAGTCGAGAGCCTTTGAGGTGTCGGCCGGCCAAGCCCCTCGTGCACGCGCGGCCGGGGGACGAGCATCCCGAGAAGGCCCGCGCTGCGCTCCCCGTGGACCTTGGCCCCGCCGGGGCCACAGTCACCGCGACAGGTCAGAAGTCTAGTCAGAAGCGAACAAGTGAGGGGCCAAGTAGCTGAGTTTTCTCAATACAAATGCCGGAGCCGCCCTGTAAGCCGGGGACGAAACACTGTCGGTATGAGTCGCTTCCCGGAGCGACTGGGCGCGACAAGTGGGCGGAAGCACTGGAGGCGAGCGCGACTGGCGGCGACGGGGCGTGCCGCTCGCACGCCATCGTACGGCAGATTACGTCAGAGGAACTTGCCGGAGAGTGAACGGCACTCAGTAACTCATGGCCACGTCCTTCGGAACACCCATCTTGAGCCGAGGCGCGAGGCAGGCGGGATCTCCTCCCCCGCTGGTTCCGGCCGTCGCGAGCGTTCCCGGGGCCCGACTGATTCTCGTCTCGCACCTGCGACCCGCCGGGACCCTGGCTGCCCGTGATGGGTGATCAGAGCCTCGCATTCACGTACTTCGCGAGGATCATCTTGGCTGCGGTCTGGTACCCGACTCCCAGCTCGCGGCCACGCCGTCGAAGGGCATCCTTCAACTCGTCGCTGAGCAGGATGGACGTCGGCCTCTGAGGACGGACGACGACGGCCGCTCCCGCCGACGCGATGTCGCCACCGAGGTCCTGCTGTTCGAATTCGCGCAGTGTCGCGTCACGGCGAGTGGTCGCGTTCTTCATCTTCCGCGCACCGGCGGTCTTCTTACGTCCCTGCATCGTACGCCTCCTTCTCCTTCTTCCGCATCGCTCGGCAACTGATCGGGCGAAACTTCTCGCCACGCCGCGCGAAGACCAATGCCGCACCGCGACCATCCTTCGTCACTCCAAGGAGCAGGTAACGAGGCTCCTCGTGTGCCGGCTCGACGATGCGCCCGGCGAACAGCACGGGCGCGTCGAGCAGTGAGTCAACGTCCGCGATGCTGAACCCATGCTTCGCCTCGCTCTTCGAGCTGTTGCCGGCGTCCCACTCCGTCGCGGGACGCGTTCCTAGCCAGGCGGCGACGTCTGGGTCGACGGTCAGCTTCACCGAACGAAGTATAGCTATATACTAGCTATTCGTCCACCAGGGCTGACCGCGGGCGGCGGCCCCGTCGTCGTTGCGCTCGCAGACCACGGTGCCCGCCGGGCAAAGGATGGTCGCCCGGAGAGGGCGCCAGGTCTGGAAAGAGTTCACAGCCCGACTGGAGCAAGTCCCCTGTGATCTCTGGATGCTGACGGGCCCGTGAGCCGCTTGCCGGCGCTTCTCTGCCTTACCGACGGTCGAGATCGACGACATCGCGGGCGACAAGTTATTGATATTACTAATAAAATGCCGGAGCCGCCCTGTAAGCCGGGTCCTGTTCCGCCGAAAATCCGGCGGCGACGAACATTCCTCTCGGACGCGCGTTGCCGCGCGCCTCTAGCGAGCCGTACCCGAAGGCTGGGGCGAGCCGCCCGACACCCCGTCTTGCGACGAGGACGCCTTCCTATTTGCTCTTGCACCGGGTGGGGTTTGCCTTGCCGCTCTGGTTACCCGGAGCGCGGTGCGCTCTTACCGCACCGTTTCACCCTTGCCACGCGCGCCTCGCGGCGCCGTTCGGCGGTCTGTTCTCTGTGGCACTTTCCCGCGGGTCACCCCGGCCGGTCGTTGACCGGCACCCTGCCCTGTGGTGCCCGGACTTTCCTCGGCGGACACGAGTTCCGACGCGTTCGTCCGGACGGCTCCGGCGAGGGGGATGTAACACGCAGGGAGGGGGGCGGCAAACGGGACGGGGTCAGTGGCTCGCGAAGTCCAGCGGAGACACGGCCATGCCGGGGAAGGCGGCCAGGAGCTGCCGATCGTACGTGACCAGTTCCACCTGCAGCCAC
>CAVOWI010000021.1:0-669940 GCA_963700085.1 uncultured delta proteobacterium
ACCCTTCCGGGCGACCGAGGGGGGCAGTTTTACGATCGCCGGCGCGCTGACGCAAGCCCGTAGCCGATTCCCGCAATGCTCGCCGTCCCGGGAAACATCTGGCGCCCCCGGGCGTTGTGGCCTGGCCCCCCAGGAGGGTGGGCACCCCCATGTCCATGCGTTCGATGATCGTCGTGCCGGCCCTCGCCCTCGCCCTCGCCTCCTGTGGCCGGTCCAGCCCGGCCGCCACGCCGGCCGACACCGCGCAACTGCGCGCCCTCTCGAGCGGCATCGTGCGTTCCACGGAGTCGTACGGCGCTCGAGCGTCGTCGGCGACGAGCCCCTCCGCGTGCAGGGCAGCCCGGTCCGACTACGAGGAGCAGGTCCGCCCCGCGATCGAGGGCATGCTCGCCCTCGCGCCGAGGGTGGATGAACGGATGCGGGCCAGGGGCCTGTCGCAGCACGCCGACCTGGAGTGCGGTGGCGTTGCCATGCTCGCCGAGTTCGAGCGGCACACGGACATCGCCTGCACCTCTCCCGGACTCGAGGTGAATCGGGCCGAGGCGGCCCTGCACGCAACTGCGATGGGCCGATGGGCGGACCTGACCGTCGCTCGTGCCGAGGAGGTCGGCATGGCCTCGGAGCCGGAGCGCCCCGCGGGTGGAGGCGGCGGTCCGCGATGCGTTCGCTTCGCCGACGGAAGCCACATGTACCTGCCCTGACGCGCGCTTCGCGGCGCGATGCTCACACCTTCGGCACGGCCGTGAGCACGGCCTTCCCGTCCCGCACCGTGACCTTGAACTCGACGCGCTTGGCCTGGAACTTCCTGGCGATCTCCGGGGCCTGCTTGTTCACGGTCCGCGCCAGCGCCTCGTAGCTGAGCTTGGAGACGTCCTCGTTGCAGCGCTTCTTGGCCGCCACGTAGGCGTCGAAGAGCTCCCGCAGCTCGGGTTCGGTCATCGTCGCCGCGGCGGCCGTCACCGGCTGTTGCGCCCGCGCCCCCGGCGCCGGCAGCGGCGGGGGCTGGACCGTCTCGGCGGCGGCCTCCACCTTCTTCCCCCGCCCCGCGGTCGCCTTCTGGCGCGCCTTCAGGACGTCGCGCCGGTAGGTGCCCGCCTCCTTCTCGCGCGTCGAGCGCAGCCAGAGCCGCTCGTAGGACAGGTACCGCGCGTGAAGGGCCTGGACCCGGAAGCGGATGGCGGCGTTGCGGGTGAAGACGTTCTTCAGCCTTGCGATGTTGCGCTTCAGGTCCTCCCGACGACGCCCCGGCTCCATGCGCTCTGCGCCGATGAAGTACATCTCGTACTTCACCTTGATCTCCTCGAGCTCCTCCTCGAGCGCGTCGAGCGCGTCGTTGAGCTGGTCGCTGGCGAGCCGTTCCTTGCCGCTCTCGAGCTCGGGAGGGATGGATCCGGGTTTCTTGGGCGGCAGCGCCACCTGGGCAGTCTAGCCCTACGTCGGGAGCGCGGCGACGGCCTTCTTCGCGTTCCGGCTCCCCACCACCCAGATGGCGATGCCCGCCGCGAAGATCCCCATCGACGTCCACTGGCCCGCGCCGAGCCCCTGGTACACGCCGCGTTCCACGTCTCCGCGGAAGGTCTCGGTGGTGGTCCGGAGCGCCGCGTAGAGCATGAGCCAGGCCGCCATCACCTGTCCGTTGAAGCGCTTGCGCGGCCGCAGCCAGACGGCCAGGAAGGCGAAGAGCAGCAGCTCGCCCAGGGACTCGTAGAGCTGCACCGGGTGGATGGCGAGCGTGTGCAGGTGGTCGGGGGCGATGTAGCGCGCCGGGTCGAGCCGGGACGCCATCGACTGGAACGCCAGCGACTCGGGCGGAAACCGGGCCGCCCAGGGCAGGGCCTCGTCGCAGCTGCGCCCCCAGCAGCATCCGGCGCCGAAGCAACCGACGCGCCCCAGGAACTGGCCGAAGGCCACCGACGGGATGAGCGTGTCGGCCCAGGGGAGGAACGGCATCTTCTTCAGGCGCAGGTAGACGGCCGCCGAGAGCGCCGCGGCGATGAACCCGCCGTAGAAGACCAGGCCGCCCTCCCACAGCGCGAAGATGCGCGGGATGTTGCCCGCGCGCGTGGCCACGAAGGCGTTGGCGCCGAAGTAGTCGTTCCAGTTGACGGCGATGAAGTAGAGCCGCCCTCCCACCAGCGACGAGACCAGGATCCAGAAGGCCAGGTCGCCCACGAGCTGTGGATCCTGTCCCTGCCGCTCGGCTTCCTTCTGCGCGAGCCAGATGCCGGACACGAAGGCGAGCGCCAGCATGACGCCGTAGCTGTGGAGCGGCAGCCGGAGGGTCTCGTCGAGGAGGCCGGTCCGCCAGGCGGCGAGAAACCCCACCAGCAGCACGGCCATCACGCCCTTGTCGCTCCAGAGCGCCTCGCCCCAAGAGGCCTTCTTTCCGTCCTTCCTCGCCTGCCGCCGCCAGGCGAAGGCACGGCTCCCCACGATGGCGAGCGCGATGCCGATCGCCACCGCCCAGGTCCATCCGGACGGGATGACGATCTGGAAGAGGACCGGCAACATCTAGTGCGCCTTCTTTCGCTTCTCGCCGGGGTGCAGCATGAGCATGATCACGCCGACCACGATGAGCGAGTCGGCCAGGTTGAAGATGGGCCAGTACAGCTCCGGACGCTTCCACCAGTGCCACTGCACGAAGTCCACCACGTAGCCGCGAGCCAGCCTGTCGACGAGGTTGCCGACCGCACCGGAGAGCACGAAGGAGAGCGCCACCTGCATCCAGCGCTGATCCTGCCGGAGCTTGCGGTAGTACCAGAGCATGAAGCCCACCGCGACGACCGACACGACCACGAAGAAGCCGTGGCGGAACCCCGCCGGCAGGTCGCGGAGCATGCCCCATGCCGCTCCTGGGTTCTCGGCGTAGGTCATCCGCCACATGGGATTCCACACCACGTGGGGCGGGCGGCTCGTCGCCTCCAGGTGCTTCATCGAGTAGAAGGCCTCCACGCGCTGCCCGAGCGTCACGGCGCCGACGCGGGGGAAGGCCCAGGTGAGCCGGTCGACCGCCAGGAACTTCGACCACTGGTCGCCCACCACCATCACCACGAAGATGACGGCCAGCAGCGTCCACTTGGAAAGGCCGCGCTTCATGCCAGCGCCGCCGTGCACTTTCCGCAAAGGGTCGGATGGGCCGGGTTGCCGCCCCGGTCCTCGGCGTAGATCCAGCAGCGCTCGCACTTCTCGCCCGGGGCTCGCTCCACCTTCACTTCGAGTGGACCCTGGGCCAGCGCCACCTTCGAGACGATGAAGAGGGCGGGCAGCTCGACCTCGGCGTCGCGCAGGAGCGCCAGCGTCTCGCCGTCGGCGGAGACCGTCACCTGCGCCTCGAGGCCGGAGCCGATGAGCTTGTCCCGCCGCGCGCCCTCCAGCGCCATCAGCACCGCGGTGCGCACCTCCAGCAGCTTGCCGTAGCGCGCGAGGAGCGCCTCCGCGTCGGCCGGCGCCTCGCGCCTCGGGAGGCCGGCCTCGAAGACGCTCCCCTCCGGCCGGCCGGGCAGGTACTTCCAGGCCTCGTGCGCCGTGAAGGAGAGCACCGGCGCGAGCATGCGGAGCAGGTCCTGCGCCACCATGTGCAGCACCGTCTGGGCGCTGCGCCGGGCCTTGCCGTCCTTGCGCGCGGTGTAGAGCCGGTCCTTGGCCACGTCGAAGTAGATCGACGAGAGGGTCACGCTCACCAGCTCGGTCGTGGCGTGGTAGGCCACGTGGAACTCGTAGTCGGCGTAGGCCTTCGAGACCTTGTCCTGCCACTCCACCAGCTTGGCGTAGGCCCAGCGGTCGAAGGGCTCCATCTCGGCCACCGGCACCGAGTCCCGGGCCGGGTCGAAGCCATCCAGGTTTCCGAGCGCCCAGCGCACGGTGTTGCGGATCTTGCGGTAGCCCTCGGCCAGCCCGTCCAGGATCTGGCCGGAGACCCGGACGTCGTCGCGGTAGTCGCTGGCGGCCACCCAGAGCCGAAGCACGTCGGCGCCGTACTTCTTGATGATCTCCTCCGGCGCCACCACGTTGCCCACGCTCTTCGACATGGCCCGCCCGGAGCCGTCGAGGACGAAGCCGTGGGTGAGCACGGCGTCGTAGGGCGCCTTGCCCCGGATGGCCATGGAGGTGAGGAGCGACGAGTGGAACCAGCCGCGGTGCTGGTCGGAGCCCTCCAGGTAGAGGCTGACCGGGACCTGGCTGTTCCGGCCGCGCTCGGCCACCGCCGCCCAGGAGACGCCCGAGTCCCACCAGACGTCGAGGATGTCCTGCTCTCGCCGGAAGTCGGCGCCGCCGCAGCTCGCGCATTTCTCGCCTTGCGTGAAGTGGGCCGGGGCGTGGAGATACCAGGCCTCGATGCCCTCCTTCTCGAACTCGTCGGCAACCCGGCGCATGAGGGCCGGCGAGACGAGCGGCTCGCCGCACTTCTCGCAGTAGAAGACCGCGATGGGCACGCCCCAGGTGCGCTGGCGCGACAGGCACCAGTCGGGCCGGTGCTCGATCATGTTGTGGATGCGCTCGCGCCCCCATCCCGGGATCCAGCGAACCCGGTCGATCTCGTCGAGGGTGCGGCCGCGCAGCCCGTCGTGGTCGAGCGAGAGGAACCACTGGTCGGTGGCCCGGAAGACCACCGGCCGGTGGCAGCGCCAGCAGTGCGGGTAGCTGTGGCGGAGCGAGGCGGCCGGGTCGGAGAGCAGGTGCCCGGACGCGTGCAGGTCGGCCACGATCGTGGCGTTGGCCGCGAAGATGTTCTGTCCGGCGTACTTCCCGGCTGCGTCGGTGAAGATGCCGGCCCCGTCGACCGGGTTCAGGACCTCCAGGCCGTACTGCATTCCGACCTGGTAGTCCTCCTGGCCGTGGCCGGGCGCGGTGTGGACGAGGCCGGTGCCGGCGTCCAGCGTCACGTGCGAGCCGAGGATGACCGGCGAGACGCGGTCCATGAACGGGTGGCGGTACTTGACCCCCTCGAGCTCCTTGCCCTCCATGCTGGCGAGGATTCGCGTCGCGTCGGGCGTCGTTCCGTCGAAGCCGAGCTCGTCCGGCGCGACCGCCGCGAGGAACGGCCCGAGCAGGTCCTTCGCGACGACCACGACCTTCCCGGCGAGGCCGTAGGCGACGTAGACGAGGTCGGGGTGGACCGCCACCGCCAGGTTGGCGGGAAGCGTCCAGGGCGTGGTGGTCCAGATGACGAGGCTCGACGGGCGTCCGGCCAGCGCCGCGGCGGGCAGGTCGCCCACCACCTCGAAGGCCACGTGGATGGAGGGCGAGGTGTGGTCCTCGTACTCCACCTCGGCCTCGGCCAGCGCGGTCCGGTCGGTGGTGCACCAGTAGACCGGCTTCTTGCCGCGGGAGAGGAAGCCCTTCTCGGCGACCGTGGCGAGCGCGCGCACCGTGTCCGCCTCGTAGCGCCGGTCCATGGTGGCGTAGGGCTCGTCCCAGCGGCCGAAGACGCCCAGCCGCTTGAACTCGTCCCGCTGCTTGTCGATCCACTTCCGGGCGTAGACGCGGGCGGCGGCGATCACCGCCGGGCGGTCCATCTCGCGCTTCCTCGAGCCCAGCTCCTCGTCCACCTTCCGCTCGATGGGGAGCCCGTGGCAGTCCCAGCCCGGCTGGTAGTCGGCGACCTCGCCGGCCATGTTCCGGTACTTCACGATCAGGTCCTTCAGGATCTTGTTGAGCGCGTGGCCGATGTGGATGTGGCCGTTGGCGTAGGGGGGGCCGTCGTGGAGCACGAAGCGCCTTCCGCCCCTGGCGACGTTGCCCGCCACCAGCTTCTCGAAGACCTTTCCGGCTTCCCACTCCTTCAGGATCTCCGGCTCCCGCTGGGCCAGGTTGGCCTTCATCGGGAAGTCGGTCTTCGGGAGGTTGATGGTGTCCTTGTATTCCACGTCCGCTCTCGTCTCTCTTTCCGGGGGGATCGGGGTTCTACCAGCGCGGAACCGGTGGAGCAACGAACGGTTCCGCGCCCTTGCGACCCCCCGGATCGCGTCGTAGGCTCGCCGCGACCATGGCCCGGGGCACTCCACAGCGCGCCGCGAAGGCGTCCAGGCGCCCGCGCGTGAAGACTCCGCCGGGCGGGCGGCTGACGCTCGCCATCCTCTCGCGCAACCCCAAGCTCCACTCCACGCGCCGGCTCGTCGAGGCCGCGAAGGCGCTCGGTCACCGCGCCACGGTCCTCGACACGCTCCACTGCAACATGGTCCTGGCGCGCGAGCGGCCGTCCCTGTTCTACCGCGGCGAGGAGGTCGGGCCGATCGACGTGGTGATCCCGCGCATCGGCGCGTCGATCACCTCCTACGGCCTGGCGGTGGTGAACCAGTTCGACATGATGGGCGTCCCGGTGCTCGCCGCGGCCGTCCCCATCGCTCGCTCGCGCGACAAGCTTCGCGCGCTCCAGCTGCTCTCCCGCTTCGGCCTCGACATCCCGCGCACCGCCATGTGCCGCTACCGCGACGAGGTGGCCCAGGTGGTGGAGCACGTGGGGGGCTTGCCCTGCATCATCAAGCTCCTCCAGGGCACGCAGGGCGTGGGCGTCATGATCGCGTCCACCATGGACGAGGTGCAGGGGATGCTCGACACCTTCTGGGACCTGGGCCAGGAGATCCTGCTCCAGGAGTTCGTGGCCGAGTCGAAGGGGCGCGACCTGCGCGCGCTCGTCATCGGAGACCGGGTGGTGGCCGCCATGCGGCGACAGGCCCGGACGGGCGAGTTCCGCTCCAACATCCACCGGGGCGGCAAGGCCCGGTCGGTGGTGCTCCCCCGCGAGTACGCCGAGGCCGCGGTGAAGGCGGCACGGGTCATCGGGCTGGAGGTGGCGGGCGTGGACATGCTCGAGTCCCGCAACGGCCCGAAGATCATGGAGGTGAACAGCTCGCCGGGCTTCGAGGGGCTGGAGCGGGCCACCCGCAAGGACATCGCGCGGCTCTACGTGGAGCACGCCGTCGAGCTGGCCCGGTCGCGCCGGGCCGGGCGTGACCCGTTCCACGCGCGCGTCTGAGATGAATTCGGCCGCGCCCCCGCGCGTCCCCATTTCGCACCCCGAGAGGACGACCATGCGACGGACAGCGCTCTCCTTGATCCTTCTGGCACTTTCCGGGTGCGTGATCACGACGGCGACGGTGGTCCCCGACTCGCCGCCACCTCCCCCCGTCCAGGTGACGGAGGTCTGGTTCGGCGGCCAGCACGGGGTGCCGGCCCCGGTCGGCGGAGGCTGGTGCTACTACGACGGACCTCACGTCCACGACTACTTCCCCGAGCCGATGGATTGGTATGCCTTCGACGACGGCTTCTTCTACTGGCGCGGCCCGGTGGCATTCACCTACATGGGCGGCCACCCCATGCCGGGCGGCGGCTGGTGCTTCATCGATGTGCCCCACCGGCACGACTACATCCCTCCCTACGGCGGGGGCTTCACCTGGCGTGGAACGGGCTGGATCTACGGAGGCCCGTGGTCTCCGTCCCGGCCGCCGCCCCCCACCTGGTGGAACTACGCGCCACCGCGCCCGCCGCCCCCGCACGCGGTCCGGCCGCCGCCCCCGGGCGCATACCGGCCGCCGCCGCCGAGCCTGCGCGTTCCGGCAGCGCCGCCTCGTCCGATCGCGTCCGACCACGACCACGGACACGGCAACGACAAGAAGGACAAGGACCCGGGGAAGCCACCGGCGCGCGACGCGACGCCTCCTCCGCGACCGCCCAGCGCGCCCGCCGCGCAGCAGCCCACGCAGCCGCCGGCTGCGCGTCCGCCCTCGCCGGCCCCGGCGGCAGCTCCGGCGCAGGTCGGTCGTCCGCCAAAGCCGACCCGGCGCCGGCCCCGCCGACCCCGCCACGACCCCCGCGAGCAAGCCGCCCGCCGCCCGGCCGCCAGCGCCACCCGCGGCGGCGCCGGCTCCCGCTCCCGCTCCTGCGAAGAAGGACTCGAGCACGGACAAGAAGAAGGACGACCCGCCGCCCAGGAACCGGGAAAGGAAGGACCCGGACGGAAAGCAAAAGCTGGTGGACTGATTCTAGAATCAAGGGGTAGACTGACCGCCCCATGAACCCCTGGCTGACCGCGCTCCTGCTTCTCTCGGCGGGCGGATTCTTCGCCTTCACCATGCTCCGCCGGCTGGCCCCCCTGTGGGCTTTCCGGAAGGACGACCGCCTCGACCATCCGGGCGAGCGGGTGCGCGCGCTCCTGCGCTTCGGCTTCGGCCAGTCGCGGCTACCCGCCCGAGGCGAGGTCTGGCCCGGGCTCCTTCACGTGCTCATCTTCGCGGCCTTCCTCGTCCTGGGGGCCCGGACCGTCACCCTCTTCGGAATGGGGTTCTCGTCCCACTTCCACCTGCCGCTGCTCGGGCCGGGAACGCCCGGCGGCGCCGCCTACTCCTTCGTGAAGGACGTGGCGGTGATCCTGGCGCTCTTCGCGTCGCTGGCCTTCATCTGGCGGCGCGTCGTCACCAAGCCCGACCGGGTGACCCGCAGCTGGGAAGGGGTGCTCATCCTCGGCTTCATCGCCGGCCTGATGGCGACCGACATCCTCTTCGAGGGGGCGGAGCTGCTGGCCGCCGGGGCAGCGGCCGGCTGGGCCGTTCCGGCCGGATCGCTCGGCGCCTGGATGCTGTCCGGGCTCTCGCCGGGCGCCGTCGCGGCCATCGGCGCGGCGTCGTTCTGGCTGCACCTCGTCATCGTGCTGGTCTTCCTGAACTTCCTCCCCTTCGGGAAGCACTTCCACGTCATCACCGCGCTCCCCGACGTCTACGTGCAGCGGCTGCCGCCGCGCGGAGCGCTTCGCAAGCTCGAGCTCGAGTCGGAGACCCCCGACTACGGTGCACGCTCGGTGAAGGAGCTCTCCTGGAAGGAGGCCCTCGACACCTACTCCTGCACCGAGTGCGGCCGCTGCCAGACCCATTGCCCGACCTACGTCACCGGCAAGCCGCTCAGCCACAAGGAGGTGAACCGGACGCTGCGTCACCACATCCAGGACCAGGCAGCGGAGCTCGTGGCCATCGCCCGGGCTCCCGACGCCGCGGCCAGGGACGCCCTCTCCGAGAAGCTGCCTGCGGTGGTCGGCACCGTGCTGCCCGAGGCCACCGTCTGGGCCTGCACCACCTGCGGCTGGTGCGAGACCGCCTGCCCGGTGCTCATCGAGAACGTCCCGCGTCTCGTGGATCTGCGCCGCCACCAGGTGCTCGTCGAGTCGGCCTTCCCGGAGGAGGCTGCGCGCGTCTTCAAGAACATCGAGACCCAGGGAAACCCCTGGGGCATCGGGTCGAACCGGCGTGCCGAGTGGTGCGAGGACCTGGCCATCCCGCGGGCCTCGGAGGGCGACTTCGAGTGGCTGTTCTTCGTGGGCTGCGCCGGCGCCTTCGACGACCGCCAGAAGAAGGTTTCCCGCGCCATCGTGAAGATCCTGCGTGCGGCCGGCGTGAAGTTCGCCATCCTCGGAGACGAGGAGACCTGCAACGGCGAGACCGCGCGGCGGCTCGGAAACGAGTACCTCTTCCAGATGCAGGCCACCGCCAACGTGGAGCTCATGAATGGTTACGGGGTGAAGAAGGTCATCGCCCAGTGCCCGCACTGCCTGAACACCATCAAGAACGAGTTCCCACAGATGGGCGGCAACTTCGAGGTGGTGCACCACTCCGAGCTCATCGCGAGGCTGGTGGCCGAGGGGAAGCTCGTGCCGGGCATCGCCAAGGCCTTCGAGGGACAGCTCGTCACCTTCCACGACCCCTGCTACCTGGCGCGCTGGAACGGCGTCGCCGACGAGCCGCGGGCGGCGCTGGCGTCCGTGCCCGGGCTGCGCGTGCTGGAGATGGAGCGCAACCGCGAGCAGGGCTTCTGCTGCGGCGCCGGCGGCGGCCGCATGTGGCTGGAGGAGAAGATCGGGACCCGCATCAACCAGAACCGGGTCGAGGAGGCCTCCCGCACGCTGGGCGCGAAGGGCGGCGTGGTGGCGGTGGGCTGCCCGTTCTGCCTCACCATGCTGAAGGACGGCGTGGCCGAGCTCGGCAAGGAGGAGACGATGCGGGTGGTCGACCTGGCCGAGATCGTGGCCGACGGCCTATAGCCACCGCCCCAGCGCCTGCGCCAGGGCCTCGAACCGCTCGCGCACCTCCCCCTCGAGCCGATCGAGGTCGTTTCCAGATCGCGGGTCGGCCCCCACGCAGAGCAGGATGGCGTCCCAGGGCGACCCCTCCCTGCCCATGGACGCGTAGTCGATCTGGCGCGGGACCGGCTCGCCGTCGGCGCCGGGACGGAAGGCCCCGAAGAGCCCTTCCGAGCCCGGCTCGAGCTCTTCCTTCAGGGAGAAGAGTCTCCACAGCCCCTCGCGCACCGCCGGCCGATCGAGATGACGCCGCTCGAGGCGCGCCCCGAACGGGACCGCCGCGGCGTCGAGCACGGCGCGGACGAAGGGGACATCCGTCACCGTGAGCCCGTAGAGCCAGGCGTCGGTGCAGGTGGCGTCGACCATCTCCGCCTCCTCCTCGGTGAACCAGGAGTGGCTGGGGCAGAGGAAGGTCTCGCAGATCGAGGCGTCGTAGACCCCCTGGTCCCGAAGGTCGGGGCCTCCGGTGACCGCGGGGTGGGCCAGGCAACCGACGCGGGTGCGCTCCGGGTCGAGCCAGCCGAGAAGCGGGCAGACCCTCACCGAGGGGAAGACCGGCGGCGGCTCGGCAGCGGCGATGCGGGCGGCGGCGCGGCGAAAGGCCTCCGCCGTCCGGGGCACGTCCGCGAGCGCGTCGGTGCGCGCGTCGAGGCGCTCTCGGACCGCTCCCTCGCCGTGGTCCTCGCGGTTGTAGAGCCCGCAGCAGGCGCCGCAGCTCGAGCCGGCTCGCTGGCAGAGCGGCTTCAGGGGCGGCCGACGGCCGAGCGGCAGGGGGTGCAGAGCCCGGCGCCCTTTCGGTCGGAGTCGGCCGGCGTGTGCGACAGGAACATGGCGCAGCGGAAGTCGCTGCAGTGGGAGAGGCCGAGCAGGTGCCCCATGGCGTGGACCGCCTCCACCCGGGAACGGTGCGTGAACCGCTCCGCCGACACCTGCTGGCCATCGGCCCCCTTGAGGCGGAACACCGAGACGAGTGCCGTGCTCGACTCCCGGTCGGCCTCGCCGAAGACGAAGGGCATGTCGGGCACGAAGAGATCCACGTCCACCACGCCCAGTGTCGGCGCCTCCGGCCTGGGTGGCCCCACCATGTCGAGCCGGCGCAGCACCGCGGTCGAGTGGTACTGGTGCCGGTCCTTGTTGTAGGCGAAGTCGGGCTTTCCGAGCGGCGTGCCGACCTCCGACGGGGCGGCGAAGACCTCCTGCAGTGCCGACGTGAGTTCCGGGAGCAGCCCCTTCGGCAGCGGCCCGATGGGCACGAGCAGGAAGCGCTCCGGCACTGGAAGCGTCTTCATCTCGGCTCGGCGGTTGGCTGCGCGAGCCGGCGGCCTGGCTGAGGCGGAAGGATTCGAACCTTCATACGCGGATCCAAAGTCCGCAGTCCTGCCGTTGGACGACGCCCCATCACCTTTTCGCGACATCACCACCTCGCCAGGGCCGCGGCCCAGGTGAAGCCGGCGCCGAACGCCGCCAGTGCCACGAGGTCGCCCCGCTTCACGTCCCGGGCAGGGATCGCCTCGGAGAGGGCGAGCGGGATGCTGGCCGCCGTGGTGTTGCCGTACTTCTGGATGTTGTTGAAGACCTGATCGTCGCGCAGGCCGAGCGATCGCTGCACCGTCTCGGCGATGCGGAGGTTGGCCTGGTGGGGAATGAATACCTTGATGTCGCCGGTCCCGAGCCCGGTGTTCTTGAGCACGCTCGTCATGACCTCGGGCATCTTCACGATGGCGTGCTTGAAGACCTTGGGCCCCTCCATGTGCGGAAAGACCGCCTCGCTGTCGACCATCTCGTGGGTGATGCGCGGGAAGTGGATCGACCCGGGCGCGTCGGCCCAGAGGTCCTTGGCGAAGCGGCCGTCTGCGTGCAGCTCCACCGCCAGCACGCCGCGGCCGGGGTCGTCGGTGGCCTCGATCAACGTCACCGCCGCGCCGTCGCCGAAGATGACCGCCACGTCGCGCCCGCGGGTCGAGACGTCGAGGCCGGTCGAGTGGGTCTCGGATCCGACCAGCATGATCTTCTTGTAGACGCCGGCCCGGATCCAGGCGTCGGCGATGGATAGGCCGTAGAGAAAGCCCGAGCACTGGTTGCGAACGTCGAGGGCGGGAACGCCGGGAATGCCCAGCTTGGCGTTCAGGAAGCAGCCGTCTCCCGGAAAGACGTGGTCGGGCGACATCGACGCGAAGATGATGACCTCGACGTCCGAGGCCTGCCAGCCGGCCTGGTCGAGCGCGCGCTTGGCGGCGCGGAAGGCCATCTCGGACGCGCCCATCCCCGGCTCGACCCAGTGGCGCTCCTTGACCCCGGTTCGCTGGGTGATCCACTCGTCGGAGGTGTCCATGTAGCGCGTCAGCTCCTCGTTGGTGACGACGCGATCCGGAACGTAGGTGCCGATGGTGACGAATGCGGCTCGGGGCATGGTCCCTCCTGGCTGCTGCGTTCACTGCCCCCCGAAGGGGCGCTCGGCGATGGGCCGAAATCCGTTCTCGGACGGCGTCACGGCCCCCTGGAGCGGGTGGTCGAGCGCCACGGTGACGAATACCACGAGCCCCACGAAGGCGGCCATGATGGCGACCAGCGTCATGTGCAGGGCACTGTCGTCCACGGTGACGAAGAGCGCCGCCAGCGGCAGCCGGAAGACCCGGTCCATCGGCACGTCCTCCCCGCCCCGCTCCCGGGGCGCCTTCAAATGTCGAGGTTCTGGACGTCGAGCGCGTGCTTCTCGATGAACTCCCGGCGCGGCTCCACGGCATCGCCCATGAGCACGCTGAACACGTCGTTGGCCTCGACCATGTCGTCCACCCGGACCTGGAGCATGGTGCGGCGGGCCGGGTCCATGGTGGTCTCCCAGAGCTGTTCGGGGTTCATCTCTCCGAGCCCCTTGTAGCGCTGGATGGTCTGCCCCTGCGCGGCGGCCGTCTTCAGGCCGGCCACCGCCGAGAAGACGTCGGGCACCTCCTCGACGCCGTCACCCGTGCTGAGCGTGAACGGGCCGGGGCCGATCTCCGCCAGCGCGCCATAGAGGGCCGCGAGCTCCGTCCACTCGGCGCCGGAGAGGTAGTCGAAGTCGAGCCGGGTCTCGCGCGGCGCGCCGGCCACGGTGGTCTGGAAGATCAGCTTGTCGCGCCCGTGCTCCTCGTCCCGCTCGATCTTGACGCCCCGGACGTCGATGTCCGGGTAGAGCCGCTGGGCCTTCTGCGGGATGGCCTCGGCGAGCGCCTTCACCGCGCCATGGGTGCGCAGGGTGTCGAGGTCGAGGTCGCCCTGCTGGACGGCGGCGTCGACGATGCGCGCGTCGCGGCGCCGGTCGGCGGTGGCGAGCAGCGCGCGGTAGGCCCGCACCTCCTCGGCCAGCCGGCGCAGGTCCCCGCCGCCGATCTCCTGGTCCCCTGCCTGGAGCCTGGCCTTCTCGGTGCCGATGGCCATGAGGTACTCGTCGAGCGCCGCCTCGTCCTTCAGGTAGTTCTCCTTCTTCCCCTTCTGGATGCGATAGAGCGGAGGCTGCGCGATGTAGAGGTAGCCTCTCTCGACGAGCTGGGGCATCTGCCGGAAGAAGAAGGTGAGGAGCAGGGTGCGGATGTGGCTGCCGTCGACGTCCGCGTCGGTCATGATGACGATGCGGTGGTAGCGGACCTTGTCGGGGTCGAACTCCTCGGGGCCGATGCCGGTGCCCAGCGCGGTGATGATGGTGACGATCTCGGTCGAGGAGAGCATCTTGTCGAAGCGGGCCCGCTCGACGTTCAGGATCTTCCCCCGCAGCGGCAGGATGGCCTGGGTTCGCCTGTCGCGGCCCTGCTTGGCGGACCCGCCGGCGCTGTCCCCCTCGACCAGGTAGATCTCGCTCTCGGACGGATCCTTCGACTGGCAGTCGGCCAGCTTTCCTGGGAGTGAAGCCCCGTCGAGGGCCCCCTTGCGCCGGACCGTCTCCCGGGCCTTGCGCGCGGCGATGCGCGCCCGGGCGGCCTCGGCCACCTTGGCCATGATGCGCTTGGCCAGCGGCGGGTTCTCGTCGAGCCAGGCGCCGAGCCGATCGTTCACCATGGTCTCGACGATCGACTTGGCCTCGGTGTTGGAGAGCCTGGTCTTGGTCTGCCCCTCGAAGCTGGCCCCGGGGAGGCGGATGGAGACCACCGCGGCCAGCCCCTCGCGCATGTCGTCGCCCGAGGGCATCTCCTCCTTCAGCTCCTTGAACTGGTTGTTCTTGGTGCCGTAGGCGTTGATGGTGCGCGTCAGCGCCGCCTTGAAGCCGATGAGGTGCGTGCCGCCCTCGTGGTTGTGGATGTTGTTGGCGAAGGCGAAGACCTTCTCGTCGTAGCCGTCGTTCCACTGCAGGGCGATGTCGACGGCGGCCTCGCCGTTCTCGGTGGTCATCTCCTGGTGAAGCGCGATGGGCGGGTCGAAGAGGGTCTGGCGGCTCTTGTTCAGGTAGGCGACGAACTCGCGGATGCCGTCCTTGAAGAGGAACTCGTGCCCCTTGTCGCCGCGCTCGTCGTCGACCGTGATCCGGAGGCCGGGATTCAGGAAGGCCAGCTCGCGCAGCCGTCCGGAGAGGGTCTCGAAGCTGAACTCCTTGGCCTCGAAGAGCGGGAAGTCGGGGCGGAAGGTGATCTTGGTGCCGCGACGCTGGGTCTCGCCGATGGCGGTGACCTTGCCGGTGGGCTGGCCCTGCTCGTAGCGCTGGGCCCAGACCTTGCCGTCGCGGTAGACCTCGACCTTGAGCCATTCGGAGAGCGCGTTCACGCAGGTGACGCCGACGCCGTGGAGGCCGCCCGATATCTTGTAGGCACTCGACTCGAACTTGCCGCCGGCGTGGAGCTTCGTCATGACCACGTCGAGCGTGTCCATGCCCTCGACGGTGGGGTGCGGACCGATCGGGATGCCCGAGCCGTTGTCGAGAACGGTCACCGAGTTGTCGGTATGGATGGTGACGTCGATCTGGTCGGCGCGTCCCGCCATCGCCTCGTCGACCGAGTTGTCGACGACCTCGAAGACCAGGTGGTGCAGGCCGCGCTCCCCCACGTCGCCGATGTACATGTTGGGGCGCTTGCGGACGGCCTCCATCCCCTCGAGGACCTTGATGGTCTCGGTGCCGTAGTCCGCCGAGTTCCCGATCTCGGACGAAGGTGTCGATGCAGAAGTGGGGTTTTCCAGGGGGATCTCGTTGGGTTTTTGTCTAGAATTATCGGAGACTTGTGAGCTGTTGTTTATAGCAGGACGACAGGGCTGCGGCAACCCGGAAATCGACCCTCAGGACCCCGGTTCGAAGGCCCCGTCGCTGACCCGGTAGAAGGCGGCTCCGGCGCCCGCCGCCGGCTCGAGCAGGCGCCGGTCGGTGGTGGTGAGGAAGGCCTGGCCGGGAAGCACCGACAGGTGGTGCAGCAGGTGCGCGTTCTTCTCCGGGTCGAGCTCCGACGAGACGTCGTCGAGAAGGAGCAGTGGAGGACGGCCGAGCTGGTCTCGCAGGTTCTCGATCTCCGCGATCTTGAGCGCGAGGACCAGCGCCCGTTGCTGCCCCTGGCTGCCGTAGGAGCGCGCGCCCCTTCCTCCCAGGGAGAGGGTGAGGTCGTCCATGTGGGGCCCCACCGACGTGTATCCCTTCTCGCGGTCGCGCCCGAGGCGAACCTCGAGCGCCTCCGCGAGGTGCTGGGCGATCTCCTCCTCGGTGCCGGACACCGGAACGCCGGCCGCGGGCCGGTAGGCGAGGCTCGCGTCGGCGGCGGCGGGGCCGGAGATCTCGGCGAAGGCCTCTCCCATCCGCGGGGAGAGTTCGTCGACCACCGCCAGGCGCCGGGCCACCAGCCTGGCCCCGGTGCGGATGAGTGGCGCACGAAAGCTCTCCTCCACCTCCGGCTCGTACCGCCGGAGCGCGGCGTTCCTCTCGCGCAGGGCGTGCAGGTAGTCTCGGGCCTCGGAGAGGACCGCAGGCCAGCGATTGAAGGCTGCCCGATCGAGGAAGCGGCGACGCTGATCGGGTCCGCCCTTCACCAGGAGGAGATCGTCCGGCGAGAAGCAGACCGCGGCCCGCCCCTCGAAGAAGGCGTCGAGCCGGTCGGAGGTGGAAAGCGGTTTCCCGTCGAGAAACGCGGTGCGCCCCTCTGGCCCGATCTCGACCGCCACCTGCCGGACGCCGCCCGGTCCCTCGAAGTCGCCCTGCACGCGCGCTCTCTCGGCTCCGAAGCGGACGAGCTCGGCGAGGCGGGCTGCGCGGAGCGGCTTCAGCGTGCAGAGAAGGAAGAGCCCCTCCAGGAGGTTGGTCTTCCCCTGCCCGTTCGGACCGACCAGCACGGTGGCGCGGGGCGACGGCTCGAGCCGGGCCTCGCGGATGTTGCGAAAATCGCGAAGAGCGAGGGAGAGGAGCCGCACGGAGCCAGGGCTGCCGCGGACGAGGCGACGCTCGCCTCAGATCCGCATCGGCATGATCACCGCGGTGAAGTGCTCTCCTGGCTGGCCGGCCGGTCGCACCACGCCGGGGGAGAGGTCGTCGGCCAGCTCGAGCCTGACGTCGGCGTCGCCAAGAACGCCGAGGACGTCGATGAGGTACTTCGCGTTGAAGCCGATCTTGAGGGGCTCGCCATCATACTCGACCGGGAGATCCTCGCGCGCCTCTCCCAGGTCGGGGTTCTGCGCGGCAACCCGAAGGTTGCCCTTCCCGAGCTCCAGCTTCACGGCGTTCGACTTCTCCGAGGAGAGCAGGGAGACGCGGCGAAGCGTCTGGAGCAGCCGCTCCCGGCCCACCGTGGCCACCTTCTCTCCGGCCTTCGGGATGACCTGCCGGTAGTCGGGGAAGGATCCCTCGATGAGCCGCATGACGAGAAGCACGCCCTTCCGGCGGAAGACCGCGGAGTTGTCGGCAAAGCCCAGCTCCCCCTTCGGCTTCTCCTCGGCTCCCTCCAGCGCCTCGGAGAGCAGCTTTCGGAGCTCGTTGATGCCCTTGCGGGGAAGGATGACGCCCTTCTTCAGCTTGAAGTCTCCCTCGATGGAGGCGTCGGCCATGGCGAGGCGATGACCGTCGGTGGCCACGAGCCTCATCGACCCCGAGACGGGCTCGAAGTAGACGCCGTTCAGGTTGTACCGGGTCTCATCGGTGGAGGCGGCGAATGCCGTCTTCTCCACGAGGTCGAGAATGGTGTCGGGATCCACCGAGACGAAGGGAACCTTGTCGAACCTGGGCAAGGCGGGGAAGTCCTCTGCCGTCAACCCCACCAGCCGGAACTCGGCCTGGCCGGCCTTCACCTCGAGGTGGTTGTTGGGAGTCCGCTTCAGGGAGACCGTCTTCTCGCCGGAAAGCGACTTCACGATGTCGAAGAGATGGCGGGCCGAGACCGCCAGGCCACCCTCCTTCGTCACCTCGGCCGAGTGCACGCCGGAGACGGAGACGTCGAGGTCGGTGGCAGAGACGGCCAACTCTCCACCGGAGCGAGCCTCGAGCAGCACATGGGAGAGAATGGGCATCGTGCTCTTCTTCTCGACGATGCCCTGTGCACGCGCCAGTGCTCGGGTCAGTTCCGGGACGCCTATCTTCAGTTCCATGGGATGGGGATCCTATCTTTCTTTCAGATCCGTCGCGATCGTAGAGGGGTGATCGATGTGGAGAAGAGGGATGGGGCGGCGGAACGACTCGTGAAACCGATCTTGGGAACCTTCCGGATGGGATGGCTGGGGCGGGGTGTAGAAGTCAAGGCGATCAGGACAGGCTCCTCGTCCACAGCCCGGCCCCGCGCGATCCGGGGCCGTTCCCCTCACTGTCCACACCCCCCTACGACGTGACGCCCTGGCGGAGCGTGTCGACCGCCTGGCGGACCTCCAGGTCGGAGAGGGAGAGCTCGTTCACCCGCTCGATGGCCGAGATCACGGTGGTGTGGTCCTTCTTGTTGAACTTCTCCGCGATGGTCTGCAGCGTCTCCTTGGCCAGCTCGCGGCACAGGAACATGGCCACCTGGCGAGGAAGGGCGATCTTCTGCTCGCGGGATGGGCTGGTGAGACGGGCCACCGTGATGCCGTAGTGGGCCGCGACGGCCTCCTGGATGCGCTCGATGGAGGGGCGGTAGCCAGGGGGCGGGATGACGTCGGAGAGGACGTCGCGGGCCAGCGCGATCGATATGGGCTCACCCTTCAGGGAGGCGAAGGCGGCCAGGCGCATGAGCGCGCCTTCCAGCTCGCGAACGTTCGACTTGATATGGGTCGCGAGAAGGGAGGCCACCTCGTCGGATAGGTCGATGTGCTCGGCCAGCGCCTTCTTCTTGAGGATCGCTGCGCGGGTTTCGAACTCGGGGGTGTCGATGTGCACCCGCATGCCCCACTCGAACCGGGAGCAGAGCCGCTCCTCGAGCCCCTTCAACTCCTTCGGGGTCCGGTCGCTGGAGAGCACGATCTGCACGTTCTGCTCGTAGAGCGTGTTGAAGGTGTGGAAGAACTCCTCGGCGGTCTTCTCCCGACCGGCGAAGAACTGCACGTCGTCCACCAGCAGGGCGCCGCACTCCCGGTACTTGCGACGGAACTCGGCCATGGTGTTGCGCGAGAGCGCGTCCACGAAGTCGTTGGTGTAGCGCTCGGAGGTGACGATGGCGACGCGCGCGCCGGGGGTGGCCTCCCGGATGGCGTTGGCGATGGCGTGGAGAAGGTGGGTCTTGCCCAGCCCCGAGTCGCCGTGCAGGAAGAGCGGGTTCCAGGCCCGCCCGGGAGTCTTCGCCACGGCCTGGGCGGCGGCCACCGCGAAGCGGTTCGACTCGCCCACCACGAAGGTGTCGAAGAGGTAGCGGGGGTTGGGGCGGGTCTCGCCGGGGACAGGCGGGGGAACCACGGCCGACGGGTGATCCTCGGGGGACGGTGCCCGGACCGCGCGCGGCGCGGTGTCCACGACGAACTGGGTGCGAACCGGGGCGCCGAGGAGCGACGGGACGAACTCGTCGAACCAGTCCCGGTAGTTGTCGTCGACGAAGTCGCGGTGGAACGCGTCGGGGGCGCCGACCTGGAGCCGGTCGCCGTCCAGGCCGATCGCCCGCAACGGGGCGAACCACCGGCGGTAGAGGTCCTCCCGCAAGCGGCCGCGCAGGTACTCGTCGATGCGGCGCCACTGCTCGGGCGCCTGGCCGGTGACTCCCGAGGACTCGGGAAACGAAGCGCGCGCGCCGGTGGACATCCCCTCGACCCTTCCGGCGAGTCAATGCCCTCGCCGCCTCCGCACCAGGCGGAAGGCGATATTAACTGGTAGTGTATGAACCTTGCCCGGCGTGAACGGCGCGACCCACCTGCGACGGGATACTCTCTAGCGAAGGTGGAGGTCGGGGATCAAGTGCTCGTTCGAGGCGACTCACAGGCTCCGGTATTTCCTCGGGGATGGGCGCGAGCCTGGGCGGGTCGACCGGGTGCGTCGAACGGCGAACCGCGCGAGGGAGCCCTGGAGGCGGGGGATCCTTGACACGGCGAGCCTGATCGGGGAGGTTCCCGCGCCATGAAGAGGACCTACCAACCCAAGAAGGTGAAGCGGAACCGGACGCACGGTTTCCGCAAGCGAATGAAGACCGCGGCCGGCCAGAACGTGATCAAGCGCCGCCGGGCCAAGGGGCGCAAGAGCCTGGCCACGAAGGCGCCGTCCAAGTAGGACGCCGAGGCGGAAATCCCGTGCGCTTCGGCAAGGCGGCGCGCATCCTGCGTCGCCACGATTTCCTGGCCGTGCAGCAGCGCGGCGCGCGTCTGTACGCGGGAAAGCTCGTGGTCATCGCCCTCGAGGCAGGGCAGGACCGGCCCCGGATCGGCATCACGGTGCCGGGGAAGGTGGCGAACGCGGTGAACCGCAACCGAATCAAGCGCTGGGTGCGCGAGGCCTTCCGGTCCGTGGCGGACGATCTGCCGCCGGTGGACCTGGTGGTGATCGCGCGCAAGGGCTCGTCCGACGTCGGACTCGACGGGGCACGGGCGGCGCTGGTCGCCGCGAGGGACCGCCTCTCGCCCGGAGGTGCCCGATGAAGCCAGCCGCCCTCCCCCTGGTGGGGCTCGTCCGCGCGTACCAGTGGCTGGTCGGGCCGCTGCTGCCGCCATCGTGCCGGTTCTACCCGTCCTGCTCGGCCTACGCGGTCACGGCGCTCGAGCGGCATGGCGCCGTGAAGGGAAGCTGGCTCGCGGCCCGACGCCTGGCCCGCTGCCAACCCTTCCACCCGGGCGGCATCGACCCGGTCCCTTGAGAATCCTCACGCAGAAGAAGAAGGCAGGTAAGACGTGAACGACAGCAAGCGCATCATGATCGCCGCGCTGGGGTCCGTGTTGATCCTGTTTGCGTGGAACGAGTTCGGCATGCCGAAGAAGGCCAGGACGGCCCCGGCGGCCGCCACGCAGGCGACGCCCGACGCGGCGGGCAAGGTCCAGGAGGCGGCCCGGCCGCCGACCCCGGCCCCGGGGACCGCTCCCGCCCCGGTCGTCGCCGTGGCGCCCTCGACCCCGGAGGAGCTGGTCGTCCTCGAGACCCCCGAGTTCCGCGCCACGTTCACGAGCTGGGGCGGCGCGCTGAAGCATCTGCAGCTCAAGAAGGAAACCTTCCGCAAGCGCGGCAAGGGCGAGGTGCCGGACGAGCCCATCGACCTCGTTCACGTGCGCGAGGGAGAGCCGTGGCCGATGTCGGTGGTCCCCTCCCCGGAGCTGGGCGGAAGCGCCGAGCCCGGGACCGACCCCCTGGCGCGGGCGCCCATGCGCATCGGCGCGAGGGACGCCCGCAGCGTCACCTTCGAGGGGCGCGTCGGCTCGGTGGACGTGAAGAAGACCTACCAGGTCGGTGCGCGCCCGTACGAGATCGACCTGGACCTCGCGGTGGGCGGCGGCGAAAAGGCTGGCTCGGTGGCCCTCCTCTACCCGGCCTGGCAGGCGCCCGACGCGCCGACGGCCGGCTTCTTCTCGGGAGGCGAGGTCTTCGAGTCCGTCACCCCGATCTGCCGCGCCGGCGACAAGACCGAGCGCTTCGACGGCAAGGAAGCCCAGAAGATCCTGGCCGGCCCGCCGCGCTGGCTGGGGCTCGACCAGCAGTTCTTCGTCTCGGCGCTCATGCCCCAGTCGGCGGAGGGGAGCTGCTTCTTCGCGAAGATGCCCACCGCCGGAGAGAGCCTGGCCGGCCTGCGCATCCCGGTGGACCGGGCCGGGCGCGCCACCTTCAAGCTCTACGCCGGCCCCAAGCAGGTCGATCTCCTGCGGGCCTACGACCGGGACCTCGAGACCGCCGTCGACTACGGCCCGGTCTCCAACTACTTCGCCTTCTTCGCGCGCATCCTTCTCTGGGTGATGCAGAAGTTCTACTCCCTGGTCCACAACTGGGGCGCGGCCATCGTCCTTCTTACACTGCTGGTGAAGGCCCTCCTTTATCCACTGACCGTGAAGTCGATGATGTCCATGCAGCAGATGAAGAAGCTGCAGCCCAAGGTGGACGCCCTCAAGGCCAGGTACGGGGACGACAAGGAGAAGATGAACCAGGAGGTCATGAAGCTCTACCAGGAGCACAAGGTGAACCCGCTCGGCGGGTGCCTTCCCCTTCTCCTGCAGATGCCGGTGTGGCTCGCCCTCTACGCGACGCTGCAGACCTCGGTGGAGCTCTACCGGCAGCCGTTCCTGTGGGTGCAGGACCTGACCGCCTACGACCCGCTCTACATCCTGCCCGTGACCATGGGCGCCTCGAGCTTCATCATGCAGAAGCTCTCGCCCCAGCCGGCCGACAACGCCCAGGCCAAGATGCTGCTCTACTTCATGCCGGCCTTCTTCACCTTCATCATGCTGAAGCTGCCGGCCGGGTTGACCCTCTACATCCTCGTGAACAACCTGCTCTCCATCGCGCAGCAGCAGTGGATCATTCGCAAGGATCGAAAGGCCAATCCGGAACCGGCCTGACGCCGTCACCGAGGGAGCGATGAACGACGACGATCGGGAGCGCGCGCCGCCGCCCCGCGAGGCCCCGGAGAAGGTGGCCCGCGCCCAGGCCTTCTGCCAGGAGGTGCTCGGGCGGATGGGTGCCGACGTGGAGGTCTCGGTCCGCGAGGCCCCGGAGACCATCGGCGTCTCGCTGGCGCCGAGGGACGGCAACGCGGTGGACCTGTCCTCCGCGCTCGTCGAGGCGGTGCAGTATCTCGTGAACCGCGTGGTCAATCCGCGGGCCGAGGGGCGCAAGTGGGTGAACCTCGAGGTCGGAGGCTTCCCGGACGGGGCCGACCCGGCCACCCAGGCCATGGCGCTCCGCCTCGCCGAGACCGCCAGACGAACCGGCAAGGTGCTGGCGGTGGCACCCATCAGCCCGCGCGACCGGCGCGCGATCCACCTGGCGCTCGTCGACGTCGAGGGCGTCTCGACCCGCAGCGAGGGCGAGGGGATCTTCCGCCAGCTGCTCATCGTTCCGGGGCCGAAACCCAAGGCGCCGCCCTCGGGGGGCTGACCGCCGTGGCCCGAAAGAAGACCCGGGAAGAGGCGCTCTTTGCCGCGGCGGTGCTGCGCCGCTCCCTCGAGCTGTCCGGAGACGAGCAGCGCCAGGGCTTCAAGTTCGTCTACGAGGGCGTTCTGCGCGATCTCCACCTCGCAGACGAGGAAGTGGGCGAGTTCCTTGCCAGCCACGCCCTCGAGGTGGACGCGGCGGTTGGCCGGCGAAACCGGTAGCGCCGGGGGGCCGATTCCATGGACGCGCCGTTCCGGAAGACGCTGGAGCAGGGCGCCCGGGCGCTCGGGCTCGCGCTCCAGGACGACGCCAGCGAGAAGCTCGAGCGATACGCCGACCGACTGCTGGCCTGGAACCGCAAGGTGAACCTCACCGCCATCACCGACCCTGCGGAGCTGGCGGAGAAGCACCTGGTGGACAGCCTGGCGCTCGTTCCCGACGCAAGGGGCGCGGCGACGCTGCTCGACGTCGGAAGCGGCGCAGGCCTCCCTGGCATTCCCCTCGCCATCGCCCTCCCCTCCCTCGAGGTCACCTGTTGCGACTCGGTGGCGAAGAAGGTCGCCTTCGTGAAGGCGGTGGCGGCCGAGCTTGGACTTCGGGTGCGAGGCGTGGTCGCTCGGGCCGGAGGGGAGCCAGAGACGCGAGGGCCTGCCCCGGGCAGAGGTGGTGGTGGCCCGGGCCCTCGCCGACCCGGAGCGCTGGCTGCCGCTGGCGGTCCGCTACCTCGCCCCCGGCGGAAGGGTGCTGGTCACGCTGGGGCGCGAGGCCGACGAGGAGGGGCTGCGCAGGGCAGGAGCCGCGGCCGGACTCGAACTTTCGACACTCCGCCGCTTCGCCCTTCCCGCGTCCGGCGCCCTGCGCGCAGTGGCCACCTTCGTCGCCCGGGACTGATCCGGAGCCGATCCGGCGGTCCCGATCCGGTGCCGGACGTTCCACGTGGAACACCCGGGCGGGCCCTGTTCCACGTGGAACATCAGGGGGGCGGCGGCCCCTCCCCCCTTCCCTGTCAGATCGAGGGAGCATTCTCCCGTCCGACCGGAGTACAACCGGCCGCCACCTGGAGAGACATGGGCAGGACCGTCACCATCGCCAATCAGAAGGGCGGCGTCGGGAAGACCACGACCGCCGTGAACCTCGCCGCGTCACTCGCGTCGGCGGAGCACCGGACACTCCTCGTGGACCTCGACCCGCAGGGGAACGCCGGGTCGGCCCTGGGAGTGGCCCGCGACGAGGTCGAGTCGTCGGTCTACGAGGTGCTTCTCGACGAGCGCCCGGTGACGGATGCGGTCCGTCGCACCGAGCTTCGCTATCTCGACCTCCTTCCCGCGAGCCGCCACCTGGTCGGCGCCGAGCTGGAGCTCGCCACCGTGGACCGGCGCGAATCCCGGCTGCGCGAGGCGCTCGCCCGGGTCCGCGGCGAGTACGAGCACGTCATCATCGATTGTCCACCGTCGCTCGGTCTCCTCACCGTGAACGGCCTCGTGGCCGCCGACGGGGTCATCGTCCCGCTGCAGTGCGAGTACTTCGCGCTCGAGGGGCTCGCCGACATCCTCCGCACCGTCGAGCTGGTGAAGGGCGGCGCCAACCCCGGCCTCGAGGTCGACGGCATCCTCCTCACCATGTTCGCGCAGAACAACCTGGCCACGCAGGTGGTCGACGACATCCGGCAGCACTTCACCGGGCGCGTCTTCGAGACCGTCATTCCGCGCAACGTCCGGCTCTCCGAGAGCCAGTCGCACGGCAAGCCCATCCTGCTCTACGACGTGGCCAGCAAGGGCTGTCAGAGCTACCTCGCCTTCGCCAGGGAGGTCTCCCGGCGAGAGGCGCGCCGCGAGAGGAGCCAATCGTGAGTACCTCCGGAAGCCGTCGGCCCGCGCTGGGCCGCGGGATGGCCGCCCTGCTCGGGAACGCCGCGCCGCCCGCCCCGTCGGGCCGCAACGTCATGCAGCTCCCCATCGAGGCGGTCCAGCGCAACGCCTCGCAGCCGCGGAAGAGCTTCGACGAGAAACGACTCGAGGAGCTGGCGGGCTCGATCCGGGAGCATGGCGTTCTCGCCCCGATCCTGGTGCGACGGAACGGGGCCGGCTTCGCCATCGTGGCCGGCGAGCGTCGCTGGCGAGCCGCGCAGCGCGCCGGCCTGAAGGAGATCCCGGCACTGCTCCGCGAGGTCAGCGACCGCGAATCGTTCGAGATGGCGCTCGTCGAAAACCTACAGAGCGCCGACCTGAACGCCATGGAGGAGGCCGAGGCCTTCGACGCCCTCGCCCACGAGCACGCCCTCACCCAGGAGCAGATCGCGGCACGCGTCGGCAAGGACCGGTCGACGGTGGCCAACGCGATGCGCCTCCTCAAGCTCCCGGCGGACGTGCGGGACCTGCTGCGGTCGGGTGCCCTGGAAATGGGTCACGCCCGGGCGCTGCTCCCCCTCGAGAAGGCCGACGCCATTCGCAAGGCGGCCCAGCAGGTGGTGCGCCAGCAACTGTCGGTCCGGGCAACCGAGGCCCTCGTCCGGCGGGCGCTCCATCCGCCGGGAGCACCCCTAAAGGGGGATATCGCAGCGGACTCTGCGAACCTGAAGGCACTCGTCTCCAGGCTGGAAAGGCGTCTCGGAACCCGGTGCCGGGTGATACAAAAAAGCTTGAAGGCAGGCAAGCTGGAGATCGATTACGGGTCGCTCGTCGAGCTCGACGGGATCCTGGACAAGATCGGAGCCTGACAGCAGTAGCCCCTGCAGGGGTCGACCCTTTGGGATTGCAGCCGAGGTTCGGCCGCGGTCACCCCCCGTTGCTGGCAACCCCGTCCCGGTGTAACCCTTCCCTCCCATGGCAATGCTCAAGCGCGAAGAGACCCCGCTCGCCGCCGTCGGAAGCGATCTCGAACGCCCTCCTGGGGCGCGGCTCGGAGTTCGACGGAAAGCTCTCCTTCGAGGGAACCGTCCGCATCGACGGCCGGTTCACCGGCTCCATCGTCACGAACGACACCCTGGTGATCGGCGAGGGCGCCCAGGTGAACGCCGAGATCACCTGCGGGACCATCATCGTCCACGGCGCCATCGCCGGGAACGTGAAGGCCAGCGTGGCCGTCGAGCTTCACCCGCCGGCGCGGGTGACCGGCAACATCGAGACCCCGGCGCTGCTGGTGCAGAAGGGCGTGGCCTTCAACGGGCAGTGCAAGATGGAGCCGGGGGCCGAGATCGCCCTCCGGCCCCGTGCCCGTGAAGTGACCTGCGACGAGGGCGCGGAGCGCGCGCCCGGCCTCACTGCACCTTCACCTGGATGGAGCGGGGCTTCGCCTCGGTCCGCTTCTGCAGGTGGATCGACAGCACGCCCTGCTTCGACTCCGCGCGGACCTTGTCCGGGTCGACGGAGGTGGGGAGCGCGAAGGTCCGGGTGAACGAGCCGTAGGCCATCTCCACCCGGTGGTAGTTCTCCTTCTGCTCCTCCTTCTCGATCCTCCGTTCGCCCTTCATGGTGAGGACGCCATTCTCGACGCGGATGTCGACGTCCTTGGGATCCACGCCGGCGAGGGCCGCCCGGATGATCACCTCATCGGCGTCCTCGAAGACGTCGCAGGCGGGCGTCCACCCGAGGGACTCCGCGGGCTGGATGCCGCGCTCGTCCAGCAATTCCTCTCAGGACCTCCTCCTGGATGCGGGCGAGGTCGCGAAACGGTTCGAATCTCGTGAGAATAGCCATGTTTAGCCTCCTTGGCGGGGTGGTTGCCTCCAGCCGAAGCGTAAGCACGCCCCGTACCCTGTCAAACGGTGCCCCGCTCGGGGCGCCAAGTGTGCGTAGCGCCAAACCCATTCCCTTGACCGGCTCCCGTCCGGAATGCTAGTTAGCGGCCCCCCTATGATCGTTGGCTCCATCGCCCGCCGCTACGCCAAGGCACTGTTCTCCCTGGCAGACGAGCAGGGTCAAGTCGAGAAGTGGTCGAGCGGTCTCGAAGGGCTCGGGAGGGCGCTCGCCGCCTCCCCCGAGCTGCGCGAGACGCTCTCCTCTCCGATGTTCGACAAGGAGCAGCGGCGAGGCGTCGTCGGAGCGCTGGCCACCAGCCTCGGGCTCCCGGACACGGTGAGGAACTTCCTTCTGCTCCTCGCCGACCGCAACCGCGTCGCCTATCTCTCCGAGGTCGTCGCCAATTTCCGCGACCTCGCCGACGCCCGCCTCGGCCGGATCCGCGCCAGGGTCACGAGCGCGGTCCCGCTGGCGCCCGACGAGGCGAAGCGCATCGCAGAGAAGCTTGCCCAGGGCGCAGGGGCCGAGGTCATCGTGGAGACCCTCGTGGACGCGGCTCTCCTGGGAGGCGTGGTCGCCCAGGTGGGAAGCCTGGTCTACGACGGCTCAGTCCGGTCGCAGCTCGAGGAGCTGCGCCGCGCCATGAATCACTAGCCACCCGCTGGAGACGACGAACATGGACATTCGCGCCGACGAGATCAGTCGCATCCTCCGCGATCAGATCAAGGACTACGGAAAGAAGGTCGACGTCTCCGAGACCGGCACCGTGCTGTCCCAGGCCGACGGCGTGGCCCGAGTCTACGGCCTTTCCGGCGTCGCGGCCGGCGAGCTGGTCGAGTTCCAGAGCGGCGCCCGCGGCCTGGTGCTCAACCTCGAGGACGACAACGTCGGCGTCGCGGTGATGGGCCTGGCGGAGGAGATCCGCGAGGGCGACGCGGTGAAGCGCACCGGCAAGATCGCCGAGGTGCCGGTGGGCGAGGCGCTGCTCGGGCGGGTGGTCGACGGCCTCGGCAACCCCATCGACGGCCGCGGCCCCATCGACTCGAAGCACTCCCGCAAGGTGGAGATCAAGGCCCCCGGCATCGTGAAGCGCAAGAGCGTGCACGAGCCCATGCAGACCGGCCTCAAGGCCATCGACGCGCTCGTCCCCATCGGGCGCGGCCAGCGCGAGCTCATCCTCGGCGACCGCCAGACCGGCAAGACCGCCGTCGCCATCGACACCATCATCAACAACAAGGGAAACAACCTCTACTGCTTCTACGTGGCCATCGGCCAGAAGCAGTCCACGGTGGCCCGGGTGGTGGACACGCTCCAGAAGTACGGCGCCATGGAGTACACCACCGTCATCTCCGCCAGCGCGTCCGACCCGGCCCCCATGCAGTACCTGGCGCCCTACACGGGCGTCACCATGGCCGAGTACTTCCGCGACAGCGGCCGGCACGCACTCATCGTCTACGACGACCTCTCCAAGCAGGCGGTCGCCTACCGGCAGCTCTCGCTCCTGCTGCGTCGCCCCCCCGGCCGCGAGGCCTACCCCGGCGACGTCTTCTACCTCCACAGCCGCCTGCTGGAGCGAGCCGCCAAGCTCTCCGACAAGGAAGGCGGGGGATCGCTGACCGCGCTGCCCATCATCGAGACCCAGGCCGGCGACGTGGCGGCCTACATCCCGACCAACGTGATCTCCATCACCGACGGGCAGATCTTCCTGGAGTCCGACCTCTTCTACCAGGGCGTCCGACCGGCCATCAACGTGGGCATCTCGGTGTCCCGCGTCGGCGGCTCGGCGCAGATCAAGGCCATGAAGCAGATGGCCGGAACCCTCAAGCTCGACCTGGCGCAGTACCGCGAGCTGGCGGCCTTCTCCAAGTTCGGCTCCGACCTCGACAAGTCCACCCAGGAGACCCTGGCCCGCGGCGAGCGCCTCGTCGAGGTGCTGAAGCAGGGGCAGTACCAGCCCCTCTCGGTCGAGAAGCAGATCATCCAGATCTACGCCGCCACCCAGAAGGACGGGGCGGGGCAGAACTGGCTCCGGCCGGTGCCGGTGGAGGACGTGGGGCGCTACAGCAGGGAGCTCCTCGAGTTCCTGGCGGCGCGCCACCCCGAGGTGGTCAAGAAGATCGCCGAGAAGAAGGCCTTCGACGACCAGATCCGCAAGGATCTCGACGCGGCGCTCGAGGAGTTCAAGGGCGTCTTCCAGGCCGAGCAGAAGGCGTAAGGAAGGCCCCCGAGGCGACCCGTGCCCTCTCTTCGCGACATCCGGCGCCGAATCGGCTCCGTCAAGAGCACCCAGCAGATCACCAAGGCCATGAAGATGGTGGCCGCGGCCAAGCTGCGCCGCGCCCAGGAAGCCGTCACCCGGGCCAGGCCCTACGCGACGCTGCTCGAGGAGTCCCTGTCGCGCGTGGTCTCCCGCGCCGCCGCCGACGAGGGCGCGGCGCACCCGCTGCTCGCGTCACGGCCAGTGAAGCGGGTGGAGCTGGTGGTCATCACCTCCGACCGCGGCCTGGCCGGCGGCTTCAACTCCAACATCGTGCGGCGCGCGCAGCGCTTCCTGGTGGATACCGCCGACCAGCACGACGAGGTCATGGTCTCGACCATCGGCCGCAAGGGGCGGGACAGCCTGCGGGCTCGCAAGGTCGCGGTGCGCAAGGACTACGGCGGCGTGCACTCGAAGCTGAGCTTCGCCAAGGCCCACGAGATCGCCGACGAGCTCTCCGCGCGCTTCCTCTCCGGCGAGGTCGACGCCGTCTTCCTGCTCTACAACGGATTCAAGAGCGCCATCGCGCAGGTGGTGACGTTGAAGCAGTTCCTGCCCGTCGAGACCGGCCCCGCCGAGGCGTCCACCTCGGTGGACTTCCTCTTCGAGCCCGGCCGGACGGAGCTCCTGGCCGACCTCGTGCCGCGCCACCTCGACGTGCAGGTGTGGCGGGCGCTGCTCGACTCGGCCGCCAGCGAACACGGCGCGCGCATGACCGCCATGGAAGCCGCCACCAAGAACGCCTCCGAGATGATCGCGGCGCTGTCCCTCCAGTACAACCGCGCGCGCCAGGCCTACATCACCAAGGAGCTGATGGAGATCGTCAGCGGCGCCGAGGCGCTCAAGTAGGACCCAGGGAAAACCCACATGTCAGAGATCCAGATGCAGAGCGGCAAGATCACCCAGGTCATCGGGCCCGTCGTCGACGTCGAGTTCCCGCCAGGCTCGTTGCCGGGAATCTACACGGCGCTCGTGGTGACCAACCCCGGCATCGACGACCGCAAGGAGAACCTGGTCCTCGAGGTGGCCCAGCACCTGGGCGAGAACACCGCCCGCACCATCGCCATGGACTCGACCGAGGGGCTGATCCGAGGCATGGCGGTGAGGAGCACCGGCGAGGGCATCCACATGCCGGTGGGCAAGGAGGTGCTGGGGCGCATCATGAACGTCGTCGGCGAGCCGGTCGACGAACGCGGCCCCATCGGCGCCAAGAGCAAGAAGCCCATCCACCGCGCCCCTCCGGTCCTCACCGACCTGAACGTGAAGATCGAGGCCTTCGAGACCGGCATCAAGGTCATCGACCTGCTCGCCCCCTACCTCCGCGGCGGCAAGATCGGCCTCTTCGGCGGCGCCGGCGTGGGCAAGACCGTGCTGCTCATGGAGCTCGTGAACAACGTGGCCAAGGAGCGCGGCGGGTTCTCCGTGTTCGCCGGCGTCGGCGAGCGCACCCGCGAGGGGAACGACCTCTACCACGAGATGATCGAGTCGGGCGTCATCAACCTCGACGAGCCGCAGAAGAGCCAGTGCGTGCTGGTGTACGGCCAGATGAACGAGCCACCCGGAGCCCGTGCCCGCGTGGCGCTGTCGGCGCTGGCCATCGCGGAGTACTTCCGCGACGACGAGGGGCGCGACGTGCTGCTCTTCATCGACAACATCTTCCGATTCACCCAGGCGGGTTCCGAGGTCTCGGCGCTCCTCGGCCGCATCCCGTCGGCGGTGGGCTACCAGCCCACGCTCTCCACCGAGATGGGCGAGCTGCAGGAGCGCATCACCTCGACCAACAAGGGTGCCATCACCTCCGTGCAGGCCATCTACGTGCCCGCCGACGACCTCACCGACCCGGCCCCGGCCACCGCCTTCGCCCACCTCGACGCCACCACGGTGCTCTCGCGAAAGCTCACCGAGATCGGCATCTACCCCGCGGTGGACCCGCTCGACTCGACCTCGCGCATCCTCGATCCACTGGTCGTGGGGCAGGAGCACTACGACGTGGCGCGCCAGGTCCAGGAGATCCTCCAGACCTACAAGGACCTCCAGGACATCATCGCCATCCTCGGCATGGACGAGCTCTCCGAGGACGACAAGACGGTGGTGGCCCGCGCCCGCAAGATCCAGCGCTTCCTCTCCCAGCCGTTCTCCGTCGCCGAGCAATTCACCGGCAACCCCGGCATCTACGTGAAGCTCGCCGACACCATCCGCGGCTTCAAGGGCATCGTCGAGGGCAAGTACGACGACCTGCCCGAGCAGGCCTTCTACATGGTCGGCACCATCGAGGATGCGGTGGAGAAGGGGAAGAAGCTCGCCGCCGGCGGCTAGCCCGGGACGGGGAACGACATGGCCGCACTGACCCTAGAGATCGTCACCCCGGAGCGGCGCGTCGCCACGATGCCGGCCGACGAGGTTCGCGCGCCCGGCGTCCTGGGCTCCTTCGGCATCCGCAAGGATCACGCGCCGCTCATGTCCCAGCTCGCGTCCGGTCGGCTCACCGTCGTCGACGGGAGCAGCGAGACGCACTACGCCATCGGGGGCGGCTTCCTCCAGGTGGCCGACAACAAGGTGATCGTGCTCGCCGATAGCGCCGAGGAACGCGCCGAGATCGACGTCGAGCGTGCCCGGAAGGCGCTGGCCGAGTCCTCGGAGCGGGTGCGCGGCCTCACCGAGCAGGACGAGAACTACCCCGAGGAAGCGGCGCGCGTGCGCCGCGCAGCCGCCCGGCTGGACGTCGCCGGACGTTGAGCCCGGAGGCCCCCCGGCCCAGGCCTTGCCGGCCACGGGCGGGCAGGGCTTTCTCATTGAAATTCCAGCAGGATTCGGCTAGAAGAGAGGGTCCCGCACGAGGGCCTCTCCGCCTCCGCGGAGCGCCCCAGGCGCCCCAACATGGCCGACGAAATCCTCCCTCCCGTCCCGCCCGACGAGCCGCCTCCGGCGCCGCCCTCCGAGGCCCCGCGCCTGCAGGTCGCCATCGAGGACGAGATGCGCCGTTCGTATCTCGACTACTCGATGTCGGTCATCATCGGCCGCGCCCTGCCCGACGTGCGCGACGGCCTGAAGCCGGTGCACCGCCGCGTCCTCTACGCCATGCACTCGGAGGGGCTGCACCACAACAAGCGTTACTCCAAGTGCGCCGGCGTGGTGGGCGAGGTCCTGAAGAAGTACCACCCGCACGGCGACGCATCGGTCTACGACGCGCTGGTGCGCCTGGCGCAGGACTGGAACCTGCGCTACCCGCTCATCGACGGCCAGGGCAACTTCGGATCGGTCGACGGCGACCCGGCCGCGGCCTACCGCTACACCGAGTCGCGCCTCGAGAAGCTCGCCGACTACCTTCTCGCCGACATCGACAAGGAGACCGTCGAGTGGGCCCCGAACTTCGACGACTCCACCGTCGAGCCCACCGTCCTGCCCTCGCGGTTCCCGAACCTCCTCGTGAACGGCTCGGCCGGCATCGCCGTGGGCATGGCCACCAACATCCCGCCCCACAACATGGGCGAGGTCATCTCGGCGGCGGTGCACCTGGTGCGGAACCCCAGGGCCACCGTGGCCGAGCTGATGCGCTTCATCCCGGGCCCCGACTTCCCGACCTTCGGCATGATCCTCGGTCGCGACGGGATCCGGCAGGCCTACGAGACCGGGCGCGGGAGCATCACCATCCGCGCCAGGGCCTCGGTCGAGGTCCACCCCAAGACCGAGCGGGAGAGCATCGTCGTCACCGAGATCCCCTACCAGGTGAACAAGGCCAGGCTCGTCGAGAGCATCGCCTACCTGGTGCGGGAGAAGCGCATCGAGGGGATCTCCGACCTGCGCGACGAGTCGTCGCGCGAGGGCATGCGCGTCGTCGTCGAGCTGAAGCGGGACGCGGTGGCGCAGGTGGTCCTGAACAACCTCTACCAGCACACCACGCTCCAGACGACCTTCGGGGTGATGCTGCTGGCCATCGACGGCGGCCAGCCGCGCATCCTCTCGCTGAAGCAGATGCTGGAGCGCTTCGTCGCCCACCGGAGCGACGTGGTGACCCGTCGAACCCGCTTCGAGCTGAAGCAGGCCCGGGCCCGCGAGCACATCCTGCTCGGCCTGCAGATCGCCCTCGACCACATCGACGAGATCATCGAGCTCATCAAGAAGGCCCCGGACCGCGAGACCGCGCGGGAGGGACTGACCTCCCGGTTCGGGCTCTCCGAGATCCAGGTGAAGGCCATCCTCGAGATGCAGCTGCAGCGCCTGACCGGGCTGGAGCGGCAGAAGATCCTCGACGAGCTGGCCGAGGTGCAGAAGCTCATCACGCGCCTGCGGGAGATCCTCTCGTCCGAGAAGGTGCTCCTCGACGTGATCGTGGCCGAGCTCGAGGAGGTGAAGGAGCTCTTCACCGACGAGCGGCGCACCGAGATCCTGGGCGCCGCCGCCGACCTCGACGTCGAGGACCTCATCAAGGACGAGGAGATGGTGGTCACCGTCTCGCACGCCGGATACGTGAAGCGGAACCCCATCTCGCTCTACCGGGCCCAGCGCCGGGGCGGGAAGGGGAAGACCGGCACCGCCACCCGCGACGAGGACTTCGTGGAGAGCCTCTTCGTGGCCTCCACTCACAGCTACATATTGATCTTCTCGGACAAGGGAAAGGTCTACTGGCTGAAGGTCCACGAGGTCCCCCAGGCCGGTCGGGCGGCGCGCGGCAAGCCCATCGTGAACCTGGTGCAGCTGGCGCAGGGCGAGAAGGTGGCCGCCATCCTCCCGGTTCGCGAGCTGCCGGCACCTGGCGGAGCGAGCGGCGCCGTCGAGGCGGACGGGGAAGGGGAGGGGGAAGGGGAGGGCGCGCCGCCGGGCGCCGCCGGGGCCTTCGTCTTCGCCGCCACCCGGCGTGGCCTGGTGAAGAAGACGCCGCTGGCCGCCTATTCCCGGCCGCGTCCTTCGGGGATCATCGCCCTCTCGATCGAGGAGGGGGACAGCCTCATCTCCGTCCGCATCACCGACGGTCACGGACACATCCTGCTCTCCACCGCCCAGGGCATGGCCATCCGCTTCGAGGAGTCGGAGGTGCGCCCAACCGGGCGCAGCGCCTACGGCGTGAAGGGGATCGCGCTCGACAAGGGGGACGAGGTGGTGAGCGCCGAATCGCTCCCGCCGACGCAGGAGGGGGAGGTCGCCGCCACCATCCTCTCGGTCACCGCCAACGGCTACGGCAAGCGCACCGGGCTCTCCGAGTACCGGATCCAGATGCGGGGAGGCAGGGGCATCATCACCATCAAGGCCACCGAGCGGAACGGCCCCGTCGTGGCGGCGCTCCCGGTGGTCGAGGCCGACGAGGTCATGCTCATCACCAACCGCGGCATGCTCATCCGCATGCCGGCGGGGCAGATCAGCCTGATCGGGCGAAACACCCAGGGCGTGCGCCTCATCTCGCTCGAGTCGCGCGAGGAGCAGGTGGCCGGCGTGGCCCGGGTCGCCGAGAACGTCACGGTCAGTGACGAGAGCGACGAGAGCGGCGAGGCCGGGAACGGCGAGGGGAGCCCGGAGGGCGAGCCGGCTTGAAGGGCGACGCGAGGCCGACCGCGCTCCTCGCGGCGCTCGGCGCGATCGCCGTCCTCGCCGGGGCCTGCAGCTCCCCCGACGGGAAGCTGGAGAACGCCAACGCGCTTCGCCATCAGGGCAGGCCGCAGGAGGCGCTGGCCGCCTACCGCGAGATCCTGGGCGAGCTGGGCGACGGCACCATCCCGAAGTGGGAGACCGGCGTGAGGCTCAAGGCGTTGCAGTACTCCGCCGACATCTCCTACCTCGACCTGGGCGACTACCTGGGCGCCATCGCCTACTACCGGCGGATCGTCTCGCTCCATCCGGGCAGCGACGAGGCCTGGAGGGCTCGCGCCGCCATCGGCGACATCTACGCCCAGCGACTCGGGGACCGGCGCGCCGCCATCACCCAGTACGCGACGGTGGCCCAGGGGGACTCGAAGGACGCCCCCCGCTTCCAGTTGCTGGTGGCCCGGCAGTACCTCGAGCTGAAGAACTTCGAGCAGGCCCGCACCGAGGCCCGCATCCTCCGGGAGAAGTGGCCGCAGAGCCCGGAGGCCGACGACGCCCAGCTCCTCACGGCCCAGGCCTGGTCTCTCGAGGACCGGCCCGAGGAGGCGATGGGGGCCTTCCTGGCCGCGGTCGAGCGTCGCCCCCGGCCGGAGGTCGCGGCGCTCGCCCTGGAGGGCGCGGCCCAGATCCAGGCCCGGGCCGGAAGGTTCGACAAGGCCATCGAGCTGTACACCCGGGCGATGCCCGGCCACCCCAACCCCGAAGCACTCCGGACCGAAATCGACAGGGTCCGGGAGCGGCGCGAGGCCGCCAGGACCGTCACCCCCGGCGACCGTGACGCAGCCCTGGACCACAACGTCCGGGGGAGAACCAAGGAGATCCCGTGAAGACAGACCTGTCGCAGAAGCTGTTCCAGAAGGCCCAGACCCTCTTCCCCGGCGGCGTGAACAGCCCGGTGCGCGCCTTCCGGAGCGTGGGGATGACGCCGCTCTTCATCGCCCGGGCCAAGGGGTCGAAGATCTTCGACGTCGACGGAAACGTCTTCGTCGACTACGTGGGCAGCTGGGGACCGGCCATCCTGGGCCACGCCAACGTCGAGGTGATCCGGGAGGTCGACGAGCAGCTCAGGAACGGGTCGAGCTTCGGCGCCCCGTCGCCCCGCGAGATCCAGCTCGCCGAGGTGGTCCGGGAGAGGGCCCCCTGGATCGAGAAGATGCGCTTCGTCTCCTCCGGGACCGAGGCCACCACCGCCGCCATCCGGCTGGCCCGGGGATTCACGGGGCGTGACGACATCCTCAAGTTCGACGGCTGCTACCACGGCGCCGGTGACGCACTTCTCGTGAAGGCCGGCTCGGGCGTGGAGACGCTTGGCCTGCCGGACTCGCCGGGCGTTCCCGCCGACGTGGCCCGCCATACGCTGACGCTCCCCTACAACGACCTCCCGGCGGTCGAGAAGCTGCTGGCCGGGCGAGGCGCCTCCATCGCCGCCATCATCGTCGAGCCGGTGGTGGGCAACATGGGCGTGCTCGTCCCCAGGCCGGGGTATCTGCAGGGGCTCCTCGACGTGGCCCGGAAGCACGGCACGCTCCTCATCATCGACGAGGTCATGACCGGCTTCCGCCTGGCGCCGGGCGGGGCCTGCGAGGTGTACGGGATCCGGCCCGACCTGGTCACCTTCGGCAAGGTGATCGGCGGCGGGTTGCCGGTCGGCGCGTTCGGCGGCCGACCAGACGTGATGGACCGGATCGCTCCGGCCGGGCCGGTCTACCAGGCCGGGACCCTCTCCGGGAACCCGCTCGCCATGGCGGCTGGCATCGCCACCCTCCGGCAACTGGGCAAGGCGCAGTACGCCCGACTCGAGGAGCTGGGCATGAAGCTCGAGACAGGCCTCGTCGAGGCCGCCCGCGCCGCCGGCGCGAAGGTCCAGGTGAACCGGGCCGGCTCGATGATCACGGTCTTCTTCTCTCCAGACCCGGTGTTCGACGCGGCCAGCGCCAGGAAGTCCGACACCAAGAAATTCGCCAAGTATTTCCAGGTGATGCTCGAGAACGGCGTCTACCTCCCGCCCTCGCAGTTCGAGGCGGCTTTCCTGTCGGTGGCGCACGGGGACGAGGACATCGAGACCACCGTCCAGGCTGCCCGGAAGGCGTTCGCGGCCGTCGTGGCCGGTTAGCGCGGCGTCATTGACGGAGAGGGGTGGGACTGCTATACGGTTTCGCCCTTCCTCCCGGGATTCACAGGGAAATCCGGGAAAAGAGCTGGAGGCTGCGGTGGGCTCCCCGGACGATCGAGAGCGCCGGGAAGAGGACGAGAAAGGTCTCTCGAACCTGGCCGAGGCGTACCAGAAGGCGGGCCCGTACATCGGGGCCTCCACCACGCTGGTGGCCTCGGTGGGCGTGTTCGCGGGGCTGGGCTGGTGGCTCGATCAGAAGTTCGGCCACCGGACGCCGTGGTTCCTCCTCGGGGGCGCGCTCCTGGGGATGGTCGGGGGTTTCGTGAGCTTCTTCCGGACGGTCCTGGGAAAACAGAACAAGTGAAGAGCCATCTCCTCGCCGCCGCAACCCTGGCCGCCATCTCGGTCGCCGCAGCCCTGCTCGCCGGTCCGGCCAGCAGGCCCGCGCTGGCTGGCGCGGCCATCGCGAGCGGCACCGCGCTGGCTTCCCTCTGGGCCTACGGTCGATACGGGCGGGCCACCCGCCGCCCGGTGCAGCAGGCTCTCCTCGTGTTCGTGGTGACCTTCCTCGTGCGCATCGTCCTCGTCGGCGTGGCGCTCGCGGTCCTGGTGCGCGCCGGCGAGAGCGTCGTGCCCTTCGTGATTGCCTTCTTCGTTCCCTATTTCGCATTCACCGCCATCGAGGGGAGCCTTCTCATCTCCATCGATCGCGGGATCGGGAAGACCGCATGACGCTCACCGTTGCCGCCCTCGCGCTGGGGATCGCCCTCGGCCAGCACACCGCCGCGCCGGCCGAACATGCGGCCGCGCCCGCGACGCACGGCGCCGCTCCGGGCGGGCACGGCGCCACGCTGCCCGAGGTGATGATGCACCACGTGGCCAACGGCTACGAGGTCGAGTACCCCGGCTTCTGCAATGGATTCCACTGGAACTGCAAGCTCGACCTGAAGGAAGCCACCGGCGGGTGGACGCTCACGGTCGGCCAGGCGCGAATCGACATGACGCCCACCAAGCACACCGTGATGCTCTGGCTCGCGGCCGCCCTGGTGACCTTCGTGATCCTGCTGGCAGCCCGGAAGCGGAGCCTGGTGCCCCGCGGCCTCTACAACTTCATCGAGCTCCTCGTGCAGTTCGTCCGCGACATCGCGGTGTCGAACATCGGCAAGAAGGACGCGGATCGCTTCGTTCCCTATCTCTGCTCGGCCTTCTTCTTCATCCTCTTCGCGAACCTGCTGGGGCTCGTGCCCTTCATGGCCACCGCCACCGCAAACATCTCGGTGACGGTCGCGTTCGCGCTCTTCACCTTCTTCGTCACCCAGTATGCCGCCATCCGGTCCCAGGGATTCGGCGGCTACCTGAAGCACCTCACCGGCGGCGTGCCGGCCTCGCTGGCCTGGCTCTGGCCCATCATGATCCCGGTCGAGTTCCTGGGCCTCTTCACCAAGCCCTTCGCCCTCACCGTTCGTCTCTTCGCGAACATGGTGGCAGGCCACTTCGTCATCCTGGCGCTGCTGGGGCTGATCTTCTCCATCTCGGCCTGGGTGGCGCCGGTCTCCGTGGCGCTCGCGCTCGCCATCTTCATGCTCGAGCTCTTCGTGGCCTTCGTGCAGGCCTACATCTTCACCATGCTCTCCGCGCTCTTCATCGGCGCGGGACTGGTTCACCACGACGACTCACACGGCCACGCCGAGCACGGCGAGGTCCACGACGCTTCTCACGCGGCAGGGAAGGTTCCCGGCCACGGGTAGTCGAGCGCTCCAGGCGCCGCGGGAACGGGTGGCCCGTCACTCACCGCCCATCAGGAAACGGACAGGAACGACATGAACTCGATCGCTCTCGGTTATCTCTCGGCTGGCCTCGGGGCCGGTCTCGCCGTCATCGGAGTGGGGCTCGGCATCGGCAAGCTGGCCGGCGCCGCCATGGAGGGGTCGGCCCGCCAGCCCTCCGCCATCGGCGAGATCCGAACCTCGATGATCATCGCCGCCGCCCTCATCGAGGGAGCCACGCTCTTCGCGATCGTGGTCTGCCTGCTCCTCGCCATCAAGTAGCGGATCCCACCTCCGCCACCGGAGCCTTTCGATGAATGCCTTCGCTGCATCGCCGGTGCTGGCTGCCGGGATCATGGATCTCAATCCAGGCCTGACGCTCTGGACGGCGATCACCTTCATCCTCCTGATCTTCGTGCTCGGGAAGTACGCGTTCGGACCCATCGTCAAGATGCTCGACGAGCGGGAACGCACCATTCGCGGCGCCATCGACGAGGCCAAGCGCGAGCGCGCCGAGGCCGAGAAGCTCCTCGCGCAACAGAAGGACGCGCTCCTCAAGGCGCAGCGCGAGGCGGCCGAGATCGCCAAGCGAAACGCGCAGGAGATGGAGGTCTACCGGGCCCAGCTCACCTCGCTCGCCAAGAAGGAGAGCGAGACCCTGGTGGCCAACGCCCGCAAGCAGATCGGGGAGGAGAAGACCAAGGCCGTCGCCGAGCTGCGCGCCGAGGTGGCCGACCTGGCCGTCGCGGCCGCTGCACGAATCGTGAAGTCGAGCCTGGACGAGAAGACCCAGCGTCAACTCGTCGAGGACTACATCAAGGACCTCCCGGTCGGACGGGCGTAACCCCCCGGCCGGCAGTTCTCGCGAAGCTCCGACGGACGCCCGTCCGCCGGGGCTTCGCCTTTTTCGCGGAGTGAATCGGAAACCATGGGGCTCGCCATAGGAATCGTCGGCCTGCCGAACGTGGGCAAGTCGACCCTCTTCAACGCGTTGCTCGGCCAGGCGCAGGCCCAGGCGGCCAACTACCCGTTCTGCACCATCGACCCGAACCTGGGCGTGGTGCCGGTGCCGGACGAGCGGCTGGCCAGGCTGGCCGAGCTCTACCAACCGAAGAAGACCACGCCGACCACGCTCGAGTTCGTGGACATCGCCGGCCTGGTGGCCGGCGCGTCGAAGGGGGAGGGTCTCGGCAACCAGTTTCTCTCCCACATCCGGCAGGTGGACGCGATCGCCCACGTCCTGCGCTGCTTCGAGGACCCCGACGTCATCCACTTGGGCGGCAAGGTGAGCCCGCGCGACGACCGGGACGTGGTGGAGACCGAGCTCATGCTGAAGGACCTGGAGCAGATCGAGCGCCGGCGCGAGAAGAAGCAGAAGGACGCCAAGGCGCCCGGCAAGCCCGGCGAGATCGCCAAGGCCGAGATCGTGGTGCTCGACGAGGCAAAGGCCGGGCTCGACAAGGGCGTCCCGGTGCGAATGCAGAAGCTGTCGGCCGAATCGCTGGCGGTGCTCTCCGACCTCTTCCTCCTGACCGGGAAGCCCGTGCTCTACATCGCCAACGTGGACGAGGCCCAGGTGGGCAAGTCCGACGACCCGACCGTGGCCAAGGTGATGGAGCTGGCCGCCGAGGAGGGAGCCCGCTGCGTCGTCATCAGCGGCAAGGTGGAGGCGGAGCTGTCGGAGCTTCCCCAGGTGGAGCGGCTCGACTTCCTGCACAGCCTGGGGCTCGAGGAGGCGGGGCTGAACCGGCTGGTCCGGGCTGGCTACGAGATGCTGGGCCTTTCCACCTTCTTCACGGTGGGCGAGGAGGAGTGCCGGGCCTGGACCATCCACCAGGGCATGACGGCGCCGCAGGCGGCCGGGACCATCCACACCGACTTCGAGCGGGGCTTCATCAAGGCCGACGTGCAGCGGTGGGAGGATCTGGTGGCGCTCGGATCCGAGGCGGCGGTGAAGGAGAAGGGGCTCCTGCGCATCGAGGGCAAGGAGTACCGGGTGCAGGACGGGGACGTGATCCACTTCCGGTTCAACGTGTAGCCGCCGGCGGGCCGGCCTCGCCCCGGGCGGCTCCTGGCCGCCGGCGCGGCAGTCGCCTCTCTCCGAAACGCTGGTCCTCGGGCGCGGTCGCGCTTCGAGTGAACGGCGCCGAGGCGCGGCGAGCCAGGGCCAGGCGATCCTCGGCGCCCCTGCGGAGGCGTTTCTGCGAGCGGCGCTGCCCGCCGGCTGCCGAGGTTCGGGCCCCGACGGCAAGTCGGCCACGGCCGGTCGTGGCAGCGCAATCCGCGCCCGCGCCCGCCACCCGGCGCCCACCACGAGGCACGCGCGTCCGCGTCGCCTTCGCCACGGGCCGTCCCAGCCGGCGGGGGGCGCGCCGCGCCGAGGTGCCCGCAGGGGCGTCGAGGACCGACCAGGCTCGGCCCCGGCCATTCTCGACGCCGAACGGCCTGCGAGCACCCTCACCCGAGGATTCGCTCCGAGGCGCGGTCTGCGCACCCCCGCCGGCGGCACGACGCCCTCCCGGGGCGAAGGCGCCGCGGCCGGACTACCGCACCCACCCGATCTCCCGTGCCGTCGTCGGCCCCACCCGCAATTCGGCGAGGGACGCCGGCAACCGCCCGCGCCCCGGCCCGATGGCCACCTCTCCCACCATCCACTCCGCGTGATCCTGGGGATGGCGAGGCACGCGATCGGGGTCGGCCAGGCCGTCCGGCTCGCGGGCGTGGCCCTGGCCATCGTACTTGTCGGAGGCGCCGACGGTGTGGAGAAGCTCGTGGCCGATGGCCTGCAGCGGGATGGAGAGGTCGCCGTCGGCCGAGCCGCGAACGAAGGCCACCTCGCCGTTCAACGCGCCCGACCCCTCGGCGAACTCCGCCTGGTCGCCCGGAAGGGTAGCGGCGAAGACGAAGACCCGGATGTCGAACCCCCCCGCGACCCCGCCGGCGGCGCGGTCGATCTCGCGGACGGTTCGCCAGACGTCGATGGCGTGTCGGGCCCGGTCGACGAGCGATCGGGAGGCGGGCGTGAAGGGAAGCGGCCGGTTCCACGCCACCGGGCCGACCACCGACAGGTCGAAGGGGATCGCCCCCGGGCCTCGCCAGCGCTGCATCTCCTCCGCGAGCCGGTCGGAGAGACCGGCGGCCCCCTGGCGCCAGTGCTCCGCGTTCACGCCTCCGCCCGGAGCGAGGAGGACGATGCCGACCTGGAGCGGTCGCTGCCAGCGGCCGCGGATCGTGCGCTTGTAGGCGGTGGAGGCCCCCCAGGCAGCGGTGACGATCAGGACCGCGAGAAGAACGGCGACCCGGATCCTCCGGAGGGTCGGGCGTGGGGATGCGGGAACCACGGCGGGGTTCACGTGGCCAGGGATCGTCCGCGCCGTCGCGCGATGGCGGCAGCCAATCGCAGCGCCGCCCGCATGCTCCGGTCGCTCGCTCGGCCGCTGCCGGCGATTTCCCAGGCCACGCCGTGGTCCGGGCTGGTGCGCACGAAGGGAAGGCCCAGCGTCACGTTGACGGCCGAGTCGCCCAGCACCGCGTCGAGCAGCTTCACGGGAATCAGCCCCTGGTCGTGGTAGAGGGCCACCACCGCGTCGAACTCGCCGCCGGCGGCGCGGAAGAATACGCTGTCGGGCGGGAAAGGGCCGCTGGCGTCGATGCCCGCGTCGCGAAGGCGCGCCACCGCCGGGGCCACGATGCGAGCCTCCTCGTCGCCGAAGGCGCCGCCCTCGCCGGCGTGCGGGTTCACGCCGGCCACCGCGATGCGGGGCCGGGCGATGCCGAAGTCGCGTCGCAGCCCGTCCGCGGCGACCTGGGCCACGGCGACGATGCGCGACGGCGTGAGCCGCCGGACCGCATCCCGGAGCGAGAGGTGGTTGGTGACCAGCGCAACCCGGAGCCGCCGCCCGGCCAGCATCATCACGGACCGTGAACCATCTCCGCGGGCCTCGAGCCACTCGGTGTGGCCGACGAAGCCGGGGAGCGAGAGGGCGACCTGGGCCTTGGAGAGCGGGGCGGTGCAGAGCGCCTGGGCCGCGCCCGCGATCACCGAGCCGAAGGCGGCCTCCAGGTAGGCGAGGGACGCGGCTCCGCCCGCCGGCGATGGCGTCCCGGGACGTCGGTCGGCCGCCGCAGAGCCGGGTCACGCGGACCAGACCGCCGTCGCGGGGGAGGGGATCGCCCGGATCGACCACCGGCATTTCCAGTCCGGCGCCGCGCAGCGCGCGCTCGAACGAGGCGTCGCCGAATGCGAGCGGGCAGATCCGCCCGCGGAGCGCGGCCAGCGCCGAGGCCACCACTTCCGGACCGATGCCGGACGGGTCTCCCAGGCTGACGGCGACGCGGACGCGCATCCCGCTAGGAAGCCGGCAGGGCCTGGAGCTCGGGGATCTTCAGCTCGATGATCGCGCCGCGCTTCAGCTCCTCGATGAACTGCTTGTGGTAGGTCTCGGCCTGCTGGTTGACGAGCTTCTCGCGGATGCGTTCCTTCACCTCGTCGAGCGGCGGGGCATTTGCGGTGCGTCGCTCGTCGGCGTGCAGGATGATCCAGCCGGTCTTGGCGCGGATCAGGCCGGAGTTCTGTCCGGGCGTGAGCAGGAAGGCGACCCGCTCCAGGTCGATCGGCATCGTGCCCTTCTTCACCCAGCCCAGGTCGCCGCCGGAGGCTGCGCCGGGCCCCTGGGAGACCTGCTTCGCCAGGTCGGAGAAGTCCTCGCCAGCGGCCAGCCGGGCCAGCACCACCTCGCCGGAGGCCTTGGCCCGGGCCTCGTCCTCGGGCCGGGCGCCGGCCGGGACCGCGAGCAGGATGAGGCGCAGCTTGACCTGCTCGTCGCCGGCGAATTCCTGCGGATGTGACTGATAGTAACCGGTGACGTCGTCGTCGGTGACCTTCACCCGGTTCTGCACCTTGGACACGATGAGCATGTGGTTCTCGAAGTCCCTGCGCAGCCGGTCCCGGTAGCTCTTGACGTCCAGCCCCTCCGACGCGAGCGCCTTCTTCAGGGCCTCGTCGGACAGGTTGTTGCGCTTCTTCACGTCCTCGATGGCGCTGTCGATCTGGGCCTCGGTCACGTCGATGCCGAGAGTCTTCACCTCGGCCTCCACCAGCCTCTCCGCCACCACCAGGTCGAATGCGGTCTGCAGGGCCTTGACGCGAGCTCGGTCGCGGGCCGGCCCAGGCGACATGGCGACGGCGCGCCGGTATTCCGCGCCCGCCCGGGCCACGAGCTCGGACAGGGTCACCACGTCGCCGTTCACCACCGCGGCGACGCGGTCGAGGGGGCGACTGTCGGCGCCGTGGGCGGCCGGAGCGGCCAGGATCACTGCCAGGACGATGAGGGACGGGATCTTCAAGGCTTCACCGATGCGACGGCCGCGGGGTCGATCTGGATCTTCGCCTGGGCCCGGAGGGCGGCCACGTAATCCTCCTGGGCCTTGGCCCGCCGCTCCCGCAGCAACCGGGTGGCGATGATCGGCCGGGCCTGGTCGAGCGTGCGACGGGACGGGGGCTTCTTCTCGATCAACTGGAAGACATGGAAGCCGAAGGGGGATGGCGCCACGTCCGAGACGGCGCCTGGCGACATGCGAAAACAGACCTCGAAGACCTCGGGCATGCCTTGCCCCTTTCCGAACCAGCCCAGGTCGCCGCCGCGCCTGGCCTCGGGTGCGATGGAGGCCCGGCTGGCCACGGCGGCGAAGGAGGCAGGCTTTCGCCGGACCTCGTCGCGGAGCTTGGCCGCCTCCTCGCGGGTGCGGACCACGATCTGGCGCGCGTGGACCCTCTCCAGCTCGTCGAACTCGGAGGCGTGCTCGGCGTAGTAGCGAACCACATCCTCGTCGGGGACCTGCACGCGGGAGAAGACCTCCTCGCGAAAGAGCTTCTCCACGGTGAGCTGGTCCCGCAGCCGGACGCGGAGGTCGGCAACCGAGAGCCGCTCCTGCGCGAGCAGGTCGTCGAAGGCGTTGCCGGGGTACTCGGCCCGGATGGCCAGGAAGGCCCGGTCCACCTGCTCGGGCCCCACCGTCACGCCGCGAGCCCGAGCCTGCTGCAGGAGCAGCGTCCGCGCCACCAGGTCGTCGAGGACGCTCGACTTCAGCAGGTCGGTCGGGCCGCTCCCCTCGCCGCCGCCGACCCGGAGCTGCTGGAGCTCCCGCTCGAATGCGGCGCGCGAGACGGGCTCGCCGTTCACCACCGCCACCGGCGCGGGCCCCGCGCGCTCCCCGCCAGCGCTGCCGGAGCGGCAACCCGAAGCGAGGAGGACGGCGCAGAGACCGGCGATGGAGGCGGTCCGTCGCAACTTACTTCTGCACCGGCGCGGGGGCCGGCGGCATCGCCTGGGGGGGCGGCATGGCCGGTCGCTGCATGGCCCCCTGCGGCATTCCACCGGGCGGCATCCCGCCGGGCATCCCCGTCACCGGGCATGCCGGGGCCACCGGCCGGCGCGGCCGACACCGTCACCTTCTCGAGCTCGGCCTCGTTCACGGTGACCTTGGCCTCCTCGCGGAGCTTCTTCACGTACTCGTCGAACTCCTTGGTGCGCTTCTCGCGCTGGAGCCGCGACTGGACCTGGGGCTTCACCTGATCCACCGTGCGCGTGATCCCCTCCTGGCGGCCGGTGACGCGGATGAGCCAGAAGCCCTGCGCCGTCTCGACGACCACGTCCTCCCCGTCCTTGATGGCGAAGGCGGCGTCGGCGAAGGCCGGCCCGAACTGCTTTCCGAACTCGTCCTGGGAGCGGAAGCCGAGGTCGCCGCCCGAGGCCTTGGTCGCCGCGTCGTCGGAAGAGGCGCGCGCAAGCGCCTGGAGCGCCTGGGGATCCTTCTTCGCGGCGGTCTTCAGCTGGGCGACGAGCTTCTTCGCCTGGGCGCCCTTCATGGGCCCGGTCCTTGTCGGTCGCCCCGACCAGAACGCCGGCGACGCGCACCCGGGCCGGCTTCACGAAGTCGTCCTTGTGCTCGTCATAGAACTTCTGCACCTCGGCGTCGGAGATGTCCTTCGACGCGTCGCCCTCGGCGAACCTCTTGGACACCAGCTTCTGGACCATGGCCTTCTTCATGGTCATCTGGACTTCGGGGTCGTTCTGGAGCCCCTCCTTCTCGGCGGCGTGAGCCAGCACCTCGAACTTCACGAGGCTGTCGAGGAACTCCTTCTTCCGGTCCAGGTTCTGGTAGCGCTGCCGGAGGAAGGGGGATTGCTCGTCGAGGCGGGCCTTGAACTCGGCCACGGTGATGACCACCCCGTCGCCCTGGGCGACGGCGGGGCCGCTCTTCTGAGCGCCTGGAGGAGTGGGCTTGCAACCGGCAAGGGCGAGAGCAACGGCAATTCCGGTCGCTGCGAGTGCGCGCGTCATCTAGGGGGAGCTCCTGTGTTCGAAATTTTGTGAGAAACGCTGTCCCGTTCGAACCCTCGGCGCGACGCCGACGTTCCCGGGCAGCCGCGGGAAAAAACCACGAAACCGCGCGGGGATCAAGGAGTCGGGGCTACTCGCGACGGGCGCAGGTCGCGAGGCCGTGGAGCACCTTGCGGGCCTCCTGCAGGAGTTCCCGCCCCCGGGTTGCGTCGCCGCCCGGCGTCGGCGGCAGGGCCGGCGACAGCGAGCGATAAACACCTGTTTTTCCTTTTGATTTCTTTCCGGGCAGGGGGGTCGACCCCGGTGCCGGACGTGGGCCCACCGCCGCGACCAGCTTCATGTCCGGCGTCAGGCGAAGTGCGCCGCCGCTCCTCTGGACGTGCTTCGCGAGCTCGAAAGGGTCGAGCGCGGCGTCCGGACCCAGCGCGAAGACGAGCCGCCCCGGCCCGGCGTCGAGCCCCCGGATCCGCAGCGCCCGGAGCCGGACCTTCACAGCCATGAGCTCGAGGAGGGCCTCGAGCTCGTCTGGCACGTCGCCGTAGCGGTCCACGATCTCGGCCCGAGCCTCCTCCAGGTCCTCGTCGGTGGAGGCCTGGGCCAGCCGCTTGTAGAAGTAGAGCCGCTGGTGCACGTCGGGCATGTAGTCGTCCGGAATGAAGGCCGGGACCGGCAGCTGGACGTCGGGGTCCACGTCCAGCCGCGGCGCCTCGCCGCGCAGCTCCCGCACCGCCTCCTCCATCAACTCGGAGTAAAGATCGAAACCCACCGCCTCGATCTGTCCCGACTGGTCCTTGCCGAGCAGGTTTCCCGCGCCGCGGATCTCCAGATCGTGGCTGGCGATGGCGAAGCCGCTGCCCAGGTCGGTGAAGCGCTGAAGCGCCTCGAGCCGCAGCTTGGCGTCGCGGGTCACCGGCCGCCGGGCCGGAACGAGCAGGTAGGCGTAGGCCCGCTCCCGGCTCCGGCCGACGCGTCCGCGGATCTGGTAGAGCTGCGACAGGCCGAAGTGGTCGGCGCGATTCACGATGATGGTGTTGGCGGTCGGGATGTCGAGGCCGCTCTCGATGATCGAGGTGGCGAGCAGCACGTCGAGCTCGCGCCCCACGAACCGGCTCATCACCTCCTCGAGCTTGCCCTCGCCCATCTGGCCGTGCGCCACCCCGATGCGGGCCCTCGGACAGAGCTCGCGAAGGAACTTCTCCATGGAGTGGATGGAGCGGACCCGGTTGTGGACGAAGTAGACCTGCCCGCCGCGACGGATCTCCTGCTCGATGGCCTCCTTCACCTGCGCCGGATCGAACTTGGAGACGAAGGTGCGGATGGAGCGCCGGTCCTCCGGGGGGGTCGCGATGATCGACATGTCGCGAACGCCGGCCAGGCTCATGTGGAGCGTGCGCGGGATGGGGGTCGCGGTCAGCGTGAGGACGTCGACGAGCTTGCGCAGCTTCTTCAGCCGCTCCTTGTGGGCCACGCCGAAGCGCTGCTCCTCGTCCACCACCACGAGCCCCAGGTCGCGGAAGGAGACGTCGGTGGCGAGCAGCCGGTGGGTGCCCACCAGCACGTCCACCTTGCCGGCGGCGGCGTCGGCGAGGACCTGGCGCACCTCCTCGGGCGTCTTCATCCGGGAGATGGCCTCGACCCGCACCGGGTAGCCGGCGAAGCGTTCACGGAAGGTCCGTTCGTGCTGCGAGGCGAGCACGGTGGTGGGGACGAGCACGGCCACCTGCTTCTTCGAGAGCACGGCCAGCATGGCGGCGCGCAGCGCGACCTCGGTCTTGCCGTAGCCGACGTCGCCGCAGACGAGCCGGTCCATGGGAGCCCGCAGCGAGGGCCCCCGATCCTGTCCCTCGGTGCGCCCCTTCGTCATGTCGGAGAGCACGTCGGCGATGGCCTTCGCCTGATCCGGGGTCTCCTCCCAGGGGAACTCGGCCTCGAACTCGCGGAAGATCTCGTCGGGGGGCGCGAAGGCGTGGCCTTGGTGGGCGACGCGGGCGGCGTAGATGTCGAGGAGCTCGGCCGCCATCTTGAGCAGCTGCTCCTTCACCCGCGCCTTGCGCAGCGCGAAGGAGCTCCCGCCCAGCCGGTCGAGCCGGATGGCGTCGGGCGCGGCGCCGGTGAACTTCTGCACCTGACGCAGCTTCGACACGGGAAGGTAGAGCCGGTCGGCTCCCTCGTACTGGAGGACGAGGAAGTCCCCCTCGACCCCGCGGATCTGCATCTTGGTGAGTCCGCCGTAGCGGGCGATGCCGTGCTCGACGTGGACCACGAGGTCGCCCTCGTTCAGGTCCCGGAAGCCGGCCACCATGGCGTTCTCGATCCGGGCTGCGCGTGCGCGCTTGCGGACGCGCTTGCCCAGGATCTCCTCGTCGGCCACCAGCGCGACGCCGCCGCTCCCGTCGACGAAGCCGTGCGAGACGTCACCGGGGACGAGGTGGACGTGGATGGCCGGGTCCCAGAGCGAGCGCAGCTCGCCTGCGGGCGAGGCGTGGACGCGGACGGCGAGCCGGCGGTCCTCGAGCAGGCGCCGCAGGCGATCGGCCGAAGAGGGGGAGTGGGTGGCGACCACCGCGGTCAGGCCGCGGCTGCGCCAATCCTGAAGCCGGCGAACCAGGGGCGAGAGAGCGCCCTCGTCGCCGTGAGCCTGCTCGATCTCGCCGCGGATGGCGCCGGTGTCGCCGAGGGCGAAGCGGATGGGGTCGGACGTTCCCATCCAGAGCCGGTGACTGCGCAGCGCCGGAAGAGGGCGGACCAGGTCCAGGGTCGCGGCGGCTGGCAGGAAGTGGGCATCCGGGGGCAGCGCGAGCTCGTCCCGCCGGAGCGCAGCCACGTGCTCGCGCCCGAGTTCCTGCTCGAGCTCGGCGAGGACCTGCGACACGCCGCCGGGGTCGTCGACGAACAGGGCCGAGCCCGCCGGCAGGTACTCGAGGAGCGTCCCCAGGCCGCCCGGGTGGAAGCCCGGGAGAAGCGCTTCCATCCCGAAGAACGGCGTACCGGAGTCGATGGCGTCGAGCACCTCGCGCACCTTGGAGGTGGGGCGGTCGATCTTCTCGGCGAGTTCGCGCACCGCGCGCCGCGCCGCCTCCTTGCCCTCGACGGTGAAGAGCCCCTCGCGCGCCGGGACGACGCAGAGCTCTCCGACGTCGGAGAGCGAACGCTGCGTGCCGGGCTCGAAGGCCCGGGCGCTCTCGATCTCGTCGCCGAAGAGCTCGAGACGGACCGGCCGGTCGTGGAGCGGGCTCCAGACGTCGACCACCGCGCCCCGGACCGCGAAGGTCCCGGGGTCCTCGACCAGCGGCACCCGCGCGTATCCGAGCTCGACGAGGCGGGAAGCCAGCGCGTCGCGGTCGACGGTCACGCCCGGGCCGAGCAACTCGAGCTGACGCCCCAGCTCGGCGCGCGGGACCTGCCTCCGGGCCAGCGCCCGCGCCGAGACCACCACCGCCTTCACGTCCTTGCCGCCGAGGTGGAGGCGAGCCAGCGCGGCCAGCCGGTCCATCTCCAGGCCACGGTCCGGCGAGAGGTCGTCGTAGGGGAGGATGGGGTCGGCCGGCACGCGCACCACCACGGGCGCGCCCGGCTCGCCCTTGCCGAGGAAGAATTCCAGGTCCCGGGCGAGGAGGTCTGCCTCCTCCTCGTCCACGGTCACGGCGAGAACGGCGCGACGGCCGCTCCCCTCCGCGACGAGGTGCCGGGCCGCCAGGCCGCGCGCGGCGCCGGAGAGGCCGACCACGTCTGCGCCACCGGCCGCGACCGCGTCGGCGACGGCGCGCCAGGGAGCGGGCGCACCACCGCCTTCGGCGTCGGCGACGGAGGGCGGGCGGGGACTTCTCTCGGACACGGCGGCCCGGTGCTTAACACGGGAATGACGCCGAAGCCGCGCCGGAGGGCCCGATGTTGATCCCCGGAGGGGGGGTCGCTACACTCCCCGGGTTGCTCGAGGGTTCCGCGCCATGCCTCTTCACCGCCTTCTCCGGCCGATCCTGCTCCCGGCGCTTGCCCTCGTGGCGGCCTGCGGAGGGCAGGAGCCGTCCGTCCGCGCTGGCGGTGCGCCGATCGCCGGCATGCGGGTCCAGGACGCGGGGCCAGGAACCGCTGCGCTGCGCGCGGGACAGCTGGCCGCGGCGCGAGGAGGCTTCGAGTCGGTGGTCCGCGCCGACCCGGAGCGGATGGACGCGCTGAACGACCTTGCCGTGGCCTATCGCCTGGAGGGCCACGCGGAGGCGGCGCGGCAGCTTCTCGACGAGGTGGTGGTCAGGGGGGCGCCGCGCGAGCAGCAAGCGGCGCTCGTGAACCTTGCCGACCTCTACTCGGAAGACGGCTATCCCTCCGCGGCGCAGGCCCACCTCGAGACCGCCCGCGAGATCGACGCCGGACGCGCCGAGCCGGCCTTCGCGCTCGCGCTCCTCGCCGACAACCGCGGCGACGCCGACGCGGCACGGCTGGCGGTCGAGGCGTTGCGGCTCGACCCCGACGGCGCTGCTCGCCGATTTCTCGTGTTCGCCTCACCGGAGGCGCGGGCCCACTTCGAGGCGCTCCTTGCCGAGGCGGCCGGAGATCGCTCGCTCGCCCAGGCCCGCTGGCGAGAGCTGCGTGCCGGGCGGGTTCCGGCCCTCGCACAAGCGGCGCAGCGACACCTCGAGGAGCCCTAGTGCTCCAGAGGGCAGTGAAGGCGATCATGCCGTCCCCCGAGCACGAGCTGAACCGGCGGGAGCGGGAGATCCTGCGCGCCATCGTGCAGGACCACATCCACACCGGGGAGCCGGTGGCGAGCCAGACGCTCCTCTCCCGCCACGACCTCGACGTCTCGCCGGCCACCGTCCGCAGCGTCATGGCCGACCTCGAGGCGCTCGGCCTCCTCGAGAAGCCCCACGCCTCGGCCGGCCGCATCCCCACCTCGGCGGGCTACCGGCTCTTCGTGGACGTGCTCGTCAAGGTGCGGCCACCCTCTCCGGCCGAGCGGGAGCGGATCGAGATGGTGGCGCAGGGGTCGTCGGCGGTGGACAGCCTCCTCGGCCGGACCGCCGAGCTGCTTCACTCCCTGTCGCAGCACGTGGGCGTGGTGTCGACGCCGCGCGCCCTCTCCGATCCGACGCGCCACGTGGAGTTCGTTCGACTGCGGGAGAACCGGGTGCTGGCCGTCTTCGTCTCCCAGGCCGGGCTGGTGACGAACAAGCTGGTGCAGCTCGAGGTCCCCTACACCGACGCCGAGCTGGAACAGGCGGCCGCCTACCTGTCGGAGAAGCTGGTCGCGCACCGGGATCGAGGGGTTGCGGGACGCCATCGTCGCCGACATGCGCGCCGACGAGACCGCGCTTCGCGACCTCATGAACAAGGCTCTGCGGCTCGCCGAGCGGGCCCTGCCCGTGCCGGGGCAGGAGAGGGTGCTCGTGGACGGCGAGGCCACCTTCCTCGACGCCCCCGAGTTCGCCGACATGGGCAAGGCCCGGGCCCTGCTTCGCACCTTCGCGGAGAAGGACCGCATCCTCCGGGTGCTCGACCGGGTCCTCCGCGCTCGCGAGATGCAGATCTTCATCGGCGCGGAGAGCGACCTCGCCGCGAGTTCCGACGTCTCGGTGGTCGCCGCCCCGTACGTCCGGGACGGGCGGATCCTCGGCGCGCTCGCCGTCATCGGCCCGACCCGGATGGATTACGGCCGGGTGATCCCGCTCGTGGACCTGACCGCCCGGGAGATCTCCCGGGCCCTCTCCGACACCGACCGCGGCTGACCGACGTCGTCGTCCATGCCGGAGGCGCACCTTTCCCCAGATGTACCGAGCACTTGCGCACCGGCGTCCTTGCCCGTAGCCGGACCCCTGTGACATATTCGAACCTCACGCCGCACGCGACGCCGCCCGAGCAAGCCATGCCAGGAGCTGGAGAAAAAGGGAGCTTCGCCGCGGACATTCCGGCTTCCGTGCTCGAGGAGGCCCTGAAGAGCGTCGCCAGGCACGAAGGGGACGCCGTGGTGCCGGCATCCGGCGACCCCGCGGTCGAGGTCGAAGCGCCGGCGCCGGACTTCGCCGAAGAGGTGAAGCGGCTCGAGGCGGAGCTCGTGGCGGAGCACGACAGGCTGCTCCGGACCGCTGCAGACCTCGACAATTTTCGCAAGCGGGTGGCTCGAGAGCGCGACGACGCGGCGCGGCACGCCGCCGGACCGGTGGTGAAGGACCTCATCCCCGCGATCGACAACCTGGAGCGGGCGCTCGCGGCGGCGGCGCCCTCCGATCCGCTCGCCGACGGGGTGCGCATGGTGCTCCGGCAGGTCGAGGAGGCACTGGCCCGCCACGGGGTGGAACCCAGGAGCGCGATGGGCGAGCCATTCGATCCGGAGCTGCACGAGGCGCTGGCCACGGTACCGGTCCCCGGGGCCGTCCCGGGGACGGTGGTCGCCCAGCACGGGCGGGCCTGGCTGCAACACGGCAGGTTGCTTCGCCCCGCGATGGTGGCGGTGGCGGCGGCGGCTCCCGCCGTCGTCGAGGACGAAGGGTAGGGCGAGCATGGGGAAGGTCATCGGCATCGACCTCGGGACGACCAACAGCTGCGTCTCGGTCATGGAACAAGGCGAGGCGGTGGTGATCCCGAACAGCGAGGGGTCGCGCACCACGCCGTCCATGGTGGCCTTCACCGATGGAGGCAGCCGGCTGGTGGGGCAGATCGCCAAGCGCCAGGCGATCACGAACCCCGAGTCGACCATCTACTCGACCAAGCGGCTCATCGGCCGCAAGTTCAAGGACCGCGAGGTGGCGCGCACGGCCTCCTCCGTCCCCTACCACATCGTCCCCGCCGAGAACGGCGACGCCTGGGTCGAGGCGGGGGGCAAGCAGATGTCGCCGGCAGAGGTGTCGGCGATGGTGCTCACCAAGATGAAGCAGACCGCCGAGGACTACATCGGCGAGCCGGTCACCGAGGCCATCATCACGTGCCCGGCCTACTTCAACGACGCCCAGCGCCAGGCCACCAAGGACGCCGGACGCATCGCCGGCCTGGAGGTCCTGCGCATCATCAACGAGCCCACCGCGGCGGCGCTGGCCTACGGGATCGACAAGCAGCGCTCCGGAAAGGGCGAGATCCTCGCCGTGTACGACCTCGGCGGCGGCACCTTCGACATCACCATCCTGGAGCTCAACCAGGGAGTCTTCGAGGTCAAGGCCACCAACGGCGACACCTTCCTCGGCGGCGAGGACTTCGACCAGCGGATCGTCGACTGGCTCGCCAAGCGCTTCCAGGATCAGACCGGCATCGACCTGCGAAAGGACCGCATGGCGTTGCAGCGGCTCAAGGAGGCCGCCGAGCGGGCCAAGCACGAGCTCTCCTCGGCCACCGAGACGGAGGTGAACCTCCCCTTCATCACCGCCGACGCCACCGGCCCCAAGCACCTCGCCGAGAACATCGACCGGGCCACGCTGGAGAGCCTGGTGGGCGACCTGGTCGAGAAGACCATCGAGCCCTGCAAGATCGCCCTCAAGGACGCCGGCGTCACCGCGGCCCAGCTCGACACCGTCATCCTGGTGGGCGGCATGACGCGCATGCCCAAGGTGCAGGAGACGGTCCGGAGGTTCTTCGGCAAGGAGCCGCACAAGGGAGTGAACCCCGACGAGGTGGTGGCGGTGGGCGCCGCCATCCAGGGTGGCGTGCTGAAGGGGGAGGTGAAGGACGTCCTCCTGCTCGACGTCACGCCTCTTTCACTTGGAGTAGAAACCGCGGGCGGGGTCTTCACCCGCATCATCCCGAAGAACACCACGGTCCCGGTCAGGAAGGGGCAGGTCTTCTCCACGGCCGTGGACAACCAGCCACTGGTCTCGGTCCACGTGCTCCAGGGCGAGCGCGACATGGCCGTCGACAACAAGACCATGGCGCGCTTCGAGCTGGTGGGCATTCCGCCGGCGCCGCGCGGCGTTCCCCAGATCGAGGTCCGCTTCGAGATCGACCCCGACGGCATCGTCCACGTCGAGGCCGAGGACCTGGGCACCGGGAAGAAGCAGCAGATCCGCATCGCCGCCCGCTCCGGCCTCTCGGAGGCGGACATCCAGCGGGCCATCCGGGACGCCGACGAGAACGCCTCCGAGGACAAGGGGAAGCGCGAGCTGGCCGAGCTGCGCAACAACGCCGAAGGGCTCATCTACACCACCGAGAAGAGCCTGGAGGAGTACTCGAGCGCGCTCAAGCCCGACGACCTCGCCGAGATTCGCGCCGACCTCGAGGAGCTCCAGTCGGTGCTCGGATCGCTCGACCTGACGCGCATCAAGGAGGCGCTGCAACGTCTCGAGGGGTCCGCCTACCGCATCGCCGACGCGATCTACTCGTCGCAGGGGCAGGACGGGGGATCGACGTCGTAGCGCCCCAATCGATGCGCTCTGGACTTGCCCCGGCGTTTCGGGGCATTACGTTCGGCACCGCCACGCGATGAGTTCCCCCAAGAAAGATTTCTACGAGGTTCTGGGCGTTGCCCGCTCGGCCTCCGGCGAGGAGGTTCGCTCGGCGTTCAAGAAGCTCGCCATGGAGTTCCACCCCGACCGGAACCCGGGGAATCACGCCGCCGAGGATCGCTTCAAGGAGGTCGCCGAGGCCTACGACTGTCTCTCCGACCCGGAGAAGCGGGCCCGTTACGACCAGTTCGGCAGCGCCCAGGGTGGGTTCGATCCCTTCGTCGGATTCGGGGGCGCCGCCACCATCAACGACATCTTCGGAGAGATCTTCGGAGAGGTCTTCGGTGCCCACCGCCGAGGCCAGCGCCGCGCCCGCGGCGCCGACCTCCGCTACAACCTCGAGCTCTCGTTCGAGGAGGCGGCCTTCGGCGCCACCTCCCGCATCGAGATCCAGCGCCCCCGTCGCTGCGAGACCTGCCGGGGCAGCGGCGCCAAGGCGGGTACCCAGCCGAAGCAGTGTCCCACCTGCCGTGGCTCGGGCGAGATCCGGCTCCAGCAGGGCTTCTTCGCCATCTCCCGCACCTGTGGCCAGTGCCGCGGGGAAGGGAAGATCATCACCGACCGTTGCCCGGCCTGCGCCGGCGCGGGCGGCATGGCCGAGAAATCGATGGTGGACGTGAAGGTCCCGCCCGGCGTCGACAGCGGCACCCGGCTCAAGCTGCGCGGCGAGGGGGAGCCGGCTCCATCTCCATCCGGCGAGGCCGGCGACCTCTACGTGGTGGTCCAGGTGCGCGAGCATTCCATCTTCCGTCGCCAGGACACCGAGGTGGTCTGCGAGCTGCCCATCTCCATCGCGCAGGCGGCGCTGGGGGCGTCGGTCGAGGTGCCCACCCTCGACGGGCCGTACAAGCTCAAGATCCCGCCCGGCACCCAGCCCGGCAAGACCTTCCGGCTGAAGGGGAAGGGCATCGTGCCGCTCGGCGGCGGCTCCCGGGGCGACCAGCACGTGCAGGTCCAGGTGGAGGTTCCCACCCATCTCACGAAGGAGCAGCGGGAGTTGCTGGAGCGGTTCGCCGCCCTGTCCGGCGAGGAGACCAATCCCACCGCCAGCCGCTTCTGGAGCAAGGTGGCGGACCTGCTGGGCAAGTAGCTCCCCAGGCGACCTTTCGCCGCGGGCGTCGTTCTTATAGAACACCGGGGTCCATGCGCCTTTCCCTTCCGGCCGCCCTCGCCGCGATATTCGCCGCGGGGTGCGTCACCACGCAGACCAGCCCGCGACCCGGCGGCCTTCCCCCGGCTCCGGTCGCGACCGCGCCGTCGGCGGCCGCGGCCTCCGAGCTGTCCCGGCTGCGCGCCGCGCCGGATTCCACCCCACCCGCGAAGAGCGCCGAGGCCTTCGAGAAGCTGGCCCGGACGAGCCCCACCGCCGCAGAGGCGCCCGAGGCACTCGACGAGGCGGCCAGGGCGTGGATGCGGGCGAAGCAACCGGCCCGCGCCGCGCGCGACTGGGCGGAGCTGCTCTCCCGCTACCCGCTGTGGCCGAAGTCCGACGAGGCGCGGGTTCGCTACGGCCTCGCCGAGGTCGAGGCCGGGCAGGGCGCCACGGGCATGCAGACGCTCCTGGCGATCTGGGAGGAGACCCCGGCGCCGCAGAGGGGAAACCTGGCGCTCCGCATCGCCGACGCGGCCGAGGCGGCGAAGAACTGGCCGCTGGCCGCGCGATGGCGCAGCGAGGCGGCGTCCTTCCTGCCTCCCCCCGAGCGCGATCGGGAGACCGCGCGGGCGATCGAAATCGTGGCGACGAAGCTATCGCCCCAGGAGATCGAGGCCCTGTCGCGCGAGGTCCCGAAGGGCGGCGCGCTGGGGATCGCGCTGGCCGCCCGGGCGGCGCTGAAGACCGCCACCGTTGCCGGGACGATCGGCGTGGCCGTGCCCCTCTCCGGCAAGTTCAAGGCCTGGGGAGACGCCATCCTCCAGGGCGTGGCCCTGGCGGTCCCCGAGGGCGGGCCGGTCCGGGTGGTGGCGAGAGACACTCGGGGTGAACCAGACGGCGCGGCAGAAGCGGTGGCGCAGCTGGCGGCCGAGGGCGCAGTGGCCATCGTGGGCGGCGTGACGAACGCGGAGGCCCAGCGGGCTGCGGCCGCGGCCCAGCAGGCGGGGGTGCCGCTCCTCTCGCTCTCCAAGGTGGACGGGATCACCGAGGGGCGCCCCTACGTATTCCGGCTCATGCTGACGGCGTCGGCCCAGGCCCAGGCGCTCGCCGACATCGCCATCCAGCGGCGGGGGCTGCAGGCGCGTGGTGGTCCTCTACCCGGAGATCCCCTACGGCACCGAGCTCCGGACGGCCTTTGGCGCCGAGGTCGAGGCCCGCGGCGGGACGATCTTCCGTGCCATCGGCTACGAGCCCGACCGCGCCAACTTCGCCCCGATGGCGAAGGAGCTGGTCGGGCGCTCGCAGGTGGAGCAGCGGGCCGACTGGCGCGAGATCCAGAAGGCCATCGTGAAGGAGATCACCGACCCGTACCGGCGCGCCAAGGCTCTGGAGAAGGCCCGCAAGGAGCTGCCCCCGGTCATCGAGTTCGACGTGGTCTTCGTGCCGGACTTCGCCCGGACCGTGACCCTGCTCGCGCCGGCCCTGGCGGTGGAGGACGTGGTCACCGCCTGTGACCCGCACGAGATCGAGCGCATCCAGAAGGTCAGCCCCTGGACGGTGAAGCCGGTGCTCCTGCTGGGCGGCAACGGCTGGGACGACCCGGCCGTGGTCGAGAAGGCCGGCAAGTACGTCGAGTGCGCCATCTTCGTCGACGGCTTCTTCGCCGGCTCGGAGCGCATCGAGACGAAGCGCTTCGTCCTGGATTTCCAGCAGGCCCACGCTCGCGTGCCGTCGATCCTCGAGGCCAGCGCCTTCGACGCGACGCGCATGGTCTCGGCGGCCATGCGGCGGGGCGTCACGGGGCGCAAGGAGATGCGCGACGCGCTCGCGACGCAGGCGCCCTTTCCCGGGGCCACCGGCGACGTGGCCTTCGATGCCCGGGGCGAGCCGGTGAGAAGCCTCTTCGTCCTCACCGTCGACCAGGGCGCCATCCGCGAGATGCGCTCCGAGGAGCTGGGCGGGGCGCCGGCAACGGCCCCCTGACGGATCGAAGTGGACGGAAGCAACGACATCGCACCGCGAAGGCGCCGGCTGCCGTGGTTGAACGGCGTTCTCTTCCTCGCCACCATCGGGACCACGGTGCTCTCGGGCGCCGGCTTCGCCGGCTATTCCGCCGACGGCATTCCCGGCCTCCTGCTGGCCGGGCTTTCCTACTCGACCGCCATCCTCGCCATCCTGCTCGCCCACGAGATGGGGCATTACCTGCAGGCCCGGGCCTGGCGGGTGGACTCGACGCTTCCCTACTTCATCCCCATGCCCAGCAGCTTCGGGACGCTGGGCGCGCTCATCCGGCTGCGCTCTCCCATCCCGTCGCGCGACGCGGTGCTCGACATCGGCGCCGGCGGTCCCATCGCGGGCGCGCTCGTGGCCGTGCCCCTCTACGCCTGGGGGCTCGCCCACTCCGAGGTCCGCGCGGTCGGGGAAATGGCGGTCGCGAACACCGGGTCGATCTGGTCCATCGCGCGGGCCCTGCTCCAGGGAGAGCCGCTCTCCTGGGGCGGCGACACCATGGTGTTCGGCGACAGCCTGCTCACCTATGGACTGCAGCGACTGGTGGTCGGTCCGCTCGCTCCCGGGTACGACGTCTTCGTGCACCCGGTCGCGCTGGCGGCGTGGCTGGGACTCTTCGTGACGACCCTGAACCTCATCCCCCTCGGCCAGCTCGACGGCGGTCACGTGACCTATGCCTGGCTGGGTGAGCGGGGCGCGCTCCGGCTGTCGCGCCTCGTCTCCTGGGCGCTCCTTGCCGCCGGGATCTTCGTCTCGCTGAACTGGCTCGTCTGGTGGCTGCTCACGCGGCTCGTCATCGGCCTGCGTCACCCGCCGGCCATCGTCGACGAGCCCATCACGGGGGGCCGACGCGCAGTGGCGGTGGCGTCGATGCTGCTCTTCCTCCTCACCTTCGTCGCGGTTCCCATCCGGCTGTGACCGGCGAACCCCGAGCCGGCGCCACGCAGAGCGCCATCCAGGCGGTGCTCGCCCCCGGCGGCCGGCTGGCGCGCGTGCTCGAAGGCTACGAGCCGCGCCCGGATCAGATCCGCATGGCGGAGGCGGTGGCAGACGCGCTCTCCCGTCGCCGCTTCCTCGTCGCAGAGGCCGGCACCGGCACCGGGAAGACGCTCGCCTACCTTCTGCCTGCGGTCCAGTCGGGCCGGCGGGTGGTCATCTCCACCGCCACGCGAAACCTGCAAGAGCAGATCTGGTTCCGGGACATCCCGCTGCTCCGCGACCGCTGCGGCGTCGAGATCTCGGCGGCATATCTGAAGGGGCGCGCCAACTACTACTGCCTGGCCCGCGGCGAGGAGTTCGAGCGCCACCCCATCTTCCCCACCCGGGAGGAGGCCGCCCTCTGGCCCCGGATCCGGGAGTGGTCGCGCACCACCGCCACCGGCGATCGGAGCGAGGTCGACCTGCCCGACTCCTACCTGGCCTGGAAGGACCTCTCCGCGACCGGGGAGACCTGCCTGGGCAAGGAGTGCCTGCGCTGGGAGGACTGCTTCGTCCAGCAGGCCCGGGCCCGCGCCGCCGCTGCCGAGATCGTGCTCGTGAACCACCACCTCTTCTTCGCCGACCTGGCCATGCGCACCTCCCGGGCCGGGGTCGAGGTGCTGCCGCCCTACGAGGCCGTGATCTTCGACGAGGCCCACGCCATCGAGGACGTGGCCACCGAGTACTTCGGGCTTCAGGTCTCGTCCTATCGGGTGGAGGAACTGGCGCGCGACGCCCAGCGGACCGTGGCCGACCGCCCCGACCTGGCCTCCATGCTGAAGCGCACCACCGGGGAGCTCGCCAAGGCCGGTGAGCGTTTCTTCGGATCGGTGGCCCGGGCGCTCGCCCGGAGCTCCGGTCGCGCCGAGCCTCCGCGGGGCGGACGCAGGGCGGAGGAGGAGAGCCTGCGCGGGCCGCTCGTGCCCGCCATGCTCGCGCCGCTCGCCGGCGAGCAGGAGCGCCTCGACTCGGCCATGGAGGAGCTCCGCGCCGAGCTGGCCGACGACCCGTCGCCCGCCTTCCTCCAGATCGCGCGGCGCGCCGCGGAGCTTCGGGTGGAGCTCGCGGCGGTGACCGCCATGAAGGAGCCGTCCCGGGTCTTCTTCGCCGAGGCCAGGGGCCGCGGCGTCTTCCTTCGGGCAGCCCCCATCGACGTGGCCGAGGAGCTCGTCACCAGGCTCTACCGCAACGTGGACACGGTGATCTTCACGAGCGCCACCATCGCCACCCAGGGTCGCTTCGACTACTTCCGGCGGCAGGTCGGGCTGCGCCAGGACTTCGACGTCGACGAGCGCACCTTTCCCGGCCCGTTCGACTATGCCACCCAGGCCGCGCTGGTGGCACCGGCCGGACTCCCCGATCCAAACCAGCCCGGCTTCGTGGCCGCGGCGGCCAGCGCCGTCCGGGAGCTCGCCCAGATCACCGGCGGCCGGGCCTTCGTCCTCTGCACGTCGGTGCGAAACATGCTCGCCTTCCGGGAGGCGCTCTCCGACCTGCCCTGGCAACTCCTCCTCCAGGGCGAGCGCCCCAAGCACCGGCTCCTCGAGTCGTTCCGCGAGCGCCCGTCGGTGCTCTTCGCCACCCAGAGCTTCTGGGAGGGCGTGGACGTTCCCGGAGAGGCCCTCTCGCTCGTGGTGATCGACCGGCTTCCCTTCGCGCCGCCCAACGACCCGGTGCTCGCGGCTCGAATGAAGGCGCTGTCCGACGACGGGCGTGACGCCTTCTCCGAGCTTCAGGTTCCGGCGGCCGCGCTCCAGCTTCGCCAGGGCTTCGGGCGCCTCGTCCGCTCTCGCGCCGACCGCGGTCTCGTGGCGGTGCTCGACCCGCGGCTCACCACCCGCGGCTACGGACGGGCCTTCCTGGCGTCGCTCCCGCCCAGCCCGATGCTCCGCTCGGTGGAAGAAGCGCGCCGCTGGTGGGAAGCCGTCCCTCGCTGAAGGAGGCCACCCGTCTTGGGGGCCGTTTGCTGGAACCGCACCCGTCTTTGCGTTACGTTGACCGTCAAGGTGGGGGAAGTGAGCGAGGAGCTGGCAGGTCCATGGCTCAATTCAACGAGGAGAGCCGCGAGCTCGCGGTGAAGGTCGTCTACTACGGTCCAGCCTTGTCCGGGAAGACCACCAATCTCCAGGCCCTGTACGAGAAGATGGACCCCAAGGTGCGCGGGCGGCTCATGACCCTCGATACCAAGGACGACAGGACCCTCTTCTTCGACATGATGCCGGTCTTCTTTCGCACGCCCGGCGGGGTCAAGGTGAAGATCAAGCTCTACACCGTCCCCGGCCAGGTCATGCACGAGTCGACGCGTCGCATCGTCCTGCAGGGGAGCGACGCGCTGGTCTTCGTCGCCGACAGCCGGAAGTCCGAGACCGCCTCGACCCTCGCCTACTGGAAGGACATGCTGCGCAACCTCGAGGCGAACGGCCTCGACCCGCACGCCATCCCCATCGTCATCCAGAAGAACAAGATGGACCTCGAGGACGTCCGGGAGGACGAGTTCGCCGACCTTTCGCGGGGGCCCAAGGTCCCGGTGGTTCCGGCCAAGGCCATCCAGGGCGAGGGGGTGCTCGAGACCCTCCGGGTGCTGCTGGCCCTCTGCTACCGGGACATGGATCGCTCCCTCGGACTCTCGAGACGATTCGCCCTCCCGGAGAACGAGTTCCTCGGCTCGGTCCTGAGCCGCGTGGAAGCCAGATGAAGATCGAGCCGTCCGTGCTCCTCCAGGCGACGCCGCTCGGCGACCTTCTCGACCTCCGGTCGTTCTCCGAGGTCTGCCAGTCGTTCGCCGAGCTGTACCGGATCGGCTTGAAGGTCTTCGACGGGACCGGCAACCGGCTGGTGGACGTGAAGGTCGGCAACGCCGACTTCTGCGGCTACCTGTGGCAGACCCCGGACGGCCGCACGCAGTGCATGGCCACCGTCCAGCGGGTGAAGACCGAGCCGCTGCACGAGGAGCCCACTCCCAGCACAGTCAACTGCTTCGCGGGTTGCCGCTACGCGATCCAGCCGGTGCTCTACGAGGGGGACGTGATTGGCCGGATCGTCTTTGGCCCCTTCGTGCCCGACGACCTGGTGGCCTTGCCCAGGGCCCTCGCCGAGCTCTCGCCCGACTTCGACGAGAAGGTGGCGGCCTCCTACCTCCAGAAGATCCGGCGCGTCCCGCAGGCCACTGCGGAGAAGGTTCTCAAGCACTTCGCCGAGATCCTCGACGTGCTGGTCTTCACCGGCCACAAGAATCTGTTGACCGCCCGTCTCCACATCGAGGCGGTGCAGGAGTCCTACCGGGAAGTCCAGGAGAAGAACCGGCAGATCGAGGGCTCCTACCAGGCCTTGAAGGAGCTCGACCGGCTCAAGTCCAACTTCCTGGCCACCATGAGCCACGAGCTTCGCACGCCGCTCACCAGCGTCATCGGCTACTCGGAGATGATGCTCGAAGGGCTGGGCGGGCCGCTCACCGCCGAGCAGCGCGAGTATCTCCAGATCATCATGGACAAGGGCGAGAGCCTGCTCGGGCTCATCACCTCCATCCTCGACATCTCCAAGATTGAGGCCAACCGCGTGAAGCTGGTGGTCTCCGAGGTCGACGTCAACACCGTCATGCGAGACGCGGTCGCCACCGTGACGCCACACGCCCGGAAGAAGGGGTTGCGGGTGACCTGGCAGCCGGCCCAGTTGCCTCCCGTCCAGTGTGACCGCGAGAAGATCCGGCAGTCGCTCATCAACCTGGTGACGAACGCGGTGAAGTTCACCCCCTCGGGCGGATCGGTCACCGTCCAGGCCCGTGCCGACGGCGCCGACCGGGTGGCCGTCCAGGTGGTGGACTCCGGAATCGGCATCGCGCCCCAGAACCTGGCGCGGGTCTTCGACGTCTTCTTCCAGGTGGATGGGACCACCACGCGCGAGTTCGGCGGGGCCGGCCTCGGCCTTGCCATCGTGAAGAGCTACGTCGAGGCCCACGCCGGCGACGTGAAGGTCGAGTCCGTTCCCGGCCAGGGCACGACCTTCACCCTCTCGCTTCCGGTGATGGCGTCCGGCCCGGCGGCGCTGGCGGTCCGGGCCCACCCGACGGCCGCGGCGGGATAGCTCCCCGTGGCGATTCCGGGCGAGTTCCAGCTCATCGAGAAGTTCACGCGCTCCTTCCTGGCCGGTCCGGGCGTTCAGGTCGGCGTTGGCGACGACGCGGCCGTGCTCCGGCCGCCACCCGGCCACGACCTCGTGGCCACCGTGGACGCGGTGGTCGAAGGGGTCCACTTCGGCGGAGACTTCTCGCCCGAGGAGGTGGGGTGGAAGTCACTTGCGGTGAATTTGTCGGACCTGGCCGCCATGGGCGCGAGGCCGCTCTGGGCGCTGGTGGCGCTGGCCACGCCCCCCGATGCGAACCTGCACTGGCTCGAACGAGTGGGGCGCGGGATCGCCCGCTGCGCCCGGCGCCACCGGACGAGCGTGGTGGGGGGCAACGTCACCGCCGCCGGCCAGACGTCCCTGACCGTGACGGTGGTGGGCGTGGTCCGGCGAGGCAGGGCGCTGCTGCGCTCCGGCGCGCGCGTGGGCGACCTGCTCGTGGTGAGCGGCAGCCTGGGCGACGCGGCCCTGGGCCTCTCGCCCGGCGCAGCCCGGCCGCTCGTGGCCCGGCAGCGAATGCCGGTGCCGCGGCTCGCGCTCGGCCAGGGAGCGGTGGGCGTCGCCCGGGCGGCCATCGACATCTCGGACGGCCTCCTCCAGGACCTGGGGCACCTGTGCGAGGCCTCCGGGACCGGGGCACGGGTCGACCTCGACCGGCTGCCGCTTTCGCGGGCCTATCGGGCGGCCACGAAGGGGCGCGTCGATCCCCGCGAGGAGGCACTCTCCGGCGGAGAGGACTACGAACTGCTGCTCGCCGTCCCCCCGGCGAAGCTCCGGGCCCTTCAGGGGGTCGCTCGCCGGGCCAGGACGCCGGTCGCGGTGATCGGGGAGATGGAGGCGAAGGCCGGCATCCGGGTGGTGAAAGGTGGGGGCTCCCTCCATCGGCCGCGCCGGGCCGGGCACGACCACTTTCATTCCGGGCGCGTTCTTGGACCGGGGCGCCGCCGGGCGTAGGATTCACCGTTCCCCCTGCTGCGCGAGAGGAGTGCCCGTGTCGAGGAGCCTGCGCCAGGACCGCCCGTCGAATCGCCCACCGGCGCACGGGCAGGACACGCCGCCCCATCTCGTGGCCCTCCGCGGCCGCACGCCCGACCGGGACCTTCGCGCCCCGTCCCCGTCCCCCGGGCGAAGCGTCTCGCTCCAGACCAAGCTCCTCGTCTCCTACGTCATCCTCGGGGTGTTCATCCTCTTCGCCACGCCGCTCGTGAAGGAGCGGCTCCTGCCCGGGCGCGCCCTCGTCGCCGACGCCGTGCTCGTCGCGCTGACGCTGGTGGCCGGCTACGCCCTCTCGGCAGCGGTGCTCCGGGTGACGAGGCTGGCCCGCCTCAGGTTGTCCGCGGTCGAGATCAGCGCCGGAGATCTCTCGAAGAGCGTGGTCTCCGAGGAGCAGCGCGGCTTCCACGACGAGGTGGACGACCTGACCGGGTCGATCCGCACCATGCAGGAGAACCTGCGCGACCTGGTCTCCCGCATCCAGCGGACCGCCCAGTCGGTGGCCGAGAGCGCCAACGAGCTGCAGACCTCCGCCGAGGAGGTCAACGCCTCCACCGACGAGGTGGCCAGCTCCATGGCCAAGATCTCCCAGGGAGCAGAGGAGCAGTCCAGCCTCGTGGAGCGCACCTCCAAGGTCATCGGCGACATCGCCGCCTCCATCGAGCGCACCGCCCGGAGTGCCGAGGAGGCCGCCAAGGCCAGCGCCGACACCTCCTCCGGCGCCACACAGTCGGGCGAGGCGGCGCGACTGGCGGCGGAGAAGGTGAAGAAGGTCTTCGCCCGGATCGAGGCCGCCAGCGAGCAGGTGTTCGCCTTCGGCGAGCGGACCCGCGAGATCACCCAGATCGTCGAGGTGATCACCAGCATCTCCCAGCGGACCAACCTCCTCGCACTCAACGCCACCATCGAGGCGGCGCGCGCAGGCGAGTACGGCCGCGGCTTTGCAGTGGTGGCCGAGGAGGTCCGAAAGCTGGCAGAGAGCGCCGGGCGCTCCGGGGAGCAGATTCTCGGCGGTGGCCGCCGACGTGTCGGCCCGGGCCTCGGGCGTGGTCCAGGCCATGCGGGCCTCGGTGGCCGAGCTCGGAGAGGGGCGCGAGGATTCTGAACGCCATCATGCGCTCGCTCGACGGCATCGCCGGAGTGGCTGCGGCCGGCGCCGACAAGGTGCGGGTCATCTCGGAGGCGGCCCGCGACCAGCTCCAGGGCTCGGCCGACATGGTGCGGGCCATGGACGACATCTCCGACGTCGCCACGGGCAACGCCACCTCCACCGAGCAGGTCCGCAAGGTGATCGTCGAGCAGACCGCCTCGGTCTCCCAGATGGCGAGCGCGGCCCAGGAGTTGCTGAACCTCTCCCTCGAGCTCCAGAGCGTCGTCTCGCGGTTCCGCCTCGACCGGTAGGGCCGTGGACGCCGACCTGCGCCACGTCCTCTTCCGCGCCGGGGGCGAGCGCTTCGCGCTTCCGCTCGAGTCGGTGACCGTGGTGGTGCCCCCCGCCCCCACGTTTGCCCGCGTGCCGCGCACCGGCCCCCCGGTCCTGGGAGCCATGAGCCTGCGCGGTCGGGTCGTGGCCGTGGTGGAGATGGCGCCCCTGCTGGGCCTGCCGGGCCGGGCGCTCGGCGACGGGGAAGGGCAGGTGCTGGTGCTCGATCGGGAGCGGCGGGCACTGGGATTCCTGGTCGACGAGGTCCTGGGAGTCGAGCTGGTGGGTCCGTCCGACCGGCCCGGCGACGGACTTCCGGTGAAAGGGCTCTCCGCGGTCCGGGGGTCGCCGGTGGCGGTCCTCGATCCCGACGCCCTGGCCGCTGCAGCCAAGCGTCTCTTCCGGGGACCGGCAGGTTAGGCCCCTGGCGAAGAAGGGCCGCGGTCGATCCTTTCGCAGGGCCGGTGCGGGTGGTACCTTGTCCGGGCATGCCGAAGAAAGTCCTCATCGTCGACGACGCGGTCTTCATGCGAAACATGATCCGCGACATCTTCACCGCCGGAGGCTTCGAGGTGGTTGGCGAGGCAGCCAACGGTCTCGAGGCCGTGGAGAAGTTCCGCGAGCTGCGCCCCGACATCACCACCATGGACATCGTGATGCCGTTCAAGAGCGGCATCGAGGCCACCCGGGAGATCGTCAAGGTCGACCCCCGGGCGGTCGTGGTGATGTGCAGCGCGCTCGGCCAGGAGGCGCTGGTGATGGAGGCCATCGAGGCCGGCGCCAGCGACTTCATCGTGAAGCCGTTCCGGTCCGAGGACGTGATCTCGGTCGTGAAGAAGGTCCTCGGCGAGGCCTGAGAGGTCATCGGGAGCGACCCACGGTGAACTGGGACCTCTCGAGATACCTGGCTCTGTTCGTCTCGGAGTCGAAGGAACACCTGGAGGCCCTCTCGCAGGGGCTGGTGCGGCTGGAGCAGGCTGGAGCGGGCGGCGAGGATCCGACCCCCATCGTCGACGAGCTCTTCCGACACGCACACAGCGTGAAGGGCATGGCCGCGGCCATGCAGCAGGAGGGCATCGCGCTGGTGGCTCACCGGGCCGAGGACGTCATCGGGGCCCTGCGCGCGCGCGGCGGAGCCCCGGGTTCCGAGGTGGTGGATGTCCTGCTGGCGGCCACCGACGTCATCTCCGGGATGGTGGAGAAGGCGGCGGCCGGCGGCTCGCCGGCGCCCGACGAGGCCGTGGCCGAACGGCTGGACGTCCAGGCCAGCCTGTTGCGAGGGGTGGAGCCGGGCGCCGGCGGGGTTTCCGCCCCGGCGAAGACCGCCGTCGAGCCCGCCGCCAGGCCGCTCGCGCCGCCCGCTGGCCGGCGGCTTCGAATCGAGGTGGAGGTCCTGGCCTCGAGCCCGGTCCCGGCCGTGCGCGGCTTCCTGGTGCTGAAGCGGCTCGGAGACGTGGGCCGGATCGCGTCGTCGATCCCGGCCGCGGAGGAGCTTCGCGGCGGCCGAATGCCCGACCGCCGGCTCGTCGTCGAGATAGAGACCTCGCTGCCGGCGGAGGAGATCGAGCGGACCCTGCACCAGATCGCCGATCTGGCCCGGGTCGAGGTGGGGGAGGCGGAGGTCGAGGCCGAGGAGACGCCGCCTACCACGCGCCCCGAGCCGCCCGCCGAGCCGGCCCGCACCGTGCGGGTGCGCGCCGAGCTTCTCGACGACTTCCTCGACGTGGCCGGGGAGCTTCTGCTCGCCACCGCGCGGCTTCGGGAGATCGGGCGCGCCATCCCCGAGCCCCTGCGGCGAGAGCACGAGGAGGGGGTCGACCAGCTCCAGGCCATCGTCAAGGACCTTCACGGCCGGGTGATGGAGGCCCGGATGACGCCGCTCACCGTGCTCACCGACCGGCTTCCGCGCGCGGCTCGCGACCTGGCCCGACGCACCGGAAAGCAGGTCGAGGTGGTGGTGACCGGAGCCGAGATCGAGGTGGACCGGGCGCTGCTCGACGAGATCGCCGATCCGGTCCTGCACCTGCTTCGGAACGCGGTGGACCACGGCGTCGAGGGCGCGGCCCAGCGAATCGCGGCGGGAAAGCGCCCGACCGGCCGCGTCGAGGTGTCGGCGCGTCGCGAGCGCGACCAGGTGATCCTGGAGATCTCCGACGACGGGCGAGGCATGGACCCGGAGGCGCTGCGCCGGGCGGCGGTGGCGCGCGGGGCCATCGGCGCGGAGGCCGCCGCGGCCCTTCCGGAGGCCGAGGTGCTCCTGCTCGCCTGCCTGCCCGGGGTATCGACCACGAGTGAAGTGACCGACGTCTCCGGGCGAGGCGTGGGAATGGATGCCGTGAAGAGGAGCGCCGAGGCTATGGGCGGGAGTCTCTCCATCCAGAGCCGCTCCGGGGTCGGTACCCGGTTCACGCTGCGCCTGCCGCTCACCGTGGCCATCCAGCCCGTGCTGCTGGTGCGGGTCGGGGCGGAGGTGCTGGCCATCCCGGTCTCGAAGGTGCACGGCGCCGCCGAGGCTCGCCTGGAGGGGCTGGAGCGCGCCGGCGGGTCGCCGCAGCTCGCGTTCGGCGGAGGCCACGTGCCGGTCCACGACCTGGGAACGCTTCTCGGGGCCGGTCCGGCGCCGGAGGCCGGGCGCCGTTCCGTCGTCATCACGGAAGGTGACGCGGGACGGGTCGGCCTGGCGGTCGACCAGCTGCTCGGGCAGCAGGAGGCGGTGCTGAAACCCCTCCACGGCCCCCTCTCTCTCGTCCCCGGCCTGTCGGCGGTGACCGTGCTCGGGAACGGCCGGCCGGTCTTCGTGCTCGACGTCGCCAGGCTGGTGGCGCCGTGAGCCCTGTCGATCCGCGCCGGGCCGAGGCCCTGGAAACGCTTCGCGAGCTGGCGGCCGAGGGCGGGCGCGAGGCGGCGCGCACGATGGGACGGCTGCTGGGGCGCACCGCCAGCATCGGCGATGTTCAGGTCGTCGAAGGGCCCGACCCGGCCGGCGTTGCCCGGCTGGTGGGGCGCCCCGATCTGGAGCTCGTGGCCGTGGCCATGGATCTCCAGGAACCGCTGGGCGGCCGGCTGCTCATCCTGGTCTCCGCCGAGGAAGCCGAGCGGGTCTCGCAGCAGCTCGTGCCCGACGCCGCGGCGGGTTCCCTCGACACGGTGGGGGAGAGCGCGCTCGTCGAGGCCGGCAACATCGCCGGGTCGGCCTTCGTGTCGGCACTGGCCCGCCGCCTTCACATCCCGCTGCTTCACGGTGTGCCGCGGCTCACCCGTGGCCGGCCGCGTGCCTGCCTGGACGTGCTCGCGCCGGGCGCCGTCGGGCCCGCAGTGGGGGTGCGGTTCGGGTGCCCAGAGGCGAGCGGCACCTTGCTCCTCCTCCCCGACCCGGCCCGGATCGACGGACTCGCCAGGGCCCTGGAGACGCCCTGATGGACGAGAAGGGGCTGCGCAAGCTGCTCGGGCGGCTCCACCGGGGCGATGCCGACGTGGAGGAGGTGGTGGGAGCGCTGAAGGGGGCGCCCTACGAGGAACTGGGAGGGTTCGCCACCCTCGACCACCACCGGACGCTTCGAGTGGGAATGCCCGAGGTGGTCTTCGCCGAGCACAAGACGCCTGCCCAGGTGGCGGCCATCGCCCGAAATCTCGCGGCCAGGGGGCCGCTGCTGGTGACCCGGCTGGATGCCGACAAGGCCGCCCCTGCCCGGCGCGCCGTGCGTGGGGCCCGCTACGACCCGGTGTCCCGCACGCTCTCCCGTGGACGCATGGAACTCCCGGTGCGAGGCCCGGTGGCGATCTGCTGCGCCGGCACGAGCGACATCCCGGTCTGCGAGGAGGCGGCGGTGACGCTCGAGGTGATGGGGGTTCCCGCCATCCGGGTGTACGACGTGGGGGTGGCCGGGTTGCACCGGCTGCTGGCCCGCCGCGGCGAGCTTGACCGGGCGGTGGCGGTGATCGTGGCGGCCGGCATGGAGGGGGCGCTGCCCAGCGTGGTGGGCGGGCTGGTGGGCAAGCCGATCATCGGCCTGCCCACCTCGGTCGGATACGGCGCCAGCCTGGGCGGGATTGCGCCGCTCCTCACCATGCTCAACTCCTGTGCGCCGAACGTCAGCGTGGTGAACATCGACAACGGCTTCGGCGCCGGATTCGTGGCCGGGCTCATCGCCCGGAAGTGAAGGTGGACCGGATGGCCAAGCTCCTGCTCCTCGAGCCCGTGGGTGGAATCGCCGGCGACATGTTCCTCGGCGCCGCCCTCGACCTGGGGGTGGACCGGGCCGCGCTCGACGGCGCGCTCTCGACGCTTGGCGTGCCGGGATTCCGCCTGCTCGCGAGGCCTGCCGAGTCGGGGGGCGTCCGGGGAACCCAGGTGGACGTTCTGGTGGAGGAAGGCCAGGCCCGGCCGAGGCACTTGCCGGAGATCCTCGCGTTGATCGACGGAAGCGGGATGGCTCCGCGGGCCCGCGCCACCGCGCGCTCGGTCTTCGAGCGGATCGGACGGGCCGAGGCCCGGGTCCACGGCGTGGCCGTGGAGGAGGTCCACTTCCACGAGGTCGGCGCACTCGACTCGATCGTCGATGTCTGCGGTGCCGCCGCGGTGATGGAGATCCTGGGCTGGCCCCGGGTGCTCTGCGCGCCGCCAGAGCTGGGGCAAGGGTTCGTCGCGTCCGCACACGGGCGTCTGCCGGTGCCACCGCCGGCGGTGCTGGAGATCCTGAGAGGGATCCCCGTGCGTCCCGGGGGCCCGCCGGGAGAGGCCGTGACCCCCACCGGCGCGGCGTTGCTCGCCGAGCTGGCCGAGGTGGCCGACCCGACCTCGTTCCCGGCGCTCGTGCCCGAGCAGGTCGGCTACGGCGTGGGCAGGGCGCGGTGGCCCGACCGGCCCAACGTGCTCCGCATGACGCTGGGCGAGGAGATGGCGAGCGGTGGGCTCTGGGTCCTGGAGGCGAACCTCGACGACTGCCCGGGACAGCTCGTGGCGCGCGCCATCGAGGCCGCCCTCGCCGCAGGCGCGCTCGACGCCTGGGCCGCGCCGCTCACCATGAAGAAGGGGCGACCCGGCCTGCTCCTCGGGGCGCTTTCCCCCGGAGACCGGCGTGACGCTGTGGCGCGGGTCCTGCTCGACGAGACCACCACGCTGGGCGTTCGCTTCCACGCGGTGGACCGGATCGAGCTGGACCGCGAGCTCGTGCCGGTCGCGACGGCCTACGGCGAGGTGCGAGTCAAGGTGGCGCGCCGGGGCGCGGCGATGGTGGGGGCCCACCCGGAGTACGATGATTGCCTGGCCCGCGCCCGCGAGCACGGCGTGCCCGTCAAGGAAGTGCTGGCGGCGGCCGTCGCGGCCTTTCGCGCAGGCCGGTGAGCGGCGGGAGGGGCTGCGTGGCTGTCGATACGGAAAGTGAAATTTCATCGGCCGCCAGGACCGCGGCCGCGCTCGAGGCGTCGCCGGTGGCGGCGGCCGTGGTCGAGCGGGGGCGCGTCGCCTGGGCCAACACCGCCTTCGGTCGCGCGGTCGGCCTCGACGCCGCGCGCTGCGCCGGTCGCGAGGTCGCCGATCTCCTGCCACCCGGCATGGACGTCCGCGGGGGCCGGGTCGCCGACGGTCCGTGGCTCGCGTTCCTCGAGGAGGCGCCCCCGGTCCCGGGCCCGGGGGGGACCCGCGCGCTGCTCGACCTCTCCCGCGAGCTGGCCCAGGCCCACGCCCGCGAGGACGTGGCCGCAGCGCTCGCCCGCGCCCTCTCGTCGCTCTTCCCCGGGCGAGCCCACTGCATCCGGCTGCTCGATCCCAAGACGCTCGCGCCGGTGGGGGTGATCGGCAGCGCCCTGGCCGTCCCGGACGCACCTCTCCCCATCTCGCTCCGCCGCGCGGCGGTGCGCCACGGCGGCCTGTCCGAGGCGGCCCTCGAGTCGGGGGGCGTCCGCCTCGTGGACGTGGACGTCCCGGTCTGCGACGGGTGCGTCCGTGCCGTCGCGGTTCCCATGGCGGTGGGGAGCCAGCTCTTCGGCGTGGTGAGCCTCGAGTACCCGCCCGGAGCTCCCGGCGACCCGGCCGCCGACGAGCCGCTGCTGCTTCAGGTCACCAACCCCGCCGCGCAGGGCGTTCGAAACCTGCGTTCCGTCGAGGAGCTCACCTTCCTCAAGACTTTTCTCGAGGAGTTGCTGGAGAACGCCAACGCCCTCATCGTCGTCACCAACCGCCAGCACCAGGTGCTCGTGTTCAACCGAGCCGTGGCCCGGCTCACCGGCCGCGGGCGCGAGGACGCGCTGGGAGCCGAGTTGCTATCGCTCCTGCCGGCCGGCGAGCGGGATCGGACCCGGGCGGTTCTCGAGCGGAGCATCGCCGGCGAGGCGGTGACCGGCTTCGAGACCCGGCTCGTGGTCTCTGGCGGCGGCGAGGCGCTGGTGGCCTTCCACACCGCGCCCATCATCGGACACGGCGGCGACGTCGAGGGGGTCATCGCCATCGGCCAGGACCTCACCGCGCTCCGGGCCATGGAGCGGCGGGCCGAGCACTTCCAGCGCCTGGCGGCCTTCGGAAAGCTGGCCGCCGGAATCGTCCACGAGCTCAACAACCCGCTGGTGGCGGTGGTGACCTACTCCGACCACCTCCTGGAGCGCCGCCGGGGCAGCGGTCTCGACCCGGGTGACGCCGAGAAGCTGCGACGGATCCGCGACGCCGGGGAGCGGATCCAGAAGCTCGCGCGCGACCTCATCACCTACGCCAAGCCATCGGCCGATCGGCCCGAGCCGCTCGACCTCGGCTCGCTGCTCGACCAGGTCGCCCGCATGTGCGATCCGGCGCTGCGGGATGCCAAGGCCCGGGTGCGCCTCGAGATCGAGCCCGCTCCCAGGATCCTGGGCGCCCGGGCGAGCCTGCTCCAGGTCTTCGTGAACCTGGTCACCAACGCCGCGCACGCCCTGCCGCCCGAGGGGGGAACGGTCACGCTCGGTCTCAGCGCCCGCGACGATCGGGTGGTGGCGCAGATCGTCGACGACGGGCGCGGCATGGCGCCCGACGTGCGCGCCCGGATCTTCGAGCCCTTCTTCAGCACCAAGGAGGGCGGGCGCGGGGTGGGGCTGGGACTCTCCATCGTCCAGGGAATCGTGGCGCGCCACGGCGGCACCATCCAGGTCTCGAGCGAGCCCGGTCGAGGCACGACCTTCACCGTGACACTGCCAGTCAAGGGTCCGGACGTCTGGCCGGATCAGGAGACCAGCGAGAGCACGCCGTAGCCCTCGAACTCGGGCAGCACCGCGGCGACCTCGCCGGCCGAAGGCACGAGCGCCAGCTTCTCGTCGAGCCCCCCGGTGCCGCGGAAGCGGGCCCGGCGTGCCGACCCGGCCAGGTCCGTGGAGAGGACCAGCGTGGCGCCGCGCACCACGCCGTCGGAGAGGGCGGACACGTGGACGTCGATCCTCTTGGGGGGACGCCAGGCCGAGACCGAGAGCGGCGACGGTGAGTAGACCTGGATGGCGCGCCGCCCGAGCCCGAGCAGGGAGGCGAGCCCCCGCTCCAGCGGTTCGGAGGAGGGCACGCCTGCGAGCGGGCCGGCCGACGGGGGGGGCACGAGCGGAGGCAGGGCCAGCAGCGCCCCCTCTCCGGCGCGGGTTGCCTTGGCCTTGCCCACCTTGGTCTCGGGGAGGAACGGGGCGAGGAGGCGTCCGCCCGGGCCCGAGGCACGGGCCTCGCCGAGTGCGACCACCCGGCCTCCCGCCTCCAGGAAACGCGACACCGCGGCGGCCTCGACAGGCGTGATCCCCGTGGCCTGGGGGAGGAGCAGCACCGCCCCGGGTCGCAGCGGGCTTCCGCCCGTGGCCACGTCCCACTGGACGTGGAGGCGGGAGAGGGCCTCGCCGACCTCCTCGACCTCGAGCCTGTGGAGGCCGCTCGACCACAGGTCGGCCTCCGGCGAGTAGAAGACCAGGCACTCCGAGACCGCGTCCTCGAACGGGCGACCGTCGCGTCGCCGGGCGTGCTCGGAGAGCAGCCTCCGGACCGGCGCCACGGCCGAGGCTCGCTCCCCCTCCTCGAGGCCGACGGCGACGCCCGAGGTCGCCAGCGCGGCTGCGTAGCGCATCGCCAGGGCTGCTGGCGCGTCCGACGGAAGCTGGGCCGCGACCGGACGGCGCCCGATGGCGGCACGCCACAGCCGGGCCTCGGCGACGCCGGTGTGGTGCGGCAAGGGGCTGAGCGGAAGGACCGCTCCGTCGAGGAGGCGGGCGGCCTGGAACTGGGCCGGCCCGACCTGCTCGAAGCGTCCGACCACCGAGAAGTCGCGCCGCGCCTCCCGGGCGGCATCGCGCACCGGCCGCACCCAGGCCGAGACGGCTGTCGGGAGCGAGTCGAGGCGAAAGCGCCAGAAGTCCCGCCCGAAGTGAAGGTTGCGGAAGCTCACCGCGCCCGACGCGGAGGCCAGCTCGTCGGCGGCAATCCGGCGGTAGTCGAAGGGCTCGAGCTGGTCGCCGTATTCGCGCCGGAGGTCGGCCTGGAACGCCGCCTGGCAGGCGTCGGAGAACCCCGCGCCGAAGAGCCCCAGGCCGAGGACCATGTCGGGACGGTCGAGCACCACGCCGGCGTAACCGGCGTCGAGCAGGGTGCGGCAACTGGCGACGATCCGGGCTCGGTGGGCAACGCTGTGGAGGCAGGCCCGCTCGTGCCCCACCGTTCCCGAGACCCGGCCATCGGCGCCGCGGCAGGCCTCCTGCTGGTCGGTTGCCTGGCCGGCCGCCAGGCGGGCCAGCGCGACGGGGGCGAGACGGAGCGAAGCGGGCTCGGCCGGGTCGACCACGAGCGGCGCCCCCAACGTGCGCGCCGCGAGTGCCTCGGCCTCCGGAATGGGGTCACCGGGCTTGATCCGGAAGGGGGCGAAGGGGTGGGGAAGCACGGACCGGCGACCGTACACCGCTGCCGGACGAGGGGGCAACCGGCGCCTTGCGGGGGCCTGGCCGGTTCAGTAGTATCCCGCGCCTCCCGAGGGGTTTCGGGGCCTTCCCGCGTCGCGTCCGCGCGCCGCACCCTGCGCTTGCACGCTTCGCATACCGGAGAAATCGAGTTCCCACCATGAACCTTTCCGCCATGTTGACCTCCGTCGCTCTGGCCGCCGCTCCGCACGGAGGCGGTGAGGCGAACATCAAGGTTCCCGATCTCGGGTCGGTGACCTTCCTGGGGATGAAGGGGAGCTCGCTGCTCCTCCTCGGCATCCTCGTCTCGCTGGCCGGCCTGGCCCTCGGGCTCGGCATGTCGGCCCGCATCAAGAAGATGCCGGTCCACCGCTCGATGCTCGAGATCTCCGAGCTCATCTACGAGACGTGCAAGACCTACCTCGTCACCCAGGGCAAGTTCCTGGCGGTGCTCTGGGCGCTCATGGCGGTCATCATGGTCGCCTACTTCGGCTTCCTGACGAACGGCGGACACGGCCTCGGCGCGGGCCGGGTGATCATCGTGCTGGCGTTCAGCCTGATCGGCATCCTCGGCTCGACGGCCGTGGCCTGGTTCGGGATCCGGGTGAACACCTACGCGAACTCCCGCACGGCCTTCGCCGCGCTGCGGGGCAAGCCCTTCCCCATCTCCACCATCCCGCTCATGGCCGGCATGAGCATCGGCACGATGCTCATCTCGACCGAGCTCATCATCATGCTCTTCATCCTGCTCTTCATCCCCGGAGAGCTGGGCGGCGCCTGCTTCATCGGCTTCGCCATCGGCGAGTCGCTGGGCGCCTCCGCGCTGCGCATCGCCGGCGGCATCTTCACCAAGATCGCCGACATCGGCTCCGACCTCATGAAGATCGTCTTCAAGATCAAGGAGGACGATGCCCGCAACCCCGGCGTGATCGCCGACTGCACCGGCGACAACGCCGGCGACTCGGTGGGCCCGTCGGCCGACGGCTTCGAGACCTACGGCGTGACCGGCGTGGCCCTGATCGCCTTCATCGTCCTGGCGGTCCCGAGCACGGTGAACCAGGTCCAGCTGCTGGTCTGGATCTTCGCGATGCGCATCATGATGGTCATCGCGTCGGTGGCCTCCTACTTCGCCAACGAGATGGTGTCGAAGGGGCGTTACGCCAGCGTCACGCACATGGACTTCGAGGCGCCGCTCACCTCGCTGGTGTGGCTCACCTCCTTCGTCTCGGTGGCGCTCACCTTCGCGGTCAGCTACCTGCTCATCCCCGACCTCCCCAACGGCCTGTGGTGGAAGCTGTCGGTCATCATCAGCATGGGCACGCTGGCCGGCGCCATCATCCCCGAGGTGATCAAGGTCTTCACCTCCACCAACTCCGGCCACGTCCGCGAGGTGGTGACCGCCTCCAAGGAGGGCGGCGCCTCGCTCAACGTGCTGGCCGGCCTGACTGCCGGAAACTTCAGCGCCTTCTGGATGGGGCTCGTCATCATCGTCCTCATGGCCGTCGGCTACGGCGTCTCCACCATGGGGGTGGCGAGCATCATGACGGCCCCGGAGGTATTCGCCTTCGGCCTCATCGCCTTCGGCTTCCTGGGCATGGGCCCGGTCACCATCGCGGTCGACTCCTACGGTCCGGTGACCGACAACGCCCAGTCGGTCTACGAGCTCTCGCTCATCGAGAACGTCCCCAACGTGAGGGCGGAGATCAAGCGCGACTTCGGCTTCGACCCCAACTTCGAGAAGGCCAAGGAGTACCTCGAGGAGAACGACGGTGCCGGCAACACCTTCAAGGCCACCGCCAAGCCGGTGCTCATCGGCACCGCCGTGGTGGGCGCCACCACCATGATCTTCTCCATCGTCATGATGCTCACGAACGGCCTGACCGACGCCGGGCAGGTGGCCAAGCTGGCCGTGCTCTACCCGCCCTTCCTCCTCGGCCTGATGATGGGCGGCGCGGTGATCTACTGGTTCACCGGCGCCTCCACCCAGGCGGTATCCACCGGTGCCTACCGGGCCGTCGAGTTCATCAAGCGGAACATCAAGCTGGAGGGGGTCGAGAAGGCCTCGGTGGAGGACTCGAAGAAAGTGGTCGCCATCTGCACGCTGTACGCGCAGAAGGGCATGATCAACATCTTCATCGCCGTCTTCTTCGGGACGCTGGCCTTCTCGTTCCTGAACGAGTTCTTCTTCATCGGCTACCTCATCGGCATCGCGCTCTTCGGCCTCTACCAGGCCCTCTTCATGGCCAACGCCGGCGGCGCCTGGGACAACGCCAAGAAGGTCGTCGAGACCGAGCTCAAGGCCAAGGGCACGCCGCTGCACGACGCCTGCGTGGTCGGCGACACCGTCGGCGACCCCTTCAAGGACACGTCGTCGGTGGCCATGAACCCCATCATCAAGTTCACCACCCTCTTCGGCCTTCTCGCCGTGGAGCTGGCCATGCAGGTCTCCTCCGGGCTGCGCTTCACGCTCTTCGGCGCCTTCTTCGTGATCATGCTGGTCTTCGTGTACCGGTCCTTCTACGGGATGCGCATCGAGGCGGTCGCGGCCGAATGAGCGAGCGCGCCGGGCACCCCGCCGCGGAGAGCCTCCGTGCACTCCTCGGTGGGGCCACCGGCGCCCTGAAGATCTTCCCGCTGCCCGAGGTGGTGGTCTTTCCCGGGGCGCCGGCGCCTTTTCACATCTTCGAGCCGCGCTACCGGGTCATGATCGCCGACGCGCTCGCGGGCGACCGGATCCTGGCGGTGGCCACGCTGCGCTCAGGCCGGGCGAGGCCTCGCTCGAGCGGGCGCCGGTCTTCCCCATCGCCGGGGTGGGCTTCATCGAGGTGGAGGAGCGTCTCGCCGACGCTCGCTTCAACATCCTGCTCCGCGGCGTGGCCCGGGTCCGGCTGCTGGAGGAGCTGCTCGACACCGGAAAGCCGTACCGGGAGTTCCGGGTCGAGGTCCTCGACGACGTCTATCCCCCGGGCGGTCCGGCCGCCCTCGCCGCCGAGGTCTCCACGCTGGAGCGCTTCGTGCTCGAGCTGGCCAGGCGGTCCTCGAACGACAGCGGGACGCGTGACCTGGCCGAGGCAGTGACCCGCATGCGCGTCCCCGGGCGGGTCTGCGACGCGGTGGCGGCGGCGCTGGTCTCCGACACGGCCGCGCGGCTGGCGCTCCTCGAGGAGCAGGACGTGGGGAGGCGGATCGCCCGGGTGGTGCAGGAGGTGGCGTCGCTCCTGCTCGAGTCCGAAGCTCCCGGCGGCATGCCCGCGCCGAGCGCATAGGGCGGGAAGTCACTCCCGGGCTGCGCGCCCGATGCCGTGGTAGGTGAAGCCCAGCGCGCGGACCTTCTTCGGATCCCAGACGTTGCGGCCGTCGAAGAGCACGGGCTGCTTCATGGTGCGCTTGAGGAGCTCGAAGTCGGGCTGCCGGAACTCGTTCCACTCGGTGACCAGGAAGAGCGCATCGGCCCCGGCCGCGGCGGCGTAGGGGTCGGGGGCGAACTCCACCCGGCTCCCGAAGATCTTCGTCGCGACCTCGGTCGCCACCGGGTCGTGGGCTCGGACCCTGGCCCCGTTCCCGATGAGCCCCTCGATGACGGTGATGGCCGGGGCTTCGCGCATGTCGTCGGTCTTGGGCTTGAAGGCGAGCCCCCAGACGCCGAAGGTGAGCCCCTGCAGCGAGCCGAAGTGCTTGAGCGCCTTGTCGACGAGCATTCGCTTCTGCCTCTCGTTCACCCGCTCCACCGAGCGGAGGAGGTCGAAGTCGAGCCCCACGCCGCGGGCCATGGTCATGAGGGCGCGGACGTCTTTCGGAAAGCACGAACCCCCGAAGCCGGCGCCCGGGAAGAGGAAGGGGTAGCCGATGCGCTTGTCCGAGCCCATGCCGCGCCGGACGTGGTCGACGTCGGCGCCCATCCGCTCGCAGAGGCCGGCGACGTCGTTCATGAAGGAGATGCGCGTGGCCAGCATCGAGTTGGCCGCGTACTTGGTCAGCTCCGACGAGCGCGGGTCCATGAACAGGATGGGCTGCTCGGTGCGGACGAAGGGGGCGTAGAGCTCGGCGATCACCGCGCGCGCCCGGTCGGAGGAGACGCCGACCACGATGCGATCGGGGCGCATGAAGTCGTCGATGGCCGCCCCCTCCTTGAGGAACTCGGGGTTGGAGACGACGTCGAAGGGCGCCTTCGCGACCCGGCCGACCACCTCGGCGACCTTCTCGGCACTGCCCACCGGCACCGTGCTCTTGTTGACGACGACGGTGTAGCGGCCGATCTCGCGACCGATCTGCTCGGCTGCGTCGAGCACGTAGGAGAGGTCGGCCTCGCCGGTCTCGCCGGGCGGGGTGCCCACGGCGATGAAGGCGACGTCCACGTCGCGCACGGCGTCGGCGGTGGAGGTGGTGAAGTCGAGCCGCCCGTCCCGGACGTTGCGCTTCACCAGCTCCTCGAGCCCCGGCTCGTAGATGGGGATCCCTCCGGCGCGGAGCATGGCGATCTTGCGCTCGTCGATGTCCACGCAGGTGACCCGGTGCCCGGTCTCGGCGAGGCAGGTTCCGGTGACGAGCCCCACGTAGCCGGTTCCGATGACGGCGATCTTCACGATGCGGACTCCCTTCGAGGCACTTCAGGCGACGGCGAAATCTATCATCTAACCCGGGCGGCGCAAGGACCTCAGAAGCCTGTAGACCGCCAGGATCTGGGCGGTGCGCAGCCGCTTGCGCAGCCGCAGCCAGCGGTCGTCCGGAGCATGTCGGAGGAAGACCTCCCAGTCCTCCGCGAACTGGGCCTCGAAGGAGGAACCGCTCTTCGAGGTGGGGTGCCAGCGGAAGGCGGCCAGCGTCCGGGTCAGGTAGAGCGGCGGCGCCACCGCAGCGAAGCGCAGCCAGAGGTCGTAGTCGAAGGTGTAGCGGAGAGAGGGGTCGAGAAGGCCGACGCGATCCTGGAGAGAACGGCGCCAGAAGACCGTCATCTGGCTCACGTAGTTCTCGACGAGCAACCGGTCCATCCGGTGGCGGCGGGCGCGGAAGTCCTTGTACGCCTCGACCGGGCGGCGGATGGGCCGGTCGGCCTCGTCGACGATGTCGCACCGTCCGTGAAGCCAGAGGGCCGCCGGCGCGGCCCGGAAAGCCTCCACCGCGGCCTGGACGGCCCCGGGCCGGAGCAGGTCGTCGCTGTTCACCCAGCCCACGATCTCGCCACGCGCGCGACGGAGCGCGCGGTTCACAGCGTCGGCCTGTCCGGAGTCGGGCTCCACGACGAGCGAGATCCGGTGGCGGTGGCGCTCCAGGATCTCGAGCGTTCCGTCGCTGCTCCCGCCGTCCTGCACCAGGTACTCGAGGTCGAAATCACCCCGCTGGGAGAGAACGCTCTCGAGCGTTCTTTCCACGAAGGCGCCCTGGTCGAGGGACGGCGTGACGATGGAGACGAGGGGACGGCTCACGGCTTCGGTCCGGGCCCCGCCTCATTCTGCGCCGCGCCCCCGCCCTCGCGGGGGGGCGCCCGAGCCATGTCGAGCTCGGCCCGGAGCGCAGCACACTCCTGCGCGAGTCGGCGGATGCGCGCCGCGTTCTGCGAGCCGGCCACCGTGTTCACGAGCACGTTCACCGCGAGGTAGAGGATCGCCGCGCCAAAGACGGCGTTGGAGGCGACCTGGAAGCCCACGAGGTGGGCCGCGCGCACCAGGATCCCGGGGAAGAGCGCCACCATCGTGGCGACGAGCGTCGTCACCACCCACACCAGGCTGTCCCGTAGCGAGAGGCGCTGGGTGCGCACCAGGTGAAGCACCCAGAGCAGGAACGCCACCAGGACCGCGATGGAGATGGCCTGCAGCTCGAAGGGAATGAGGGCAGTGCTCAAAGAAGGTCCTCCGAGGCCGGACGCCGGGTGGGGAGAACCACGAGGGCCAGCGACACCTTGACGAGATAGTAGAAGGAGCGCCAGGCGCTGATGGAGCTCTCGCCGTGTCGCCGCTCGCTCATCCGGACCGGAACCTCCGTCACCGTGAGTCCGGCGCGCGCGGCGACCGCGATGGACTCGGGCTCCGGGTAGTCGGGCGGGTAGCTGCGGGCGAAGAGCTCGATGGCCTCGCGTCCAGCGGCGCGGAATCCGGAGGTGGGATCGGTGACCCGCGCGCCGCAGCGCAGGCGCAACATCCAGGAGAGGTACCGGATCCCGGCGCGGCGGGTCCAGGTCGAGCGGAAGGCCCCGGCCACGCGGGGACCCACGAATCGCGAACCCACCGCCAGCCCGGCCCGGCCGGAGGTCACCGCCTCGACGAGGTCCGGGAGGAAGGCGGCGTCGTGCTGGCCGTCGCCGTCCACCTGCACGGCCACGTCGTAGCCGTGATCGCGCGCCCACTGGTAGCCGGCCTGCACGGCGCCGCCGATTCCCAGGTTCAGGGGGAGGGAAAGGAGGGTGACGCAGAGGCCGCTGGCCACCCTGGCCGTTCCGTCCGTGGAGCCGTCGTCGACCACGCATACGTCGACGGACGGTGCGGAACGGCGCAGCCCGGCCACCACGGCGGGCAGGCTCCGCTCCTCGTTGAAGGCCGGGATGATGGCGAGGACGCGCACCGAACGCCCATTACAGCACGGTCCGGGTCCGGCGTCCCGTCCGCGTCTACCGGGGCAGCACCACGAGCCGCGCGGCCGTTTCGGCTCCTCGCAGGTGGGAGAGCCGGGAGGGGTCGCGGGCCGAGTGGACCACTGCGTCCACCAGCGCCCGCTCCGGGGCGGAGAGCGTCGGGGTGAGGGCGCGAGCCGCTGCGGCGACCTCCGGGAAGTGCAGGGAAAGGAGCGCGAGCGAACCGTGGAGCGCCCGGGACAGCCCCAGGGCCGCCGCCCGAGTTTTCACGTAAAGTGAATCAAGAGACGGATCGAGATGGAGGAGCTCGCGCAGGTCCACGAAGGTGACGAGCGGCGCGAAGAGCCCCTGCTCGGCCTGCTCGGCCACGGTGGCCAGCAACATGTCCTCGGGAGAGGGGCGCAGGATCCTGGGGCCAAGGGCCGGCAGCAGCACGCCGCGCGCGAAGAGCTCGGAGTCGGGCGGGGCGCCCTGCCAGAGCCCCTCCTGGATGGTGAAGCGCACCCGGTCGTCGCTGAAGGCCGCACCGTGGCCGCCCTCGCCCGGGCCCTCGAACCGGAACCCCGCGCCCCTGGCCGCCTCGGCGAAGCGCTCGCCGTCATCTCCTCGAACCGCGAGCCGGACGTCGCCGAGCGGCCGGAAGGCGAGGTGCGGGTAGAGCCAGTCGACCGCGGCCAGGCCACCCAGGACCACCACCGGGACCTCCGACGCCTTGAGCGCGCCCCGAAGGGTCATCACCCGGTAGACGTTGTCGTTCACCACGCCCTGGTAGAGGGCGAGCAGCTTCTCCCGGAACTGGGCCGGCAGCCCGGCGCCCACGGGGCGGGTCTCCAGGTGGTAGCTGGCGATGGGCGCGAGCCCGTTCGCCTCCAGCACGTCGGCGAGCAGGGCCAGGTCCACCGGGGGCAAGTCGCCCGGCGGGTCGAAGGCCGAGAGCGCGCGGATGGCGTCGGAGAGGGGCGACGGGAACATCAGTCGGGCCGGCGTTCCATCACCGCGATGAGGGAGAGGGGAGGAAAGGGAAGGAAGCGGTCGATCACCCTGGAGATGGGGGTGATCCAGTCGACGATCTTGATCTGCAGAAGTCCGAAGTCCTTCTTGCGCAGCACCCGGCCATTCAGGAACCAGGGGAACGAGGAGACCCGGTTGAAATGGATGATCTGTTTCACTTCCAGTCCGGCTTCGGCGGCCACCCGGCGAAGCGACGCCTCGGTGTAGCGCCGCTTGTGGCCGAGGACCTCGTCGAGCGTCCCGAAGTTCCACGGCCCCTGCGGGACGAGAACGACCGCGCGTCCGCCCTCGGTCAGCACGGATCGGATGTTCCGCAGCGCGCCCAGGTCGTCGTCGACGTGCTCGATGACGTTCAGGCAGACCACCGAGTCGAATCCGCCCGCCAGGTGCGGATAGGAGGCGAGGTCGGTCACGTCCGTGTACTGAGCGGCCAGGTACGGGCGGTCGGAGGTGAGGTTCTCGAGGGTCTTGAGATAGAGCGGGTTCACGTCGCTGGCGACGTAGACGTCGCGGGGGACGAGCCGTCGGGTCAGGTTCCCCGTGCCCGAGCCGATCTCCAGCAGGCGCGTCCCCAGGAACGGGCGGATGATGTCGGCCATCCAGTTGTTGAACCGCTCGGCGCGCGCCAGCCGGCCGAGCATCTGCGACCCGTGCTCGTCCCGGACGTAGATGTTGTCCGAGAACATGAAGCGAATGATGGCGCCGAGCGCCCGGAAGCCATCCCGCCAGCCGATCTTCTTGCCTTCCTGGTAGGTGCGCCCCGAGTAGGAGATGGGCACCTCGAAGATCCGCGCCTCCCGCTTGGCGAGCTTGATGGTCAGCTCGGGCTCGAGCCGGAAATCGTTGGACACGAGCGGGATCGACTGGAGCAGGTCGGTGCGGACGGCCTTGTAGCAGGTCTCCATGTCGGTGAGGTTCAGGTTGGTGGCGAGGTTGGTCAGGAAGGTGAGGAGCTTGTTGCCGATCTGGTGGCGGAAGAGCAGCACGCGCCGCGACTCGGCTCCGGCGAAGCGCGAGCCGAAGACGGCATCCGCCTTCTCGCGGACGAAGACCTCGACGATGCGCAGGATGTCCCTCGGGTGGTACTCGAGGTCGGCGTCGTGGATGACCGAGTACTCGCCGTCGGCCCGCGCCAGGGCGGTCTGGATGGCGGCGCCCTTGCCGCCGTTGCGTGTGTGGCGAAGGAAGACCCAGTCGATCTTTCCGTGGCGGCCGCGGCCCAGCTCGACCGACGGGACCGGGCCGGTGCCCTCCCTCGGCGCAGCAGGGGGAGGGGGCGCGAGCTCGATTCCACGCGCGCGGGCGAAGGCGGCGAGGGCGACCGGCGTTCCGTCCCGGGACGAGTCGTCCACCACCACCACCTGGATCCGGTCGAGGTGGGGGCTCGTCTCGAGCACCGAGAGTCGATCGAGGGACGCCGCCACCAGGTGCTGCTCGTTGTAGACCGGGACGAGGACGGAGAGCGATGTCATCGGAAGTCCCCTTCTAGCGCAGGTGCGGCGGCAGGGCGAGTGTTCGCCGTCTCGCGGCGAGCCCCGGCGCCACGTAGAATGGCGCGGTGCGCATCGCCCTGAGCCTCCTCTCGCTCCGGCCCGGCCAGGTGGGGGGTGCAGAGACCTACGTGAGGGCGCTCGTGCGCCACCTGCCCGCGGTGGCCGGTGAAGACGAGTTGCTGCTCGTCCTCGACCGCGACCTGGACCGGGAGATCGAGGGGCGTGGCTGGACGAAGGTGGTGATGCCGTACGGCGCCCGGTCGCTCGTCGGGCCGGCGCAGTCCTCGAGGCCTACACGCCCTGGCGCGACCGGGCGTCGGAGCGGGTGCTCGGGCAAGCTCGGCCCGACGTCACGCTCTTCCCCCAGCAGTCGATCTTTCCGCACCGGGCACCCGGAGCGGCGGTGCTCACGGCAGTCGACGTGCAGCACCTGGTCCTCCCCGGCCACTTCGGGCTCTTCGACAGCACCTTTCGACCCCGGGTGTACCCACGCAGCCTGGAGCGGGCCGCGCGGGTGATCGCCATCAGCGAGTTCACCCTCCGGACGCTGGAGGGGAGATGTGGCCTCGCGCCCGGGAAGGGGAATCGCCATCCCGCTCGGCGTGGAACGCGAGGGAGCGGCACCGACGATGGCCCTGCCCGCTGGCCTGGTTGCGGGTTCGTTTCTCTACTGCCCGGCGGCGACCTGGCCGCACAAGGGGCACGACCGCCTGTTCCAGGCCTACGCCACCCTGCGCCGGGATGGCCGGGTCCAGGAACGGCTGGTGCTGACCGGCCAGCGAACCCGCCTCTGGGAGCGAGAGCTCCTTCCCCTGGCCCGCCGCCTGGGCATCGAGCACGACATCTCCCACCTGGGATTCGTGCCGCACGCGCAGGTGGCGCCGCTCATGGCCGGGGCCCGGGCCGTGCTCTTTCCCACTCGGTACGAGGGGTTCGGACTCCCGGTGGTCGAGGCCGCCGCAGCCGGCGCCCGCATCGTCGCCTCCCGCCTGGAGGTGTTCGACGAGATCGGGTTGCCGGGGGAGAACCAGGTGGACTTCGAGGATCCGGACGGGGTGGCGGGGGCGCTCGAGCGCACCGCTCCGACGCGGCTCCTGCGCGAGCCCCTCTCGTGGAGGGAAGTGGCGAGGCGAACCATCGACGTGCTGAGGACAGCCGCGCGAGCGACCCGATCGGCCCCGGACGGCCACGGTCGGGTGATAGGCTATCCCCGGTGAAGGTCACGATCCTCACGCCCACTCTCGAGGCCGAAACCCACTTCGGGGACTGTCTCCGGTCCGTCGGTGCCCAGACCTACCCGCGCGCCCAGATCGAGCACATCGTACTGGACGGTCTCTCCGGAGACCGGACCGTGGAGATGGCCCGCGACGCCGGCGCACAGGTGCACGTGGGCAGGGACGGGTCGCTCTACGAGGCGCTCAACAAGGGAGTGAAGCTGGCGACCGGAGAATGGATCGTCTGGCTCAACGCGGACGATATGCTCAAGCCCGACGCGATCGAGCGCGTGGTGGCTTCCGCGAAAGCCCATCCGTCCACCGAACTCATCATCGGCGACTGCGAGTTGCTGAAGCCCGACGGGATCCAGACGGTGCGATCCCCGAGGCGCGCCCTCGATGACATTCGTTCCGGGGCCAGGGGAAGAGCCTGGGTCATCCCCCTCGTCGCGGTCTACCGTACCCGGACGCTTCGCGGACTCGGAGACTACGCGACCAGGTATCGCGTCGTCGGCGACCTGGACATGTGGCTTCGGACGGCCGCCAGGGTCCCGCCCATCGTCGTCTCTCACACCGATTCCATCCTTGGAACGTTTCGGGTCCACCCTGGGTCGCTCAGCACGGGAGGCCCAGGCGAGGATCGGAATCTGCGCGAGACCATCGACCTGGCGACCCGCTGGATGAACGACCCGCAGGCTCCCGAAGGCGTCCGGGATTTCGCCCGCTTTCTCCTCCGGAGGAACGTCTACTCCCTGCGCGTCCGGGAGGTCCGCGAGTTGCCGACCTGGAGGCGCAAGCTGGAAACGGTCATCCTGTACATGCAATGGCGAAAGCAGGGCCCCGGTGTTCTCCAAGATTTCTTCACAAGCTTCCACTGATACGGAACGCCGGGACGCTGAGGGGAGGCCTCGTCCGATGAAGGTCCTCTTCGTCGCCATGGCGGAGAGCATTCACACCGCCCGCTGGATCGGGCAGTTGCCCGTAGCGGAATGGGACGTCCACGTCTTCTCCAGCACCCCCAGCGGGGATGCGCATCCGCTACTTCGCAGCGTGACCGTTCACCACCTGTGCCGCCCCGCCTTCCGAAAAGACGTGCGACAGCGAGGGCTTCCCGTCTTTCATCCCGCGCTCGCCCCGCTCGGCGAGGAAGCGCTCGACAGGGTCATGCCGTCCCTGCGGCCATCCCTTCTCGCGCGGCTGGTCCGACGCCTCCGGCCGGACGTGATCCACTCCCTGGAGATCCAGCACTCCGGGTACCTGACGCTGCGCGCCCGAAAGCTCCTTGGGAACTCCTTCCCGCCCTGGCTCGTCACAAACTGGGGGAGTGACATCCAGGCCTTCCGGGAGGACGCGGCCCACGCCCTCCGGCTCCGGGACGTCCTGAGAAACTGCGACGCCTACTGCTGCGAGTGCGAGCGAGACGTGCGCCTGGCTCGGGAGATGGGGCTCACCGGGAGGGCCTTTCCCCCATCCCCGAACGCCGGGGGGTACGACCTCGCGAGGGCAGCCGACCTTCGGCGAGACGTGCCGTCCCGGCGCCGGCTGATCATGTTGAAGGGCTACCAGGGCTGGGCAGGCAGGGCCCTCGTTGCCATCCGCGCGATCGAGGCAGTCTCCGACCGGCTGCACGGCTACCGGCTTTGTGTCTACTCGGCAAGTCCGGAGGTGGCGGAGGCGGCGTCTCGCCTGTCCTCGAGGGTGGGCATCCCCACGGAGGTGTTCACGCCCCGCGACCGGCTCTCGCACGAAGAAGTGCTGCGCCGGCACGGCGAGGCGCGCCTCTCCATCGGCCTGTCCATGAGCGATGGAGTGAGCACGTCGTTCCTGGAGGCCATCCTCATGGGCTCCTTTCCGGTGCAGTCGTGGACCTCCTGCGCGAACGAGTGGGTCGTTCACGGCGAGACCGGGATGCTGGTGCCCCCCGAGGATCCCGGGGAGGTCGCAGAGGCGATCCGTCGCGTGTTGGCCGACGACGCGCTCGTGGACGCGGCAGCCGAGCGCAACTGGAAAACGTCCCTCAACCGGCTCGACGGGGAGAAGCTCGCCCGGTCGGCGCGCGCAATCTACGAGCAACTCGCGTCAGCCCCCTGAGCCCATCGCCATGCCCCGTCCCCAGCCCCGGGTCTCGATCGTCATCCCCGTCTACAACGGGGCCAACTTCCTCAGGGAGGCGATCGACAGCGCGCTGGCCCAGACCTACGGCGACCTCGAGGTCCTGGTGGTGAACGACGGCTCCACGGACGGCGGCGCCACCGACGCCATCGCCCAAAGCTACGGAACCCGGGTGCGCTACCTGGTTCAGGCCAACGGGGGGGTTGCGGCGGCCCTGAACGCCGGGATCCGAGCAATGACCGGAGAGTATTTCTCCTGGCTGAGCCACGACGACCTCTACTTCCCTGGAAAGGTCGCCGAACAGGTCGCGAGGCTCGGGAGGGCGCCGGAGTCGGCGATCCTGTTCAGCGACTACCAGTTCATCGACGGGACCGGAAAGCCTCTTGGGGTCAAGCGATTTCGGGGGCGCGCCGATGCGATGCGCGTCGAGTTGCTCACCGGAGATCCCATCAACGGATGCACGGTGCTCGCTCCCCGACGGTGTCTAGAGGCGATCGGGCTCTTCGATGTCGCCCTCCGCACGATCCAGGACTACGACATGTGGTTCCGGATGGCGGCTCGTTTTCCGTTCGTGCACGTTCCGGAGGTGCTCGTCCTGTCCCGGCTCCATTCCGAACAGGGGATCAGGACCATCCCGACGCACTACGCCGAGACCGTCCGGACACTGTCCCGGTTCGTCCAGGAGTTGCCGGTCGAGGAGATCCGTCTCGTCCATCGCGGCCCCATCTCACTCTTCTACGCCCACCTCGCCCTTCGGCTGAAGCTCCGAGGGTTCGACGAGGCGGCCCGGACCGCCCTCGCCGTCGGCCGGAGGGCCGCCGATGGAGACGGAGGCGGCGCCGGGCTCCGCTTTGCCCTCGAGGCGGCTGCCTGCAGCCTTCTCACCAGGAAGGTGAAGCCAGGCTACTGGCTCTCGCGGCTCAGGTCCGCTCGCGGCGGCCGGTCGAGGGGAGCGGGGGGATGAGCACGAGGACCATCCTCTTCGTCGATGCCTCTCCATCCTTCGGCGGCGCAACGAGGGTACTGCTCGACATCCTTGCGGCGCTCGACCCGGAGAAAGCCACCGGGATCGTTGCCTGCCGGGCAGGGTCGTCGGTCGAGGAGGCCGTGCGCACGCAGGGAGCCACGACGGTGCCGATGGTGCTCCCCACCCTCACCTTCGCCGGGGGCCCTTGGGGGTGGACGACGATGGCGACTCAAGGGCTGTCGGCGATCCACGCGATCGCCGGGCTGATCCGCTCCAGGCGGCCCGCGCTCGTGCACGGCGGCGGGCTCGCATCGACCTTGCTCGCGAGTGTTCCGTCCAGGGGCCTGGGCGTTCCGCTGGTATGGCACGCCCACGACAATCTGGACCGCCGGGCGCGAAACGTGCCGGCCGTGCGCGCCGCCGGAGCGATGGCTCGTTCGATCGTCTGCGTCTCCCAGGCGTCGCGCCAGCGTCTGCTCGAGCTCGGGGTGGGGGCCGGGAAATGCCGGGTGCTCTACGGCGCGATGCCGGAGAGGAGCCGGCCCTCCGCGAGGAAGACCGGAGCCCCGGTCGATTCCCGCCCGACGATTCTGGCGGTCGGGACCATCACGCCACAGAAGGGACAGCACGTTCTGGTGGAAGCGGCATCCATCCTGGTGCGACGTTACCCGGACGTGCTCGTCGCCATCGCGGGCGAGGCGATGTTCGACCGCGACCGAGCATACCTCCGAGACCTGCAGGCCGACGTGGCGCGACGCGGGCTTTCCGGCCACGTCCGGTTTCTCGGGTTCCGCGACGACGTGCCGGACCTCATCGAAGGCGCCACCATCGTCGTTCACCCATCGGCGGGAGAGGAGACCTTCGGCCTCGTCCCCCTCGAGGCAATGGCGGCGGGCCGGCCGGTGGTCGCGACGCGGATCGGCGGGCTCGGCGAGGTCGTGGAGGCTGGCGTCTCCGGGTTCCTCGTCGAGCCAGGCAGCAGCGACGAGCTCGCCGAGGCCCTCGCCCTGCTGCTTGGGAATCCAGGATTGCGAAGCCGAATGGGAGAAGCCGGACGGCAGATCGCGGCCGAGCGATTCGGTGCCGCATCGATGCGAAGAGGCCTGGACGAGATCTTCTCCGCCATTCTCGGCGCGTCGGTCGTGCGCGTTCCGGGCTAGAGCATCTCGTCGAGCATCAACCGCTCCCGGTCGGAGAGGGAGCGCCCGCCCACCAGCCGGTAGAGCGCGCGGCAGCGCCTCGCCGTCTCCGGCCAGGAGAAGGCGCCAGCGCGCCTGTGGCCGCGCTCCGCCATCTCCCGTCGGCGAGATTCGATCGTCCACAGGTCTGCGATCGCCTCGGCGATCGTGTCGGGCCGGTCGGGATCGAAGAGCACCGCTGCGCCTCCAGCGACCTCCGGGAGCGAGGTCGCGTTCGAGCAGGCAACGGGCACTCCCAGGCGGAAGGCCTCCACGACCGGCATTCCGAATCCTTCGAACCGGCTGGGAAATACCATCAGGCGTCCCAGCCGGTAGAGGGCCTTCAACTCGACGGGAGACACGTAGCCGAGAAAGCGGATCTGGTCGTCCAGGCCGAGTTCCCGGGCCCGCCGGGCGATGGTAGGGAAGAACTCGTTCTGGTGTCCGCTGAAGACGGTCGGCACCCGGAGGGAGGCGCGGTCGCGCAGCAAGGCGAGCGCCTCCAGCAAGCCCAGGTGATTCTTGTGGCGCCAGGTCTGAGCCGGGTAGAAGGCGAAGGGCTCGTCCAGGGCGAGCCGTCCCCGCAGCGCCGCCACCTCCGCCGGTGTTGGCTCGGGATAGGTGTCGACCGCCGGTGCGAGGTGAATCACCCGGACCTTTTCCCCCGGGAGGTCGAGGTTCCGGACCAGGTCTTCCTTTCCCCAGCGAGAGATGGCGACGACGGCCACCGCAGCCGAGGCGAGGGCGGGGTACTGCACCGCCTTGTGGCGTCGGTCCCGGGTGGTGAGGAGACCCGGGAAGTGGATGTGCTGCAGGTCGTAGGGCATGTAGATGCTCGGGGTAGATGCCCGGAACCCGGCCTGGATGGTCTGGTGCAACACGTCGATGCCGGCCCGTTCCACCGTCCCGTCCGATTCCGGCACCTGTGGCGGCAGCAGGTCGCGAACTGCGGCAGCCGCCCGGAAGGGAAGCTCGAGGACCGACCGGGGAACGATCGATTTCACCGCGTGCCTCCACCCCGACGACGCCGGGGGACGCGACCCCGCGGAGACGAGTGCCCGGCACGGGCCACCCAGGAGTGGGCGGAGCCACTCGTTCGACTGCCAGTCGACCAGGAAGTGGTACTCCTCCCGGCCCTCGTCGATCTCCGCGAGGCCCGACGCCAGGCCGACGATCACTTGCTGGACGCCGCCGGAGTGGCCCTCCGGGCCCAGGCGAGCGTCGATGCACACCCGCAGCGGCGCGACCATGGCGGCGTTGTCCCACAGGAGGGCTGCCGGAGCAAAGCGCGGAAAGGACGCCAGCGGTGGAATCCTCCGTCGCGATCGAAGGATGACTGCCCTGGAACCAGGCCGCCGGTCCTGTCGTCCATCTCCCGGTCGTGCTCCAGACCTCGTCCGGGCCGCATCCCGGCAGCGAAGAGGATGGTCGCCGGACAGCGTGCTATGAATCCGAACGTGAGCGAACCCGGAAGGCCGCGCAACGCGCTCTTCATCGATAGCGACGTCCGCGTCTTCGAGGGAGAGGAGGCGTGGCGCCGCCTCTCCGACAAGAACGACTCCCGCTTTCTCGAGGGCGATCGCGGGGTGGTCCAGGTGGACCGGGCGCGATGGGAAGAGGCCCAGCGCTACGAGCGCCAGACCTGGATGGAGCACCTCCGCCTTTCCGCGGACGACCACAACCGCGACTACCTCGGGCCGTTCCAGAACTACGCTGCGCTGGGCGGCCGGACCTTCGATCGGGCCATCGAGCTAGGCTGCGGGCCGTTCACGAACATGCGGCTCGTCCTGGAGCATGCCGAAGTGAGCGAGGTGCACCTCCTTGATCCTCTGGCCGGCGAATACCTTCAGCATCCCCTCTGTCGCTACCGGGGCGGCCGACTCGGAGGCCTGAAAGCGGTGCTTTCCCCCCAGGCGCTCCGATCCTGGAGGGCTCCACTCCAGCTCGCGAGGGAACTGGCGAACTCGCTGCGAATTGGCGGCCTGCGAGGCCGGCCGGTGCACGTCGAGGCAGTCGCCATCGAGGAATTCCAAAGCCCCGTCAAGTTCGACCTGGTCGTCATGATCAACGTGCTGGAGCATTGCCGGGACGCGCGGGCGATCTTCGCGAAGATCGAGGAGATCCTGCTGCCAGGAGGGTTAGTCGTGTTCCACGACCGGCTGTGGGACGAGGCCGAGCTTGGCCGGACCATCGGGATACTCTACGACGCCGGCCATCCACTCCGGCTCGGGCGCGTCGCGGCCGAGCCGTTCCTGTCGAGTTACGAGCAGCTGGTTCGAGACGAGCGGAAGGTCGTCGATGTCGAAGAGGGTATCCGGCTCGAGCGCACGGCCGTGTCATTCATCGGAAGGAAGCGCCCCTGAGCGCTGTCCACCCCGTGCCCACGACCGTTCACCTCGTCTATCCCGCCGGCGCGGCGATCTCCTGTCCAGCCGCCATCGGGCGCCATCTCCTGGAGCACCTTGGCCAGCGATACAGCGTCGTTCGCCACGACTGGGACGCGGTCCGAGTCGTTCGCCCCGGGCCCGACGACGTGCTCGTTGGCCATCCCCACCCGGCGCCCTGGACCGTGTTCCGTATGAGCAGCATGGTGCCCGGCTGGAAGCGGATCGTCGTGCTCTGCCCGTACGCTCACGGGTCGGTGGGCCAGGTAGCCTTCCTCGACGCGGCGGTGCGGCGCGCCGACGTCTACCTCGCGATCACCGGGCCCTACTGGGCGCGCCGGGTTGAGGAAGGACCATTTCGACACTGGGCACCCAAGCTGGTTCCACTCGACCTTGCCGTGGACCGGAAGGACTTCCCGCGCATCAAGGGCGCCTTCGCACCGCCGGGGAGGCGGCGCTTCGTCTACATCGGACACAACAGCCCACCCAAGAACGTGGGCTACCTCTCCGCCATCGCCAGGGCCATGCCCGACGCTGAGGTCGCCTGGATCGGAAGCGGACGAGCGATCGAGGGGCTTCGCGCCCTCGGGTTCCGCGACTTCTCGACGAGAGCCGCGCAGGATCTCGTCGCCGGATACGATTTCCTCCTGACGGTGGGGAGTTCCGACGCCAACCCGACGACGGTCCTGGAGGCAATGGCGTGGGGACTCGTGCCGGTCTGTACACCCCAGAGCGGATACGAGGGCGAGCCGGGGATTCCGAACGTTCCGCTCGGCGACGTGGCCGGCGCAGTCACCGTGCTCCGTTCTCTCCAGCAGGCCCCGACGGACGTGCTCGATGCGCATCGCGCCGCAAACGACGCGCAACTCGCGACCCGTTTCACCTGGGATCGGTTCGTGTCCAAGGTGGAGACGGTCATCGAGTCGAGGGAACGCTTCCCGACGGTGCGGCCGACGTCGCGGAACCGTGCACGCATCGCACTCGCCGCAGCGACCTCGCAGTACGCGCCACTGCGACCAGCCAATGCCCTGGAGTTCCTTCTGACGGGTTGGGCACGTCGCAGGGCGAATCGGGTGGCGCGGCGACAGGCCGCCGGGCGGCGCCCATGAGCCTGCGGCGGAACACCGTTTACGGGGCGCTCGGGTTCGCCGTCCCGACCCTCGTCCTGCTCCTTGCCTACCCGTACATCCTCCGTCACCTCGGGCCGAAGGCGATGGGGCTCTACCTGCTCTCCACCACCGTGAGCGGGTCCCTGGCCTTCCTCGAGTTCGGCGTCTCCACCGCCACCGTCAAGCTTCTCGCCGAGCGCGCGGGGGCGCGGGACGGACGGGCCGCTGCCGACGTCGTGGCCACGTCGCTCGCGTTCTACGGGGCTCTCGGCTTCGCCGGGTTCGTCGTCTTCTGGGTCCTCGCTCCCTGGCTGGCGCGGCTGGTCCGGTGTGGGACAGGACCTGGAGGAGACGGCGCTCACCGTGCTCCGGATCGCCGCGGTGCAGTTCGTTCCGGCCTACGCGAGTGGCGTCTTCGGCTCGGTGTTCAAGGGATTCCAGCGGTTCGAGTACTCGACGCTGCAGGTGAGCGTGATGTCGACCCTCGTCTGGGGAGGAGCCGTAGCCGGCATCGCGCTCTTCGACTTCGGCGTGGTGGGCGTCGCGGCGGTGGGTCTCACGGTGACGACGCTGACCTGTGGGCTCTCGGCATGGCTCGTCTTCCGGGTGGCACGAGCCCTCGGCGTCGACGTCCGGCAAGGAAGACCGAGGCGAAGCACGCTTCGGTCGATGCTCCGGTTCGGGGTGTTCATGGCCGTGAACGGGCTCGCCGGGGTCCTCATGCTCCAGGTCCAGACCTGGCTCATCGCCGCCCTCCTCGGCGCTGCGGCGGTGACGATCTTCTCGACCGCGATCCAGATCACCTCCAAGATCAACGGCCTCATGAGCGCGATGTTCGAACCGGTGATGCCAGTCGCTGCGGCGATGACGGGCGCCCGCGATCCCGGAAGCCTTCGAGCCCTCCGATCTGCCTACAACAAGGCGATGGGCGCTTCCGTGCTTCTCTCGGTGACGGGTGCGGCGGCGCTCTTCGCCATCGCGCCAGCCCTGATGGCGTTCTGGCTCCGATCGGGAATCGACTCACAGGTCGCGGCGGTCATTCGAATCCTCTGCGTGGGGCTGGCCGTGAACGGGGCCACGCCGGTCGCCTATCACCTGATGAACGGGCTCGGACGCCCGGAGATCAACACCGCCTTCATGGTCGCCGGAATCGTCCTCTTCTACGGAATCCTGGCCGCGCTCTGGATGACGGGCGCCCTCGACCTGGTCCGCTTCTCCGCCGCGACCTCGGCAACCCTCCTCCTGAACGGAATCGCCTACCTGGCCTATGCCGAGTTGATCGTGTGGCGCCGACTGCTGGGCGGGATCGTGGGAAGCGGACAGGACGAAGGGACGCGAGGGATTGGGCAGTGATGACGACCGAGGAGGCGGTTCTCCATCTTCGCGCCGACCCCGCCTGGGCCGGGCCCATGCGGGATGCCTACCTCGACGAGGACGTCGAGGGTGCGGCACGGCGATTCGAGGCCTCCGGTGAGTTCAGCGCGGTCCGGGAGTTGCTCCGGGAAGTGCATGCCTCGGGCTTGGAGGGTCGGACGGTGCTCGACCTGGGCGCTGGAACCGGCGTGGCGAGCTTCGCCTTCGCCCGGTCCGGCGCGGCAAAGGTCGTCGCGCTCGAGCCAGATTCCAGCCCGATCATTGGCCAGGGAGCCATCCATCGCTGCTGCGGCGAGCTTCCCAACGTTTACACCGTGAGCGGCTTCGGGGAGGTGCTTCCTTTCCGTGCCGAGAGCTTCGACGTGGTCTACGCGAGACAGGTGCTTCATCACGCGCGCGACCTGGGAAGGTTCGTCGCCGAGTGCGCGCGCGTCCTCCGCCCTGGCGGCGTCCTTGTTGCGGCCCGGGAACACGTCGTGAACGACGAACAGCAACTGGCCGAGTTTCTTCGCGACCATCCGGTGCATAGGCTCGCCGGAGGGGAACACGCATGGAAACTCGGCGAGTACGAGAAGGCCATCCGCGATGCGGGCCTCGAGTTAAGAGAATCGCTTGGCCCCTGGGACAGCCTCGTCAATGCTTTTCCGGCAGTGAGGAGCGTCGACGAGCTACGGGGATACGCGAAGGCCTACCTCGTTGACCAGTATGGAATACTCGGGCGCCTCGCGGTGCTGGTGCCAGGAATCGAAGCTGTGGTCTGGAGGCGTATCGATCTCCCGGTCCCGGGAAGGCTCCACACGTTCGTATGTACACGACCGCCTCGCGACTCCGGCGCTGGTAACTGACCGATGCGATCGAACGCGATCCGGACGCCTCATCGGGCGTTCATCCTGATCGCCGCGGGTGGAGTGCTGTTCATCCTCAGGCGCCGCTCCCCGACCGCGCGGCCGAGCGCGACGGTGCCGACCAGAACCACAAGAGAGTAGACGAAATCACCCTGTCCAGCGAGGCGGCCGAAGGCGGTCTGAAGGTGCCAGGCCAGATCCAGGCGCGTGGAAAGGAAGACCAAAAGCACGAAGGCCAGATGGAGCGCGAGGACCGTCCAGAGCCAACCGATGATCCTTCGGTAAGCCGGGGTGAAGCCGACCACCGCGGCCGATACGACGAGACAGCCCAGCAGTTGCGGGCCGTGCCAGACGAAGTAGTCCGCGAAGAACGGCCGGACGGCGCTCCAGCGATCGAGCTGAACCAGGGATCGGAGAATCGAGCCGGTCGTGAAGGCTCCTTCCTGCAACGCCACGTCGACCCCGGTCCACCACAGGAGCGCTGGCCAGAGGGCCGAGGAGGAGATCCAGGTTGCGACGAACGGCGCGACCACCCGAACGGTACCGCGCCGGCTGCCCTGCGTCGAGCGGCCCAAGGATGGCGACGAGGAAGGTGATGCCGAGGATGAGGCTCCACATCATGCCTTCCTGCTTCACGAGCGCGGTCGACCCGGTCAACATCCCGGTTGCGAGGAGCGCCGACCGGGTCGGCCACGCGTCGGCCCGCAGCAGGAAGCGCACCATGGTGGCTGCCGCAAATCCAGCCGTCAGAAGCACGAGCGCGTCCTGGTAACCGTTCGTGAGCCCCACCGGGTCAAGGACCAGCAGGGAGGCAAGTCCAGCTCCCGCGAGGGCCGGTAGGTCAAGGGGCCGTCCAGGAACTCCGAGGAGGGAGATTCCCCACCCGCACCAGACGAGCGGCAGCAGGGCCCGGCCGAGGTTCTCGTACTCCAGGCCGACCACGCGGAGTGGGAGCATCCAGAGCACCGGCCCTAGCTCGGGATAGGCGGGAAGCGGCCCGCTGGAGATGGAGTCCCAGAAGAATGCGCCCCGTGTCTTCGCGTACCAGAGCACGAGGCCATCGCCTTCTGGAACGGGGCCATGCAGCGCGAGAAGGACGGCACTCGCTGTCGGCGGAACGAGCAGGACCAGGAGCGTTGCGAGGAGTCGCTTCTCCCTCGGCGAGAGCGGTGCAGCTTGGTCCGGTTCGCGCCGGGAGACCAGGAGCGACACGATCCCCACGAGTGCCGCGACGCCGAGGGTGAGGATTGGCGGCAAGCGAAGTGCGTGCCCCGACAGGATGATCATCCCGACCGACACGGCGCCGGCCCATGCGCGGGCCGGCCAGCCGATGGACGGGTCGATGGCACGGCCGACGAGGAAGGGAACGATCGCCAGACAGGCGAGCGCGAGCAGGGAGTCAGCGGGACCGTGCATGGCCTGCAGTCGAGAGAAAGCGCGCCCAGGGGCCATCGCGGTCCCTCGAGGCCTCGGCAAGAAGGTCGTCCCGCATCGCGACAAGACAGTGCCCCCGCTCCATGACGATCGTCCAACCGTTCCCGTCCAGCCGGGACCCGACCGCCGTGATCTCTTCGGCGCGGGGTGCGGAGGCCGGCCGCCGGACCTCGAGCAGAAAGTCCGTCGCTCCTCGGTTCACCGAGAAGTGATCGATCGGCTTCGCCAGCTGGTGGCGGATCTCGCCACCAGGGCCGCCCGGTACGGAGAAGACCCACTCGCCGAGGACGCGCGTGCTCTTCCGGGACTCGACGAGCCGTAACCGGAGATCGAACGGAGCCACCGCTCCAGCATCTCCAATCCGCACGGAGATCCCGGTCAGGAGCTCGATGTCACGGTGGGTCCGGAACGTCCAGTGGTCCAGGAAGGCGTCGCCGTCGCGCTCGCTGCCTCGAAAGGAGGCCCGCCCGACGATGGCCGGCGAGAAGTCCTCGGCGCGCACGCCGATCCCGACGAGGACGCGGTCCTCGATCCGGTCGCGCCGATCCGGCAGGAGCAGCTCCACTCCCCTGTCCCAATCCCGATACCGGATAAGGGGCATCGCCCCAGGGTCCGGAAGGGCGCGCAGCACGTCTGAGACGTAGCCCAATCCCATCGGCTCGCAGTACCCGTACGCCGCCAGCCGACGTTCCTCGAAGGTGGTGCGGGCGAGGCTACGAACGAGCTGCGGAGCACCGGCCGTCGCCGCGGCGTACCGCCAGGCCGCAACCGGGGTCACCAGCCCACCCACGGTGGCGAGGGACGCCCCGATCGCCAGCGTCGCCAACTGTCCGCGGTCGAGCGTCTTCACGGGGGGCGGAGTCTATCCGACGGATGCATCGCGAGCCAGCCAGGGTAAGATGTGCAAGGCCACCATGCGCGAAGCCCAGAGGAACGACCGACCGCCCCGCGCCCTCATCACCGGAATCGCCGGCCAGGACGGCTGGTACCTCGCCAGCATCCTCCTCTCCAAGGGCTACGACGTCGTCGGCTGCGGCCGCCCTGGCACGCTGCTCGGCCCGCGCGGCGCGCCACTCCGATCACTCGGCGTGAAGCTCGTGGAGATGGACCTGCTCGACCGGTACCAGACGCTCCGCGGCGTGGCGGACCTCGCCCCCGACGAGGTCTACAACCTGGCGGGTCACTCCTTCGTGCCCCAGTCCTGGGAGGACCCGGCCACCGCCATCCGCATCACCTCCTGGCCGGTCATCCACCTCATGGACGCGGTGCGCGAGGTCTCGCCCCACAGCCGCTTCTACCAGTCGAGCACCTCGGAGATCTTCGGCCTCACCACCAGCACTCCCCAGACCGAGGCCACGCCGGTCGCGCCCGCCAACCCCTACGCGGCCGCCAAGGTCTTCGCCCACCAGCTGGTGGCGCTCTACCGCGCCCACTACGGCCTCTTCGCCTGCTCGGGCATCCTCTACAACCACGAGTCTCCTCGCCGGCCTCCTCAGTTCGTCACCGCCAAGGTGTGCCACGCCGCGAAGGCCATCCGCGCCGGCCACCAGCGGGAGCTCTGGCTCGGCGACCTCGACGTCACCCGCGACTGGGGCTTCGCCGGGGACTACGTGGACGCCATGTGGCGGATGCTCCAGCAGCGGAAGCCGGAGGACTTCCTCATCGGCACCGGCGTCGCCCACACCGTGCGGGAGCTCTGCGAGCTGGCCTTCCGTCGCGTCGGGCTCGACTACCGCGAGCACGTGAAGCAGGACCCGGCCTTCATGCGGCCAGGCCAGCCATCCCGGCTTCTCGCCGACCCGTCGAAGGCGCGGCGGGAGCTCTCCTGGACGGCGACGACGAGCTTCGACGAGCTGGTGGCGATGATGGTCGACGCGGCGCCGGCTTGAAAGATTGCCTGGCGGAGCCGCTCTACCCACCCGCCTTGATGGTCACGAACCAGGCGCTGCCGCCGCGCTCGGCAGTCACTTGCTGCACGATTCGCTTTCCCGGCGCCACCGTGACCCGCGACTGGGTCCGCGAAGCCGGCGCGCTCACCTCGAAGGTGGCCGCGCCGCTCCGGGACTCGACGAGCGTCACCGTCACCGATTCGCCGCCGGGAAGCGCCACCGGGACCGGCTTCTTCGGGAGCATGGACGTCTGCACCTCGCCGGCCTGTTCCCACCGGACGTAGGCCGTCGCCGAGAGCTGGCCGCGCAGGTCTTCCAGGCCAGGCGGCACGCCTGGCGTTCCCTGGCGCGAGCCCTGGAGCACCCGGATGCGCACCGGGAGGGGCGAATCGGCCGCCTTCGCGGCCGCAGGGGCCAGGAGGAGAACCGCGACCGCCACCCACGCCGCCGTCCACGCGCTCCGCATGCACCCTCCGTCAGGTCCCGTCCGACGCCTCGCCCACCAGGATGATCGGGCCGTCGCTCGTGTCGAGGACCATCGGCGCGAGATCCTCCGAGGTCACCTCCACGCTGAACTCCAGCGGCCCCGTCCCGGTCGTCCTGCCAATGTACAGGTACAGGGCAAGGGCGGCCAGCGCCGGGGCGAGGGCCGACGCAGTCGCCAGCACCCGGTGGCGGCGGAAGAGTTCGAGCAACCGCCCGAGCAGCCCGGGAGCAGGCGCGCCGCGCCAGGCCGATGCCGGGATGCGGGCCATGACGCCGTCGGCGAACGTGGAGAAGTCCCGCCGGGCGGCCTCGCCGAGGAGCCCATTCTCGACGACGCGCGCGAGCGCCTCCTGGTCGGCCTGCCTCGCCCGGCAGGGCTCGCAGGTCGAGAGGTGGGCCAGGAGGACGGCCTCCTCGGTGGGGTCGAGCTCTCCCGGCCGGGAGCCGAGAAGCGGGGTGGCGCCGGCGCATTTCACGAGCGGTCACCCGAGCCGGGCGCGTCGATCCCGGCGTATCCGGCCAGCAGTGCCTGCATCTTCTTGCGGGCGTGGAAGAGCCGGCTCATCACCGTGCCCCTGGGGATGGAGAGCCGCTCGGCCAGTTCCTCGTAGGAGAGCCCGTCCATCTCCCGGAGGACGAGGACGGCGCGGTGCACGTCGGGCAGCTGCCCGAGCGCCTCGGTGAGCCGCGCGGCCAGCTCGCGGCGCAGCACGGTCTCCTGCGGGTCGGTTCCGAGCGCGGTGGAGAGCACCCCCGGAGCCGCCTCCCGCAGCACGGGCTCCGGCACGTCGGCCACGTCGCTCCGCCGGGACGGCCGCTCCTTGCGGAGCACGTCGATGGCGACCCGGGCGGTGATGCGGTGGATCCAGGTGGAGAACGACGACTCGTCGCGGAACTCGGAGAGGTGCTGGTGGACGCGCACGAAGGCCTCCTGGGAGACGTCCCAGGCCAGGTCACGGTCCTTCACGATGCCGAGCGCCACGGCGTACACCCTTCGCTGGTGCCGGACGACGAGCTCCCGGAACGCCTCCGGGTCGCCGCCCCTGGCTCTGTCCACCAACTCGAGATCGGGTAGAGCCATGGGAAGGACGGGTCAGGGGCGGGGAAATTCACCGCAGTCCGGGAAGGCTACCACACCCGGTTGGGGGTACTCGCCGCTTGTGCCTCGGACGGGATATGCATGATTTCGCGAATTTCGAGCCCCCCCTCCTCTGTTCTCGAGACACGTGCAAGGGCCGTACTCCGATATCTCCCGCGTCCTCGATGACGCCCGCCGCCGCCGCCGGTCGGTCGTGGCTGCCTCCGCCATTGGCTGGGGGGGCGCGGCCGTGGCGACAGCCCTGCTCGCCGGCGTCGTCGGGCTGGGGACCGGGCCCGGCGGCATGGCCTCCTGGCTGCGTACCGCCGCACTCGCCGTCGCGGTGGTCGCGGCGCTCGCCGCGGCCGGCTGGGCCGGCTGGTCGCTCTGGCGCACGGCCTGGGGGGCGCCGGAGGTGGCGGTCACGCTGGCGGGAGGGGACGATTCGCTCCGCTCGGCGCTGCTCTCCGCCGTCGAGCTCGCTGGCGACCGGGCCGAACTCGATGCCCGAGGCCTGTCGACCGCCCTCGCCGACGAGCACATCTCCCGCACCGGGGAGCGAGCCCGCGCCATCGACCTGACCCGCGCCGTGCCCGACCGTCCGGCGCGCCGCGCCGGCCTGGCGCTCGCGGTCGGGCTGGCGGCCTGGGGGGTCGCCGCCCTCGTCCTCGGTCCGAACCTGGGACGCGGATGGTCGCGGCTCTTCGCTGGTGCCGGCCCGGCCGTCGGGGTGCCCAGGGCAGAGCCCATCACCGGCGACGTGGAGATCACCTACCTCTACCCCGCGCACACCGGCCGCTCCGAGCGGAAGGTCCCGGGCAGCGACGGCGCGATCCAGGCGCCGCGAGGAACCGAGGTGCGCCTCTCGACCCGCTCCGACCGTCCCGTGAAGGGGGCCCGGATCGCCATCGAGGGTGCGAATCCGGAGCAGCGCCGGGTCGTCGCCATGCAGGTGAAGGACCGGCGCGACCTGGCCGGCTCCTTCGTGGTCGAGGAGCCGGGAAGCTACCGGTTCCAGTTCACGGATGGTGACAAGGTGGAGATCGCCGGACCGCCCATCCCGGTGACCGTCGAGGCCGACGCCTTCCCGGAGGTGCGCATCACGGCGCCCGCCGGCGAGGTGGAGGTGGCGGCCGACGCCCGGGTACACGTGGAGTGGAGCGCCTCCGACGATTTCGGCCTGGGCGATCTCACGCTGGTGGTGAAGCCGCCGGCGGGCGAGGAGGAGCGGCGTCCGCTCCGGTCGCTGGCTCCGGCGCGGCGCGACTCCGGCGCCTTCGACCTCGAGCTCGCGCCCATGCGCCTGGCCGAGGGGGAGAAGCTCCTCTACTGGCTGGAGGTGAAGGACAACGACACCGTCTCCGGCCCCAAGCGGGCGGCCTCGGCCACCCGCGCCGTCAAGATCTACAGCGAGGCGGAGCACCACCAGCGGCTGCTCGCCGAGGCGCGGCGCCACTGGGAGGAGATGGTCCGGCTTCTCGGCGATCGAATGGAGCAGCTGCCGCGCGGGCAGCCGGCCGACCTGGCCCGGGTGACGAAGGGGCTCGTCCTCGACGGGCGCACGCGCCAGCTGCACGAGCGGCTTCGCGAGGCGGCCCAGGCCATGCGGAAGGAGAAGGCGGCGCCCCGGGAGCTCGCCGCCGCGCTCGCCAACGTCGCGCAGGGAATCCGCGAGCGGGAGGTGCCGGCCGCCTCGGCGCGCCAGGCCCTCTCGCGCCAGATCAAGCTCGGTCGACCCGGCGAGCTGCTCGTCGACCCGGCGGGTGGACGAGCAGGACGACGCACTCGATCGGGAGCTGGAGAAGGACGTCCTCTATCTGGAGCAGCTCTTCGACAAGCGCCGGGCCGAGGACCTGGTCCGCATGGCGAAGGACCTGGCCTCGCGGCGCCGGGAGCTCGCGTCCCTGCTGGAGAAGTACAAGCAGGCGCCCAGCGAGCAGGCGAAGAAGGAGCTGCTCGCCGAGGTGTCGCGGCTGCGCGGCCGGATGCAGGAGATGCTCCGGCAGATGTCGGAGCTGGCCCGTGGCGTCTCCGATTCCCACATGAACGCGGAGGCCATGGCGGAGCTCGGGAAGGGGAAGGACCTCGACCAGGGCATGAAGCGCGTCGAGCAGATGCTGGCCCAGGGCGACGTGGACGAGGCCATGCGCGAGCTCGACGCAATGGGGAGCGCGTTGCAGGACATGCTCTCCTCGCTGGAGCGGACCGCAGGAAGCCCCGACGAGCGCACCGCAGCGCTCTCCCGGCAGATCCGGGAGTTCCAGAAGGATCTGGCGGCGGTGGAGCGGGAGCAGGAGAAGGTGGCGGAGGAGACCGAGAAGGTGCGGGGCGAGTATCGCAAGGCCGTCCAGGAGCGGTTGCGCCGGGCCGAGCCAGCCATCCGTCGTATCGAGGCGCTGGCGAAGAAGGCCCAGGAGGAGCTTCGCCAGTCTCGCGCCGGGACGACGCCCCGTTCGGAGGACGACTTCGCCCAGGCCCGCGAGCGGCTCGACGACCTGAACCGCGCGCTCGCCGGGCGGGACCTCGACGCCGCGCTCGACGCCTCCAGGCGGGCGCTTCCGCCCATGCAGCGGCTCGCCACCGGGCTCGACGACGAGGCCCTCATGTCCGAGCGGTTCGCCCAGCTGCGCCGGCGCGATCCGGCCGAGCTGCGGGAGGCGGCGCGCCACGCCCGCGAGGCCGTTCCGCCGGCGCGCCAGGCCCGGGAGGAGCTGGAGAAGCTCTTCCCCGATGCTCGCACCGTCCTGCCGCAGGGGGAGCAGCAGAAGCTCGACCGGCTGGCCCGCGAGCAGCAGGGGCTCGAGCAAAAGGCAGGCCGCCTCCAGCAGCAGCTCGGTGAGCTCTCCCAGGAGGCGCCCATCTTCCCGCCCCAGGCCATGCAGAGCCTGGGGGAGGGGCGAGGTCACATGCAGGCCGCGGCGTCGGAGCTCGGACAGAAGAACCCGCAGCGCGGGCTGGGGCAGCAGCGAGAGGCGCTCTCCGCGCTGGAGCGGCTGCGCAAGGGGCTCGAGGAGATGGGAAAGGGGGGAGGGAAGGGAGAAGGCGGCTTCCCGTTCCCGTTCGCCGAGGCCGGATCACCGCGCCACGACGGCTCGGAAGGCGATCCATCGCGGGAGAAGGTGGAGATCCCCCAGGCCGACGCCTCGAAGACTCGCGAGGAATTTCGCCGCGACCTGCTCGAGGCCATGAAGCAGGGCACGCCCGAGCCGTACCAGGGCGAGGTGAAGCGCTACTACGAGGAGCTCGTGAAGTGATCCGGACCGCCCTCCTCGTCGCGCTCGCGATCCTGGTCCCGCCGGCCACCACCGCGCCGGCAGCAGCCGCGCCCCCTCCGCCCGACGCCCGCGCCGCCGTGCGCGAGGCCACTGGAGAAGCTCGGCGACGAGGACGTGGATGGGGCCCGCGCCGCGCTCTCGCCCTTCCTCGAGACGGCGAGCGCCGATCCTTCCGTGGCCCTCGCGACCGGGGTTCTGCGATTCCACGAGCAGCGCTACGACGAGTCGGTGGCGACGCTCGAGCGCGCCGCGGCCGCCGGGCTGGGGCGCGACTGGCTCGAGCAGGCGCGTGGCGCCCGGGACGTGACCCGCGGCCACCAGCGCGCCGAGAGCGAGCACTTCGTGGTGAGCCACCCGAAGGGCAAGGAGGAGGTGCTCGTCCCCTACCTGCTCGAGGCGCTCGAGGCGCAGCGGGCCGCGCTCCTCCAGGACTTCGGGCAGGTTCCCCCCGGCAAGGTGGTGGTGGAGGTGGTCGAGAACACGCGCCAGCTGGCCCGCCTATCGACGCTTGGTGAAAAGGAGATCCAGGCCACCGGCACCATCGCCATCTGCAAGTTCAACAAGATGATGGTGACCTCGCCCAAGGCGCTGCTGCACGGCTACGACTGGCTCGACACCGCGGCCCACGAGTACGTCCACTTCGCGGTCACGCGGATGACCTCGAACGAGACCCCCATCTGGCTGCACGAGGGGATCGCCCGCTGGTACGAGGCTCGCTGGCGCGGGCCGGGCGGCGAGATCCTCTCGCCCTGGTCGGCTGCCCTGCTCCGGGAAGCGGCCCGGGGAGGCAAGCTCGTCACCTTCGCCCAGATGCACCCGTCGATGGCCAAGCTCCCCTCCCAGGAGGCCGCCGCGCTGGCCTTCGCCGAGGTTGCGGTGGCGGTGGAGACGATGCGGGAGAAGGGCGGGCCCGACGCGGTCCGCCGGGTGCTCGAGGGCGTGGCCCGCGGCGAGACCGCCGAGGAGGCCGTGGCCGGCGCGCTGGGGATGCCGTTCCCGGCCTTCGAGCGGGAGTGGAAGCGCCGGATGGCCGAGCGGCCGCTCCCGGCCGGCGGCGAGATGCACATGCGCAAGCTCAAGTTCAAGGGAGAGCCAGGCGCGTACTCCGAGTGGAGCGAGATCGCCGACGAGAAGGCGCGCGGATACGCCCGCCTCGGCGAGATCTTCCGCGAGCGCGGGCGCTGGGAGCCGGCCCGGCAGGAGTACGCACGCGCCGTGAAACGCGGCGGCGCCCGGTCGCCGCTATTGGCAGGGCGCCTCGCGCAGGCCTCTCTCATGACCGGCCACGCCGAGGAGGCGGAGAAGGTGCTCGCGGAGGCGCTCTCGGCCCATCCCGAGGCGGCCACGCTGCACGTGCAGCTGGGGCGGGTGAAGCTCATGCGCCAGGACTGGACCGGTGCCCGGCAGAGCTTCCTGTTGGCCAACCGGACCGACCCGTTCGACCCCGAGATCCACGTCGGCCTGGCGCGCGCCGCCGAGGCGCTCGGCGACGAGAAGACCGCCTCGCGCGAGAAGCGCTTCGCGGCCATACTGACCGGCGGATCGCATCCGTGACCGGCGCGAGGAGCGAGGAGCACATGGACGAGCGTGAGACGCAGGCGCCCGCGGAGCGGGAGGCCGACCTGGCCGCGGTGGGCGAGCTGGCCGAGGCGCGCCGGACGCTCCTCGGCGAGATCGAGAAGCGCATCATCGGCCAGAAGAACGTGGTGGACCACATGCTGGTGGCCCTCTTCGCGCGCGGGCACACCCTGTTCGTGGGCGTCCCCGGACTGGCGAAGACGCTCCTCATCTCCACGGTGGCGGAGGCGCTCGACCTCACCTTCAACCGGATCCAGTTCACGCCGGACCTCATGCCGTCCGACATCACCGGCACCGACGTGCTCGAGGAGGACCACACCACGGGGAAGCGGGCCTTCCGCTTCGTGCACGGGCCGATCTTCGCGAACCTCTTGCTCGCCGACGAGATCAACCGGACCCCGCCGAAGACCCAGGCGGCGCTGCTCCAGGCCATGCAGGAGTACCGGGTCACCGCCGGCGGCCGGACCTACCCGCTCGACCTGCCCTTCCTGGTCTTCGCGACCCAGAACCCCATCGAGCAGGAGGGGACCTACCCGCTGCCCGAGGCCCAGCTCGACCGCTTCATGTTCTACGTGGACGTGGACTACCCGTCGGCCGAGGAAGAGGTCCGGATCGTGAACGCCACCACCTCGTCGGCACGCCCGGTGCTGCGTCGCGTGCTCTCGCCGGCGCGCATCCGTCAGCTTCAGGAGCTGGTGCTGCGCGTCCCTGCCGCGGATCACGTGGTGCGCTACGCGGTGGAGCTGGTGCGAAGCACCCGCCCGAAGGAGCCCGGCGCGCCCGACTTCGTCCGCGATTACGTGGCCTGGGGCGCGGGCCCGCGGGCCAGCCAGTACCTGATCCTGGGCGCGAAGAGCCGCGCCGTGCTCGACGGTCGCGTGGCCGCCTCCGAGGAGGACGTCCGGGCGCTGGCCCGGCCGGTGCTCGTCCACCGCGTCATCGCCAGCTTCCGGGCCGAGAGCGACGGGGTGTCGAGCCGCGACGTGGTGGATCGCCTGCTCGAGAAGGTGAAGCCATGAGGGCGCGGCACCGAGGGGCGCGGTGACGTGACCGAGGCCGGCAAGCGGCTGCTCGACCCCGAGGTGCTGGCGCGGCTGGCCGGCCTGCGGCTTCGCGTGCGCGCCACCGCCGAGGGGGTCCTCTCCGGCCTGCACCGCAGTCCCCACCACGGACAGTCGGTGGAGTTCAGCGAGCACAAGGAGTACGCGCCCGGCGACGAGCTGCGCCACGTGGACTGGAAGGCCTGGGGAAAGTTCGACAAGTACTACGTGAAGCGCTTCGAGCAGGAGACCAACCTCCGCGCCTGGCTGGTGGTGGACGCCTCCGGCTCGATGGGCTACCGCGGGGCAGAGGGACGGCTCACCAAGCTCGGCTACGCATGCACGCTGGCGGGGACGCTCGCGCATCTCCTGGTGCGCCAGCAGGACGCCGCCGGCCTGGCCGTCTTCGCTGGGCAGGTCACCAACGCCCTCACGCCCCGGGCCGAGCCCTCGCAGGTCAACGCCATCCTGGAGACGCTCGAGGCGCTCACGCCGGGGGGAGAGACCCGGGTCGAGTCGGCGGTGGCGTTCCTGGCCGAGCGGGCCCGCCGCCGCTCCGCCGTGATGGTCTTCTCCGACCTTCTCGACCGGGACGAGCGGATGATCCGCATGGTCGCGGACCTGCGGCGCCGCCGGCACGAGGTGACGATCTTCCACCTGCTCGACCCGGCCGAGATCGATTTTCCCTTCGACGACCCGACCCTCTTCCTCTCCATGGAGGACGCCCGCAGCGTCGAGGCGCGCGGTCGTGACGTGAGGCGTGGATACCTGGAGCTGCTCGGCAAGTGGATGGAGGGGTTGCGCCGGACCTGCGGCGAGAGCGACGTCGAGTACGTCCTCGTCCGCACCGACCAGCCGCTCGACGAGGTACTCGTCCCGTTCCTGGCCCGTCGCGAGCGGAGCGCGGCGTGAGCCTGTCGTTCCTCCACCCGGCGCTCCTGTGGGGGCTCGCCGTGGCGGCCATCCCGCTCGCCATCCACCTCTTCTACAGGCGGCGCCCGCGCGCCGTGCCGTTCCCGGCCATCGACTTCGTGATGCAGGCGCGCCGGGAGACGGAGAGGCGGTTCAAGCTCCGGCGCGTGCTGCTCTTTGCGGCCCGGACCGCGCTTCTCGCCGCCGCGGCGCTCGCCATCGCGCGCCCGCGCCTGTCGGCGCCGGAGGCCTCCGCCGCGCAGGGTCCGGCCGGTCCGGCTGCCACTGCCATCGTCCTCGACACCTCCGCGTCCATGGCCTACCGGCTCGGGGGGCGATCGCTCCTGGCCCGGGCTCGCGAGGACGCCCTCGAGGCGCTGCGCTCGCTCGGCCCGGACGAGCCGGCCACGGTGGTCGTCTGCGGCGGCGAGGGGGCGCCCCAGGCCGACCCGCCCTCCTTCGACCGGGTCGAGCTGCGCCGGCGCATTGCCGACGCCGACCAGACCTACATGCACTCGGACCTCAACAGCTGCGTGGGCGCGGCCGCGCGCGCCCTCGGAGACCCGGGCGTCGTCGGCGTGGCGCGCCGACGGTTGCTCGTCGCCACCGATCTCACGGCCAGCGCGTGGCGCCTCGACGCGCCTGCACCGGTGGTGAGCACCCCTTCGGGCCCGGAGAGGCCCGAGGTCACGCTGCTCGATGCTGCGCGAGGCGAGAAGCTCCCGAACCGATGGGTCGCAGGCCTGGCCGCCGAGCCGGAGCCCGCCGTCGGCTCGCACGGCTACCGCATCACCGCGACCGTGAGCGGCCAGGAGGCCGAGGCGGCGAGCGACGTGCCACTCTCGATCCGCGTGGGCGCCGGCAAGGACGAGCGGACCGCCGTGCGCTCGCTGCTCGACCTGCCAGCCTCCGGGAGCGTGAAAAAATCGCTGGCCCACGACTTCGCCACGGGGGGGCCGGCGGTGGTGACGGCCTCCCTGCCTCCCGACGCGCTCCCGGAGGACGACGCGCTCTCGCTCGCCATCGACGTGCCGCGCGAGGTCAAGACACTTGTGGTGAATGGCGCCCCGTCGGCGGTCCGTCACCGCGACGTGGCCTTCTTCCTCGAGGCGGCGCTCTCCGGGCCGTCGTCGCCCGTGCGCCCCACCGTGGTGGACGCCGAGGGGTTCGGGAAGGCCCGCCTCTCCGACTTCGACGTGGTCATGCTCCTCGACCTGCGCTCGCCCGGCGCGAAGGGGGCTGAGCTGGCCTCCTTCGTGGAGGGGGGCGGCGGCCTGTTCGTGGCCATGGGGGACGACGTCGATCCCGACCGCTACGAGGCGGAGATGAAGGGGCTCCTGCCCGCGCCACTCCACGTCGTGAAGACCGCGGCGGCGCGCGGGACGCCGGGAGCGGCGGAGAAGGCGGCGCGCCTCGCCGAGGTCGACTGGGAGCACCCCATCCTCCGGATCTTCACCGGTCCGGCCCGCGAGGGGCTCGAGTCGGTGCGGACCTACAGGTACATGCTCCTCAAGCCGGATCGGAAGGAGGGCGGCACGCGCGTGATCGCGCGTTACGACGACGGCGCTCCGGCGATCGTCGAGGCCAGGAGAGGCCGGGGGCGAGTGATCCTCTATGCCTCCACCCTGGATCCGGAATGGTCGGACTGGACCATCCGCACGAGCTTCCTTCCCGCCATGCAGCGAATCGCCGCCTGGCTGGCAGGCGCGCTCGAGGGAAGGCACGACGCCCCCGGCGTGGTCGGCGCGCCACGCCCGCTCGTCATGCCGGAGGGAATCCGGGTGGCGGCGCTGCTGGGCCCCGACGGACGGGAGCGGCGCGATCTGGCGACGAGGGAGGGAGTCGTCGTCGTCACCCCGGACCGGCCCGGCCTGTGGCAGGTGAGGGTCCGGGACCTGGCGACGAGTGGCGAGAAGATCGACCCGGCACTCGCCTTCGCCGTCTGGCCAGACCCGCGCGAGTCGGACACCCGCCGGCTCGAGCCCTCCGAGCTGACGGCCTGGTTCGGCGGGGAGGCCCACGCCCGCGTCGCCGCCGACGGCCGGGCGCCGGAGAATCGGCAACTGCCCATCTGGTCCTGGCTCCTGCTCCTCGCAGTGGCCGCCTTCCTCGTCGAAGGCTTGCTCCTCGCCTGAGCCGCCGCCATCATGGCGCCGCCATGTCCTCCCGAATCGACGCCGAATGCGCAGGCCTGTTCTGCGTGGGGTTCCATGGAACCTCGCCATCCGCGGAGGTGCTCGCGCTCATCCGGCGGGGGGTGTACGGCGTCATCCTCTTCGCACGGAACGTCGAGAGCGCCGAGCAGGTGGCGGAGCTCTCGGCGGCCCTGAAGCGCGCGGCCGGCCGGCCGTTGCTCGTCACCGTCGATCAGGAGGGAGGCAGGGTGGCGCGGCTGAGGGCCTGCCATGGCTTCACCGAGCTGCCCCCCATGCGCGCGCTCGGCCAGACCGGCGACGAGTCCACCGCCTTCGAGGTGGGGGCGCTCCTCGGGCGCGAGCTGCGGGCGGTGGGGATCGATCAGGACTACTCGCCGGTGGTGGACGTGGACACGAATCCCATGAACCCGGTCATCGGCGACCGTTCGCTCGGGCGCGACCCCGCGCAGGTCGGGCGGCTGGGCGCGGCGCTCTCCCGGGGGATCCAGTCGAGCGGGGTTGCGGCCTGTGCCAAGCACTTCCCCGGCCACGGGGACACGAGCCAGGACTCCCACACCGGGCTGCCGCGCCTGCCCCATTCGCTGGAGCGGCTCGAGGCGGTGGAGCTCCTTCCGTTCCGGGCGCTGGCCGCCGCGGGCGTGGCCTCGGTGATGACCGCCCACGTGGTCTTCGAGGCGCTCGATTCGGATCGCCCCGCCACTCTTTCACCCAAGGTCATGCAACTCCTCCGGACCTGGTGCGGGTTCGACGGCCCGGCCCTCTCCGACGATCTGGAGATGGCGGCGGTGGCCTCTCATTTCCCGCTCGAGGTGGCCGTGCCCGGAGCGCTCTCCGCCGGTGTCGACGGAATGCTCGTCTGCCACCAGGCCGACGTGCAGGACCGGGCCATCGACCTGGCCCGCGAGGCGGTGGAGCGGGGGACCGTGTCGTCCTCGCGCCTCGCCGAGGCCCGGGCCCGGCTCGCGAGGCTCCTCTCCTGGGCCGGCCCGCCCCCCGACCCGCTGCTCGTCCGCGCCGGCCTGCGGCGCCCCGAGGCCCTGGCGATCACCGCCCGCCTGCCTTCGTTGCCGGCCGGGACGGACCCCACGGCAGCGTGAGGCAAGAAGGCGCCGCCCACCCGTTCCCCTTCGTGAAACCCTGTGCTAGAGCACAGGATTCGCTCCCCTGACCGGAGGTTCCGATGCGCGCAGTCCGTGCCGTGGCACTCCTCGCAGCGTCCCTCGCAGCCGTCGCCTGCCAGAGCAAGAAGCCCGAGGCCCCGGCCCCGGCCAAGGCAGCCGTCGCACCCGCTCCCTCCGGGGACAAGATCCTCGTGGGTCACGTGGGCTCCATGACCGGGTCGGAGGCCACCTTCGGCCAGTCCACCGACAACGGCATCAAGCTCGCCATCGAGCAGTGGAACGCCAAGGGCGGCGTGAAGGGCAAGACCATCACGCTGCGCACCTACGACAGCCAGGGAAAGCCGGAGGAGGCGGCCGTCGCGGCCACGCGACTCATCGTGAACGACAAGGTCAACCTCCTTCTGGGCGAGGTGGCCTCCAGCCGCTCTCTCGCCATGGCGCCGGTGGCCGACGCGAACGGCACGCCCATGATCACGCCTTCGTCCACGAATCCCAGGGTCACCAAGGACAAGGACAAGGTTCGCCCCTACGTCTTCCGGGTCTGCTTCATCGATCCCTTCCAGGGAACGGTGATGGCCAAGTTCGCGCGCGAGAAGCTCAAGATCGACAAGGTCGCCATTCTCCGCGACGTCGGCAACGACTACTCGATGGGGCTCGCCGACTACTTCCTCGCCAAGTTCAAGGAGCTTGGCGGGACGGTGGTCGACGACCAGAGCTACAAGGCCGGCGACCAGGACTTCAAGGCCCAGCTCACCGCCATCAAGAACAAGGGCCCGCAGGCCGTCTACGTTCCCGGCTACTACACCGACGTGGCCCTGATCGCGCGCCAGGCCCGTGAGCTGGGCATGAAGCAGCCCTTGCTCGGCGGCGACGGCTGGGACTCGGTCAAGCTCTACGAGATCGGCGGCAAGGCCATCGACGGCTCCTTCTACTCGAACCACTACTCGCCCGACGACCCGAGCCCGCGCATCCAGGAGTTCGTGAAGGCCTACCAGGCTCGCTTCGGCGGGGTCCCCGACGGGCTGGCGGCGCAGGGCTACGACGCCGCCATGGTGGGCTTCGATGCCATGAGCCGGGCCGCCGACGGGTCCGGCGCCGCCCTCCGCGACGCCATCGCCGCCACCAAGGGCTACCCGGGCGTCACCGGCATCATCACCATCGACCAGAACCACGACGCGGTGAAGCCGGCGGTGGTACTGGAAGTGAAAGACGGGAAGTCGGTCTTCGTCAGCACCGTCAACCCCTGAGGCCCTCGTCACCGGCCGGCGCGATTGACCGAATTCCTCCAGCACCTCGTCAACGGGGTATCCCTCGGAACCATCTACGCCCTGATCGCGCTGGGCTACACGATGGTCTACGGGGTGCTGAAGCTCATCAATTTCGCCCACGGCGACGTGTACATGGCGGCGGCCTACGCGGGCTTCTACATCGCCACGGCGCTGGACGTCCGGACCCACCCAACGGTCGGCAAGGCGGTGGCGGTGTTCGTGGGGTCGATGGTCTTCGCCGGCGCTCTGGGCTGGGCCATCGAGCGCTTCGCCTACCGACCGCTTCGCAGCCGCCCCCGCCTCGCCACCCTGATCACCGCCATCGGCGTCTCCTTCCTCCTCGAGTACGGGTTCCAGCTCCCCAGCCTCCAGTCCCAGGGGCGCACCTTCGAGGAGATGCTGCGCGGCTGGGGGTGGACGGTGCCCGGATGGCTCGACGCGGCGGTCGGCTTCCTGCCGGCCAGCTTCCCGCCCGGTCCCACCCCGCGCTTCTTCCCCGAACCCTTCGTCCGCGTGGACTGGACGGTGCTGGGCGGCGTCCACGTCTCCAACTACGACGTGGTCTCCTTCCTGGTGGCCGTGGCCTTCATGCTCGGCCTGCAGTGGATCATCTACCGGACCCGGTTCGGCATGGCCATGCGCGCGGTCTCCTTCGACTCCAAGGTCGCGGGCCTGATGGGCATCCCGGTGAACCGCGTCATCTCCACGACCTTCATCCTGGGAAGCGTGCTGGCCGCCGTGGCCGCGCTGCTGGTGGCCGGCTCGCGGCCGCGCATCGACCCGATCATGGGGCTCATGCCCGGCCTCAAGGCCTTCGTGGCCGCGGTCTTCGGCGGGATCGGAAACGTCCCGGGCGCCATGCTGGGCGGGATCGTGCTCGGGCTCGCCGAGGAGATGGTGGCGGGCTACGCCCTCTCCTCGTTTCGTGACGGAATCGCCTTCGCCATCCTGATCCTCATGCTGCTGGTCCGGCCCGAGGGGCTGCTCGGGCGCGTCACCGTGGAGAAGGTGTGATGGGGCGCGCCCGTCTCGTCCTGCGCCCGGCGGCGCCGTTCCTGGTCTCGCTGCCCTTGCTGTGGCTCCTCCAGGGCGCGTTGCCCCAGTACTACTCCTTCGTGTTCGTGAACATCGCCGTGAACGTGATCCTGGCGGTGTCGCTCAACGTGGTGAACGGCTTCACCGGCCAGTTCTCCATCGGCCACGCCGCCTTCATGGCGGTGGGGGCCTACACCGCGGCGCTCGTCACCACCGGGATGCAGGACCTCCAGATCGCCGGCTTGCCGCTCACGGCGTCCGACGCGGTGGTCTTCTTCCTGGCGATCATGGCCGGGATGGCGGCGGCGTCGCTCGCCGGGTTGCTGGTGGGCATCCCGTCCTTGCGTCTGCGGGGCGACTACCTCGCCATCGTGACGCTGGGGTTCGGCGAGATCATCCGGGTCATCATCGAGAACACCAAGGTGCTCGGGCAGGCCACGGGCATCTCGGGGCTTCCCCCCTACACCAACGTGGTCTGGGCCGGCATGGGCGTCGTGGCCACCGTGGTGATGGCGCGACGGCTGCTCCTCTCCACGCAGGGGCGGGCGCTGCTCGCGATCCGCGAGGACGAGGTGGCCGCCGAGGCCATGGGAGTCGACACGGTGGGGTGGAAGGTGCGGGCCTTCGTCATCTCGGCGGCCTTCGCCGGCCTCGCCGGCGTGCTGCTCGTCCACAAGATCCAGCTCGTCACCCCGCGGATGTTCACCTTCGTGAAGTCGATGGAGGTGGTGGTGATGGTGGTGCTCGGCGGAATGGGCTCCATCACCGGATCGATCGTGGCGGCGACGCTGCTCACCGTGGCGCTCGAATCGCTGCAGGCCGCCGACCAGTACCGGATGGTCATCTTCTCGCTGCTCCTCATCGTGCTCATGCTGACCCGCCCCTCCGGGCTCTTCGGGACGCGCGAGATCTGGGATGCGGTGCCCCGCTGGATGCGCCGTCGCTCCGACGGGGGGACACCGTGAGCGCGGTGGGCGAGCCGGTCCTGGAGGCCCGCGGGGTGGCCATGAAGTTCGGCGGCCTCACGGCGCTCTCCGGATTCGACCTGGCGCTGCGGTCCGGCGAGCTGGTCGGCCTCATCGGCCCGAACGGTGCCGGGAAGACCACCGCCTTCAACGCGCTGACCGGGGTCTACGCCCCGAGCCAGGGAGAGGTCCGGGTCGCCGGCCAGCGCGTGAACGGCATGCGCCCGCACCAGATCTGCGAGCTGGGCGTTGCCCGCACCTTCCAGAACGTGCGTCTCTTCAAGGAGCTCACGGCATTCGACAACGTGCGCATCGCCTGTCACGCCGGGTCGAAGAGTGGATTCACCTCCGCCTGGCTGCTCACGCCGCGTCACGACGCCGAGGAGGCGCGGATCGGGCAGAGGGCAGAGGAGTTCCTCGCGGTGATGGAGCTCGGGCACCGCAAGGACGAGCTGGCGCGCAACCTTCCCTACGGGGAGCAGCGGCGTCTCGAGATCGCCCGCGCGCTCGCCACCGGCCCGAAGATCCTCTGCCTGGACGAGCCCGGCGCCGGCATGAACGCGTCGGAGAAGATGGCGCTCCTGGCGCTCATCCGGCGAATCCGGGACCAGTTCTCGCTCGCCATCCTGGTCATCGAGCACGACATGCGGCTCGTCATGGGGGTCTCGGAGCGGGTCATGGTGCTCGACCACGGCGTGACCATCGCCCACGGCCGGCCCGAGGAGGTCAGGCGCGATCCCAAGGTCATCGAGGCCTACCTGGGCGACGGAAAGCTGAAGCTCCGGCCGCCACGCGGCGCCGAGGGAGGGGGCGCGTGAGCGAGCCGCTGCTCTCCGTCCGCGACCTGGTCGTCCACTACGGCGTCATCCGCGCGCTGTCCGGTATCTCCTTGCAGGTGCCGAAGGGGAGGATCGTGGCCCTCATCGGCGCGAACGGCGCCGGGAAGAGCACGACGCTGCGGGCCATCTCGGGACTGGTGCGCCCGACCTCCGGCGCCGTCGAGTTCCAGGGGAAGTCGGTCGTGGGCGTGCCCTCGAACGAGATCGTGGCGCTCGGCGTGGCCCACGCGCCGGAGGGGCGCGGGATCTTCCTCAATCTCACGGTGAGGGAGAACCTGGAGCTCGGCGCGTACCTCCGCCGGGACCGGGACGGCGTCGACGCCGACCGGGAGCGGGCCTACGCGCTCTTCCCCATCCTGAAGGAGCGAGGCGGCCAGGTGTCGGGGACGCTGTCGGGTGGCGAGCAGCAGATGCTGGCGGTGGGGCGCGCGCTCATGAGCCGGCCGACGCTGCTGCTCCTCGACGAGCCGTCGCTCGGGCTCGCCCCGCAGTTCGTCGACCGGATCTTCCAGGTCATCCAGGAGATCAACGAGGCCGGGGTTTCGCTCCTCCTCGTCGAGCAGAACGCCAACATGGCGCTTCAAGTGGCGCACCACGCGTACGTGCTGGAGACCGGGTCGATCGTGATGCAGGGGAGCGGGCGGGAGCTGCTCGAGAGCCCCGAGGTGAGGAAGGCCTACCTGGGGGAGTGAGCGGCCGATCAACCCCTCGTGACCTGTCGAACGCGAATGGCGACCAGCCGGTCCTTCTTGAACTCCAGGCGAAGCTCCCGCTCCACGAAGAAGTCCTCCGGGGGCACCCCGGCCTCTCGAAGGATGTCGGCCTGGGCTGGCGAGAGCTCGAGCTTCACCGAACCCGAATAGCTCCAGGAGTCCTCCCCGGCCCCGCCGTTCTCCTTTCCGAGGAGGGCGTTCACCTCCGCCCGCGTCATCCCCAGGCGAAGCCTGCCGCTCGTCTCCCCGGCGAGCTTCATGACGGGGACGCACCTCGGTCGGTCGACCTCGGCGATGTCGTAGTTGGGGACGTATTCCAGGTTCGTTCCAGGAGCCGCGAGCTCGAAACGCTTGAGGACGAGGAGCCCTTCGCTCGTGCCGAATCCCAGCCCGAGGCGCGTTCCATCCGGGCCCACGTAGCAGACGAACGGCGCCTTCGTGCCCTTCAGCCAGTCCTTGCGGTCCACGGCGCCGAGGCGGCGCATCGCCGACTCCATCGTCGCCTCCTCGAGGCGCAAGCCCGCCGTCGCCATGTGGGGCTCGAGCCGCCGGAAGACGGCCTCGTCCTCGGCCGACGGCGCGAGGTCCGCCGCCGCCACGCCACGCACCACCGGAACGCGAGGCGAGCGCCGCGAAAACTCCGATCAACGTCCCGACGACGAGGCGACGCACGCTCGAATCCTAGCCGCAAGGAGAGCCATCCGCCCGACGCACGCCAGCCGGCGGGCAGTGTGCCGTCCCCGGCCCAGGACAGCCGGCGTCCGGTGCCTACCGGGACGGCGCCTCCGCAGCGGCGCCGAGAATCGCTGCCTCTCTGACCCGAGGGGCTCGGCGCCATTCGAACGAAGCGTGACCTTGCGCGAGGACCAGCGCCGGGGAGGGAGGCAGCCGGAACGCCGGCGGCTTTCCCGCGCCGCGGAGGGCGGCACCTGCCGACCGGCGGCACCCCCGCGCCCGGGCCAACTACTCCCTTGCCGCCCGGATCTCCTCGATGCGTCGCCTCCTCGCCGGCCCCGCCACCAGCTGCCCTCCCGCGACGAGGACCCCGCGACGAAGCACGCGCCCCAGACGACGCGCGCGCCGAACCGCTCGAGCCCCCACGCGCCGAGCGCCGGCGCCGCGAAGGCCGCCACCGCCCACGAGAGCGAGTACGCTCCCTGGAATCGCCCCCGCAGCGCGGCCGGCGCCAGCTCGGACGGGATGGTGGACACGACCGGGAGGTAGGCGATCTCGCCCACCGTCCAGACCACGATCCCGAGCGCATACCAGCCCACCGTGTGGTGGAGCGCGTTCATACCCGAAGCCGAGGCCGATGAGCGCAGCCCCGACCGCCATGGCGTGCGCCGGGTCACGGGAGGCGATCCATCGGGCCGCCAGCGGTTGAAGGACGACGATGATCCCGCCGTTCATGGCCATCAGGAGCCCGAATCCGGCCGGCGAGATCCCGTTCGCGGCCATGTCCAGCGGCAGCGTGAGCTGGAACTGGAAGAAGATGGTGGCGAGCGTCAGGTGAAGAAGCAGGAAGGGAAGGAAGACCCGGTCGCGCAGGGGCACGACGAGTCCGGCCAGCACCTCCCGCACGGTCTCCGGGCGGGATTCCGGCCGCGTCTCCGGCACGAATCGCCACACCACCCAGGCGAAGGCGAGGCTGGTGAGGCCGTCGCCGACGAAGAGCAGCGTGTAGCTCACCGACGCGATGAGCCCGGCCAGCGCGAGGCCGATGGCCACGCCCAGGTTCACCGCCCAGTAGAGGAGTCCGAAGGCGCGCACCCGGTCCTCCGGGGGCACCACGTCGCCGACGACCGCATGCGAGGCCGGCCGGTAGATCTCGCCCACGAACCCCACCGCGAAGACGAGCGGCGCGACGACGGCGGGGGCTCGAACGAAGCCGAGCGCGACGGTGAAGGCGGCGCCTCCCACGAGCGAGCCGAGCAAAGCCGCCCGGCGTCCCAGGCGGTCGGCGACCACCCCGGCCACCGGGCCCGCCCCGATGGCCCCCAGTCCCCACAGCGAGACAAGCCCGCCCGCCTCCCCCACCGAAAGGCCCCGCTCGTTGGTGAGGTAGAGCGACAGGAACGGCACGACGAAGCTGCCGATGCGGTTCACGAGCAGCCCTACCCAGAGCGCCCAGTAGGCTCGCGGCAGGCCGCCCAGGACCTCGCGCAGGGAGGTGCGCAAGGAGACGCGCAGGGAGGTGGGAGAGGGAAGGGTGGGCGGCACGGCGGCGCATTCTACTGCTGAAACGACGACGGCCGCCCCGGAGGGCGGCCGCCTGGAAATCGCGCAGCGAAGTGCTCTCTAGGTGTCGAAGTAAAGGGTGTACTCGAGCGGAGTCGGGCGCATCCGGATCGGGTTCACTTCCTTGTCGTACTTGTACTGGATCCAGGTCTCGATGACGTCGTCGGTGAAGACGTCGCCCTTCAGCATGAAGGCGTGGTCGCGCGCGGAGGTTCTCGAGCGCCTCCTCGAGCGAGCCGGGCATCTTGGGAACGTCCTTCAGTTCCTCGGGGGACATGCCGTAGATGTCCTTGTCGAGCGGCTGCCCGGGATTGATCTTGTTCTCGATGCCGTCGAGGCCGGCCATGAGCATGGCCGCGAAGGCGAGGTAGCCGTTGGCGGCCGGGTCCGGCGAGCGGAACTCGATGCGCTTGGCCTTGGGGGACGGCGAGTACATGGGGATGCGGATCGCCGCGGAGCGGTTGCGCGCCGAGTAAGCCAGGTTCACCGGCGCCTCGAAGCCCGGGACCAGCCGCTTGTAGCTGTTGGTGGTCGGGTTGCAGAAGGCGGCCAGCGCCGGCGCGTGCTTGAGGATGCCGCCGATGTACCACATGGCCAGATCCGACATGCCCGCATACCCGTCGCCGGCGAAGAGCGGCTTTCCGCCCTTCCAGATCGACTGGTGGACGTGCATGCCCGATCCGTTGTCTCCGTAGAGCGGCTTGGGCATGAAGGTCACGGTCTTGCCGTGACGGCGGGCCACGTTCTTGATGATGTACTTGAACCACATCAGCTTGTCGGCCATCTGCAGCAGCGCGTCGAAGCGGATGTCGATCTCGGCCTGCCCGGCGGTCGCCACCTCGTGGTGCTGCCGCTCCACCTTGATTCCCATCGCCTCCATGATCGCGCACATCTCGGAGCGGATGTCCTGCTGGCTGTCGGTGGGGGCGACGGGGAAATAGCCCTCCTTGTAGCGGGGCTTGTAGCCGAGGTTGCCGCCCGCCTCTTCACGGCCCGTGTTCCACTGCCCCTCCACCGAATCCACCTTGTAGAAGGACTGGTTCACGCCGACCTCGTAGCGGACCTCGTCGAAGATGAAGAACTCCGCCTCGGGGCCGAAGTAGGCCACGTCGCCGATGCCGGTGGACTTGAGGTATTTCTCCGCCTTGATGGCGATGTTGCGCGGATCGCGCGAGTACGGCTCCTTGGTGATGGGCTCGACGATGGTGCAGATGATCGACAGCGTCGGCAGCGACATGAAGGGGTCCATCACGGCGGTGTTGGCGTCCGGCATGACGAGCATGTCGGAGGCGTGGATGGCCTGCCAGCCGCGGATGGACGAGCCGTCGAACCCGAGCCCCTCCTCGAATACCGCCTCCGTGAGCTCGTCGATGGGAATGGTGAAGTGCTGCCAGATGCCGAGGAAGTCGTTGAACTTGAGATCGACGAACTGCGCCTTGTTCTGCTTGGCGAGGTCGAGGGCCTGCTTCGGGGTGATCGTGGCCATTGCGGAGGTGTCTCCTGAGGGGGCGGAGGGTTGACGAGGCCCGGGAATAGCATGGCCTGTGCCATCCGGATCTACTCCGATCAGCCGGGGATCGGAGGTCCCTTTCGGAGGGGTGCCCAAAAAACGGGCACGTGCTGCCCGGAAGCGAGGCGGCGACCGCTCCCGAATGGAAGACGCCGTGCCGCGGGGATGCGCCGGCGCTAGGAACGCATGACCGACCCGGGGCCCGGATCGCTTGTCCCGTTCCGGAGAGCCCGCGTGTCACGAATGACAGGAGGCGTCTTGGAGGACCCGAGGAGCCAGGTGTCCCGGCTCTACAGGGAGCTAGGCCCGGCGGTCTACCGCCGGTGCCTTCGACTGCTCGGCGACGGGGCAGCGGCCGAGGACGCCACGCAGGAGGTCTTCGTGAAGTTGCTGCGCGACATGGACCGCCTCCAGGACCGGGAAACCGCGCTTCCGTGGATATTTCGGGTGGCGACCAATCATTGTCTGAACCTTCGCCGGGACGCGCGCAAGCGTGGCCAGGACGCCCTCGCCGAGGACCTCGATGTCGTGCCGGACGCCCGCGGCGATGGCCCAGGCGCCTACCCGGACCGGCAGCTCGCACAGGCCGTCCTGTCCCGCTTCGACGAGCGAGACCCAGGCCGTGGCGGTCGGCGTCTTCGTGGACGGCATGGAGCACGAGGAGATCGCGGGCATTCTCGGGATCTCGCGGCGGACCGTCTCCAGAAAGCTCGATCGCTTCGTCGAAAACGCGCGGAAGTTCCTGGCGCGAAGCGATTCCGGAAGCAAGGAGTCGGACGAGGCGGTGCAGCCGTGACGCGCTGTCGCGTCGGAACTGGCGCTGGAGGCCCACCTCCTCGACCCCGCGGAACGCGGAGATCGAGCCCCACCTCGAATCCTGCAGCATCTGCCGGGCCAGGCTCTCCCGGATGGAGCGGGAAGGGGAGGAGTTCCGACGCTTCGTCCACCCGAGGACCCTCGACCGGGTCCTCGCCGGTCATGACTCGCGCAGAACGCGGTGGAGGCGCTGGTTCGCCGTGCTGGTCCCGGCCGGAGGCATGGCCGCGGCCGCGGCCGCGATATTGCTCGTCTCTCCGGAGCCCCCTTCCGGCTACCTGGGGGCGAAGGGCACGCCGCTCGCGATGCGGGTCTGGGTCGGGGACGCCGAGGGAGCACGCGAGGTGGCCGACGGCGGCGCCGTTCAGGTTGGATAGCGCCTCCGGTTCCGGGTCGCGGCCGGAAGCCCCTGCCGGCTCTGGCTCGTCTCGGTGGACGCCAGGGGCGACGTCTCCCGGCTCTACCCGGCACAGGGCAACGTCGCGGCCGATCTAAGGGGAGGCGCCACGCTTCCCGGCGGCGTCGCGCTCGACGACTTGGCTGGACCGGAGCGTCTCTTCGCGGTTTGCAGCATCGATGCGCTACCGCTCGAGGCGGTCGAACGAGCCAGCCGCGAGGCCGCAGTGGGCGGCGCCGAGGCCCTCCGCCGCTCGGCGAGACTCGAAGGGCTGCCGGCCGGGACCACGCAGGCCACCCTTCTGGTCGAGAAGGTCCCTTGACCCTCAGGGCCAGGCTCTCCGCGATCCTGCTCGCGGCTGCGCTGGCGTCTTCGCCGGCTCCGGCGCAGGCCGTGGCCCGCTTCGCCATCGTCGTCGGCAACGATGCCGGGGTGGCGGGACGCCAGCGGCTCTACTTCGCCGAGAAGGACGCCGACAGGATCCGCGCCGCGCTCCTCGAGCTCGGTGACTTCTCCGACGACCGGGTGATCGTGCTGAAGGGGCGCAGCGGCGACGCGTTCCGGGAGGCCTTCGCCGCCACCGAGGCGCGCATGCAGCTGGTCCGCCGCTCGGGCGAGCGGACGCTCCTCGTCGTCTACTTCTCCGGCCACGCCGGGTCGGTGGGGCTCGAGCTCGGCAACGACACCTTTTCCTACGAAGAGCTGCGCAAGCTCGCCGCCGCTTCCCAGGCCGAGACCAAGGTGGTGGTTCTCGACGCCTGCGAGTCGGGCGGTCTCACCCAGGTGAAGAGCGCCCGCCCGCTCTCGGCGGTCGACTTCGCGCTCCCCAGCGACGAGAGCGCCCGAGGCACGGCCTTCATCACGTCGGCGGCCGTCGGAGAGGCGGCCCAGGAGTCGGCCGCCCTCGGCGGGAGCTTCTTCACCCACCACCTCGACGTCGGGCTGCGCGGCGCCGCCGACGCCGACGGCGACGGCCAGGTGACGCTGGCCGAGGCCTTCCGCTACACCTCGGCCCAGACCGTGGCGCAGACCGCCGGGACGCAGAGCGGCGTCCAGCACCCCACCTACGAGTTCCGCATGTCCGGTCGCGGCGACGTGGTCCTCGCCGACCTGCGCAAGGCCGAGGCGAAGCTGGTGCTGCCGGCCGATTCCGGATCGACCTACGTTCTCCGCGGTCCGAAGGGCGTGCTCACCGAGGTGCCGGCACAGGCGGCGCCGCTCACCCTGGCGCTGACGGCGGGGCGGTACTCGGTGGAGCGGCGGTCCACGCAGGGGCGCGCCACCGGCGAGGTCACGCTGGAGAAGGGCGTCACCACCGACCTGCCACTTCTCTCTCCCACCCGGTTCGAGGTGGCGCGCGCCAAGGGCGGCCCCAAGCCCAACCTGGCCTTCGCCGAGGGCGGGGTGGCCTGGTTCGACCTGCAAGGGCTCGGCATCGTCCCCTCGGTGCGAGCAGGCGTTCGCAAGGAGTTCGGTCCGGTGGGGTTGCGGGTGGCCTTCGACTGGGCAGGCAGGAACGACACGGGCGGGTCCATCACCTACCAGTTCCAGTACTACGGTGGCTCGGCCGCCCTTCTCTGGCCCATCACCGAGAGTGCATTCTTCCTGGAGATCGGGCCCCAGCTCACCTACGGCTACGCCACCCAGAACCTGCCGGCCAGCCCCAGCTTCTCCTCGGGGATCTTCGGCGCCGGCGCCGCGGTCGATGGCGACCTTTCCCGTCGGCCCGCTGCGACTGGGCGTGGACGCCAGCGGCGCCGCCCAGATCTACAAGCTGAACGACAAGACCGTCGTCCGGCCCGGCGCCTCGGCCGGACTGCTCCTTCTCTTCGGGTTCTGAATTGCGCCACCATCTCCACACCACGGTTCCTCGCCCTTCTCGCCCTGCTCGCCGCGGCGGCCGGGTGCGGAAAGACGCTCGTCGACGAGAACGGAAAGAACCTCATTCCGTCGGTCTGCTCCTGCACGGCACCCGTGGGCGGAAGCCCGGTGTGCAACCCCGACGGCAGCTGCGACTACGTCTGCACCGACGCGCTGTTGCTCAAGTGCGGCGGAGGGTGCATCGCCTGCAACGCGCCGGTGAACGCCGTTCCGGCATGCGTCCAGGGCGCCTGCGGCTTCGCCTGCAATTCGTCGACCCGGCTCTGCCCGGCGGCGGCAGGCGGACAGGCCACCTGCCAGCCGGAGTCCGACGCCAGCTGTGGTCCGAGCTGCGCCGCCTGTCCTGGGCCCGCCGCGGGTGGGCGCGGGGTCTGCCAGCCCGGTCCGGCCATCGGCGCAGGGACTTGCGCGGTGGCCTGCGACGCCGGCTTCCACGTCTGTGGAACCGCGGGAACCTCCTGCTTCGCCGACGACGATGCGGCGCACTGCGGGGCCTCCTGCCAGGCCTGCTCCGCTCACCCGCCAACGCCTCGCCGCTCTGCACGGGCGGCGCCTGCGCCTTCACCTGCAACCCCGGCTGGCTGCGCTGCGGCGGCGGCTGCTGCCGGGCCGACGCGTTGGCCGCCGGTGGCGAGTTCAGCTGCGCCGTCCTCGGCGATGGCGGGGTCCGCTGCTGGGGAGCCAACGACCGCGGACAGCTGGGCGACGGCACCACCACCTTCAGCCCGGTGCCGGTCGACGTGAAGGGGCTTCCCACGGCACCGTCGCTTGCCGTGGCCGTCGCCACCGGCTGGGCCCACGCCTGCGCGGTGGTCTCCCCGGGCGGCCAGGTCTATTGCTGGGGCGACAACACCACAGGTGAACTGGGCCCGGCGGCCACTGGCCCCTTCAGCACGGCCCCGGTCAAGGTCACCGGGGTGGCCGGGGTGTCCGCGCCCGCCTCCGGGGCCGCTCCGCCGCCGCTTGCCGCGGGTGGCGGCGCCGCCGGAAGCCCGAAGGCTCCCTTCGGCCACACCTGCGCAGTCGCCTCCGGGACCCTCCTCTGCTGGGGCGCGAACGGGAGCGGGCAACTGGGGCGGGGCACCATATCGGCCTCCATCGCCACGCCGGGCGCTCCCACGGTCCTGGGCGCCGTGACGGCCGTGGCCGCGGGCGAGGCCCACACCTGCGCCGTCTCGGGAGGCGGCGTGTCGTGCTTCGGGGCCAACGGCTCCGGTCAGATAGGTGACGGTTCCACCACCGCGCGGTCCTCGCCGGTCCAGGCGCTCGCTCCGGCGAGCGCGGCCTCCTTCGCCGCCGCCGGCCGCGCCCACTCCTGTGCCGTGGCCGGGCCCGCCGCGCACCTCGCCTGCTGGGGAGACAATGGCTCGGGACAGGTGAACGCCGGAAGCGTCAGCACCACTCCCCAGCTCACGCCTCTCGCGGTCAGCCTCGGCGGCGGGCTTTGCCCCCAGCCAGGTCGCCGCCGGCTCAGCCTTCACCTGCGGCGTGGAGTCGGGTCCCGCCTTTCCACCCAACGTGAAGTGCTTCGGCGCGAACGACCAAAGCCAGCTCGCCACCACCGCGTCCGGCCCCACCAAGGTCGACGTCTCGCTTCCCGCCGCGGTGCAGGCCGTCGCAGCCGGCGGGTCGCACGGGTGCGCCCTGCTGGGCGACGGGGGCATCCTCTGCTGGGGCGCGAACGACCGGGGCCAGACCGGCACCGGCCTGCCCACCACGTCCGTGGCCGCGCCGGCCTTCGTGTCCGGGCGTTAGTCATCCCAACATTCTGTCCCGTCGCCCGACGACGGAGTGTCATCCACCCAGACGGTGGGTGGGCATTTCTCCAACGACGGAGCGGACATGAACGGCACGAAGCGAAATCTGGCGATCGGGCGTGGCAATGGCAGTTCTCCTCGCGGCCTGCGGCGGCACCGACGAGCACGTCCTCCACGGGAGGAAGTGGCTCGACCGGCACCACCGGGCCCACCGGCGCGACGGGGCCGACCGGTGCGACCGGGCCCACCGGCTCGACCGGCCCGACGGGCGGCAACGGGCTCGCCATCACGGCGGGCGCCCGGGGCGCCATCAGCAGTCTATCTCCACTGACAGTGAATGGCGTTCGCTTCGACACCACCCAGGCCGAGGTCCGCGTCGAGGGCGAGAAGCGCACCGAGGCCGAGCTGCACAAGGGTCAGGTGGTCCACATCCGCGGCGAGATCCACGGTCGCGACGGCCGGGCCGCCACCGTCTCCTTCGACGACGACCTGCGCGGCAAGGTCGACGACCGCGGCGGCAACCACATGCACGTGGGGGGGCACGAGGTCGAGATCGAGAACGAGACCGAGTTCGAGGACGAAAGCCTGCGCGAGGACTCGATCCAGCCGGGCGAGCGCGTCCGCGTCTCCGGCCACAGGACCGCGTCCGGCGCCATCCGCGCCACCCGCATCGAGAAGGAAGCGGGAAGCCACGAGGACTTCGAGGTGAAGGGCTACGTCTCCAGCCTGGCGGCCGCCGCGGTGCCCCCGGCCTTCGCCCTCCGGATGACCCCGGCCGGCGCCGACCTCTACCAGGTGACGCTGGCCACCGGCGCCACGCTTCCCGCAGGGATCCAGGACGGATTCCTTCGTCGAGGTTCGCTCTGCGTCGAAGCCGCTGGCCGGAGCGCTCACCGCCACCGCCGTCGAGCTCGAGGACGCCAGGAACGGCGCCGAGAACGACGAGGCCGAGGTCGAGGGAATCGTGACGAGCGGCGACTCGATGGCCTTCGTCATCGGCTCGCAGCAGATCTCGACCACGACGACCACCGTCTGGGAGAACGGCCTGCCCGAGGACCTGCTCCCCGGCGCGAAGGTGGAGGCCGAAGGCAACGCTCGACGCCCAGGGCGTGCTCCTGGCGAGGAAGGTCTCCTTCCGCTCGAACGTGCGGCTGCAGGGCGCCCCGTCGAACCCGGTCGAGACCTCCCCAGGCGTCGGCACCTTCCAGGTCCTCGGCGTCACCGTCCGGGTGGACGGGCTCACCGAGTGGAAGTCGTCGGGCAAGGGAAGCGGCATCTCCCTCGCAAGCCTCGGCACCACGCCCGGTCCAGGTCCGCGGCTACCGCGCCCGCAACGGGACGGACGTCATCGCCACCCGCGTCGAGTCTCGCAACGACGACCGCATCATCCTGCAGGGCCCGGTCTCGTCGAAGGACGCCGCGGCGGGCACGCTCGCCATCCTCGGCCTCACCGTCCAGTCGAACGGTGGCACCGGGTTCCGCGGCGTGGACGACGGCTCCATCACCGCCTCGGCCTTCTTCGACGCGGTGACGGTGGACGCCACGGTGGTGAAGGCGCGCGGCAAGGACGCCGCCGCCCTCTCCGGGACGACGCTCACGGCCGAGGAGATGGAGATCGAGGGAAGCCGCTGAAGGGACCGGGCCGGAGAGGGATCTTCTTGTCCCGTCCGGCCCGACCCCAGTGTCAACAGGGACAGATGGACGCAACGCCAGACCAGGAGACGAGACCATGACCCCCTTCAACCGCCGCAGCCCGTTCGCCGTAGCCAGCCTTGCCCCCCCCTGGCTGCAGCCCTCCTCCTCGCAGCCTGCGGAGGGTCGTCCACGACCCCCGCCGGCGGCGGGGTCGGAGGGGGCGGCGGCGGTGGAGGGGCGCTGTCCGCCACCAGCAAGGGCGTGGTCACGGCGATCGGAAGCGTCACCGTGAACGGCATCCGCTTCGACACCTCGACGGCGCAGATCCGGATCGACGACAACCCCGGTCGCCCCGAGTCCGAGCTCAAGGTCGGGATGGTCGTGAAGGTGAAGGGCTCGAAGGACGACGTCGCCGGGACCGGCAAGGCCACGGAGGTCGAGGCCCACCACGTGGTCCGCGGCAAGGTGGACGACAAGGTCGGGGGCGTTCTCAAGGTCGGCGGCCACGAGGTCGAGATCGAGCACGGCACCGAGTTCGAGAACCACGCCTCCGGGATGGATTCGATCTCTGTCGGCGAGCGGGTTCGCGTCCACGGCCACCCGACCGCGACCGGGCGCTTCCGGGCCACCCGCGTCGAGAAGGAGGCCGGCTCGTCGGAGGAGTTCGAGGTGAAGGGCTTCGTGTCCGACCTCGCCTTGGCCGGCGGCACGTTCACCCTGAAGGTCTCGCCCGATGCCGCCTCGAGCTACGCGGTCACCATGGCCGCCGGCGTCGACCATCCCCGCCGGCGTCGTGAGCGGCTCGTACGTCGAGGTCCGCGCCGCATCCAGGCCGGTGGCCGGCGCGTTCACCGCCACCGCCGTCGTCCTCGAGGACGGCAAGCTCGGTGAGGCCCAGGCCGAGGTCGAGGTCGAAGGGCTCGTGACCAGCGGCAACTCGACCCAGTTCGTGGTCGAGGGGCAGACCGTCGCCACCTCCCTCTCGACCCGCTGGGACAACGGCCTTCCGGCCGACCTCGCTCCCGGAGTGAAGGTGGAGGCCGAGGGCAAGCTCGACGCCGCCGGCATCCTCCAGGCCACCAAGGTCTCCTTCCGCGCCAACCTCCGGATCCAGGGGCCGGTCTCGAACGTCGTGGCGACGAGCGCCCACGAGGGCAGCTTCCAGCTCCTCGGGCTCACCGTTCGAACCGACGCATGGACCGAGTGGAAGTCGTCCGGCGGTGGCGGAGGCGGGACGCTCGACCTCACCACCATCGGCGCCGGTCCTGTCGAGGTCCGCGGCGTGCCCGGCCTGCCCGGAGAGATCATCGCGACCCGCATCGACGCCACGAACGACAACCGGCTCGTCCTGCAGGGACCGGTGTCGTCGAAGGACGCCGCGGCCGGCCGGCTCGTCATCCTCGGGCTCACGGCCCAGGCGGGCGCCTCCACCGAGTACCGCGACTCCTCCGACGCGGTCCTCACCGCCGCCGCCTTCTTCGACCTGGTTGATCCTCCCGAAGACGGTCGTGAAGGTGCGCAGCCGCGACCCGCTCTCCGGCAGCGACGCTCACGGCAGAACAGATGGAAATCGAGGGGAGCCGGTAGTCATCCGGCGCCCCGGGCGCGTCCCCGGATCCACCCCCCTCCGGGGACGCGTGTTTCACTCCTTCGGCTTCAACCCCAGCGCCCGCATCCTTTCCCGCAAGCGTGTTGCGGTTCATGCCCAGCAGCTCGGCGGCCTTGAGCTGGTTGCCGTGGGTTCGGAGCATGGCGGCCGAGATGAGCGGGGCCTCCATCGCGGCGAGCGCCGCCTGGTAACGGCCGCCGCCCGGCTCGGGCCCGTCGAGGAAGCCCTCCACGAAGCCTGTGAGCCCCTTCTCCCTCGCCACGCCGGTCGGGATCAGCGGTGCCAGGTCTCGCGCCGTGATCCGGCTCCCGGGAAGGGCGAGCAGCACCCGCTGGATCACGTTCTGCAGCTCGCGCACGTTGCCAGGCCAGGAGTGCGCGAGGAGCAGTGGTTCCGCGTCGCGTGCCAGGGTGAGCGCCCGGCCGCGCAGCTGCTCGCCGTACTTCGCGGCGAAGTGGCGGGCCAGCAGGATCACGTCGTGTTCCCGCTCGCGCAGCGGCGGCAGCCGGATGGGAACCACCGCCAGCCGGTAGAAGAGGTCGCGCCGGAAGCGCCCTTCCTCCATCGAGCGCGCAAGCTCGGCGTTGGTGGCGGCGACGATGCGAACATCTACCGGGAGTGGACGCGACCCGCCCACGCGGTCGATCTCCCTTTCCTGGAGGACGCGCAGCAGCTTGGCCTGCAGCTCGACCGGCATCTCGCCGATCTCGTCGAGGAAGAGGGTGCCCCCTCCCGCCAGCTCGAACTTGCCGGGGCGACGCTCGGCGGCGCCGGTGAAGGCGCCTCGCTCGTGGCCGTACAGCTCGCTCTCCATGAGGTCGCGCGGGATGGCGGCCATGTTCACGGTGATGAAGGGTCCTCGCGCGCGGGCCGAGTTGGCGTGGATGGCCCGGGCCACGAGCTCCTTGCCGGTGCCGCTCTCGCCCATGAGCGTGACCGTCATCTCGGTGCGGGCCACCCGTCCGATCTCCTTGAAGACCTCGACCATCGCCGGGGAGCGACCGATGAGGGAGTCGAGCGGTGTTCCGTCGCGCTTCCGCTCCGGCTCGGGGGCCCGCGACGCCGATCGCTCGGCGCGTTCGTCCTGCTCGGGCTCGGGACCGATGGCGAGGTCGCGCACGATGCGCTCGACGCGCGCCAGATCGAAGGGCTTGCCCAGGTAGTCGGCGGCGCCGCGCTTCATGGCCTCGACCGCCGAGCGCATGGTGTCCTCTGCGGTCATCACGACCACGAACGGGGAGTCGGCCCGGCCGGCGAGCTCCCCGAGCAGCGTGAAGCCGTCGTCGCCGGGGAGCCGGACGTCGAGCAGCACCAGGCCGATGCCGCCGTGGCGGCCGGAGCCATGCCGGGTCAGTTCCGCTCGCGCCTCCTCGGCGCTCCCGGCCTCCACGTGCTGGGCACCCGCCCGCTCGCAGGTCCGGGCCAGCACGAAACGGACGGAGGGCTCGTCGTCGACGATCAGGACCTTGCGCATGGCGACCTCGGTCATGCACCTCTTATGCCCGATTCGCGGGCAGCCAGGCATGACGAGAACCGGGCAGCCCGGAAGAGTCGCGGGTCAGGAGCTCGCGAGAGGCAGGTACAGGGATGCCTCGGCCCCCATGCCGCCGCTGCGGTTCCGGACCTCGATTCGTCCGCCGTGCGCCTCGACGATGCGGCGCGATACGGACAGTCCCAGTCCGGTGCCCTGGGGCTTGGAGGTGGCAAAGGGCGTGAAGAGTCGGGGGAGCATCGACTCGGCGATGCCCGGGCCGTTGTCGAGCACCGCCACGCGGGCGAGTGGCACCGTTCGCCCGGACGACTGGCGCAGACGCACCGCGGCCACGCCGGTCTCCATCACCACCTCGGCGCCTGGGGTGTTCCGGACCGCCTCGACCGCGTTCCGCAGCACGTTCAGGACGACCTGCGTGAGCTTCTCCTGGTCGCCCTGGATCGGCGGCAGGGACGGGTCGAAGTGCTGGGTGAAGAGGACCCGATCGCCGCCGGGCATCCCCTTCGCGATCAGCAGGACGTCGCGAAGGACGGTGTGGATGTTCACCGGCCCGGATTGCAGCGTGGCCGGCCGCGCCAGGTCGAGGAGTTCGCGAACCAGCCCGTCCACTCGCCGCGCCTCGCGGGCGATGACGAGCGCGTACTCGCGAGTCGCCCCTTCGGCCTCCTGGGCCAGAAGCTCCGCCGAGCCTTGCAAGCCCGCGAGAGGATTCTTGATCTCGTGGGCGAGACCGGCCGCGAGCGCCTCGAAGTCGAGGTCGCGCTCGCCGCTCTTGCGAGCCCGCACGACGAGCACGGTGCCCACGCAGTTGGCCCCGTCGAACAGCGGGGAGCCCTCCACGGTCAGCCGAACCGAGGGGTCGCGTGGGCTCGGGAAGTCGCCACCGGTGGCCTCCTGCCCGATCCGGACTCGATCGGCGAGCGCCTCCAGCGGCGCGCCACCGGGCAGCGCCCGCACGGGCAGCCCGACCGCCCGCTCGCGACTGCGGTCGAACAGCTCCTCCGCGGCCGGGTTGAGGTGCACGAGCCCACCGTCCGGTCCGACCAGCAGGACCGGATCACCGATGGAGTCGAGCGCACCGCGAGCCAGGGCCGCCGGAAGTGGCGGTGCCTTGCTGCCTCGAGACACGGTGCCCCCTGCCTGCCGGACGGCAGGAGCCTAGAGGGCGTCCTCGCCGCGCTCGCCGGTGCGGATGCGGATCACCTCTTCCACCGGGACGACGAAGATCTTCCCGTCGCCGATGCGGCCGGTCTTGGCCGCCCGCTCGATGACCTCCACGACCTTTGCCGCGAGCGAGTCGGAAACGACGACCTCGACCTTCACCTTGGGCAGGAAGTCGACCACGTACTCGGCGCCGCGGTAGAGCTCGGTATGCCCCTTCTGCCGCCCGAAGCCCTTCACCTCGGTCGCGGTCAGGCCGGCGATGCCGATCTCGGAGAGAGCCTGCTTCACCTCGTCCAGCTTGAACGGCTTGATGATGGCCTCGACCTTCTTCACGGCGCACCCCTCTGAATGTTGAACGTTTTCCGACGCTACGCTTCCGCGCCGCGGTCGGTCAAGCGCCGGGGACCGCCCGGCTCGGCGTGGATGCCCTCGACTGCTTGCCCGAAATCCGGGCTGGCTTCTGCTCGTTTCTCATACAGCGCTGGCGGCAAGCAACCATTCATGGAACTCGTGCCCGTCGTCTCCGCCCAAGGTGGAGTCCCCGGCACGATCGCGCCGGACACGGGGAGATTCAACTGCAACCGGCGGGCCACGTGTCGAGGCCCCTTCGTGCCGGGCTCGATGCCCGGCCCGGTGCCGGCCCGAGGCCGGACGCGGAGGCAGTTGCTGCGGTAGATTTCCCGGCGGATGCAATGGCTGCTCGCTCTCCTTGCTGCCGTCGCGGTCGCCTCGGCCCTCGCCATCGGGCACTACGCCTTCTGGAGCCGGCGACTTCGCCAGCCGATTCGCGACGACGGTATCGCATGGGCCCAGACCCGGGACGGCTGGCGACTGGCGCTCGGCACCCGTCTCCCGCGAGCCCCGGCGCGGCGCCCCCCCGTCCTGCTGGTCCACGGCCTTTCGGCCAACCGCTGGACGATGGACTCCGGCCTGGAGGAGTTCTCGCTCGCCGCCCACCTGGCCCGGGCCGGCTTCCGCACCTTCTCCCTCGACCTGCGCGGGCACGGCGATTCCCGCCGTCCCCCGCGCGGCGCAGGCGCGGACCACTGGAACTTCGACCACTACGTGGAGGAGGACGTCCCCGCCGCCCTCGATGCCATCCGGCGCGAGACGGGAGAGGAGCAGGTGCTCTGGGTCGGCCACAGCCTGGGAGCGGTGACCGGACTCGTCTCCTGCCAGCTTCACCCGGAGCGAATCGCGGGGATCGTGGCCATCGCCGGGGCGATGGGCTTCGACGCGAACGGGCCTCTGGCCCGGTACATGGGCCTGGGAGTCCTCGTCGACGGGCGGTTCAACCGGACGCTGGCACGGATGGTAGCGCCCTACGCAGGGCTCGCCCACCCTGCGGCGGGGGAGCTCGCGATCAACGGGCGCAACGTGGATCGGACGGTCCTGCAGCGACTGCTCGTGAACGGCATCGAGAACGTGCCGGCCGCGTTGTTCGTCCAGCTCGCCGACTGGGTGACCAAGGACGCCTGCCGTTCGGCCGACCAATCGCGCGACTACCGGGCCGGCCTGGCCGCGTGCCGGCAGCCGGCGCTCTTCCTCGCCGCCCCGCGCGATCACCTGGCGCCTCCCGGCGTGGTGCGCCGGAGCTTTGACCTCTGGGGCGGACCAAAGGAGTACGTCGAGTTCGGGCTGGAGGCCGGCCACTCCGCCGACTACGGGCACACCGACCTGCTCGTCGGGACACGGGCGCCTCGGGAGGTCTTCCCGGTGGTGGCCGACTGGCTCATCGCGCAGGGCCGCACTGCTCCGGGAGCCTCGACGTGATGACCGTCTTCCTTGCCCTGCTGCTCGCCTCGAAGCCGCTCGTGTGCCCGCCCGGGAGCCTGCCGGCCGGGAAGCCGCCGCCCCTTGGAAACGCCGAGTGGTGCGAGGGACCGGACGGAAGCGGGGCGGCCAAGCGACAGGGTCCGGGGCGCGACTACTACGAACTCGACCTCGTTCACGTGGAGGCCACCTGGCGGAACGGCCAGCTCGACGGCCCGTGGGTCCAGTATCACCGTGATGGCAGGAAGGCCGCCGAGGGACGGTACCGCGCTGGCGAGAAGCACGGCCCCTGGACCTACTGGTTCGAGAGTGGACAGGTCGCCGAGGAGGTCAGCTTCGACATGGGGAAGCGCCACGGCCGATTCGTGCAGTGGTGGCCGGGCGGGAAGAAGCGCACCGAGGGGAGCTTCTGCTACGGCCTGCAGTGCGGGCGCTGGGTGACCTGGAACGAGGAAGGTTCGGAGCTGGGGACGATCGTCTACGAGCAGATCCGCGCCACGCCGTGAGCGCGCCTGCCGGATGGCGAGGCGCCAGAGAGGATCAGCTGGCCCGGGGGGCCTTGCGAGCGCGCTCCGACTCGATGAGCTTGTCGAAGGCCTTCGACGGAACGGGCACGGCGGTGAAGACCGCCACCAGGTCGGGCCCGATGGGAAGCGTCGACTCGATGCCGGGCTTGACCCACACGCGGCCGGAGCGGGAGAGCGCCAGCTCGGGGATCTGCAGGGCGTAGTTCACGCGCACGCTGCCGGAGGCCTCCCGGAAGCTGGAGACCTTGAGGAGCATCCGGACGGAGGTCGGGTCGGCGGGGTCGCGGACCGTCACCGAGGCGAGCTTGCCCTCGGGGCTGACCAGCCGACTCTTGGCAACGATCGTTCCGTCGTCGCTCCGGACCTCGAAGGAGATGAACTCGCCGATCGAGCCGTCGCGGGCGGAGGCCGCGGCTGCCCTGGCGGTGCGGACCCGCACGATTCCCTCGGCAGAAGCTGCCCCGACGAGGAAGGCGACGGCAAGGATGGCTGCGACACGGAGGGTCTTCACGAACGCTCCCAAAGGGTGGTGATAGCGCACCCTGGCGACGTCTGCCCATAGAATCCCCCAAGATTTCCAGAAAACCGACCCGTCCGGGGCTATGGGAGCCGCCAGAGACCCCCCGTTTGGAGGGCTCGCCCGGTCTCCTCGAGCCAGAGAAGGGTGGCGAAGCAGCTCCGCTCGGCCACCGGAAGGAGAAACGGCGGGGTGTCATCGTAGGCGCGGCGCGTCACGTCGGAGAGCGTCCCGCCCGGGACGAGGGCCGCCGCGACCTTCCCGGCTCGCATGTGACGGTGCTCGAGGTACTCGTCGAGCTTGGCGGCGGCGGCCGGGGCCGGCGCGCCGTGCGCCGGATAGAGGGCCCGGGCCGGGAGCGACCGGAGCCGCTCGAGGGAGGCCAGGTACTGCCCCATGTTTCCCTCGGGGGGGTCGATGACCACGGTGGAGAGCGTGCTCACCATGTCGCCTGCGAGCAGCGCCCCGGTGCGGCCGTCGAGGAAGCAGAGATGGCCGGGTGCGTGACCAGGAGTGAATATGGCCCGCCAGCGCCCGTGCAGCAGCTCGCCATCGGCGATCGGGAGCACGGTGGTGCCGTGGGGCAGGCGGCTGGCGGTGCGCGGGTGGGCCCGGACCGGCAGCCCGCGCGCGGCGAGTGGCGCCACGCCGCCGACGTGGTCGACGTGGTGGTGGGTGAGCCAGACCTCGCGGGCCGCGCGCCCCTCGGAGGCGAGCGCCCCGAGCACGAGATCGAGGCGCGTCTGCTCGGCGGGCTCGGGGGAGCCCGGATCGACGACCGCCACGCCGCCGCCCGGCTCCAGATCAACGATCCAGCAGTTGGTGTGGGTGGCGGGGGGAAGGGTCGGCGTCCGCAGGGATACCTGGACCACGCCGCGCTGGGACTCGATGAGGATGTCGGCGGGCGGGTGCCGGAGCAGCTCGAGCACGGCCGGGGGCGCCTGCCGGGCGATCGCGTTGATCCCCCACCAGGCTGGTGGGTGGAGAAGCGCGTCCCCCCGCTCCCAGGACTCGAGGGCGTGGCGAGCCGCGACGAACTCGCCGCCGGTGAGCTCCCCGGGCCACACCGAAGCCTCCTGGCCGGCGGGGAGGCGCACCAGGTAGAACCAGGCGTCGAAGCGAATGGGGGAGAAGTCGGGCGTCACCCATCGTCCGGCCCCCTCGAGGAGCGCGGGGTCGAGGGCGAGCGCCTCCTGGAAGAGCAGGTCGGCGAAGGAGATGCGACCGTCGAGGAGCGCGCGGCGGGCCTCGTCCCGCTGGGCCGGGGAGAGCCGCTCGGCGCCGCGGGCGAGCAGGACGCCAGCTTCCTCGAAGAGCTCCCGGCAGGCCGCCGCCACATGGGCGGCGTCATCGCCGGAGAGCCCGGCCACCGGGACGCGCTGGTCGTCGTCGTCGACGCGCCCGCCGGGGAAGGCGTGGAACCCGCCGGCGAACTTGAGCCCGTGACCGCGCCGGACCCAGAAGACCTCCCTTCCGTCGGGCCCGTCGCGCCAGAGGATCACCGCCGCGGCGGGACGCGGCGTCGGTGGGGGTGGCGCCGCCGGGAGTCCGGGAATGGCCTCGCTCATCCGATGAGCACGAGCGCCTGCTGGAGCTTGGAGAAGATTCGCGGTCCACCCGGAGTGAGAACCACGTCGATCTCGAGCCGGACGCCCATGCCCTCCTCGGGGATGTAGATGCCAGGCTCGATGGAGAAGGCGGTGCCCAGGACCAGCTCCCGGGTGTCGTGGGTCTCGAGGTCGTCCATGTTGGCCCCGTCGCCGTGGGCCGAGGCGAAGCCGATGGAGTGGCCGGTGCGGTGGACGAAGCGGTCGCCGTAGCCCTTCGAGGCGATGTGGTCGCGCACCACCCGGTCCACCTGCCAGCCCTGGAGCTTCGTCCCCGACCTCCAGCCCTCCTCGACCAGCCGGAAGCCGGCGTCGCGAGCGTCGGCGGTGACCCGGAAGATCTCCTCGATCTTGGGCGGGGCCCGGTCGCCGCAGAAGGCCATCCAGGTGATGTCGGCGTAGGGGTCGTCGGGGCGGGACTCCTTCGCCCACAGGTCGATGAGGAGCAGGTCGCCGGGCCGGATCGGCGTGGGGCGTTCCTTCGACGGCACGTAGTGGGGGTCGCCGGCGTGGCCGTTCACGGCCACGATGGGCGGGTGGTCGGTCAGGAGCCCGAGCTCGGCGAAGCGGGCCATGAGCAGTTCCTGGATCTCGTGCTCGGATGGGGCTCGGCCGCGGCGGTGCTCCTCGCCGACCCGGGCGAAGGCCTCGTCCTTGGCCTCGTCGATGGCCCGGCACGAACGCGCATGGCTCTCGACCTGCCGCTCGTCGAAGCGGCAGAGGAACTGCTGGACCAGCTCGCCCGAAGAGACCACATCTACTCCCAGTGAACGAACCAGCTCGAGCGTGCCGGCGTCGATCCGGGACAGGTAGGGGATGCCGGCCATGGGGAAGTACTCCATGGCGAGGCGGCGTCCGGGCAGGCTGGCGAGCATGCGCTCGAGGCCGGCATGGAAGGACTGCCAGGACGCGTAGCTCTCGCGATGCCCGGGGACGTGCGCGGGAAAGGAGCCCATCTCGATGGCGTGGACGAGCAGTTGCGGCTCTCCCCGGGCCGGGACGAGGTAGGCCCATCGCCGGGTGAGCATGTGGCCGGAGAGGCCGAGCGCGCCGACGGCAGTCGGATTCTGCCCGTGGAAGTCGTAGAGGAGCCACCCGTCCAGCTTCTGGCTCGAGATGGCGCGCTGAAGGGACGGGATGTCCATGGTTCGACCCTCTAGATGGGGACCCGGTAGCGCTTCCCCGGGGGCGGCTCGAGCGGGATCTGGTGGAGCCGGATCGAGTTGGTGTTGCCGGGCTCGCCGAGCGGCGACCCGTAGACCAGGATCACCCGCTCCCCGGGTTTGGCGAGCCCGTCGTTCACCAGCCGGTCCGAGACCATGCGGGCCATGGAGTCGGGGTCGCGGATGGGCTCCATGATCCGGGGGAGCACCCCCCAGTAGAGCGCCATCCTGCGGCGGATGGGTTGCTCGGGCGAGAAGGCGACGATGGGGACGTGGGGACGGTAGCGGCTGAGGAGCCGGGCCGTCGTTCCACCCACCGTGAAACAGGCGATGCAGCGGGCGCCGGCGTCGAGGGCGGCCCGGACGGCCGCTGCGGCCACGACGTCGTTGAACGGCAACGGCGGCGGCGGGGTCTCCAGCGGCCGGGAGCGAGACAGGAAGAGGTTGCGCTCGGCCTCGCGCACCACGCGGTCCATGGTCTGGACGGCCAGCAGGGGGAAGCGGCCGCTGGCGGTCTCGCCCGAGAGCATCACCGCGTCGGCGCCGTCCCAGACGGCGTTGGCCACGTCGCTGGCCTCGGCGCGCGTCGGGCGGGGGTGCTCCATCATCGAATCCAGCATCTGGGTGGCGATGATGACCGGCTTGCCGACGTGGTTGCCCTTGTCGACGATCGACTTCTGGAGGATGGGCACCCGCTCGGCCGGAACCTCCACGCCCAGGTCGCCGCGCGCCACCATGAGCCCGTCGGCGGCATCCACGATCTCGTCGAGGTTCTCGAGGGCCTCGGGCTTCTCGATCTTGGCGATGATGGGGACCACGCGGCCCAGCGCCTCGAGCGCGGTCCGGGCCTGCGCCACGTCGTCGGCGCTCCGGACGAAGGAGAGTGCGACCAGGTCGACGCCGTGCTCGGCCCCGAAGCGAAGGTCGGCCCTGTCCTTCTCGGAGAGTGCGCCCACGCGCAGCGCCACGCCGGGGAGGTTGATCCCCTTGTGCTCCTTCAGGCGGCCACCCTCGACCACCTCGACGGTGACGCGGACGCCGTCGGTGTCGAGGATCCGGAACTCGAGCAGGCCATCGTCGACGAGCAGGCGGTCGCCCTTGCGGACGTCCTGGGCCAGGAAGGGGTAGGTGGTGGAGATCATCCGCGCGTCGCCCAGGATCTCCTTCTCGGTGGTGATGACCAGCGAGTCGCCAGCCACGAGCGGCACGCCGGCGCGCCCGGCCTGGAGCGGCCCGGTCCGGATCTTCGGCCCCTGGAGATCCTGGAGGATGGCCACCGGCCGGATGAGCTGGCGCGAGGCCGCGCGGACCCGCTCGATGGCCCGGGCGTGATCCTCGTGGCTCCCGTGGGAGAAGTTGAGGCGGGCGACGTCCATGCCCAGCTCGAGGAGCTTCAGGACCACTTCGGGAGACTCGCTGGCGGGACCCAGGGTGCAGACGATCTTGGCGCGGCGCACGGTTCGACAGATCTACCGCGGTTGCCGCCTCCGCGCCTCCCGGATACCGTCCTGTCCCCGCATGGGAGCCTGCCTGCCCCGCGCCTTCTACGACCGCGACACCCGGGATGTCGCGCGCGACCTCATCGGCAAGGTGCTCGTTCACCAGGACGGGGAGGTCCGTCGAGCGGTCCGGATCGTCGAGACGGAGGCCTACCACGGCCCCCTCGATCAGGCCTCCCACGCCCGATTCGGCCCCACCCCGAGGGCGGCGGTGATGTTCGGTCCGCCGGGGCGGGCCTACGTCTACCTGGTCTACGGCCTGCACCACTGCATGAACGTGGTGGCCGGGCCGGACGGATTCCCGGCGGCGGTGCTCCTTCGCGCCGCCGAGCCGATCGAGAACTGCCTCCACGCCACGAGCGGTCCGGGAAACCTCTGCCGCGCGCTCGGCATCCGGCGGGAAACCCATTCCGGCCTCGGCCTCCGGGGGCCGATCCTGCGGATCGAGGATGGGCCGCGTCCCCAGGGGCGGATCGTTCGGACGGCCCGCATCGGGGTCGGGTACGCCGGGGCCTGGGCCGACCGGCCCTGGCGCTTCGTCCTGCAGGGAAGCCCCTGGACATCGGGAGGAAAAATTCGCTTGCACCGGGGACGCGAACGGAGCATTACGTCTGGCGAATGACGATTCGCACTTCCGCGGCGCGGCGCGAGCGCACCCGAGAGCGCGCCCGGCGCGACATCCTCGAGTCGGCGGCCCGGGTCTTCGCCCGGCGCGGGTACGCCGCCGCCACGCTGGCCGAGCTGGCCGAGGCGGCCGGCTACGCCGCCCCCTCGCTCTACCGGTACTTCGGGAGCAAGGAGGAGATCTTCGACAGCCTGTTCGCTCTCGTCTCCGCCGAGCTCCAGGAGGCCTTCGACGCCCCGGTGGACCGGAGCCTTCCGCTCCCGGCGCGACTCTCCTCCCTCTTCGCCGCGCTTCACCAGCTGGCCGAGGGACGGCGCGAGACCCTCGACCTCCTCGCCGCCCACGCCGACTTCGGTGAAGGGCAGGACCACATCGAGGGGCTCCTCCTGGCCTGGATGCAGAAGCACGTGGGGCGCGACGAGCTGCGGGTCCCTCCGGCGCTCGCCGCCCGCGTCGCCGCCGGCATCCTCCTCGCACTGAACCACGGCCGAGGCCGCGCCGGAATGACTCCTGGTGAAATGACCCGCGCTCGCCGCCGATCTCATCCTGCACGGAGTATCCGCATGAACCGCACCCCGTCGATCCTCGCCGCCTCCCTCGCCGTCGCCGTCCTCGCCGCCTGCGGTACCCGCGCCGAGAAGGCCAAGCTCCCCGATGCGGGGCCGGCCGGCCGGGCCGTGCGTGTCGCCAAGCCGGCCACCCGGATGGAGACCGGCCTGGCCCGCGCCACCGGGACGGTGCGGGCCAAGGAGGAGGCGGTCCTCTCCGCCCGGGCCAGCGGGCAGATCCTCAGGTTGCGAGCGGCTGTCGGCGACCGCGTCAAGGCCGGCGCGCCGCTCGTGGAGATGGACCCGGTCAACGCCCGGATCGCCGTCGAGAACGCGCTCGCCGCCGAGCGGCTGGCCGTCGCCAACCTGGCGGCCGCCGACCGCGAGGTGGTCCGCTCGAAGATGCTCTTCGAGGCCCAGAGCCTGCCCGAGGCCGGCTACGATCGGGTGCGCACCGCCCGTGACATCGCCGCCGCCCAGCTCGACCAGGCCAGGGCCGCGCTCTCCGGAGCCAGGCAGATGCTCACCGACACGCTCATCCTCGCCCCCTTCGCGGGGGTGGTCACCGCGAAGTTCCACAACGCCGGCGACACCGTGACCCTCATGCCGGTCACCCCCATCCTCACCGTCACCGACGTGGATCACCTGGAGGTGCGCCTCGCCGTTCCCGAGTCGATCGAGAGCTTCGTGCGCCCCGGGCAGGTCATCGACGCGGTGCTCACCCCGTCCGGCCAGCGCTTCCAGGCCAGGGTTCGCGTCAAGGGCTCGGTGGTGGATCCGCAGTCGCGCACCATCGAGGTGCTGGCCGACGTGGGCAAGACCGACGGCCCGGCCGTCCGCCCCGGCAGCCTGGCCAACGTCGACTTCGGCGGGTTCGGAGAGAAGGACGGCCTCTACGTGCCTTCCGGCGCCGTGCGAACCGACGCGAGCGGCGCCTTCGTGCTGGTCGCAGCCGGGGGCAAGGCCGAGCGGCGCGACGTCCAGGTGGCGCAGCTCAACCCCGGAACGATGGTGGTGACGGGCGGCCTCGCCCCCGACGCGCTCGTCATCCTCGACCCGGGCGCGCTCGCGCCCGGCGATCCGGTCGTCGCCATCGGTGTGGAGGGGGGCAAGTGAACCCCATCCGCACCTTCATCGCGCGCCCGGTCTTCACCGGGATGCTCACCCTCGTGCTCATCGTCTTCGGGATCGTGGCCTATCCGCGCATCGGGGTGGACCAGTTCCCGGAGGTCGAGTTTCCCATCGTCACGGTGACGACCATCCTCCCCGGCGCCGACCCGGAGACCATCGAGCGAAACGTCACCAAGCCGCTCGAGGAGGCCCTCAACACGCTGCCCGGGCTCGACACGCTGCGCTCGGTGAACGTGGAGAACGTCTCCCAGATCGTCATCCGCTTCGACCTGGAGCGGAAGGTCGACGTGGCGGCACAGGACGTCCGCGACCGGGTCCAGGCCACGCTCTCCAAGCTGCCGAGGGAGATCCAGACCCCCATCGTCGAGAAGTTCGACATCGGCGCCGCGCCGGTGGCCACGCTGGCCTTCTCGGCGCCGCTCCCCATCGATCAGCTCACCAAGGTCGCCGAGGACGTCGTCAAGCCCGCCCTGCAGCAGATTCCCGGCGTGGGAGCGGTGGAGCTGGCCGGCGGCCGGAAGCGCGAGATCACCGTGGTGCTCGATCCCAAGGCGCTCTCGGGCTACGGCCTCACCCCGGCCGACGTGGTCCAGGCGCTGCGCGCCCAGAGCATCGACGTCCCCGGCGGCCGGACGCAGGAGGCCGGCCTGGAACGCTCGGTGAAAGTGGCCGCGGAGGCCCGCTCGGTGGAGTCGCTGCGGTCCATCGTGGTGGCAAGCCCGCGCGGGACCCCGGTCCGGCTCGGCGACGTGGCCCGGGTCGAGGACGGGCCGGCCGAGGCTCGCAGCTCGGCGGCGCTCGGCGATCAGAGCGCCATCGGCCTCACGGTCCGCAAGCAGTCGGGCGCAAACACCGTCCAGGTCGCCGAGCGGGTCAAGGCGGCGCTCGCCGGCATCCAGGGCCAGTTGCCCAAGGGCAGCCGCGTCGCCATGGTCGTGGACGGTGCCAGGTTCATCCGCTCCTCGATCGCCGCCGTGCAGGAGGACATGATCCTGGGCGGCATCCTGGCGGTGGTGGTGGTGCTCATCTTCCTGCGCAACGTCCGCTCGACGCTGGTCTCGGCGGTCGCGCTGCCCACCGCCATCATCGGCACCTTCGCGGTCATGCAGGCGCTGGGCTTCACCTTCAACATCGTGACCATGCTGGCGCTCACGCTCAGCATCGGCCTCCTCATCGACGACGCCATCGTGGTCATCGAGAACATCGTCCGGCACCTGGAGCAGGGCGAGAGCCCGGCGGTGGCGGCCGAGAAGGGCACGAGCCAGATCGCCCTGGCGGTCCTGGCGGTGACGCTGGCGGTGGTCGCGGTCTTCGTCCCGGTGGCCTTCATGAAGGGGCTGATGGGGAGGTTCTTCTACCAGTTCGGGGTCACCGTCGCGGTGGCGGTTCTCATCTCCTACTTCGTGTCGATGACGCTCACCCCCATGCTGTCGGCCCGCGTGCTCACCGAGCACGTCGGCCAGGGCGCGGTGTCACGCGCCATCGAGAAGGTGCTCCGGGCCATCGAGACCTTCTACCGGCGGGCGCTCGGATGGCTGCTCGGCCACCGCGGGATCACGGTCGCGGCGGCCGTGCTGGTGCTCGTCGGCACGGTCTTCCTGGCCACCAGGCTCAAGTTCACCTTCCTTCCCCAGCAGGACATGAGCGTCGTGAAGGTCACGCTGGAGATGCCGGCGGGGACGACACTGGCGGAGACACAGCGGCAGCTCGACGACCTCTCCCGGCAGCTCCGCCAGGTTTCGGGCGTGACCGAGGTCTTCTCGGTGGCCGGCGGCGGGGCGCGCGAGGAGGTGAACAAGGGGGACCTCACCGTCAACTTCGTCCCCATCGCCAGGCGCAGCTACGGCCAGGCCGACCTGAAGGAGCACCTGCGCAGGAGCCTTCGGGTCAGCCCCGAGGCGCAGCTCGCGGTGCAGGACTTCAACGCGGTGGCTGGCGGTGGCAGCCGCTCCCAGATGGTGCAGTTCAACCTGCGGAGCACCGATCCCGACGCGCTTCTCGCCGCGGTGGGGAAGACCCGTGACGCCATGAAGAAGAACCCGGGCTTCGTGGACATCGACACGACCTGGCGCAGCGGCAAGCCCCAGCTCGACGTGGAGGTGGACCGGGAACGGGCCGCGGCCTTCGGGATCCCGGCGGCGGTGGTGGGGCAGAACGTCAGGGCCCTCATGGCCGGCGACAAGGTGAGCGACTTCCACGAGGGAAGCGACACCTGGGACATCAAGCTCCGGCTTCCCCCCGAGGTGCTCTCCGACCCGGCCGCGCTGGGCGCGATCCCGGTGCGGGCGCCGAACGGGCAGCTGGTCGAGCTGCGCACCATCGCCAACGTGAAGGAGGCGCTGGGTCCTTCGCAGATCGAGCACCAGGCCCAGATGCGCCAGGTGACGCTGCTCGCGGACCTCAGGAACTACTCCCTGGGTGAAGCGATGGGCTATCTCGGGGACTTCGCGAAGAAGGAGCTGCCGGCCAGCGTCACCACCGACTTCGAGGGGCAGGGACGCGAGCTGGGCGACGCGGCCAAGGCCTTCGTGCTGGCGCTCCTGCTCGGCGTGGTGCTCGTGTACATCATCCTGGCGGCCCAGTTCGAGAGCCTGATCCACCCCTTCACCATCATGATGTCGCTCCCCTTCGCGGTCATCGGCGGCATCGCCGGCCTGCTCGTCACCGGGCAGTACATGTCGATGATGGCCATGATCGGCTTCATCATGCTGATGGGGCTCGTCACCAAGAACGGCATTCTTCTCGTCGAGTTCACGAACCAGCTGCGCGCGGCCGGGAAGTCCACGAAGGAGGCGCTGCTCGAGGCCGGCCCCATCCGTCTTCGCCCCATCCTCATGACCACGGTGGCGATGATCGCCGGCATGATCCCGGTGGCGCTGGCCCGGGGCGACGGCGCCGAGACCCGCGTGCCCATGGGCGTGGCCATCATCGGCGGCCTGCTCACCTCCACGGTGCTGACGCTCGGCATCGTGCCGGTGGTCTACTCGCTCCTCGACGAGGCGCGGGAGCTGCGTGATGCGGCGCCGCGCGGCGCGGCAGGCTCGCGCGGCATAGACACGGACCGTGGAGCACATCGCCAACCAGGATTCGCGCGGCCTCGCCCGGCTGCTCGACATCGATCTCGCGGACGCGCGACGGCTGCTGGGCGCGGCGGTGGCCCGGGGCAAGACCATCCGGGACGCGCGCAACGTCCGGCGGGCGATCCTCGACCGGGCCACGGCCACGCTCTCCGAGGAGCGGCTTCACGTCGTCCATCGCGAGGACGCCGCCGACGGCTTCCGTCGATACCTCTTCGGGCTTCGCGACGGCGCGCGCGTCGAGTCGGTGCGCATCCCGCTCTTCGACACGCACCACACGCTCTGCCTGTCGTCGCAGGTGGGCTGCGCGCTGGCCTGTACCTTCTGCGCCACCGGGCGGCTCGGACTCACCCGCAACCTCGAGGCCTGGGAGATGGTGGCGCAGTGGATGGAGGTGCGCCGCGACAGCCAGCTGCCCATCACCGGCGCGGTCTTCATGGGACAGGGGGAGCCCTTCCACAACTACGAGGCCGTGCTCCGGGCGGCCTACGTGCTCTGCGACCCGGCCGGCGGCCGCGTCGACGCGCGCCGCATCTCCATCTCCACCGCCGGCGTCATCCCCATGATCCGTCGCTACACCGCGGAGGGGCACAAGTTCCGGCTCTGCGTGTCGCTCAACGCGGCCACCCCGGAGAAGCGCGCCGAGCTCATGCCGGTGGAGCGGGGGCAGCCGCTCGACGAGCTCATGGACGCGGTCCGCGAGCACGCCGCCATGCAGGGCAGGGTGACGCTCGAGTACGTGATGATGGCCGGCGTGAACGTGGGCGAGGAGGACGCGGCGGCGCTGGGGCGGCTGCTCGCCGGCATCCCGGTCCGGCTCAACCCCATCGCCGTGAACGACGACACCGGGCGGTTCCGGCCGCCGACGGAGGTGGAGTGGAACGCCTTTCGCGACGCGCTGGCGCGCCACCTGCCCGGGCAGCCCATCGTGCGCCGCTACTCTGGCGGCCAGGACAGGAGCGCCGCCTGCGGGATGCTGGCGGCCACGGTCAGGTAGCGGGGGGCTTCGCCGGCGAGGGGGTCGGTGGCGCGGGCGGCGGTTCCGGGGGTGGCTCTTCCGGCGCCCTGGAAGGCGCCGGTACGGTGAGCACCTCGAGGTGGTCGAGCAGCTCGAGACGCTCGAGCAGTTCCAGGTTCTCCACGATCTCCGCGTCCGGGTCCTTCACCTGCACCGGCCCCTGCCCGGGCACCGGCGCGCCGGAGAGCATCACAGCGGCGACGATGGCGGCGAGCGCGGTCACGGGGTGGACAGGTTCACGCCCAGGATGAACTTCCGGGCCACGCCCTGTCCGGGGAAGAAGTTCCCCATGGCGAGCACGTCGGCCTCGGCCAGCAGGGCGAGCCAGCGCCATGGGGTCCAGGAGAGGTTGAGGTCCACCTCCGGCCCGTAGGAGACGCCGCCCAGCGCGCTCGCCTCGTCGGACCAGAGCCAGGCCGCCTTCACCACGGCGTCGAAGCTCCCCCTCGACCAGCGCACCTCCAGGCCCGGGGCCACCACCCCGCGCGCGTTCACCCCGGAGGCGCTGGCGCGCCGGTCGGCGTAGGACTCGGAGATGCCGCCCTGGAAGAAGAGGTTGGTGGCGGTGATGTAGGGGGAGATGGCCAGGAAGCCGCCCCAGTTTCCGGAGCCGGAGAGGATCTGCTGCGTCGAGGGCGGGGAGTCGCCGGTGAGCCAGATGAAGAACGGACTGATCGTGAATCCGGATCCCGGTTGCGCGACCAGGCGGCCGGAGAGCAGCCACCCCAGCGTGGGGACGTCGACGGGCGTCGTCGCCATCACGGTGGACACGGAGGTGCCCACCGTCCCGAAGGCCAGGCCCGCGGTGAACCGGACCTCGCTCCAGGCAGAGAGCTCGAGCCGCCCGGAGGCGCCGATCCATCCAAGGCTGGAGCTGCCCCGGACCGACGTGGTGAGGAGGTTCGCCATGCGGCGCGAGGCGGCCTTGTAGGCCGCCGATCCGGGCGTCGTCTGGAGCAGCTCCAGGACGTCGTTCTCCACCAGCCCCTGCTGCAAGATGGCCGCCGCGTCGCCCGTCGGGTCGCCCGACCAGGCGCCCCACAGTCCGACCCACTCGCCGAGCGACGGGGTCCATTCCGCCGTGGCGGCGACGACCGGGTACCGCCAGGCCGAGCCGGTCGGCCAGGCGCGGGACGGATAGAAGACCGAGGCCGAGAACGCCAGCGGCGGTCCGAAGGCGCCCACGTCGAGGTCCAGGTCGAGCCCCAGTCCCCAGTCGTCGTAGACGAAGCCGTCGGCGATGCGAAGCCGCTGCCGCCCCAGCCGGGCGTGGAAGGCGCCGGCCCGTCCCGCAGAGACATCGGCATAGAGCTGGCGGATGAAGGCGGTCTGGCTCGCCTCGCTCGAGAAGGACTGGCCGTTGGAAGTGATCTCCCTCGGCCCTGCCGTCGTGGTGGCGAGCGTGTACCGGGCCTGGCCGACGCAGGATCCGCCGCTGGCGATGGTCAGGCCGGAGGGCGACGTCAGGGACTGGCAGACCACCGCGGTGGAGGGAAAGCTCTCGGGATCGAACCAGCCCCGAGTCGAGGTCGAGCCGGAAGCCGAGCCACCCGGTGGCCTCCCATCCCGCCGAGGCGAAGAGAAGTCCGGACGCGTAGCCCTGCGACGGCCCGGGGGTGAGGTAGCGGTCGGCCGCGAAGGCCTGCGCCGCGCCGTCGAAGAGGACGAGGGTCGAGGGAAGGCCGGCCTGCCAGGTGTAGCGCGGGGAGAGGCCGGCTCGCGCCCAGAGGGGCGCGTCGTCCGCCAGGAGCTCCATCGCGAGCGTGTCGGAGGCAGGCGGCGCATCGCCGGCCGAAGCCAGCAGCAGGGCCGCGATGAGTGCCAGGGCTTCCACCGCTGGATGCTAAGGCTTCTGCCGCTTCTGGCGCCACATGTCTCGCGCCTGGTCGCGCTGGGCGGGCGTCATCTGCTTCCAGCGCTCCAGGTTGTCGAGGTAGCGCTGCCGCATCTCGGGTGGCGCGTCGACCATCTTGCGGAAGAGCTCCCGCACCTGCGCCTGGCGCCCCGGCGTCATCTCCTTGTAGCGGTTGAGCATCTGCAGCATCTCGCGCCGCTCGTCCGGGGCGAGCTGGCGGAAGCGCCTCCAGGTGCTGGCGATCTCGCCCCGCTCCGCCGCCGGCAGGGAGCGCCAGTGCTCGAGGCGGGCACGGAGCTCCGCCTGCCGCTCGGGCGTCATCTCCTGGAAGGTCTTCCAGCGCTTCCGGAGCACGTCCTTCTCGGCGGGCGAGAGCTTCTCCCAGCGCTCTCTCGCGGTCCCGCCCGGAGCCGGTGCGGCCTGGGAAGGCGAAGCCTGGGCCGGACCCTGGGTCGGGGCCTGGGCCAGAGACGCCGAGGAAGCGAGGAGGAGGAGCGCGGAGACCACGGGTCGAAGGATCACGGCCGTCCCTCCCGGAGCTCGTCGAGGTGGAAGACGACATCGACGTCCTCGGACGTCTCCACCACGCCGAGGCTCGCCACCTCCACGTAGTTCTCGAGCAGATCGAGGTGACGGGCCATCTCGAGCTCCGAGCGTTCGTCGGCATGCCGGATCCAAATCCCGGCGACGAGCAGCGCGGCGAGACCGGTGGACGGCACGAGCCAGCGGAACGGGTGGGCGGCCAGCCGGTCGAGGAGCGAGCGGTGGCGCGGCGCCTCGCGGGCCAGCCGAGCGTAGAAGCGCTGCTCGAAGCCGGGCGGCGGCGCGGGCGGCGGCGGGGTCAGGGAGAGGGCCGAGAGCGCGCGGGCGATTCGATCCCGCTCGCTCCGGCACTCCTGGCAGGAGGCCAGGTGGATCTCCACCTCGGCCCGACGGTCGCCAGGAAGCGCGCCGTCGAGCAGCGCGGTCAGGTCGTCGTCGACGTGGCGGACGCGGCCGATCATGACGCGGCTCCCCCTGCGGACCAGGGCTCGAGCGCGCGGGCGGCCGACACGGTGGCCCGGTGAACGAGCGATTTGACCGAGGGTACGGTGGTGCCGAGGACCTCTGCAATCTCCTCGTAGGGAAGTCCCTCGAATCGGGCCAGAACGAAGGCCGCCCGCTGGCTCTCCGGAAGCCGGGAGAGCATCGCCGCGACGTCGCGGGCCAGCGCGTTGCCCCTGGCCACCTCCTCGGGCGTGGCCGAGGTTCCGGGCAGGGCGTCGGGGTCGAGCGGCGCGCCGTCCTGGCTCTTTGGGTCGACCTCCGCAAGGGCCTGGTACTCGCCGCGCCGGACCTCGTTCAGGCAGTGGTTCGTGGCGATGCGGTAGAGAAACGTGGTGAAGCGGGCGCTCGGCTGGTAGCGGTCGGCCGAGCGGTGAAGCTTCAAGAACACGTCCTGGGCGAGTTCCTCGGCCCTGGCGGGGTCTCTGACGAATCGGTTGCAGAAGGCCATGGTGGCGCGCCCGTATCTCTCGAAGAGGGTCCGGAACGCCGCCTCGTTGCCTTCCTGAAACGCGACCATGAGCGCCGCGTCGGGATCCGGAGCCATCCACCCCTTTCAACACCGGGATTCGCCCCCGGTTGCGGTCGGCCTCACGACGCCAGATGGAGGGCTGCCCGGACGAGCAGGTAGATACCCGCGGCGACCAGGGCAGAGGCCGGAATCGTGAAGATCCACGCCCAGATGATGCGTCCGGCCAGGCCCCAGCGAACCGCGCGGTAGCCCTTGGTGGCCCCCACCCCGACGATGGCGCCGGTGATGGTGTGGGTGGTGGAGACCGGGATGCCGGCGTGGGAGAGGGCCAGGATGGTGACGCCGCCGCCGGTCTCGGCGGCGAAGCCCCCGATGGGCTGGAGCTTGGTCAGGCCGTAGCCCATCGTCCGCACGATCCGCCACCCACCGAAGAAGGTCCCGAGCGCGATGGCCGTGTGGGTGAGGAGCACGATCCACCAGGTCACGTGGAACGGGCGGTCGGTCCAGATGGTGCCGTAGAGGATCACCCCGATGATGCCCATGACCTTCTGGGCGTCGTTCGACCCGTGGCTGTAGCTGAAGACGGCCGACGAGAGCAGCTGGAGCTTGCGGAACCAGTTGTCGACGCGCCCCGGCCGGAACCTGCGCACGATCCAGGCCGTGACGATCATGAGGCTCGACCCCAGCGCCATGCCGATGAGCGGGGAGAGCACGATGAAGGCGGCGATCTTGAGGATCCCGGAGATCACCAGCCCCTTCACGCCCAGCGCGGGAAGGGTCGCCCCCACCATCCCGCCGGCCAGCGCGTGGGAGGACGAGGAAGGGAGCCCCCACCACCAGGTCAGCAGATTCCAGACGATGGCGCCGATCAGCGCGGCGAAGATCACCGAGAGCACCGTCTCGACGCCCTGCGCCTTCAGGAGGTCGAACTGGATGATCCCCTTGCCCATGGTCTGGGCCACTCGCAGCTCGCCGCCGAAGAAGACCGGCGCCGCGGCGACGAAGTTGAAGAAGGCCGCCCAGGCCACCGCGGTGATCGGGGAGAGCACGCGCGTGGAGACGATGGTGGCGATGGAGTTGGCCGCATCGTGAAACCCATTGATGAAGTCGAACGCCAGCGCGACGACGATGAGGCCGATGACGACGGCGAGGAGCATGGGCGGGAGCCGGCAGCGCCGGTCAGGTGTTCTCGAGGACGACGTTCTCGATGACGTTGGCGACGTCCTCGGCCCGATCGGTGGCGGTCTCGATCAGGTCGAGGATCTCCTTCCACTTGATGATCGTGAGCGTGTCGGTGCCGCTGCGGAAGAGGTCGGCGAGCGCCCGGCGGAGCAGCGAGTCGGCCTGGTTCTCCAGCGAGTTGATCTCCTTGCAGGCGTCCAGGATCCTCTTCGATTCCTTGACGTTGCGCAGCCCATGGACCGCCTCCTGCATCTTGCGGGTCTGGGCCAGCAGAACGGTGGCGAGCTCGCCCGCCTCGGGCATGACGGTCCGGATGTCGTAGAGGCCGATGCGTTCGGTGGCGGCGTCGGTCAGGTCGAGCACGTCGTCGATGGCGGAGAGCAGCCGGTGGATCACGGCCCGGTCGAAGGGGGTGATGAACTGGGTGTAGAGGAGCTCGAATGCGGCGTGAGTGACGTCGTCGGCCCGGTGCTCGACGTCCTTGATCTCCCGAACCTTGCGAGGGATGTCGCGGAAATCCTCGAGCATCTCCTTGAAGAGGCGCGCCCCCTCCACGGTCAGCGCGGCCTGCTTCTCGAACGCGTCGAAGAAGGCGTCGGTCTTCGGCATCAGCTTTGTGAGGATCGACACGTGCATCTCCTCGGGGTGAAAAGGCGCGCGGACAATACCCTCGAACGCGAATGGTTCCAACGGTCCGGATGTGTACGTCGAAAAGTCGAGCCGTGACAGGAGGTTCGGGATTATGGAGCGGCTGTGACCGAAAAGCTCTACCTGGCCGACGCCTACCTTTCACGATTCGATGCGACCCTTGCCGCCACGCGGTTGCATGCCGGGAAGATTGCGGTCGTGCTCGATCGCACCGCCTTCTACCCGGAGGGCGGCGGGCAGCCCGCCGACCGGGGAACCATCGGCGGTGCGCAGGTCGAGGACGTGGTCGAGGCGGACGGAGAGGTGCTCCACTTGCTCGCCCCGGGCGAGCCTCCGGCTCCCGGCACGCGCGTGGCCTGCCAGCTGGACTGGGCGCGACGCTTCGACCACATGCAGCAGCACCACGGCCAGCACCTGCTCTCGGCAGTCTTCGAGCGGCTCCAGGGGGCTTCCACCGTCTCCTTCCACCTGGGCGCCGAGACCTGCACCATCGACCTCCACGTTCCTCCGGCACGCCTCCCGGCCGAAGCGCTCACCGCCGCCGAGGCAGCCGCCAACCAGCTGGTCTGGCGCGACCTCGCGGTGGAGGCCCGGGAGAGGTCGCCCGAGGAGATTGCCGCCCTGCCACTTCGCAAGGATGCGGTGAAGGGGGCGCGAATCGTGGTCGTCTCGGATGAGCGCGACGGAAGGACGCAGGTGGAAGACGCCTCGCCGTGTGGAGGCACCCACCCGATGCGAACCGGCGAGGTGGGTGTCATCGCCGTGGCGCGCGCGCAGAAGTGGGGAACCGGGACGCGGGTGGAATTCGTTTGCGGCGCGCGCGTGCTCGCCGCGCTCCACCGCGCCGAGGAGCGGCTCGTGCGGGCCAGCGCGGCCCTCCGCTGCGCGCCGGCCGAGCTTCCGGTCGCGGCGGCGAAGCTGGCCGAGGAAGGACAGGCGCGGCGCAAGGAGGTCGAAGGGCTCGTGGAGGCCCTGGCGGCGGCAGAGGCGGCACGGCTCGACGGCTCGCGTCCGGCAGGGATGCCCCTGGCCGCGCGGATCGAAGGTCTGCTCGGCACGGCCGCCGGGCTTCGTGCGGTGGCCCAGGCGCTGGCCGGCCGGGGCCGGGTCGCGCTCGTCGGAGGCATCGACGGCGACCGCGCGCACCTCTGCTTCGCCCGCCCGCGTGGCACGGGCGCCCATCTGGGCGAGGTGCTTCGGGAGGTGGTTTCCGCACTCGCGGGAAAGGGCGGCGGCTCGGCGGACCTGGCCCAGGGGAGCGGTCCGGCGGTCGAACGGCTCGACGAGGCACTTGCCTCCGCCGCTGCACGTGTTTCGGTGGGATGATCGCCCGGATGCCCTTCGACCTCGGAGACCCGGCGCGCTGGCGCGACTCGCTCCCCGCCCGGCAGCCGGCTTCGAGCGAGGTGGCGGCGGGCGCCGTGGCCGGTGTCACCGGCGGACTCGTCGCCTGGGGCGCTGCCATGGCGCTCCCGGGGGACGAGCTCGGCGGGCTCTATCCACTGCGCCTCGTCGCGGCGACCCTTTTCGGGCCCTCCGCGATCGCGCCGGACAACGTCGGCCTGCCCGTCGTCGTGGGGGCGCTTCTCGTCGCCTTCGCCGCCGTCGCCTACGGGCTCGTCTTCGTCTCCATCCTCCGTCCGGCTGCCCCGCTCCGCCGGTCCATCGGGGTCGGCGCCCTGTACGGAGCGGTGCTCTACGTCCCTGCCTGGCTCGGGGTGGTGCACGTCTTCGACCCGCTCCTCTACCAGGCGGGTCGGGGGAACGGGCCGATGATCCTGGCGCTCCACGTTCTCTACGGCGCGGTCCTGGGTTTCCTCGTCCCGTTCCTGCGCAAGGTCCTTCCTTAGAACGAGAGCGGCAGGCCCCGGCCCTTCAACTCTTCCCGGCCGGCCGGCGCAGCGAGACCCACGTCGCTCCCCAGCCGCCGGCGCCCTCCCCGGCGGTGCGGAACGAGAGGACGAGCGGGTGGCGAGCGAGCGCCGCCTCGACGGTTCGCCGCAGCGCGCCGATCCCCTTTCCGTGGACGACCCGGACCTCGAGCACGCCGGCCTCGGCGCAGGCGTCGAGGTAGTCGGCCACCACGTCCGCGGCGTCCTCCGGAAGGAACGCGTGGAGGTCGAGCGTGCCGTCGATGGGAAGCCGGAGCGTCACGGGTTCAAAAAACGAGCGTCAATCCGACGGGAGGCATCCGCAGTGCGGCCCCGGTCGACGGCGTCGGGCTGGGGGAGTGGAAGATGCGAGGGACGGCCCATCCGACGAGGCCGCCCACGGCTGCGCCGACGAGGATGTCGGTCAGGTAGTGCTGGTCGGCCGCGATCCGGAGATAGCCGACCGCGGCCGACAGGGTGAACCCGACGCCCGGCCACGATCCCCACCCCGGCGTAGCCTCGCATGGCGGCCACCGTGACCGTGGCCGCGGTGACCGAGAAGGCGAACGAGGTGTGGCCCCCGTAGAAGGAGAGGTTGTCCTCGCTCTCCGCGTAGCCGAGGTCGTTCTTGAAGAAGACGTGCGGGCGCTTGCGACCGACGAGCAGCTTCACGACCTGGTTCACGAGCAAGGCGGCGGCGGTGGCCTCGGTCACGAGCAGCGAATCGACCAGGCCGGCGTTCACGTCCCCGCGACTGTTGGCCGAGAAAAGCAGGTAGGTCATGGCGGAGGCAGGAATCGCGGCGAGGGCCACCGTGGAGAGCACATCGGCGGTTCGGGCGCCGTCCTTCCAGACCAGCGCGTTCCGGACGTCCACGTCGATTCCCGGAGGCGTGCACCAGCGGCAGCTCTCCGGCAGCAACTCGGGCTGGTAGACCGCGAGGAGCACGATCGAGGCCCCCAGCGCGCCGGTGATCGCGATGTCGAGCGCGAGGTTGTACTGGAGCGGGATCGGAGGCTCGGCTCCCCGAGCGGGCGGAGCGATGGCGACCAGGAGCGCCAGGGCGATCGAGCGCAGGAAAGGCACCGGCGCACTCTAGCATCGGGCCCGTGGTAATTTCCCCCGATGCGCCTTGCCGCCGTCGCCGCCCTGATCGCCATTTGCCTCGCCAGTCCGCGCGCTCGCGCCGCGGAGGACGCGCCCGCGCCACCCGCGACGGCAGCCGTTCCAGGGCTCACCAAGCTCTCCTACGACTGGACGGTGGACGGGGTCGTCACCGGCGCCCTCGCGGTGAGCACGCTCACCCTGATGCTGCTCAACGGGACCCTGGCGCCGCTGGATTGCAAGTGGTGCGTGCCAGGGACCCTCGACGGGAACCTGTCCAGGTCGATCCTCTGGGCGAACCCCACGGCGGCGAACACGGTCTCGAACGTCATGCAGTTCGCCATCCCGGTGGGCGTCATGGGCTTCGGGCTCATCCAGGCGTACCGGTTCGACGATCCAGCCGCGGGCTGGTCGAACGTCCTGCTCATCACCCAGGCCACCAGCCTCGCCATGCTGACGAACGTGATCGTGAAGTACACGACCGGTCGGGCCCGCCCGTACGTCTGGCAAGGCAACCCGGATCTCTACCCCCCGGACGTCTCCGACGCGAACGTCTCCTTCTTCGGCGGCCACACGACCTTCGTCTTCGCGGTGGTGGTCTCGGGCAGCACCCTCTTCTTCATGCAGGACATGCCGGGAGCGCCCTACGTCCTCGGCGTGGGACTCGCCGCCGCGACCTTCACCGCCTACCTCCGGATGGCCGCGGGCAAGCACTACCTGTCCGACACCCTGGTCGGCGCGGGCGTGGGAAGCCTCATCGGATGGGCCGTGCCCTACCTCTTCCATCGACCTGGACGGAAGGGGGCGCCGCAGGCCGGCGACCTCCTCCCTGCGCCCGGCGGGATCGCCATCGCCTGGTAGTGCTCGCCGAACACCTGGCCCGCCTGGCAGCCCTTCTCGCCGCCGAGCGGGAGGAGGAGAAGGCGCGGCTCGCCGACGCGGCCGCCCGGCTGTCGCTCTCCGAGCGGGAGGCGCGCGGGCTCGCGCTGGCCGACGTCGAGGCGCTCGAGGAGGCCGGGCTGGCCGGGAGGACACTCGTCACCTACGGTAAACCCGGACGGCCGCTGGGCGCCTCGCGCATCGGCGTGGGGTCGCTGGTGCGAGTGGAGTTGCGGCGCGAGAAGCGGGACGACGCGCCCTCCGGCGTGGTGGCGCGGCGGAGCCGGGACCGCGTCGGCGTGCTCTTCGACGAGCCCCCACCCGACTGGGCCACGGCCGGGCGGGTGGCCCTGGAGCTCGTGCCCTCGCCGGTCACCTGGGAGCGGCTCGCCGCCGGGTTGCGGAGGGTGGGGTCGGCGGAGGGGAAGCGCTGGCACGCGCTCCTGGCCGGGGAAGCACCCCGGTTCCTGCCCCGACCGCGCGGGCCGGAGCTCGAGACCACTCTCGCCCCCGAGCAGCAGGCAGCGCTCGATCTCGCCGACCGGGCCCTCGACGTGGCGCTCGTCCACGGGCCGCCCGGCACCGGCAAGACCACGGTGCTCGTCGAGGTGATCCGGCGCGCCGTGGCGCGGGGCGAGAAGGTGCTTGCCGCTGCGCCCTCGAATCTTGCCGCCGACAACCTCCTCGAGCGGCTGGTGGCCTCCGGAGTCGACGGGGTCCGCGTGGGCCACCCGGCCCGCGTCGTTCCTGGGCTGCTCGATCGAACCCTCGAGGCCCGGGTCGCCGGAAACGAGTCGGCGAGGATCGCGGCTGGTCTGGTCGAGGAGGCGCTCTCCCTTCGCCGCGACGCAAGAAAGCGGCGGGGAAAGCGCGGCCCCGGCAGGTTCAGCCAGGCCCGAGGCGCCGAGCGTCACGCGCGGGAACTGCTGGCCGAGGCCCGCGCACTGGAGGACAGGGCCCAGCGGGAGGTGCTCGACCGGGCCCAGGTGGTGGTGGCGACGCTCACCGGCGTGGACGCCCAGGTGCTGGCCGGGCGCCGATTCGGCCTCGCCGCGGTGGACGAGGCCACGCAGGCCGTCGAGCCGGCGGCCATCCTGGCGCTCCTGAGGGCGGACCACGTCGTGCTCGCCGGCGACCACCTCCAGCTTCCACCCACGGTGATATCGACCGCGGCTGCAGAGGGGGGGCTGGGCGTGTCGCTGTTCGAGCGGCTGGCCGAGGCGCACGGTGCCGCCGCGATGGTGACGCTCTTCGAGCAGCGCCGGATGAACGAGGCCATCATGCGGTTTCCGTCGGAGGCACTCTACGGCGGCCGGCTGCGCGCACACCCATCCGTGGCGTCCTGGTGCCTCGACGACCAGCCGTTCCTCTTCGTGGACACCGCCGGCACGGGCTTCGACGAGGAGACGCCGGATAACTCCGAGTCGCGCCACAACGTGGGCGAGGCCGACCTCGTTGCCCGGGAGGTGGCGCGCGTGCTCTCGCTCGGCGTGGCGCCCTCCGACGTGGCGGTGATCTCGCCGTACGAGGCGCAGGTGCAGTTGCTCCGCCAGTTGCTCGCCTCTCCCGTGGAGGAGGGGCTCGAGGTGGACACGGTGGATGGCTTCCAGGGGCGGGAGAAGGAGGCAGTCGTGGTCTCGCTCGTCCGGTCGAACGACGAGGGCGAGGTGGGATTCCTCTCCGACGTGCGCCGGATGAACGTGGCCATCACCCGGGCGCGGAAGAAGCTCGTGGTGGTCGGCGACTCGGCGACGGTGGCGCGACATCCGTTCTACGAGCGATTCGTGCGGCATGCGCAGGAGACGGGGGCATGGGTGAGCGCGTGGGGGCGGGAGTGACGGTGCCGCAGGCGACGGTCGCCCCTGGGCCGCCGGCGTTCCGGGTGCCTCCCTCCGCGGCGCTGGTCCTCGCGCGATAGCGTACCGAGAGTGAATGGCGCCGAGACACATCCTGCTCGAGCTTGTCCGATCCTCGGCGCCGCTGCGGAGGCGCCGCCCGGGAGGCACCGGAACGCCGGCTGTCGTGGTCAGGTGAGTCGCGCACTCGCCTCCCGAACCATGCGCCGGGGTGGCCTCGTCGTGCCGCGCCTCCGCAGGGGCGCCGAGGATGGAGCCCTTCATCCCGCCCCGGGCTCGGCGCCATTCAGTCGGGACTCGTCCTCTCCCGAGGACCAGCGCGGCCAACGGCGAGGCCGCACGGATCGCGAGGACAAGCGCGACGGAGGCGGGGTCCGGCCGCGCCGGCACGAAGGAGCCCGACGACGGCGAAGGCTGCGCTCGCCGTTCGTCCCGATTACGCTCGTGTCGCATGCTCCTCCGCACCTTCCAGCTCACGAGCGGCATCGGCCCCTGGCGCGAGCGCCAGCTCTGGTCGCAAGGGGTGGCCACCTGGGACGACCTCGAGGCGGCCAGGGGCGGGGTTGCGTCGAAGCTCGACGGTCGCCTGCTCGAGGCCGTGGGGCGTGCCCGCGCGGCGCTGGCCATCGGAGACGCCGGCGCGCTCGCCGCGATGATGCCGACGCGGGAGCGGTGGCGATTGCTTCCGACCTTCGCCGACGACACCGCCTTCCTCGACATCGAGACCGACGGCGGCGACACCGTCACGGCCATCGCCGTTCTCGACCGCGCCGGGCCTCGCGTGTTCCTTCGCGGGCGCGACCTCGACGGTTTCCCGGCGGCGAGCGCCGCATGGAAGCTCCTCGTCACCTACAACGGTCTCTCCTTCGACGTCCCCGATGCTTCGCAAGGCCTTTCGCGGATGGCGGCCGCCCCCGGCCCACGTTGACCTCCGTCACCTCTGGGCGCGGCTCGGCCACCGGGGTGGGCTCAAGCTGCTCGAGGAGGGGCAGGGCATCGGCCGGCCGCCCCACCTGGCGGGTCTGGGTGGCTGGGACGCGGTCCTGCTCTGGCGCCGGCACGAGGCAGGCGACCGCGCCGCGCTGCGGCTCCTCGTCGAGTACAACCTCTACGACGCGGTGAACCTGAGAGCGCTGGCGTCGCTCGGCTACAACCGGATCGTCGAGCGGCTCGGGCTGCCGGCCGCGCCGGTGCCGGTCCTGCACCGCGGCGACTGGCTTCACGACATGACGCGGCAACTGCTGGCACTGGAATGAGCCTTCTCGCCATGGCCGTGATCACCACCGTGCTGGGTGCAGGCCCGCCCCCGCCCCAGCCGCGGGACGAGGAAGGGCTATTTCCTGAACCTCGACCCGGGCGAGCCGCACGGATTCGGCGACGTGCTTCGCTGGCAGATCCTCGACCGGTTGAATGGCACGAAGCGATCGAGCCCCGACCGCGCCCCCGTCCCCACCGTCGAGCCGGATCGGGCCCTGCTGCGCGAGCCGCCCGCCCGCGGCCAGGGGGCGCGCATCACCTGGCTCGGTCACTCGAGCTTTCTCGTCCAGCTCGACGGCGTCTCCCTCCTCGTGGACCCGGTCCTCGGCGATCGCATGGGCCCCGCAGGCGTGATGTCCCGAAACGTTCCGCCGGCGCTGCGCCCGGAGGAGCTGCCGCACATCGACGCGAGCCTCGTCTCCCACGACCACTGGGACCACATGGACGTGCCCACGCTTCGCGCGGTGGGGGCGCCGGTCCTGGCCGGCCTGGGCACCGACGCGCCGTTCGCCAAGGAGAAGCTGCAGCACGTGCCGCTCCGCTGGTGGCAGACGGTGAAGGTTCGCGACATCGCCATCACCTTCGTGCCCTCGCAGCACTTCAGCGGCCGAGGCCTGGGCGGCCGGAACCGCACGCTCTGGGGCGGATTCGTGATCCAGGGGCCATCGGCGACGCTCTACCATTCCGGCGACACCGGCTACTTCTCCGGCTTCAAGGAGATCGGGCGCCGCTTCCCTGCCATCGACGTCGCCATGCTCCCCATCGGCGCCTACGACCCGCGGTGGTTCATGGCGCCGGTGCACGTCGACCCGGAGGAGGCGCTGCAGGCCTTCGTGGACCTGGGCGCACGGACGTTCGTGGCCATGCACTGGGGAACCTTCAAGCAGGCCGACGAGCCGCTCGACGAGCCCCCGGTCCGGCTCGAGGCCGAGCGAGCCCGCCGCGCGATTCCCGAAGAGCGAGTGAAGGTTCTCGCCATCGGGGAGACCCTCGAAGTCCGACGCTGATCCTGGGATCTGGCACAGGACCGACACCGGGTGGTGCCCCAAAAAAGGGATGGGGCGCCTCCCACCTTTGCCTCCACCATCCGTGCGCCCCTTGAGGTGCCTCGCCGCCGTGGCCCTCGCGGGGATACAATCCCTCGACGATCTGCTGGATGTCTTCGGGCACGATTGGAGAGGACATCCTTGTCTCGAGGCGAACCTGTCGTACTGGCCGCGTCGTTCGAGCGCGTGGTGGGAGACCGGCTGGTCGCGGCCGAACGGCTCACCGCCTGGCTCCCCGGACTTCTGGGCGGCGCGCTCGTCGACGCAGACGTGGGATACAGCCCGTCAACCCAGGCCTTCCTGGTGGTGGCCCGGACCACGGGGCTCACGCCCGAGGCAGAGGCCCGCTTTCGCTACTGGTGCGCGCGCGCCGGTGGGATGCCGTGGAACCTCGAGGCAGCGAAGCCCGAGGAGCGCAGGGTCGTCGAGGAGCGCGCCGCCAAGTGCGAGGTTCGCTCGGCCGGGGTGCCGGCGCTCGGCGTGGGTGCCGCGGCCGCAAAGATCGCCAACGTCGCCGGAGCTCCCCCCGACCGCCGTCCCGCCTCCGAGGTCCGTCCCACCCTTTCCATGGACTCCGGGAGCGCCGCCTTTGCCTCGGTGATCTGGGATCCGGCCACGAGGCGACTGTTCGTTCCAGGCGTCAGCGCGCCTCCGCCGGGCGACTCGGTCCAGATCCTGCTCCGAGTGCCTCGGATGGATCGCCCGCTCGAGGCGACTGGCAAGGTGGTGGAGGTCCGCACCGAGCAGGATGTGCGGCCGGGCAAGGCTGCCGGGTTCTTGCTCTCCCTCGACGGGCTTTCCGCGGTTCTGGCCGCGGCTCTGGCCACTCACGCCACGAGCGCCCAGGAAGCCGGGGCGAGCAGCCGCGCCGCTCCGAGATACGCGGTGAACGCACCGGTGAAGGTGCGCGCCGAGCAGGGTCCCACGGCCCGCCTCGACTACGCGACCTCCGAGGAGTTCCAGGACGACTACGTCGAGAACCTGTCGCAGGGCGGCGCCTTCGTCCGAACCCAGGCGCCGCTTCCCGAGGGCACCAAGCTCACCCTCGACATGCGGCTGCCCGGAGGGGTGGAGTTCCGCGCTCCAGCCACGGTGATGTTCCGCAATCCGCGCGGGATGGGCGTGAAGATCGAGCTCGACGAGGAAGGGCGGCTCAAGCTGGCGGCCGTGCTGGCGCGCATCTCGGCGCGGCCGCGCCGGGCGCTGGTGGTCGACGACGACGCCCTCATCCTGCGGGCGCTCACCGATTCGCTCCAGGCCCGGGGATTCGAGGTGCTCACCGCCAAGGACGGCCGGGAGGGGCTGCAAGTCATGGCGGAAGAACTCCTCACCCTCGACCTGCTGGTCACCGACGTGCGCATGCCGGAGATGGACGGGGAGGCCTTGGTGCGTGCCATCCGCGGCGCCGGCGGCGAGTCGGAGCTGGCCATCGTGGTCATCGCCGGCACCCTCGACCCGGCGATGGAGAAGCGCATGGAAGAGGCAGGCGCAGACGCGGTGCTCGACAAGGCTCTCGGCCCCGAGGACCTGGCCGCCGCCGCCGACGCCGCTCTGGAGCAGAAGCGGCTCGCGGCGCCGGAGTAGCGTTTCAGCGGCAGTTGTCGCCGACCGTGACGGTCGTGGACAAGGACCCGAGCCCGTCGCTCGCGGTCAGCGCGAGCGAGCCTCCTGCCTTCGCCCTGCCGCAGGCCGACGGGTCGCCGCACAGCGACAGCTCGAACGAGCACCCTCCCGGCCCGCAACTCGGAGGAGCGCCGGCCACTGCGAGGCAGGCTCCCGACGCGGCGGCCGTCAGGTCTAGCGGGTCGCCGTCATCGTCCACCACGAGGGGGACGACCATCGAAACGGGGTCGTAGCGATACTTGAAGTCCAGGCAGGTGTGGGTTTCCGGGTCGATCCCGCAGCAGGCCCTGGTGTTGGTGCAACCGGTGTAGAACTCGACGTTGAGGGCGAGGGGGCGCGGCGGGCGGTTGCGGATCTCCAGGGCGGTGTCCTGGGAAGGTCCGGGCTCGAACGGGTCACTTGCCGCGATCCGGATCGACCGGGTGCCGGCGAAGGAGGCGGCCGCCGGCCTTCCCGGATAGGCCAGGCTGCAGGTGACCCACGCGGTGCCCTGCCGGTTCGTCACGTCGAGACAGAGAGGGTCGCCCGAGCTCGAGAATTCGACGGGATCGCCATCGTCGTCCACCCAGGAGGACAGCGATGCCTGCGCGGCGTAGCGCTGCGCCGCGACCTCGTAGCTGTGATCGACCGACGCGGCAGGAACGGAGGTGACGAGCCGGGGAGCGCGGTTGGAGATCGTCACGTCCCAGCCCGCGGCTCCGCGTCCGCCGTTCGCGTCGGCCACGACCAGGTCCACGTGCCGCCGGACGTCGGGGCCGATGAGGAAGGCGGCGTCGCCAGGCCGGGTGTACGGCACCATCACGGTGAGCCGCGCGTGGTCGCCCTGCCCCTGCACGTCGAAGATGTTGCCGCCATCGCCGGAGCGGGAGGACGAGAAGCCGACAATCGTGACCGGATCGCCGTCCGGGTCGGTCCAGGTCGCGATCGGCGTGTTTCCGGCGGCGACGAAGCTCCTGGTGATGGCCTCGTATGCGTGAGGCAGGGTGATCGTTCCTCCCCCGGAGACCACAGGCGGCCGATTGCCCACGTCCACACGCTGCCGCCCCACGGCCACCATGCCGCGCGAGTCGGTGGCGGCCACCACGAAGGTGTAGCGACCCGCGATGGCGGTTCCCGCGGTCTCGATCAGGACCTTTGGCTCGGCGGCGGTCTCGTCGGGCGTGAAGGTGACTCGAGGCGGAGGCAGCGAGGCGAGTTCCGGCGGGAGCTCGACGCTCCAGCGGAACGTGAAGGAGGCCCCCGGAGGCGCGATTCCCGTGGCGGACAGGCCGATGCTCCGGGAGAGCCCGCTCCGAGGCGTGCAGGAGAGAGGTTCTCCGGTGCAGAGGTGATCGACGGAGAGGTCGGGAGCGACGAAGAGCGCGGGCGGGTCGAGCGTGGCGGCGACGCGAACGCGCACCGTTCGTTCGTCACTGGCCAGGCCGAGGGAGTCGGTCACGGTGAGGGAAAGATCGTGATCGCCGCCACACGGGAAGACGACCGTGAAGTCGGCTCCGGAGCCAGAGGTCGGAAGCGGCTCGCAGCCCGACGTCCCGGCCGGGGCGGAGGCCTTCCAGGCCCAGGACACCACGGAGTCGCCTGGGTCGATGTCATGGCTCCCGCCCCCGTGGAAGAGGACGGGTCGGTTCGAGCCAGGCGAGGAAGGCGCCTCGATCAAGGCCTCGGGCGGCGCATTGGCCACGCACTGGCCCGAACGACACCAGGACCCTGCGCCGCAGGGCGACCCCGCTGGAGCAGGTCCGGGGCGTGGGCAGATCCCCACACCCCGCAAGGAGAGCGGCGAAGAACGAAGCGAAAATCGAAACGCGGAAAAGCGCAAGGCCGAAGTCCACGGACACGCCCCCTTAGGAGTAGACCGTGTAGGTATACGGAAGGTGACCGATCGGTGCATGGTCGAAAGGGAAGAATGCGAAAGTTGTTCCGGGCGCATAATCCTCAGTCGGTTCAGACGAGCGCGAACCGTCCCTTCCACGGTCCGGGCTGCGGCCGGATCGTCCGAATGGCGGACTCACCAGACGCGCCCGGGCTCCTCGGAAAAGATAGTTACCCCCGACACACCGATTGCATGCGCTATCGCCGTGGACTTACCGATCATGCCGCTCGCCGCACTCACCCTCCTGTTCCTCTCGCCGCGCCTTCGGCGTCGGCGGAGGTGCCTCGCGTTCCACCGGAACTCGAGGCGGCGCACTCGGCGGCCGACGCCGCTTCCCGCGCAGGCGACTACAGGGGCGCAGCCCAACGCTGCCGGGAGATCCTCGCAGATCTGGAAAAGCGTTCCGCCATGGAGGCGCCAGAGGCCGAGTGGACGAGGACGCTCCTTCAACTCGCGCTGGCCGAGTCCACGCTGGGCAACGCTCCCGCTGCGCGGAGAGCCATGGAGCGGGTGCTGGCGCTCGACCTTGCCGCCCAGCTCGACCCCGAGCTCTTCTCGCCAACCTTCCGGAGGGAGTTCGAGCTGGCCCGGGAGCGGGCCTCGGCGCAGCCCCGCTTCCGGCTCCGGGTGACCACGCGCGGCGGCACGGGAAAGGGGTTCATCCAGGGGCGTCCGGCTGGCGACGTGCCGGTCGAGGCGAGCTTGCCGGCGGGGAGCTACCGGGTGGGAGTCGAGGTCGACGGCGCGATGCGAACCGTCACGGTCGAGCTCGCCAGGGACGAGTCGCTCGTCGTGGACTCGCCGGCGCCGAAGCCAGATCTGTCGGCTCCTCCGCCACCCACGCCGCCTCTCCAGGCGACCTCGACGCCAGGCGGGTGGATGCGGCCGGTGGCCTGGACGACCACCGGCCTCGCCGTGGCCGCGGCAGGGGTGGCCACCTGGCAAGGGCTCGCGGCCGCAAGCTCCTACTCCGACGCGAAGGCCATGCTGCTCCCCGACGGCTCCCTCAAGCCGGGAATCGACCCCGCCGCCTACGCGGCCAAGGCGAGCGCCTTCGAGTCGGAGCGAACCACCGCCTGGATCGCGGCCGGGAGCGCGATCGCTCTCGGGGCAGGGGCAACGGTGCTCTGGCTGCTCGCGCCGTCGATCCCGGTCGAGCCTGCGCCGGGAGGCGTCGCGTTTCGATTCTAGCGATTCGCAGGAGGGGCCGGAGGGAGCGCGCCCCGGGCCGCGTCGAGCCCGTCACCGAGAACCTTCGCGAGTTCTGGCCCGAGGTAGGTCCGCCTGGCCTCGCCAGTCCGGGCGCGCACCCCGTCGGGCGTTTCCACGTAGCCGACGTAGTCGCCGACGAGCGAGACCACCTCGGCGCCAGGCCCAGCCGCATCGCGCCAGCTGCGCCCCACCGCCTCGCCGGGCTCGGCAGGGACGGCGAGCAGGAGGGCGGGGCCGACCTGCAGCGCCACCACGCGAGTTCGCTCCGGCAGCCAGTTCCAGAGCAGGTTCGAGAGGAGCCGGTCGAGAAAAGGAGGCACTGCGCCAAACGACGGGGCCGGGAGAGTCACCTCCGCCTCGGCCGCGGCGAGCGCCGGCGCGCCGGCGCCGGGCGGGTAGGGGAGGCGACGGACCTCTTCGGCCAGGAGCCGGGCGTAGTCCTCGGGCTCCGCATTCGGCAATGCGACTGGCAGCCGCCAGGTCTGGTCCCCCTCCGCGCCCTGGAGGAAGACCGTCACGCCCGGGAGGTCGCGCGCCAGGGCGCCCGGCCAGTCGCCGGAGAGGAGCCGGTTCCGGCTGCCATGGACGGTGGCATGGGCGGGAAAGACGACCACCTGTCCCACCAGTTCACCGTCCGTGCGCTCGACGCGTAGGGCGAGGAGCCGGCCGTTCGGGTCGCCACCGTCCCGATTCACTATCAGTCCTGGTAGACGAATCCCGGCCACCGCCAGGCGGGCCGGGGCGCGGGCGGAAGCGGCAGCGCGAACGGCGTCGGCGATCCTCCCGGCCAGGGCGTCCTCCCAGGCCGGGTCGTGGGGCCCCGTGCCGAACCGCTCCCCGAGCGCGTCCTTCCAGTAACCGCCCGGCCCGGCATGGGTGTGGGTGGCGCCCACCAGCAGCACGTCGAGTCTCAGGTCGCCGAGGCGGGCCTCGACCCTGGCCCGCAGGGCGGCGGGAACGAGGAGGATGTCCACCGAGACGATCGCCACCGCGAGCCCGGTCTCGGAGAGCACGATGGCCCGCGCCATGGGCTCGTCCCGGACGCCCTGGCTCGCGAAGCGGAGGCGAGGGTAGCCGCCCATCGGAGTCCCCGGCGGCGCGGCCAGGGCGACAGCCGCCGCCCCGGCGTCGAGCGGCCCCGCGCCTCGCGACGAAGAGAGAACGCGCGGGGGTTGTGCCTCTCGCGACCCGCGAACCGGAAAGATGGCGAGAAACAGCAGGGTTGCCGCCGTGACGCCGAGCGTTCCCAGAGTGAGCTTTTTCAGCACCGTCCCGTTATAATGCGCCACTTCATGGGTTACGACGCAGCCTTCGACAAGCTCACCGACGAGTGCGGGGTGTTCGGGATCTGGGCGCTCGGGGGAGACCTCGACGCGGCCAACTTTACCTATCTCGGCCTCCACGCGCTCCAGCACCGCGGGCAGGAGTCGGCCGGGATCGTGGCCAGCGACGGCAAGACCCTTCACGTACACCGCGGCATGGGGCTCGTCGGCGACATCTTCACCGCCGCCGTCCTCGACACCCTGAAGGGCGGCGCCGCCATCGGGCACGTCCGCTACTCGACCACGGGCCAGAGCCACCTCAAGAACGCCCAGCCCATCGCGGTCCAGTACTCGGGCGGCGCGCTGGCGGTGGCCCACAACGGAAACCTGGTCAACGCCGAGCAGCTCCGCAACGACCTCGAGGCGGCCGGCTCCATCTTCCAGACCACGAGCGATACCGAGGTGCTGGTCCACCTCATGGCCCGCGCCCGAACCGAGCACCGGCCGGGCACGCCCGAGCACCTGCTGGGCTCGCTGCGACAGGCCCTCGGCAAGGTGAAGGGGGCCTACAGCCTGGTGCTCCTCACCGAGAAGGCCATGATCGGCGCGCGCGACCCCATGGGTTTCCGGCCGCTCGTCCTGGGACGCCTCAAGGGAAGCTACGTGCTGGCCAGCGAGACCACCGCCCTCGACCTGATCGAGGCCGAGTACATCCGCGAGGTCGAGCCGGGAGAGATGGTGGTGGTCGACGAGACCGGGTTCCGCTCCGAGCGCCTCTTTGCCGGTCCGGAGCCGGAGCGCACCGGCCGGTGCGTCTTCGAGCAGATCTACTTCGCGCGACCCGACTCGGTCCTCTTCGGCAAGTCGGTCTACGCCAGCCGCGCAGCCTTCGGCGCGCGCCTCGCCGTCGAGCAGCCGGCCGAGGCCGACCTCGTCATCCCGGTGCCGGACTCGGGCGTACCCGCCGCCATCGGATACGCGAAGCAGAGCGGGATCCCCTTTGCGATGGGGCTCGTCCGCTCCCACTACGTCGGACGCACCTTCATCGAGCCGGCCCAGTCGATCCGGCACTTCGGCGTGAAGCTGAAGCTGAACGCGGTGAAGGACATGCTGAAGGGCAAGCGGCTCGTGGTCGTCGACGACTCGGTGGTGCGAGGCACGACCTCCCGGAAGATCGTGAAGATGCTGCGCAACGCCGGAGCCAGCGAGGTGCACATGCGCATCTCTTCGCCGCCCACGGCCTGGCCCTGCTACTACGGCATCGACACGCCCAACCGGCAGGAGCTCATCGCCAGCTCCCACAGCGTCGACGAGATCGCGCGCTACGTGACCGCCGACTCGCTGGGCTACCTGTCGCTCGAGGGGCTGTACGAGGCGCTCGGAGAGGATCGGTCGCGCTACTGCGACGCCTGCTTCTCCGGCGACTACCTGATCGAGTTCCCGAAGCAGAAGTCGCAGGCGCCGCTCCGGCTCGTCGGGGCGTGAACGCCGGGGTATGATGCCCCGGTGAGCACCGAGAACCCCAGGGCAGCCGCGACGACGCGAGTCATCCGGCTCCACGAGGACGACGGTGCATTCGACCGGGAGTTCTGGCGGAACGTGCCGGCTGCCCGGCGGCTGGAGCTCACCTGGGAAATGGTCCTCGAGTACATCGCATGGCGGTCCCCCGATGCCGGTGAATCCCGACTTCAAAGATCTGTTTGCCGCGTTGAACGGCGAGGGCGCTGAGTACCTCCTGGTGGGCGGCTATGCCATGGCCGTCCACGACGCACCGAGGTTCACGAAGGACCTCGACGTCTGGGTGAACTCCTCGGCGTCGAATCCGCCGCGCGTCCACGCCGCCCTTCGTCGATTCGGAGCGTCCCTCGGCGAACTCACGATGGAGGACCTCGCCACCCCTGGCATCGTCTTCCAGATCGGCGTGCAGCCCAACCGGATCGATCTGCTCACCGCCATCGATGGCGTGACGTTCAAGGAGGCCTGGCCCGATCGGCTGGAGTCGACTTACGGTGCCGAGCCGGTTCACGTCATCGGGCGCCGGCACCTGGTCCAGAACAAACGATCGACTGGACGGGCCCAGGACCAGCTCGACGCCGATCTGCTGGACCGCTAGATCCGGGCCATGCCGGACCTCCGTGTGTGCATCGAATTCCACGGACGAGGGTACGGCGAGCTGACCGGCGGACTAGCCACGGGCCGGGGTCGCGAATGCCGCCGCGGCGACCGGGGGTGCGGTGGGCGTCTGTCGAGGCGAAGAGGCGATCTGGGCCACGAAGGCGCCGAGGACGATGGCGAGCGAAGTGACCACGAAGGCGTCCTTCCACCCGCGCCTCTTGCCGATCTCGGGGAAGTTCAAGGTGTTGGTCTTCTGGGTCGTCATGGCAGGCTCCGTTCCGCGTCGGGGTTGGAATCCGTTCACAGGAATGGAGACGCGGGCAGGGAGGATGTGACCGCGGGCCGCGCCCGGTACTCCAATGGGGCGTGACGGCTACCGTTGTGCGATCATCCCTCCCCGACGCGTGCCTGCCCCTGCCGCCAGAACGGACCGCCTCACGGCCAGGCCGAGCATCTCGGCCGTCGTTCCCATGCTCGACGAGGGGCCCCACGCGGCCACGTTTCTCCGGGCGCTCCGGAAGGCGCTCGCAGCCCTTTCCGGCGACTTCGAGATCGTGCTCGTGAACGACGGCAGCCGGGACGACACCCGGGAGCGCGTGCTCGAGGTCGCAGACGAGTGCGCGGTGCACTACATCGAGCTCTCGCGCAACTTCGGAAAGGAGGCCGCCCTGGGCGCCGGCCTCGATGTGGCGCGCGGGGACGTGGTGGCGATCATCGACGGGGACGGCCAGCACCCGCCCGAGATGCTGGCCGCCATGCTGGAGCGCTGGCGCCAGGGCGCCGACATGGTCTACGGCGTCCGGGCGCACCGACGGGACGAGTCGTGGCCGAAGCGCGTCGGCGCCGCCGCCTTCTACGCCGCCATGACCCGTGCGGCCCGTGTCGAGATCCCGCCCGACGCCGGGGATTTCCGGCTCATGGACCGCCGCGTCGTCGAGGCCCTGAAGCGGCTCCCGGAGCGGGCGCGCTTCATGAAGGGGCTCTACGCCTGGGTGGGCTTCCGGTCCGAGCCCGTCGAGTTCGAGCCCGGTCAGCGGGCGACAGGCAAGAGCAACTTCGGCCTGGGGCGGCTCTTCTCGCTTGCGTTCGACGGCCTGACGTCCTTCTCCACGTGGCCGCTTCGCGCGGTGGCCGTCCTCGGCGCCACCGTCTCGATCCTGGCCCTTGGCTACGGCGCGTGGGTGATCCTGGAGGAGTGGTGGTACGGGATCCCGGTGCCCGGCTACCCGACCATCGTCGTCTCCATCATGTTCTTCTCCGGCGTGCAGCTCCTCTCCCTCGGGGTCATCGGGGCGTACCTGGGGCGCGTGTTCGAGGAGGTGAAGCGACGTCCGAATTTCGTCGTCGCCGATTCGGTGGACCGGAGCCGGCTCGCCCCTCGAGACGGGCAGACGGGTGACGGGACCCACCGGCCCAGCGATCCGCCGCCGCGCACGCGGCGCGTCGTGCTCTGCGCCGACGACTTCGGTCTCGCCCCCGACGTGAACGACGGGATCCTGCGCCTGGTCGAGGCCGGGAGGATCACGGCGGTGAGCTGCCTCGTCGAGGGGCCCGCCTGGAATCTCGGTGCCGCGGATCTCGCCCGGGTGGCGGACCGGGCCGACATCGGCCTCCACCTCTTCCTCGGCACGGGCTCCGGGGGAGGCGCCCTGGCCTTCGCCGCGCGGGGGGGCCTGGGGCTCGTCGACGCCTCCGAGGTGGAGCGGCAGATCAGGGGACAGCTGGACCGGTTCGAGAAGGACTGCGGGCGCCCGCCGGTCTTCGTCGACGGCCATCACCACGTCCACCAGATGTGGCCGGTTCGGGAGGTGCTGCTCCGCGTGCTTCGCGAACGCTACCCGGAGCGGGTTCCGTACGTCCGGAACACGGTTCCGCTCCACCCGCGCGGCGCGAAGGGCGCAGTCATCGCGGCGCTCGGCGGGCACGCGCTCCTCCGGCTGCTCCGGGAGGGGCGCGTCCCGCACAACACCGACTTCGCCGGCGTCTACGACCTCTCCCCGCGCTCCGACTTTCGCTCCCTGATGAGAGGCTGGCTCGATTCCATCGCCGATCGGGGGCTCCTCATGTGCCACCCCGGGCTCCCCGTCCAGGGGCTCGACCGGTTCGCCGCGGCCCGGATCGCCGAGCTTCGCCATCTCGAGTCGGATCGCTTCGGGGAAGACTGCGAGGCCGCCCTCGTCCGGCTCGTCCGGCCCTCGGAGGCGATTGCGTGAACCGGTTCCGGCAGAGGATCGAGGACGTCCTTCTCGCTCCCCGGGTCTACGTCGTCCTGCCGATGCTGATCGCCATCTTCGCGGCCATCCAGCAGGTCGTCCTGACGGTTCGCTCGCCGGTCCTCGGCGTGTACGCCCACTACAACAACTACGCGATCTTCCGGCAGGCCTTCGTCCACCTGCTCGACGGACGCAACCTCTACGGCTTCTTCCCCGCCGAGCACTTCGACAACTTCCTCTACAGCCCCACCTTCGCGGCCCTCATGGCCCCCTTCGCCGTGCTGCCGGTCTGGCTCGGGCTCCTCGCGTGGGATCTGTTCAATGCCGCGGTGCTGGTGGCCGGGGTCCGGTCGCTGCCAGGACTGGATGCCCGTTCCCGATCCCTCTTCGTCTGGTTCATCCTCCTGGAGCTCATCGGGGCCCTGCAACACTCCCAGACAAATCCGATGATCGTCGGGCTCCTCCTGCTCACCTTCTCGTCCTGCGAGCGGGAGCGACCCTGGTCGGCCGCTCTCTTCCTGGCGCTGGCCGGATCCGTGAAGATCTTCCCGCTGGTGGCCGGCCTGGCCTTCCTCCTCTACCCACGGAGGGTGAGGCTGGTCCTGGGCACGCTGGTCTGGCTGGTGGCGCTGGCGGCGCTCCCGCTCCTCTTCGTCTCCCCGGCAGGGCTGGCCTGGCAGTACGGGAACTGGTGGGTCCTCCACACCACCAGCACCCATGCCGCCGGGCTGGGGATGTCGGCGGCCGGAATGCTCCACTCCCTGTTCCATGTCGACCTGCCGAGGGTGGTTCTCCTGGCCATCGCCGGCGCGATCGCGTTGCTGCCGTTCACCAACGCCGGCGCCCGGGAGCGGCTCTCGTTCCGAGCGGCGTTCTTCGGCGCGATGCTCATGTGGATGATCGCCTTCAACCACCTGGCCGAGTCGCCCACATTCGTCATCGCCATGGCCGGGATTGGCCTCTGGTACTTCTACCAGGAGCGGACCCGGCTCCACCTCGCCCTCCTCTGGATGGCCCTCCTGCTCGTCTCGGTGAGCTACTCCGACCTGACGCCGCACGCGTTCCGGGAGCGGTTCATCCACCCCTACTCGCTCAAGGCGCTGCCGGTGGTGGTGATCTGGTTGGTGGCGGTTCTCGAGCTCACCCTCCGGCGGGCACCCGGACCGGGCGCCCGCTCCGCCTGAGCCGGATCCGGCGGGCCCGATCCGCGCTACGCTCCTCCCATGGGGCAACCGAAGTTCAGCGTGCAGGACGGATCGGTTCGCATCTACCGGATCCTCGACGTCGCCGACGGCATCGACCTGGTGCGCGCCGAGGCGCTCGCCGCGGCCCCCAAGTCCCGCTTCAAGCTCGCCAACCCCCGTTCGGCCATCGAGATCGCCCATCCGCCGCTCCGGCTCCGCCTGGGCGCTCGCGACGTCCAGATCGCCGGCGCCCTCCGCCGCGTCGAGGTGCAGGCGAGCCTCTTCGATTACGGCGTGGCGAGCGTGCTCTTCGAGCTGTCGGTCGATGCCGGCACGAGCCTCGACGACCTCGTGCCACTCGCCGAGGCGCTGATCGAGCGCCCCACCCCCGAGATCGACGAGGCGGCGCGCGCGGTGGCCGCCGACCTGGCCGGCCCGCTCGCTCCGGCGCTCCTCCGGCCCCACATGTGGGAGGGGATCGAGACCTACACGGTCTTCTTCGTCCGGGCCTTCGACCGGCGCGTCACCGGAACCGAGCTCGTCGACCACGCACCCCTGGCCCGGCTCCTGCTGGGCGAGACGGATCCGGAGCCGCTCTCCGCAGGCGAGAGGGCAGACGTCCTCAAGCACCGCTTCGCCTATCTCGAGACCGACCTCGCCGTGGTGGACTGGAACAGCGCCTTCGTCCACGAGCCCAGCGGGTCGAGCGACGTGCCCGACCTCCTCGAGCTGGCCACCGCCCAGCTCCTCGAGCTTCGCTACTACGACGCCTTCCTCGACCGGGAGCTCTCCGCCATCCGCGGAGAGGTGGAGCGCGCCCGCGGCTCGGGCCTATTCACCCGCCGTTACAATCGCCTGATGCGTCGCACCGCCGCGCTGCTCGTCGACATGTCGGAGATGGTGGAGCGGGTGGAGAACGCCGTGAAGATCGTGGGCGACTTCTACCTGGCGCGGCTCTACCAGGCGGCGCTGCGCCGCTTCCGCCTCCCGTCCTGGCAGGAGTCGGTCCTTCGCAAGCACCGCATGCTGGCCGAGGTGAACCGGATGCTCTCCGACGGCGCCGACACCCGCCGCGCCGAGTTCCTGGAGATCACCATCATCGCCCTCATCGCCTGGGAGATCCTCTACGCCTTCGTGCGTCCCTGAGGGCGAGAACCCCCCTAAAAGGGCCTTTCTTGGGGCTTTTTTGATCTTCTCTGAGGGTTGATCGACGGATCAGGCCCATTTGACGGGCCAATTCGCTCAAGAGGTGTTGACTCGCCGATCCGAAAGCGATATCCGGAACACCTGATTCGCCGGCCCGGCGCGGGTTTCGCGACGTTTCCCGGCGGTGTCCCAAGGAGGGTCGCACATGAGCATGACGCAGGCTCAGTTCTTCACCGCCGTTTCCGAGAAGGCCGGAATCTCGAAGGCCCAGGCGAAGGCAGTGTTCCAGGCCGTCGAGGAAGTCGTCATGAAGAGCCTCAAGTCCGCCGGCAAGATTCCGCTGGGCGGCCTCGGGGCCGTGAAGCTCCAGCAGCGCAAGGCGCGCATGGGCCGCAACCCGGCGACGGGCGAGGCCATCAAGATCGCCGCCAAGACGGTGGTCAAGATCGCCCCGGCGAAGGGTCTCAAGGACGCCTTCAACAAGAAGAGCAAGTAGCTCGACAGCACGCATCGAATCGAGGGCCTGCCGGACGCGATCCGGCGGGCCCTCGCGTATTTCCGGGCCCTCGCGCGTCCCGGATCTTCCTTGACAACCCCAGACCCGATCCGTAGCCTGCGAGGACTTTTTTCGAGGCATCTCCGACCCTTATGTCCCATCACGACCACCCAGCCGCGGAGCGGGGCCCGCAGGACATCGCGGAGCTGCCGAAGGACAAGGTGGCCCGGTTCGACGCCGCGCTTCCCGAGATCCTGAAGCACTATCCGGCCGACCACAAGGAAGCCGCCATGCTCGCCGGCCTGCGCCGCGCGCAGGAGATCTTCGGGTGGCTGTCGCCCGGGGCCCAGAAGCTCGTGGCCAGCCGGCTTGGAACGTCCGTCACCCGCGCCGAGGAGGTGGCGACCTTCTACGTGATGTACCACACGCGTCCGGTGGGCCGGCACGTGGTCGAGGTCTGCACCAACGTCTCCTGCTCGCTTGCCGGCGGCTACGACATCTTCGAGCATCTGAAGAAGTCACTCGAAGTGGACAACGGCGGAACCACCAAGGACGGACGCGTGACGCTGCGGCAGGTCGAGTGCCTGGGTTCGTGCGGCACCGCCCCGGCCATGCTGGTCGACGAGGAGATGCACGAGAGCCTGACCCCCAAGGAGATCGATCGCATCCTGGGAGGCCTCCAGTGAGCGAGACCCTCATCCTCACGAAGCGCTGGCCCAAGAAGGACCCCTCCATCGAGGGCTACCGCGCCGACGGCGGGTACAGGAGCCTGGAGAAGGCGATCGGCATGGCGCCCGCCGCCATCGTCGAGGAGGTGAAGGCCTCCAACCTGCGCGGTCGCGGCGGCGCCGGCTTCCCCGCCGGCCTCAAGTGGACCTTCCTCCCCAAGGACGTCCGCCCCCGCTATCTCTGCGTCAACGCCGACGAGTCGGAGCCCGGGACCTTCAAGGACCGGTACGTCTGCGAGTACGACCCGCACATGCTCCTCGAGGGCATCGCCATCACCTGCTTCGCCCTCGACATCCACCTCGCCTACATCTACATCCGCGGCGAGTTCGCCAAGCAGGCGCGCGCCCTCGAGAAGTCGATCGAGGAGGCGCTGGCGGCGAACGTCATCGGCCCGAGGCTGCTCGGCAAGGTCGACTTCCCCGTCGAGATCCACGTGGTCCGCGGCGCCGGCGCATACATCTGCGGCGAGGAGAGCGCGCTGATGGAGTCGGTGGAGGGCAAGAAGGGCTACCCGCGCTTCAAGCCCCCGTTCCCGGCCATCATCGGCCTGTGGGGAAAGCCCACCATCATCAACAACGTCGAGACCCTCGCCAACGTGCCCTGGATCATCGAGCACGGGGCCAAGGCCTTCGCCGAGCTGGGCGCGGGCAAGTCGGGTGGCACCCGACTCTTCGGCGTCTCCGGCAACGTGAAGCGCCCCGGGGTCTACGAGAAGCCCGCCGGCTACAACTTGAAGAAGCTCATCATGGAGGACTGCGGTGGAACCGCCAGTGGGCGTCCGGTCAAGGCGGTCATCCCGGGCGGCTCCTCCTCCCCGGTGCTGCGCGGAGACGAGATCGACGTCTCGCTCGAGGTGGACGCCATCAAGGCGGCCGGCACCATGTCCGGCTCGGGCGGCGTCATCGTGATGGACGACTCGGTGTGCATGGTCCGGGCGCTGGCGCGCATCGCCATGTTCTACGCCGAGGAGAGCTGCGGCCAGTGCACCCCCTGTCGCCAGGGAACCCCCTGGATGTGGAAGATCCTCGAGAAGATCGAGCGGGGCGAGGGCACGATGCAGGACCTGGCGCTCATCGAGCAGCTTCCCGGCAACATCATGGGGCAGACCATCTGCGCGCTGGGCGATGCGGCGGCCATGCCGGTGCAGAGCTTCGTGAAGAAGTTCCGGCAGGAGTTCGTGGACCACATCGAGGGACGCGGCTGCAAGCACGGCCAGACGGCCTGGGGCGTCTCCCGCGAGCCCCGCGAGGCGTGGGTCGGCGGAAACCGTCACTAGTCGAGGAGCGCGATGGGCGACACAGCCGAGCTGGTGCTTTTCTGGGTCTTCGCCATCCCGCTGATGGCCTCCGCCGCCGGCGTGGTCGCGGCTCGCAGCCCGATCCATGCGGTGATGAGCCTGATCTCCGCCTTCTTCTGGCTGGCCGGGATCTACGTCCTGCTCACCGCCCACCTGCTGGCCTTCGTGCAGATCATCGTCTACGCCGGCGCCATCATGGTGCTCTTCCTCTTCGTGGTGATGCTGCTCTCGCTCACCGACGCCGAGCTTGGACTCGAGAAGATGACGGCGCTCAAGGTGGTCGGAGTCGTCGCCACGGCCGGGCTGCTCGGGCTGCTCGTGACGGCCTTCGCCCAGAGCGCACCGGGCGCCATCCGGCCGGTGGCAGCCGATTTCGGCACCGTGCGGGCCGTCGGCAAGGTCCTCTTCACCCAGTACCTGCTCCCCTTCGAGGCCACCAGCGTGCTCCTGCTCGTGGCCATCGTGGGTGCGGTGGTGGTGGCGAAGGAGAAGATCTAGCCATGGTGCCCACCGCCCACTACCTGGGGCTCGCCGCCTTCCTCTTCGCCATCGGCTTCGCCGGCGTGCTCGTGAAGAAGAACGCCATCATCGTCTTCATGTGCATCGAGCTCATGCTGAACGCCGCGAACCTGACCTTCCTGGCCTTCGCGCGCCAGCAGGGCTCCATGTCCGGCCACGCCATCGCCTTCTTCGTCATCGCGGTGGCGGCCGCGGAGGCGGCAGTCGGCCTCGCCATCGTCATCGCCGTGTTTCGCAGCCGCGCCACGGTGGCGGTCGACGAGGTCGAGGTCCTGCGGGATACGTAGCGCCCCTTCCCAGGCGAAGCGTCAGGGAAGTCGCGTCCCCACGGCGGTGCGACTCGCTGGATCCGGCGAAGGTGTAGCCTGGGACGGCGCGGTTTCCCCTGCGGGCGCAGCCTGGCGCTGCGCCTCCGACGCCTCCGGACGGGGGGTAGCCTGGACAGGGGTTGCCACCGGGCTCTGGGCAGGCTTCGGGGCCGGGTCCCGGTTCAGGTAGAAGTAGACGGCGACGAGGAGCGCCAGGATCGCGCCCAGCACGAATGTGGGCCGGTGCAAGGGCCGGCTCGCCACCCTGCGGTGCCGTGGCCTGGGAGGCGCCGGCTCGGCGGACCGGGCCGCCGCCTCGGGGCGCTCGGCGTCACGCGGCGGGCGAGGCGCGCGCGCCTCCGCGGGAGCGGGAGCAACTGGGGCAGCCGGAGCGGCCGCCACTTCCGGAACAGGAGCGGCCTGAACTGGCGGTGGGGGTGGCGGCGTCGGAGCCGCTGGGCGCACCGCGATCACGTGGCCACAGGTCTTGCACTTCATCTTGAAGGCGAGACCAGCCAGTTCCTGGGCAACGATGTAGGTGCGGCCGCAGCTCTGGCAGGTGAAGCGCACGAGGATCCTCCAACCCCCGCATCCTATTGGGAAAAAACCCCTTGTGCGAGTGCGAATGACCGGCCAGCCCCCATCGTCCCGCGCCCGACTTCCACTGGGGACTCCTGGCTACCACTCCGGCCCGGTTTCCCTCGCCAGGAGCGCGCGCACGGCCACTCGCGGGTCCTCGCCCTCGTGGAGGATGCGGTGGACGGCTTCGCAGATCGGCATCTCCACGCCGAGCTTGGCGGCCAGGAGGTGCACGCTCCTGGCGTTGACGACCCCCTCCGCCACCTGGCCGAGATCGCGCTGGATCTCGTCCTGCTTCCTCCCCTTGCCGAGGCCGAAGCCCACGCGGTAGTTGCGGGATTGCTCGGACGAGCAGGTGAGCACGAGGTCGCCCAGCCCGGAGAGGCCCAGCAGCGTGAGCGGGGTCGCGCCCTTCGCCACGGCCAGGCGCGTGATCTCCGCCAGGCCGCGGGTGACGAGGGCGGACCGCGCGTTCGCGCCCAGGCCCAGGCCGTCGGACAGGCCAGTGGCGATGGCCACGACGTTCTTGGCGCAGCCTCCTATCTCCACCCCCGCCACGTCCGTCGACGTGTACGGCCGGAAGCTCCTGGTGTGAAACGCGTCCTGCACCACCCTCCCCACCCGCTCCCATCTTCCGGCCACGGTGACCGCGGTGGGAGCGCCGCGCGCCACCTCGACCGCGAAGGAAGGGCCGGAAAGGAAGGTGAGGCACGGGTGCAGGTCGACGGGCAGCACGTCCTCCAGCACCTCACTCATCGTCATCAGCGTGTCGACCTCGACGCCCTTCGCCACCGTGCAGATGGGGACGCCCGCGCGGAGGTTCGGCAGGGCCCGCACCGCCACCCCACGCACGGCCTGCGAGGGGACGGCGATCACCACCAGCTCCGCGCCCTCCAGGGCGCGCTCGAGATCTGGCTCGGCCCGGAGTGCTTCCGGAAGCGGGACGCCCGGCAGGTACCGGACGTTCTCGTGCCGGGCCGCGATGGTCTCGAGCGGCGCGCCGTCGGCGTCCCAGATCGCCACCGGGAACCCCTTCCCGGCGAGCACGGCACCGAGGGCGGTTCCCCATGAGCCGGCGCCGAGGACGGTGGAGCGCATGTCGGTTCCTCCTCCCGGGGAGATCCTAGTCCGCGATGTCGAACCGGTGGACCGGGTGCGGCAGGTCGGTCGAGGTCCGGAGCACCAGCTCCTTCAGCCGTCCAGCGTGCATGTCGTAGACCCATCCGTGGAGCCAGGGGCGCCCCTCCTTCTTCCAGGCCCCCTGGATCACCGAGGTCTTGGCGAGGTGGTCCACCTGCTCGATGACGTTGAGCTCCACCAGCCTCCGCGACCGGGCCTCCTCGTCCGGGAGGACGGAGAGCTCGGCCTGGTGCCGCTCGGCGCAGTCCTTGATGTTCTGGAGCCAGCGGTTGATGAGCCCGAAGTCCTGGCGCGACATGGCGGCCTTGACGCCGCCGCATCCGTAGTGGCCGCAGACGATGATGTGCCGCACGCGCAGCCGCTCCACGGCGTAGAAGAGCACCGTGAGCATGTTCAGGTCGGTGTGGACGACCTGGTTGGCCACGTTGCGGTGGACGAACAGGTCGCCGGGCTGGCACCCGGTGACCGTCTCGGCCGGGACCCGGCTGTCCGAGCAGCCGATCCAGACGTACTCGGGGTCCTGGTTGTCCTGGAGCCGGGCGAAGTAGTCGGGACGCTCGGCGAGCCTCTCCGCCACCCAGCGCTCGTTGTAGTCCAGGAGGCGCTTGCAGCCGTCCATGCTCATGGCCAGGGAGGGTAGCAGAAGGAGGGCAGGCGCCTGAAATAGGCGGCGCGCTCCTCCGTAGAAGGGGGACAAGGAGAAACACCATGAAGAACCTCGCCATCGTCGCCTTCGCCCTCGCCCTCCAGATTGGCTTCATCGCCCAGCTCGCGTCGCTGTAGGCCCCCTTCGATGCGGTGACGCCGCCGGCATGCCGGGGTAAGCTCGCCGCTCCATGCTCGCGCGCTGCGTCCACTGCCAGAAGACCTTCGACACCGACCGCTTCGGGATCCAGCCGTGCCCGCACTGCGGCCAGAACCTCCACCTCGCCGACCCGAGCGCGCCTCCACCCGCTCCCGCCGCCGCGCCTCCTCCGGTCCCTCTCCCGGGCGCCCCTCCGTACGCCGCCTACCCACCGGGCGCTCCGGGCGTCCCCTGGGCGGCCGCGGAGGCCGATGCCCCGTTTGCCCAGCGCACCAGGCTGGGCTGGGTCCGGGCCTACGTCGACACCTGGAAGCTCGCCTGCCTCCAGCCGTCGCTCTTCTTCCGCTCGGTGAAGATCACCTCCCCCGGGAACGCCGTGCTCTTCGGCGTCATCTCCATGACCGTGGCGAGCTGGTTCCAGACGCTCTACGGGGCGCTCATGGGGGCGGCGACCCGCGGCATGTTCCAGGAGATGCTGAAGCAGGTGCCCCAGGGGGACCGGTTCCAGGACACCTGGGTGGTCCAGTGGATGGCCGGCGCCACCGCCATCGGGACGGTGGCCCAGCTCATCGCCGCCCCCTTCGTCTCCGTGGTCTGGATCTTCGTCTGGGCCGGCGTCTACCAGCTCTTCCTTCTCGTGCTCGGCGCCGCATCGCGCGGCTTCGAGGCCACGCTCACCGTGGTGGGGTACGCCTCGGGTGCGCTCCTCATCGGCGCGGCGCCGGTGCCCGGGCTCGCCAACCTGGTGGCCGGCACCTGGTTCATCTTCGCGGCCTCCATCGGCTTCCGCGAGGCCCAGCGCACCACCAGCGCCAAGGCCTGGACGGCCACCTCCCTCCCCTTCCTGGCCGTCTGCCTGTGCTGCTGCGCCGCGGGGTGGATGATGATCTTCGGGCTCTCGAGCCTGAAGGTGCACGGAGGCTGACGGGTGGCGGCGGTACGGCGCGGCGGTCGACCCGGGATCCCCGAGGTCTTCGCCCTCATCGCCGCGGCCTCCTTCCTGGCCGCCCGCTTCCTGCCGCTCCTCGAGATTCACTCGGAGTGTCCATTCCGGCTGGCCACCGGCCTGCCCTGCGCCACCTGCGGGATGACCCACGCCTTCGCTGCGCTGGCCCGGGGCGACCTGGCGGGGGCCTGGGCGGCGAGCCCGCTCGGCGCCGGGCTGGCCGGCGGCGCCTGGCTCTACGCGGTCCTCGACCTGGCGCGTCTCGGCCTGGGACTTCCCTGGCCCTCGCTTCCGCAGCGGGCCTGGCGGGCGATGGCGGTGGCCACGCTCTCCGCCGCCGCCCTCAACTGGGCGTGGATGCTGTGGCGGGCGAGGATGGCGTGAGCGGCGACAACCTCGGCTGGCTGATGGTGGGCGCGAGCTACCTGGCCGGCTCGGTGCCCTTCGGGCTCCTGCTGGCGCGATTCGTCGCCGGCGTGGACGTTCGGCAGAGCGGGTCGGGAAACATCGGGGCCACCAACGTCGGGCGCACCGCCGGGCGAAGCCTGGGCGTGCTCACGCTGATCCTGGACGCCGGGAAGGGCGGGCTCTCCGTGGCCGTCACCGCGTACGCCCTGGGGGCGCCGCACGACGGGGGCTGGGCGGCGGCCGCCGGGCTGGCCGCCATCCTCGGGCACGTCTTCCCGGTCTGGCTGGGCTTCCGCGGCGGGAAGGGGGTGGCCACCGCGCTCGGGGTCTTCGTGGTCCTCTCCCCGTGGATGGCGCTGCTCTCGACGGTGGCCTTCGCCGTGACCTTCGGCGCGACCCGGATCGCGTCGGCGGGCTCGATGACGGCCGCGGCGATCATGGCGGCCGGTTGCGCGATGTTCCACGGGATCGAGAGCCCGGTCACCCAGGTCGCGGCGGTGGTCTTCGTCGTCATCCTGGCGCGGCACCAGGCCAACATCCGCCGGATGTTCCAGGGCCAGGAGTCGCGGCTCGGCGCTACACGTTCGGGATGGCGTTCATCTCGCCGGCCGGACGGATGAGGACCTGGCGCGGCTTCACGCCGTTGGCCGGGCCGACCAGCCCCTCGCGCTCCATGCGCTCGACGATCTTGGCCGCCTTGTTGTAGCCCAGCCGCATCTCCCGCTGGAGCTTGGAGACCGAGACCTCCTCCATGCGCGAGACCAGCTCCAGCGCCTCGTCGTAGACCGGGTCGTCCTCGTCGTCGTTGCGGCGCGAGTCGTTGGCGCCGTCGCGGGCCTTCAGGATCGAGTCGTCGAAGACCGGCCGTCCCTGCTGCTTCAGGAACCCGACCACGCTCTCGATCTCCTCCTCCGAGACGAAGGCGCCCTGCACGCGGGTGACCGGCTGCGTGGCCGTGAGCACCAGCATGTCGCCGTCGCCGAGCAGCGCCTCGGCGCCCGGGCCGTTGATGATGGTGGTCGAGTCGTGGCGCGAGGCCAGCCGGAAGCTGATGCGGGCCGGGAAGTTGTTCTTGATCATCCCCGTGACCACGTCGGTGGAGGGGCGCTGGGTGGCCACGATGAGGTGGATGCCGGTGGCCCGGGCCTTCTGGGCCAGGCGGGCCAGCGAGATCTCCACCTCGCGGGGCGCGGTCATCATGAGATCGGCCAGCTCGTCGATGACCACCACGATGTAGGGCAGCTTCTGGGGGGCCTTCTTCTCGCCGGCCACCGGGGGCCGGGAGGGGATCCTCGAAGAGCGGGACCTGCTCCTCGCGGGCCAGCCGTGCCGAGGCCTCCTCCTCTGTTTCACCTTCCGTCATGTCGACCACCAGCAGCTTGCGGGGCGGCACGGCGTCGGTGTCGGCGAAGGTGCGCCCCTCGGCGCGCAGCTTGTCGACCTTGGAGTTGTAGGACTTGAGGTCCTTCGACCCGGTGTCGGCCAGGATCTGGGTGCGCCGCTCCATCTCGTCGACCGCCCACTGCAGCGCCCGGGCCGCCTTCTGGGGATCGGTGACCACCGGAAGGAGCAGGTGGGGGATGTCCTCGTATACCGAGAGCTCGGTCATCTTCGGGTCGACCATGATCATCCGCACCTGGTCCGGTGCGTGCCGGAAGAGGAGGGAGAGGATCATGGTGTTCAGGCCCACCGACTTGCCGGCCCCGGTGGTGCCGGCGATGAGCAGGTGGGGCATCCTCTGGAGATCGACGTAGTAGGGGATTCCCTCGATGTTCTTTCCCAGCGCCAGCGGCAGGAGCCCCACGGCCCGGTCGAAGCCGTCGCTCTCGATGACGTCGCGGAGGTAGACGTTGGCGCGATCGTGGTTGGGAACCTCGATGCCCACCACGCCCTTTCCAGGGATGGGCGCGATGATGCGGATGCGCACCGCCGAGAGCGACATGGTGAGCTCCTTGTCGAGGTTCTCGATCCTCGAGAGCTTCACCCCCGCCACCGGCATGAACTCGTAGAGCGTCACCACCGGACCCGGCCGGATGTGGCGGATCGCGCCGTCCACGCCGTGCTGGCGAAGCGTCGACACGATGATCTCCGCGGTCTTCTGCATGCCCGACTCGTCGAGCTCTCCCTTGGGCGCCTCGTGGCGCTGCAGGAGCGACACCGACGGGAGGTGGAAGACCTCGCCAGACTGCATGAAGGCGAACTCGGGCGCGTCCTTCGACTTCTTCTTCCTGGTGCGCTCCTGCATGGCCGCAGAGACCACGATCTCCGGGCGGCCGAGGGCGGCGTCGGCGAGGACGAGCTCCGGGGTGGCCTCGGGCCTGGCCAGGAGCGGTAGCGGCGTGGGCAGGGGCTCCTCGCCCCTTTCGTCCTTGCCGCGGCGGCGGCGCCGGGGGAGCGCCTCCTCTGCTCCTCCTCGGCGGTCGCCCAGGCCGGCTCGTCATCGAGGCGGGCACGCTTCTTCTCCCGCACGAGCGCTCCGGCCATGGCGCGCCCTTCCTGCTCCTCGCCGGACGCGGCCTCGACGACGGCAGAGGCTGCCAGCTCCTCCTCGCGGGCTCGCTCGACGGCCTCCTCGGCGCGCATCTCCGCCACCGCCACGCGGTGGCGGTCGACGGCATCGGCAATCTTCGCGAGCGTCCAGCCCCAGGCGGCGCGAATCGCCGCCCAGGTCACCGCCCATACCTTCTGGACCTTCACGTCGGTGGCTACGATGAGGGCCACCACCGCGCCGGCACCGACGACGAGCGCCGTCCCCACCGAGCCGAAGAGGGCATCGGCGCGGGTGCAGAAGACCCGTCCCACCGCGCCGCCGGGAGCGAAGCTGGCGAGGGCCCGGCCGGAGAGGAAGAGGTGGGCGAGGGTCGCGATCGAAGCGGTGAGGACCGTGTAGGCACCGGCGCCGATGATCGTGAGGCGGGGCGATTGCCCCTTGAAGAGTGAGATGGCGGTGACGACGAGTGCCACCGGGAGCACCAGCGCGGCGAAGCCGAGCACCTGGAAGAGGGCCCGGGCGACGTGGTGCCCGACCGGGCCCACCAGGTTCGAGGCCGGGGGCACGTCGTGGGCGATGAGCTGGCCGTCGAGGACCGAGAAGGTGACGAGCGCTATCGCGAGCACGGTGCCGAGCGCGAGCAACGCCACGGCGAGGATGTCCCGCCCCATTCCCGTCCTTCCGGAGCGGTCGTCCCTGGACTTCTCGGACTTCCGGTTCAACTTCGGCTTTCCCATTCGATCCTCGGCGATATCGCAGGTGTAGGGGCGCGGATCACCCCGGAGCCGACGATATCGTCGGAGGGGGAAGGGTCAATTTTTCCGCCTGGATCCGCTGCTTGCACGACTCCGGTCATCGGGGCTACGTTGAACGTCCTCCCATGGACGTCCGCTGCGAGCGTTGCCGGGCCCAGTATGTCGTCGACGACGCCCGGGTCTCCGAGGCGGGCGTGAAGGTCGCGTGCACCCAGTGCGGCCACGGTTTCCTGCTCCGGAAGAAGACCCTGGCCGTCACCGTGCCCCTCAAGGGGGGCGATCCCGACGTGCCGGTGCCCATCGCCGACCTCGCCGCGCAGGGCGGCTCACCGGAGGTCCCCGGTGCCGAGGCGGCCCCGCGGAGCGAGTGGCGGCTGCGCCAGGCAGGAGGGGCGGTCTTTCCCTTCCGCGAGCTGTCCACGCTGCAGCGCTGGATCGTCGAGCGAAAGGCTTCTCGTGACGACGAGGTCGCCGCGGCCGGCGAAGGGGACGCCTGGCGACGGCTGGGGGACATCCCCGAGTTGCAGAGCTTCTTCGGTCTCCTCGAGAAGGCCCGGCGAAGGGCCGAAGCGAATCCGGAGGCCGCGGCCGAAGCGCCCCCCGGCCGGTCCCGTCCAGGTCTCGAGGACCCCGCCTGGGCGAGCGGCCCGGCACTGCCGACCCGCCGGGTGACGCGCTCCGCGTCCCGGCTCCCTCCGCGGAGGCGGCGAGTGGTCTGGGTGGCGCTCCTGGTCCTTGGCCTGCTCGGCGTCGCCGCGGCGACGGTGTACCTGCACCGGAAGGTCGAGGCCGACGCAGCGGTCCAGGCGGAGATCGCGGAGGCCGCGGCACGGGCCGCCATCGCCGCCGCGAAGCCCACCCCCGTCCCGTCGCCACCGCCCCGGCTGGAGCCCAGGCCGGAGCCGGCGAAGGAACCCCCTTCGGAACCGGTGCCCGAGGCGAGTTCCGCGCCTCCTGCTTCCACGGCCGAAGCCGAGCCCGCCCCGGCGGCGCCGAGCGGGGCACCCGTGACCACCGCCCAGGCCGAGCCGGCCTCGGTCATCCAGGCGGTCCCGGCGCAGGCGGCCCCCCCGCCTCCACGGCGCGACGACGCCGCCTCGGCGCTCCGTGGCGTCCTGGCCCGGGCCCGCGAGCAGCGGGACCGCGGGCGTTGCGAGGCCGCGCTCGACCTCTACGGCCAGGCCCTCGCCCTCGACGGGCGGAACGCCACCGCACTCACCGGGCGCGGGGCGTGCTATCTCGATCTCTCGCGGTACGTCCAGGCGGAGGCCAGCTTCGTGGGTGCCCTCGACTCGGACCCCCGCAACGCCGAGGCCCTCTTCGGCATGGCGGAGACCTACCGTTACATGGGACGCAAGGGAGACGCCGTGGCCTTCTACGAGAAGTTCCTGGCAGTGCGCCCCACCGGAGACGACGCCGCCGCGGCCCGGCGGCTCATCAGCCAGCTCAAGGAGTGAACGACATGTCCAGCACCATGAAGCCCTCCCAGCCCGAGGAAGACTACTTCGCCAAGGAAGACGCGGAGAAGAAGCGCAAGCTGGCGCACAAGGTCCGCCACGAAATGGCATCCGACGAGGCCAAGCGCCTGCGCCACCTGCACCACGGCCACTGTCCGGGATGCGGCCAGCAGATGCACGAGGTGAAGCTCCGCGGCGTCCCCGTCGAGGTCTGCTTCTCCTGCAACGGCGTCTTCCTCCAGCACGGGCAGATCGAGGCCTTCCAGCGGCAGATCAACGAGGGGCGGCGCGGCGTGGTGGCCGCCATCCTCAACTGGTTCCAGCCCGAAAGCCCCGCCAAGTAGGCTTCATGGCGCTGTCGCTCGAAGAGGTCCGTCGCATCGCGACGCTGGCGCGGCTGCGGCTCCTCCCGCACGAGGAGGCGAGACTGGCTGGCGAGCTGTCGGCCATTCTCGACTACGTCCAGCTGCTCGAGGAGCTCGACGTCTCGGGCGTCGAGCCGATGACCCACGCGCTGGCCTCGGCGGATACGCCCTTCCGGGACGACGAGGTTCGCCCCGGTCTCTCCTCGGAGGAGGCCCTCTCGAACGCGCCGGCGCGGGAGGGGACCTGCTTCCAGGTCCCGAGGATCCTCGAGTGAGCGCGCCCCCACCGCTCGGGCGATCGCTCACCGAGCTCTCGGCGGCACTTTCCCGGCGCGAGGTCTCCTCCGAGGAGGCCACCCGGGCGGTGCTCTCGCGCATCGAGGCCACCGACGGCCGGCTGGGGGCATTCCTGAGGGTCACGCCCGAGCCGGCCCTGGAGGCGGCGCGGGCCTCCGACGCCCGACGCGCCCGCGGCGAGGCGAGGTCGCCCCTGGACGGCGTTCCGCTGGCGCTGAAGGACATCTTCCTCACGAAGGGGGTCGAGACCACCGCCGGTTCGCGCATCCTGGCGGGCTTCATCCCGCCCTTCGACGCCACGGTGGTGGACCGGCTGCGCAGGCGCCGGAGCGGTCCTCGTCGGCAAGCTCAACATGGACGAGTTCGCCATGGGCTCCTCCAACGAGAACAGCGCCTTCGGCCCGTGCCGGAACCCCTGGGATCTCACGCGCACGCCCGGTGGATCGTCGGGCGGGAGCGCGGCAGCGGTGGCGGCCCGGCAGGTCTTCGGCGCCTTCGGCACCGACACGGGCGGTTCGATCCGCCAGCCAGCCTCCCTCTGCGGCGTGGTCGGCCTGAAGCCCACCTACGGCCGGGTCTCGCGATACGGCGTGGTGGCCTTCGCAAGCTCGCTCGACCAGGTCGGGCCCCTGGGGCGCACCGTGGCCGACGCGGCCACGCTCCTCGGCGCCGTCGCTGGCCACGATCCCCGCGACCAGACCTCCTCCCAGCACCCCGTGCCCGACTACCTGGCCGGGCTGGAAGACGGGGCGCGCGGGCTGCGCATCGGGGTGCCGCGCGAGTGGTTCCAGGGAGGCACCGAGGCCGGCGTGGAGCGGCGCATCCGCGAGGCGCTCGCCGCCTTCGAGGCCATGGGGGCCAGGCTGGTGGACGTCGAGCTCCCGCACTCGAAGTACGGAGTGGCGGCCTACTACCTGGTGGCTCCCGCCGAGGCCTCCTCCAACCTGGCCCGCTACGACGGGGTTCGCTTCGGGCCGCGCGCGCCTGCCCGCTCCCTCTCCGACATGTACGGCGAGACCCGCGATGCCGGCTTCGGCGCCGAGGCCAAGCGGCGCATCATGCTCGGGACCTACGCTCTCTCGGCCGGCTACCACGACGCCTACTACCTGAAGGCCCAGAAGGTCCGCACGCTGGTGCGCCAGGACTTCGATCGGGCCTTCGAGCGGTGCGACGTGGTGGCCGGACCCGTCTCACCCACCGTCGCATTCTCGCTCGGCGAGAAGATCGACGACCCGCTGCAGATGTACCTGGCGGACGTCTACACCATCTCCTGCAACCTGGCGGCGCTGCCGGGACTCTCGGTGCCGGCCGGACTGCACCCCGGGAACGGGCTGCCGGTCGGGTTGCAGCTGGTCGGGCGCCCCTTCGACGAGTCGACGTTGCTCCGCGCCGCGCGCGCGCTGGAGCGGGAGCTCGGGCCCTCGCCGGCGCCGGAGGCCATCGGATGAGCGAGGCCTTCCAGCTCGTGATCGGGATCGAGGTTCACGCCCAGCTCCTCACCCGGAGCAAGATCTTCTGCGGCTGCTCCACCGCATTCGGGGGCGAGCCCAACTCGCACGTCTGCCCGGTCTGCCTGGGCATGCCCGGCGTGCTCCCGGCGCTCAACCGGCGGGTGGTGGAGTTCGCCATCCGGACCGGGCTGGCGCTCTCCTGCACGGTGCAGGGGAAGAGCGTCTTCGCGCGGAAGAACTACTTCTACCCGGACCTGCCGAAGGGCTACCAGGTGAGCCAGTACGAGCTGCCCATCTGCGTGGGCGGGAGCGTGGACTTCACCGTGGACGGGGTCGAGAAGCACGTCCGGCTCACCCGGATCCACATGGAGGAGGACGCGGGGAAGAACCTGCACGGCGTCGCCCTCGACGGCTCCTCGGGCGTGGACCTGAACCGTGCCGGGGTCCCGCTCCTCGAGATCGTGAGCGAGCCGGACATCCGCTCCATCGACGAGGCCATCGAGTACCTCAAGGCGCTGCGGGCCATCCTCATGTACCTCGGGGTCAACGACGGGAACATGGAGGAGGGGTCCTTCCGCTGCGACGCCAACGTGTCGGTGATGCCCGTGGGCTCGAAGGTGCTGGGCACTCGCTGCGAGCTGAAGAACATGAACTCCTTCCGCTTCCTCCGGCAGGCCATCGACTTCGAGATGCGCCGGCAGGTCGCGGTCATCGAGGGGGGCGGGAATGTCCGGCAGGAGACCCGCCTCTTCGATCCGCAACGCGGGGAGACCCGCCCGATGCGTTCCAAGGAGGAGGCTCAGGACTATCGCTACTTCCCCGAACCCGACCTGCCGCCGGTGATGGTGCCGCCGGCGTGGGTGGAGGAGGTGCGCCTGACGTTGCCCGAGTTGCCGCGTGCCAGAGCGGCCCGCTACCAGCGGGAGCTCGGGCTCTCGGCCTACGACGCGGGGCTTCTCACCGCCGACCGCGACGTGGCCCAGTTCTTCGACGCGGCGCTCGCTGCGCGCGGGGGTGGCGCAGCCGCGGCCAAGCGCCTGGCGAATCTCCTCAACGGCGACGTGGCCCGTCTCGCCAACGAGACCGGCCTCGTCCCGGCCGCCTGGCGCATCACGCCTTCGGCGCTGGCCGGCGTGGTCCGGCTCTCCGACGACGGGGTCATCGGCGGCCCGGGGGTGCGGCAGGTGATCGAGGAGCTATTCCGCGACGGAGGAGACGCCGAGGCGGTGGTGTCGGCCCGCGGGCTCGCGCAGGTCTCCGACGAGTCGGCGGTCGAGGCTGCCGCCGACGCGGTCATCGCCCAGAGCCCCGGCGAGGTGGAGCGCTACCGGGCCGGGAACCGGAAGCTCCTCGGCTTCCTGGTGGGGCAGGTGATGAAGGCCATGAAGGGCAAGGGGAACCCGGCCGTGGTGAACGCGGTCCTGACGCGAAAGCTGGGAGGCTGATGCCTCGTCGCGGCGCCATGTCCGGGGCGAGGCACTGATGGCCGGCTGGGCGGGATGGGGAGCCGGGCCGGCCGGCGCCGGCGCCGCGGGGGGGCCTAGCCGCTTCTTCCTGCTCGTGCTGCTCGTCGGCTGCGTGCTGGTGGCCGCCGTCCTGCTCGCCGACCGGCACTGGGTGGAGGGGGGCGTGGCCGGGGCCGGCGCCCTCTATTTCGGCCTGCGCGCGTCCGGCAAGCTGGGCGGCCGGGGAGGGGATCGATTGTGACGGAACGTGAAGTCCTTCGCCCGGTTCGCTGGGACGAGAAGCGGGTCGAGGTGGCCATCCTGGACCAGCGCGCGCTGCCGGCGGTCGAGGCCTGGCTCGGGCTTCGGAGCGCCGACGAGGTCGCCGACGCCATCCGGACGCTGGCGGTGCGCGGCGCGCCGGCCATCGGCGTGGCCGCCGCCTACGGCCTTGCGGTCGAGGCCCGGCGAGGCGCTTCCCCGGAGCGGCTTCGTGAGGCGGCCGAGCTGCTCTCGAGCGCCCGCCCCACCGCCGTGAACCTGGCCTGGGCCGTCCGCCGGATGTCGCGCCACATCGGCGAGCCGGCCGAGGCCATCCTGGGCGAGGCCCACGCCATCCGCGACGAGGACGAGGCGGCCTGCCGGCGCATCGGCGAGCTGGGGGCGCCGCTCCTCCCTCCCGCCGCCCGGGTGCTCACCCATTGCAATGCCGGCGCGCTCGCCACCGCCGCGTACGGGACCGCGCTCGGCATCGTGCGGGCGGCCCACCAGGCCGGCCGGCTCGAGCACGTCTTCGCCGACGAGACCCGCCCTTTCCTCCAGGGCGCGCGCCTGACCGCCTGGGAACTCCAGCGCGACGGCATCCCGGTCACCGTGCTCACCGACAGCATGGCTGGCTGGCTCATGGCCCGCGGCGAGATCTCCTGCGTGGTCGTGGGCGCCGACCGCATCGCCGGGAACGGCGACGTGGCCAACAAGATCGGCACCTACTCGCTCGCGGTGCTGGCCCGTCACCACGCCATCCCCTTCTTCGTGGCCGCGCCCTGGAGCACCTTCGACACCTCGCTCGACACCGGGGCCGGGATACCGATCGAGGAGCGTCCCTCCGACGAGGTCGTGCGGATCTTCGGCAAGCTGGTGGCCCCGGCAGGCGTCCTGGCCCGCTACCCTGCCTTCGACGTGACCCCGGCCGGACTGGTCACGGCCATCGTCACCGAGCGGGGTGTGCTGCGCGCCCCGTATGGACCGGCCATCGGGGCCCTCGCCGGTTAGGAGAGGCGTGCGTGCCCAGCGACGGATCCACCCGACACCGCGTCACCCGCATGCCCGGCTCGGGGCGGGAGGTCGTGTCCATCGGGCTGCGCGACAGCCCGCTGCGCGACCTCTACCACTCCCTGCTCACGGCCAGATGGGCCCAGTTCTTCGGGCTCGTGCTGTTCGCCTACCTGGGCGCGAACCTGCTCTTCGCGTCCGGCTACCTCGCCATCGGGGACGGCATCGAGGAGGCGCGACCCGGCAACTTCTCCGACGCCTTCTTCTTCAGCGTCCAGACCATGGCCACCATCGGCTACGGGAAGATGGCGCCGCGCGGGCTGGCCGCGAACCTGCTGGTGACGCTCGAGGCACTCATCGGCCTGCTCGGCCTGGCCCTCGTGACCGGCCTCGTCTTCGCCAAGTTCGCCCGCCCCACCGCGCGCGTGCTCTTCAGCCGGAACGCGGTGGTCACGACCTTCGACGGCGTGCCGTCCCTGCTCTTCCGCATGGCCAACGAGCGCGGCAACCAGATCGCCGAGGCCCAGGCGCATCTGGTCCTGCTCCGCACCGAGCGAACGCCGGAGGGGGAGGAGGTCAGGCGGGTGCACGACCTCCGGCTCCGGCGCAGCCAGTCGGCCTTCTTCGCCTTCACGTGGCTGGTGGTGCACCCCATCACGCCGGACAGCCCGCTCTTCGGGGAAACCTCCGCGACGATGCAGGAGAAGGACCTCGACCTCGTGGCCTCGATGACCGGCCTCGACGAGACGCTCTCGCAGTCGGTGCACGCGCGCCACGCCTGGAGCGTGGACCAGATCCTCTGGGGCCACCGATTCGCCGACGTGATCGTCCGGATGCCCGACGGGCGGCGCGCCATCGACTACCGGAGGTTCCACCTGGTGGAGCCGGACGGGTCGGCGCGCCCGTAGGGGAACCACGCTGCCTCCCGCCATCGGCGCGATCCTGGCACATCCGCTCCGCGGCCAGCGGTAGCGATGCTGGCCACCGATGCGCAGGTCGAGGAGCAGGATCGGCTCGATGTCCTCGGGTGGCGCCCAGTACAGGACCAGGAACTCACGTGCCCCGGCGTCCATCAGGTGTTCCCGGACGGTGACGGTCCTGCCAGCGAGCTTTCGGCGCCTGGCCGGTGCCATCGCCTCGCCGCCGCTCGGGCCCTGGCGATGCCCGCCGAGAAGATGGCCGCCGTCCTCGCGAAGCCTTCGCTCACACGGTGGTTCAGCTGGCGGGTCGTGGTTCTCACTCGCCCATCCGAGCGACCGCTGGCAGGGGAGCCGAGCCGGACGAGGCCAAGGGTCTCAGGGTCTGGCTTGGCGTTCCCGGGCCTGCCGCTCGGCGAGGACCTTCTCGAGCGCCGCATCCAAGCCGTAGATGTCGTCGAGGAAGTGCTCCGTCCCGTCCGGGTCCACCGAGGCCGTGGCGTAGGTCACCGCCAGGTCCACCGGCTCCCGCAGCCGCACGCTGGTGGGGACGGCCCGCTGGATCGCCGCCTCGGCGCGTTCGCGATCCCATCCGTCCTGCCCGCGCAGCACCCACGCCGCGAGCGCCATCGGGTCCTCGAGCCGGACGCACCCGTGGCTGCGGTCCCGCCGTGGCCGGTCGAAGAGTCGCCGGTAAGGCGTGCCGTGAAGGCGGATGCAGGACGGGTTGGGCACGACGAACTTCACCGGACCCAGGTCGTTGCGAGGGCCGGGGCGCTGCCGGATGGTCAGCCGGCCTCGAGCCACGGCGTCGAGGTTGGCCTCGTCGGGCTCGAAGACCGCGGCATCCGCTTCACCGCTCGCCACGATCTCCATGCCATGGGCCGCCAGCCACCCCGGCTTGGACCGCTCGCGGGGCAGGATCTCCTCGAGCACGATCTGTCTCGTCGGCATCCAGAACGGTCGGAACACGACCATCGTGATGCGCGAGGCGAGCATGGGCGTAGCGTGCTCCGGTGCCGCGCCCACGACGAGACGCATCGCGATTGCGATGTCGAGTCCGGGGCGCTCCAGATCGAGCGCCCAGAGCATCGCGCGTGGGACCTCGACGTGGACCAGCCGCCGCCCGGGCGGGGGCAGCCAGCGCAGCCGCTCCATCGCCAGCTCGATCTGCTTCACCCGGCGGGACGCCGGGACGCCCAGGGCCGCCACGGTCCGTGCCCCGGGCACGCCGTCGACGCCGATCCCGTGGCGCGCCTGGAAGCGCCGGAGCGCCTCGGAGAGGGGGAGACCGTCGGGGCTCCCCGACGCACCCGGCTCTCCGAGCCAGGCCAGCCGGGCCCGCAGGGCCGGAGCGCCCTCCCACGCCTCCAGATCCCAGGCGCTTCCCGGTTTCACCCGTGGTGCGATGGGGACGCCGGGGGGCTCGGGCGCGGCCGCCCGGGCGCTCCAGCGGGCCAGCGCAGCGGCCAGGCGGGGGTAGGCAGGGTGTCGCGGCTCGAGCGACGCGGCGATGGATTGGAGGTCCTCGCCCGCGGCCACCGCGCGCACGAGCGCGTCGAGGTCCGGGGGCGGTGGCGGCCCATCGACGAGCAGGCCCCGCGCGCGCGGCTCCACCCGTCCGCCCCCCAGGTCTCCGAGGAAGCGGCGCACGGCAGCCTCGATCGCCTCGACCGCCCGTGCCCGTTCCTCGTCGCTCCTCGCGGCGGCTGCGCGGGCCATGAGTCCGGGCGCGTCGTAGTCGGCGGGGTCGAGCCCGCGCTCCGAGGCTGCGGCCAGCACGCCCACGGCCGACAGCATCGACCGGCCCACGGTCGCGCTCGCATCGCCGTGACCCGGCGGCGTTGCGGCGGCGAGGCCTGCGACCGAGCCGGCCAGGACCACGCTGACGAATCGCCCTGCGACCGTTGACATCTCCACCTTCCGTGGGCGCGCCTCTCCGCGACACCGGCTCCGTTGCGCTCGAATCCTTCTCCGCTAGGAATGATCTCACCACCGTGGCCACCCCTCGACCCCCCAATGCCCCGCCCCACCCGGACGGGTTGGCCCGTCGCCGATTCCTCGGTGGCCTGGCCGTCCTGGGCGGGGCGTTGTTCTTGCCCTCCCGGGTGCTCGCCGATCCCGGGCCTGGAGCCGAGCGGCGTCTCTCCTTCGTCCACACCCACACGGGCGAACGGCTCTCGACGACCTACTGGGGCGGCGGCGCGTACTCGACCTCGGAGCTCGTTCGCGTGCAGGATTTCCTGCGGGACTTCCGCACCGGCGAGCGGCATGCCATCGACCCGGCGCTGCTCGACCAGCTTCACGTCATCTCCCTGGCCACCAGGACAGGTGCTCCGTTCCAGGTGATCAGCGGCTATCGCTCTCCCCGCACCAACGCCTCGCTGCGCGCCGCGGGCGGCGGCCAGGCCGGCCACAGCCTCCACATGCGCGGGAAGGCCGTCGACGTGCGGCTCGCCGACGTCTCGAGCGCGTCGATCCGGGACGCGGCCCGAGAGCTCGGCCTCGGCGGGGTGGGTTACTATCGGGGCCAGGACTTCGTGCACCTCGACACGGGGCGAATCCGTCACTGGTAGCGGGCGCTTCGGGGGGAGCGGGCCGGTGATTCACGAGCTTCGCGAGATGCGGAACCGCAAGCGGGTCTTCCACGACCGGCGGCACGCCGGCGTGGTTCTGGCCCGCATGCTCACGGGGAAGCTTCCCGCCGGCAGCCGGATCCTCGCCATCCCCGCCGGCGGCCTCCCGGTGGCCGCCGCGGTGGCGGAGGCGATCGGTCTCCCCCTGGACGTCGCCGTGGTGAGCAAGGTCACTCCCTCCTGGAACACGGAGGTCGGCTACGGCGCGGTGGCCTTCGACGGGAGCGTGCGCGTCGACGCCGGGCGGAGATCGGCGCTCGGCGTCGACGAGGCGGCGGCGAGGGAGGACGTCGACCGGGCGGTGGCGAAGGTGCGCCGCCGGGTGGAGCGCCTCCGGGCGGGCCGCGGGCCCCTCGTCGCTCCCGGCGACACCGCCGTCCTCGTCGACGACGGCCTCGCCTCGGGGATCACCATGTCGACGGCCGCCGAGGCCGTGCGGCGCGCGGGCGCGGCGCGCATCATCGTCGCCGTGCCCACCGGGCACGAGGGCGCCGTCGCAGGGATCGCCGCGGCCGTGGACGAGGTTCATTGCGCCAACGTGCGCTCCGGCTGGAGCTTCGCCGTCGCCGATGCGTACGAGGACTGGTCGGACCTCGATGACGCGATGGCCCTGGAGATCCTGGAGGGGACGCGAGACGGGGGCGCGCGCTAGGCGTATCGTGGAGTCGCCTCCCACGGCGAAGGAGAACGCATGCCGAACGTCCCGCTCACGCCGGATCGTCTTCGACATCGATGTGATCCCTCCGCCCTCCCGTTCCAGACGACCGACGAGATCGATCCGCTCGAGGGCCCGTTCGAGCAGCCCCGCGCAGCGGAGGCGCTCGCCTTCGGCGCCTCGATGCGCTCCGAGGGCTACCACGTCTATGCGCTCGGCCCCCCCGGGGTCGGCAAGCACCGCCTGGTCGCGCAGGTCATGGCCGTGGAGGCAGCCCGGACGCCGGTTCCCTCCGACTGGTGCTACGTCCAGGACTTCGCGGCGCCCCAGCGGCCGCGCCCGCTCGAGCTGCCGGCTGGAGCAGGCGTCCGGCTGCGCCGCGACATGGAGGCGTTGGTCGACGAGCTGAAGGCCGCCGTGCCGGCAGCCTTCGAGAGCGAGGAGTATCGCAACCGGCTCCAGGCGCTGCACAAGCAGATGGAGCAGCAACGGGAGGCTGCGCTCACCGAGCTCTCGAGGAAGGCCCAGGCCCGCGGCGTCGCACTGGTCCGCTCGCCGCTCGGCATCGCCGTCGCTCCGACCAAGGACGGCGAGGTGCTCGATCCCGACGCCTTCCACAAGCTCCCCGAGGAGGAGCGGGAGCGGATCCGCATCGAGCTCGAGGCCATCAAGGAGGCCCTGGCCGACCTCGTGCGCACGTTCCCGGTTCAGGACCGGAAGCACCGCGAGGAGGTCAAGGCGATGAACCGCGAGGTGGCGCTCGCGGTGGCCGGCCACCTGGTGGAGGACTTGCGCAACCGCTGGGCCGAGCTGGCGCAGGTGGCGGCCTACGTCACGGCGGTCGGGCGCGACGTGGTCGAGAACGTCCACGAGTTCCTCAACGGGGGCGAGGGCGGCGAGGAGGGGGTCGGCCCGCAGCTCCGCAAGATCCTCGCCGAGGCCCCGGCGCTGCGCCGGTATGCGGTCAACGTGCTGGTGGACCGGACCGGGCTCTCCGGCGCGCCGGTGGTGTACGAGGACCTCCCCTCCCACGCCGGCCTGGTCGGCCGCATCGAGCACCGGGCGCACTTCGGCGTGCTGGTGACCGATTTCACGCTGCTGCGCGCCGGCGCCCTCCACCGCGCCAACGGCGGGTACCTGGTCCTCGACGTGCGCCGGCTCCTCGCGCAGCCCTTCGCCTGGGAGGACCTCAAGCGGGCACTCCGGTCGGGCCAGATCCGCATCGACCCCCCCGAGCGGCTCCTCGGCTTCGCCGGCGCCGGCACCATCGAGCCGGAGCCTATTCCACTAGTAGTGAAAGTCGTCCTGGTCGGCGATCGGTTGCTCCACCTGCTCCTCTCCGAGCTCGACCCGGAGTTCGCCGGGCTCTTCAAGGTGACCGCCGACTTCGAGGACCAGGCCCCGCGGGCCGACGGCGGCGAGCTGCGCCTGGCGCGGCTGGTGGCCGGGATCGCCCGCGACGAGAGGCTGCGGCCGTTCGACCGGAGCGCGGTGGCGCGTGTGGTCGAGCAGGCGGCCCGCCTGGCCGACGACGGCGAGAAGGTGACCACGCGGGTGCGCGACATCGCCAATCTGGTGCGCGAGGCCGACCACGCCGCCGCCGCGGCCGGCCGCCCCGTGGTGGGTCCGGCCGACGTGCAGGCCGCGCTCGACGCGGCGGAGCGGCGCCAGGACCGGATCAGGCGGCGCACCCAGGAAGCCATCGCCGAGGGGACGTTGCTCGTCGACACGGCGGGCGAGCAGGTCGGCCAGGTGAACGGCCTCTCGATCCTCCAGGTCGGCCGGGTCGCCTTCGGCCGGCCGAGCCGGATCACCGCGGGCGTGTGCCTGGGGCGCGGCGAGGTGGTCGACATCGAGCGCGAGGTGGAGCTCGGGGGCCCCCTCCACTCGAAGGGCGTCCTCATCCTGGCGGGTTTCCTCGGTTCCCGGTTCGCGCGCGATCGGCCCCTGTCGCTGCGGGCCAGCCTGGTTTTCGAGCAGTCCTACGGGGGCGTGGAGGGGGACAGCGCCTCCTCGGCCGAGCTGTACGCCCTGCTCTCCGCGCTCGCCGACCTTCCCATCCGGCAGGGAATCGCCGTGACGGGCTCGGTGAACCAGCACGGGCGAGTCCAGGCCATCGGCGGAGTGAACGAGAAGATCGAGGGCTTCTTCGACGTCTGCCGGGCGCGCGGCCTGGATGGGACGCAGGGAGTGGTGGTGCCCGCCGCCAACCAGCGGCACCTCATGCTCCGGCCGGACGTGGTCGAGGCCGCCGCGACGGGCCGGTTCCACATCTGGGCGGTGGAGGACGTCGACGAGGGGATCGAGCTCCTCACCGGCGTGCCGGCTGGCAGGCAGCAGCCGGACGGCACCTGGCCGGCGGAGAGCGTGAACGGGCGGGTCGACGCGAGGCTCCGCGCGCTCGCCGAGGCGAGCCGGGCCTTCTCGGCCCAGGCGGAGCGGAACTGACGGCCCGGGGGGGTCACCTCAGCCCGACGATCCGCCCGTCCGGAGCGATGTCGATGTCCTCGGCGGCCGGGCGCTCCGGGAGCCCGGGCATGAGCACGATCTCGCCGGTGAGCACGGTGACGTAGCCGGCGCCCGCGTGGAGCCGAACGTCGCGAACGGGCAGCCGGAACCCCCCCGGGTTCGGACCGAGGAGCGGGTCGTGGGAGAAGGAGAACGGCGTCTTCGCGATGCAGACCGGCAGCCGCCCGTGTCCCTGCGACGTGAGATCCTCGAGTTGCGCGGAGGCGGCGCGGGAGACCTCCACGCCGTCCGCGCGGTAGATGCGGCGGGCGACCGTCTCGATCTTCTCCCGTAGCGGCATCTCGTCCGGGTAGAGGAACCGGAAGCCCGGCGCGCCCTCCGCGGTGGCTGAACGGACGGCGCGGGCCAGTTCCAGCGCGCCCTCGCCTCCCTCCGCGAAGTGGCGGGCGACGACGGCATCGCGCGCGCCGGCGGCGAGCGCCGCCTCGCGCACCGCGGCGTGCTCCTCGGGGAGGTCGCCTAGGTGCGCGTTCACGGCGACCACGACCGGCACGCCGAACGCGAGCACGTTCTCCACCTGGAGCCGGAGGTTCTCCCCTCCGCGCCGGACCGCCTCGACGTCCGGCGCCGCGAGCGCCTCGCCGAGCGCCTGGCCCTTCCGGCCGCGGCCGGCGCCGCCGTGGTGCCGGAGCGCGCGCGCCGTGGCGACGACCACCGCGGCGGCGGGGCGCAGGCCGCTCTGCCGGCACTTCAGGTCGAAGAGCTTCTCGGCGCCGAGGTCGGCCCCGAAGCCGGCCTCGGTGACGACGAAGTCGGCGCAGCGGAGCCCGAGCCGGTCGGCGACGACCGAGCTCGTGCCCTGGGCGATGTTGCCGAAGGGGCCGGTGTGGACGAGCACCGGTGAGCCCTCCAGCGTCTGCAGCAGGTTCGGCTTCATCGCGTCGACGAGCAGCGCAGCCATCGCGCCAGCGGCCCTGAGCTTCTCGAGCGAGACCGGGCGCCCCTGGCGGTTGCGTGCGACGACCATCCGGCCGAGCCGGCTCCGGAGATCGGAGAGGTCGGCGGCGAGCGAGAGCGCCGCCATCACCTCCGAGGCGGCCGTGATGATCCACTCCGCCTCGCGCACGGGACCGTTGGCGGGGCCGCCCAGCCCGATCACCGCGGTCCGCAGCGGCCGATCATTCGCGTCCACGACGCGCGGCCAGACGACCGAGCCCGGCTCGATGCCGAGCGGGTTGCCGTGGTTCAGGTGGTTGTCGAGCATCGCTGCGGCGAGGTTGTGGGCCGCCGCAACGGCGTGGAAGTCGCCGGTGAGGTGGAGGTTGAAGGTCTCCATCGGGACGACCTGGGCGCGCCCGCCGCCGTTCCCGCCACCTTTCAGGCCGAACACCGGCCCGAGGCTCGGCTGGCGCACGGTGAGCACCGCCCGGGCCCCGAGCCGCCGGAGCGCGTCCACGAGACCGATCGCCGTCGTCGTCTTCCCCTCGCCGGCGGGCGTCGGCGTGACCGCGGTGACGGCGACGAGCCGTCCCTCGGGCGCGCCGGAGAGCCGCCGCAGCGCGGCGAGATCCACCTTCGCGGCGTGACGGCCGTGGGGCTCGAGCTCGTCGGAGCGGAGCCCGAGCTCGGCGGCCACGTCGGCGATGGGGCGGAGGGCGGCCGACTGGGAGACCTCGAGCGAAGTGCGCATGGGGCCAGGGTATCGCCGCCCGTCCAGGGAAGGGCACACCTTCCGGGGCCGTCCCGCAGAGGGCGGACCGCCCGGCGAGGCCATGCAGGGAATCCAGGGCCGCAGGCGCTCCTGGCAGGCGCGGCGGGGACCGGATTCGAGCTCGACATGCGGCCCGCGGTCTACCGTCCGAGGAACCGCTCCACCGCCGGGAAGAAGACCTCGGGGTTCTCGCAGAAGGGCCAGTGTCCCGCGCCGGGCACGGCCACCATGCGTCCGTCGGGGAGCCCCGAGAGCCACTCCCGCTCCACCTCTGGCGGCCCGCGTTCGCTCTCCCCCCACACCAGCAGGACGGGAACTCGAAGGGAGGGAAGGCGCGGGCGCCAGTCCCAGTCGCCGAGCGAGGGGTAGACCCGCTCCAGCCAGTCGGGGATCCACCGCTCCGGAAACTCGTTCGGCAGGTCGCAGGCGTCGAGCGGGATGAGGTCGATGTTCTCCCTGCGGGCCACCTGCTGCGGGAGGAGGTAATGGCGCATCCACTCCCGGGCGTAGGCGCGTGGGTCGGTGCGGTGGACCTTGCCGGCCCGCAACGCTCCCAGGCGTGTCGATCCCGGCGGCCGGATCATCTCGCCCAGGCTGGGCATCTCGGTCTCGTGCCAGGGGAGGCGCCGGGGCGCGAACGGCCCCACCAGCACCAGTCCGCCCACCGCGCCCGGGTGGTCGAGAGCGTGGAGCAGCGCGATGGCCGAGGCGTAGGAGTGGCCGATCACCACCGGGCGCTCGAGTCCGAGGTGGCGACGCAGCGTCTCGAGGTCGGCCACGTCGAAGGAGATGCCCAGCCTCGACTTGTCCTCGACCAACGAGGAGAGGCCGCGGTTGCGGAGGTCGTAGGAGATGATGCGACGCCCGCGGGCCAGCGGCAGGAGCGGCCCGGCAACCCACGAACCGTGGGGAACGACGAGGTCCGGCCCCGAGGAGCCGAGGATCGAGTAATGGATCCGGACCCCTGGCTCGACCTCGAGATTTCCCTTCTCCAGCAACCTGTCATCCTCCAGGGCCCGTACCGTATCCAATCCCCGGCGGATAGGCACGGTCGCCGAAGGGTAACCTCCGGGTTTCCTTGACAGGATGGGGGCAGCGATCATATAGAACCGCCCTTCCGGAGGCCCGGCCACGTCTGCGCGAGTTCGCGCCGGGGGAGAAGCCCGAGAGCATTCCGAAGGTTTATTGCGAAGGAGCGTCCCGATGTACGCGGTGATCCAGACCGGCGGAAAGCAGTATCGCGTCTCCATGGGCGACAAGCTCCGCGTGGAGCTGCTCGAGGGAGAAGTGGGCAAGAAACTGGCCTTCGAGCCGCTGCTCGTGGGCGGTGAAGGCGACGCCAGGGTGGGCAAGCCCACCGTGGCCGGTGCGGCCGTCGAGGGCGAGATCCTCGGTCACGGGCGCCACGCCAAGGTGATCCACTTCCGGAAGAAGAAGGAAGGCTGGACCAAGAAGCGCGGCCACCGCCAGCCTTACACCGAGGTGGTCATCACCGCGGTTCGGGGCTAGCTCGCCCCGGCAGAAAGGAAGCACGCAATGGCTCACAAAAAGGGACAGGGCTCCAGCCGCAACGGTCGGGACTCCGCCGGGCAGCGCCGCGGCGTGAAGATCTACGGTTCCGAGAACGTCGTCTCGGGCAACATCCTGGTCCGCCAGGTCGGCACCCTCTTCCACCCCGGGCAGAACGTCGGGATGGGCAAGGACTTCACGCTCTTCGCCACGGCTGACGGCACGGTGAAGTACGCCAAGACCCGCGGCGACCGCCGCGTCGTCAACGTGGTGCCGAAGGCCTGATCCCGGGCACCACAGGAATCGTCGCCAGCGCCGCGGAGCCGAGGGCACCGCGGCGTTCGTCGTATGGAGGCCAAGTGAAGTTCGTCGACGAGGTCCGGATCAAGGTCGCGTCCGGTGACGGCGGCGACGGGGCCGTGGCCTGGCGCCGCGAGAAGTTCATTCCCCGCGGCGGGCCCGCCGGCGGCGACGGCGGATGGGGCGGCGACGTGGTGCTCGTCGTCGACCCGCAGATGGCCACCCTGCTCGACTATCGGTACATCCGCGAGCACAAGGCCAGGAGCGGCGAGCAGGGGCGCGGCTCCGACCAGAACGGTCTCTCCCAGCCCGCTCTCGAGCTGCGCGTTCCCCCCGGCACGCTCGTCAAGGACGCCGGGACCGGCGAGGTGCTCGCAGACATGGGCGACGCCTGCCCGAGCTTCGTGGTCGCGAAGGGCGGGCGCGGCGGCCTCGGCAACATGAACTTCGCCACCTCCACGAACCAGGCCCCGCGCTTCGCGAAGAAGGGCAAGCCCGGGGAGACCCGGGAGCTCCAGCTCGAGCTGAAGCTGCTCGCCGACGTGGGAATCGTCGGCTACCCCAACGCCGGAAAGTCCACCCTCATCAGTCGCATCTCCAAGGCCCGCCCCAAGATCGCCGACTACCCGTTCACCACGCTGACGCCCAACCTGGGCGTGGTGGGGTGGCGCGGCAAGAGCTTCGTGGTCGCCGACGTTCCCGGGCTCATCGAGGGCGCGCACACCGGCGCCGGACTGGGGCACCAGTTCCTCCGCCACCTCGAGCGCACCAAGGTCCTCGTCCACCTCGTCGATCCGCTGGCCCCCGGCGAGGGGCGCGGACCGCGCGCCGACCTCGACGCCATCAACCGGGAGCTGGCGCTCTACTCGCCGCTGCTGGCCAAGAAGCCGCAGGTCATCGCGGTGACCAAGATGGACGTGCCCCAGGCGAGCCAGATGCTGGCCGCCCTCCAGAAGAGCTTCGCCCGCCGCAAGAGGAAGCCGCAGATCCTGGGCATCTCGGCGGTGACCGGCGAGGGGATGGACCCGCTGCTCGACGCCGTGGCGAAGGCGCTTCGAGGCGAGGTACCGGGCAAGGAGCGGCTCGGGAAGAAGAAGGTCGGCAAGCCCAGGAAGACGTCGGCGCGGTGAGCGACTACCTCCTCCCGGAGCGCAAGGCGCGCATCGACGAGGTGGTCTCCCGCCGGACCCGCACCCTGGTGGTGGTGATGGAGGCGTTCTGCGATCCGCAGAACGTGAACGCCGTGCTGCGAACCTGCGATGCCTTCGGCGTGCAGGAGGTCCACGTCGTCGAGGGGCCCATGAAGGGCTTCGACCGCAACAAGAAGATCTCCCAGAACGCCGACAAGTGGCTCGACGTGACCCGCTGGACCTCGACGCGCGAGTGCCTGGCCGCGCTGAAGCAGCGGGGGTTCGCCGTCCACGTGACCTGGCTCGGGGAGGGCACGGTCGGGCTCTCCGAGCTCGACTTCGCGGGGCCGGTGGCGCTGGTCTTCGGCAACGAGAGCCGCGGGGTCTCCGACGAGGCGCTGGCGCTGGCCGACGCCCGCTACGCCATCCCCATGCGCGGCTTCTCCCAGTCGCTGAACGTCTCGGTGGCCGCCGCGGTGAGCCTGGCCCGCGCCATCGACCGTCGCGAGGCGCAGCGGGGGAGCCACGGCGACCTTCCCGAGGCCGAGGCCCGGGCGCTGCGCGAGCGGTTCTACCTGCTGGCCGTGAAGCAGCGCTCCCGCATCGCCAAGGCCGAGGCGGTCGCCGAGCGACGGACGCGCAACCGGCGCTGATCCCCGGGCCGTCTTCCCCGTTCCGCCACCGGATCCCGTCTCCGGCGCGGCGCCGCCCGGCGTCCGCGGATCCCGCTTGCCCGCCCCATGTCGGATATGATAATAGGAATCGTTATCAATATGAAAACCCATCTCGCCCTGTCCCTCCTGGCCGTCCTCGCCCTCCCGGTGCTCGCCCAGGAGCCCCCCGCCCAGCAGCCCCCGTCCGACCAGGCCCCCGCCACCCAGGCCGACCTGAAGGCCCTCTCCGAGGAGGTCCGGCGCCTGAAGCTCGAGCTCTCGGTTCCCGACGTGATCCAGTTCGGCTCGTACTCCGGTGCCGGCGTCGGGGCCTCCAGGGCCTACCATCAGCCCAAGGGGCTCTCCATCGGCGGCTACGGCGAGGTGGTCTACACCAACTTCGCCGACAGCCGCGCCGACTTCGCCGAGGTGCTCCGGCTCGTGCTCTACGTCGGCTACCGCTTCAACGAGATGATCGTCTTCAACTCGGAGATCGAGTTCGAGCACGGTGCCAAGGAGATCGGCATCGAGATGGCCTACTTCGACTTCATCTTCCTCGACCAGCTCAAGCTCCGCGTGGGAAACGTGCTCGTCCCGGTCGGCTTCCTGAACGAGAACCACGAGCCCATCTTCTTCTTCGGCGTGTACCGGCCGCTGGTGGACCGCTACATCATCCCGACCACCTGGAACCAGAACGGCGTGGGGGTCTACGGCGACCTCGGCCCGCTCCGCTACAAGGCCTATCTGCTGACCGGGCTCGACGCCTTCATCGAAGGGGAGCCGCTTCAGGCTCGGTCCTGGATCCGCAACGGCCGCACCGGCGCCATCGGCCCGGCCACGACCTGGGCCGGCGTCGCCAACGTGAACGCCGACGTCGGGCCGGCCACCTTCGGCGGCAGCTTCTACGGCGGCAATGCCGGGCAGGGCTTCACCACCACGGCCGGCGTGAAGATCTCCCCCACCGTGCTGCTCGGCGAGGTCCATGCGCTCGTCGCCTGGAAGGGGCTCTCGGCCCGCGCCATCATGGCCTGGGGCTCGCTCTCCCAGGCCGGCGCCGTCTCCGAGGTCCTCGGGAAGGCCCCCGACCAGTACATCGGCAGCCGCTCCTGGGGAGGCTACGTCGAGGCCGGATACGACGTCCTGACGCTGCTGGGTTCGTCGATGTCCCTCACCCCGTTCCTGCGCTTCGAGGCGCTGAATCCACAATCCGCCGTCGAGGGCGCGGGCGTGCTCGACCCGGCGCTGAACCAGCGGGTCATCACCACGGGGATCGACTTCAAGCCCATCCCCCAGGTGGTGGTGAAGGCAAACTGGCAGCAGATCACCAGCCAGGCACCGGGCTCGCTCCAGCAATGGGACCTGGGCATCGGCTTCGTGTACTAGGCATGACGATGCGCACCGGTCTCGCGGTCGCCGTGGCAGCCGGGATCCTCTGGGCGGGGAGCGCGCGCGCCCAGGTGCCCGCGGCCACCCCAGGCTCGCCCGAGGTGCTGCGTTCGGTCTTCCCGGAGGCGGATCGCTTCGACGCCGACGACGTGCTGCTCACCGCCGACACGGCGAAGCGGCTCGACGAGCTCTCCCGCTCCCGCATCCCCGAGCGGCTCGTCACCTTCTACACCGCGCGGCGCGGCTCCACGGTCCTCGGCCACGCCGTGCTCCAGTCCCACGTGGTCCGGACCAAGCGCGAGACGCTGCTCGTGGCCTTCGAGCCGGACGGGCGCTTGAGGAAGCTGCAGGTCGTCGCCTTCCTCGAGCCACCCGAGTACAAGCCCTCCGAGCGCTGGCTCGCCCAGTTCGCCGGCAAGGGAACGGACGACCGGCTGGCGGTGGGGGACGACATCGCCTTCATCTCCGGTGCGACGCTCTCCGCCCGCGGCGTCGCCGAGCAGTCCCGATGGCTGCTCCAGGCGCTGCGGATGGCCCGGGAGGCCGGGAAGGTCAAATGAGGTTCCTGGTCCAGCCGGCGCCGGAGTCCCTCGAGAGAGCGCGACCGCCAGTGAGGGTCTTCCTGGCCTTCTCGGTGCTCCTGATCCTGGCCGCGGTGGCATCCCGCGCCGCACACGGAGCCCTCACCCCAGCCGGCCTGGAGCAGATCCTGGAGGCGGTACCCGGTGAGCGGCTCGGGCCGGTCGCCCTCTGGGAGGAGGTTCACCAGGGGGCTTTCCTTTACGGGTTCCTGCTGCTTGCGCTGGGCTCGCTGCTCGCCGTGTGCCCCGTCTCCCGCGTCGTCCGGGGAGGGCTCCTGTGGCTCGCCACCGCGGCGGCGTTCCTCGACCTCGGCGCCCCGTTCCTGCCGGTGGCCTTTCCCGGGTTCCCGGGATGGGCCGCGCTTCGCATCGGCGCCTTCCTCGTGGCGACGTGCGCACTCCTCGCCATGGCTGGCCTGGCCTTTGCCACCTTCGGCCGGGAGGGCAGGCCTTCCGATGGTTGATCCTCGCATCGGACGCTTCGCCGGCCCCGTTGCCGCGTTCGCCGGGATGGTCGCGGTGATCATGGGAACGGCCGCGGTGCTCTTCGCCCGCAAGATCGGCTTCGACACGGGCCACATCCAGGCGTTCTACCTGGGCGCGGAGGCCACCTTCGCCCCGCCGCGCTCGCTGGCCGGGCTCCTCGAGGTGGCGGTTCCGCACCTCCTCGCCATCCCGATGCTCCTCTTCGTCACCCTGCACCTCGTGGCCTTCGTCGGCGGGGTACGGCGCCGCCCCTTCGCGATCGCGGCCGGGATCACTTTCGCCTGCGCGGCCGTCGTGATCGCCGCCGGGTTCGTCATCCGCTTCGCCTGGCCCGGCCTGGCGCCGATCAAGATCGCGGCCTTCCTGGGGCTGGAGGGGACGATGCTCGTCTGGCTCGGGCTGCTCGTCGCGGCCATCACGGGCTCGGAGGCCGCACCACCTCGAGCCGCCCGCTGAGCTCCGGCGACCTCTCCAGGCGGTTCTCCGAGGTCACGATGACCGCCGACGCCCCGCTTCGCGCCGCGAGCCCGAGGCCGGCCTGTCCACCCAGGACGAAGATCGCCTTCCCGAGGATCTCGGCCTCCAGCGCGGTGGGCGCGAGCACGCTGACCTGGCGGCTGGCCGTTGCCGGCCAGCAGTTCCGGGTGTCGATGACGTGGTGGTAGCGCTTTCCGGCGGCGACGAAGAAACGTTCCGAGTCGCCCGTCGTCGAGAACGCGGCGTCGGAGACGTCGAGCCAGGCGAAGGGCTCTCCCCTCGTGCCACGCGGATCGCGGATCCCCACGCGCCAGGGTCGTCCGCCGCGTTTCCCGGAGGCGTACAGGTCCCCGCCGGCTTGGACGAGGAAGTCGCGCAGGCCGCGCCGCCGGAGCTCGGCGACGGCCCGGTCGACCGCCCAGCCCTTGGCGAGTCCCCCCAGGCCCACCTGCATCCCGGCGCGCCGGAGCCGCGCCCGGCACGGGGAGTCGGTGGCCGCCGATCCGGGCGGTTCGACCTCCAGGTCTCGCCAGGAGACGAGCCGGCAGGCCGCGGCGACGCTCTCGGCGGACGGCAGCGCCGCAGGCTCCCCATCTCCGAAGCGCCAGACGCCGCGCAGGGCCGCCCAGGTCGGGTCGAAGAGCCCGGCGGTGCGCTCGGCACCGCCGCTCCCGGCGCGAAGCACCTGGCAGAGGTCTCCGGGCAACTCCACGAAACGCCCGCTCCCGGCAGCCGCGTTGAGAGCCGAGAGCGAGGATTCCGGGCGCCACTCGTTCATCACCTCGTCCACGCCGGCGAAGATGCGGAAGGCGGCGTCGGCGGCCGCCGCGGCGTCGGCCGGCGGTGCGCCAGCCACGGTGATGGAGACCACGGTGGCCATGGACGGCCGGGTCTCGGAGAAGAGTGCCAGGTCGTCCCCGGCCGCCGCCGGAGGGAGGCCGGCGCAGGTCGAGCCGGCCAGGAACGGCGCGAGGAGGGTCGTCGCGAGGAGGATGCGTCGCACGGCCGCTTTCCTAGGGCGCGCGCGTCGCCCGCGCAGTACCATCGGACGGCTCGCCATGAGCGCCCTCACCCACCTCGAGCAGTCGGTCCTGCACGCCCTTCTCGACGGCGCCCACCCCGCGCTCGAGGCGCTGCGCGAGCAGCTTCCAGGGATGGTGGTGGTTCGCCGCGTCGCCACGCCGACCTCCTTCTCCACGGTGCTCCGGCCAGGTCGAGGCGCGCCCCGGGCGTCCATCCGTGCCCGCCACGCGGTGCTCGACGATCTCTCCGCCGACATTCCCGGACTGCCCGGCGGCGCGGCCTTCGCGCTCTTCGTCGAGGACGGGCGGCTCGTCAGGCTGGAGGGTTCGACCTACGGCGACGAGCCCTGGCCGGAGGACCTGGCGGGCTTCACGCTCCATCCCGACGACCCGGAGCGGGACCTCTCCGATCTCGATCCGCCCGGCTGAGCCTTCCCGCCGGCGCTCCCCGTCACCCCGCCCCTGGCTCGACCCGGGCCAGGAAGATGGGCAGGTGGCGCTTGTTGCCGTAGAGCGGCCGGTAGCGGTCGGTGTTGTACATGGTGGCGACGTCCACCTTGCGCGGCCCCAGCGCCGGGTCGGGAATGGGCACGAGCTCGTAGCAGCCGTTCACGACCGCGCTCATCTGGCCGTGGGCGCCGTCGAGCAGCGCGTCGAGCGCCATGGTCCCGAAGGTGGAGGCCACCAGCTTGTCGAGGAAGTCCGGGTCGCCGGATCGCAGGTCGTAGGTGAGGTCGGAGACGATGGTCTCCTCGCCCGTGCGGGTCTGGATCTCCTCGGAGAGCACCTCCGCCACGCTGACCTTCTTGCGCCGCCCCAGCGCGTCGGGTCGCCCGTACTCCTGCGGCTCGTAGCCCTTCCAGGTGGCCCCCTCGGAGAGGATCACCAGGACGTAGTTGGACGGGTTCCCCGCGCTTCTCGGTGACGAGCAGGTCGACGAGCTTGTCGAGGTCGACCGGGTACTCGGGGATGACGCAGCGGTTGGAGGTGACGTGGGCGGTGTAGAGGGCGGTGAAGCCGGCGTCGCGCCCGAAGACCCGGAAGATGCCCACCCGCTCGTGCGAGCCGACCGTGGTGCGCTGCCGGTCGATGGCGGCGGTGGCCCGGGTGATGGCGGTGGAGAAGCCCATGCAGTACTCGGTGGACTGGACGTCGTTGTCCATGGTCTTGGGGATGGCCATCACCTTCACCCCCTGCTTCTCGAGCAAGCGCCGCCGACTTGAGGGTGCCGTCGCCGCCGATGGCGATGAGGGAGTCGATGCCCAGCCGTTCCAGGTTCTCGAGCACGTGGGAGCTGAGGTCGTAGGTGACGCCGCCCCTTCCCGGGCTCGACGGGAAGTCTGGCCGGCCAGGTGGGCCGGCAGGTCGCGGACCTTGGACGGACCCACCCGGCTGGAGTGCAGGATGGTGCCGCCGGTCCGGTCGATGGTGAGGGTGTTCTCCCGGTTGAGGTCCATCACGTAGCGGGCGCGGCTGGCCGGGTCGTCGAGGTCGAGATGGGTGAGCCCCTCGAACCCCTTGCGGATGCCGACCACCCCGACGCCGTTCTCCCAGCCCCGGTAGACCACGCTCTTGATGACCGAGTTGAGCCCCGGGACGTCGCCGCCGCCGGTGAGGATGCCGATGCGCCTTCGCTTCTTCATCCGGGCAGTCTAGCCCGGAACGGCAGGAGCGCCTCGTCTAGCGGCACCCGTCCCAGAAGGCCTGGATGTCGGCTGGCAGCGGCGCTTCCAGGTCGATGCGCAGGCCGGTGGCCGGATGCGGAAGGGACAGCCTCCAGGCGTGGAGGGCGTGGCGAGGCAGGCGAAGGGCGGCATGGTCGGCCACGGTCATTTCACGTTTAGTGAATCGATCGAAGATCATCTCGTCGGCGCCGTAGATCTTGTCCCCGAGCAGGTGCAGCCCGGCGTGGTGGAGGTGGGCGCGGATCTGGTGCTGGCGCCCGGTGCGGGGGTGGCAGGCCACGAGCGCCACCGGTGCGCCGTCCGGGGCCCGTCGCCGACCCAGCACCTCGAAGCCGGTCCGCGACGGAAGGCCGCCCTCGGTCACGTGCATCCGGACCTTCACGCCGCTCGCTCCGGTGAGCCGGAGGGGCGCCGCCACCTCGAAGCGGTCCTCCGGAGCGTCGCCGAGCACCAGCGCCAGGTAGGTCTTCTCGACCCGACCGGCGGCGAAGGAGGCCTTGAGCGCCCGGGTGTGCTTCGGCGCGCACCCGCAGGCGAGCAGGCCGGAGGTCTCCCGGTCGATCCGGTGGGCCGGGTCGACCTTGCGGGCCGGAAAGGCGGCCTTGGCGAGCGCGGTGAAGGTGTGCTCGGCGTAGCGCGCCGTGGGGTGAACCGGGAGCCCGGCCGGCTTGTCCACGACGAGAAGTTCCGTGTCGTCGAAGACCACGCCGAACGCCATCGGGGTCTCCGGTTCCGGGTCGGCCTCCTTGAGAAGAGCGAAGCGCATCCCGGGCACGACCCGCGTGGCGGGCTTGAGCCGCGCCGCCCCGTCGTGCTCGATGCGGGTCTCGATGAGTCGCTGGATTCGCTCCCGGGAGAGGCGGCGGATCTTCTCCTGGAGGTAGCGGTCGAGCCGCCAGCCGGCGTAGTTCGACTCGACCGTGAAGGGAACCCGAACGAGCGGCATGGCGGCGGAACATAGCACCCGTTCCGGCCGGTCCGGCGAAGTACCCGTGGTTCCTGGCCTTCCGTGTCGGCCCGGACCCGCCCTTTCTTTTCGTCAGGTGGTCGTTGACCAACCGGGGCACGACGCATACAGAGTAGATCCCGCGTGAGGCGCGTCGCGGTCATCATCCCCGCAAGGTTCGGGGCAAGTCGCCTCCCGGGGAAGCCCCTCGCCGATATTCACGGAAAACCGCTCCTGGCCCACGTGGTCGCGCGCGCACGCAGCGCGAGCGGCGTGGACGTGGTGGTGGTAGCCACCGACGACGAGCGGATCGCGGTGGCCGCCCGCCAGGCCGGGGCGGAGGTGGTCGTGACCGGGCCGGCCGAGACCGGGACGGATCGCGTGGCACTGGCGGCGCGGGTGATGCTGCCCCGGCCCACGCTGGTGGTGAACTTGCAGGGCGATGAGCCGCTCATCGAGCCGGCGGCCATCGAGGCGCTCGTGCACGCCATGAACGAGGGCGGCTCGGAGATGGCGACGATGGCGCGCCCGCTCGACGAAGGGGAGTGGGAGCGGCCCGAGGTGGTGAAGGTGGTGACGGACCGGAACGGCAATGCCCTGTACTTCTCCCGCGCGCCCATCCCGGCCCGCCGCGAGCCTGGGCCGTCGCCGCTGGCCCGTGCCCACGTGGGCATGTACGCCTACACCCCGGCCTTCCTGGAGCGGTTCGCGGCCCTCGAGCCCGGGAGGCTGGAGAAGGAGGAGCGGCTGGAGCAGCTCCGGGCGCTCGAGCACGGCTACCGGATCCGGGTGGTCGAGACGACCTATCGAGGGTTTGGCGTGGACACGCCGGAGGATCTGGATCGGGCGCGGGCGCTGATGGCTTCGGGTGGATAGAGGGGAAAGGGGACGTCCATGGTGAGGGGAAAGAAGGTCAAGTTCGTGTTCGTGACCGGCGGGGTGGTGAGCTCGCTGGGGAAGGGGCTGGCGGCCTCGTCGATGGGCGCCCTGCTCGAGAATCGCGGGCTCGAGGTCACCCACCTCAAGCTCGACCCGTACATCAACGTCGACCCGGGCACCATGAGCCCGTTCCAGCACGGCGAGGTCTACGTCACCGACGACGGCGCCGAGACCGACCTGGACCTCGGGCACTACGAGCGCTTCACCAGCGCCAAGATGACCCGCAAGAACAACTACACCACCGGTCGCATCTACCAGGCGGTCATCAACAAGGAGCGGCGTGGCGAGTACCTGGGCAAGACCGTCCAGGTGATTCCCCACATCACCGACGAGATCAAGGCGGTCATCCGCGAGGCTGCCGACGGCGCCGACATCGTCATCGTCGAGGTGGGTGGCACGGTGGGCGACATCGAGTCGCTCCCCTTCCTGGAGGCCATCCGGCAGATGAAGTACGACGTGGGCAGCGAGAACGTGGTCTACGTGCACGTCACGCTGGTGCCCTACATCGCCGCCGCCGGCGAGCTGAAGACCAAGCCCACCCAGCACTCGGTGAAGGAGCTGCGCGAGATCGGCATCCAGCCCGACATCCTGCTGGCCCGCGCCGACCGCGAGATCTCCCGCGAGATGAAGGACAAGATCGCGCTCTTCTGCAACGTGGACCCCTCGGCGGTCTTCACGGCCCGCGACGTGGCCTCGATCTACGAGGTGCCGCTCGCGCTGCACCGCGAGGGGCTCGACGACAAGCTGGCGGAGGTTCTCAACATCTGGAGCAGGGCGCCGCGGCTCGAGCGCTGGGAGACCATCGTCGAGAAGGTCTCTCGCCCGCGTGCCGGCGAGGTCCACATCGGCGTGGTCGGGAAGTACGTCGAGCTGGTGGAGAGCTACAAGAGCCTGAACGAGGCCCTGGTCCACGGCGGCATCGCCAACGACTGCAAGGTGAAGCTCGAGTTCATCGACGCCCAGAAGCTGGAGGAGGGCGAGCTCGAGGTCCTCGACCGGGTCGACGCCATCCTGGTGCCGGGCGGCTTCGGCATCCGCGGCACCGAGGGAAAGATCCTGGCGGTGCGCCACGCCCGCCAGAAGAAGATCCCGTTCTTCGGCATCTGCCTGGGCCTGCAGATGGCCGCCATCGAGTTCGGGCGCAACGTGCTGGCGCTCGAGGGCGCCAACTCGCTGGAGTTCGACGAGGCCACGCCGCACCCGGTGGTCACGCTCATGGAATCGCAGCGGGGCGTGGCCGACAAGGGGGGCACGATGCGGCTCGGAACCTACGCCTGCAAGCTCGAGAAGGGCACCAAGGCCCGCGAGATGTACGGCCAGGATCTCGTCCAGGAACGGCACCGCCACCGCTTCGAGTTCAACAACGCCTACCGGGAGCGATTCGAGAAGGGCGGCATGGTGGTCTCGGGCACCAATCCGGAGCTCGGCCTGGTGGAGATGATCGAGCTGCCCAACCACCCCCACTTCGTGGGATGCCAGTTTCACCCCGAGTTCAAGTCGAAACCGTTCCGCCCCCACCCGCTCTTCGCCGGCTTCGTCAAGGCCGCCATGGCGCAGCGCGACCTGCGCGCCAGCGAGGACGGGGGCGCCGAGGTGACCAAGCTGCAGGTGGGCAAGGGCGCCTGAGCGTCACGCGGGGCCGCGGCCCCGCTGGTCGCCGCGTCGTGGAGGTCCCATGGAGAAGGTCCGGGCCCGCATCGGCGGGCACGAGGTAGGCGACGGGTGTCCGCTCCTGCTCATCGCGGGGCCCTGCGTCATCGAGTCGGAGGCACAGGCGCTCTCTCACGCACTCCAGGTGAAGGAGCTGGCGGCCCGCCACGGGCTGCCAGCGATCTTCAAGGCCAGCTTCGACAAGGCCAACCGCTCCTCGGGCAAGAGCTTTCGCGGCGTGGGGCTGGAGGTGGGCCTGGCGGTCCTCGAGAAGGTGAAGCGGGTGACGGGCCTGCCCACCCTGACCGACGTCCACGAGAGCTGGCAGGCCGAGCCGGCCGGGAGGGTGGTCGACGTCCTCCAGGTCCCGGCCTTCCTGTGCCGGCAGACCGACCTGGTCATCGCCTGTGCCCGGTACGGACGGTCCGTGAACGTGAAGAAGGGACAGTTCGTGGCCCCCCGCGACATGCGCCACGCGGTGGCCAAGTGCCGGGAGGCCGGGGCCGAGAACGTGCTGCTCACCGAGCGCGGGTCGAGCTTCGGCTACGGCAACCTGGTGGTGGACATGCGCGGACTCGTGATCATGCGCGAGCTGGGGGTGCCGGTCTGCCTCGACGCCACCCACTCGGTGCAGCTCCCCGGGGGGGCGGCGACGTGACCGGAGGGGAGAGGCAGTTCGTGGCCCCGCTGGCCCGCGCAGCCGCGGCGGTGGGCATCGACGCGCTCTTCGCGGAGATCCACGAGGACCCCGCCGTGGCCAAGTCGGACGGCCCCAACTCCCTGGATTTCGACCTGGCCGATCGGCTCCTGGCCGACGTGCTGCGCATCCGGCGCGCCCTGGGGCAGCCGTGATCGCGCCGGAGGATCTGCTCGCGCGGGCGGCGCGGATCCGGCTCGTGCTCCTCGACGTGGACGGCGTCCTCACCGACGGGCGGATCTGGTTCGGCCCCGACGGCGAGGCGCTCAAGGCCTTCGACGTGCGCGACGGCCACGGAATCGTCCGGCTCCGCGACCAGGTCGACTTCGGGGTCATCTCCGGGCGTCCGGGCCGGGCCACCCAGAAGCGGCTCGAGGAGCTCGGCTTCAAGCACCTCATCTTCTCCCAGCGGGACAAGCTCGACGGGTATGCCACCCTTGCGCCGCTCGGCTTCGCCGACGCCGAGGTCGCCTACATGGGCGACGACGTGAACGACATCCCGCTGCTCCGAAAGGTCGGGCTCTCCGCGGCTCCGGCCGACGCCTACCCGGACGTGCTGTCCGAGGTGCACCTCGTCTCCCGCTTTCCAGGCGGACGCGGCGCCGTGCGGGAACTGTGCGAGCTCATCCTGAACGCGAGAGGGCAGCGCCGGCCGTGAGCGGCATCCCCTGGGCGAAGAGGACTCGCCGCACGCTTCGCGTCTGGCTCATCCGCGCCGGAATCCGGCTCGGAGCGCTCCTCCCGTTCCGGGTGGCCTGGGCGCTGGGCGGCCTCGTCGGGCGCGTCGCCTGGCTGGTCGGGCGCCGGGACCGGGAACTGGCGCTCCAGCACCTGGCCTTCGCCATGCCCGAGCTGCCCGAGGACGAGCGACGCGCCATCGCTCGTGCAACCTTCCTCCACTACGCCCACGGGGCGGCCGAGGTCGCCCAGATCGACCGCATCGACAGCGACCTCGAGCGCTACGTCACCTACGACGGAGAGGGCGAGGCGCTCCTCCGGACGGCGCACGCCAAGGGCAAGGGGCTCATCTTCGTCACCGGCCACCTGGGAAGCTGGGAGCTGCTGGCCCGACGCATCGTTCGCTCGGGGATCCCGGCGGTGGTCATCGCCGCCCGCAGCTGGGACCGGCACATCGACGAGATGGCCGAGGAATTCCGCGCCCGGGGCGAGGTGCCCACCCTCTTTCGCGAGGACGCGGGGAGCGGACGGGCACTTCTCAAGGCCATGCGGGCAGGCAAGGCGCTCGGGATCCTCATCGACCAGGACACCCGCGTCCAGAGTGTCTTCGTCCCGTTCTTCGGACACCTGGCGTCGACGCCGCGGGCCGCGGCCGACCTGGCGCTGCGGTTCGGCTGTCCGGTCCTGGTGGGGTGGTCCCGTCGCCGCGGCCCCAAGGCCGGCGACGGCTACGTCCTTAAGGTCCAGGAGGTGGTGTACAACCCCACACCGGCCGACGCGGAGGCGGAGGCCGTTCGCATCACCGCTGCCTGCACGGCATCGATCGAGCAGGCCATCCGGGAAGCCCCCGCCGAGTGGGTGTGGATGCATCGGCGCTGGTCGACCAAGCCACTGAAATCACTTGAAATTACAGCTTAAGCAAGGTTGGTGCCGAAAAGCCCTTGTCGCCCCGAGACGCTCCGGCTATCGTCGGTTTAGCAAGGGTTGTGCCATTTGACCATACGTGGAACATCCAGCCGCTCCAGGCTCCCATCCCGCGACGGCGGCGCCCTCTGGGCTTGCGCGACGTCAATTGCCCTCCTGGCGGGGTGTGATGCGGGCCACGTCGGCGGGCGCGGGATCGCCCCCGGAGCTGCGCCTGGAGAGCGTTCAGTTCCGCGCCTACCGGGGGGCGGAGCTGAGCGCGTCCGGCACCGCATCCCAGGCCACCTACCGCCGGAATTCGGGGGAGATCCAGGCAGCTGCTGCCCGGGTGACGCTGCCGGGCCAGGGCACGCCCGACCTCACGGTCGCGGCTCCTGCTCTCGTGGGCGACCTCGCGGCGCGCACCTGGTCCGCGAGCGGAGGCGTGGTGCTCGAGCGTGGCGACGCTACCGCCCGGACCGCCTCGGCACGCTACGCCGGATCGGACGGCATGGTCCGTGGCGACGAACCGGTGGAGGTCGTCGGCCCCGGCTACAGGCTGGCAGGACCCTCCTTCACCGCCGACCCGTCCACGGGCGACGTGGAGATCCGGGGCGGGGTGCGCCTGGTCGGCACGGGAGCGGCTCGGCAGTGATCGCCACCGGCTGTCTCGCGCTGGCCCTCGCGGCCATCCCTCCCTCACCGCCGGTGACCGTCGACGCCGAGGAGGTCCAGTACCTCTACAAGGAGCGGAAGGTCGTCTTCACCGGGAAGCCCCTCGTGACGCTCACCCGGGAAGATGCGGTGCTCACCTGCCGCAAGCTCGTGGCCGAGAACGACGAGCAGGGGCGAATCCGCAAGGCCATCTGCTCCGGTGACGTGAAGCTGACCCGGGGAACGCGGACCGTGACCTGCCAGACCGCCACCTTCGAGGAGAAGGCGGCCCGGGTCACCTGCAGCGGCAACCCCGTCCTGCGCGACGGCGAGAACGTCATGCGCGGCGAGGAACTGGTCTACGACCTCGCCGCCGACACGGCCACGCTCACCGGCGCCAAGGGAGTCATCCTTCCCCCGCCGGGCGCGGAGATGAAGCCCCGCAAGAAGAAGGAGCTGCCGTGAGCGCGCCCGCACTGGAAGCGCGCGGACTCGTGAAGAGCTACCGCGGCCGGCGCGTGGTGGACGGCGTCTCCTTCCGGGTCGGGCCAGGAGAGGTGGTGGGGTTGCTCGGGCCGAACGGCGCGGGCAAGACCACCTGCTTCAACATGACGGTCGGGCTGGTTCGCCCCGACGCAGGCACCGTGCGGCTCGGCGACGAGGATCTGACCCGTCTGCCCATGCACCTGCGGGCAAGGCGCGGCGTGGGCTACCTGCCACAGGAGGCCTCGGTCTTTCGCAAGCTCACCGTGCGCCAGAACTTCACCGCGGTGCTCGAGGCCCTCGGGCGCGGGCGCGCCGAGCGGGAGCGCCGGGCCGACGAGCTGATCGAGGAGTTCCACCTCGGACAGGTCGAGAACAGCCTCGGGGAACAGCTCTCGGGCGGGGAGCGGCGCCGCACCGAGGTGGCACGCAGCCTTCTCAACGATCCTCGCCACATCCTCCTCGACGAGCCCTTCGCCGGAGTCGACCCCATCGCGGTGGGCGAGCTGCAGCGGCTCATCGGCGCGCTCCGGGCCAAGGGGATCGGCGTGCTCCTCACCGACCACGCCGTCCGCGAGGCGCTGGGCATCTGCGACCGCGCCTACATCCTGTCGTCCGGCCAGATCCTGGAGGAGGGGACCCCGGCCCACATCGCCGGGAGCGCCCGGGCCCGCGCCGTCTACCTGGGCGAGAAGTTCCGGCTCGACGACGACCGGCACCCCGAGGTCCATCCGTGAGCCTGGAGCTCAGACAGCACCTCAAGATGTCGCAGCAGCTGGTGATGACGCCCCAGCTGCAGCAGGCCATCAAGCTCCTGCAGCTCTCGAGGCTGGAGCTCGTCGATCTCATCCGCACCGAGATCAACGAGAACCCCCTGCTCGACGAGGGTCCCGACGAGGAGGAGCGTGCCGACGGGGCCAGCCCCGCCGAGTCCCAGCTGGAGGAGCTGGCGCCGCTCGCCAAGGAGGCCGAGAAGGCGGAGGAGGTGAAGGGCGAGGAGGGTTCCAACGAGATCGACTGGGACCAGTACCTCGATCACTACCAGTTGCAGGGCCACACCGCCCCGTCGAACAAGAACATGGGCGACGAGGACCTCCCAGGATTCGAGGCCACGCTCACCAGGAAGGGCGACCTCGGCGACCACCTGATCTGGCAGATGCGACTCTCCGCCTTCACGCCGGAGGAGGAGCAGGTGGCCATGCTCATCATCGGGAACCTCGATCCCGACGGCTACTTCCGCATGCCCGCCGTGGAGGGCGAGATCGACGACTCGGCCGTCCGCGACCCGCTGGTGCGGGTGGCCTTCGAGGCGGGCGTCGGCATCGAGTTCGCCGAGAGCGTGCTGAAGAAGGTCCAGGGGCTCGACCCGCCCGGCGTGGCGGCGCGCGATCTGCGCGAGTGCCTCCTGCTCCAGGCCCACCACCTGAACGCCGACCTGCCCGAGGTGGTGGCCATCATCGACCGCCACCTCAAGCACCTCGAGTCGAAGAACTACGCCGCCATCGCCCGCGACCTCAAGCTCCCCATCGACCAGGTGGTGAAGGCGGTCAAGGTCATCGCCTCCTTCGAGCCCAAGCCCGGGCGCGCGTACACCAGCGAGGAGGCGCAGTACATCACCCCCGACGTCACCGTACAGAAGGTCGGGGACCGCTACGTCACGGTGCTGAACGACGACGGCCTATCCAAGCTGCGCATCTCCGGCATGTACCGCCAGGCGCTGAAGAACGGCAACGCCGGCGCCGCCAAGGAGTACATCCAGGACAAGCTGCGCAGCGCGGTGTGGCTCATCCGTTCCATCCACCAGCGCCAGCGAACCATCTACAAGGTCACCGACTCGATCGTGAAGTTCCAGAAGGACTTCTTCGACAAGGGCATCGCACACCTGAAGCCGCTCATCCTGCGCGACGTGGCCGAGGACATCGGGATGCACGAGTCGACCGTCTCGCGCGTCACCACCAACAAGTACGTGCACACGCCGCAGGGGATCTTCGAGCTCAAGTTCTTCTTCAACTCGGCCATCTCCCGCACGGGCGGGGACGACATCGCGAGCGAGGCGGTCAAGAACCACATCAAGCAGATCGTGGCCGCCGAGGATCCCAAGCACCCGCACTCGGATCAGAAGATCGTCGAGCTCCTGAAGGGACAGAACATCGAGATCGCCCGCCGCACGGTAGCCAAGTACCGGGAAGTACTCGCGATTCTTCCCAGCTCGAAACGGAAGAAGTTCTTCTGATCTGGTATGATGCCCTGGAGAACGCGTGACGCTCATCGCGACATGCAGTTCGTCGGCCGCGGTCCTGCCGGTCCCCCCGTCCAGGTGGATATTCGGTCAGCCGCGGCCGATGCATTTCCGCGCACCCAGCACGACACCCAGGAGGCCACGATGCAGGTGAACATCACGTTCCGTCACCTCGAGCCCACCGAAGGACTGAAGGCCCACGTGAAGGACAAGGTCGCCCACATCCAGCGCTACGTCGACCGCCCATCGGAGGCCCACGCGGTCCTCCACCTGGAGAACCTCCAGCACCACGCCGAGATCACCATGAAGGCCGGACCGTTCTCGGTCCGGGGGCGTGCCAAGTCGGAGGACATGTACGCCTCCATCGACGCCGCCGCCGACAAGATCGAGAGGCAGCTGAAGAAGCACAAGGAGCGGGTGCGCAACCACAAGGCGACGCTCATTCCCAAGGACTGGATGCCGCTCGACGTCCGCCACGAGATCATCGACGAGCCGCACGATGCGCCGTCGTCTCGGGTCGTCTCGACGTCGAGGTTCCAGACCAAGCCCATGTCCCTCGACGACGCCATCATGCAGATGGACCTGCTCAACAGCCGGTTCTACGTCTTCCAGGACGCGAAGACTCGCCTCATCAACGTGGTGTACCGGCGCGACGACGAGAAGCTCGGAGTCATCGAGGCGAAGCCCGGGTAAGGGAGGCACGGATCGCCGTCGCCACGGGAGGGCGTGGGGCCGCCGGTCGGGCAGTCGCCCATCTCCACGGCGCTTGTCCTCGGGGGAGGGCGTTCCAGGCTGAACGGCGCCGAGGCACAGCGTTCGCGGGCTCGCTCGATCCTCGGCGCCCCTGCGGAGGCGCCGTTCCGAGTTGCGCTGCCCGCCGGCTGCCGACAAAAGAGTGGCGGAGCTTCGAACGCCCGCCGCCCGCCAGGCCCCGACGCCGGCTCCGCCGCGCCCGCTCAGCGTGCGGCGACGCGGAGCATCAGCAGGCCGCCGAAGACTTCGAGCCCCGGACCCGCTCGTCGCCGGCGGCGCCCAGTCGCGTGCACCCGCGCCTTCTGGCGGCTCCGCGGCGACGGACGCGTTGCGCGCTGGCGCGGCGGGCGATCGGCTGCGTTGCCCGCTGCGCGGCGGGGGGCGTTCCTTGAATCGGGCCGGCCGCCGTGCTAGCCGGTGTGGGTGCACATCGCCGACGTGCTGCGCCCCGACTGCGTGATCGCCGAACTGTCCGGCGGCACGATCTCGTCGGTCCTCTCGGAGCTGGCGCGGCCCGTGGCGGCGGCGGAGGGACTGGAGCCGCCTGCACTCACCTCGGCGCTGCTCGCGCGGGAGAAGCTCGGATCGACCGGGATCGGGGAGGGCGTCGCGGTGCCGCACTGCAAGGTGCCCCGCCTGGCCTCCCTCACGGCGTGCCTGGGCCGGTCCCGCGCCGGGGTCGACTTCCGGGCGCAAGACGGCAAGCCCACCCACGTCTTCGTGGCGCTCTTCGCGCCGGAGCGCGCCGGGGCCGAGCACCTGCAGGCACTGGCGAGGGTGAGCCGGTTGCTCAAGCGCCCCGAGTTCCGAAGGGCACTGCTCGACGCGCCGGACGCGGCCGCCATGTACAAGCTGGTCGTCGACGAGGACGCCAGGCTGTAGCCGCGACGCGCGCGGTGCGCGCTGGCGCGGCGGCCGAACGGCGGTCCAGCTCAGTGGCAGGCGACGACGGTCTCGCCGTCGACGGACTGCGCGGGCCTCGCGCTCGGTACACCCAGGGTGATGTCCGCTCTTCAGGCCGCATTCGACGCAGACGGTCTGGGCGCGCCGGGCCGGGTAGGTCCCGGGCTGCTGGTGCCCGGAGCCGAGGCGCGCGTCGAGCCAGGCGGAGCGCGCCGCGTCCTCCGCTGCGAAGCGGGCCTCGATGGTCTCGAGAAGTCCGGATCTCCCGGGGTCGGTGTCCTGCTCTGGCGGTTGTCGGTTCACGGCGTGTCCTCCAGCACGATCCGTATCGCGACTTCCGCGTGGTTTGGATCGGGAACGGCGGGCTGCCTCGAAGGAAGCCGCCACATGCGGCGCCAATCACCCCACGCCTGACTACATCCGTCGCGCCGCGTCGCCCCCCGCCGCGCCAGCGCGCAACGCGTCCGTCGCCGCGGAGCCGGCAGAAGGCGCGGGCGTTCGCGGCTGGATGCCGCCGGCGACGGACAGGTCCGGGGCTCGCGATCTTCGGCGGCCTACTGATGCTCCGCGTCGCCGGTCGCTGCGCGGGCGCGGCGGTGTCCGCCTCGCGGAGGGACGTCGGCCGCCCGGCCTCCGCCACTCGTTCACCGGCAGCCGGCGGGCAGCGCAACTCGGAGCGGCGCCTCCGCAGGGGCGCCGAGGATCGAGCGAGCCCGCGAACGCGGTGGCTCGGCGCCGTCCAGCCGCGAACGCCTTCCCCCGAGGACCAGCGCCGTGGAGAGGGGCGACTGCCCGACCGGCGGCCCCGACGACACCCGCGGCGGATGAGCCGGCCCGGCCGTCGACTCCTGGATGGGGGGGAGCGCAGACCGCGGCCGCCCGACTTCCAGCCCCCGTTCATCGACAGCCGGCGGTCAGCGCAACTCGGAGCGGCGCCTCCGCAGGGGCGCCGAGGATCGAGCGAGCCGGCGAACGCAATGGCTCGGCGCCGTCCAGCCGCGAACGCCTTCCCCCGAGGACCAGCGCCGTGGAGAGGGGCGACTGCCCGACCGGCGGCCCCATGACAACCGCGGCGGATGCGCCGGCCCGGCCGGGCCGTCAGTGCGTCACGCTGTGCGCGACGCGATCGGTCCTGATCCCGCCCGGACCCCAGGAGAAGAGGGCGTTCCAGGCCCGTCCCTTGATGCGATCCACCGGTACCGGCCCGAAGACGCGGCTGTCGGCACTGTGGTCGCGGTGGTCGCCGACCAGGAAGACGTTGCCGGGAGGCACCACGGTGGGCGGCACGTCGCCGCATTCGACGCCCGGCGTGCAGTAGGTGAGGTAGCGGTGCCTGTCGAGCTGCTCCTCGGCGGCCACGCACTTCTCCTCGCGCCACGGGCCGCCCTCCAGGCGGTTCTCGTAGACGCACGGGCCGACCCTGGGCTGGCGTGGCACCGGCTTCCCGTTCAGCCAGAGCGCGCCGTCCTTCACCTCGACCGTGTCGCCGGCCACACCCACCACCCGCTTGATGAGGTCGTCGTTTCGGGGATTGCCGGGAGGCGCCAGCAGAACCACGATGTCGCCGCGCTCCGGGGACGACCACATCGCCTGGGCACGCTCGGTGAACGGGAGGCGGACCCCGTAGGCCCACTTCTCCACCACCACGTAGTCGCCGATCTGAAGGGTCGGGATCATCGACCCCGACGGGATGTAGACGGCTTCGTAGAGCAACGTCCGGAATGCGAGCACGGCGAGGATGGTGATGACCCAGCCCAGGATCTCGCGCTTGACCTTCGCCTTGTCCACGTCGACCGACGACCCCTTCCCTACTCCGTGCGCATGGCCTCGACCGGGTCGAGGCGGCTGGCGCGGATGGCGGGGTAGATGCCGAAGACGACGCCTGCCCCGGATGCGGAAAGCAGGGACAGTAGCACCGCCCAGGCCGGGACGCTCGCCGGAACGTTCCAGACCTCGCGGGCCAGGATGACCCCGCCCGCCCCGATGAGCACGCCGAGGATGCCGCCGAACAGGGAGAGCGTCACCGCCTCGATGACGAACTGGGAGAGGATGCGCCGCCGCCGCGCGCCCAGGGCCATGCGCACCCCGATCTCGCGGGTTCGCTCCGAGACCGCCACCAGCATGATGTTCATGATCCCGATGCCGCCGACCAGCAGCGCCAGGGTGCAGATGCCGAAGGTGGCGGCTGCGACCATCTGCCCGAGCTTGTCGAACATCTCGGAGACCGAGTCGTTGGTGAAGACCTCGAAGTCGTTCTCCTCGGCCCCTCGCAGGCCACGCACCTTGCGCAGCTGGGCGATGACCTCGTCCATGGCCCGCCCCACGTCCTCGGGAGCGGTGGCCGCCACGGTGATGTCGTGGGAAAGCGTCTTGCCGATGACCGCGTCGAAGCTGTCGGAGGGGATCACCACGAAGGCGTCCTTGGACTCGAGCCCCCAGACCGAGCCGCGCCGCTCGGCCACGCCGACCACGGTGAAGGCGGCTGGATCGCAGCCGGATCTCCTGCCCCAGCGGAGAGCTGTCGGGAAAGAGCAGGTCCGCCACGTCGGAACCGATGAAGGCGACCTGCCGGCCCAGCTGGATGTCGACGTCCGAGAAGAAGCGACCCTGGGCCACCGTGACCGCGTTGGCCGTCTCGTATTCCGGGTAGCCGCCGGTCACGTTGATGCTGGGCTGCGTGGCGCGCTCCCGAGTCCAGAGCCGTTCGCGCCCCTGGGCGGAGGACTCGATGGAGACGTGAGCCACGTGCGGGAGCCCGCGCAGGGCTTCGCCCTGGTCCCGGGTGATGTGACGGCGCTTGGCGTACTTGTGGTAGGCGTCGTCGCTGAAGTTGATGGGAGGGGTCTTGGAGATGGCGAAGGATCCCGGCGCCCAGGAAGGCCAGGTCGCTGGTCATGCGCACGCGCAGCCCCTCGGTGAGCCCCATCATGGCCACCACGGTGGCGGCACCGATGACGATGCCGAGCAGGGTCAGGAGCGAGCGCAGCGGGTTGCCGCGCAGCGTGGTCAGCGCCATGCCCACGGTGTCGAGGATCGAGCTCATTCGTAGCGCAGCGCCTCCACGGGGTCGAGGTTGGCGGCGCGCCAGGCCGGCCAGGAGCCGAAGACCAGGCCGGTCAGGGACGAGAATCCGAGGCCGAGAGCCACGGCAGAGGGAGTCGCCGCCGCCGCAAGCGGGGAGAGCAGGGCGATGAGCTGCGCCACCCCGAGCCCGATGGCGGTGCCGATGGCGCCGCCCATGGTTGCCACCAGGGCCGACTCCACCAGGAACTGGGTGAGGATGGTGGCGCGCCGCGCGCCCAGCGCACGCCGCAGGCCGATCTCCCTCGTCCTCTCGTGGACCGAGACCAGCATGATGTTCATGATCCCGATGCCGCCCACGATGAGCGTGATGAACCCGACGCCCACCGCCACGGCGTAGAGCGCGCCGGTGAGCCCCTGGTAGAACTTGAGGAACTGGTCCTGGCGGTTGAAGAGGAAGTCGTCCGGCTTGCCCGGCTTCACCTGGCGAGCCTTGCGAAGGATGCTCGTGAGCTCGTCCTCGAGCTCGGCGACCCTTCCCGGCGGCGCTGCCACGGCGATGTTCATGGGGCGCTTGGAGCCGAAGAAGTGGCCGAAGGTGGTGTAGGGGATGAGCACGTTGTTGTCCATGGGGATGCCCAGGAAGCGCCCGCGACGGTCGGTGAGCCCCACCACCGAGAAGGCGTGTCCGCCCACCAGCACCCGCTGTCCCAGCACCGCCTCCAGCGGCATGCCCGGGAAGAGGCGGTCGACGACCTCGGCGCCCAGCACCACCGTCGGGCGTGCCAGCTCGGAGTCGCTCTCGGCGAAGAAGCGGCCGGCGCGGACCCCGCCCCCGTTTGCGACCAGATACTGGGCGCCCACCCCGTTGACGTTGACCCGCTCGACCGAGCGCTCCCCGCGGGAGACGCTGGCGGCCACCGAGACCGTCGGTGAGGTGGCCACGGCGACCGTCGACTCCCGGAGGATGGCCCGAAGCTCGCGGTCTCCGATGGGCTTGCGGTTGCGGACCCTCCAGTACTCGCCGGAAAGATCGAGCCAGCGGTACCGCGCGACGTAGAGGGTGTTGGTGCCGAAGCCCTGGATCGACTCCTCGAAGCTGCTGTTGAGCCCCTGGATGATGGCCACGATGGCGATCACCGTGGCCACCCCGATGACGATGCCGAGGGTGGTGAGGGAGCTCCGGAGCCTGTGGCTCGCCAGGGTGCCCAGCGTGATGCGGAAGGCCTCGCCGACCTCCGAGATGGCGCGGCGGATCCGCGTCATGCGGACACCTTCGCGGGCGCGACGCCGAGCAGCGCCACTTCCCCTCCCGGGCCGTCGGCCACCACGCGCCCGTCCATGAGGCGGATGGCGCGCGGGCATCGGGCCGCCAGCCTGGGCTCGTGGGTGACGAGCAGGATGGTGTTGCCGCGCTGGTGGAGCTCGCCGAAGAGCCGCATGATGTCCTCGCCGGTGGCGCTGTCGAGGTTGCCGGTGGGCTCGTCGGCGAGCAGCAGCGAGGGTTGACCCACCAGCGCCCGGGCGATGGCCACGCGCTGCCGCTGTCCGCCCGAGAGCTCGTTGGGACGGTGGTGCATGCGGTTGGAGAGGCCCACGGCCTCGAGCGCCGCCACCGCGCGTTCACGCCGCTCGGCCCGTCCCACGCCGCGATAGACGAGGGGCAGCTCGACGTTGGCCAGCGCGGTGGAGCGAGGCAGCAGCTGGAAGGTCTGGAAGACGAAGCCGATCTCGCGATTGCGGAGATCGGCGAGCTCGTCGTCGGAGAGCTTCTCCACGTCCCGGCCGTTGATGCAGTAGGTGCCGGAGGTGGGGGAGTCGAGGGCGCCGATGAGGTTCATGAGCGTCGACTTCCCCGAGCCCGATTGCCCCACCACCGCGACCCATTCTCCTCGGCGAACGTCGAAGGAGACGCCGTCGAGGGCGCGCACCTCTTCCTCGCCGACCCGGTAGACCCGGGTCATCCGATCCACGGCGATGAGGGGCGTCTCGCTCACGATCCCTTCGCTCCCGTCTTCTCCTTGCCCGACACCGGGGCCCCTGCTCCGCCCTTCTCGGAAGCCTTGTCGAGCTTCACCGCCCTGCCGTCGGAGAGCTCGCGGGAGAGCACCTTGTAGGGGCCCTCGACCACCGGCTCCCCCTCCTGGAGGCCGGAGAGGATCTCGATCTCGTTCTCGCTCGCCAGGCCGGTCTCCACCCTTCGAACCCGCGCCTTGCCGTCCTCGACCACGAAGACCACCTTCTGCTGCAACTCCTTCGTGCTCTTCCGGACGCCGGGTCCGGGGGGCGGCGCCGGTGGCGACGCTCCGCCGTCGGGGGCGTCCTTGTCCTTCGAGGCCGGCGCGGCGAGCTGCTTCTCGGTGCGGACCGTCACCGCCTGCAGGGGAACGGTGAGCGCGTTCTGCCGGGTCTCGGTCGACACCGAGGCCTGGCCGCTCATCCCCGGGAGGCCCCCGGGAACATTGCCTGAAAGTGCAAGGCGGACCGGAAAGGTCGTCACCTCCGTCTCGGTGCCGGCGTTGCGGACGTTGGCGTTCTTGGCGATCTCGACGACCTGAGCCGGGAACTTCTGATCCGGGAAGGCGTCGACCTCAATCTCGGCCCCGTCGCCCTCGTGCAGGTAGACCACCTCGTGCTCGCCGACCTCGACCTTCATCTCCATGCTGGAGAGGGTCGCGATGATGACGATGGGGTCCTCGTTGAAGTCGGAGCCGCGCACCCGCTCGCCCACCTGCTTGAGGCGCGAGGTGAGAATGCCGTCGATGGGGGCGGTGAGCGTGGTGAAGGAGAGGAGGTAGCGGGCCTCGGCCAGGCTGGCGGACGCGCTCTTCACCCGGTCCTTGGCGGCCTGGACGCGCGCCGCGGCGCCGTCGCGATCGGCCACGGCGCGCTCCAGCTCCGCGGTGCTGGCGCTGTCGGCCTTCACCAGCCGCTCCACCCGCTTGAGATCGGCCTGGAACTTGGCGAGGTTGACCTCCTCGAGCGACAGCTCGGAGCGGGCGCTCTGCTCCATGGCCTCGCGCTGGTGGAGCTGGGCCTCGTAGCGGCGGGAGTCGATGCGCCCGATGTACTGCCCCTTCTTGATCGTGTCACCCTCGCGGACCGGCAGGTCGAGCAGGTCGCCGGACAGGTTGGAGGAGAGCTTCACCTGGGTCGCGGCCTGCAACTTGCCGGCGGCGGTCACCTTGCGGGTGATGGGTCCCTTGCGGACCGCCGAGGTCTGGACGGTGACCGGGGGTTCCTTCTTGGGCATCAGCGACCCGGCGACGATTCCGATGATCGCGAGAACGAAGACGGCGGCGATGATGCGCTTGGTCCAGGACATGGCCAACGGTTCCTTTCGGCTACAGCGCGCCGCCCACGGCGCGGTTCAGGTCGGCGCGGGCGATGATGGCGTCGATCCGGGCCGCCAGCAGGGTGAGCTGGGCCCGGGTGAGGTTGAGCAAGGCGTCGCGGATCTCGAGCTGTGTGGCGGCGCCGGCGTCGAAGCGGCGCTCGGCGAGGAGCAGGCTCTCCCGGGCGGCCTTGAGGTTTTCCTCGGCCAGATTGGCGGAAGCCGAGAGGGTCTGGTAGCCGACGCGGGACCGCGCGATCTCGCTCGTCACCTGGAGGAAGGCCTGCTCGGCCTGGAGACGGGTCCGCTCCTCGGTCAGGTTGGCGCGCTGGACGTTGGCGCTGGTGGTCCGGCCCTCGAAGAGGTTCCAGTTCACGACGATGCCGAAGTTGGCCACGTACTGGCCGGTGGGATCCCCGTAGACGCCCTGGGGGCCGGCGATGTACGGCCCCTGGCGCGTGTAGCTGGCCTGCGCCGAGACGTTCGGGTAGTAGCCGGCCTGTGCGACCCGGATCTCCTGCGCGGCGGCCAGGAGCCGCTGCTCGTCGGCCGAGAGCACCGGGCGCTTCCGCCGGGCCAGGTCCACCAGGGCCGGCTGGTCCGGCGGCTCCTGGAAGGAGGTCCTGTCGAGGGTGGCGGGCGGGACCACCTGGAGGCCGGGGTCGGCGCCGCGGCCGAGAGCGATCGACAGCGCCACCCGGGCGTCGGAAACGCGGGCGAGCTGCTGCTCGGCGGAGATGCGATCGTTGCCGAGCGTGACGCGCGCCGCGTAGGTGTCGCTTCGCGGAGCGCGACCGGCCTCGTAGAGGGCGTCGGTGCGCCGCACCAGTTCCTCGCTGCGCGTGACCGCTTCCTGGAAAACCTTGAGGCTCCGCTCGGCGCGGACCACCTCGTAGAAGCGACGGGTCACGTCGAAGGCCACGTTGAGCGAGGCCTCGTCGTAGGTCTGATCGGCGGCGCGGAGAAGCGCCTTGGTCCTGGCAATGGTCGCCCAGTTCCGCATGCCGTCGAAGATCGGGACCTGGAGAACGAGTCCCAGGGAGTAGCTCTCCACGAAGTTGGCCGGGACCGACTCCAGCGAGTACCTGTAGGAGATGCTCTGGCTGCCGTCGGGGTTGGCGATGATGTAGGGGATCGAGATGTTCTGCACACTGGGTGCGGTGTAGACGTTTCCGAAGGTGGCGGAGAGGTCGAGCCGGGGCAGCACGCCGGCCCAGCTGGCGTACTCGTCCACGCCGGCCAGAGCCCGGTCGGTCCCGGCGATCTTCAGATCGACATTGGCCTTGGCGGCGAAGGCAAGCGCCTCGTCGAGCGTGATGGGGGACGGATCGGCAGCGGAGAGCGCCAGCGGGAGGAGAAGAAGGATGGGATGCATGTCTACCTCACGCCCACGAGGGCGGGGAGCGCAACGCGGAAGACCGCCACGTAGGCGAGCCAGAGGACGGTGGTGGTGATGAGCGCGCGCCGCCGGGAGACCTTGGCCACCCCGGCCATGCCGGCCACCACGAGCCACACCGCCCAGAGAGAGAATAGGTCCACCGCGCCCAGGAACGAGGCGAGCGGCCCGGTCGTGTCGGCGGGGAGCAGGAGCCCGAGGCTGGAAGGGAGGAGCGTCCCGAGCTGCTCCGGCATGATCGTCCCTCGAACGAGGAGCGCCGGGATGGCGAGAAGCGCCTCGAAGGCGCCGGGCAGGAGCGAGTAGCACATCACGGTGAAGGTCTGGGCGTAGCCAGGCTTCGATCCCACCACCTTGAAGGCCAGCCAGACCCAGAACGCGCCGAGAAGCGCGGTCAGCGCGGTTCCGAAGGCGGCTCCGGAGTACGCGGCCAGCGCTGCCACCTTGCGGGCCTGCTCCAGCTTCACCTCCCGGTCGTGGGGTGAAACCTGGGCGGCGCCCTCGCTCCGGTCGATCGCGTCGGAGGCGGCTCGCTCGAAGTCGACCCGGGGCACGGCGACGATGGAGAAGAGCAGCGCTGCGGCGGTTGCGAAGAGCAGCGGAACCCAGTAGCGCCGCTCCTCGGCGGCGCGGGGCAGCTGGGCGGTCGGGTGGAAGAGCGGGGACTGCTCGAGGGTGTCTGCGGACATTGGGCTCCCGTTGCGGACCGACCCCCCTAACGGAAGAGGCGCGACGATATTTCAGTCGAGCCGCCGGGAAGCCGCAGGGGAGATGGGATGGTGGTGAACCGGCCGGAATCCCCCGACATTCCGGACGAGAATGGCGGGGCTCGTTTAGCACGGGGCCCCCCCCCGGGGCCACAGTCCAGGTGGGGTCTGCCTATCGCCGGGTGACGAGCTCCAGCCGCCGGCCGAAGACCTGCCGGAAGAGGGCGGCCTCGCGCCCGGCGTCCCAGATCTCGAGGTCGATCGGTTGGCGCGACCGGAGGAGGAGGCGAACCGACCCGTTCGCGACCCGGGCCCGGACGTCGCGGACCAGCTGGTGATGACTTCGGTCGCAGGAGTCGGAAAGCCGGAGCAGCGTCGCCAGCTTTCGCACCGTACGGAAATCGGCCGGCGCAAGGGAGACGAGATCGGGGCGCTCCCGGTCCGGCGGGCTGCGCCGGTGGTAGCGGGCCACCAGCGCCACGAGCTGCCGCTCCCGGTCCGAGAAGCCCGGGATGTCGCCGTTCGCGATCAGGTAGAACGTGTGCTTGTGGTGCCTGGAGTAGGAGACGGCGCTCCCCACGTCGTGGAGCAGCGCCGCCGCCTCCAGCATCGGGCGGGCCGACGCAGGCAGACGGTGGAGCCCGGCCAGGTCGTCGAAGAGGGAGAGCGCCACCCGGGCCACCTGCGCGGCGTGGACCTCGTCGAAGGCAAAGCGCCGCCCCAGCGCCCGTGCAGCCTCCCCCGTGCTGGCGTCGGGCGCCTCGCGACCCTGCCGCTCCAGCATGTCGACGAGCAGCCCCTGCCGGAGACCGGTGTCGACGGAGGTCACGCTCTCCAGGCCAAGCCCGTCCATGAGCGCTTCCAGCACCACCGCGCCGGCCACCACGATCTCCCCCGCCTGGCGTCGAAGCGCCGTCGCCGCTCGTCGAGCCCCATCGCGGCGAGCACCTCCACGGCGCGCCGGATGCGCTTGCGGGTGGCGCTGCGGCCGCCGCTCTCGGCGGCGAAGGAGACGATCGTGCCGATGGTGCCCGAGCTGCCCAGGGCTCGGTGCGGGTGGGTGAACCGAGGGAGCGAGCGCTGGAAGGCCTCGGCAGCGAAGGTCCGCATGAGCTCGAGCCGCCTGGGCGGCACCTTGCCCATGGAGTCGAAGGTCTCGGTGAGGCGGACCGAGCCGATGGCCACCGTGTAGAGGCTGCTGGGGTGGTCGCCGGTGGCGACGGCGATCTCGGTGGAGCCGCCGCCGATGTCCACCACCAGGTTTCGTGCCCGCCGCGGCTGGCCGCGCAGCACGCCCAGCGCGATGAGGCGCGCCTCCTCCTTGCCGGAGATGACTTCCAGCTCGAGGCCGGTGGAGGCGAGGACCCGGGCCACGACGTCGGGGCCGTTCTTGGCCTCGCGGATGGCGCTCGTGGCCACCGCGCGTACCTTTGCCCGGTGTCGGCGCGCCAGCGCCGCGTAACGGCGCAGCGTCGACAGGAGCCGCTGCTCCACCTCGCGCGGGATTCGTCCGGTCTTGAAGACTCCCTCGCCGGGCCGAACCGGATCCCGCTCGGAGTGGAGGACCTCGAAGGAACCGTCGGGGAGCGGCCGCGCCAGCTCGAGCCGAACCGCGTTGGTGCCCACGTCGATGGCGCCGAGGATCCGGGCGTGAGCCGGTGGGGTGGGGGCGTTCTTTCGGGGCGGGCGCACTCGCGACCACGCTACCGCATTCGACCCGCACCGTCCTCGTGGCCGGAAGCCGACCGGCCGGATAGAAAGGGCGGATGCGCCTCGCCTTAGCCGTCGCCGCCTGGGCGCTCCTCTCCCAGTTCCCGCAAGGACGGCTCTACCGGCTGGAGCGGGAGGACTCCCCCGTGGTGGCGCTCCGCGCCGAGGGCACGATGAAGGCGCCGGCCTGGGCGGTGCGCGACGTGCTCCGGCGAGCCTTCGAAAGCGAGCGGCTCTCCCCCTACCTGGCGTACCGCAAGGTCCTCCACGCCGAGGGATGCCAGGGCGTCGAGAAGGACCTGCCGGGATGCAGGAAGGTCTGGGTCTACGAGCGTTACGCCCCGCCTCTCATGGACGCTCGCGATTACGCCTTTCGCATGGAGGTCGTGGTCGACGACGTGGCGGCCGGCGGCGACTTCGAGCTGCGCTGGACGATCGACGAGAGCCGAGGCGCGCCTCCGGAGGGAGCGACGCACATGGTCCGAAACACAGGCGGCTGGGAGATCTCGCCGGCCGGCGAGGGCGTGAGCCGTTTCCGCTACCAGATCGACATCGACCCGGGAGGGAGCGTTCCCTCCTGGATCGTCAACGCGGCCAACAAGTCGCAGGTGCCCTCGGTCATCGCGGCGGTGGAGGACGAGGCGCAGAAGCTCGCGGTCAGAAGAGCTCGTAGCGCAGACCGGCCGTGATCACCGGCCCGATGGTCTGGACCCCGTTCAGCTTGGTGGCGAAGGGGAGCTGCGCCTTGGCGAGCAGCCAGCCGCCGGGGAAGACGTTCACGTAGACGGCCGGCACGGCGGCCAGGAGAAAGCCCCCGGTGTTCTCGACCGCGGCGCCGTCCTGGACATCGGAGCCCGCGGCGCGCCCGTCCACGGCCAGCGCGACGGCGAGCCAGTCGAGAGGCTGGGACTGTCCCGCCACGGTCCAGAGCGCCGCCGAGCCGAAGCGGTAGCCGGACGAGTTCACGCTGCGGTAGAGCCCTCAAACGCCGGCGTAGCCGCTCCAGACGTCGCTCTGGACCGCGGAGTTGTTCCCGGTGGGCGCGAAGGTCGAGGCCGAGACCGAGAGCGTCTGGCGGGTGCGGTTTCCGACGTCGGTGTCCTCCCAGAAGAACCAGCGAATCCCGAACTGCATGTCGCCGAAGCCGTTCAGGTTGGACGACGTCATCCGGGAGCCGTCGGGCATCTCCATCTGCATGTTCTTCCAGACCCAGGGCAGCGTGACGACGAGGTTGAGGTTGGCCAGCGGCGTGTACGAGGCCGTGAGCAGGACCGAGTACTGGTTCAGGACGTCCGTGGTGTCGGGCACGTCCCCGTCCGCCTTCTGGGACAGCCACTGGCCATCGAGCTCGAGGCCGAGCTGGCCGGCGGGGCCGGCGACCTGTCCAACGCCGCCGAGCGGGTCGCCGCAGCCGCACACCGAGCAGGCGAGGGCGGGCGAGGCCGCGAAGGAGAGTGAAGTTGCGGTGACGGCGGCGGCGAGGCGAACGAGAATAGTCATGGACTGGATCCCTCCATTTAAGGGAATACACCCGGACGGAAGGCTGCGCGCCACGCGTCCCGTGCGACAAGATGCCGAACCCCTCTTAAGATCGAACGTATGCGAATCGCGGTGATCGGAGCCGGAGGGGTCGGAGGGGTCTTCGGGGGGCTGCTCGCCCAGGCCGGGAAACGACGTCTCCTTCGTGGCGCGAGGCCAGCACCTCGCGGCCATCCAGGCCGGAGGGCTCCGCGTCCACGGCCCCTGGGGTACCCACACCATCCGTGCCCAGGTCGCGCAGGAACCGGCGGGGCTGGCGGGAGGCGCGCCGTTCGACGCGGTTCTCGTCTGCGTGAAGGCCGGGCAGGTCGGGGAGATGGCGCCACGCCTTCGGCCACTCGTCGGTTCCGGGACGGTCGTCGTTCCCCTCCAGAACGGCGTCGAGGCCGCCGCGACGCTCGCCGAGGCGCTGGGAGCGGGGCCGGTGGCGGGCGGTCTCTGCCACGTCAGCGCCTGGGTGGACGGGCCGGGCGAGGTGCGCACCACCGGAACGCCGCTGCAGATCACGGTAGGTGAACTGTCGGGCGGGGGGAGCCCCCGCCTGGAGCGGCTCGCCGAGGCCATCCGGGCCTCGGGCGCCGGAGCCATCGTCGCGGACGACGTGCTCGCCGCGACCTGGGAGAAGTTCCTCTTCATCGACCCGCTCAGCAGCGTGGGGGCGGCGACCCGCGCGCCGCTCGGGGTGATGCGCGCCGAGCCGAGGACCCGCGCGCTCCTCGTGGCCGCCGCCGAGGAGGTGGCGGCGGTGGCGCGGGCTCGCGGGGTGAGAATCGCTCCGGACGCGGTGGCGCGCACGGTGGCCCGCTACGACGAGTTGCCGGCCACGATCACCGCGTCGATGCAGCGTGACGTCGAGGCCGGCCGCCCCTCCGAGCTTCACGAGCAGACCGGCACGGTGGTCCGGCTCGGGGAGCAGGCGGGCGTGCCGGTGCCGGTGCACCGGTTCCTGCTCGCAGTCCTCCTCCCGCAGGAGGCAGCGGCGCGGAGCGCGAAGAGCAGGTAGATTGGAAGTGAATGGGACACACGCCCCCCCGGTTTGCCGCCGCCGCCGCCTTTCTCGCGCTCGCCGCCGCCTGTGGTGGAGGGGGAGGCTCCACCATCACGGTGACGGTCAGCCCGGCCAGCGCGTTCGTGGGAGTCGGTCAGACGCAGCCATTCACGGCCACCGTCGTCGGCGCCGCCGACCAGACGGTGACCTGGGCGGTGCAGGAGGGAAGCGTCGGTGGGGCCATCTCGACGGGCGGTCTCTACACCGCGCCGCTGCTTCCCGGCAGCTTTCACGTGGTGGCGACCAGCATCGCCGATGGATCGAGGAGCGGAACGGCCACCGTCAGCGTCGTCCCGCCGCCAGCCTGCACGCTCGAGACGCCGCAGCCCAGCGCGCTCTCGTCCGCACAGGTCCTGCAACTCGGCGTCCACACGGTCGGGGAGACGGTCACGTTCACCGTGCCGACCACCACCGGAAGCGTCACCATCCTCCAGCAGGGGACCGAGCCGCTCGCGGCGCAGTCGGTGACCTATCAGGGCACCCTGCTCGCCAACACGGTCGTGCCCTTGACCCTGAAGGTGGGAGGCGTCGAGTTCTTCAACGACAACGTGACCCCGACAGCCGACCCCGCCTTCTGGGGAACGAAGAACGGCATCGGGTCGATCTTCTTTGCCTCGGCGTCACCCTGGGCCGGAACCCTGACCGTTCCCAACACCACCCACATGCTCGAGTACATGGTGGACCACGGCGGTGGCGTCCCGGCTGGAACCTGGTCGGTGGTGGTGAACGACTATGCCGAGGAATGCAAGGTTCTCGGGCCCGCCAAATGCGTGGTCGGCAACGGGACGCTCGACGTACCCGCCAGGCAAGTACGACGTGAAGGTGCTCCTCAAGCCGGGCGCGGTGCCGGCCGCCGGCACGGTCGACGTGGACTTCTACCTCGTCACCACCCAACTCACGCAGGCCACCGCATCCACGAGCGCCTCGGTCGCGCGAATGCGGCAGACGCTGGCATCTACCTCGCCCGCGCCGGCCTGACGCTGGGAGCCGTGAACTTCGTCGACATTCCCGCCGACGTGAAGGCGCGCTACGCGGCGGGCGTGAACATCGACGACAGCCTCCCCTGCGGAGACGCTGGCCACCATCCTCCGGATGTCGAATGCCGAAAACGCCATGAGTCTCTTCCTCGTGAACAGCCTGGTCTCCAACCAGGGGGGGACGTTCACCTACGTCGGCATCGACGGAACCATTCCCGGGCCGTCCTCGGTGGGCGGAACGGTGGCGAGCGGGGCGCTGGTGTCGGTGGCGAATCTGGAGACCGGGGCGGCCACGGCCTGCGGGGGCGCAGTGAACCTTCCGGGGTGCGGCGCCGATCGAACTGCCTACGTCGCCGCCCATGAGGTCGGCCACTTCCTCGGCCTCTACCACGTGACCGAGAGTGACGGAAAGAACTTCGACCCCGTGCAGGACACTCCCACCTGCGAGCTCACCGCCTGCGCTCCCGGCAAGACCGAGGTGGTCGTGGCCGACTGCCTGAAGGCCCAGCCCGGGCCATGCGGTGGCGGCGATAATCTCATGTTCTGGTTGTTGAGCTCGGCGCTCTCGACGGGAAATCTCTCGACCCAGCAGTCGAGCATCCTGCGGGCCAACCCGCTCGTCCGGTAGGAGCCCGACCATGATCGCCCCCATCGCGCTCCTCTCCGCCGTGCTCCTCTCCGCCCCCGCGATGTCGGACGCCGCCGGGTCCAACGCCGAGGTCCGCGAGCGAGTCGAAGCCCTGCTCGGCACCATCGACCGCGCCATCCCCGCCAGCAGCTGGAAGGCGCTCGGGCCGGCCGCCATGCCGGTCCTCGGCCGAGATCGCCGCCTCCGAGGGCCAGATGCCCTCGACCCGGTCGATGGCGCTCGGCGCGCTCGGGGCCGTCGATCCGGCCCGGGCCGAGCCGCTCGCCCGTGCGCTCGTCGACGCGCCCGACGCGCCGCTGACGGTGCGGGAGACGGCGGTGCGAACGCTGGGCCGCGTGCTCTCGCCCGTCCAGCTCCGCGCGGCGCTCGCCCCCGCGCTCCGCGCCGCCCACCCGGTGGGGCTGCGGTCGGTCGCGGCCGAGACGCTCGCGCGACACGGTGGCCAGGAAACCTGCGCCGAGGTGATGGACCAGGTCTCGCTCGAGCGGGCCGCCGACCACCCCCGCTTCGAGCGGGCCGCCGCGCTCTGCGCGTCGAGGCGCTAGCCAGCGTGGCGTCGCGCCGCCGGTCAGATCGTGTCCCAGGAGTAGCCTTCCTTCTGGAAGGCATGGTCGGCGATCAGCTTCACGAGCTCGTCGTCGTTGTCGTCGATGCGGTTCAGGTTGCTGCGCATGCGGCGACGGGCCCGGCCGGCGAAGATCTCCAGGATGGCCAGCTCCTGCGCCGAGGCCTCCTCCCCCCTGTCCTCCACCGCCGAGTTCACGCGCGAGAGGACCGCCGAGAGCACGTAGAGGTCGATGAGGATGTCGGCCAGCCGGTGGGTGGCGAACTGCTTGCCCACGACCTGGCCACCGTGCTTGCGGAGAATCCGGTCGGCGGCCAGCGCCACGTCGCGGGTTCCTTCCTCGACCACGGTGGCGGCCTTCTTCACCGCCGGGACGAGCAGCGTGAAGGTTCGCCTGTCCCCCACCATGCCGGTGGCGAGCGAGGCCCGCTTCCTCGCGTAGCCGGAGAGCACGCCGAACCCCTTGATGGGGTCGGCGACGCCGTTCTTCACCACCCCGGCAAGCTCCTTGAGCTGCTGGCCGACGTCGTTCATGGCGGTGAGCGCGATGAAGAGGCGCAGGATCTCGTTCGTGCCCTCGAAGATGCGGTTGATGCGGGAGTCCCGCAGCGCCTTCTCGTAGGGGAACTCGCGCATGTAGCCGTTGCCGCCGGCAATCTGCAGGGCCTCGTCGGAGGCCCGCCAGAGGGCCTCGGTGGCGAAGACCTTGGAGATGGCGGCCTCGACCGCGAAATCCTCGTACTTCTGATCCATGATCCCGGCCACCAGGCTCACCACCGACTCGGCGGCGAAGGCGTCGACCACCATCCCGCCCACCTTCTCCTTGATCATGCCGAACTCGGAGATGGGGCGGCCGAACTGCTGCCGCTCCACGGCCTGCTTCGCCGAGAGCGAGATGAGCCGTTTCATGCCGCCCACCGAGCCGCCGCCCAGCCCGGTGCGCCCGGCGTTCAGGATGCGCATGGCCGCCTTGAAGCCCTGGCCGATGCCGCCCAGCACGTGATCGCCGGGAACGCGAACCTCGTCCATGCGCACGGTGGTGGTCGAGCTGGCCCGGATCCCCATCTTGTCCTCGTGGGGGCCGGTGGAGACGCCGGGCATGTCGCGGGTGACCACGAAGGCGGTCAGCGCCGCCTTGCCCTTCGACTGCACGTCGGGGGTCTTGGCGAAGACGGTGAAGAAGTCGGCCATGCCGCCGTTGGTGATCCAGAATCTTCTCGCCGTTCAGGATCCAGTCGTTGCCCTCGCGGCGCGCGGTGGTGCGGACGGCTGCGGCGTCGGAGCCGGCGCCGGACTCGGTGAGGCAGAAGGCGGCGATCAGCTCGCCGGTGGTGAGCTTGGGCAGCCAGCGGGCCTTCTGGGCGTCGGTCCCGAGGAGGAGCAGGCCGCGCATGCCGATCGAGCTGTGTGCACCCACGGTGAGGGCGATGGAGCCGTCGAAGGTGGCGATCTCCTGGAGCACCCGCGAGTAGGCGGTCGACCCGAAGCCGATGCCTCCGTGGGCCTCCGGGATGACGAGGCCGAAGAGGCCGAACTGTCGCAACTCCTCGAGGAAGGCGGCGGGCATCTCCGCCTTGGTGTCCCAGTCCCGGAACTCCTTCTCGCGCCCCGAAAGCAGCTGTCGGACGGAGGCCAGCACCTGGACGAGCGTCTCCTTCTCCCCCGGGTCCATCTCCGGGAAGGGGATGATGATCTCCTGCTCAATCTCCCCCATGCAGAGGGACTGGACGTAGCTGGCGGTCTTCTTGTCGGGCACGGGCCCCTCCTGATTCGAGAATCGGTATTTTGACGCACCGCGGCATCGGGTGCAAGGGGGAGGAAGAAAAAGAACGTCCGGCCAGCCTGCTTCGTCTCGCCTACCGCTCCTCGACGTCGATCCGCCAGCCCATCTGCTCCTCTGCATCGGGCGGGAGCGGTCGGGTGCCCGAGCGCGGGGAGGCCGGCGCGGGCGCGGACCCAGGCGGCCAGCGCCCAGAGATCCTCGGGGGAGGCAGCGGCGTAGGACGGCATGGGCGTTCCGTCGAGCCCGGTGGCCAGCGTCAGCCAGAGGTCGCCCATCGAGCCCCCGCGAAGGAAGCGGCCACCGGAGAAGGGGAGAGGGCGAATGGGCTTGCCGCCGTCGCGTCGGAGCGTGGGGGCCGACGGGCCGTCCCCTTCGCCGGACTCGCCGTGGCACTTCTCGCAGCCGTTCCTCCGCCAGGCCGCCTGGCCCCGCGCGAGCAACTCGGGCGTCTCCGGCGGTGCCTCGGGCACCGCCAGCGGCTCCCCCGGGCCCTCCTCGCGGAAGCGAGGGGAGAACGCCTTCAGGTGCTCCACCACGGCCCACCGTTCGTCCTCGGGAAGCCAGTTCCAGGGGATCATCGCCGAGCCGTGCATGCCGCGGGAGATCGAGCGGAAGAGGTCCCCGTCGGTGGGCAGCGAGCCCGACGGCGTGGAACGGATCTCGAAGACACCCTTGGTGAAATCGCGTGCGGGGACGAGCAGGCGGGCAGCGTGGATTCCCTTGCCGTTGCCGTTCACGCCGTGGCACGGGATGCAGCGGAGCCGGTAGACCTCGGCTCCCAGCGCGCGGAAGCCGCGATCGACGTGCGGTCGCGACCCGGCGGGCGCGCCGTCGGGCGTCGCCCCGGCGAGCCAGCTTCGCACGGTCTCCCGGGCCAGCGGCGAAATGCCGCGAGTCGCCGGGGGAGGGCGCTCGCAGGCGACCAGCGTCCAGCCGAGCGCGAGGAAGAGGAGGACGGGACGCCGCACGGCCCGGATCCTATCAGCCCGGCTCGCGCCGCGCGCGAAGCGCGACCCAGGCTTCCGGCGTGGGGATCGTCGCGGACGCCGGTGGCCCGAGGAAGTGCTCCGGGTCCTCGAGGACGTCCTGGGCGATGCGCAGCGAGCGAGCCGCGTAGAAGCCGTCGTTGACGCGTTCGTCGAGGGTCCAGCGCACCGAGAGCAGCTCTCGCACCTCGGTTCCGCCGCGCACCGGGACCAGGGTGGGGCGGACCGTGCCCACCACGCCGAAGATGCTCACCGTGCCGTACTCGTACAAATGGTGAAACGTGTCGGACAGGCCCACCGAGCCCAGGTTGGCGAGGAAGAGGCTCGCGAAGAACGGGTCGTCCCGCATCAGGAAGCCGGGCAGCAGGTTCCAGCGGTCGAGCCAGGCGGCGAGCCGGGTCAGCGCCGAGATGGCGAAGCCGGGGAAGCGCATGAGGATGGCCGCCTCCTGGTCGATCCGGCGGCTCTGTCCCCGGCGACCCTCGTTCACGGCCTCCGCCACCCGTCGCACCGCCTCCTCGAAGGGTTCCTCGGCGCCGAACCGGAGCTTGACCGTGGCGAAGGGGGCGGGGTCCTTCATCTCCTTCTTCGCCGCGAAGGCTATCGAGACCTCCCGCCGCTGGTAGACCCGGCCGCCGGAGGCGAAGCGGTTCAGGCCAGGGCGGAGGCGGAGGGCGCACGCCGAGGCGTAGAGGACGAGGTGGAAGAGAGTGGCCCGGCTCTCGTGTGAGCGGTTGTAGGCGCGCAGCCAGTTCCTGGCCCGGCCGACGTCGTAGAAGGCCTCGTGGTAGACGGCGCTCTCGTTCCGGCCCCGCATGAGGTAGGGCACGATCCCCCGCACCGGAGGGAGGTCGCGCACCAGGTCTCCATCTGGGCGACGGAAGAGGGGCATGGCGACGAAGACTGGCCAGCGCCGTTCCGCGTGTCAACCCGATCCGTGGCCCGACCCGTCTCTGCACCACGGGGCGAGCAAACGAGGAACAAAGGCGCTAGAATCGACGGGTGCGCCCATCCCGGCGATTCATCAAGACGGAGATCATCCTTCCGGAAACGGCCATCGGCAGGGCTGCGGTGATCGGGGGGCTGGTCGTCGGGGGCACCGCAGCGGTGGCGATGGTCGCGCTCTTCACGGCCTTCCTCATCGAGACGCTTCGCGTGAACGGGTAGCGGGCCGTCCCGGCAGGGCCGGAGCCGCGGGAGGGAGTTGCCAGCGTGGCGAGCGTCGCGGCGTTCATCCAGAATCCGAGGCAGTTCCCGAGGATCCTGGCGAAGTACCGCGTGGTGGTATCGCATGCGGGGGCCGGATGGTCGGCCGAGACCTTCGACATCTCCGCCACCGGTTGCCAGATCATCTCGCCGCGCCCCTTGCAGAAGGGCGAGGTGGCCAAGCTGGTGATCGAGGCGCCGCAGCTCTCCCAACCCCTCTCGGTCTTCGGTTCGGTGGCCTGGACGACGAACGCCGGCCGCTTCCGCGCCGGGGTGACCTTCGCCGACCGGCAGCCCGACGGCGATCCGGCCGCCTGGTTCAAGCGACTCCTCGCCAACCACCCCGGTATCGAGGGAACGATGCGGCGGCTCCCCGAGCGGCTCCCGCACGACACCAAGCTCTTCCTTCGGCCTCCGCCCCAGTTCATCTTCGACTTCGGCCCCGACGAGGTGGCGCTGCTCAAGTTGCTCGGCGACGGCACCACCATCGGAAAGGTGCTGCGGGATGGGCCCTTCTCCCCGGCCCAGGCGGCGCGGGTCATCTACGCGCTGCTCGAGCAGCGCGTGATCACCCTGTCGCTCGGCGAGGCGGCTCCGGCGTGGCGCTGGAAGGCGGCGCTGGCCGACTTCGAGTCGCAGGTGGGGGAGCGCGAGCCGCCTCCGCCCGCTCCGCCCCGGGCGGTTTCGCCTCCGACGACGACGCCGTCGGCAGCACCCCCCGGCCTATCCAGGCCGATGGGACAGGGGGCCCCAGCGTCCACCAAACCAGCGGAGCCATCGGCTCCGGACGAGGGAGCGGTCCCGCCCGGGGCATCGGCGCAAGCCGATACAGCGGCTCCGGCCGCGCCGACCCGGACCGTGACGATGCGCGGGCCCGAGGCGCAGGAGTGCCTCGACCTGGCCGTCTCGGCCGTGTCGATGGGGGAGATCTCGACCGCCATCGGCCTCCTGCGCCGGGGGCTGCAACTCTCTCCACGCGACCCGGAGATCTCGGCACTGCTCGGGAAGCTCGCCTTCCGCGACCGCCAGGTGGGGCAGCAGTAGGTGCGAGCCCACTCCCTCGACGCGACCTGGCCAGAAGCCTGGGCCGATCGCGGATTCCGCTGGCGCCTCGTCCTCACCATCCCGACGCTCGTGGCCACGCTGGCCGCGCTCGCCGCCCTGGTGAAGTGGGTGGAGCGGCGGCCCGGCGCGATCCTGCCCGATCCGGTGCTGGCCTGGCTCGCCCCACGTGACGTCACCTGGCCCGTCTTCACGCTCATCTACGTGGGCATCCTGCTCGCGGTGTTCCTCCTGGCGCGCTCGCCGGTGCGGCTCGTCATGGGCGTGCAGGCCTACGTGGTCATGGCGCTGCTGCGCATGGTGGTCATGTGGGCGACGCCGCTCGACCCGCCCCCGGGCATGATCGTCCTGGAGGATCCGCTGGTTCAGGTCCTCGGCGGCGCCTCGCAGGCGCTCACCCGGGACCTCTTCTTCTCCGGGCACACCTCCACGATGTTCCTTCTCTTCCTGGCGGTGCCCGGGCGCGCGGCCAAGGCCTACTTCCTCGCCTCCACCGTCGCGGTGGCGTGCCTCGTCCTGGTCCAGCACGTCCACTACGCGGTCGACGTGCTGGCGGCGCCGGCCTTCGCTTACGCGGCCTGGAAGATGGCCGGGATGGGGTGGGGCCTCTCCGCTACAATCCGCCGCCCATGAGCGAGACCAACGACGGGCGTCGGCAGTTCGCCAGCGACAACTACGCAGGGATCTGTCCCGAGGCCTGGCAGGCCATGGTCCGCGCCAACACGGGACACGTTCTCTCGTACGGCGAGGACCCCTGGACGGCGAGGGCCGCCGACCTGCTCCGCGACCTCTTCGAGACCGACTGCGAGGTCTTCTTCGTCTTCAACGGCACCGCGGCGAACTCGCTGGCGCTGGCCTCGATGTGCCAGAGCTACCACTCCATCGTCTGCAGCGAGACCGCCCACGTCGAGACCGACGAGTGCGGCGCCCCCGAGTTCTTCTCCAACGGCACGAAGGTCCTGACGGTGGCCGGCAAGGAGGGAAAGGTGGACCCGGCCGCGGTCGACTGGGCAGTGCGGCGCCGCACCGACATCCACTACCCCAAGCCGCGCGTGGTGAGCCTCACCCAGGCCACCGAGCTCGGCACCGTCTACACGCCCGACGAGCTGAAGGCCATCTGGGCCCGGGCCAAGTCGCACGACCTGCGCATCCACATGGACGGGGCACGATTCGCGAACGCGGTGGCCTCGCTCTCCTGCACGCCCAAGGAGATCACCTGGCAGGCGGGCGTCGACGTGCTCTGCTTCGGGGGAACCAAGAACGGCATGGCGGTGGGCGAGGCGGTGGTCTTCTTCGACCGGAACCTGGCCCGCGAGTTCGACTACCGGTGCAAGCAGGCCGGACAGCTCTCCTCCAAGATGCGCTTCCTGGCCGCGCCCTGGGTGGGCATGCTGGAGGACGGGGCCTGGTTGCGCCACGCCCGCCATGCCAACGACATGGCCGAGCTGCTGCACGGGCTCGTCGCGGCCGTCCCCGGCGTCGAGGTCCGCTACCCCCGGCAGGCCAACAGCGTCTTCCTCGCCATCCCGCCAGCGGCACGCGACACGCTCCAGGCGCGCGGCTGGCACTTCTACGACTTCATCGGCTGGGGAGGCGCGCGGATCATGTGCTCCTGGGACACCACCGAGGACGACGTCCGGTCCTTCGCACGGGACCTGGCCGAGGCGAGCGCCCGGTGACGGATTTACTTCCCCACCTCGACCCAGAGGTAGCCGCGAAAGTCCCCCTCGGCGTAGCCCACGGCCCGGTCTCCCGGGTAACGCTGCGCCAGCGCCTCTTTCACCTTCGGTGACATGGAGGCGGGTGCCCCGTGGCATCCGAGGCAGGTGGGCTTCACGCCGATGGGGAGGAGCACGCCGAGGTGGCTTCCGAGGTCGACCGCGATCCCCGTCACGTCGGCGAACTTCTCTCCGGCCGAGAGCTGAACGAAGGTGCGGCTCCAGACCGGCGGCGAGTTGGCCGGGTTCCGGAGACGGTCGGAGGTCCGGCCCAGCTTCACGCCGGCGGCGGCGCCCATTTCAGCGCCGATCCGCAGCGCCTCCGTTGCGCAGACGTCGACGGCGGCGGGCGGGCCTCCCTGGGAGATCGCCGCGGCGAGGCGCCCCTGGAGGGCCTGCTGGAATTCGCGGCCGGCCGCCTCGGCCCGCTGGATTGCGGAAGTCCAGGCTGGCGGCGCATCGGCGAGCGGGACGGCTTCCCCGGCCGGACCGGCGGCGGGGGAGGCGGGAACGGGAATCGCAGGAGACGGATCCCGTGCCGGGGCGGCGGGGGGAGCGGCGAGCGAGGCGGCGATGAGCAGGGCGTGCAGCACGGGAACCTCCGGCTGGGGACGGCACGACTCTAGCCCAGCTTCGGGGAGTTGCGCCGGGGCCAAGGACTCTGGGACAAGGGGCAGGATGGCCATCCTGCTCTACGTGCTGGGCGTGGCGTTGCTGGCGGCGGGGGTCGCCGGGCTCGTCTTGCCGGTCCTTCCCGGCGCGGGGTTGCTCGTCCTGGGGGTCGTGGCCCTCGCCTGGGCGGGCGACTTCGCCGTCCTGGGCTGGGGAATCGTGGCCTTCGCGGCTGCGATGGGCCTGGCCATCACCGCCGTCGACTGGGCGGCAAGCGTGCTGGGCGCGAAGGCCTTCGGGGCCTCGAAATGGGCGGTCATCGGCTCGGCGGTTGGGCTTCTCGTCGGGCTCTTCCTGGGACTGCCCGGCATCCTGCTGGGGCCCGCGGTCGGCGCGATCGTCTTCGAGTACGCCAAGGACCCGAACTTCGGCCGAGCGGCCCGGGCGGGCGCCGGCGCCTTCGTCGGATTCGTCGTGGGCAGCGTCCTCAAGGTGGTCCTGGCCTTCGTGCTGCTGGGCGTCGTCGCGCTGCGGTTCGCCTTTCACTGAAAGTTCATGATGGACTCCCTCGAGGGAAAGGTGGTCCTCGTCACCGGTGGTGCTGGCGGCATCGGCCAGGCGGTGGCCCGGGCGCTGGCGGGGGCCGGCGCGCGCGTGGTCCTGGCCGGACGGAGCGAGGCGGCGATGCGGGCAGTGGACCTGGGCGAGGGGCGCTCCGCGGCGGCGCGGATTCTCCTCGACGTCCGGGACGCCGAGGCGTGGGATCGGGCGATTGCCACGGTGGTTCGCGATCTCGGGGGGCTCGACGTGCTGGTTCACAACGCCGGCATGGTCGACCCCGGGCCGATCGAGGCCATTTCCCCGGACCGGCTGCGCGCACTCCTCGAGACGAACCTGCTCGGCGCCATGCTGGGCTGCCGGGCCGCCCTCCCCGCGCTGCGGGCCCGCCGGGGCGCCATCGTCCACGTCGCCTCGCTGGGCGGGATCGTGCCCATGCCCTTCGAGGCCGCCTACGGGGCGAGCAAGGCCGGCCTGCGCCAGTTCTCCCTGTCGCTGCGGTCGGAGCTGGCCGGCAGCGGCGTGACGGTGTCGCTCGTCACCCCCGACTCGGTGGACACGGCCCAGCTCGCGGCCGAGCTCCTTCACGACGAGGCGTCGCTGTCCTTCGCCAGCGCCCCGCTGCATCCGGACGCGGTCGGGCGCGCGGTGCTCACGGCGCTTCGCACGGGTTCACCGGAGGTGATGGTGCCCGCCGCGGGTGGGCTGGCCGCCCGCCTCGCCGCCGCATTCCCGCGGTTGATGCTCTGGTTGCTCCCGTTCCTGCGCCGGTCGGGGGCGAAGCGGATGGCGAGGATGCGGGCCGCGCGGGCGCGAAAGAAGAGCTGACCTCGTCCGCCCGCGCACGGTCGCCGGTGGCCCTGACTCGGTGTATCCGAAAAGGGGGCCCCGAAAAGGTCGTGTTCGACGAGCGCCGGCTCATAATCATGCGTCCCAATGAGGATTCTACCAGCAGCTGGAGGCAGGGGAATGCCGCCTCAAGGCCCCGCGAAGGAGGGGCTCCGACTGGGACCCTGTTCCCGGCGCACCTGTGATGCCAAGAGTCTTTCAGATCCGACCGCCGCGCTTTCGTGCCGCCACGGCAACGTGGACGGGCCCAAGGGGAGACTGAGATGACGACGAGAACGTGGATCCGGTGGATGTCGTCGGTGGTGGTCGTGCTCTGGCTGGCCGGGTGCGGTGGCGGCAGCGGAGGGGATGGTGGCAATGCAAATCCGCCGCCCTCGACGAGCGACGTCGATCTGACCGCACAGGATCGGGCTTCACTGGTAGCAACCCTGCTGGATCTGGAGTCCAGGCTCATGGACTCCGGCCAGGCGCAGGCAGCCCGCGCCGCTCACGGCGCAGCGCTCGCCCTCCAGTCGGGCGCCAAGATGACTGCCGTCACCACCACGGGTATGCCACTGCGGGCTGGCGCACTCCAGACCGCCGCGGTCGTCGGTGCGACCCGAGCCGTCGGCTACCAGCTCGAGATCCGGAACATGGTGGGCCGGGCTGCTCCGCTCACGCTTCACGGCGCGCTCGCCTGGCTGCCGCCCGGAACGATCGCGCTGACCGGGTCCGAGTCGACGGAAGGGGCGATCCCCCCGGCGTTCGGGGTGCTCGCCAAGGGCACGAGCCAGATCTGGATCGCCACCGCCGGGCGAGTCTCCTCGACGCTCGTTGCGGACACCGGCGCCTGTCCCGTCGCCATCCCGATCCCCGGCGTGACCAGCTGCAGCCTGGCAACCTTCCGCGCTGGCTTCGACTTGACCGCCTACACTCCGGCGCCCTTCCCGGGCAACACCGCCACCGAGGCGCAGGCGGCGTCGCTGGTGGCTGGCCCCGATCTGCGCGGCGTCAACGTCACCATCGACTGTGCCCAGGCGACCGGTCTGGTGGGCAAGCTCTTCTGCAACTGGGTTTCCCAGCCGCGCCTGACCGTCGAGGTGACCGGAGCGGGCTCGGTGTCCGCGACGCCGGCGGGGCAGGCCTGCAACTCCCTGGCTGGACCGTGCTCGTGGACCTTCCCCACGGGCACCCGGGTCGCGCTGAAGGCCACCGGCTTCGGCCCGAACTTCTTCTTCGACGGCGGCTTCCTCAACGACGATTGGACGATCCAGAGCTACCTGAAGGGGAATGGCGGCACCGCGCTCGGCGCCCAGCAGACCACCGGCGGGGACCCCGGCGCGCTCCGCCGGGTGACGCTGACGATGAACGACTCGCCCACGCCCGCGGCACCGGGCGTCAACTCGTCCGTCTACTCGTTCCACTGGAAGTCCGGCGCGGTCTACGCTCCGAGCGCCTCCGGGGCCATCGCCACGCTCGACTTCTCCCAGGACGCCAGGTCAGTGCTCCGAACCCAGGCCCTGTCGCTGGTGGCCAAGCAGGGAGGCGAGGTGTACACGACCACCCTCGAGTTGGCCGAGAGCAGTGCCTGGACCCGATTCGCCCACTCCGGGATCGACGCCACCGGGTTCGCCCAGCTGGTGCCTGATCTCTCGACGATGCTGGCGAATCGCCCCGACTTCTCTGCGCAGGGATCGCCCATCCAGTTCGGGTTCATGCGCGCCAACTCGACCGCTGACGGCGGGCCGGGCTACACCACCACCGGGGACGTCGACAACTGGCTGGTGATCGTGCGGCCGGTCGGATCCAGCACATCCCCCGGGGACTGGACGAGCTGCCCCGATCCGTCCGCGACGACGAACACCTGCTACGTCAACCTCGTCCAGGACACGACGGTGCGCGTCGCCTTCCCCTGAGCCTCGAAGGACCCCTGCCTACCGCCAAAGCGGACACGGCTCCTGCGTCGTGCCCCATCCCGGCTCTGCCTGAAGGGCGATGACGGGGACGATGACCGGGTTCGTCCGGCCGAGCACCAGGCCAGCACCCGCTTGCGATGGGAGGCCTCGTCCCCCCGCGGACGCCTTGCGCCACCCGGCCACCCTTGGCAGAGTGCGCCCGTGCGCGACCACCTCTACGACGAAGTGCCCTTCCGCGTTCCCGAGATCGAGCACCGCTACGGCGGAAACGTCCACCTGCTCGCCGATCCCCTCCTGCTCGACCTGCTCGCCAAGCTGGCCGCCAAGGAGACCGAGCAGCCGGCGGTCAACAACCTCATGGTGGACATCTACCGCGGCCTGTCCCGCGTGGTCCTGAACGCCGAGTTCCCGCGCAAGCTGGTCGAGGTCCCCACCCGGATGATCGACCACACGCCCGAGGGCATCTGGCGCGGCCAGATCCTCGAGCCGGCCACCCGCGCGGTGACGGTGAACATCGCCCGGGCCGGAGCGGTACCTTCACACACCGTCTATGACCTGCTCAACACCGTGCTGGAGCCGAAGCTGGTGCGCCAGGACCACATCATCATGAGCCGCATGCTCGGCGAGACCGACCACGTGGTGGGCGCCGGCATCGGCGGCATGAAGATCGGCGGCGACGTGGAGGGGGCCTTCCTGCTCTTCCCCGATCCCATGGGCGCCACCGGCTCGTCCCTCTCCGTCGCCCTCGACACCTACAAGAAGAAGGTGCCGGGCAAGCCGCGGAAGATCGTCGCGCTCCACCTCATCGTGACCCCCGAATACCTGCGCCGCATGAAGAAGGATCACCCGGAGCTGGTGGTCTACGCGGTTCGGCTCGACCGCGGCCTGTCGCCGGAGAAGGTGAACGGGACCGTTCCGGGGACGTACTGGGACGACGAGAAGGGCCTGAACGAGCACGACTACATCGTGCCCGGCGCCGGTGGCCTCGGCGAGGTCATGAACAACGCGTGGGTCTAACAGCGCCGGCTTCAGCCGGCGCAAGAGCCACTCACGGAACCGTCCCCGGAATCACGAAATCCGGGATCGGGAGCCCCCCCTGAACAAGCAAAGGCCCCGGCCGCTCTCGCGACCGGGGCCCATGGACGACACTTGCCGTCGAGGTGCTACGCCGCCGCCTACTTCAGCGTGGCGACCAGGTCCGTCACGGCCTTCACCGACTTGTCCATCATGGCCTGCTCCTCGGCGTTGAGCTTGAGCTCGAGGATGCGCTCCGCCCCGCCGGCGCCGATGACCACCGGCACGCCGACGTAGAGCCCCTTCACGCCGAACTCGCCGTTCAGGTACACGCAGGTGGGCAGCACCCGCTTCGAGTCCTTGAGGAACGACTCGGCCATGGCGATGGCCGACGCGGCCGGCGAGTAGAAGGCCGATCCGGTCTTGAGCAGCGCCACGACCTCGCCACCGGCGCCGCGGGTCCTCTTGACCATGGCGTCCATGACCTCCTTGGCCTTGGCCGCGTCGCCGTACTTCTTCTCGAGCAGCTCCATGACCGGGATGCCGCACACGGCGGTGTAGCGAACGAGCGGAACCATGTCGTCGCCGTGGCCGCCCAGGGTGACGGCCGAGACGTCGCGAACGGAGACGCCCAGCTCCCAGGCGATGAAGGCGACGAAGCGGGCCGAGTCGAGCACGCCGGCCTGGCCGACCACGCGGTTGTGGGGGATCCCGGTGATCCGCTGGCAGAGCGTCACCATCGCGTCGAGCGGGTTGGAGATCACGATGACGAACGACTTCGGTGCGTACTGCTTGATGCCCTCGGCCACGCTGGTCATGATCTTGGAGTTCACCGCGATGAGGTCGTCGCGGCTCATGCCCGGCTTGCGCGGCAGGCCGGCGGTGACGATGCACACGTCGGCGCCGGCGATGTCGGCGTAGTTGTTGGTGCCCTTGAGGCTCACGTCGAAGCCGTCGACCGGGGCGGCCTCGGCGATGTCGAGCATCTTGCCCTGGGGCAAGCCCTCCACGATGTCGAACAGCACCACGTCACCGAGCTCGCGCAGCGCGCAGAGCTGGGCCAGCACGCCACCGATCTGCCCGCCGCCGATCAACGCAATCTTCTTCCTTGCCATGGTCGTCTCCTTGGTGTGTTGGAACGGGTTTACGCGTGCTACGCGATGCTTTCGATGATGGCATTGAGGGTCGGGCTGGGACGCATGGCCTTCTCCGTCTTCGCCCGGTCCGGCTGGTAGTAGCCGCCCAGGTCCACCGGCTTGCCCTGGGCGCCGATCAACTCGGCGTTGATCTTCGCCTCGCTCTCCTGGAGCTGCGTGGCGACCTTGGTGAACCTGGCCTTCAGCTCGGCGTCCTTCGACTGCGCGGCCAGGGCCTCGGCCCAGTACATCGCCAGGTAGAAGTGGCTGCCGCGGTTGTCGATCTCGCCGACCTTGCGGGCAGGAGACCTGTTGTTGTCGAGGAACTTCGCGATGGCGGCGTCGAGCGTGTCGGAGAGCACGGCCGCCTTGGCGTTCTTCGTCGCCGCGGCGATGTGCTCCAGCGATGCGCCGAGCGCCGAGAACTCGCCCAGCGAGTCCCAGCGGAGGTAGCCCTCCTTCTCGAACTGCTGCACGTGCTTGGGAGCCGAGCCGCCCGCGCCGGTCTCGAAGAGCCCGCCACCCGCCAGCAGCGGGACGATGGAGAGCATCTTGGCCGACGTGCCGATCTCGAGGATGGGGAAGAGGTCGGTCAGGTAGTCACGAAGCACGTTGCCGGTGACCGAGATGACGTCCTTCCCCTGGCGGACGCGAGCGAGCGTGTACTTCATGGCCTCGACCGGGGCCAGGATCTGGATCTCCAGCCCCGACGTGTCGTGCTCCTTGAGGTAACGCTCCACCTTGGCGATCACCTGCCGGTCGTGGGCGCGGTTCCGGTCCAGCCAGAACACCGCCGGCGCGCCGGTGGCGCGGGCGCGGGTCACGGCCAGCTTGACCCAGTCGCGGATGGGGACGTCCTTCACCTGGCACATGCGGAAGATGTCGCCTTCCTCCACCTTCTGCTCGAGAAGCGCGGCGCCGCTGGCCTCGTCGACGACGCGGATGGTGCCCGCGCCCTGGGCGACGAAGGTCTTGTCGTGCGACCCGTACTCCTCGGCCTGCTGCGCCATGAGCCCGACGTTGGGGACGCTGCCCATGGTGGCCGGGTTGAACGCGCCGTTCTTCCGGCAGTCGTCCATGATCTCCCGGTACATGGTGGAGTAGCAGCGGTCCGGGATCATCGCCTTGGTCGCTGCCAGCTTGCCGTCCGGGCCCCACATCGAGCCCGACTCGCGGACCACCACCGGCATCGAGGCGTCGACGATGACGTCGCTCGGGACGTGCAGGTTGGTGATGCCCTTGTCCGAGTCGACCATCGCCAGCGCGGGGCGCTTGGCGTAGGCGGCCTTGATGTCGGCCTCGATCTCGGCCCGCTTGTCCGCCGGCCAGCGCCTGGATCTTCATGTAGAGGTCGCCCAGGCCCATGTTCGGGTTGACGCCGGCCTGCTTCAGCGCGGCCGCGTGCTTCTCGAAGACGTCCTTGAAGAAGACGGTGACGGCGTGGCCGAACATGATGGGGTCGGAGACCTTCATCATGGTGGCCTTGAGGTGCAGGGAGAGCAGCACGCCGCTGGCCTTGGCGTCGTCGATCTGGTCCGCGTAGAACTTGCGGAGCGCCTTCACGCTCATCCTGGTGGTGTCGATGATCTCGCCGGCCAGCAGGCTGGCCTTCTTCTTGAGGACCGTCACCTTGCCCGCCGCGTCGACGAACTCGATGCGGTAGTCGGTGGGCTTCTCGATGACGGTGGAGTTCTCGTTGGCGTAGAAGTCACCCTCGGTCATGTGGGCGACGTGGGCCTTGGAGTCCGGCTTCCAGGCGCCGAGCTTGTGCGGGTGCTTCTTCGAGAAGTTCTTCACCGCCGGCGGAGAGCGGCGGTCCGAGTTGCCCTCGCGGAGCACCGGGTTGACGGCGCTGCCCAGGCACTTCGCGTAGCGCGCCTGGAGCGCCTTCTCGGCGTCGTCCTTCGGGACCTCCGGGTACTCCGGCACGTCGTAGCCGTGCTCCCGGAGCTCGGCGATGGCCTCCTTGAGCTGCGGAACGGAGGCCGAGACGTTGGGCAGCTTGACGATGTTGGCGTCGGGCGTCTTTGCCAGCTGGCCGAGCTCGGCCAGGTAGTCCGGCACGCGCTGCTCCGGCTTCAGCTTCTCCGGGAAGTTGGCGAGGATGCGCCCGGCCACCGAGATGTCGCGCGTCTCGACCTCGACGCCGGTGCCCTTCACGAAGGCCTTGACGATGGGGAGGAACGAGTAGGTCGCCAGCGCGGGCGCCTCGTCAATCTGCGTCCAGATGATCTTCGACGTCTTGGTCGTCATGCCATCTCCTTGGTGTGGTCCTTCGTTCCTGGTCCGCTGATTCCGTTGCTGGGCCGGCTTCGGGTGCCGCTCGGCGAAGCCTGCATGGGCTCTTCGGCCTCGGGGCGGCTCACATCGACGCCGGTCCCCCCCGGGAGTAGGTCGTGGAGCCCTGCTAAACACCAAGTCTCGCACGGACTGTCAAGGCGGAATCCGGGCCTAGTGGACCGGCCAGGTCGGGAAAACCATCGGGGAGCCGGACCCTTACGGCCCCACAGGGGTCACCCGCCCCGCGCCCAGGTCGCCGCCTGACGCAGCGCACGCCAGACGGCGCGGGCGACCAGGACCAGCACGACCAGCAGCGCGAGCGCGAGGACGAGCGCGATCCACGGATGGCTCCATACCAGCCAGGCCATGCCTGCCACGGTGGAGAGTTCCGCGCCGGTGGCCACCGCGTTCGAAACCGGCTCGGGCGAGGCGTCGATGGCCGTGCGGAGCTTCAGCTTGGTGACCGTGGTGGCGGCGCCCAGGCCCCCGCCGAGCAGGCCGGCCACGGCGACGAGTGCCGGGTTGGCTCCCCAGGTGGCGAGAACCGCGAGGCCGGCGGCGGCCACCGGCCGGATGGCGACGTGGAGCGCCTCCCAGGCGGTGGCGATGCCGGGAACCAGCGTGGCCGCGATCTCCACGCCGGTGAGGAGCAGGGCCACGCCAATCACCGCCGGGTTCTCCAGCGCGCGCAGCCCTTCCGGCAGGGTCACCCAGCCCATCCGGCCGGCCACGCCGGTGAAGGCCACGGTCGCGTAGAGGCTGATGCTCGAGGACCAGGCGATCCCGAGCGCAGACGCCAGCGCGGTGAGTGGTGCCATGCGAGGAGCATGGCCGCGCTGCCCCGGGTGTCAACCGTTCCGAGGCGCGCCCGGGCGTTGCTCCGGACTTTCCGCCGAGCAAGCTCGGCGGTGGGATCACGCCGGGATGCCCTCGAAGAGGATCGACGACAGGTAGCGCTCGCCGGCGTCGGGAAGGACGGTGACCAGCAGCTTCCCGGCGTTCTCCGGGCGCGAGGCCACCTTCACCGAGGCGGCCACGGCGGCCCCGCAGGAGATGCCGCAGGTGATGCCTTCCTCCCGGTGAAGTCGCTTCGCCATCTCCACCGCCTCGTCGTTCGTCACCTGCACCACCTCGTCGACCAGGCCCAGGTCGAGGACGTCGGGCTTGAAGCCGGCGCCGATGCCCTGGATCTTGTGCGGGCCGGGCTTGGGAGCCTCGCCGGCGCGGATCTGGGTGAGCACCGGCGAGTGGGTCGGCTCCACCGCCACCGACCAGACCTTCCGGTGCTTCTCGTTCTTCAAGTACCTCGACACCCCGGTGATGGTGCCGCCGGTGCCGACGCCGGCCACGAAGATGTCGACCTTGCCGTCGGTGTCCTTCCAGATCTCGGGCCCGGTGGTCTCGAAGTGGATGCGGGGGTTGGCCGGGTTCTCGAACTGCTGGGGCATCCAGTGCTTCTTCGGATCGCTGGCCACGATCTCCCGGGCCCGGGCGATGGCTCCGGTCATGCCCTTTGCTCCCTCGGTGAGGACCAGCTCGGCGCCGAAGGCCCGCAGCATGCGGCGCCGTTCCACCGACATGGTGTCGGGCATGGTGAGGATGATCGGGTAGCCGCGCGCCGCGGCCACGAAGGCCAGCGCGATCCCGGTGTTGCCCGAGGTGGGCTCGACGATGGTGACGTCGCGGGAGCCGGGGGTGAGGATGCCCTTCTGCTCGGCGTCCCAGATCATGGCGGCGCCGATGCGGCACTTCACCGAGTAGGCGGGGTTCCGCCCCTCGATCTTGGCCAGGATGGTCGCCGGGAGCCCCTTCGAGATCCGGTTCAGGCGGACGAGCGGCGTGTTCCCGATGGAGCGGCTGTTGTCGTCGTAGATCGGCATGGCGTTCTCTCCTGGGCGCGCGGCCCGTCAGATGTTGAAATCGGGGACCCTCGAGGACTCCTGGACGCGGCGAGCGAGGTCCTCGAGCGTGACCCCGTCGAGCTTGGCTTCGATGGCGCGCTCTGCCTCCGCCCACATCTGGTGAAGCGCGCGGGAGGCGCTGGCCGAGGCGCCCGAGCCTGGCCGCCGGCCGGCCGGGCGGGCGAGCAAGGCCTCCGGCCCCTCCACGGCCCGGATCACCTCGCTGGCGCGTATCCGGGCGGCGGGCCGACCGAGCCTGTGGCCGCCGCGGGACCCCCGCTGGCTCTCGATGATGCCCGACCGCCGCAACTGGCCGAGGACGGCCTCCAGGAACTTCGCCGGAGCCCCGGTTCGGCGAGCGACGTCGGCGGTGCGGGCGAGCTGAGTCGGCGACGCGTGCAGCGCGAGGTCGAGGGCGGCCCGCAGGGCGTAATCGGACTTGAGGCTGAAGCGCACGATGGAATTCCTACTAATTCGATAGGAATAGTACCCAACGACAGCCGCGAGGGCAAGTCCCTGCCGGGTAGGGCCCCCGGCGGGGCGACCCGTTGGGGAGCGGCCGGCAACGAACGTGGAGGGGCCGTGGAGAGGTGCGCGAATTCGCGAAGCGCCCCATTTCCCAATAGGCTGCAAGGGTTGGAGGAAAACCACGTGCGCTTCACCTGTCAGAACTGTGGCCGTGCCTACGCCGTGAGCGACGAGCTCTCCGGGCGTGCATTCAAGATGAAGTGCAAGGCCTGCGGCCAGGAGATCGTCGTACGCCCCGCGGCCACGGGCTCCGGAAAGCAGGACGAGACGACTGGGGTCGCGCAGCCCCCGCCGGTCGCGGCGCCGCCGCCACCCCCAGTCGCAGCGCCGGTTCCGCCGCCACCGCCGCCGGCCGCCCCGCCACCGCCCCCGGTCGCTGCGCCGGTTCCGCCGCCACCACCACCGCCGGCCGCAGCGCCACCACCACCGCCCCCAGTCGCAGCGCCGGTTCCGCCGCCGCCGGTCGAAGCCGATTCCGACCCGTTTGCCGACCTCGAGGGGGAGATGGAGGTGGAGCGGGCCGCCGCCCCGCCGCCCCCCCCGCCTCCCGCCCAGGCCCCCGCACCCGCGAAGCCCGCTCCGCCGAAGCCTGCGCCTCCGAAGCCTGCGAAACCCGCTGCGGCCCCTCCGCCCCGGCGCTCCCTGCTGATTCCGGCCATCGCCGTGCTCACGCTTCTCATCGTCCTGAGCGGCGGGATTCTCTTCCTGCGAGCAAAACCGCCCGACAGGGCCCCCGTCCAGCCGGTGCCCGCGGTCGCTACCCCTGTCCTGGCCGTCGCGCCACAACCAGAGCAGCAACCAGCCGCCGCGCTCACCACTTCGCCGCCCACTGTGGCCGAGACAGCTGCGCCCGCCCCCTCCGAGAAGCCCAAGCCCGCTCCTTCTCCAGCGTCCCCACCGGCCCGGAGCCCGGCGACGGCGAGGGCGGAGCGCCAGCAGGGTGCTCGCGACCTTCCGGTCGAACTGGCCCCGGCGGAGGCCGTGCCCCCTCCTGCTCGCCAGTCCGCGGCGGCCGCGGCACCGCCTCCGGAAAAGGGGTCCGAACTGGTTGCGACCACGGCGGCCCCCGTGATTGTCGAGCCGGCTCCGGCCCCGGCGGCCCTCGCTCCCGCCGCTCCGGCTCCCGCCAGCGGCTCCCGCCGAGGCCGCGCCAGCTCCGGAACCGACCTACGTCGCCGACAAGTTCCAGTCTCCTCGCCCCGCCAGCAGGACCTGCATCGCCGAGAAGCTGCGCCTTCCGGTCCAGCTCGACGACAACGCGCCCGAGGTCGTCACGGTGCGCATCGCGGTCGGGGCGACCGGGGTGCCCACCCAGGTCCAGGTCCTGGGGAACGGGCTCGACCCGATGATCGCCGACGCCATCCGGCGCGCCGCGCTCGCCTGCGAGTGGATTCCCGGTACCGACGCCCAGGGGAAGCCAGCCCTGTTCTGGGCGGTCCAGCCGATCCGGCTGGCTCGCTAGGGACGGGCCCTCGCAGGGTTCAGGGGACCGGCAGGATCTTGCGCATCTTCACGTGGGGGACGCCCTCCTCCAGGAAGGTGTCCCCCTCGGCGACGTAGCCGCGGCGGCCGTAGAACGACACCGCCGGCAACTGGGAGTGCACGGTGATCTCCCGCAGGCCGCGCAGCCTGGCCATGCGCTCGAGGGCCTCGAGGACCGCCGCGCCCACGCCGCCCTTTCGATGCGATGCCGCGGTGGCCATGCGCCCGACCTGGCAGGTTCGCGTGTCGAGCCGAACGGCTCGGCCGGTACCCACGCAGCTGCCCTGGTCGTCGAGGACGACGACGTGGTCGGCGTTGAAGTCGAGCGCGTCCCGGTCCAGCGGACGGGGCACGTTCTGCTCCACCTCGAACACCTGCCGGCGGAGCTCGTAGGCGAGGTCTCGATCCTGGGTCGTGGAGGCGAATCGGACGAGGTAGGCCATGGGCGGATCCTTACCCGAACCGGGGGCCATGCCGCCAGAGGGGGCGCACACTCCGCCTCCGTGGTAGCAAGGGCGGCATGCAGCCCTGGGAGACCGTTGACCGCGCCCGCGTCGCCGACGGGACCGAGCTCTCGCTCGCGCGGCGCGGCGACGAGTGGGTGGTGCGAGCCGGCGGCCGCGTGCTCATGTCGAGCCGCCAGCACGGGTCGGAGGACGCGCTGGCCGAGCTGGCCCTGGCCCGCCTGGCCAGGCCGGGTGGCGCCAGGACCGTGCTCATCGGAGGCCTCGGCCTCGGGTACACGCTTCGTGCGACCCTGGACCGCATCGGGCCCGACGCCCGGGCGGTGGTGGCGGAGATCTCGCCGGAGCTGGTGGCCTGGAACCGCGGGCCGCTCGTCCACCTGGCCGGCCGCCCGCTCGACGACCCCAGGACCCGGCTCCAGATAGGCGACGTGGTGGCGCGCATCGCGGAGGCGAGCGGAGCGTTCGACGCCATCCTGCTCGACGTGGACAACAGCCCGTCCTCGATGGTGCTGGCCGGGAACGACCGGCTCTACGGCATGAAGGGGGTGCGGGCCTGCGCCCGGGCGCTGTCCACCGGCGGCGTGCTGGCGGTCTGGTCCGCCGGGCCGGACGAGGCCTATCTCGAGAGGCTCGAGGCTGCCGGGCTCGACGCCAGGGCGGTGACGGTCCCGGCGCGCGGCCAGGGCGCCCGGGGGGCGCGTCACGTCATTTTCCTGGGAGTGAAGCAAGGGGCCGGTGCCCCGGCAAGGCCATCCCGGAAGAGCTGAGGCCGCGCCGGTGAATCTCGTGGTGAAGTGTGTCGATTCGTTAACCGGCGGGAAACCCAGCGCCAGATCGGGTAAAGTTCCGTTTTCCCATGCCCCCACCCGCGCCCCCCATCCTGGTCGTGGAAGATCTCGACGACCACCGCGAGCTGTTGACGCAGGTGCTCCGCGACCTGGGCTATGCGGTGAGGTCGGCCGTCAACGGGCGTGCCGCCCTCGACCTGATGCGAGACGGGTTCCGGCCCGCGCTGGTGCTCCTCGATCTGCTGATGCCGGTGATGGACGGGGCGAAGTTCCTGGCGGACCTCCGCGCCCACGCCGACCCGGTCCTGGCGCGGGTCCCGGTCGTGCTCATGACGGCGGACCCGGGCGAGGTGGCGGAACGGACCGCCGGTGCGGAGGCCGACCTCATCCTCGCCAAGCCCTTCGGGCTCAAGGATCTGCGGCGGGTGGTGGTGAAGATCTGCGGCCCGGGGGCCGCGCCCCCGCGATGGGGCTCGCTCGACGATCACGAGCTTCCGTAGCCCGCGACCCGGTAGACCAGCCGGCCGGCCAGCTCGCGCAGCGCCTCGGTGCTCCTGTCGAGCGCGTTGGCCCGCGGCAGCCAGTTGCCGGGTTTCCCGTTCCCGCGCACGTCCACCGGGAGCAGGTCCGGAGAGAGGCCGGCGGCGCGGAAGCTTGCGAGCGCGCGCGGCGCGTGCATGGCGCTCGTCACCAGGAGGAGCGACTTCCAGCCTCGGGCCCGGACGATGCGGGCACTCTCCTCGGCGTTCTCCCGGGTGTTGCGGCTCGTCCGCTCGAGCACCACGCGGTCGCCGGGAATCCCGAGGCGCCGGTAGAGCGCAGCGCCCCAGTCCGCCTCCACCTGCTCGGACGGGTCCGGGCCGCCGGCGGAGAGCAGGAGGTAGCGCACGCGGCCGGAACGGAAGAGGTCGTACCCCGCCACGATTCGATCACCCGCCGGCCCCAGCTCGGCCTCCCCGGTGAGGCTCGATGCCGCCGGGTCGATGCCGCCGCCGAGCACGATGGCCGCGTCGTAGACCATGCCGGGCCGGAAGGTGCGCTGGGCCGCCGCCTCGGCGAAGCGGGTCAATCGATTGGCCACCGGCTCGACCGAGAACCCGCACAGGATCAGCGCGGCCGCGCCGGCGAGCCACGGAGCGGCGCGCCGCCGCCGCCACAGGATCGCCGCGAGGAGGAGAAGCAGCGTCCAGGTGAGCGGGGCGAGCAGCAGGTCGAGGAGCTTGGAGAGGGCGTAGAACACCCGATGGATCATAGCCGGTCCGGGGAGGGAGGCTAAGATGTCGTCCATGAGCGAATCCACCCGTGCCTCCGCATCCGGGACGCGCGGCGTCTTCCAGCGCTTCTTCCACTCCGAGGCCTCGGGGAGCATCCTCCTGCTCCTCGCCACCGCCGTCGCGCTCGCCTGGGCCAACTCGCCCTGGGCCGATCTCTACCAGCGCATGCTCCACGTCGAGCTTGGCGTCACGTTTGGTGAATTGTCCTTCTCGATGTCTGCTGCACACTGGGTGAACGACGGGCTGATGGCCCTCTTCTTCTTCGTGGTGGGGCTGGAGATCAAGCGCGAGCTGCTGGTGGGGCAGCTCTCCACCGTCCGCACTGCGCTCCTGCCCGTGGCCGCGGCCGCGGGAGGTCTGGTCGTTCCGGCGCTCATCTACTCGTCCTTGAACTTCGGCGGTCCCGGCGAGCGAGGCTGGGGCATTCCCATGGCGACCGACATCGCCTTCGCCCTGGGGGTGCTGGCGCTGGTCGGCCCGCGGGTCCCCATCGGGCTCAAGGTCTTCCTCACCGCGCTGGCCATCGCCGACGACCTGGGCGCGGTGCTGGTCATCGCCGTCTTCTACACGGAGAGGGTGAACGTGACGTGGCTGGGCGTCGCGCTCGGGTCCCTGGCGCTCCTCTACCTGGCGACGCGCCTCTCGGTGCGCCGCTACGGCGCCTACTTCATCCTGGCCAGTGGCGTCTGGGTCGGCATGCTCGGCTCGGGAATCCACGCCACCGTCGCCGGGATCCTGGTGGCGCTGACGGTGCCGGTGCGGGCCGGCATCGAGCCCGGTACGTTCCTCTCCACGCTGCGCGGGAAGCTCGGCAAGCTGGAGCGGGGGACGCTGACCCGGGAGAGCATGATGCGGGACGCGGAGCAGATGGAGGCCATCGAGGAGCTGGGGATCGCCACGCTCGACTTCCTGCCCAACGGCTTCGCGATCGAGCGCTACCTCCATCCCGTCACCGCCTACTTCGTGCTGCCGGTCTTCGCGCTCTTCAACGCCGGCATTCGCCTGGACGGGCGCATCCAGGGGATGCTCCTGCAACCCGTCAGCCTGGGCATCGCGCTCGGCCTCTTCTTCGGCAAGCAGCTCGGCATCACGCTCACCTCCTGGATCGCCGTGAAGACCGGGCAAGCCGAGCTCCCGCCCGGAGTGACGCTCGGGCAACTCTACGGGGTGAGCATCCTCGGCGGCATCGGCTTCACCATGTCGATCTTCGTCGGCGGCCTGGCCTTCCCGGAGGGGCCGCTGCTCTCGGCGGCCAAGCTCGGCATCCTGGCGGCCTCCACGGTGTCGGGGGTGATCGGGTTCGCCGTGCTGAAGCTCATCCTGGCGCGCACGCCCTCTCCGCAGGCATGACCGGCGAGCGGCCGGACATCTGCGCCGCGTGCGGCGAGTGCTGCCGGACCCGACCCGGAGTGGAGGCGCCGGAACGTTTCCTGGCCGACGCCGATCCAGCCGCGGCGCTCTCCCGTGCGCTCGCTTCCCGCGACTGGGTGCTGGCCCGTCACGTCGGGGTGGCCTGGAGCGACGGAGTTCCCCCTCCGGACGCGGAGCGATGGCGCGTCATCCGATACCCGCGACCGGCCACGACCTCCGAACGAGCGACCGGATCCGTGCACACCGGAGCCGAGAATGCTCCCTGCGTGTTCCTCGAGGCGACGGGCTGCCGGTTGCCGTTCGCCGGCCGGCCGCGGATGTGCCGAGAGCTCGAGCCGTGGGCGAATGGCGATTGCCGGGAGACCTGGGACCTCCCTCACGCAGCCCGGGACTGGGCTCCCTGGCAGGGGCTGATCGACGAGGCGCTGCGCCAGCTTCCCGGTTCACTCGCCGGTGAGGCTCGCGTACAACGGGCGGCGGAGGAATGAGCCCCATCCGATTCCTGCTGACCCGGTTCACCGGGATCTTCGGCTATCTCGGGCTGATCGCGCTCCGGCGGGCCTACCCCGACGCGGTCGGCTTGCTCGTGGGCGCCCGCGACGTCATCCGACCGCTCGCGCCGGGAATTGCCGCGCAACTGCAGGGTTATCTGGACACCTCATCCCGGGAGAAACCTTGAACCTCGCCATCGCCCCCCTCGCCCTCGCCCTTGCGGCCACGAACCCGCTCCTCGTCGAGTGGACAGCGCCGTTCGGGATCCCACCCTTCGGCGAGATCCGGCCAGAGCACTTCCGTCCGGCCTTCGAGGACGCCATGGCCTCCCACCGCGCCGAGGTCGAGGCCATCGCCGCGAATCCGGCCCCCCCGACCTTCGAGAACACCCTGGCCGCCCTCGACGCCGCCGGCGAGCGACTGGGGCGCGTGCAGGCGGTCTTCGGAACACTGGTGGCGTCGGAGTCGACCGATGAGATCCAGGCCATCCAGCGGGAGATGGCGCCACGCCTGACCCGCCACCGCGACGACACGCTCCTCGACGCGCGGCTCTTCAAGAGGGTGAACGAGCTCTGGGAGAGGCGGAACGCGCTCGGGCTGGACCCGGACCAGATGGTCCTCCTCGAACGCAGCCACAAGGGCTTCGTCCGCGCCGGCGCCAACCTCGACCCCGCCAGCAAGGAAAGGCTCAAGGCCATGAACGGCGAGCTGACCTCGCTGGGAGTGAAGTTCGGCGACAACCTGCTGGCGGCGACCAATGGCTGGAAGCTGGTCGTCGATCGGCAGGAGCAGCTGGCTGGCCTGCCGCCGGGAGCGGTGGCGGCGGCGGCCGAGGCGGCGCGCAAGGCTGGCCTGGAAGGGAAATGGGTCTTCACGCTCCACGCACCGAGCCTCTGGCCGTTCCTCAAGTACGCCGACGACCGGGATCTCAGGAAGCAGATGTTCGACGCCTACACGACCCGCTGCAACCAGGGAGGGCCCGGCGACAACCAGGCGCTCGCCGCCCGGACGGCGGCCCTGCGCGCCGAGAAGGCTCGGCTGCTGGGCCACGCCACCTGGGCCGATTACGTCCTCGAAGATCAGATGGCCGGAACGCCAGCGGCGGTTTACGGCCTCATCGATCAGCTCTGGGGTTCCGCCAAGGGCGCCGCGGCACGCGAGGCCAAGGTGCTCGAGGAGGCCATCCGCGCCGGGGGGAAGAACCATCCGCTCGAGCCGTTCGACTGGTTCTACTACACCGAGAAGGTTCGCCGTTCCCGCTACGACCTCGACGAGAACGAGTTGCGGCCGTACTTCCCTCTCGACCGGGTCCGCGACGGCGCCTTCCACGTGGCGAACCGGCTCTACGGGATCACCTTCACCGAGATCAAGGACTTCCCGCGCTACAACCCGGAGGTGAGGGCCTTCGAGGTGAAGGACCGGGACGGCTCCCATCTCGCCGTCTTCCTGGTGGACTTCCACCCGCGTCCCGGCAAGCGTTCCGGCGCCTGGGCCAGCGGCCTTCGCGGCCAGTACGTGCGCAACGGGAAGGAGGTCCGCCCCATCGTCATGAACACCTGCAACTTCACCCGACCCGCAGGCGAGACCCCGGCCTTGCTCTCACCGGAGGAGGTCGAGACCCTCTTCCACGAGTTCGGCCACGGGCTGCACGCCATCCTGTCGAAGAAGCGCTACGAGGGGTACGGCGGAATCCCGCGCGACTTCGTCGAGCTTCCCTCGCAGATCATGGAGAACTGGGCCATGCAGCCGGAGGTGCTCGCCACCTACGCCCGCCACTGGAAGACCGGCGAGCCCATCCCGGCTGCCCTGGTCGAGAAGATCCAGCGCAGCGCCCGCTTCGACCAGGGATTCAAGAACACGGAGTACCTGGCGGCCTCGCTCCTCGACATGGAGTGGCACACCCTCTCGACCACCTCCGATCCCGACGCCGCGACGGTCGAGCGCATCGCGCTGGCGCGCATGGGCATGCCCACCACCATCCTGCCCCGCTACCGGACCACCTACTTCCAGCACATCTTCGGCCCGGGCGGCGGCTACGCGGCCGGCTACTACAGCTACAAGTGGGCCGAGGTGCTCGACGCCGACGCCTTCTCCGCCTTCGAGGAGAAGGGGATCTTCGACCCGGCCACGGCGCTGGCCTTCCGGGCCCTGCTCGAGAAGGGGCGCTCCGTCGATCCCATGGAACTCTACGTGAAGTTCCGGGGGCGCAAGCCGTCGGTCGAGCCGCTCAAGAAGCGGCTCGGGCTGGAGGCGCCGGCGGGGAAGTGAGCGCCGGAGGCGGTCGAGCCGGCCACGATGGTTGGAGGAGGTCACACATGGCCGTCGTTCACGTCGAGATCCGGGATCGCGTCGGCATCCTGACGCTCGACGATCCGGAGCGTCGGAACTGCCTCTCGTCCGAGATGCTCCAGGGGTTGACCGCGGGGCTTGCCAGGCTGGCCGACGCGAAGGTGCGCGCGGCGATCCTCCGGGCACCGCCCGGCGCCTCGGTCTGGTCTGCCGGGCTCGACGTTCGTTCGCTTCCCGAGCCCGGGCGCGATCCGCTCGACTACCAGGATCCGCTGGAGCAGGTGATCCGGCAGGTGGAGCACTTCCCGGCACCGGTCATCGCCATGGTCGAGGGCGGGGTCTGGGGCGGCGCCTGCGACCTGACCTTCGTCTGCGACCTCGCCATCGGCTGCGAGACCGCCTCCTTCGCCATCACGCCGGGCAAGCTGGGCGTGCCCTACAACTGCAGCGGGATCCTGCACTTCCTGAACCTGGTCGGGCCACGGGTGGCCCGGGAGATGTTCTTCACCGCCGAGCCGATCAAGGCCGAACGGGCCGTCGCGGTGGGCATCCTCAACCGCCTGGTGCCGAAGGGCGAGCTCGAGTCCTTCACCCTGGCGATGGCCGGCCGGATCGCCGGGAACTCCCCGCTGGCGGTGGGGGTGATCAAGGAGCAGCTCAGGATCCTGGCGCGCAGCCACCCGGTCTACCCGGAGACCTTCGAGCGGATCCAGGCGCTGCGCCGCTGCGTCTTCGAGAGCGCCGACTACGTCGAGGGGAAGAAGGCCTTCCTGGAGAAGCGCAAGCCCGTCTTCACCGGGGAAGGGGTATCCGGAGGCCCAGGTCCCGTGTCTCGGGAAGAGCTCCTGAGAGTGAATAGCGGGCAGGGCGCCGCCGACCGAGCATCTTCAGGCGCGGCGGAACCAGAGCGCCTGGCGGGCCACCGGCTCGGCCTTCCGCTCCAGCGCGGCGAGCTGCGGCGGACCGAGCGGCGTGAAGCCCCTGGCCGTCGCCACGTTCTCCTCGAGCTGGGCGATCGAGTCCACGCCCACGATCACCGTGGAGACCGGGAGCGAGAGCACGTAGCGCATGGCCTCGGGCATGGTGATGGCGCCGAGCAGGCGGCCCCGGGCCGGGATCTTCATGCCGATGATCCCCATCTTCTTCTCCACCGCCAGCGGGAGCAGCGTCTTCTGGAAGGGGAGGTGGTACGGGTCGGCGGCGTTCACGGCCATGAGCACGGTGTCGAAGGGGAATCGGCCGATGGCGGCGGAGAGCACGTCGGGGTCGGTGTGGCCGGTGATCCCGAGGAACCGGACCAGCTTCTCCGACCGCGCCTTCTCGAAGGCCTCGATGGCGCCCCCGGGCGCGAATACCGCGTCCACGTCGGCCATGGTGCTCATGGCGTGGAGCTGCCAGAGGTCCACGTGGTCGGTCTGGAGCAGCGTGAGCGATTTCTCGAGCAACCGGAGCGACCCGTCGCGGGTTCGGTCGTGGGTCTTCGTGGCGAGGAAGGCCTCCCTGCGGCGGCGCTTCATCACCTGGCCGATGTAGCGCTCGCTCCAGCGAGCGTCGCCGCCGTAGCGCGCCGAGGTGTCGATGTAGTTCACCCCCAGGTCGAGGGCGCGCTCGACGATGGCCACCGCCTTGGCCTCGTTGTCCGGCTGCTCGACGGCGGCCTGGCCTCCCAGGCTGAAGAGGCCGACGCGGAAGCCGGTCCGCCCCAGGTCGCGGGTGGGCATCTTCGGCTCGGGCACGGCGGCAGCCACCCGGCTCGCCACCGCACCAGCGGCGGCGGCGGCTGCGAGCTTGAGGACGTCACGACGGGCGAGTCTAGCCATGGCGACTCCGATCAGGGAACGGTGGCCCAGACGACCCTCCAGCTTCGCCAGGCTCGCCCTGGGCGGGCGGCGAGCCGAGGACCGCAAATGTAGCAAATTCCGGGCGCACATTCCCCTCGACCGCACCCCCTCTTCGCGGCGGCGACGTGGAAGTTGGTGAGACACGTGACGAGGGGAGGTATCATGCGATCCGAGAGCCATGGCTCACCACAACTCTCGGTCCGTCTACGACCGGCTCACCGATCGGCTGAACCGCTTCCCCCAGGGAGCGCCGCCTGCCGAGAGCCTGTTCCAGATCCTGAAGATCCTCTTCAGCGATCGGGAAGCAGCGCTCGTGTCCGTGCTGCCCATTCGCCCCTTCACGGCGGCCCGGGCTGCCGAGATTCTGGAAGGTCCCCGAGGCCGAGGCCCGCGCCACCCTCGAGACTCTGGCCTCCCGGGCGCTGCTCGTCGACTGGGAAGGGGAGGGGGGCACCGAGTACGTGCTGCCTCCTCCCATGGCCGGCTTCTTCGAGTTCTCGATGATGCGGGTGCGCAGCGACGTCGACCAGAAGGCGCTGGCCGAGCTCTTCCACCAGTACCTCAACGTCGAGGAGGACTTCGTCCGCGAGCTCTTCGCCGGTGGCGAGACGCAGCTCGGCCGCGCCTTCGTGCAGGAGGGGGCGCTCTCCGAGGAGAACGCGCTGCACGTGCTCGACTTCGAGCGGGCCAGCGAGGTGGTTCGGACCGCGACGCACCGGGGGATCTCCCTCTGCTACTGCCGCCACAAGATGGAGCACGTGGGAAGGGCCTGCGACGCGCCGCAGGACATCTGCATGACCTTCAACACCTCGGCCTCCTCGCTCATCCGCCACGGCCACGCGCGCGAGGTGGACGCCGTCGAGGGGCTGGAACTGCTCCACCGGGCGCAGGAGCTCGACCTCGTGCAGTTCGGCGAGAACGTGCGGGAGGGCGTGAACTTCATCTGCAACTGCTGCGGCTGCTGCTGCGAGGCCATGATCGCCTCCCGCCGCTTCGCCGCCGCGCACCCCGTCCACACCACCCATTTCCTGCCGGTCGTCGACGAGGGCGCGTGCACGGGTTGCGAGCGCTGCGTGCGAAAGTGTCCGGTGGAGGCCCTCTCCGCGGTCTCCGCCAACGACCCCCACCGGCCGAAGCGCACCGTTGCCAGGCTCGACGTGGACCGGTGCCTGGGCTGCGGAGTCTGCATCCGGTCCTGCCGCGAGGAGGCACTCAGCCTGGCGGAGCGCGGGCCTCGACGCCTCACGCCGTTGAACGGGGCCCATCGGGCGGTGCTCATGGCCATCGAGCGGGGAAAGTTGCAGGACCTGGTCTTCGACAACCAGTTGCTCTGGAGCCACCGGGCGCTGGCCGCCTTCTTCGGGGCCGTCCTGAAGCTTCCCCCCGCGAAGCGGCTGCTCGCCACCGAGCAGGTCCGGTCGCGCTACCTCGAGGGGCTGATCCGCCGGGTCGGTTGACGGGTCGCCGTCAGGGCCCGAGGCGAGCCAGGATCTCCTGGAAGCGCGGTAAAGCCCGCTATTCCCTGCCCCGCCCCGCGATCCTGATAGAGTTGGCCAGGTCGAGCGAACGATCCGTCGGAGGAAACGATGCCAGTGAGCAAGAAGCGCAAGAAGGCCGGGAAGCCCGTACAGCGTAGCCATCCAGCCCCCGTCGAGACTGGCGGGCCGCCGATCCCGGAAGGAACGGAGGCTCCACCCGCGAAGGTGGGTCGCCCGTCCAATCCCTTCGTGGCCTTCCAGCAGGCCCGGCGCGCCTCACAGCGCGGACGGTGAGCCGCACGTGGCGCCCGCGCGCCGCGGCTGGCACGTCTACCTGCTGCGCTGCCGGGATGGCACGCTCTACGCCGGCGCGACCAACGACCTCACCGCCCGGGTGGACCGCCACGCCGCCGGCCGGGGCGCCCGCTACACCCGGTCCCGCCTTCCGGTCGAGCTGGTGTTCGCGGTTCGCGTCCGGAACCGCAGCGCGGCGCTCCGGCGCGAGGCGGCAGTGAAGAAGCTCGCCCGCGCCGAGAAGCTGGCCCTGGTGGTTCGATGGCGCGAGAAGGGCGCCGCCGGTACACCGAGCGGATGATCGGATACCTGCTCCTCAACCTCGGCACGCCGGATGCGCCCACGCCGGCCGCGGTCCGTCGCTACCTGCGAGAGTTCCTCTCCGACCCGCGCGTCATCGACATCAACCCGGTCGGGCGAAAGCTGCTCCTCGAGCTGGTCATCCTCCCGTTCCGGCCGAAGAAGAGCGCTGCCGCCTACGCCAAGGTCTGGGGCGCCGATGGCTCGCCGCTGCTCACGCTCTCCCGCGCGCTGGAGGTGAAGGTTCGCGAGGCGATGGGTCCCGGACAGCTCGTCGAGCTGGGGATGCGCTACGGCCGGCCGTCCATCCCGGAGGCGATCGAGCGGCTCCGGAAGGCCGGGGCGACGCGCCTCGTGGTGGCGCCGCTCTATCCGCAGTACTCGTCGTCGGCGACCGGATCCTCGCTCGAAGCGGTCTTCGCCGAGCTGGCCCGGCGTCACGTGGTGACGCCGGTGGCGGTCCTGCCTGCCTTCTACGAGGACCCCGGGTTCATCTCGGCCTTCGCGGCGGTGGGCGCGCCCGTGCTCGCACGAGAGAAGCCCGATCACGTGCTCTTCAGCTTCCACGGCCTGCCCGAGCGTCACGTGAAGGCCTCCGATCACTCGGGGAGCCACTGCCTGCAATCGGCCGGCTGCTGCGAGGCCATCGGGCCCGCCAACCGGGACTGCTACCGGGCCCAGTGCCACGCCACGGCCAGGGCGCTGGCCGGCCGGCTCGGCCTCGCGCCGGGGAGCTGGAGCATCTGCTTCCAGTCGCGGCTCGGGCGAACCCCCTGGATCAAGCCGTACACCGACGTGGTGCTCGACGAGCTCGCGAAGGACGGCAAGAAGCGGCTCTGCGTGTTCTGCCCGGCCTTCGTCGCCGACTGCCTGGAGACGCTGGAGGAGATCGGAATACGCGCCCGGGAGCAGTTCGTCGCGGCCGGGGGGGAGAGCCTCACGCTCGTTCCGTCGCTGAACGCCAGCCCGGCCTGGGTCGACGCCCTGGTGGCGCTCCTGCGCCGAGTCGGCGGCGAGCGGAGCGCATGAGCGGCTCCAGGCGAAACCACGCCTCGGACCTGCGAGGCGTGACCCGCCTCGTGGTCGAGGCCACCGAGGGGATCGCCTCGATCGTCGAGGACATGCAGGGACCGACGCTGGGAATCGGCGGCCTGGTTCACAGGAGCATCCGCGGCGTCACCCGCGTCGTGGGCGGAGGGGTCGACGCGCTCCTCGCCCCCTTCGTCCACCTGCTCGGCGATACGCGATCGCGCCCCGAGCTGGAGGCGGTCCTGGCGGCGCTGAACGGCGTCATCGGCGACCACCTGGCCGCCACCGGGAACCCGCTCGCCATTCCCATGCGGCTGCGCAAGGACGGCGTTCCCCTGGTCCTGGAGCGGAGGAATCTCCGCGCCGCGCTCCCGGAGGCCGGGGGACGGATCCTGATCCTCGTTCACGGATCGTGCATGAACGACCTGAGGTGGAATCGCCGGGGGCACGAGCACGGCGCGGCGCTGGCAAGCGACCTCGGATTCACGCCCCTCCACCTCCACTACAACAGCGGCCTCCACGTCTCCACGAGCGGGCACGAGTTCGCCGCGCTCCTGGAACGGCTCGTGGAGGAGTGGCCCGTTCCCGTCGAGGAACTGGTCATCCTCGCCCACAGCATGGGCGGGCTCGTGTCCCGGAGCGCGTTCCACCAGGCCGAGCGCGCCGACCAGCGATGGCCTCGCATGCTGACGAAGCTGGTCTTCCTGGGCACGCCCCACCACGGGGCTCCGGCCGAGCGGCTCGGCAACTGGGTGAACGTCGTGCTGGGCGCGGCCCCCTTCACCGGCGCGCTGGCCCGGCTGCCCAGGATCCGCAGCGCCGCCATCACCGACCTGCGACACGGCAGCCTCCTCGACGAGGACTGGCAAGGGCGCGACCGGTTCCGGCACGCGCCCGACCGGCGCCGCCCCGTGCCTCTTCCGCGCGGCGTGAAGTGCTTCGCCATCGCCGCCAGCACGGCGAAGGGGCCGGACGCTCCGTCGAGGGGCGACGGCCTCGTCCCGGTGGACAGCGCGCTGGGACGCCACGCCGACCCGGCGCTGACCCTGGCCTTTCCGGAGTCGCGTCGGTGGATCGCCTACGGGACGGATCACTTCGGACTGCTCGACCGGCCGGAGGTCTACGAACGCATTCGAGCCTGGCTCGCGCTCCCTACGCCACGAGCGGCGGAACCGGGCATCCGAGAGACGCCGCGACGGCCCGGACGATCCCGCCCTCGGCGGGATTGACCCGCTCGTCGGCGAGCGCGCAGGCGGCGCAGGCCGAGAGGATCCTCGCCTTGAGCTGGGGCGCGGCCTCGTCGAGGCGCGTGAGGACCTTGTCGAGCCGGTTCGCGTCCACCCGGTCGGGAGGGAGAAGGTGCCAGGCGGACTGCGACTCCCAGCGAAAGGAGGCCAGCCTGAAGCGCCCGCTGGGCCCTGACCGGCTCCGGCTCCCCCGCCCAGGCCAGCGCGGTGAGAAGCTCCAGGCACTCCACCTGGACCTCCTCGAGCGTCCAGATGCGGATCGGCGTGGAGCGCCGCCCGCCGAGGAGCGGAGCGAGCCGACGCTCCACCACCCGTTGCATCGCCCACCGGAACATCGACGGGATCGGTGCCGCGACGGCAATGGCGTCGAGGTCCTGGGAGAGCTTCTCCGCCTGCCCGGGGGACAGGTGGTCGAGGGCCGGAAGCGCCAGGTCGAGGAGGGCCAGGCACGCCGACGAATCCAGGCCCTCGACCTCGGCCGCAAGCGCCCGGAGCTCGGACGAGGCGGCCGGATCGCGCTCGACGGCCCCGAGCTGCCGCTTCCGCACGGCCGGATCCGGGTCGAGGAGCAGGGCACAGGCCACCCCGCGGGCGCCGTACGGCTCGCGCGCCAGCCGCGTCAGCGTGGGCGACAGGCCCGCCAGGAGATCGACCGCCCGCTTCACGTGCTCCGGCCCGGGGCGTCCCACCGAAGCCGCTGCTGCCGCGGCCACCGCCGAGATCCCGGTTCCGGGAAGGACCGAGACCTTGGCCATGGGTACCGGCGAGGGCGGCGGAGCCCGGCCCGAGGAGAGTTGTTCACCTTGAGTGATGCGCCGGATTCGCTCCTCGATGGGCGGATGCGTGGCCATCAGGCTGGAGAGGAAGCCGCCGACGCCCTCGGCGAAGAACAGATGCGAGGCCTCGAGCGCCTCGGGGGTGGAGAGCCGGGAGCCCTGCTTCCCGATCTTCTCGAGCGCCCGGGCCAGGCCGCCCGGGTTCCGGGTGAACTGCACCGAGGCCGCGTCGGCCAGGAACTCCCTCTGGCGCGAGACCGCCAGCCGGATGAGCCGCCCGAAGAAGGCGCCGATCGACCCGGCCACGAGGAGCGAGAGACCGACCCCCACCGCGATGCCGCGACCCTTGGCGTCTCCGCGTCCGCTGTCGCCCCGAAGCGCGATCCTCCCCACCAGCGCGAGCACCGTGAGGCCGCCCACCAGCGCCATGAGCCGGGTGTTGAGCCGCGTGTCCGAGTTCAGGACGTGGGAGAGCTCGTGCGCCACCACGCCTTGCAACTCGTCACGGTCGAGTCCCTGGAGCGCACCCCGGGTGACTGCGACCACGGAGCGCTCGGGAGAGAAGCCCGCGGCGAATGCGTTCATCCCGGACTCGGCGTCGAGCACGTAGAGACGCGGCACCGGAAGCCCCGAGGCGATGGCCATCTCCTCGACCACGTTGACGAGCCGACGTTCGTCCGGGTCGGTGGTCTGGCGGTCGACCTTGCGGCCGCCGAGCATCGTCGCCACCGCGTCGCCACCCCCGGCGGCGAGCCGGACCCCGTGAAAGGCGCTGCCCGCCAGCACCACCAGGGTCACGACGGCGGTGACGGGCAGGAACAGGGTGATCGGGTCGACGCCCAGCGCGAAGGTGAGGCCGAGGTCGGCGAGCAGGATGGTCGCAAGCCAGGCGAGGACGAAGAGCAGCACCAGGACGCCGGTGTTCCTCCGGGCCTTGGCCTGGGCGTCGAAGAAATCGAGGGTCCTCCGCGCGGAGGGCGGGGCCGGCATGGCGAGGAGCCCGGACGGCTAGAAGGAGACCTTGACCGGCTCGCGCTCCGCCGGGGTCTCGACCACGAAGGACTGCGCGGCCGGGAACCCTCCGGCCAGGATCATGCCCGGGAAGGTCTCGCGGGAGTTGTTGTAGCTCATGACCGCGTCGTTGTAGGCCTGCCGCGCGAAGGAGATGCGGTTCTCGGTGGAGGCGAGCTCCTCCATGAGCTGCGCCATGGTCTGGTTGGCCTTCAGATCCGGGTAGGCCTCGGCCACGACGAGCAGCCGGGCGAGGGTGCCGGAGAGGGCGCCCTCGGCGCTGGATAGTCCCTGCATGGCCTGGGGGTCGCCGGGGTTCGCAGCGGCGGCGCGCTCCGCCGTGATCGCCGTGTTGCGCGCGGCCACCACCGCCTCGAGCGTCTGGCGCTCGTGCTTCAGGTACGCCTTGGCGGTCTCGACCAGGTTGGGAATCAGGTCGTGGCGCCGCTTCAGCTGCACGTCGATCTGGCTGAAGGCGTTCTTGTAGCCGTTTCGCCCCGTGACGAGGCCGTTGTAGATGGTGATCCCGAAGAAGAGCACGGCAGCGGCGATGCCGAGCAGCACCAGGAATCCGAACATGTGTTCCTCCCAGGCGCGGCAGCAGCGCGCGCCCCTCAAGGATGGCACACCTGCGAGGAGGTGCGAAGCTGGCAGGCCGGGTGATAGCTTGCCGCATGCTCCTTCACGTCTCGTTGCTCTACGGTGGGCTCACCGTACTTCTCCTGACGCTGCTCGGCGGCAACGTCAGCCGGCTTCGCGGAAGGCTCCGGGCCGGCCTGGGGACTCCCCTCCCGGGAGACCTCCTTCGCCCGCACCGAGCTCACGGGAACGCGGCCGAGTGGGTCCCGTCCTGGCTCGCGCTGCTCGTCGCTCTGGAACTGTCCGGGCGGGTACCCCAGTTCTGGCTCCACCTGCTCGCCGGGACCTTCCTCCTGGGGCGGGTCCTCCACGCGGTCGGCCTCTACCGGCGGTCGAAGCTGTCGGTTCCCGGCGCCGGGCTCACCTACCTCGTGCTCCTGATCATGGGCGCCTGGGCGGTGGTCATCGGCCTCGGGCGCTGACGAATCCTGGCACGCCCCCGCCAGGTCGGGTGTCACCCCCGCGAAGGACCCGGCGACCGGGGCCACGAGGTCGTCCACGCCCGGTCCAATGGAAGCGGCCCGAAGGTGCGACGTCGTGTTCGACGCGGATGCGTCCAGCATGTGACGCCGCTTCCGTTCGAGCGAGTCCGGGCGTGGGCGGGCAGGTCAGCGAACGCTTGCAGGCCCCGGCCCGCGCCCTCGCGGTGTGATGGCGCCCAGGCGCAGAGCCGAATAGAAGCTGACGCCAGGAGGAGCGGACATGAGGCAGCGATCGATCGTCGTCGTCGGGCTCGCGGTGGTTCTGGCAGGGGCGGCCTTGCCGCGATCGGCGGCCGCCACCGGCAACGATCACGGACACAGGCCGGCGGTCGGGTGGACGGAAGTCAACCCGTCGGCGCCGTGGGCACCCCGGGCCGGACTCAGGGTCGTGGCCCTTGGCGACCACTTCTTCCTGATGGGCGGGCGGACGCCGAACCCTCCGAGCTTCCCTCCCGTTCCGGGCGACAGCGTCATCTGGGGCGACGTGTGGACGAGCAAGGACCGCGGGGCGACCTGGCGCCAGCTCGTCGCCAGCGACGAACCGGGCCACTGGGCGCCGCGTGCCTACTTCGGGGCGGTCACCAGGGGCGGCGCCATGTACGTGCTCGGTGGGCAGGACTTCGAGGTCGTGGCCAACGAGTGCCCACCCTTCGTGCCCGACTGCCCTCCGTTCGTTTCCAGGTCCACCTTCTTCAACGACGTCTGGCGCAGCCGGGACGGCGTCCACTGGGACCAGATGACCGAGCACGCGCCGTGGGCGGGGCGGGCGGGGCTCAGCACCGCCGTCCTTCGCGACGAGATCTACGTCTTCGGCGGCTCGCAGAACGACGACTCGGCCGTCATCGGCGGCCCGCCCCAGCGCATCTACTTCAACGACGTGTGGAAGTCGCGCGACGGCCGGACCTGGAAGAAGCTCACCGATCACGCGCCCTGGTCTCCGAGGGCGGGTGCCGCGACGGTGACGAAGGGTGGTTACCTCTACCTTCTCGGCGGCGAGAACGGCTTCGTTTGCGAGCCGCTTCCATTCTGCGCGCCTCCCTACTTCAACGACGTGTGGCGGACCCGGGACGGCGTTCACTGGGAGCTGGTGACCCCCGCCGCCGGCTGGTCGCCGCGCCCCGGCCACGCCTGCGTGGTGGCGGCCTTCCACATCGTGTGCTTCGGAGGCTTCGGGCTGCTCCAGAACCCCGTCGACATGTGGGCCAGCTTCGACGGAGCCCACTGGCTGCAACTGCGCACCCCGCCCTGGAACGCGACCTCGCCCGGGCAGATCAAGTACGACTTCGCCGCCCTCTCCGCGGCCGAGGGCGTGTTCGGGGTGCCCACCGCCATCTACACGTTCGGAGGCGACCGGGAGACCTTCGACTTCACGGACCCCACCAACTTCCTGCGAGTCGACAACGACGTCTGGCGTTACGGCCTGATCCGTCCGTGAAGCAGGCGGCAAAGGGACGCGATAGCGCCCGGAATCGACCCGCGCATGGCGTGGGCGCCAAGGCCCGGGCGGCCCTCGGCCGCTTGATCCCGGGCAAGGTCCCCCCACGTCGGGCGTTGTCAGCGAGGACCGGATCCTGCTACCAGATCCCCGCCCAGGCGATCCGGTCACGGTCTGGAGGTCCGACATGCAGCGGCACATCTCCCGGGTTTCCCCGCCGGTCGCGCCGAACCAGGCGGTCACGCCCGCAGTCCGGGACCTGGTGGCCCGCAGCGCGGCCCTTCCCCGCGGGCTCGCCTTCCTGAACCGCGGCCCAGTGGAGTGCGTGGCATCCGCGCTGGGCGCGCCCGTGCACCTGGTCGAGCAGGCCCGCACCTGTCTCCAGGATGGCCTCGAGAGGGTGCAACTCCTCGAGGAGCATGCGGCGGCCGTGCAGCGCTCGCGCCAGGCGTGGCCCGCCTCGCCCGTGCACTTCGCTCCGCCACCTCGCAGGCCGGAAGACGTCGTCGGCGAGGCTGAGCGTCACCCCCTGGGCGTGGAGTTCCTGCTCCGCGGGCCGTTCGAGACCGTGGCCGTCACCTTCGGCGCTCATCCGGACGTGGTGCTGGCCGCTCGCGATCTGATCGGTGCGCGCGGCACCCCGGCGGGAAACTCCTCCGCGGGACGCTAGCCGTCACCCGAGAGGCGGCATCAGCTCGAGCGCGGTGCCACGCCCGGTTCCTTCTCGGGAGCGGACTCCGTGTGGATCACGGGGCCGCTCCGGATGACGTTGGAGCGAAGGCGCTGCCCCAGGACCTCCTCGGCCCGCCGCCCCGCGTCGAGCATCTTCTCGATGGCGATTCCGGTGCGGACCCCCATCTCCTCGAGCACCGCCACCAGATCCTCGGTGCAGGTGTTTCCCGTGAAGCCGGCCGAGTACTTGGCCGCGCCGGTGGCAGGCTGGCCGCCGATGGCACCCAGCGAGGTGTCGACGTAACGCACCCCCAGCTCCAGCATGGCGATCGAGTTCGCGATCCCGGTGCCCCGGGTGTCGTGGAAATGGGCGATGAACTCTGCGCCGGGGAAGCTGGCGCGGAGTTGCCCCACCCGCTCCCGGACCTGGACGGGGTTCGCCATCCCGGTGGTGTCGCCGAGCATGATGGTCTGGGCACCCTCGTCCAGGTAGAAGCGGACCAGCTTCTCGACCTCCGGGACTGGAACGTCGCCAGCCACCGGGCAGCCGAAGACGGTCCCGGCGCATCCAATGATGCGGATCCCCAGGTCGTGGGCGCCGCGCATGATGCGGGCGTGCTCGGCCATCGCCTCGCCGTGGTTCATCCGGAAGTTGAGCAGGTTGTGGCGCTCGCTCGACGAGATCATGAGGATGATCTCCTCCGCGCCGTACCCCTCCTTCTGGCACACGGCCAGCCGGTCGAAGCCCTTCTCGTTCGGCATGAGCACCACGTGCGAGACGCCGGGGCGGCGCTTGATCCCGCGCAGCACCTCGGCAGCGTCGGCGAACTGCGGGAGCAGCCTGGGATGCGAGAAGGAGGTGACCTCGAGCTTCCTGAAGCCCGCCCCGGTGATGCGGTCGATCATCTCGATCTTCTGCGCCGTGGGGACGAGGACGGGCATGGATTGCAGGCCGTCGCGCGCCCAGCACTCGCAGGTGGTCACGTTCTCGGAGAAGGGCACGCGGGAACTCCTCGGACGTGCAACGTACACCGAAAGTGCATCGGACGAGTGGTGCAATCCACCGATGGGCTTCGTTTGCCCGCCTGGAGGGCGTTGTCAAGCCGGGGCCGATAGCGCCCCTTCGGCGTGACCGGCGAGGGCGGCGGCGCTCGGCCGCCGCCCTCCTCCGCGCCTCACTGCGTGGTGAAGCCGAATCCCTGGGAGAAGCCGAACGTGACAGGATTCGCGAACGTCGGCCCGGTCGTGCTCGCCCAATCGTTGATGCTCGAAGGCGAGAGGCCGGTGACCCCCCAGTCGTATCGCGCGGCGGCGGGCAGGGCGACGGACGAGGACACCGCGCCCAGGTTCGGGATCGTCGCGCTCGTCCCGCCGTGTACACGTAGTACAGCGGGTCGGTCGCCACGGCGGGGTCGAATACCACCTCGTGGACGCCTCCGGAGAAGGCGGTCCAGGAGAACGCGGTCGCGGTGGTCACGCCGGTCGCCAGGTCGGCGGGTGCCTGCAGGCTCGGTGCCGCCTGGATCGCGTAGTTGAAACCCGGTCCCGTTCGCGACGCCGCCCGTCCTCAAGGTGAACACCATCTCCCCGTTTGGCCCATAGGGCCATGACGGTGCCGGCCAGCGTTGCGCCGGCGACGTTGGGGGCGTCCACGGTGTACGGGCCTGCCGCGCACGGGGGCTCCGCCGGACCAGGGATGCTGGAGCAGGAGTTGGCCAAGAACGCGACGTTCCCCAGCTTCGAGCATGAGGCTGGCGGTCAGGACGGTGTAGCCGGGGGCCACGGTCCCGGTCCCGCTCAGGGTGGCGGGAGGAAGGGCGGTCACCGAGGACGGACCCCAGTTCTCGGTGGTGGTCCCGCCGTCGGTGACCGAGACCCCGGTCTTCGCGCCGTACCAGAAGGACTTCGCTTGCGTGGTCGCGTTTGTCCTCGTCTGAAACAGGTGCAGGGAGCCCTGGAACGAAGCGACTCCGTCCCATCGGGGGGTGAACGAATACAAGCCCGTCGCTGGGTTGGCGGTCCCACTCCCGCCCGTCACGGAGGAGACGAACTCCAGGTCGCTCTTGCAGGGATCCGTCCCCGCCCTGCACCCGGTGTTCGACTCGACGGTTCCCGAGATGGTGGCGCTGCGTGGCAGCAGCGGCGGCTGCACCGCCCCGCGGGTCGGGACGACCACCGTGGGATTTGTCCGCGTCAGCCCCACGTAAACCACCGCCACCTTCTCCACGGCGTTGATGGCGGCGAGGTCGTAGGGGGTGGTCACGCCGGAGATGCTGAAGGTGCCGTTCGCCGCGGTGGTGGCGGTGTGTGAACCTGGATCGATGCGCACCGGCGCGCTGGCGAGGGGCGTTCCGTCGTCGAGGAGCACCGTGCCGTTGACCGTGATCGTTCCGCCGCCCGAAGGGTTCACGGTGATCGTCGCGGTCGCCGTGAGAGTTCCCGCGGTGGCGGTGAGGGTGACGGTCGTCACGCCTCCGACCGATGCCGGCGGGGTGTAGTTCGTGGAGGCGCCCGTCGCCGCCGACAGCGTGCCCGTCGCCGGCGAGAGCGACCAGTTGATGGTCGCGGTGCTCCCGGTGAGCGTGGCGGTGAATGGCGCAGCGGCGCCACCCGCCGTGACCGTCGCCGTGGTCGGGCTAACCGTCAGTGTCGCCGCGCCGGCCGGGTTCACGGTGATCGTCGCGGTCGCCGTGAGAGTTCCCGCGGTGGCGGTGAGGGTGACCGTCGTGGCGCTGGCCACCGTCGCGGGCGGTGTGTAGTTCGTTGTGGTCCCCGTCGCCGTCGAGAGCGTGCCGGTCGCCGGCGAGAGCGACCAGTTGATGGTCGCGGTGCTCCCGGTGAGCGTGGCAGTGAATGGCGCCGCGGCGCCACCCGCCGTGACCGTCGCCGTGGTCGGGCTCAACCGTCAGCGTCGCCGCGCCGGCGGGGTTCACGGTGATCGTCGCGGTCGCCGTGAGAGTTCCCGCGGTGGCGGTGAGGGTGACGGTCGTCGCGCTCGCCACCGTCGCGGGCGGTGTGTAGCTCGTCGTGGTCCCGGTCGCCGTCGAGAGCGTGCCCGTCGCCGGCGAGAGCGACCAGTTGATCGTCGCGGTGCTCCCGGTGAGCGTGGCGGTGAACGGCGCCGCGGCGCCACCCGCCGTGACCGTCGCCGTGGTCGGGCTCAACGTCAGCGCCGGGGCGGGCGGGGGATTCACCGTGATGCTAGCCGTCGCCGTGTACGTCCCCGCGGTCGCGGTCAGCGTGACCGTCGTCGTGCTCGCCACCGTCGCGGGCGGCGTGTAGGTGATGGTTGCTCCCGTCGTCGCGGATAGCGTGCCCACGGCCGGAGAGATCGCCCAGTTGATGGTCGCTGTGCTTCCGGTGAGCGTGGCGGTGAACGGCGCCGCAGCGCCACCTGCCGTCACGGTTGCGGTGGTCGGGCTCACCGTGAGCCCGGGCGATGGACTAGTGCCTCCGCTGTTGCAGCCCGCCGCGACCGCGAGGGCCGCCAGGAGCGCTGCCATTCCCCGTATCCGTGTATGCATGTTGGTCTCCCTGTCCCGCGTGGTGCTCGGTTCCCAAGTTTACCGACAGCGGCGCGCGATCGTTCTGACCTCCTGCGGGGCGCGCCGGATGGGTACAGGACCCCTGCCGCCCGTTTCGGACTAGGTCGTCTTGCCAGCAAGATGCCGACGAGCACGGAGCGGCGGGCAGGTGGAGCAACCCGAGGTTCGAGCCCGATGCTGAGGAGTTTCGGGAGATCCCTCGATCCGACGCCGAGACCCAGCGTGGCGGTGTCACGAACAGTGCGACCCATCATGGGGTCGTCCGGGCCCGCAAGCCGCCACCAGGGCGAGCCTGAACCAGGCCGGTGGGGGCGGCGGCTCCAGGCAGGAAAGATGCGGTCCGCTGCCGGGAATCGATGCCCAGCTCCCGCGGTACAATGACCCGACATGCTGGAGATCATCGAGACGCCCCTGAACCTGAGCCTGCCCGTCGGGCAGCACCCTCACTGCCTTCTCGCCCAGATCCCGGACCACCTGCGGCGCGGCGAGCAGGGCTACGTGGTCCCGGACCCGGCCGAGCAGTGGGGCCGGGTGCGGTCGGTCCTGGACCTGGTGGGCGAAGGGAGCGCGGGCTTCCGCAAGCTGCACTTCCTGGTCTTCCCCGAGGGGTGCCTGCCGCTCGCCCATCTGGACGACATGCTGGCGACGATCGAGCTCCGGCTCGGCGGCAGCACGGTGACCATGTTCGGGCTCGAGCACGTGCCGCTCTCCACGTTCCGTGCGCTGCTCGTGCGCTTCGGAAGTGACAACGCCCGCGCCCTGGAGCTGGTGGACCAGGACCTGGCCTCGGGGAGCGACGAGACCATGCCGGTCAACTTCTCCTGCGCCGTGGTCCGGGAGGACGACGGGAAGGTCAGGGTCTTCCTCCAGGCCAAGGGGCATCCCTTTCACGGGGAGGAATATCTCGACAAGAGCCACGACCTGTACCGGGGGCGCTGGGTCCACCACTTCCGCGGCACGTCGTCGTTCAACTTCATGGTCCTGATCTGCCTCGACTACCTTTACCGGGACCTCTACTCGTCGAACATCCGGCGCATCGTCGACCACGCAAACCAGGCCTTCTTCCGGACGCGGCAGGGGCTCGACGCCCTCTTCGTCATCCAGGCCAATCCCAAGCCGGAGCACCGGGCCTACCGGGAGGTCCTGAGTGGGTTTTACGGGGAGTACCTGGAGGACACGCCGGGCGTGCGGGACACGGTCACCGTCTTCGGCAATTGCTCCGACCAGAGCCACGTGGAGGGGGCCGAGGGGCACGGCGCCTACGGCGCGTCCTCGGTGGTGATCGGGCCCCGGCACAATCTCGTGAGCGTGACCCTCTCCGAGTTCTCCACCGACGACTTCGGCGGCGCCCCGCTGTGCAGGCTGCGCTTCGGCACCGCCACGCGCCTCTACTACTTCAACCTCCCGCTCCACCACGAGCTCGACCCGCGGTCCTCCCGCCTCCCCCTCAAGGTCCACGGCATCTTCTGCCCGACCGGGGAAGGTGGTTGGCGCAAGCTCTCCGGCGACGAGATCCTCCAGGGGCTGGAGATGGGCGGGTAGGCAGGCGGCATGATCATCAACTGCGCCGCATACCAGGATGGCAAGCGGATCGCCGACATCGGAGTCGACGAGAGAGGAGCACGGCGACTCGCTTTCACGAGACCTTCACGAACTCCACACGCCGGTTGTTGGCGCGCCCCTCCGCGGTGTCGTTCGTGTCGATGGGCTTGGTCTGACCGAGCCCCTTCGAGGTCAGGCGGCTTGCGCTCACCCCCTGCTTCACCAGCCAATCCCTCACCGCGGCGGCGCGACGCTCCGAAAGCGGGCCATTCACCTTTGGTCCGCCCTGGTTGTCGGTGTGCCCCTCCACGGCGAAGCGGAGGGACGGGTCCTCCTGCAGGAGCGCCAGGATGGCGCGCAGCGTGGGCCCCGACTCCGGGCGGATCACGTCCGAGCCGGTGTCGAAGAGGATGCCGTGGGTGACGATGCGCCCCTCGCCCGCCAGCATCTGCTTTGCGGGCTTGCCGCCCTCGGCGATGCGGAGATTGGTGAACATCTGATGGTCGCCGGCCGCGAAGGGCTCGTGGAAGAACACCCCGAGCCGGGTGATGGGGCGCTCGACGCCGTCGGGATCGGAGGCCACCCGCTCGCCGCCCACGTAGACCTTCACCTGGGTGCCGCTCACCGCGATGGCCACGTGCTGGATCCCGCTCGTGGCCGGGAGCACGCCCGTCATGTTCGTGGTCTGGAGATTCCCCTCGGTGAAGCCGTTGAGAAGGACTTCCTGACCGCCCCAGCCCTTCGCGTTCGTGAAGACGAAGGCCAGAGGGCCGGCGATGTCGGCATCGAACTCCACGGTGAAGTTCTTCGGCATGTCGCCCTTCACGGCGTATCGAAGCCACTGGAGAGAGGAGGCCTGATTCTCCTTCACGAAACGGGACTTGAGGAAGCGGCGGCTCCCCACCGCCACCACCTCCACCGCGTTTCCTCCTCCGCCGTCCTTCACGGTCCACTTGGCCGGGTACTCCCCCACGTCGGTGTCGGAGAAGTCGTCGAAGACGAGAACCCTGTCGCCGGGGACGAAGTCGAAGCGGTTGCCGAAAACCTCTCCTGAGGCGGGAGCGGTTGCTGGCGCGGGGACCGCCTCCGCTGGCGCCGCGCTCCGGGGCGCCGCCGCGCCCTTCGCGGGAGCGGGGGCGGCAGCAGGCTCGGGCGTCGGTTCGACCTCCTGCGCGGCGGGCGCCTCGGCGGCCTTCCGGGCGGCGGCCTCGGCGGTCTCCTCCGCGGCCTGCTGCGCCTTCTGCTGCGCGCGGTCGAGGAGGTCCCCGAACTGGGCGCTCGTGGAGAAGGCGAGCAGCAGCAGTGGTGCACAGAGCAGGAGCTTCGACGTCATGTGAGATCCCCCTTGCCCGAGTGCATTCGATTCTAGGACAGACGATGGCGCCCGATCGCCGCTTGCCGCGGAAGACCCCATCAGGGCCCAACTCCCCGAGCGGCCGGATCCGCGTCCCTCCTCGAAGCGGGGGGGCAACGGAGGGACTTCTCCCGGCCGGGGACGCTCATCGCGAGGGTCGCAGCGTCCCGATCGGGTCCACCGTGAACAGCGGGACGCGCAGCACGTCGTCTTCGAGCGAAATGCTCGGAGGCTCCGAGCCGGCTCCGGACGCCGGCGGTTGCGAGGTCGAACGGATCGGTCGCCGCGAGGTTCACCTCGTACCCGAGGTCGAGGAGCGAAGCCCCGGTGGTGCGGCTGAGAGGTTGGGTCGCGCCGGATATCCAGCCGGTCATCAATTCGTTCTTGAACACGCTCTCGCGCCAGTGCGAGTCCCGCGTGCCCGAACCCCCGGTGTTCTCCACCGGGACCGGCGGTCCCCGAGTAGAAGGCCCCGCCGTTGAAGTTCAGGAAGGCATCGATGGCGTTGCTTCCCGTGAAGATGGGATCCGAGCCGCCGGCCCCGGAGAGCAGCGGAGGGCTCATGGAGGTCCAGAGAGTTCCGACGCCCACCACGTGCATCATCTCGTGAAGCACCACTGCGTCGAGACGCCCCGACGACTCGAGCGCGGCCAGATCTGCCGTGTCGAATCGCATGACCCCGAGCACCGGAAGGCCGCTCCCGTCGCGAACCACGCACGGAGCGGCCAGGCCAAGGGTCCCGCCCTGGCCATCGATGGGGCCGAGCAACACCACGATGAGGAGGTCGTCGACCGTCTCGTCGATGGGCGGTCCTCCGCCGCAGCTCGCGGCCTCCGCCGCGCTCAGCCGGAGCGGAACATCCGGGAGATCGCCGATGATCACCTGCTCGATGCGCTCGCGGGCCCGCTGGAATGCCAGACGCTGCGAGTCGGTGGGCGGGTTCAGGAAACGCAGGGAGATGTCGTAGGCGATCCCGACGATGACCGCGGCGAATGCCACCGGGCTTCCGGCGAACTCGGCCGCGGTTGCCAGGACCTCCTGCGCGCCGCTGGGCCCGAGGACCCACGAGCCGACGCGAGCGATGCCGTCCGCCCCGCTGGTCGCGTTCGCGCCGGTCAGCGTCCCACCCCCGGCGGCGACCGAGAAGGTCACGGGCGTTCCGGGCAACACACGCCCCGAGCGGTCGAGCACGAGCACCGCCGGCGGGTCGGCGACCGGTTGGCCGGCCTGGCCGGTCTGGGAGGTGCGCGACGCCGCCGAGAGGGATCCCCTCGTGCCCGCCGCCACCTCCAGCGTCACGGGAACGGCGACGGGCGAGTTGCTGGCGCCGCTCGAGGCGATGGAGAGGGTGGCCTGGTAGGTCCCCGCCGCGAGCGCGTCTGCCGTCGCCGTGACGGTCACCCCGTAGGGAGCCGACGCTCCGCTCACCGTCGCCACGAGCCACCCCGATCCGTCGGCGTAGCCGACCGACACCGACGGACGGGCCAGGGTGCCACCACCGCTGTTCCCCACCACCAGCTCCTGGGCGGTGGAGCCGGCGGTGCCTTCCTGCGCGGAAAAGGCGAGCGAGGACGGCGTCACCGCCATGGCGGGCGGTACCGGGGGAGCGCCCACCAGGAACGTCACCGGAACCGCGACCGGGGAGTTCGTCGCGCCTTCGGAGGCGAGGGAGATGATGGCCTGGTAGACTCCTGGACCCAGCGACGACAGCGTTGCCCTCGCCAGGACGATGTAGGGCGTCGACGGGTCGGGAGAGGCACTGAGCCAGCCCGTTCCGCTCCCGTACGAGACACTCGTCGTCGGCGAGGCAAGGGTGGTCGAGGTCCCGCTCGTCACCATCAGCGCAAGCGCGGGGGGATCGGCGCCACCGGCGATGGCCAGGAACGCGAGCGACGCTGGCGCGACCGCGATCGTCGGAGCCGGTGCCGGTGGAGGGGGCGGGTCCACCTGAAACGTCACAGGCACGGCCACGGGAGTGTGGATGGCCCCCTCGGACGAGACCGAGACCAAGGCCTGGTAGGTGCCGGTCGAGAGCGAGCCCATCGTCGCCCGGACCGCCACGGTATAGGGCGCCGAGGTGCCTTCGACCGACAGGGTGAGCCATCCGGATTCGCCTGTGTAGGTCACCGCGACCGCGGGGGCAATCAGGGTACCAGAACCCGCGTTGGACACCACGAGCGACCGGGGCGCGGGCTCGGCCCCTCCGGCCACGGTCGTAAACGTCAGCGCGCCGGGAGAGACGGCGAGTTCCGGAACGCCGTCCCGACCGGCGGTCCCACTCTCGTTGCAGGCCGCTGACAGGATCGAAAGCCCAACGACGAAACGAATCCCGAGGGACCGAGCCGCGTCGCGCCGGAGGCCGCCGGGACGGGGGAAAGATGTGGGCACTGGTTCCCCCCTTGGAGCGCTCGAACCTATCCACGGTGCATTCTGGGCTTGATCCGGCGGTCTCAACCGGTCGATGCAACGATTTGAGAGAATACCTCGGAAGGCTTCATCCAGTTGAGGGTTTGGCGGGGGCGGTTGTTGATCTCCCTGGCAATCTTGGTGAGGTCTCTTCGGGTCAGGGAGTTGAAGTCGTCGGTCAACGGCAGGAACTGGCGCAGGAGGCCGTTGGTATTCTCGTTGCTTCCGCGCTGCCACGGGCTGTGCGGGTCGCAGAAGTAGACCCCGACGTTTGTGGCGACGGTGAACTTGGCGTGTTGGGCCATCTCCTTCCCCTGGTCCCATGTAAGCGTTCGGCGTAGCGCCGCGGGCAAAGTGAGGATCTGGCGCGTGAGGGCGTGGCGCACGTCCTCGGCGGTCCGGCCATGCGGCAGATGCAGGAGAAGGACGTAGCGGCTCGAGCGCTCGACGAGCGTCCCGACGGCGGAGCGCCCGCCCTTACCCATCAGCAGATCGCCCTCCCAGTGGCCCGGGATCGCGCGGTCTGCCGCCTCCGCAGGGCGGTCGCTGATCATCACCATCCCGCGGAGCCGGCCAGTTCCAGTGTGCTCGGTACGCTTGTGGGAGCATCGCTGGGTTCGGCCGGTGCGCAGGCAGGCGGCCAGCTCCTTGCGCAGCGCGCCGCGGGCCTGCACGAACAGGGTCCTGTAGATGGTCTCGTGCGACACGCGCATCTCCTGGTCATCAGGGTAGTCCCTGACGAGGCGCGCCGCGATTTGCTGGGGAGACCAGCGTTCCAGGAGCCGGCGTTCCACTTCCCGGCACAGGCGCGGGTTCGCCGCCAGCTTTTCGGTCTTGGGCCGCCGGGCGCGCCGTGCCGAGCTCTGCTCCGCACGCCACGCTCGATAGGAGGAGCGGCAGCCATTGGCCGAAACCTCGCGTGAAATCGTCGAGGGGGACCTCCCCAGCCGCTCCACGATTTCCCGGAAGGATTCTCCGGCCAGCAATCCACGCGAAAGTTCCTCCCGATCACCAGGCGAAAGGCGCAGCGGAGAGCGCGACCGAGCCTGCGGAAACAGCCCTCCCGTCCGCGCCATGAACCGCTGGATCGACTTGGTGGAGCATCCCACCGCGGCGGCGGCCAACGCGAAGGTCTCCCCCTCCGTGACCCGCCGCTGGATCTCCCGGTGGTCCTCCGCGCTCAACCGGTTCCCCGAATCCGAACGTCGACGCCCCATCTGGCCTCCTCCGAGCTCCTGGCTCGAATGATCGCTCAAACGTTGCGTCGTTCAGTTGAGACCGCCGGATCAAGCCCACGAAGCTCTGGGTGAAGCCTGTGGTGCGCCCCATCCGTTTCCACGATCTGCGCCACACGACGGCGAGCCTGCTCATCATGAGCGGGGCGAACCTGCCGGCCGTGCAGCGCATCCTTCGCCACAGCGACCCGAAGATCACGACCGAGCTCTACGGGCACCTCGCTCCGGAGTACCTCCGGGCTGAGGTCGATCGCCTCAGCTTCGGGCCGGCGGTGGCGCGATTTGCTAGGCCGGTGCTACGGACCGTGCCGGGGGAGAAGAAAAGGGCCGGAGACGCCTCGCAGAATCGCGAGTCATCTCCGGCCTGTGGGATGGAGCGGGAAACCGGATTCGAACCGGCGACCCTCAGCTTGGGAAGCTGATGCTCTACCAACTGAGCTATTCCCGCAAAGTCGCTCGCAGATCTGCCCGAGACTCGACCTGCCGTCAAGACGAAGCGCGGCGGGCGCGCCTCACCAGATGCGGCAGACGTTCTCCCGGACCATGGGCTGACCGGCCTTGCAGGAGAAGGCCCTGGCGAACTCCGGAACGTTCGGCATGAGCCCGTTCACCCGCCAGACCGGCGGCGAGTGCGGGTCGGTCATGGCCCTTATCCGAAGGTCCTCGGGGCGCATGTTGGCGCAGGCCCACTGGGCGTTCCCGACGAAGAAGCGCTGCTCCGGGGTGAGGCCGTCGCGCGGCTCCAGCTTCTGGCCGGCCGTGGCCATCTTCCAGGCGTCCCAGGCGAGCAGGATCCCGGCCAGGTCGGCGATGTCCTCGCCCAGCGTCAGCTTCGAGTTGATCTTCACCTCGTCGACCACCGTGTACTGCGCGTACTGGTCCACGACGCACCGGGCCCTCTTCTCGAACTCCTTGCCGTCGGCTTCCGTCCACCAGTCGCGCAGGTTCCCCCTGGCGTCGAACTGGCGCCCCTCGTCGTCGAAGCCGTGGATGAGCTCGTGCCCCACGGTGCCGCCGGTGTTGCCGTAACCCGGGGCGAGGTCGATCCGGGGATCCCAGAGCGGTGGCAGCAGCACCCCGGCCGGGAAGTTCATGTCGTTCATCGACCCGTTGTAGTAGGCGTTCACCGTGGGTGGCGTCATGCCCCACTCGCCGCGGTCGACGGGCTTTCCGATCTTGGCGAGCTGCCGCCTCGACTCGAAGACCGTCGCGCGCGCGACGTTGCCCGCGAAGTCGCCGCGCTCCACCACGACGGGGGAGTAGTCGCGCCAGGCGTCGGGGTAGCCGACCTTGTTCTTCATGGTGGCCAGCTTCTCGTGGGCCGCCTTGCGGGTCTCCGGCGCCATCCAGTCGAGCGCGTCGATGCGCTTTGCCATGGCGGCCTGGACGAGCTTCACCATGGTGTCGGCGTCGGCCTTCACCGAAGGCGGAAAGACCTTGGCCACGAATACCTGGCCGAGCGCCTCGCCCAGCTCATTGTCGGTCCAGCCGACGCAACGCTTCCATCGGGGGGCCAGCTCCTTCGCCCCGCGCAGCGTGGCCGAGTAGAAGCCGAAGCTCCCCTTCTGGAACGGGGTCGAGAGGTAGGGCGCGGCCGAGCGGACGAGGTGCCAGCGCAGGTAGATCTTCCAGGCCGGAAGCGTCTCCTTTCCGAGCTGCCGGTCCAGCCCGGCGACGAAGGCCGGCTCGGTCACGTTCAGCCAGCTCGAGGCCGGCGCGCCGGAGGCCGCCAGGTAGTCTGCCCAGCGGAACGCCTTCGAGCCCTTCACGAGGTCGGCCGTCTCGGTGTGGTGCCAGACCTTCCTGGGATCGCGCCTGTCGACACGGGAAAGCGACGCGCTCGCGAGCGCCGTCTCGATTCGCATCACCGTCTTCGCTCCCTCGGCGGCCTTCTTCCTGGAGAGGCCCGAGAGGCGCAGCGACTCCTCCACGTGGGCCAGGTAGGCCTTTCGGATCTTCTTCGAGGGCGCGTCGTCCTGGAGGTAGTAGTCGCGGTCGGGGAGCCCCAGGCCACCCGCCGCCACCTCGGCGACCACCTCGTCCGAGTTCTCGAAGGACTGGGTGCTGCCGAAGCCGAAGAGCATGCCGCCGCCCCCTGGAGGTGGAGCCGAGCCACCAGCTTCGCGATGTCGGCCTTCGACTGGAGCGAGTCGATGGCGGCCAGGTCGGCTGCGATGGGCTTCGCGCCGGCCGCCTCGACGGCCTTCTCGTCCATGCAGGCGAAGAAGAAGTCGCCGACCTTGCGCTCCGCCGCCGTGCGCTCGGCGTCCGGCTTCGCGGCCGCCGTCTCGAGCAGCCCCCAGAGGAACTGTAGGTTCTCCGTGGCCGTCTTGCCGTACACGCTCCAGCTCGACTGGTCGGGCGGAATGGGATTCCGCTTCTGCCAGCCGCCGCAGGAGAAGGCGTAGAAGTCGACGCAGGGATCGGCCGAACGATCCATGGCCGCCGGGTCGAGGCCGGGCGTGTACGGCAACTCGGTGAACGGACGGTCGGCGGCCAGGAGGCCGAGGGCCAGCACGGCGAGGGCGGGAGAGGTCATGGCCGGGCATCCTAACCCCGGCCGTGCGCCTACGCCTACGCGGCGTGCGCCTTCCGGTAGCGGGAGAGCTCCCGCACGTCGTGGATGGGGACCTCGAGCAGGGTGGAGAGGTTGGCCAGGATGGCGCGAACCACCCCCTGCTCGCACTCCGCGTCAAAGCGGATCTGCTCGTCGAGCCAGTGGTCGAGCCAGGCCGGGTCGGGGAGCCGGCTCTGGACGGTGTCGCGGGGGTAGAGCGCCTTGTTCACGTGGAGGTTGGTGGGGTGCAGGGGCTTCCCGGCCCGGCCGCCGCTCGCCATGAGCACACCCACTCGCGAGAAGGAGCGCCGCGCCAGGTCGCCGTCCCGCTCCACCGCCCGCCGCATGAACTTGAGATACGCGCCGCCGTGCCGTGGCCTCGTCGCGAGCGATGAGCCCGTAGACGTGGCGCAGCACCGGCTCGGTGTGCCACTCGGCCGCGCGCCGGTACCACTGGGTGAGCCGCAGCTCGCCGCAGAAGTGGAGCATGAGCGTCTCGAGCGGCGGCGCCGGGTCGAAGGGGAAGCGGACGGCCTGGAGCTCCTCCTCGGTGGGCACGAGCGCCGGCCGGAAGCGGCGCAGGTACTCCATGAGCACCAGCGCGTGCTTCTGTTCCTCGTAGAACCAGATCGACATGAAGGCCGAGAAGTCGGCGTCGCCGGCGTTGTCCCGCAGGAACATCTCGGTGGCCGGAAGCGCGGCCCACTCGGTGATGGCGTTGTACTTCACCGTCAGTGCCTGCTCGTCGGAGAGGCTGGCGGCGTCGAAGCGATCCCAGGGAACGTCGCTGGCCAGGGTCCAGCGGGCTTCCTCGAGGTCGCGGAACAGTTCGGGATAGAGCATGACCGGAGAGCTAATCCGGACGTGTCTCGGGCGTGTCACGGCGCCCCGGAATCCGGTGCGCCCACCAAGTGAACGTTGACTTTCCGGGCGCCCGCCACCTTCTCCGGGTGTATGAAGTCGCAAGACAGGAGGTCCCATGGCCATCGAATCGGCGACATCCATTCCGGTATCCGGGGCCGTCTCCCGCGCCCGGGAATTCCTGACGTCGAGGCGCATCGCGCTGGTCGGTTTCTCCCGCAACCCGAAGGACTTCAGCCGGGTCCTCGATCGAGAGTTCAGGCGGCTCGGCATCGAGGTGGTGCCGGTCCACCCCTTGGCAACCGAGGTGGATGGGCGCCGCTGCTTCCCCCGCGTCGCCGACATCGTCCCGCCGGTCGACGGGGCATTCATCCTGGTGCCCGCGGCGAAGGCCGAGGCGGTGGCGCTCGACTGCCTGGACGCCGGCGTGCGACGGGTCTGGTTCCACCGCGGCGGCGGCCCCGGCAGCGGCAGCCCCGAGGCGCTCGCCCTGTGCAGCGCGCGAGGGGTGGCTCCGGTCGCAGATCTCTGCCCCTTCATGGTGATATCGGGTGCTAGCTGGCCGCACCGGATCCACGGCTGGGTTCGACGCCGAATGCGCGCCAAAGCCCAATGACACTCGATCCAGGGACAAGTACCCCGAGTGGGTTGTCCCTGGGTCAGTGGGTAGGCGGCCTCCCCCCTTGTCGCTAGACTTCATCACATGTCGGGCGGAGTGAGAGCGAGTGTCGGGAACGCGCGTCGATGGGCCACGGGGCTCGCGGCCGTCGTCCTCGTCTCGTGCGGTTCTCCGAATGCGTCTTCCCGCTCACCCGACTTCGCTGTCCGTGACATCTCGGTGGTGGTCCGCTCCGACGCCCCGTTCACACAGGCCAGCGACTTCCCGGGCCGGGTGGAGAGCACGGTCGCGGCGGCGCTCGAGTACTGGGGCGGAAGCTGGGATCAACTGGCCGGTCGTTCGATCACCTTCGAGGGGGCGCAGACCGTCACCTGTGGATCGCACCACGGCGCCTTCGGTTGTTTCGACGGCGACATCCGGCTCAGCACCCGTGACCCGGCGTTCACGTTCTCCTGCGTCGAGCAGACGGTGCTCGTCCACGAGGTGGGGCACGCCGTGATCGGGGATGCGAGCCACCGCGATCCGCGCTGGATGGACTTCCACGTGCTCACCACCGAGCTGAACGGACGGCGCGGCTATTCGGCGAGCGGCGACGGGAGCTGCCAGCTCTTCCCGAGCGTCTGGCAGCACCCGCCCGACTTCTAGAGTTCCTGGCGGCCCCGCACGACCGGTCGAGCTCAGTCCTCCGGATAGAGCAAGTCGAGGTCGTGGTCGAGGAGCCGCTCGTCGGTCGCTCCGGCCGCCTCCCACTCCTTCATCGCAGGCAATTCCAGGAGCGCGCGCAGGTAGTCCCCGGCCGCTCCGGCCGGCGAGACGCCGTAGGTGCGGAACCGGAAGGCCACCGGCGCGTAGAAGGCGTCGGCGATGGTGAAGGCGCCGAAGAGGAAGTCCCCTCCGACACCGAAGCGCGATCGGGTCTCCACCCAGATCTGCTCCACCCGGGCGATGTCCCGCAGGAGCGCCTCGGACCGGCGCCGCTGCGGACGCCTCGCGCGCACGTCCATCGACATCTCCTGGCGGAGTGACCCGAACCCGGAGTGCATCTCGCACGAGATGGAGCGGGCCCACGCGCGCGCCACCGGGTCGGAGGGCCAGAGCCCGTGGTGGCGCTCGGCCAGGTACTCCGAGATGGCGAGCGAGTCCCACACCAGCGTGCCCCCGTCGGCCAGCACCGGAACGCGGCCTGCCGGCAAGCGGGCGAAACGGGCCGCCTTGCCGGCGTCGACCTGCAGCGAGACCAGCTCCTCGCGGAACGGGATGCGGCTCTGGCGAAGCACGAGCCAGGGGCGCAGCGACCAGGACGAGTAGTTCTTGTTTCCGATGAAGAGCGTGTAGGCCATGCCGGACTTCCTAACGGGGCGGGCGCCATCGGCTACCATGGTGGCGCGATGGCCGACGACCGGATCCTCTACCTGGCCCGCCACGGCGAGACCGACTGGAACGCCGAGGGGCGCTGGCAGGGCCAGACCGACGTCCCGCTCAACGAGCGTGGACGCGAGCAGGCCCGGGCCATCGCCGAAAGGCTCCGCGGCGAGGGGCTCGTCTCGATTGCCACGAGCGACCTTCTCCGCGCGCGCTCCACCGCCGGGATCGTGGCCGCCGAGCTCGGACTCGAGGTGAATCACGTCGACGCCGCCCTGCGCGAGCGCCGCTTCGGCTGCTTCGAGGGGCTGACGCGCGTCGAGGTCGCGGCGCGCTTCCCGGACGTCTGGGCGCGCTACCTGGCCGACCCCGGGCCGGCCCCTCCGGGCGGCGAGTCGAGGAGCGACCTGCTCGGACGCCTGCTTCCGGCCGTCATCGACGCCGCGACCCGGCTGGCGCCGCCGCTGCTGGTCGTCATGCACGGCGGGGCCATGCACGCGCTCCTGGCCGATCAGCTCGGCGCGATGCCCCGGCCCGGGTCGGCCGCCTGGCCACTGCACGGAATCCAGAACGGCCAGGTCTACAGGGCGAGCCTGGAATCCCGCAGGATCTCCCTCGCCGCGTTGTAGCCGCACGCCCCCATCACGCCGCCGCCAGGATGGGTGGCGGCGCCGCAGAGGTAGAGGCCGCTCACGGGGGTCCGGTAGTCGGCGTAGCCCGGGATCGGGCGCATGAAGGCCAGCTGCGACAGCCCCATCGAGCCCTGGAAGATGTTGCCGCCGGTGAGCCCGAAGCGTCGCTCGATGTCGACCGGCGTGAGCACCTCGCGGTGGAGGACGCTGCGACGGAACCCCGGCGCGTACTCCTCGAGGATCTCCTCGCAGCGGTCGCCGAAGGCCTCCTTGCGCTCGTCCCAGCTCCCCTGGGCGAGCCGGTACGGCGCGTACTGCACGAAGATCTGCATCAGGTGGCGGCCGGGCGGCGCGACGCTCGGGTCCACGACCGACGGGATGGTGCACTCCAGGATGGGGGAGGCCGACGGACGCCCCGCCCGCGCGTCGTCGTAGGCCCGCTCGATGTAGTCGAGGCTCGGGCAGATGTGGATGGTGCCCCGGTGCTGGGGACCGGCGGCGTGGCCGGGCAGCGCCGTGAAGCTGGGAAGCTCGGAGAGGGCCAGGTTCACCTTGAGCGAAGCGCTCGAGTAGTCGATCGACCGGACGGCCTCGACCACCTCGGCGGGAAGGTGCTCGGCGCCCACCAGCCCCAGCAGCGTCACGGTGGCGTCGGCGTTCGAGATCACCCGCTTGGCCCAGATCTCCTCGCCGTCCTCGAGCACCACGCCAGCGGCCCGGCGCCCTCGACCCTCACCTTCGCCACCCGGGCGCCGGTTCGCACCTGGGTGCCGTACCCGCGCGCCGCGGCCGCCAGCGCCTCGGAGAGCGAGCCCATTCCGCCCTTCACGTACCCCCAGACGCCTCGCGCGCCGTTGCACTCGCCCATCACGTGGTGGAAGAGCACGTAGGCCGTTCCCGGCGTCGACGGCGAGGCCATGGCCCCGATGATGGCGTCGGTCGCGAGCGTCGCCTTCACCTCGTCCGACTCGAACCAGCGGTCGAGGATGGTCCGCGCCGGGGCGGTCAGGATCTCCACCGCGCGCGGTCCGTCCCGGCCCAGCTTCAGGAAGCGCCAGCCGGTCCGGGCCAGGCGAAGGAGGTCGCCGAGGCGGCGCGAGAACGGATCGGGAGGCGTCTCGAGCAACGTGGGCTCGATGGCCCGGGAGATCCGCTCCAGCATCGCCTCGTAGTCCGGCAGGCGCTCGGCATCGCGGGCGGAGAACTTCCCGATCTCGCGACGGTTGAGCACCGGGTCCGGACCCATGAGCAGGGATCGGTCGTCGGGAAACGGGGTGAACGAGGACGGGCTCCGGGGCAGGAGCTCGTACCCGTGCCGGGTGAGATCCAGGTCGCGGACGATCTCGGGCCGGAAGAGGCTCACCACGTACGCCGCCGTGGAGACCTTGTATCCGGGCCAGGGTTCCTCGGTGACGGCCGCGCCGCCGACCCGGTCGCGGGCCTCCAGCACGAGGACCTTCTGCCCGGCCCGGGCGAGGTAGGCAGCGGCCACGAGCCCGTTGTGCCCGCCGCCGACGATCACCGCGTCCCATGTGGTCATGTGTCCTCCCTCAGTCCTTCGGGCGAGTGTCGGCGCCGACCCGGGTCATGCGCTTTCGTCCATCCTGGGGCGAAAAAGGCCAGTCGCTTCGGCCGGAGAAGGAGGGAGATCCCGTCGATCCAGGTAGTTGCCAGGCACGCGCCGATGGTCCAGCGGATGCAACGAAAGCAACTGTCCCCGGGAGCTTCTTCCCCCGGTCGGAGTCGATGGAGGGTGTCATGATCTTCGAGCTGGCGTCGACCTACATCCCGGTGGTGGTGATCGGGCTCTTCTGGGCGGTGGCAATGCGCCCGCTCCTCCGGCTCAACCGGCAGAAGGTGATCACGCCAGTCGCGCGAGCGCATCCAGGTAGGCCCGTCCCCGCTGTGCGGCGAAGAGGTCGAGGACCAGCATGAAGGCGGCCTGGGCGAAAAGCACGATCTCGATCACCTCGTAGTCCCGGAACGACGACATCACGCCCGCCATCCTTGCGCTCTCGGCCGAACGGTAGGCGGGAGGGTCTGCCTCGAGTGTCCGCTCGAGAGCCACTGCTCCGACGGCGAGGAACAGCAAGGCCTCCTGTTTCTCCGCCTGGAAGTACGGGAGCATCGAATCGCGCATGGGACGAACTTACCTCGCCGGCGCCACTGCCAGGGCCCGGTACCCACTGGCAGGACTAACCTCTCGACGCCGGAGGTTTGCGATGCGAGAATCCGCCGCCCTCGACGCCCCATTTGGGGTGGTCGCCAAAGCTCTCGTTCACCAGGATGGTCCCGATGACGAAGTTCCTCGCTTTTCTCTCGTCGCTGAAGCTCGCCGTCATCCTGCTCGTGCTGCTGCTCGTGGGGCTCTCGGTAGGGACCATCATCGAATCGCGGGTCGGCGTCGAGGCAGCGGGGCGCCTCGTCTACTACGCGTGGTGGTTCCTCGGCCTGCAGGGGCTCTTCGCGGTGAACGTGGCGATGTCGATCGCCGACCTCTTCCCCTGGGGCAAGAAGCGAATCGGCTTCCTCATGCTCCACACCTCGCTCCTGCTCATCTTCGCCGGCTCGGGCATCACCTACTTCTTCAAGATCGAGGGGACCCTCGGCCTCTGGGAGGGGGAGACCGGCAACCAGATCGTCGAGCTCGACCGGCAGAACCACGTGAAGAGCAAGCACGACCTGCCCTTCTCGGTGACGCTGCAGGACTTCATCCTCGAGACCTACCCGGGGACGATGCGGCCGTCCGGCTTCATGAGCATCGTGAAGGTCAAGGACCTCGACACCGGCAAGCTCCACGATGCCAGGATCTGGATGAACAACCCCCTGGAGTACCGGGGGTACACGCTCTTCCAGTCGAGCTACCAGCAGGACCGGGGCAGGGAGGCGACGGTGCTCTCGGTGGCGAAGGACCCCGGCCAGAACATCGTCTTCCTGGGCTACATCACGCTCGTGCTCGGCATGATCATCGTGCTCTTCACTCGCATCGGGCAGAGCAGGGCACGGGCCGCCCTCGAGGCCAAGGATGCGGCGGGCGGCGCCGCCAGGGCCGCCACCGCGCTCCTGCTGGCGGTCGCGGCCGGCACCGCCTTCGCGGCCACGCCGGTCGACACGATGCGAAGGCTCCCCGTCCAGCACGACGGTCGCGCCATGCCGCTCGACACGCTGGCCCGCGAGGCGGTCTGGAACGTGACCGGCGACTACTCCTGGAAGGGCGAGGACCCGGTGCTCACCGCCACCGGCTGGCTCTTCGACCCCCAGTCGGCAGCCAACGCACCCATCGTGAAGATCGGCAGCGCGGCGCTGGCCGAGCAGGTCGGCCTTCCCGCCGGGGCGACCCACGCCTCCTTCCTCGAGATCGTCCGCAACCCGCGTGCCCTGGCTCTCATGGAATCGGCCCACAAGGCCGAGGCCGAGGGGCGCCCGCGCCAGGGGGTGATGCAGGACGCCGAGAAGCTCGAGGCGCGGCTCATGAAGCTCCAGTCCTTCCTGGGTCGCGAGGCGCTGCGCCCGCTGCCTCAGCCGGGCAACCCGAACGCGAAGTGGGGCGTGCCCGACGGGCTGGGCCCGGAAGGCCTGCTCATCCTCATGGCCGGTCCGCGCCTGGCCGGTTGGCCGTCGGCCGAGCAGATCGACCTGGAGATCCGCTACAACCAGCTCAACCCGGTGCGGCTCTCCTGGATCATCCTGCTCATCGCCCTGGTGGTCTCGATCACGGCCTGGGTGCGCCGGAGCAAGCTCCTCGACGGAGCCGCCTTCGGCATCCTCGTCGCCGGCTTCGCCATGATGAGCTACGGGATCCTGCTGCGCTGGGGCGCCGGCGATCGCATCCCGGCGGCCAACATGTACGAGTCGATGCTCTTCCTGGCCTGGGGCGTCGGGCTCTTCGCGGTCATCGCCTTCGCGTTCATGCGCAACCGGGTGGTGGTCCTGAACGCCGCGGTGATGGCGGCCCTCACCATGGCGCTCACCGACCTGCTCCCCATCGACCGGTTCATCCACCCCATCGCGCCGGTGCTGGCCGGCACGCCCTGGCTCGCCATCCACGTGCCCATCATCATGGTGGGGTACGCGGTGCTGGCGCTGGGGCTCGTGGTCGCCCACATGCAGATCGGCTTCACCATCTTCGCGCCGCGGCGAGTCGAGGTCATCGACCGCATGTACGACCTGCTCTACTGGTACATGTTCGTCGGCTCGATCATGCTGCTGGCGGGCATCCTGACCGGATCGATGTGGGCCGCCTCCTCCTGGGGACGGTACTGGGGCTGGGATCCCAAGGAGGTCTGGTCGCTGGTGGCCTTCCTCTGCTACATGGCCATCCTCCACGCCAAGGTCGACAAGATGATCGGCCAGTTCCTGGTGGCGGCCATCAGCGTGGCCGCCTTCCAGACCATCCTCTTCACCTACCTGGGCGTGAACTTCGTGCTCACCACCGGCATGCATTCCTACGGCATGGGCGACTCACCCGTGGTGATGTGGATGGTGATCACGGCGGTCGTGGAGCTGGCCTTCCTGGGCTGGGGCTATGCGGCCTTCCGGAAGCACCGGGACGTCCTCGAGGGCGCGTCGACGTAGGGCCTACCGGCCTCGCCCGGGGAAGGTGATCCCTTCCTCGGGGCACCGGGAGGCGCACAGGTCGCAGGTGGCCCGGCAGTCGCCCGGTCGCGCGACCCGGGCGCCCTTGTCGTGGCGCCCCATCGCGAAGACCCCCGCCGGGCACTCGTCGAGACAGGTGCCGCAGCCCCGGCATTCGCCGGCGTCGATGCTCGGTGCCCAGGAGACGCCGCCGTGAGGGGTGTGGGAAGAGGTCATGTCGCGGTCCGACAAGTCGAACCCGCGAAACTAGCGGATCCTTCCCCCGATCGGAAGCCGGGGGAGGCCGTGCGCCGGGGTCCCTTGCGGGCGGCGCGCCTTCGTGGAAAGTTCCCGCCCCGCCATGGCCCAGTACGTGATGTCGATGTTTCGCGTGAGCAAGGTGGTCCCGCCCAAGCGGCAGATCATCAAGGACATCTCCCTCTCGTTCTTCCCGGGAGCCAAGATCGGGCTTCTCGGCCTGAACGGCTCCGGCAAGTCCACGGTGCTCCGCATCATGGCCAAGGAGGACGCCGAGTTCGACGGAGAGATCTCCCACGAGGCCGGAATTCGCATCGGCTACCTCCCACAGGAGCCGCAGCTCGATCCCGCCAAGACCGTGCGCGAGGAGGTCGAGTCGGGGATGGGCGAGGTGGTCGGGGCTCAGAAGCGGCTCGAGGAGGTCTACGCCGCGTACAGCGAGCCCGACGCGAACATGGAGAAGCTGGCCGAGGAGCAGGCCCGGCTCGAGGCCATCATCGAGAACGCCGGCGCCGACACCGGAAACGCCCTCGAGATCGCCGCGGACGCCCTGCGGCTGCCGCCCTGGGACCAGAGCGTGAAGCACCTCTCCGGCGGCGAGAAGCGGCGGGTGGCGCTCTGCAAGCTGCTCCTCTCCAGGCCGGACATGCTGCTCCTCGACGAGCCCACCAACCACCTCGACGCCGAGTCGGTGGAGTGGCTGGAGCAGTTCCTCACCCGCTTCCCCGGCACCGTGGTCGCCATCACCCATGACCGCTACTTCCTCGACAACGCCGCCGAGTGGATCCTGGAGCTGGACCGCGGCCGTGGCATTCCGTGGAAGGGAAACTACTCCTCCTGGCTCGAGCAGAAGGAGCAGCGGCTCGAGGTGGAGGCCAAGCAGGAGAGTGCCCGCATCAAGGCCATGAAGCAGGAGCTGGAGTGGGTGCGGCAGAACCCCAAGGCCCGGCAGGCGAAGAGCAAGTCGAGGCTGGCCCGCTTCGAGGAGCTCTCCTCGGTCGAGTACCAGAAGCGCAACGAGACCCAGGAGATCTTCATCCCGGTGGCCGACAGGCTCGGCGAGCTGGTGGTCGACTTCAAGGGCGTGTCCAAGGGCTTCGGCGACCGGCTGCTCATCGACGACCTGACCTTCAGCGTCCCTCCCGGCGCCATCGTGGGGATCATCGGCCCGAACGGAGCCGGCAAGTCCACGCTCTTCAAGATGATCACCGGCGTGGAGAAGCCGGACGAAGGCAAGGTCGTCATCGGACAGTCGGTGAAGATGGCCTTCGTGGACCAGAGCCGGGAGGACCTCTCGTCGGGCAAGACCGTCTTCGAGGAGCTGTCGGGAGGCCGCGACGTCATCCAGGTGGGCCGATACGAGATGCCGAGCCGCGCCTACATCGGCCGCTTCAACTTCAAGGGCGCCGACCAGCAGAAGGTGGTGGGCACGCTTTCCGGCGGCGAGCGGGGGCGGCTCCACCTCGCCAAGACCCTCATGACCGGCGGAAATCTACTGCTCCTCGACGAGCCCTCCAACGACCTCGACGTCGAGACCCTTCGGGCGCTCGAGGACGGGCTGCTGGAGTACGCCGGGTGCGTCATGGTCATCTCCCACGACCGCTGGTTCCTCGACCGCATCGCCACGCACATCCTGGCATGCGAGGGCGATTCGAAGTGGAGCTTCTTCGCCGGCAACTACCAGGAGTACGAGGCCGACAAGCGGAGGCGGCTGGGCGAGGAAGGGGCCAAGCCCCGTCGAATCCGCTACAAGCCGATCAGCCGGTAGAGGGGTGCCGGGACGAGCTCCTGGCCATCACCGCCTCGACCGACGCCGTGGCGGTGCTGGTGGCGCTATGGCGCGAGGATCAGGATCGGAAATGATAAAGGTTGCCGTATGCCCTTCGCCGCCATCCCCACGGTCCTGGCACTCCTGCTCGGCGCAGCTCCGGCCCCCGCCGCCCCGGCTGCGGCCGCCGTCCCCGACGTGACCGCCCAGTGCATCGCCTGTCACGCGAAGTCGACACCGGGCATCGTCTCCGACTGGAAGCTCTCCCGGCACGCCACCGTGAAGGTCGGCTGCGACTCCTGTCACGGAGCGGCACACCTGACCGCCTCCGACGCGTCGAAGGCGAGGCTCCCCACCCCCGCCACATGCGCGCAGTGCCACGCCACCCAGATGAAGCAGTACGAGGGCTCGAAGCACGCTCTGGCCTGGGCCGCCATGATGGCCATGCCCACCTTCCACAACCAGCCGGCGGTGCTCACCGACGGGCTCAAGGGCTGCGGCGGCTGCCACGCCATCGGTCTCAAGGAGGAGGCCGACCAGAAGGCCATCGCCAAGGTGTCGGGCCGGAACTACGGCTCCGGGAGCTGCGACTCCTGCCACACCCGGCACACCTTTTCCGTGAAGGAGGCCCGCGCGCCACAGGCGTGCAAGACCTGCCACATGGGATTCGACCACGCGCAGTGGGAGATGTACGACTCCTCCAAGCACGGCGTCCGCCACGAGCTCGTCCAGCTCGGCGCGCTGCCCAAGGGGTCCTCGGCTCCCACCTGCCAGACCTGCCACATGCAGAAGGGCGACCACGGCGTCATGACCGGCTGGGGATTCCTGGCCGTGAGGCTGCCGCTCCCCGAGGATCCGCAGTGGAAGGCCGACCAGGTCACCATCCTGAAGTCGCTCGGCGTGCTCGACCCGACCGGCAAGCCCACCACGATGCTCGAGGTGGTGAAGGCGGCCAAGGTGGCCCGCCTCACCCAGGAGGACTGGCAGGCCCAGCGAGCGAAGATGATCGACACCTGCAAGCAGTGCCATTCGGAGAGCTTCGCGAGGTCGCAGATGGAGCGCGGCGACCTCTCGATCAAGGAAGCCGACCGGCTCATGGCGCAGGCCATCGAGATCGTGGCCGGGCTCTACCGGGACGGCCTTCTCCAGAAGTCGAGGGGCCGGTTCTTCGACTACCCGGACGTGCTCCAGTTCCACGATTCACTGACGGTGATCGAGCAGAAGCTCTTCGTGATGTTCATGGAGCACCGCATGCGCACCTTCCAGGGCGCGTTCCACAACAGCCCCGATTACGCGCTCTGGTACGGCTGGAGCATGATGCAGCGCGACCTGACCGAGATCCGCGAGGCCGCCGGAGAGATGCGCCGGGCGGCGGCCCCGGCTCCGCTGCGTTAGACTCTCTCCACGTGACCGACGTCGAGAAGAGGATCGAGGAGGGGCGGGCGCAGCTCCGGCAGCGTTTCGGCGAAGCCATGCGCGCCACGCCGTCCCGGGCCGACCCGGCGCCCCAGGGAAGCGGGCCGAGGAATCGCCACGGCATGCCGCAGGTGCCGCCGCGCCAGAACGTGCTCACCACCTGGCCCGTGCTCGACTGCGCCGATCAGCCGGTGATCTCCACCGAGCGGTGGGAGCTTCGTGTCGAGGGAGAGGTGGAGGATCCGCTGCGCCTCGGCTGGGACGACTTCCTGGCGCTCCCGCAGGCCGACGACGTCTCCGATTTCCACTGCGTCACCGGCTGGAGCCGGCTCGACATGCGCTGGCAGGGCGTCGCCTTCGAGACGCTCGCCGCCCTGGCGCGACCGACCCTGGCCGCGACCCACGTCATGTTCCACTCCTACGACGGCTACTCGACGAACCTGCCCATCGAGGAGGCCCTGAAGCCAGACGTGATCCTGGCGCACCGCGTCGACGGCGAGCCCTTGCCGACCGAGCACGGTGGCCCGGTGCGCGTGGTGACGCCACAACTCTGGGCGTGGAAGGGCGCCAAGTGGGTGCGGCGCGTGGAATTCCTTCCCCACGACCGGCGCGGTTACTGGGAGATCCGCGGTTACTCCAACACGGCCTGGCCGTGGCGGGACGACCGCGACTGGTGATCGCGCCAGGAGCGCTGCTACTTCTTCGCGAACTGCCGGAAGAACCCGACCACCTGCTTGGCCCCGCCCTTCCAGTCGAGGGTCTCGGGGAGTTCGCCGTCCTCGGGCCCCTCCACCCAGATCCCGCCGCACGACTCGCAGGTGTCGTAGTGCAGGGCCTTCTTCGGGCCGCCCTCGACCTCGACGAGATCGACCTGGCAGGCCGGGCACTGGCCGGCCATCTCCTCGGTGTTCAGGAAGCCGCCGATGGCGGTCAACGCGGGCAGGTTGCCGTGGACCAGGAATCTGTTGACGTCCGAGTTTTCCACCCAGAGCCCACCGCAGTCGGAGCACCTCTGCATGACGCTGTCGTCACCGGCGATCGTCGTCATCTCGACACTGCAACGTGGGCAATCCATGAGAATTGGTCCTCCTCCAGGACCGGTGCTGCTCTTCTTTCGGGGTGGGGTGGTTGGCAGATGATAACGAGATCCCGCGGCGCGGATCAACGTCCTGGGGAAGTGGTCAGCCCTCGGTCACCGATCGGAGGGCCTCGACGAGCCGCCGCAGCGGCTCGGCGTGGAGCTTCAGGGCGACCCGGTTCACGACCAGGCGAGCCGACACGTCGAGGACGGTCTCCTCGACGACGAGCCCGTTGGCCCGCAGGGTCTCGCCCGTCTCGGTGATGTCCACGATGAGATCGGCCAACCCCAGCGACGGCGCCACCTCGATGGAGCCGTGCAGGGCGATGATCTCGGCCGGGATGCCCTTCCTGGCGAAGTGGCGCGCCGCCAGATTCACGTACTTGGTGGCCACCCGAGGGGCCACGCCGCGGGGGAGCGGGCGGGCCGCACGGGGGCGTCCCACGATCACCCGGCAACGGCCGATGCCAAGGTCGAGGGGCTCGTAGAGGTCGCGAGGTTCCTCGCGCAGCACGTCCAGGCCGGCGATGCCCACGTCGGCGGCGCCGTGCTCGACGTAGCTCGCCACGTCGGCGGCGCGGATGGAGATGAAGCGGAGGCCGTGCTCCGGGGAGTCGGCAGCGAGCTTGCGGGTGTTCTCCAGCAGCCGGATGGGCGAGACACCCAGCGCGCGCTCGAAGAGCTCGGAGGCCTCGGCGAGCAGCCTCCCCTTGGGAATGGCCACCGAGAGCAGGGCGGGCGCGACGCCCCGGGCGCTCCGGGTCACGCGGCCTCCCGGCGGATGCGGGCGCCGAGCGCGGCGAGCTTGGCCTCGATGCGCTCGTAGCCGCGGTCGAGGTGGTAGACCCGACGGACCTCGGTCGTGCCCTGCGCGGCCAGCCCGGCCAGCACCAGCGCCGCCGAGGCGCGCAGGTCGCTCGCCATCACCGGCGCGCCCGACAGGGCAGGCACGCCCTTCACCACCGCGACCTTGCCGTCGACGGCGATCTCGGCGCCCAGCCGCTGGAGCTCCAGCACGTGCATGTAACGGTTCTCGAACACGGTCTCGGTCACCACCGACGAACCGTCGGCGAGCGCGAGCAATACCATCATCTGCGCCTGCATGTCGGTGGCGAATCCCGGAAAAGGCGCAGTTCGGACGTCGACCGGACGGGGTCTCCCGTTGCCGGCGACCCGGATGCCCCCCGGGACCGTCTCCACCGAGGCTCCCGAGGCGCGAAGCTTCTCGACCAGCGACTCGAGGTGGGCCGGCGCGGCGCCCAGGACGGTGAGGTCGTTCCCGGGCAGCGCGCCCGCGACGAGAAAGGTCCCGGCCTCGATGCGGTCGGCGATGACGTCGTGGTCGAGTGGGCGGAGCGACGTCACCCCGTCGATGCGAATCTGCTGGGTTCCGGCGCCCTCGATGCGCGCCCCCATGCGGACGAGCGCTGCGGCCAGGTCGCCGACCTCGGGCTCCCGTGCGCAGTTCTCGAGGACGGTGCGCCCGTCGGCCAGCGCCGCGGCCATCATCACGTTCTCGGTTCCGGTGACCGTCTCCTTGTCGAAGGTGAAGGTCGTGCCGCGCAGCCGGCCGCCGGGAACGCGACCCTCGACGTAGCCGTGCTCGAGCTTCAGCTCGGCCCCCAGCGCGGTCAGCCCCTTCAGGTGCTGGTCGATGGGGCGCGCGCCGATGGCGCAGCCCCCCGGCAGCGAGACGCGGGCCTGGCCCCAGCGGGCGAGCAGCGGCCCGAGCACGACGACGCTGGCGCGCATGGTGCGGACGAGGTCGTAGGGGGCTTCCGGCTTCACCGTGGGTGGCGTGCGGATGGTCACCGAGGACGGCGAGCCAGGTGCGCGTTCGAAGGCGCAGCCGGCGTGGCCGAGCAGTCGTCCCATGGTGCGGACGTCGGCGAGATCGGGGACGTTGCGGATGACGTGATCGCCCTCGGCGAGCAGCGCGGCGGCGATCACGGGAAGCGCGGCGTTCTTGGCGCCGGAGACGTGGACGGTCCCGCCAAGAGACGCGCCGCCTTCGATGATGATCTTGTCCATCGGCAATGTTCCCGGAGGTCGGGGATTCTAGGCCGGGGCGGGAAGACGCGCCACAACCCATCGCGGAAGTGCGGCGAGGTCGCGGTGAACCACCGCCTCGCCGAATCCGGCGGCGAGGCACAGGGCAGGGAGCGGGATGGCGTGGGTCTCGTGCATCTCGATGAGCAGCAGGCCGCCCGGGCGGAGCCTGGACGGCGCGCGGGACACGATTCGCCGGATGACGTGCAGCCCGTCCGCGCCTCCGTCCAGTGCGATCCGCGGCTCCCTGCGCACCTCTCGCGACAGCCCCTCGATCTCGCCGGAAGGGACGTAGGGCGGGTTCGAGACGATCAGGTCGAAGCGCTCCCCGGCCGCGACGGGCGCGTCGAGATCGCCCTCGAGCAGCTCCGCCTTCGCTCCCAGCGCCGTGGCGTTTTCCCGGGCCACCAGGATCGCCTCGGGCGAGATCTCGGTGGCGACGACCCGGGCGTCGGGCCGGGCCAGTGCGGCCGAGATCGCGATGCACCCCGACCCGGTGCACAGGTCGAGCAGCCTGCCTTCCGGGGGCAGCAGCGCGATGGCCGCCTCCGCCACCAGCTCGGTCTCCGGGCGAGGCACGAGGACGCGCGGGTTCACGCGAAAGGCGTGGCCGAGGAATTCGCGGCGGCCGGTCAGCCAGGCGGTGGGCTCGCCGCCAGCCCGGCGACGGACCAGCTCGCGGAAGGCCGCCAGCTCTGGCGCCCCGAGCGGCTTGTCGAAGTCGAGGTAGAGCCGGACCCGGTCGCAGGAGAGCGCGTGGCCGAGAAGGATCTCGGCGGTGAGGCGCGGCGCGTCCACGCCGCCCTTCGCGAAGAAGCCCTGCGTCCAGGCGATGAGCCGGAGCGGCGTCCAGGCCTCGTCGGTCACGCCCGCTTCTCGGCCGCCCGGGCGGAGTCGCTCCTCGAGGCCTCCTTGAGGGCCTCGGCGGCGAAGTGGGTCCGGCAGGCGTCGATGATGTCCTGGACGTCGCCGTCCATGACCGCCGGCAGGTTGTGGCGGGTGTAGTTGATGCGGTGGTCGGTGAGCCGGTCCTGCGGAAAATTGTAGGTCCGGATCTTCTCGGAGCGGTCGCCAGTGCCCACCTGGCTCTTGCGGGTCGCGTCGCGCGCGCTCTGCTGCTTCTCGTTCTCCAGGTCGAAGAGCTTGGCGCGAAGCATCTTCATGGCCATGGCCCTGTTCTTGCCCTGGCTCTTCTCCTGCTGGCACTTCACGATCAGTCCAGACGGCTTGTGGGTGATGCGAACCGCCGAGTCGGTGGTGTTCACGCTCTGTCCGCCCGATCCGGTGGAGCGGAAGACGTCGGTCTCGAGGTCTGCGGGGTTCACCTGGATGTCGATGTCCTCGGCCTCCGGCATGACCGCCACGGTGACCGTGGAGGTGTGGATGCGCCCCTGCGCCTCGGTGGCGGGAACGCGCTGGACGCGGTGGACGCCCGACTCGTACTTCATCCAGGAGTAGACCGAGTCGCCGGAGACGGTGACGGTGGCGTCCTTGACGCCGCCCATGGTGCCGCTGGAGACGTCGGCCACCTCGCAGCGCCAGCCGCGCCTCTCCGCGTAGCGCAGGTACATGCGCAGGACCTCGGCCGCGAAGAGGCCGGCCTCGTCGCCGCCCGCGCCGGCCCGGATCTCGACGATGACGTCCTTGTCGTCGTTCGGGTCACGGGGGACGAGGAAGACCTTGAGCAACGCCTCGGCCGGTTCGGCCTGCAGGTCGCAGCGCGGCCAGCTCCTCCTTGGCCATCTCCCGGATGCCCTCGTCCTTCTCGGCCAGCATCGCCTCGTTGTCGGCGATCTCCTGCTGGAGCCGGCGCCACGCCCGGAGCGCCAGGACGGTGGGCTCGAGCCCGGCACGCTCCTTCGAGACCTTCTTGAAGCGCTCGCCGGACGAGGCGACCGCGGGGTCGGAGAGGTGGTGCGTCAACTCCTCGAAGCGGCGCTCGATCGATTCCAGCTTCTGGAGGACCTCTGGCGACAGCATGGGTGCGGTTTCTTACCGCCCCCGCGCGCGGGGAGCAAGGCGCAGGCTAGGATGTCGGCCGTGCAGACCCGCCTCGTCATCCGCCGCGCCCGGCTGGTTTCCGATCCACCCGCCGAAAACGCCACAGTCGTCCTGGTGGGCGACCGGATCGGCCGTGTCGCGCGGGACGGCGAGGCAGTGGCGGCCGAGCCAGGCGACTGGGAGATCGACGCGGCCGGACGGCTGCTCGTCCCGGGCGGGGTCGACGCCCACACCCATCTCGCGATGGGGCAAGTCCTGCGATTCGCCGGATTGCCGGCGCGCTACCCGGGATCGCCGAAGGCGCTCCGCCAGGGTTTTCGACGGCCAGTGGAGGAGCGGCTCGGTCCGGCGGAGGTGGAGGCGCTCGCGACGGCCTCCGCGCTGGCCGCGCTTCGAGCCGGGACGACCACCGTGCTCGGGCTGGAGCGTGCCGCTCCCGGGACGGAGCTTTCGACCCTGCTCGCCGTGGAGCGGGCCGTTCGCAAGGTCGGGATCCGGGCGGTCCTGGCCCACGGCGCGAACGACCTGGGCGGCGGGGACCGCGGGGCCGCATCGGCGCGGGCGGCCATCGAGTTTGCCGCGCCGCGGGGCGGCGATCCGATGGTGCGCGGCATGGCGGGGCTGGACGGGCTCCACGCCACCACCCGCGAGACCCTCGAGGCGCTCGCGGAGCCGGCCGCCCGTTTCGGTCTTCACGCCGCCATCGGCGAGGACGGCGCGGATCTGGAGCGCGCCTGGGGGCTCGACCGGAAATGGCCGGTCCAGATGCTCGAAGACGCCGGGCTGCTCGGGGCACGGACCGTGCTCGCGCACATGAGCACGCTCTCCACGCCTGAGGCCGAAGCGGTCCGGGCCGCCGACGCGGTGCTGGTGGCCGCGCTCCGTGCCTCGCGCTTCTGGGGCCTGCCTTCCATGAGCCTGGAGATCGCGGCGTCCGTCGAGGCGCCGGTGGCGCTGGGAACAGACGGTCTCTTCTCCGACCTTGCCGGAGAGGCGCTGGAGCTGGCGGCCCACCTCCGGGTGCGCCGGTCGGCGTCGCCGCCACCGGCCGAATTCCTCGCCGACTCGGTCTGGCCGACCGCGGCGACGCTGGCGGGCCAGCTCCTGGGCGCGCGACTCGGCGTGATCGAGGCCGGCGCGGCGGCCGACCTGGCCATCCTGGAATGGCGCCCGACCGGAGTCGTCCCCGAGGGGCGCGGAGGCGACGCGGCCATCCTGTGGGCAGGAGCGCCCGCTGCCTGGGTCATCGTGGCCGGGCAGGTTCGCCTTCGCGAGGGGATCCCGCTCGGCGTGGACCCGGACGAGGTCTCTGCTCGCGCGGTGGAGGCGGCGCGCCAGGCGCTGGCGGACTGACCGCGCCGGCGCCCGGATGGCTATCCGCCGTGGCCCCGGAGCTGGATCAGCAGCCCCGCGACGGCGCAGAGCGCGAAGGCCACCGAGGCAAAGGCGTTGAAGTCGAAGAAGGCCTTGCCGATCCGATCCGGGCGAAGCTCGCCGTGCGGCGCCACGTAGAGGTGCTCGGCGAGCAGCACCGCCGCGAGGATGGCGGTTCCCAGGAACCAGGCCGGCCCCTGCCGCCCCGCGGCACCGGCGGACAGGATGGCCCCGACGCCCAGGAGGTGGAGGGCGCGGGCCCAGCCGAGCGCGCCATCGATCCCGAAGCGGGCCGGGATGGACCTGAGTCCCTGCGACCGGTCGAACTCCATGTCCTGCATCGAGTAGAAGACGTCGAAGCCGGCGATCCAGGCCCCCACGCCCAGCCCGAGGAGCAGGGCCGACGGAGGCGCCGTGCCGGTGAGCGCGATGGCCACGCCGATGGGGCCCAGCGCCTGGGCCACGCCCAGCCAGAGGTGGCAGGCCCAGGTGAAGCGCTTGGCGTAGGAGTAGCCGAGCAGGATGGCCAGCACCGGGAGCGAGAGCCAGCCGGTGAGGGGCGAGATCGCCGCCGCGGCCCCCGTGAAGACGAGGCTCGAGCCGGCGAGGAGCAGCCGGGCTGCTGCCGGCGAGACCTCGCCCGTGACCAGTTCCCGGGCCCTGGTGCGCGGGTTGCTGGCGTCGAAGGCCCGGTCGGCGATGCGGTTCATGGCCATGGCGGCCGTGCGCGCGGCCACCACCGCCAGCGCGACGAGGCCGAGCCGCACCGGGTCGAGGGTGGCGTGGCCGGCGACCAGCACCACGGCGCTCACCGCGAAGGGGAGCGCGAAGAGCGAATGGGAGAACTTCACCATTCGTGCAACGGCGCCGACGGTCATGAGCGGGGCTCCGGCCGGTGGCGTGCCAGCCACTCGAAGGGACGGGAGGCCTGGACCTCGAGGAGCCAGGCCAAGGGATCCCCGGGCCGATCGCCTCGGAGCGGAGCGGCGATGACGCCCGGTGAGAATCCGGGGAGGAGGCGCCCCACCGAGGGCGAGCCCACTGCGGCGCCGTTCCAGCAGAGCGCCAGGAGGCGCCCGGGCGCGACGCCCGGAAAGGCCTCGTGCAGGAAGGCCAGCTCCTCGAGGGGCGAAAGCGACGGGGAGGACGCCAGCGAGTCGGTGCCCACCGCGAGTGGAATGCCCGCCGCCAGCAGCCGCGGCAGGTCGGGCAGGCGCCCGGAGACGTGGCGGTTGGACCGCGGGCAGAGGACGACCGTGGCGCCGGATCGGCGCAGCGCGGCGAGGTCCTCCTCGTCCACGTCGACCGCGTGCACCACCAGCGTCTCCGGTCCGAGGTGAGGCGCGACCGCGTCCACCGGCGACCGTGCGAAGGGGCGAAGCGCGCCGGGCTCCAGGCCGAGTCGCAGGACGAGGTCGGCGAAGGGGCCGGCTGCCTCGGCGACGAAGCGCCGTTCCTCGGGGACCTCGGCGAGGTGGATGGACGCCGGTCCGGCCCGGAGCAGGGCGGCGGCGGTGGCGAGGTGGGTGGAGTAGACGGCGTGCGGACTCGGGGCCACGCGGAGCCCGGGGCCTGGATCGCCCAACCGCTCGCGAACCTCGGCGGCGAGCCCGCAGCGCCTGCTCCGCCCGATCCCCGGTGAATCCGTAGACCTCGTGGAAGAGCGTTCCGGTGATCCCCTCGCGCGCCAGGTGGCGCCCCGAGCCGAGGCCGTTCGTCACGTCGCCCACCGCGGCCACTCCGGCCTGGCGAAGCGCAGCCGCCCCGGCGGCCATTCCCTCCTCGACGGCCCCGCCCCGGGCCCGCTGGGCGACCAGCGCCTCGATCCAGGGGACGAGCCCGACTCCGCCCGGGACCTTGCCCGCCAGGTGGGAGAGCTCGAGGTGGAGGTGCGCGTTCACCAGCGCCGGCAGGATCACCGCATCGTGCATCTCGGCGGGACCGTGCCGTGCCTCGATGGCGGCGCGCGGGCCGAACTCCAGGACCCGGTCGCCGTCGAGCACCAGCGCGCCGTCGGCGAGAGGGGCTGCGTCCGGTCCGGGAAGCACCCAGGGCGCGGAGACGACGCGGACGGCCACGGGGCCTACACCGCCTGTCCGATGAGCTGGTAGCGCATGTTCCGGCGGGCCGGCTGGAACCCGGCATCCCGGATGTGGCGCTCGACCTCCTCCGAGTCCATCTGGAACGTGGTGCCCGCCGCGCTCACCACGTTCTCCTCGATCATCACGCTGCCGAAGTCGTTGCACCCCATGTGAAGCGCGGCCTGGGCCACGCCGCCGCCCATGGTCACCCAGGAGGCCTGGAAGTTGGGCACGTTGTCGAGGACGAGCCGCGCCAGCGCGTTCACGCGGAGGTAGGCGTGGGCGCTGTTGTCCGAGGGTTCGAGGCGCGTGTTCTCCGGCTGGAAGGTCCAGCAGATGAAGGCGGTGAACCCCCGGGTCTCGTCCTGCAGCTCGCGCAGCCGGACGAAGTGGTTCACGCGGTTCCGCGAATCCTCGCCCACCCCGAACATCAGGGTGGCCGTGCTCCGGAGCCCCTTGAGATGTGCCGCCCGCATCACCGTGAGCCACTCGTCGGTGGAGCACTTGAGCGGCGCGATTCGCCTGCGCACCTCGTCGTCGAGCACCTCGGCGCCGCCGCCCGGGATGGAGTCGAGCCCTGCCGCCACCAGCCGGTCCACGGTGGCGTCGAGCGACAGGTCGCTGGTGCGGGCGATGTGCCAGATCTCCTCGGGGGAGAGGGCGTGCAGGTTGATGGCCGGGTAGGTGGACTTCACCCAGCGGAAGAGCTCCTCGTACCACTCGACGCCCAGGTCGGGGTGGAGGCCGCCCTGCAGCAGGATCTCGATCCCGCCCAGCGCCAGCGTCTCCTCGATCTTCCTGGCCATCTCGCCGCGGTCGAGGACGTAGGCCTCGTCGTGACCGCGAGGGCGGTAGAAGGCGCAGAAGGAGCACGCGGTGGTGCAGACGTTCGTGTAGTTCATGTTGCGAGACACGATGTAGGTGACCACGCCCTCGGGATGAAGCGCGCGGCGGCGCATGTCGGCCGCCAGCCCCAGCTCGAGCAGCGGCGCCTTCTCGTCGAGGGCCTCGGCCTCGTCGGGGTCGAGCCGGACGCCGTCGGCCCCCTTCTGCAGCGCCAGGTCGATCGAGACCGCGCGGCGGATTCGCCGGCTGCGCACCACGTCGTCCGCGAATCGCAGCTTGGTGGGCGGGACGAGGCCGGCCAGGGCGGCGCGGGAGAGGAAGGCCTCCAGCCCTTCGAGCTCGTGGGGCCCCAGGCCGTAACGGATCTTCTGGGTCAGGTAGCGGCGATAGCGCTCCGGGTCGCCCCCGGCCTCCCGGGCGAACTGCTGGGCGAGCTCGGTGCGCATGCCCAGCCCGACCTGCGCCCCGCGGGCCAGCTCCTGCACGTCCTCGGGGCGCAGCGCCCCGGGTCGCGCCGCCCAGACCGCGAAGACCATGGGGAGCCGGGTGAGCTGGTTCCACTCGCGCCCCAGGTCGAGGATCACCTTCTTGCGCACCTCGAAGGCCCGGTCGCCGATGACCAGCGCGCCCTTCGGCCCGATGGCGCGGGACAGCCCTTCCACGGCTGGCATGTGCGTGTATCGAGGCGTGATCCCGCGCTCGCGAAGCATGAGCTGGGCCAGGATCTGGGAGGTGCGCGAGGCCGTGTCGAGGAAGACCTCGTCCCAGCGCTCGGGGGGCTCCTCGCCACAGAGCACCACCGTCTGCACCGGCCCGTCGGCTCCGATGGCGAGGCCCGGGACCACCTCCCAGTCACGTCCCGGCAGGGCTCCCACCGGAAGCAGCGCCAGGTCCACGTCGCCGGCCTCGAGCATCGACGCGCAGAGCGACGGCTCGGCGAGCACCAGGTCGATGAGCGGACTGCCGGCCAGCCCCGCGGTGAGGGGGCGCGCGTTGAGGAAGGAGACGGCGGCGGCGCGGAGCTTCATCTCGGTCCTCCGGCGGCTGCGGTGACTGCGCCCTGCGCGGGTGCGTCGTGCACGCGGAGCACGTGGTAGAGGCTGTCGCGCTCCACGGGCACGCGGCCAGCAAAGCGGATCATGCGATGGAGCTGGGCCTCCGAGAGTGCCTGCGGCGTCGTGGCGCCGGCCATGTGGTAGATGCGCTCCTCGAGCACGGTGCCGTCTACGTCGTCGACGCCGAACGAGAGCGAGGCCTGGGCCAGACGCTCGCCGAGCGAGACCCAGTAGGCCTTCACGTGGTCGAAGTTGTCGAGGAAGAGGCGCGACACGGCGAAGGTGCGCAGGCCGTCGTAGCCGGTGGGCTTCGGGAAGGCCTTGCCGATCATGTTGTGCTCGGGGTGGAAGGCGAGCGGGATGAAGACCTGGAAGCCGCCGGTCTCGTCTTGCAGCGCTCGCAGGCGGGCCATGTGGTCGACCCGCTCGGCCAGCGTCTCGATGTGGCCGTAGAGCATGGTGGCGTTCGACTTGAGCCCCAGCCCGTGGGCGGCCCGGTGCACGGCGAGCCACTGCTCGGCTGTGGCCTTGTCGTCGCAGATCTTCCGGCGCACCCGCTCGGCGAAGATCTCCGCGCCTCCGCCCGGGATGGTGGTGAGGCCGGCGTCGACGAGCTCTCGCAGCACCTGCTCGTGGGTCTTCCCGAACTTCTCGGCGAAGAAGTGCAGCTCCACAGCGGTGTAGCCCTTGATGTGCAGCTCGGGCCAGGCCTGGTGGATGCGGCGGATGGTCTCGAGGTAGTACTCCCAGGGAAGGTCGGGGTGGAGACCGGAGACGATGTGCACCTCGGTGATCCCCAGCTCGCGCTTGGAGACCACGTGCTGCACCGACTGCTCGAGGGACATCGTGTATCCCTGGCTGGCGTGCTTGTCGTCGGGGCGGGCGAACGAGCAGAACTTGCAGGTGGCCACGCAGACGTTGGTGGGGTTCAGGTGGACGTTGCGGTTGTAGAAGGTGAGGTCGCCTTGCCGTTTCTCGCGCACGTGGTTGGCGAGCGAGCCCAGCGCGGCCAGGTCGCGGGCCTCGAAGAGCGAGAGCGCCTCGGCCTCCGTGAGCCGTTCGGCGGCGAGCACCTTGTCGCGGATGCCGCCGAGGCCGTCGCGCTCCAGCGCGCGGTGCGCCAGGGAAGAGAGCATCAGGCAACCTCCGTCGGATCGCCGCTGTGGTGGGGCGAGATCCCGTCCCAGCGGCGCATCATCTCGTTGGGAATCCCGATCCGGTCGAGGACCCGGGCCACCACCGTGTCCACCAGCTCGTCGATGGTCCTCGGGTTGGAATAGAAGCTCGGCGTGGCCGGCATGACGAAGGCCCCGGCCTCGACCACCTGGGCGATGGCGCGGGCGTGGATGAGGGAGATGGGGGTCTCGCGGAGCAGGAGCACGAGCCGCTTCCTCTCCTTCAGCATCACGTCGGCGGCGCGCCCCACCAGGTCGGTGGAGACGCCGTAGGCGACCCGGGCCAGCCCGGCCGCCGAGCAGGGCACGATGCACATGGCGTCGTACTGCGAGCTGCCCGACGCGAAGGGGGCGGTGAGATCCTGGTTCTTCCAGACCCGGAACGGGTAGTCGGGCGCGGAGCCAATCTCGTGGCTCCAGATCTGCCGGCCGGTGGTGGTGAAGACGAGATCCACCGACACGCCCGCCGCCGGACCCTCGCGGGCCAGGAAGTCGAGCAACCGCTTCGCGTAGGGCGCGCCCGAGGCCCCACCCACGCCGATCACGATCTTCACGAGCGCACCCCCGTCACCAGTCCGCACACGCCGGGGAAGAGCCCCTCGCCCCGGACCTGCCGGAAGCCGGCCCGCTCCGCCGCCGCCACGAACTCGGGCATCGAGGCGAAGCGCTCCATCGACTCGACCAGGTAGCGGTAGGCGCCGGCGTCGGCGGAGAGCAGGCGCCCCATCACCGGCAGCGCCAGCTTGTTGTACGCGCCGTGAAAGGCGCGCGAGCCGGTGGACTCGGAGCGGAAGAACTCGAGGACGCCCAGCCGCGCTCCGGGCTTCATCACCCGGGCCAGCTCGGCCAGGCCGGCCTCGTGGCTGTCGAGGTTGCGCACCCCGAAGGCCACGGTCACGGCGTCGAACGAGCCCGGACGGAAGGGAAGGTGGAGGGCGTCGGCGGTGGCGGCGGGGAGCCCGGTCTTGGCGGCGCCTCGAGAGAGCATGGGGATGGAGAAGTCGCTGCCCAGGACGATCGCGTCGGGGTACTGCCGCCGGGCCTCCGCGGCCACGTCCATGGTCCCGGCGCAGACGTCGAGGAGCCGCTCGCCCGGCGCCAGCCGCAGGGCACGGACCAGCCGGCGGCGCCAGAGCTGGTCCACCCGCAGGGTCATCACGCGATTCAGGAGGTCGTAGGTCGGCGCGATGCGGTCGAACATGGCGCGCACCTCCTGGGCGCGCTCGCCCTGGCCGGGCAGGGGAACCCCGCTCACGCCCCGCTCCCGCGGCGCGGCGTCCAGCTGGCGGCCGGCGGCGCCGTGATTCGCGGCCTCACCGGCGCGGGCGCACCTGGGACGAGCGTCTCGTAGAGGGCGTCCATGCGGGCCAGCACCTCGGGCGGGTGGACGCAGGGCTCGGGCCACTCGCGGCCGCCCTCCTCGACCCACTTCTTCGTGGCGTCGATGCCCACCTTGGCTCCCAGGCCAAAGGCGGTCGCGGCGTGGTCGAGCACGTCGACCGGGCCGTCCACCACCACCATGTCGCGCTTCGCGTCGACGTTGGCGAAGGCGCGCCAGGCGCACTGGGAGAAGTCGTGCACGTCGACGTCCTCGTCGAAGACCACCAGCGTCTTGGTGGCCGACATCTGCCCCGAGCCCCACAGGCCGTGCATCAGCTTCCGGGCGTGCCCCGGGAAATCCTTCTTCACCGAGAGGAAACAGAGGTTGTGGAAGACCCCCTCGGGAGGGAAGGCCATGTCCACCACCTCGGGGAAGACCAGCTGGAGCATGGGCAGGAAGAGCCGCTCGGTGGCCGTGCCCATCCAGTAGTCCTCCATGGGCGGCGGCCCGACCACGGTGGCCGGGTAGATGGCGTCCCGGCGGCGCGTGATGGCCGTGACCTCGAGGAAGGGGTAGTCGTCGGCCAGCGAGTAGTAGCCGGTGTGATCGCCGAAGGGCCCCTCGCGCACCACGCCGCTCTCCGAGACGTAGCCCTCGATGACCAGGTCGGCGTCGGCCGGGACCTCCAGGTCCACGGTGACGCCCTTCACCATGTGCACCGACTCCTTCCGGAGGAAGCCGGCGAAGAGGTACTCGTCGATGCCCGGGGGCAGCGGCGCCGACGCGCAGTAGGTGAGGGCCGGGTCGCCGCCCAGCGCGATGGCGACCGGCATTCGCTCGCCGCGCTTGCGGTACGCGCGCCAGTGGGCGTTGGCGGTCTTGTGGAGCTGCCAGTGAAGGCCGAGCTTGCGCGGCCCCATCACCTGGCACCGGTACATGCCCACGTTGCGGATCCCGGTCTCCGGGTCGCGGGTGATGACCTGCGGCAGCGTGATGAACGGCCCGCCGTCGTGGGGCCAGGTGGTGAGCACCGGGATCGAGGCCAGGTCGGGCTCGCGGTCCACCACCTCCTGCACGGGCCCCGAGGAGACGTGCTTCGGGGGGAGCGAGGCCAGCCTCCCGAGCTTCGGGATCATCTTGAGCTTGTCCCAGAGCCCTTGCGGCGGAGCCATCTTGAGCAGCGCCCGGAGCTCGCTGGCCGGCTCCTCGAGGTCCTCGCAGGAGAGCGCCCAGGCGGCGCGGCGCCGGGTCCCGAAGAGGTTCATCGCCACCGGCACGACGCCGGAGGAGGGCTTCTCGAAGAGGAGCGCCGGGCCGCCCTGCTTGGCCGCGCGGTCGGCCAGTGCCGCCATGTCGAGCCGGAGGTCGACCGGCTCGGCGACGCGGGTCAGCTCGCCGGCTCGGGCCAATCTATCGAGGAATTCGCGAAGGGACCTGTAGGCCATGGGAAGGCGGGATCTACTCCCTTGCGCCCCTTGTTTCAACGATGTCCGGAAGATATGAGTGGCGCCCATGCCGCAGACGATCCGGGTTGCGCACAGCCCCGATTCCGACGACGCCTTCATGTTCTACGGGCTCTTCTCCGGCGCGGTGAAGGCCGACGGGCTCGAGTTCGTGCAGGAGTTCGGCGACATCGAGTCGCTCAACCGGCGGGCCCAGGAGGTGGCGCACGACATCACGGCCATCTCCGTCCACGCCTACGCCTATCTTCACGAAAAGTACGTCCTGCTCGACGCCGGCGCCTCCTTCGGCGACGGCTACGGCCCCACCGTCATCGTGAACCCGGCCTCCCGGTTCCTCCGCATCGAGGACATGGGGCAGGCCCGCATCGCCGTCCCGGGCCAGTGGACCAGCGCCGTGCTGGCGCTGAAGATGCGCATCCCCGGCTTCGCCCCCATGTTCGTCGACTTCAAGGACGTGGGACGGATGGTGAAGCTGGGGAAGGCCGAGGGCGGGCTGGTCATCCACGAGGGGCAGCTGACCGCCCGGGAGGACGGCTTTCGCGTCGTCGAGGACCTGGGGGCGAGCTGGAAGGCGCGCACCGGGCTGCCCCTCCCGCTCGGCATGAACGCGCTCCGGCGCGACCTGCCCGGGCCGCTGCGCAGGACGCTCGCCCGGGTCATGGCCGAGACCGTAGCCTACGGGCTCGACCACCGGGAGCAGGCGCTCGACTACGCCATGGGATTCGCCCGCGGGCTCGAGCGCAAGAAGGCCGACCAGTTCGTGGGCATGTACGTGAACGACTGGACCCGCGACGTCGGGCCCAGGGGACGGGAGGCGGTGCGACTGTTCCTCTCCGAGGCCGCCGACCTCGGACTCGTACCGCGAGTGACACCGGAATTCCAGGAACGCTGAGCCCGACCGTGCAGGCCGCCGACCCCTCGCAGCCCTGGCGCACCGATCACCCCTGGAACCCCTCGGGCGAGGCCGGAAGCCTGGAGAGGAAGGGCAGGCGCGTGCTCTGGTGGGGCGTGGCGGTGGCGGCCGTGCTGCTGCCCTGGAATTCGCTCGCGGCCATTCGCCCCGACCTGGCCTCCCCGGCGGTGGTGGCGATCGCCGACCTCGTGCCGGCGGCGCTGCTCCTGCGGGGGGCCTGGCTGCGGCGGGGCTGGCGGCGAGGGGGGGCGGCTCGGCTGAGATTCGACCGGTTCCCCTTCTTCCTGGGTGAGCCTTTCCAGGCGGTGCTCGAGGTCGGGCCCCGCGCCTGCCAGGAGGGGGCGGTGGAGGTGACCATCGCCTGCCTGGAGACGAGGCTGCAGGAGGTCGCTGGCGCCATGACCTGGGGCGAGGTGGAGGTCTACCGGGCCACGCAGGTGATCCTGGCCGCGCCGGAGACGGCGGTGACCTTCGAGCTTCCCGCCCCGGAGCGTGGCCTGGGGACGGAGCTCCGCACCGCCGAGGCGCGGCGATGGGAGCTTCGCGCGTGCGGCCGGGCCGGGGCGAAGGTGCTGGCGGCCTTTCCGGTGCCGGTCTACGCACCTCCGGTGGACGAGGGCGACCCTTCCGGTTAACCCCAGGCCACCGCCTCACCTGGGAGGAAACGTGGCCCAACTCGACGTCCTCGGAATCGCCGGCAGCCTGCGGCGCGGTTCTCACAACCGGGCGCTACTCCGCGCCGCCCGGGAGCTGGCGCCTCCCGGCATGTCCGTCGGCATCTGGGAAGGGCTCGCCGGCATCCCGCTCTACGACGGCGACGTGGAGGACATTGGGATGCCCGCGCCGGTGGTCGAGATGAACGAGGCCGTGGCGCGCGCGGGAGCGGTGCTGGTGGTCACGCCCGAGTACAGCGCATCGATCCCCGGAGTGCTCAAGAACGCGCTCGACTGGGCAGCGCGGCCCCCCGGCAAGTCGCCGTTCCGCGGCAAGGTGGTCGCCATCACCGGGGCCTCGCCGGGGGCGCTCGGCACGGTGCGCGCGCAGATGGACCTGCGCCGGGTCCTCACCGCCATGGGCGCGATCGTGGTGCCGTCGCCCGAGGTCCTGGTGTCGCAGGCCCACCAGAAGCGGGACGCCGCCGGAGCGTTCACCGACGAGGGGACCCGCAAGTTCCTGGGGAAGCTGCTCGAGGAGCTGGAGCGCTGGGCGGTGCGACTTGCGGTGAAGTGAGGCCGGGGCGTCCCTTGTCAGAACGCCCGCTCGGTGAGCACCACGGCCGCCTCGGCGAGCGCCCGCCGGTGCGGGCCGTCGGGCACGCGGTCCAGCGCCGCCAGCGCCTCGCGGGTGTGCTCGCGCGCCAGCGCTCGTGCCGCCTCGACGCCGCCGGTGCGCTTCACCGCGGCGATGACCTCGAGGCAGAGCTCGTCGGTGGGGTCGGCGCCGTCGGCGATGGGCGCGAGCCGCTCGCGCAAGGAGGGCTCGGCGGCGAGCGCGCGGATGAGGGGCAGGGTGGCCTTGCCCTCCACGAGGTCGGCGCCCAGCCGCTTCCCGAGCTTGGCCGGGTCGGCGGCGTAGTCGAGCGCGTCGTCCACGAGCTGGAACGCCGTGCCGATGCCCTCGCCGAAGCGCCCCAGCGCCGCGGGCCCGTCCCCGTCGGCCCCGGCCGCCCATCCGCCCGCAGAGCAGGCCCAGCCGAAGAGCGAGGCGGTCTTGCCCCGGATGACCTGGAGGTAGTCCCGCTCGGTGGCCCGGAACCCGCCGCGAAGCGAGAGCTGCTTCACCTCGCCCTCCACCAGCCGGCGCATGGTGGCGAGAAGCGCCGGGAGCGCGCGCCTCGCCGCCGGGTGGGCGGCGACGATCTCGAGCGAGCGGGTGAGCAGCCAGTCGCCGGCCAGGACCGAGACCGTGTTCCCCCAGATGACCCGGGAGGCGGGCAGTCCGCGGCGAAGAGGTCCGTCGTCGATCACGTCGTCGTGGAGCAGGGTCGCCGAGTGGGTCAGCTCGGCAGCCACGCCGAAGGGGACCGCCGCGGCCATGTCGCCTCCGCAGGCGCCGCAGGCCAGCAATGTCACCGTGGGTCGAATGCGCTTTCCGCCCGCGGAGACGAGGTGGCGGGCTGCGGCCTGGAGCGTGGCCTCGGCGTCGGCGGTGGCGCGGGTGAGCTCGCCCTCCAACGCCGACAGCTCGTCGAAGAGGCGGGGAACCTGCGCGAGCGCGGCCTGGGCCTTGGCCGGCCGGGCACCGTGGGCGGCGGCCTCCTCCAGCTGCTCGCGGATCACCTCGTCCTTGGGCATCGACGGCGCGATATAGCGCGCCGCGCTCGATCGGGTCAACGAGCCCTTCGAGACGGCCGCAGCGATAGGATCGTCGCTCGTAGTAGACAGTATGCCTGGGGCCCGGCCCTGGCCTGCCCCCGAACAAGGAGGAACGCTGTCCGCCTGCCTCGCCAGACTCGCAGTCGCGCTCTTGCTCGCCGGGCCGGGTGCGGTGAAGGCGGAGCCGTCGCAGGGGCCGCTCGGGGTGCGAACGCCCGGAACGCTGCGCGACCTTTTCCTCGACGTGGTGCAGTGGGACGCCCGGGAGGTCACCGCTCTTCGCGTCGACGTGGGCTGGTCGATGGCGAACGACTGGAGCACGCCGACCACGCTCACCCGCGACGGCCAGGTCGTCGAGGTACGGCTCGACGAGCAGAGCGACTCCCTCACCGCTGCCTTCCGGCTGCCCTGGGGCCTCGTCCTGGGCGCGACGGAGGGCTCCTTCGCCCGTCGCCTCGCCACCGCGATCGAGTTGCGGGGCACCTGGCACTGGGGAGGCTGGAGCGACGCCGCCATCGAGGCCTGGCATCACGTCTTCTCCTTCAACGACTTCGCCCGACCCACCCTCCCCAGGAACCAGATCCACGTCGAGCTGCGCCGGCCCCTGTCGAACGCCCCGGTGAGCATCCAGGGATCGACCTTCGCCTTCGGCGACGTGGTGCTCCGGAACCAGCTGCTCCTCTGGCAGGGGGGCGAGCCGCTCCGCTCCGGGCCGGACGCGCGGGCCGGGGTCTCCCTGCGACTCGACGTGAAGGCACCGACCGGGTCTCTCTCCCGGATGGGCGGCTCAGGCGGCTGGGATGTCGGACTGGGGGTGGAGGGCACCTGGCAGGCGACCTCCTGGCTCGTGGGGCACGCCATCGTGGCCGGGTCCTTCTGGTCGGGAATGTCCGGCGGGGCGCCGCTGCAGCCCCGTGCCTGGCACGGAAGCGTGGGGCTGTCGCTCGTGGCGATGGCCGGCGAGTGGTCGTTCGTCCTCGAGGACCGCTGGGCCACCGCCCCGTTCCAGGCTGGCTGGACCTTCGTCGAGACGAACCCCGAGTGGAACATGCAGTCGAGCGCCTACACGGCCGTCACCCGCCCGCAGAACCAGATCACCGGCAGCGTGCGCTGGGGGCCGCTCGCCTTCTGGTTCATGGAGGACTTCTCTCCGGGGCAGGTGCCCGGCCTGGGTCCGAAGTGGTTCTACGACACCAACGCCCCCGACGTGGCCATCGGCCTCACGCTCACCCTGCAGCCCTGAGCGCGGCGCGGGGGCGTGCTAGGTTTCCGCCGTGCCGACCGTGAAGCTCGTGCTGGCCTACGATGGGTCCCGCTACGCGGGCTGGCAGATCCAGAAGAACGGCCCCTCGATCCAGGCGGCGGTGGAGCGGGCGCTCTCGACGCTTCACAAGGAGCCGGTGCACGTCACCGGCGCAGGGCGTACCGACGCCGGCGTCCACGCCCTCGGGCAGGTGGCGAGCTTCGCGATCGAGCGGGCGTTGCCGGTCGCCGCCTACGTGAAGGGGATGAACGACCTGCTCCCGGAGGACATCGCCGTGCGCGAGGCCGAGGTGCGCGAGGGCCCGTTCGACGCCCGGCGCGACGCCCGGGGCAAGCGGTACCGCTACCGGATCGACAACGCCCCGAACCGGTCGCCCCTCTCGAGACGGGAGGCCTGGCAGCTCTTCAGGCCGCTCGACGCTTCCGCCATGCGCGCCGCCGCCACGCCGCTCCTCGGGCGCCACGATTTCGGGGCCTTCCGGGCCTCCAGCTGCGAGGCCCACCACGCGATGCGGGAGCTGTGGCGACTCGACGTGATCGGCGAGGGCGGCGGTCGAATCGAGGTGGTGGCGGAGGCCACCGCCTTCCTCAGGCACATGGTGCGCAACATGGTGGGCACGCTCGTCGACGTGGGCCTGGGGACGCGCACCGCAGCGTCGATGGCCGACCTGCTCGCCCGGCGCGACCGGACCCTGGCGGGCCGGACCGCGCCGCCGCACGGCCTGGTGCTGGAGGAAGTGTTTTACGATAAGTGAACCTGGCTCACGGCCCGGCCGCCGTGAATCCCAACCCCCGCGAGATCTCCCTGGCCTTCTGCTGGAAGATCCGGCCGTTCCTCGGCCCCATTCGCAGCAGTTGCTTCTCGACGTCGCCGAGCGTCTCGAGCCCCGGATCGGCGTAGGCGTAGCTCGTGCCGGGACCCTCGACCAGCTCGATCTCGCCGTCGCGAAGGGTCGCCCGCTCGAGTCGGGACAGGGCCCGCGCGGTGACGCGGTCGATCGAGCCCTCGGGATAGCCGAGTCCGCGGTAGGCGCTCTCGAGCGCCGGGCGCAGCGCCGAATAGGCGAGAACGAAGGCGTTCGGGTCGAGCGAGCCAACAGCGTCGCCGACCGCGTCGTAGCGAAGGTAGGACCGGGGGTCGATGAGAATCGCCCCGCCGCGTCGAACCACGGAGAAGTTCTCGGCGGGCGCGAGCGCGGAGAGAGGCTTGCGGGGGACGACGTCGCCCGCGATGTTCTCGGTGACGATCGCCCAGCGCCGGACGAGGTCGCCCTCGCCGAGCAGGCGGCGGATCAAGGGGTTCGCCGAGATCGACTCGACGAGCGAACGCTGCTTCCCTTCGTCGAGGAGCGGGCCGGTGGCGGGCGCCGGGGCGCCCGTCGCGGCGCTCGGGGGCGAGACCGCGGCAGGGGTCGGCGATGGCGCGCGCCCGAGAAACCAGTAGAGGGTGCCCCCGCCCGCGGCGACCACCGCGAGGATCAGCACGATCCAGGGCGCCCTGCTCGGGGGGCGAATCGACGTACGGGGCCTGTCGGGATCCATTGGACCTCCCTTTCGGTGCAGCCGAGAAACGCCCGGCGGCTGGCCTGCATTCTCGCTCCAATTCCTCCGCCCCGGAAACGACGAGGCCGGCGGCGTTCGCCACCGGCCTCGAAGGTCTTGGGCTCTGGGGGGCTCTCGTCTACTTGACCTCCTTGGCGGGAGCCGCGGCCGGTGCGGCAGCAGGCTTGGCAGCGGGAGCCGGGGCAGCGGCGGGAGCAGCGGCGGGCTTGGCGACGACGGCCGGTGCGGCAGCAGGGGCTGCGGCGGGCTTCGCGGCCGGCTTCGCCTCGGTGGCCTTCTTGCTGCTATTCTTCTTGTCCGTCTTGGCCGGGGCGGCGACGGGAGCGGCAACGGCCGGAGCGGGCTTGGCAGCGGGAGCAGCGACGGCAGCGGGAGCCGCGGGAGCAGCAACGGCGGCGGGCTTGGCCGGGGCTGCCTTGTCGTCCGCGATGGCGGGCGAGGCGAAGAACGCTACGGCAACGAAGGCGCTGAGAATCTTCTTCATGGTGTTTTCCTCTCGAAAGGGGTTGGTCGGCGATTTGCCGGCCTCGGATGTCAACGCAGGGGGCGTGCCGAAACCCCCATCGAGAAAAACATAATGTCATCGGATACTTGCAAATCCGATCCGTTGCCGGACGCGGCGACCTCCGGGGAGAAACGGGGCACCCCGCCCGTCCCCGCCCCACTGGCCGTCACTTCCCCTTCTTCTTGCCCTCCTTCTTCGGGGGCTCGTCCGGTCGGGCGCCCTTCGTGAACTCGAGGCCGCCGTCCTTGCCCTCGTCGACCACGATGTGGTCGCCGGGGACGAAGTCGCCGGAGAGGAGCTTCGTCGAGAGCGGGTCCTGGATCATCCGCTGGATGGCCCGCTTCAGCGGCCGGGCGCCGTAGACCGGGTCGTAGCCGGCGTCGGCCACAGTCTCTCGCGCCTTCTCGCCGAGCTCCAGGGAGATCTGCTTCTCGGCGAGCAGCTTGCGAAGCCGGGCCAGCTGGATCTCCACGATGTGCGAGAGGTCCTCGCGCGAGAGCGGCCGGAAGACCACCACGTCGTCGACCCGGTTCAGGAACTCGGGCTTGAACTCGGCGCGCAGCGCCTCCATGGCCGCGTCGCGGACATCCTTCTCCGAGTCCTTCCGTGCGCCCAGCCGCTGGATGTGCTCGGAGCCCACGTTGGAGGTCATGATGATGACCGCGTTGCGGAAGTCGACGGTCCGCCCTTGCCCGTCGGTGAGCCGCCCGTCGTCCAGGATCTGCAGAAACACGTTGAAGACGTCGCGGTGGGCCTTCTCGATCTCGTCGAAGAGCACCACCGAGTAGGGACGGCGCCGGACCGCCTCGGTGAGCTGGCCGCCCTCCTCGTAGCCCACGTAGCCCGGCGGGGCACCGATGAGCCGCGAGACGGCGTGCTTCTCCCCGTACTCCGACATGTCGATCCGGATCATCGCGTCGTCGTCGTCGAAGAGGAAGTCGGCGAGCGCGCGTGCGGTCTCGGTCTTTCCCACGCCGGTGGGGCCCAGGAAGATGAACGAGCCAATGGGTCGGTTGGGGTCCTGCATGCCGGAGCGGGCGCGCCTCACCGCCAGCGACACCACCTTGACCGCCAGGTCCTGCCCGATGACCCGCTCGGCGAGCCGCTTCTCCATGGAGAGCAGCTTCTCCTTCTGGCCCTCCATGAGCTTCGAGACCGGGATGCCGGTCCACTTGGAGACCACCTCGGCGATCTCCTCGGGCGTGACCTCCTCGCGGAGCATGGCGCCGCCCTTCTGGGCCTCGGCCAGCTCCTTCTGGACCGCGTCGATCTCGGCCTGCACGGCCGGCAGCTTGCCGAACTTGATCTCGGCAGCCTTGTTGAAGTCGGCCTTCCGCTCGGCATCGGCCTGCTCGGTCCTCACCGCCTCGAGGTCGGCCCGCAAGGTGGAGAGCCTCTGGATGAGCCCCTTCTCCCGGTCCCAGCGGGCCTTCAGGCCATGGAACTCCTCGTTCAGGCCGGCGATCTCCTTCTCGACGTCCCCGAGCCGCCGTCGCGAGGCGTCGTCCTTCTCCTTCCTGAGCCCCTGCTTCTCGATCTCCAGCTGCGAGATTCGCCGGCGGATCTCGTCCACCTCGGTGGGCATCGAGTCGATCTCGATGCGCAGGCGGCTGGAGGCCTCGTCGATGAGGTCGATGGCCTTGTCGGGCAGGAAGCGATCGGTGATGTAGCGGTTGGAGAGGCGCGCGGCGTCGACCAGCGCCGCGTCCTGGATGCGGACCTTGTGGTGGATCTCGTAGCGCTCCTTGAGGCCGCGCAGGATGGAGACGGTGTCCTCCACGGACGGCTCGCCCACGAAGATCGGCTGGAAGCGGCGCTCCAGCGCCGGGTCCTTCTCGATGTGCTTGCGATACTCGTTCACCGTGGTAGCGCCGATGGCGTGCAACTCGCCGCGGGCCAGGGCCGGCTTGAGCAGGTTGCCGGCGTCCATGGCCCCCTCTGCGGCGCCAGCGCCCACGATGGTGTGCATCTCGTCGATGAAGAGGATGATCTGTCCCTCGGAGGCGACGACCTCCTTCACCACCGACTTGAGCCGCTCCTCGAACTCGCCACGGAACTTGGCGCCGGCCACGAGAGAGCCCATGTCGAGCGAGAGGATCTTCTTGCTCTTCAGCCCCTCCGGGACGTCGCCGTCGACGATGCGGCGGGCCAGTCCCTCGACGATGGCGGTCTTGCCCACGCCGGGGTCGCCCACCAGCACCGGGTTGTTCTTGGTGCGGCGCGAAAGGATCTGGATGGTGCGCCGGATCTCCTCGTCGCGCCCCACCACCGGGTCGAGCTTCCCCTTGCGGGCCATCTCGGTGAGGTCCTTCGCGTACTTCTCGAGGGCGCGATACTGGCTCTCGGCCTCGGGGCTGGTGACCCGGGCTCCGGCGCGCATCTCCTTGATGGCGCCGCGGATGCGGTCGGCGGTGGCCCCGGCGCCGCGAAGCGCCTCGCCCGGCGGGCTCCTGTCCTCTGCCGCCGCCGCGAGCAGGTGCTCGGTGGAGACGTACTCGTCCTTGAGCCGCTTGGCCTCCTCCTCGGCCCGATCGAGGAGCTTCTGGAGCCGGTTGCCGTGATAGGGCTCGCCGCCGCCGTGGACCTTTGGCACCGAGCGCAGCTCGTCCTCGAGCCGGGCCTCGACCTGCCCGAGGTTGGCGCCGATGCGCTCGAGCAGGGGCTTCGCTACCCCGTCCTCCTGGTGGAGGAGTGCGAGGAGGAGGTGCTCGAGGTCGATGGCCTGGTGGTCGCGCTTGCGCGCCAGGGCCTGTGCCTCCTGGAGGGCTTCCTGGGCCTTCACCGTCAGCTTGTCGGGTCGCATGTCCAGATAACGTAAGGCTGCACCGATAGGGGGCAAGTGCCGGGATGGGGCCTGCGCCGGGGCGCCGACCCGGGGCGCCGCGCCGGGGCGCCGATTAGGCACTGGGCGTGGCCGCACCCGCTCTCCACCCCTCGCAGGCCCCGGCCATCCTCTCGGTCGGCCGGGCGCTCCCCGGAAACTACGCCGACCAGGAGACCCTGACGGCCGCGCTCCGGGCCCACTGGGCCAGGCAGCACTACAACGCCGACCGGCTCGACGAGCTCCACCGGGCGGTCAAGGTCCGCGGGCGCCACCTGGCCCTCCCGCTCGCCGAGTACCCGGGGCTAGACACCTTCAAGAAGTCGAACGACGCCTGGATCCGGGTGGCCGAGGAGCTGGGCGCGGAGGCGATCACCCGGGCCCTCGACCTGGCCGGGTTGCGGCCGGCCGACGTCGCTCAGCTGGTCTTCGTCACCGTGACCGGGCTGGCCACGCCCTCCATCGACGCCAAGCTCGTGAACCGGCTTGGCCTGAGGCGGGACGTGAAGCGGGTGCCGATCTTCGGCCTGGGCTGCGGGGCCGGAGCGGCGGGGCTGGCCCGCCTCTCGGATCTCCTGCGCGGTTTTCCGGACGAGGTGGGGGTTCTCCTCTCGGTCGAGCTCTGCTCGCTGACCCTGCAGCGGGAGGACCTGTCGGTGGCGAACGCGGTGGCCTCGGGCATCTTCGGCGACGGGGCGGCGGCGGTGGTCGTGGCCGGTAGTTCACGTTCTGTGAACGTCGCGCCGGTTCCCCGGGTGGTTGCCACCAGGGCCGCCTTCTACCCGGACACGGAATGGGTGATGGGCTGGGACTTCCGCGACAGCGGATTCCAGGTGGTGCTCTCGGCCCAGGTGCCGCAGATCACCCGCGACCACATCGGCCGGGACGTCGACGACTTCCTGGCCTCGCAGGGGCTCGGGCGGAAGGACGTGAGGCACTGGATCGCCCACACCGGGGGGCCCAGGGTGCTGGAGGCCTTCCAGTCGGCGCTTTCGCTGCCCGACGGGGCGCTCGCCCGCTCCTGGCGGTCGCTGGAGGAGGTGGGCAACCTCTCCTCGGCGTCGGTGCTTTTCGTGCTGGGCGACCTCATCGATTCGGGCGATCCTCGTCCCGGCGATCGCGGGCTCCTCGTGGCCATGGGCCCCGGCTTCTGCGCCGAGATGGTACTTCTCCAGTGGTGAAAAGGAGACCGACGTGACGCCGCTCTGGGCCTACCTCGCGCTCCTCGGGATCGTCGCCGGCGAGCGGGGCGCCGAGCTCTCCATCTCGTCGCGCAATGCGCGGCGCGCGCTCTCCCGCGGCGGGGTCGAGACCGGCAAGGGGCTCTACAAGGCGATGGTGGCCTTCCACGCCGTCTTCCTGCCCGCCCTGGCGCTGGGCGCGATCGCCTACCCGCAGCCGCCCACGCCCTGGGCCTGGCTCGCGGTGGCCGGCGTGGCCGCGGCCCAGGCGCTGCGCTGGTGGGCCGTGAGAACGCTCGGCGACCGCTGGAGCACCCGGGTCATCGTGGTGCCGGGGTCGAAGCCGGTGACCAGCGGCCCCTACCGCTTCCTGCGCCATCCGAACTACCTGGCCGTCGTCCTGGAACTGGCCTGCCTGCCGCTCGCCTGGGGCATGTGGCGGCTGGCCCTGGTCTTCACGCTGGGGAACGCCGTCATCCTGGCCATCCGCATCCGGGACGAGGAGCGTGCGCTCGGCCCGGCCTGGGAACGGGCCTTCGAGGGGAAGGGCAGGTTCATTCCCTGATGGCGACACTGGCTCCCGCCGAGCAGGTCATCGCGACCGAGATCCGGCGCATCGTGCGGGACGACCTGCACGCGAGGGTGGAGTTCGGAGACGACGACGAGCTGGCCTCGCGGCTCGACTCGCTGGCGCTGCTCTCGCTGGTGGTGGCGGTGGAGGACCGCTTCCGCGTCGTCCTCACCGAGGAGGACGCGGCGACCGCCCGGTCGCTCGCCGACCTGTCCCGCCTGGTCGCGGCCCGGGCCGCCCGGGAGCTCCTCGCGTGACCCGCCTCTCCGGATCTCCGGCGCCTCCGCCGCGCCACGCCACCGTGTCCGACATGCTCTCGGTGGCTGCCGGCCACCCGAGCGGCGTCACCTTCGTGGGCCTGCGCGAGGAGGAGGTCCGGCTCACCTGGGCCGAGGTGGATGGGCGCGCGCGCCGCGCGGCCGGGGCGCTCGTCGCCCGCGGGGTGAAGCCAGGGGACCGCGTGGCCATCGTTCTCCGAACCGAGCCGGCCTTCCTCGACGCCTTCTTCGGCGCGCTGCACGCGGGCGCCGTGCCGGTCCCGCTCTACCCGCCGGTCAGGCTGGGACGCATGGACGAGTACGTGGCCGCCACGGCTCGCATGCTGCGGGTCTCGGGGGCTCGGGTCGTGGTGACCTCGAGGACGGTGGCCCGGATCCTGGGGCGGGCGGTGGCGGGCGCCGGCGCGGGGCTCGACCTGGGCGTGCTCGACGCGGCCGAGCTCGCGTCGGGACCGGAGACGGTGGTGGCGCGCGGCGGGTCGGACCTCGCGCTCGTCCAGTTCTCGTCGGGATCGACGATGGATCCGAAACCGGTGGCGCTCTCGCAGGCCAATCTCGTGGCCCAGGTCGAGTCACTCATGGTGATCATCGAGCCGACCCGTGACGACGTGCTCGTCTCGTGGTTGCCGCTCTACCACGACATGGGGCTCATCGGATGCCTGCTCGGGGCGGCCGGCTACCCGGGGCCGCTCGTGCTCATTCCGCCGGAGCACTTCCTGGCGCGGCCGGCGCTCTGGCTCCGCGCCGTCGGCCGCCACCGCGGCACCATCTCGGCCGCTCCCCACTTCGCATACGCCTACGCGGCGGAGCGGGCGCGCCCCGGCGACCTCGACGGCCTCTCGCTCCGGAGCTGGCGCATCGCCCTCGACGGCGCCGAGCCCGTGACCGTCGGCGCCCTGCAACGCTTCGCGGCGCGCTTCGCCGGGAGCGGCTTCGACCCGGGCGCGCTCATGCCGGTCTACGGCCTCTCCGAGGCCTCGCTGGCGGTGACCTTCTCTCCGCCCGGCCGGCCACCGCTCGCCGAGGGGCTCGACCCGGCGCGCCTCGCCGCCGGCGAGGTGGTGCCCGGGCGGCGGCAAGTGGTCTCGGTGGGACGGCCCGTGCCGGGGGTGGAGGTCGAGGTGCGGGACGAGGAGGGTGCGCCCCTCCCGGAGCGGCGGCTCGGGCGGATCCACGTGCGTGGACCGTCGGTGATGCTGGGCTATCTCGGCGACGAGGGCGCCACCGCCGCCGCGCTTCGCGACGGATGGCTCGATACGGGCGACCTGGGATTCCACGCCCGGGGCGAGCTGTTCGTCCACGGCCGGGCCAAGGACCTCGTCATCGTCCGCGGCGCGAACCACGCCCCGGAGGAGTTCGAGGTCGCGCTCGCGGGGATCTCCGGCCTGCGCCCCGGGTGCGCGGTGGCGCTCGGATTCGTGCCGCCCGACGGCGACGGGGAGGGGTTGCTGGTGCTGGCCGAGCGCGCCCGCGGCGCCCCGGAGATCGGCCCCGCCCTGGAGGCCGAGATTCGCGCCGCGGTGCTCTCTCGCACCGGTGTGAAGGCCCACACGGTTCGCCTCCTCGAGCCGGGCACGCTGCCCCGGACCTCGAGCGGGAAGATGCGGCGCGCCGAGGCCCTTCGCCGCTTCCTGGCCGGGACCCTCCTCCCTTCACGGAAAGTGAATGTCTTCTCGCTGGCGCGGGAGGCGGTCCGGAGCGGGATCGCCAGCGCCCGCTCCCGGAGGTGACGTGCGCGACCTGATCGTCGTCGGCGGGGGTCCGGCCGGGCTGGCGGTGGGAGCCGAGGCGGCGCGCCGCGGCCTCGACGCGCTGGTCCTGGAGCGCCGCGCGCTGCCCGCCGACAAGGCCTGCGGCGAGGGGCTCCTGCCGGCCGGTCTTCGAGCGCTCGAGGCGCTGGGCGCGCTCCCCCATCTCGACCCGGCGGGCTGCTCGAAGGTGCGGGCCATCCGATGGGTGCAGGAGAACGGCTCCTCGGCGGAGGCCCGGCTGCCGCCGCCGGGTGGCCTGGGCGTGCGGCGCCTGGCGCTCTCGGCCGCGCTCGTCGCGCGCGCCAGGGAGGTCGGCGCCGAGGTCAGGGACGGCATCGCGGTGGAGTCGCACCGGCGCGAGCATGGCGGCGTGACGGTCCTGACCTCCGGTGGCGAGGAGGTGAGGGGGCGCCTGCTCGTCGCCGCCGACGGCCTCGGTTCCGCCATCCGGGAGCGGGAGGGGCTGGGTCGCCCGGCGCGCGGTCCCCGCCGCTTCGGGTTGCGGCGCCACTATTCGGTCGCCCCCTGGACCGACGCCGTCGAGGTCCACTTCGTGCGTGGCGCCGAGGCGTACGTCACGCCCACGGGCCCCGGGCGTGTCGGCGTGGCCTTTCTCTTCGAGGAGGGGGTGGCGCCGGACTTCGATCGACTCCTGGCCCGGTTCCCCAGACTCGCCGCGCGCCTCCTCCGGGCCCCGCCCGAATCCGCCCTGGCGGGTGCCGGCCCCTTCGGGCGCGAGGCCACGACGCGCGTGCTCGACCGGCTGGTGCTCGCCGGGGACGCGGGCGGGTACGTGGACGCCATCACCGGAGAGGGGGTATCGCTGGCGCTCGAGGAGGCGCGCCTCCTCGGGAGAAATGCTGCCGGACGTGCTCTCCCGGGACGCATCCCGTGAAGCCCTTCTCCCCTGGGAGCGGGCCGTCCGGGCCCGCGTCCGCCGCCACGCCGCGGTGACCCGCCTCGTCCTCTCCATGGCCCGGCGCCCCTGGCTTCGACGCACCGCGGTGAACTGGCTGGGGCACGCCCCGCGCCTCTTCGATTCGCTGGTGGCGCGCGCCATCGGCTAGCGCACGTCCGGATCACCCGGAGAATCGCGCGCGCGGCGCCCGGTCCGTGGTTAACTGTGCCCCTCGCACGATCGGAGGAACACATGCGCTCGACGGTGCTCGGAGCCGGATCCTGGGGAACGGCGCTGGCGTCTGTGCTGGCCAGCAAGGGCTTCCCGGTCACGCTCTGGGGGCGCGACGCAGCGGTGCTCGACTCCGTGGCCAGGGGCCACGAGAACCTCCGCTATCTACCCGGAGTGAAGCTCCCGCCCTCGCTCGGGGCAAGCGCCAACCTGGCGCGCGCCCTCGAGGGCGCCGAGCTCGTGGTCTTCGCGGTGCCCAGCGTCGGGATGCGCCAGGTGGCCATCGAGGCCAAGCGCCACCTCCACGCCGGGACCTCGGTCGTCTCCGCGGCCAAGGGCATCGAGGAGGGCAGCCTCATGTCCATGGCCGAGGTGCTGGAGGACGTCCTTCCCGTCGCCATGCACCCCTACCTCGCCTACATCGGCGGCCCGTCCTTCGCCCGCGAGGTGGTCCAGCAGATGCCCACCGCCATCACCGTGGCCGGGCGCTGGGACCGGGTCACCCGGTCCGTCCAGGACGCCTTCCACACCCGCTGGTTCCGCCCCTACACCTCGAACGACATCCCCGGCAACGAGCTGGGCGGGGTCGTGAAGAACGTGATCGCCATCGCCGCCGGCATGTCCGACGGGCTGGGCTTCGGGGCCAACGCCCGCGCCGCGCTCATCACCCGCGGCCTCGCAGAGGTCACGCGACTGGCGGTGCGCAAGGGTGCGAACCCCCTGACGCTGGCCGGCCTGTCCGGAGTTGGCGACCTCGTCCTCACCTGCTCCTCCGACCTGTCGCGCAACCGGCGAGTCGGCTTCGGTCTCGGCAAGGGGCGCAAGCTCGCCGAGATCCAGGCCGAGCTCGGGCAGGTGGCGGAGGGCGTGGTCGCGGCACGTACCGTGCGTGAACTGGCCCATCGGCTCCACGTCGAGATGCCCATCACCGAGGTCGTCTACCGGGTGCTCCACGAGGAACTGTCGCCCAAGCAGGCGGTGGTGGATCTCATGACCCGGGAGACCAAGGCGGAGATCTAGTGGCGCTCGTGCCGGCCCGCGAAGCCGTCCGGCTCGCCCGGGAGATGGTGGAGCGCCTGAAGTCGGGCGGGGCGATGCCGCGCGACCTGGCGCTCTCGCTCTACGACGACGCCTTCGCGCTCCTCGGCAACGCGGCCGCCCAGGCCAGCCTGCTCCGCAACGTTCACCCGTCGGCCGAGGTCCGCCAGGCCGCCGAGCGCGACGAGCAGGAGGTGGACGCGGCCCAGACCGAGCTCTCGCTCGACCGCGGGCTGTACGATGCGCTCTCCCGCGTGGACGTCTCGGATGCCGACCCGGCCACCCGCTGGCTGGTCGAGAAGGGTCTCCGCGACTTCCGGCGGGCCGGCGTGGACCTGGACGACGCCACCCGTGCTCGGGTGCAGGCGCTGCGCGAGGAACTGGTCAGGATCGGCCAGGAGTTCGGGCGAAACGTGCGGGACGACGCGAAGGAGATCTTCGTCCTGCCTTCCGAGCTGGCCGGCCTTCCCGAGGACTGGCTGCGAGCCCGCCCCCACGGCGAGGGCGGGAAGGTGCGCGTCACCACCGATCCCGCCGACTACGTTCCGGTGGTGACCTGGGCGGAGAACGCTGCGCTCCGGGAAAGGCTCTGGCGCCTGCAGCGGCAGCGCGCCCACCCGGCCAACCTCGAGGTCCTCTCCCGGATGCTCTCCCGGCGCGCCGAGCTGGCTCGGCTTCTCGGCCACCCGACCTGGGCCGCATACGCCACCGAGGACAAGATGATCGGAGGCGAGGCCCAGGCCGCCGCCTTCATCGAACGCATCGCCGGCGCCTCCGAGGCGCGCATGCGCCGCGACCACGCCGACCTGCTCTCGCGCAAGCAGCGGGAGGTTCCCGGCGCCAGCCAGGTCGATCCCTGGGACGCCTCGTTCTACTCGGAGCGGATCAAGCTGGAGCGGCACGGGGCCGACGCCCGGGCCGCCCGCCCGTACCTCGAGTACGGGGCGGTTCTCGGCGGCATCCTGGCCCTGACCCGCCGCCTCTTCGGCATCGACTACCGGCGCGTGGAGTCGCCCGGGGCCTGGCACGCCGACGTCGAGGCCTTCGACGTTGTGGAGGGCGAGCGTCCGCTCGGGCGAATCTGGCTCGACATGCACCCGCGCGAGGGCAAGTACAAGCACTTCGCCCAGTTCACCCGCGTCAACGGTCAGGCCGGGCGGCGCCTGCCCGAGGGCGTGCTGGTCTGCAACTTCTCCCGGCCAGGCGAGGCGCCGGCGCTCCTCGACCTCGGCGAGGTGCGCACGCTCCTCCACGAGTTCGGTCACCTGCTGCACCACGTTCTCGGCGGGCACACCCGCTGGAGCGCCCACTCCGGCGTGGCCACCGAGTGGGACTTCGTGGAGGCGCCCTCGCAGCTGCTCGAGGAGTGGGTGCGCGACCCGGGCGTGCTCCGGACCTTCGCGCGCCACGTCGAGACCGGCGAGCCCATTCCCGAGGAGCTGGTGCGGCGGCTCGACGAGGCCGAGGAGTTCGGCAAGGGGCTCACGGTTCGCCAGCAGATGTTCTACGCGGCGGTGAGCCTGGAGCTGCACCGGCGCGATCCCGAAGGGCTCGACACCACCGCGCTGGTGGCCGGGCTGATGGACCGCTACACGCCCTTCCACCACGTGGAGGGGACCTTCTTCCACGAGTCGTTCGGCCACCTCGACGGCTACTCCGCGCTCTACTACACGTACATGTGGTCGCTGGTGATCGCGAAGGACCTCTTCTCGGTCTTCCAGGAGGAAGGGCTCCTCACGCCGGAGACGTCCATGCGGTACCGGAAGGCGATCCTGGAACCGGGGGGCTCCCGGCCGGCGGCCTCGCTGGTGCGGGAGTTCCTGGGGCGCGACACGAGCTTCGCCCCGTTCGAGCGCTGGCTGTCCGACGTCCATGTGGCGCCGGCGGGCGCCGCTCCTTAGCGATCCGGCATGCGACGGACCCTGCGCGCCGCGCCGACGCTTCTCCGCGTGGGTCTCGCCGAGGCGGTGGCCTACCGGGCCGAGTTCCTGGTCTGGCTGCTCTCCACCAACATGCCGCTCGTCATGCTGGCGCTCTGGAGCGCGGTCGCGCGCGACGGGCCGGTGGGGCGCTTCACCCAGGCCGACTTCGCCGCCTACTTCCTGGCCGCGCTGGTGGTCCGGCTCATGACCGGGGCCTGGGTGGTCTGGGAGATGAACTTCGAGATCCGGCAGGGGACCCTGGCGTTCCGCCTGCTTCGTCCGGTCCATCCGCTGGTGGCCTATGCCGCCGAGAACGTGGCCGCCATGCCGGTTCGGCTCGCCATCTCGCTGCCGGTGGCCCTCGTGGCGCTCTGGATCCTGGGCGGGGAGCACGTCACCCACGACCCGCTGCTGCTGGCCCTCTTCCCGGTCACCATCTTCTCGGCCTGGCTCATCACCTACCTGGCCATGGCGGCGGTGGGCTGCCTGGCCTTCTGGTTCGAGTCGGCGACCTCGCTCTTCGACGTCTGGCTCGGCCTCTTCGGCATCTTCTCCGGTTACCTGGTGCCGCTCGAGCTCTATCCACGGTGGGTGAACGAGGTTTCCTACTTCCTGCCCTTCCGCTACATGCTGGCCTTCCCGGTGGAGCTCGTCACCGGCGGTCTCACCCGCGCGGAGGCGCTGGCGCAGCTCGGGGCCCAGTGGGCGTTCGTCCTCCTGCTCCTCGCCGCCGCGGCCGGGATGTGGCGGCTGGGGACGCGGCGATTCGCCGCGTACGGGGGATAGGCACCGGTCCATGCGCTACCTCCGGCTCCTCGCTGTGCAGTTCCGGGCCTCTCTCCAGACCTCGATGCAGTACCGCGTGGAATTCCTGGTTCAGGGGGCCATGGCCTTCTTCTGGATGGCCTGGGCGGTGGTGCCGCTGCTCGTGGTCTTCGGCAAGCGCGACACGGTGGCCGGCTGGGGCTTCGACCAGGCGCTGGTGGTGCTGGGCTGGTTCCTGGCCATGAAGGGAGTTCTGGAGGGGGCGGTCAACCCGTCGCTCGCCAGCGTGGTCGAGCACATCCGCAAGGGAACGCTCGACCTCGTGCTGCTCAAGCCCGCCGATGCTCAGTTCCTGGTGTCGACGGCCAAGTTCGCGCCCTGGCACGTGGTGGACGTGGCGGCCGGGGTGGGGGTGGTGGCCTGGGCCTTCTCGCGGATGGGGCGATGGCCGTCCCCGGCCGAGGTCGGGGCGGCGGGCCTGCTCACCGTCTCGGCCATCGCGGTTCTCTACTCCCTGTGGATCCTGGTGGTGTCGGCGGCCTTCTTCGTGGTGAAGGTGGACAACCTCTCCTTCCTCTTCCTGTCGATCTTCGACGCGGCCCGCTGGCCCGTCTCGGTCTTCACCGGCTTCTGGCGGGTGGTCTTCACGGTGGTCATCCCGCTTGCGCTCATGACCACCTTCCCGGCCGAGGCGCTGCTCGGGCGCATCCGGCCCGGGGCGGTGGCGCTTGCGGTTGCCGGCTCGCTGGCCTTCATCGCCTCCGCAAGGGTGGTTTGGCTGAGGGCCATCGCGCGGTATACCTCGGCCTCGTCCTAGATCCCGCCATGCTCCGCCTCACCTTCCTCGGCACATCGGGCGCCATGCCCACCGCCGCCCGCAACCTGTCGGGCCTCTCGGTGCGCCACGTGCGGGAGCACTACCTGTTCGACTGCGGAGAGGGGACGCAGCGGCAGATGATCCGCTACGGCACCGGCTTCGACGTCACCGCCATCTGCTTCACGCACTTTCACGCCGATCACTACATCGGGGCCATCGGCTTCGTCCGGACCCTCTCCATGCTCGGGCGGGGGCGGCCGCTCGACGTCTACGGGCCGGCGCCGGCCCGGCCATTCCTCGACAATCTCTTGCTGCGCGGCACCGATCCGCTCTCGTTCGAGGTCCGCATCCACGAGGTGATGCCCGGCGACGCCATCCGCCGCGACGGCTCGACGCTCGTCCCCTGGGCCACCGAGCACCGCATCACCTCGGTGGGCTGGGCGCTTCACGAGGACGCCCGCCCCGGGCGGTTCCACCCCAATCGTGCCCGCCAGGCAGGCGTGCCCGAGGGGGAGGCGTGGGGCGAGCTCCAGCGGGGTCGGCCGGTGACGTTGCCGGGCGGCCGGGTGGTCCTTCCCGAGGGCATCGTGGATCCTCCGCGGCGCGGGCGGCGGGTGGCGATCACCGGGGACACGCGTCCCTGCCAGGCCACGGTGGAGGCGGCGCGCGGGGTGGACCTCCTCGTCCACGAGTGCACCTTCGGCGACGGCGAGGCCGATCGCGCCATCGAGACCACCCATTCAACTGCGCGTGAAGCAGGCCGGATGGCCCGGGGGGCCCGGGTGGCGCGGCTCGTCCTCACCCACCTCTCCACCCGGTACGACGCCGACCCGTCGCCGCTGTTCTCGCAGGCCACCGAGGAGTTTCCAGGCGCCGTCGAGGTGGCCCGGGACGGGATGGTCATCGAGATGCCTTACCCGGAGTGAACGTGGGGCCCGCCGAGTCCGACCTGGGGCGATGGATCCCGAGGCTGCTGGCCGCATGGCGAGGCCTGCGGCGCGAGCTCCCGCGGGACGGACGGCGGGACGGACGGCGAGACCCGCGCCGGGACCCGAGCCGGGACGGGCGGCCACCGCCCGACCAGCTCCTGCCCGACGAGCTGCGCGAGGTGTCGGCGGCCGTGCAGCGCCTCTCCGTCGGGCTGACGCGCGATCGCAAGCTGGCCGGGGCGCGCTACCTCGACGACGACAGGCTGCTGGGCGCCTACCTGCTCTTCTACTGGCCGGTTTCCTACCTCCAGGCCCGCGGCGTCCTCTCCGAGCTGCCGAGCCGGCCGCGCTCGGCGCTCGACCTGGGAAGCGGGCCGGGCCCGGTGGCGCTCGCCGCGCGCGACGCAGGGGCCGTCGAGGTGCTGGCCGTCGATCGCTCGACCCGGGCCCTGGCCGTGGCCAGGACGCTGGCCGTCGAGGCCGGCCAGCCCATCGCAGTCCGGGAATGGGATCCGCAGCGGCGCGGGGACCTGGCCGGGCTGGCGCAGGGGCGTTCCTTCGATCTCGTGACCCTGGGTCACGTGGTGAACGAGCTCTTCCAGGGGGAGGGAGCGGCGACCCGGCGGGCGGCGCTCCTCGAGGAGGCGCTCGGGCTGGTGGCGCCCGGCGGTTCACTCGTGGTCATCGAGCCGGCGCTGCGCGACACCTCGCGGGCGCTGCTCGAGGTGCGGGATCTCCTGGTGGCCCGCGGCATCGCCGTGCGCGCCCCTTGCCTCTTCCGCGGCGCCTGTCCGGCCCTCGTCCGCCCCACCGACTGGTGTCACGCCGAGCGCCCCATCGACCCGCCGGCGCTGGTGGACGAGATCGGGCGGCGCGCCGGGCTGCGCAAGGAGTCCGTGAAGATGAGCTACCTCGTGATCGCGCCGAGGGGGGAAGGGTGGCGCGAGCCGCCGCCCGGGCGCACCTTCCGCATCGTGTCGGAGCCGCTGCCGTCGAAGGGGCGGCTGCGCTACATGGGCTGCGGGCCGGAGGGGCGAATGGGGCTCGCCCTGCAGGAGAAGGACGTGACGCCCAGGAACCGGCCGTTCGAGAAGCTCCTGCGCGGCGACGTCGTCGAGGTCACGGGCGTCGAGCCGCGAGGAGACGGGCTGCGGCTGTCGGCGGAGTCGGACGTCCGGGTCGTCGCGGCGGCCGGGCGGCCGGTCCCCTGACGGAGGCCGGAGAGGCGCCTTCGCCGGATCGCCTTCGCCGCGGGAGGGCGGGGTGCCGCCGGGTTCGGGCCCCCCTCTCCGCAGCGCTGGTCCTCGGGGGCTGGACGTACCTCGGGTGAATGGCGCCGAGCCCGGGGTGAGATCGCGGGTTCGGGCCTCGGCGCCCCCTGCGGAGGCGCTGCTCGGAGTGGGGCTCGAACCGGCTGGGACGGCCCGGGGCGAAGGCGACTCGCGCGTGCTTGCTTCGTGGGGACCGCCGGGCGGCGACTCGCGGGGGATGACTGGCGGGCGGCGAGTGCCACCGCCGCGCCCGCGCAGCCCTCGACGGAGGCGGAGCATCAGTAAGCCGCCGAAGACCGCGCCCCCCGGACCCGCCCGTCGCCGGCGGCATTCAGCCGCGCACACCCGCGCTTTCTGGCGGCTCCGCCGAGGAGAGGGACCTGCGCGCGGCGCGGCGCGTCCGGCAGGATCGACCCGCCCGCCTCACGCTCCCGCGGCGCGCCGCCCCCGGAACAGCTCGCTCATGACCTCCTCGAGCGGCGGTTCCTCCACGGTCAGGTCGGTCACCGGCAAGGACGACAGCAGCCGCCCGACCACGCCAGCGACCTGGTCGCCCGGCACCCGCAGCACGACCTGTGCGTCGGCGTGGGACACCACCTGGCCGAAGCTCGAGAGCTCCGTCGCCGGCACCGGCTGTCCGAGCCGGACCACCACGCGCCTGTCGGGACGGACCTCGCGCGCCAGCTGCTTCAGATCCCCGTCGTAGATGAGCCGGCCCTTGTCGATGACGACGACGCGCGGGCAGAGCGCCAGCACGTCGTCCATGTAGTGGCTGGTGAGCACCACCGTGGCGCCGGTTCGCTCGTTGTACGAGCGGACGAACTCGCGCACGGTCGCCTGCATGGTCACGTCGAGGCCGATGGTGGGCTCGTCGAGGAAGAGGACGCGCGGCCGGTGGAGCAGGGAGGCCGCCAGCTCGCACTTCATCCGCTCCCCGAGCGAGAGCTGCCGGGTGGGCTTGTCCACGACGCCGCCGATGGCGAGAAGGTCCACCAGCTCGCGAACCCACGACTCGAACTCCGGACGCGGGATCTCGTAGATGGCCCGGTTGAGCGCGAAGGTCTCGGAGGGCGGCAGGTCCCAGAGCAGCTGCTGCTTCTGTCCCATGACGAGCGTGATCGACTTGAGAAACGCCACCTCGCGCCGCGCCGGCACGAAGCCCGCCACCCGGACCTCGCCTCCGCTGGGGTGAAGCAGTCCCGAGAGGACCTTGAGGGTGGTCGTCTTCCCCGCCCCGTTCGGGCCGAGGAATCCGACCCGCTCGCCAGCGCCGACGGAGAAGGAGATGCCGTCGACCGCCTTGACCGCCTCGTAGCGCCTGCGGAAGAGGGATCGGATGGACGCTCCGAGCCCAGGCTCGCGCCGGTGGACGCGGTACTCCTTGCGCAGATCCCGGACCTCGATCACGGCAGGCCACGATAAGGCCGTGCGAGAGGGTGCGGCAACGGTTAGGGAAGCCGCATGCGCCCACTCGCCCTCCTCGCCACCCTCCTCGCAGGATGCGCGCACGCCCCTGCCGGGCCGCCTCTGCGGACGGTCGATCGCGTCGATCTCCAGCGCTACGCGGGCAAGTGGTACGAGATCGCCACCATCCCCATGTCCTTCCAGAAGGGCTGCGTGGGCGTCACCGCGACCTACACGATACGTGAAGACGGCGACGTCGACGTGGTCAACACCTGCCGCAAGGAGGCCCTCGACGGGCCCGAGCGCTCTGCCAGGGGAAAGGCCTGGTCGGTCGATCCGTCGAACGCCAAGCTCGAGGTGCGCTTCTTCTGGCCCTTCCACGGGGCCTACTGGGTCATCGACCTGGGACCAGACTACGAGTACGCGGTGGTGGGCCACCCCAGCCGCGAGTACCTCTGGATCCTGTCGCGCAGGCCGCAGATGGACGACGCCACCTACGAGGGCATCCTGTCCCGGCTCCGGGCGCAGGGGTACGACCTGTCCCTGCTGCTCAAGACGCCGCAACTGCCCGCGGCGTCGTAGCGGGCTGGCCGTCCTGACATCCCCCCGCCCGACTTGACGCTACGCGTCAGAGAGGCTAATCATTCGATCAAGCAGGTGATTCGAGAATCAACCCGGGGGTACTCATGTCCCATCACCGGAAGCACAAGCCTCACCACGCGCGAGCCTCGTCCGACGGTTCGCCACCGCCCCGCGTGGCCGTGATCGCCGGCCTTCGAACCCCCTTCGTCCGCTCGAACGGCGACTTCAAGGATCTCTCCGCCGTGGACCTGGGCGCGCTCCTCGTGAACGAGCTGGTGGCCCGCAGCGGCCTGCCCCTCTCCGAGTTCGACGCGCTCATCTTCGGTCAGGTGGTTCCTTCGCAGCTCTCGTCCCTCATCGCCCGCGAGGTGGTGCTGCGGAGCGAGTTGCCGCGCACGCTCCCCGCCCACACCACCTCCCGCGCCTGCGCCACCTCCGTTCAGGCCGCCACCGAGGCGGCCGACCAGAATCCTCCTCGGCCACGCCGACACCGTCATCGCCGGCGGCGCCGAGTCCCTCTCCGACGCGCCCATCTTCGCCTCCCGCAAGCTCGCCCAGGCCCTCGTCAACGCCTCCCGCGCCCGCAGCCTCCCGGAGAGGATTCGCGCCTTCGCCAGCCTCTCGCTGAAGGACGTCGCCCCGGTTCCGCCCGCGCTCACCGAGCCGACCACCGGCCTCACCATGGGGGAGAGCGCCCAGAAGATGGCCTGGGAGAACGGGATCTCCCGCGAGGCCCAGGACCGCTACGCGCTCGAGAGCCAGCGAAAGGCCGCCGACGCCTGGGCCAGCGGCAAGTTCGCCGAGGAGGTCATGGCGGTCGAGGTCCCGCCCCGCTACCTCAAGACTTCCGCGGTCGACAACAACGTCCGACGCGACGCCACCTATGACGCGCTCGCCACGCTGAAGCCGGCCTTCGACAGGCGCTACGGCACCATCACCGCCGGCAACTCCTCTCCGCTCACCGACGGCGCGGCCGCGGTGATCCTCATGTCCGAGGGCCGGGCCCAGGAACTGGGAGTGAAGCCGCTCGGCTTCCTCCGCGCCTACGCCTACGCGGCCACCGACCCGGGCGACCAGCTTCTCCAGGGGCCGGCCTACGCGGCGCCCATCGCGCTCGACCGCGCCGGACTCACGCTCGGTGACATGGACGTCGTGGAGATGCACGAGGCCTTCGCGGCCCAGGTGCTCTCCAATCTCCAGGCCTTCGCCTCGAGGAAGTTCGCCCAGGAGAAGCTGGGGCGTTCCGACCCGCTCGGCGAGGTCGACCCCGGCAGACTCAACCCCAACGGCGGGTCGATCCCGCTCGGCCACCCCTTCGGCGCCACCGGCGCCCGCATGATCACCCAGGCGCTCCGCGAGCTGGCGCGCCGCAAGGGGCGCCACGCGCTCCTCACCATCTGCGCCGCCGGCGGCCTCGGCGCCGCGGTCGTCCTCGACGGGCCGGAGGCCTGACATGTCCAAGTACACGACCTGGAAGAACTTCCGCATCGAGACCCATGACGGCGTGGTCACGGTCTTCGTGGACGTGGCCGGCGAGCCGGTCAACACACTCTCCCAGGAGACCGGCGCCGAGTTCGCCGCGATCCTCGACACGCTCGACAAGGACGCGACGGTGAAGGGCATCGTGGTGGCCAGCGGCAAGAAGGATGGGTTCGTGGCCGGCGCGAAGATCGAGATGCTGCGCGACGTCGCGAGCGCGGCGGCGGCCGAGAAGCTGTCCCGCGACGGCCAGGCGGGCTTCGACCGGCTGGAGCGCTTCCCGAAGCCGGTCGTGGCCGCCATCCATGGCGCCTGCCTGGGCGGCGGGCTGGAATGGGCCATGGCCTGCCACTACCGCGTGGCCTCGAACGACAAGAAGACCCAGCTCGGCCTCCCCGAGGTTCAACTGGGAGTCATCCCCGGCGCCGGGGGCACGCAGCGCATGCCCAGGCTGGTGGGAATCGCCACCGCCCTCGACCTGATCCTGGCCGGCAAGACCGTCAAGCCGAAGAAGGCGCTCGCCATCGGGCTCATCGACGAGTCCGTGCCGCCGCCGCTGCTGCTGGAGGTGGCCCGGGCCCGCGCGCGCGCGCTGGCCGATGGCGAGCAGCTTCGCCCGGAACCCCCCGGCGTCGTCGGCCGGCTGAGGAAGGATCCCCAGGGCGCGCTGCAGAAGATCGCGCTCGAGGAGAACTTCCTGGGGCGCGAGCTGCTCTTCCGCCAGGCCAGGAAGCAGCTGCTCTCGAAGACCAAGGGTCACTACCCCGCGCCGCTCGCGGCGCTCGAGGCCATCCAGGCCGGGGTCGAGAAGGGGTCAGAGGCCGGCCTCGAGACCGAGGCGCGCCTCTTCGGTGAGCTGGCCGTCTCCCCGGTCGCGAAGCAGCTCATGGGGATCTTCTTCGCCACCACCGCGCTCAAGAAGGACAACGGGACCTCCGATCCGGCGGTGAAGGGACGGAAGGTCGAGTCGCTGGGCATCCTCGGCGGCGGACTCATGGGATCGGGCATCGCCTACGTCACCGTCAACGCCGGCATCCCGGTTCGCATCCGGGAGAAGGACGACGCCGCGGTGGCGCGCGCCTTCGCGGCGGTGGCCGGCATCTTCGACGGCCGCGTGAAGAAGCGCTCCATGGACCGGCTCGAGAAGCTTTCCCGCATGCGACTCCTCACCGCCGGCACCGGCTGGGAGGGGATGGAGCGGGTGGACGTCCTCGTCGAGGCGGTCTTCGAGGACCTGAAATTGAAGCAGGAGATGCTGCGGACCTTCGAGACCTTGAACCCGAGGGGGATCTTCGCGACCAACACCTCGTCCATCCCCGTGGGCGACATCGCGTCGGCCTCCGGCCACCCGGAGACCGTGCTCGGGATGCACTACTTCTCGCCGGTGAACAAGATGCCGCTGCTCGAGGTGATCGTCACCCCGCGCACCGCCGACGAGGCCACCGCCACCGCGGTGGCGCTCGGCAAGAAGCAGGGGAAGACCGTCATCGTGGTGGGCGACGGCCCGGGCTTCTACACCAGTCGCGTGCTCGGGCCGTACATGAACGAGGCGGTGATGCTGCTGCTGGAGGGCGCATCGGTGGAGGAGATCGACGGCGCGCTCACCGACTTCGGCTTCCCGGTCGGCCCGATGACGCTGCTCGACGAGGTGGGCATCGACGTGGGGGCCAAGGTGGCCAAGGTGCTCCACGGAGCCTTCGGCGACCGGATGACGATTCCGGAGGCCATGGGGAAGGTGCTCGAGTCGGGGCGGCTCGGCCGCAAGAACGGCAAGGGCTTCTACACCTACGGCGATCCGAAGAAGAAGAAGGTCGTGGACGAGACGGTCTACGACGTGCTGCCGGGCGGACGAAAGCGAAAGAAGATCGACCGCGCCGAGATCGCCGAGCGCTGCGCGCTGCAGATGGTGAACGAGGCCGTTCTCACCTTGGGTGAAGGCATCCTCCGCAGCGCGAGGGACGGCGACGTGGGCGCGGTCTTCGGCCTGGGCTTTCCTCCCTTCCGGGGCGGTCCGTTCCGCTGGGTGGACGCGGAGGGGACGAACCGGGTGCTCGAGCGGATGCGACGGCTCGAGGGGCGCTTCGGCGCCCGCTTCCACCCGGCGCCCCTGCTCGTGGAGCTCGGCGGCGCCGGTCGCTCCTTTCACCGGTAGGGAGACAGGCCCCATGCGGGACGGGTGAGACCGGAAACACGGCTAGCCGGGACCCCGTGCCGGGTCCCCAGGCCAGCCATCGCAGGCCTACCCTTCCACCCAAACGGGTTCCCCCGTCCATCCGGGTCGACACTCCCAACTCGTCACCCGGCCGGGTGCGGCCTGGCGGCGATTCGCGCGCGGGCTGGTGCCCGAGGAATCGGCCAGTTCGGTCCGCTCCCGGCGTGAGGCTCGTCCAGGTCACGGCGATCCCTCCGGTATTTCCTCGATCAAGCCCATAAGTGAAATTTACGTTACGTGAAATCACCCGGAATCGTCCATTTTGCGCCATGGGTCCCCGGGTCCACGAACCGGCTCTCCTCGCTCGCCCGCTCGATCGAGGGGACCGCCCAGGCGACGGGATGGTCCCACGCCGTCCGGCCTCTCATTCCAGAGCCCGTCGGAGGCGAGGGGCGGAAAATCTTGCGCCCGGGCCGCTGGGCGCCGCGCGTCACGAGGTGTGAACTGCGTCGCCGGCGCGACGTGCAGAATCTGAGCGGAATCAAGTCGCGTCCACGCGCCCCTTCCGAGTGTCACTGGAACCGAGACACGGGAGCGGGGAGGCTCCAACAGGGACGGAAAGTCTTTTCCCAAAACCGTGACGAAAGAGATAGCGTGCGATCTCGCGAGTTCACCCAACAGTGAAGTGCGGGAGCGATCATTCGGTTCATCCGCAGTCAAGGCAGTCCAAGGAGGCAGCAAAAATGCGAACGTCGAAGCTAATGACACTTGCCGTTCTGGTTGCGACAGGCTTCGGCCTCGCAGCGTGTTCGGGTAGCACGGGCCCCACCGGCCCCGCGGGCGCGACCGGCCCTGCGGGCGCAACGGGCGCAACCGGCGCAACGGGCGCAACGGGCGCAACGGGCGCGCCGGGCGAGAATCGCGTTCTTCAGCGACATCGAGATGTGCGCTGGCTGCCACAACGGGGGGCTCGCCGAGAAGCACGCGGCCAAGCTCAATGACGCCGTCAAGGTCACCATCACGTCGATCGCGGTGGCCGACGGCACCACCGGTCCCGTGAATAACGTCATCCTCAAGTTCAACGTCAAGGTGAACGACGTGAACAACGTCGGCTTCAGCTTGAAGGGGCAGATCGCGACGGCGCACAACGAGGACGCCTTCCTGATCTGGGTGACCACCCCGGCGGAATGCACCGGAACCACGTTGCCCGCCCCGAACGACTTCGGACCCACCTGGTGCCGCCAGAAGTTCTCGGACACCCAGTACACCCTCACCAACAACGGTAACGGCAACTACACAACGGTCATCGACTACCCCGCGGCGATCAACCCGACCACGCCGATCTCCCCGAATCCGTTCCCGGTGACCCCGTCGGCCGGCATGAAGTTCCAGGTCACCATCGCCAACCCGGCAGGCCAGTTCGCAACCGCGGTCGCGGCCATCGGCGGGACCCCCAGCAACAACCTCGTGAGCGACTCGGCCTGCATCGCCTGCCACGGCCTCCACATCTGGCGGGGCGACAACGGCGGGGTCGCGGTTCCGCACGACGCGACGAACCCCCAGGGCATGGGATCCTGCGTCTTCTGCCACGCGACCAAGGGCCGCGCGCAAACGGCGGTCCCCGGCGCCGGCACCGGCTTCATGGCGATGATCCACGGCATCCACAACTCGGAGAACATGCCCACCGGTGAGTACTTCTACTTCTGGGGCACCACCCAGGTCGGCCCCTTCACGATCGGCTTCCCGAGCTACATGAACAACTGCAGCAACTGCCACAACACCGCGGAGGGCGCCGCGGCCGTGGCGGCCACTCCGGTCAACTGGCAGAACTGCATGTCCTGCCACCAGAACTGGGACGGGTTCTCCGGCACCGTCGTGGGTGGGACCCTGGCCTTCCACCGGACCTTGACCGTGACCTCCGGCTGCGTCGGATGCCATGACGGCAGCATCGCGCCGGCGACGATCGCCGGCTTCCACAACGGGCTCCTGACCGAGCGCGGCGGCCTCCTCTGGGACGGCGAGGACCAGTCGGTGGTCCTGGGGAAGAGGGTCGACATGCAGATCACCGCCGTGGCCTTCGGCGACGCCACGACCCTCAAGGTCAGCTGGGTCGCCTTCACGGACGGCACCACCGTCAACCCGTGCAACGCGACGGCGACCGCAACGGCTCCGGCCTTCTTCGCGGCCACCGCCAGCACCACGACGGGCCAGACTGCCGGAAGCTTCAGCATCCTCCAGGGCATGGCCCAGGCTGACGACTGGGTCAACGCCGGCCGGACCGGGAACGTCTCCCCTGGCCAGCCCTACAGCACGAACCTCAACACCACCAACACGACCTGCGCGACCAACGTGGCCACCAGCACCATCCCGAACCAGGCCTACACGGTGACCGGCACCAAGGGCATCGTGGCCCTCCAGGGCCGGGCGCAGGTCCTGCTTCGTCCGGGCGCGGGAACAAGGTCATCCTCGTCCGCTCCAAGGACCCGACCTACGAGTACAAGATCGCCGACGCCACCGCGGCCACGCCCCGGCGCGCGATCGTCGATACCGCCAAGTGCCTCAACTGCCACGCGGGCTCGCTCTACCAGCACGGCGGCAACCGGATCGACAACGTGAACCTCTGCGTGGTCTGCCACAACCCGGCCGCCAACGAGGGGAACGTCCGCCAGGGCTTCGGCGTCACCGCCACCACGGCCTACGACGGCAAGCCCGGTGAGGCGTACGACATGCGGAACCTCGTCCACGCCCTCCACGCGGGTGGCGAGACCAACATGCCGATCGTCATCTACCGGACCCGCGGCATCTACTTCTTCGGTAGCCAGGCGGGGCTCGACAACTACATCGCGACGCGGAACTGGCCCACCACGGGCGGCGTCACCTGCAACGGCGCCGAGGGCCCGGCCACCTACTACAAGGTGTACGGTTCCACCAAGGGCACCACGGTGACGCGCGACGCGACGACGGGCGCCTGCATCTCCACGCCGAACACCGCCGCGGAGTGGCAGGTCCACACCGCCACCATCGTCGACTACCCGTCGGCGATGAACCGGTGCGACGCCTGCCACGCTTCCACCTGGAGGCCGTCGACCGTGGACCCGACGAAGGGCGTCGCCATGACGGTCGACCCGGGCGTGGCGCCGTTCGGCAACCAGATCAACGACGTGCTGAGGGGGCCCACCGGGGCCTCCTGCATGAGCTGCCACCAGTGGGGCGTGCCGGCCGTCAACTTCGGGTGGCAGATCCACTCGTACGGGCAGAGCTGGGTGCCCACCACGTTCCCGAACGGCCGCCAGACGCTGATCGACGCGGGGAAGGCGCTGCCGTTCCCGTAACGTAGAGCGGCGAGGAGCACCGACTCCTCGTGCTCGTGAATGAAGGGCGGGGGCGCGACAGCGCCTCCGCCTTTTTTATGGGTGTGCCCAGCATGGGCCCGATGTCCCGCTGAAGGAAGGGGGGGCGAGCCCTGCCGATTCGCCCGGAGTCCCGAGATGTGGGCCCGGGCGTGAAGCGAGCCAACGAAGTTGCCGACCGTGAAGGTCAGGGACCAGGGCCCACGTCGTAGAACGTGTTGGTTGGATGCGAGGCGGGGTCGAGGGCGAGCGGGGACACGAGCCCGCGGACGAGGGAGTCGGAGGGACCGAATCGCTTGCCCGTCACCGGGACCCACAGCAGCAGGGCGACCCCGACCGCGATCGCCGCCCATGCCGCGACCAGGATCCGGGAGCGCTCCCAGAGGCGGGCCGCCGAGGTTGTCGGCGCCGCACACCCAGCACCGCGGGCACTCATCCATTCGTCGAGGATCCGGGTCTGGCGACATGAGAGCTGGTCGGTCCGTTCCGTACCCTACCTCGTCGCGCGACATCCCAAAAAGAGCCGGCGCTTCCGTTACAATCCCCCCGTGAAGCTCCGGCGCGTCTATCCGCTCATCATCGGCCTGGTGGTCGTCCCGGCGGCCATGATGCTCACGGTGGGCATTCTCATGCTGGTCTTCGGGCGGCAGAAGCAGGACTACGTCTTCGGTACACTCATCCTGGCGCTGGTGGCCACCACCATCATCGGCACCATCGGCACGCTGGTCGTGCTCTACCGCGAGGCCTACGTCTCCCGGCTGCAGACCGACTTCGTGAACAAGGTCTCCCACGACCTGCGCACGCCGCTGACCAGCATCCGCATGTTCGTCGAGACCCTGCAGCTCGGGCGGCTCGAGGACCCGGCCCGGCAGAAGGAGGCGCTCGACATCATCTCGTCGGAGACCGAGCGGCTCTCGGCCCTCATCACCCGGCTGCTCGAGTGGGCGCGCATGGAGTCGGGCAAGCGCAGCTTCGACTTCCGCCGCCAGCAGGTCGGTCCCATCGTCGACGACGCGCTGCGGGCGGTGGAGCCCCAGCGGATCCAGACCGGCGCCCAGGTGATCCGCACGCTCGACCCCGGGCTACCCCAGGTCTACGTGGACCGGGAAGCGCTCGCCGACGTGCTCGTGGACTTGCTCCAGAACGCCTACAAGTACACCGGCCCGGAGAAGCGCATCTCGGTGATCGCCCGCGCCGCCGGCCCGTCGGTGGAGATCGTGGTGGAGGACAACGGTCCGGGCATCCCCGGCGCCGACCAGAAGCGCATCTTCGACAAGTTCTACCGGGGCAAAGACCCCCTCGAGCGCACCATCGAGGGCAGCGGCCTCGGACTCTCGATGGTGAAGCACATCATGAAGGCGCACGGCGGGAAGGTGAGCGTCAAGAGCGAGCTCGGCAAGGGAGCGGCCTTCACGGTGCTGCTGCCGGCGTCGGAGGCCCAGTATCCATGAGCGGCGAGCGAATCCTGGTCGTCGAGGACGACCCCTCCATCCTGCGCGGGCTGGACCTCAACCTGGCCATGGAAGGCTACAAGGTGCGCACCGCCGCCGACGGCGAGGAGGGGCTTCGCATCGCCCGCACCGAGCGCCCCGACCTCCTCCTCGTGGACGTCATGTTGCCGCGCCTGGGGGGGCTGGAGCTCATCCGGGAACTCCGCAAGGAAGACCCGGACATGCCCATCCTCATTCTCTCGGCGAAGGGGCAGGAGGCCGACAAGGTGGCCGGGCTGGCGCTGGGCGCGGACGATTACCTGGTGAAGCCCTTCGGGCTGAAGGAGCTGATCGCGCGGATCGACGCGGCGCTGCGGCGAAGGCGAACCTCCGGGGCCACCGGGCCAGACCGCCAGCTGAAGCACTTCGGCAAGGTGGAGCTCGACCTGGGCGAGCGGCGGGTCACCGTGGACGGCCAGGTCGTCGTCCTCACCGCACGTGAATTCGACCTGCTGGCCTTCTTCGTGGCTCACCCCGGACGCGTCTACTCGCGGGAGCAGCTCACCCGGGCGGTGTGGGGTTCGCTCTACATCGGCACCGAGCGCACCGTGGACAACTTCGTGGCCCGGCTTCGCGCCCACATCCAGGACGACGCGGACCACCCTCGCTTCCTCGAGACCGTCCGCGGGGTGGGTTACCGCTTCAACGCTTGATCGGCGCGGCGAGGGCGCCCCGCACCGCGGCCAGCACCGCCCCGTCCTCCCCGGGCAGGACCGTGCGCGGGTCGAGGAGCACGCGCCCTTCCTCGATCCGGGCGATCACCGGTGGGTCGGATTCCCGGAGCCGCCGCGCCACGCCATCGGCGTCTCCCCGGGGAAGGGCCAGCACGAAGGTCGGCAGCGTAACGCCGGGGAGCGTGCCCCCTCCCACGGCGGACAGTCCCGGCAGCACGTCCGTGCCGGGAAGGGCGAGCGCGTCCCGCCAGCCCTTGGCCCGGGAGCGAAGCTCATCCCCCGTCCAGGCGATGGCCCGCCACACCGGGATCTCGCGAAGGGCCTCCCCCCGCTCGTGGTGGGCGAGGGTGGCGAGCAGGCCGGCCAGCGTCACCTTGTCCACTCGCAGTGCGCGAAGGAGCGGGTGGCGGCGGCAGAGGTCGATGGCCTCGCGCCGCCCGGCCAGGATGCCCGCCTGCGGGCCGCCCAGCAGCTTGTCGCCGGAGAAGCAGACCACGTCGGGGCCCGCAGCGACCCGCTCCGGCACGGTGGGCTCGTCGCCCAGGCCGAAGGGCGCGGTGGGGAAGAGCGCGCCCGAGCCCAGGTCGTCCACCACCCAGACGCCGGCGCGGCGCCCCAGGTCGGCCAGCTCCGCGAGCGTGGCGTCGTGGACGAACCCCTCGATCCGGAAGTTGGAGCGGTGCACGGTGAGGACGATGCGGCTCCTCGGCGAGAGCGCCCCCTCGAAATCGGCCAGGTAGGTCCGGTTGGTCGTTCCTACCTCCACCAGGTCGGCCCCGGAGCGCCGGAGCACCTCCGGCACACGGAACCCGCCGCCGATCTCCACCAGCTGCCCCCGGGAGACGAGCACCTCGGGGCTCCCGGGCGCCCCCCCGTCGGCAACGGCCAGGGAGGCCCCCTCCCGCCGGGCCGGAAGCCTCTCGGAGAGGGCCGAGAGGGCGAGCAGTACCGCCGAGGCGCAGTTGTTCACCACCAGCGCCGCCTCGGCCCCCGTGAGGCGGGCCAGTGCCGCGGCGGCGTGGCCGTAGCGGTCGCCCCGCTCCCCGGAAACGAGGTCGTATTCGAGATTGGAGTAGCCGGCCGCCTCCTGCATGGCCGCCACCGACGCCCGGGAGAGCGGCGCCCGCCCCAGGTTGGTGTGGATCACCACTCCGGTGGCGTTCACGACCGGCCGGAGCGTCCCCCTGGCCCCGGCCGCCAGACGCGCCAGCAGCCGGTCCTCGACCTCCTCCGGGGGAGGGCAAGGGGCCCCCCCGAGCACGGCCTCCCGGAGCTCGTCGAGCGAGGCCCGGATGGCTTCCATGACCGGGGCGTGCCCCAGCCGGCCGGTGATCCCGGCGCGCCCGGCGGCGGCCAGCAGCCGGTCGGCCTTGGGGATCTTTCTGGCTTCCAGGGCAGGGTCCGGGGGGGCGGTCACGCGGGGATGATAGCCATTCACAAGGTGATTGCCTCCCTTGTTCGAAGAAGGTAATCCTTTCGCCTCCCTATGCCCTCGCTCCTGGACAACCCGGCTGCGGCCCAGAGCTACCTGTGGGCCATCATTCTCCTCCCCCTCGTCGGAGCGCTCGTGAACGGGCTCTTCGGGCGTCGCCTCGGCCGAGGCAACGTGGCTCTCGTCGCGCTCGCGATGGTGGGCGGGTCGTTCCTCTTCTCGCTCGTGGCCTTTGCGTGGGCCGCCGGCGGCACGAGCCTGCATTTCGTCGGCGACTGGTGGTTCCGGGTCGTCGATCCCAGCGGACGCGCGCCCATCGCCGTTCCCTGGGGGCTGCTCGTCGACCGGCTCTCCGGGACGATGATCCTGATCGTGACCGGGGTGGGCTTCCTCATCCACCTCTACTCGGTCGGCTACATGTCCCACGAGGACGACGCCGGCTACGCGCGCTTCTTCACGTACCTGAACCTCTTCATCGCCGCGATGCTCACGCTGGTCCTCGGCGACAACCTGGTCCTCACCTTCGTGGGCTGGGAAGGGGTGGGGCTCGCGTCCTACCTGCTCATCGGCTTCTGGTACACGGACGAGGAGAAGGCCTACGCAGGCCGCAAGGCCTTCGTCACCAACCGGATCGGCGACTTCGGCTTTCTGCTCGGCCTCTTCGCTCTCTTCTCCATCTTCGGCACGGCCGACTTCGGGCAACTGTCCGCGAAGGCGCTGGCCGTCCGCCCGGACTGGGTGCTCACCACCGGCGTCTTCTCCGGCTGGACGATGCAGAGCGCCATCACCTTCGCCACCCTCGGCCTCTTCGTGGGCGCAGCGGGCAAGAGCGCCCAGATCCCGCTCTACGTCTGGCTGCCCGACGCCATGGCCGGCCCGACGCCGGTCTCGGCCCTCATCCACGCCGCCACCATGGTGACCGCCGGCGTGTACCTGGTCGCGCGCACCAACTTCCTCTTCGCGCTGGCGCCGGCCTCGATGGCCACCGTCACCATCGTCGGCGCGGCCACCGCTCTCCTCGCCGCCATCATCGCCTTCGCCCAGAACGACCTGAAGCGGGTGCTCGCCTACTCCACCGTGAGCCAGCTCGGCTTCATGTTCATCGGGGTGGGCACCGGCGCCTACTTCGCCGGCGTGTATCACCTCATGACGCACGCCTTCTTCAAGGCCTGCCTCTTCCTCGGCGCGGGCAGCGTCATGCACGCCATGCACGACGACCTCGACATCCGGAACATGGGCGGGCTCTGGAAGCGCATGCCGTCGACGGCCAAGACGTTCCTGGTCGCCACCCTCGCCATCACCGGCATCGTGCCGCTCTCCGGCTTCTTCTCGAAGGACGCCATCCTGGCCGCCGCGTTCTTCGGCCACAACTCGGCCTGGCCGGCGGTGGGCAAGATCGCCTACGTGCTCGGGACCCTTGCCGCGGCGGGAACCTCCTTCTACATGGTCCGGGCCTTCGCGCTGGCCTTCGCCGGCAAGCCCAGGACCAAGGCCGCCGAGCACGCCCACGAGTCCGACTGGACCATGACGCTCCCGCTCTGGATCCTGGCCTTCCTCTCGGTGGTGGCGCTCGCGTTCGGGCTTCCCGCCTGGCTCGTCGGCGCCCGCTACGCCGAGCTCTTCCATCACTTCGAGTTTCCGGTCTTCGCCCAGGCCGAAAGGATCCTGGGCATCCAGGAGCATTCGGTCATCTGGCCCTACGCGGTGGCCTGGGTCGTGGCGTTCGTCCCCGGCTGGCTCTCCTGGCAGATGTACGCAGGGTCGATGCGCGGGTTCCCCGACCGGTTCGTGGCTGCCTTCCCCGCCTTCTTCCGGCTGGTGTCCGACAAGTTCCGAGTCGACGAGCTCTACGACTTCCTCTTCCTGCGCCCGGTCAACAAGCTCGCCGAGGTCCTCTGGAAGGCGGTCGACGTCTTCGCCATCGAGGGCATCTTCGTGAACGGCGTGCCCAAGGCGGTCTACGCCATCGGCGACGTGCTGCGCGGGTGGCAGAACGGAAATCTGCAGAGGTACGCCACCGTCATCGCCATCGGCGCTGCCTTCGTCCTCTGGGCCGTCCTGGCCGGGGGGGGGTACTAGCCATGGGCACCCTCCTGAACGTCGTCATCTTCCTCCCGCTGGTGGGCGCGCTGGTCGCGGCCATCCTGCCTCGGGGCGAGGGCAGCCAGCACAAGGCCTGGGCCTTCGTGGTGAGCCTCATCACCTTCTTCGCGTCGCTCGGCCTCTGGTTCGGCTTCGACCCGTCGCGCGCCGCGCCGGAGTTCCAGTTCGATACCAGCCTGCCCTGGATCTCGTCCCTGGGCATCGGCTACCACGTCGGCCTCGACGGCTTCGCGCTCCTGCTCGTCATGCTCACGACGGCGCTCGCACCCATCGTGATCCTGTCGGCCTGGAACGCCGTCCAGGACCGGGTCAAGGAGTTCTTCATCGCGCTGCTCTTCCTCGAGACCGCGATGATCGGCACCTTCGCCGCTCTCGACCTGATCCTCTTCTACGTCTTCTACGAGGCCATCCTCATCCCGATGTACCTGCTCATCGGCGTGTGGGGATCCCAGAACCGCGTCTACGCGACGGTGAAGTTCTTCGTCTACACCTTCGCGGCCAGCGTGCTCATGCTGGTCGCCATCCTCTACGTGTGGATGAACGACGGGAAGTCCTTCGACTACGTGGTGGCCCGCAACGCGCTTCAAGTCTCACCGGCCGTCGGTGCGCTCCTCTTCGGGGCCTTCGCGCTGGCCTTCGCGGTGAAGGTCCCGATGTTCCCGTTCCACACCTGGCTGCCCGACGCCCACACCGAGGCCCCCACGGCCGGTTCGGTGATCCTGGCCGGCGTGCTCCTCAAGATGGGGACCTTCGGGTTCTTCCGCTACGCGCTGCCGCTCTTCCCCGAGGCGGCCCTCCAGTACCGCGGCACCATCGCGGCGGTAGCCACCTTCGGGATCATCTACGGCGCCCTCATGTCCTTCGTGCAGAAGGACATGAAGCGACTGGTGGCCTACTCGTCGGTCTCCCACCTCGGCTTCGTCATGCTGGGGATGATGGCCATCACCGCGGAGGGGCTGACCGGCTCGGTCTACCAGATGCTGAACCACGGCGTGTCCACGGGCGGCCTGTTCCTGCTCGTGGGCATGCTCTACGAGCGGCGCCACACCCGTCTCATCTCCGAGTACGGCGGGCTCGCCAAGCAGGTGCCCTGGATCGCCACCGTGTTCCTGGTGGTGACGCTCTCCTCCATCGGGTTGCCGGGCACGAACGGATTCGTGGGCGAGTTCCTCATCCTCTCCGGCACCTGGCTCTCGCGACTGCAGTCGCCCGGCTGGTTCGCGGCGCTGGGCGCGACCGGCGTGGTCCTGGGCGCGGTCTACATGCTGGTCCTCATGCAGAAGGTCTTCTTCGGAAAGAACACCAACCCCGAGAACCACCACCTGCCCGACTTCTCGCTGCGCGAGGCCTGCGTGATGGTGCCGATCGTCGTGCTCATCGTGGTGATGGGTCTCGTCCCGCAGCCCTTCCTGGTCCAGGCCAAGCCTTCCGTCGACCGGCTCATCGTGCGCATGCAGGCCGCCGAGCAGCGGATGCGACAGGCCGACCCGGGCCTTCGCCCGCTCATCGGCACCGAGCCGGCGGCGCTGGCCTTCGCGCGCCCGCCGGCGATTCCGGCCGGGGCGTCCGACGTGCCTCCCGCGCCTCCCGCCCCCGCCCACGGGAGCCATTGACATGCCGCCGATCCTCGACGTCGCGGCGCTCCTGCCCTTCCTGCTGCTGGTCCTCGGCGCGCTCCTGCTCATGCTCTCCGAGGTCTTTCTCGGGTCGGACGGGCGCGGCTACCAGTCCGGCCTGGCCATCGCCTTCGGGCTGGCTGCGGCGGTGGCGGCCCCCTTCTCGCCGGAGCGGGCCATCTTCGGCGGCCAGGCCATCTCCGACGGCTTCTCCGGTTTCGTCGCGGTGGTGGTCTGCGCGGGGCTGGTGCTGTCGGTGCTTCTCGGCCGGGGCTGGCTGGCGCGGCGCGACCTGGAGCGCGGCGAGTACTACGCGCTCGTGCTCTTCGCGGCCAGCGGCATGGTGCTCCTCGGCATGGCCGCCGACCTCTTGCTGGCCTTCGTGGCCATCGAGATCATGAGCCTGGCGGTCTACTCGCTGGCGGCCTACCCGCGCCGGGGCCAGCGCCCGCCCGAGGCGGCCTTCAAGTACTTCATCCTGGGATCGTTCGCGTCGGCCATCTTCCTCTACGGCTCGTCGCTCGTGTACGGCGCCACCGGCTCCACCCAGCTCTCGTCCATCGGGCACGGCGGCGGGACGCTGCTCGCAGCCGGCCTCTCGCTCGTGCTGGTGGGGCTCGCCTTCAAGGTGGCCGCGGTCCCGTTCCACGCCTGGACCCCCGACGTCTACGAGGGCGCGCCCACCCCGGTCACCGCCTTCATGGCGGCCGGCGTGAAGGCCGCCGCATTCGCCTTCCTGACCCGCGCCGTGCTGGCCACGGTCGCCGGGACGACCCTCGCGGTGTCGTCCCAGTTTGGCGGCCTGCTCGGGCTGCTCGCCGTCCTCACCATGGTCGTCGGCAACCTCTTCGCGCTGCCCCAGCGCAACGTGAAGCGGATGCTGGCCTACTCGTCCATCGCCCACGCCGGCTACCTGCTCGTCGGCGTCATCGCGGCGTCCGATCCGGTCGCGAGGGCCCAGGGGCTCTCCGCGGTGCTCGTCTACCTGGCCGCCTACGCCTTCACGGTGGTCGGCGCCTTCGCGGTGCTGGCGGTGCTCGAGCGCAGGGAGCCCAACCCCGACTCCGACCCGGCTGGTGCCTGGGACATCTCCCGCTTCGCCGGCCTGGCCGCCCGCCGCCCGTGGCTGGCCTTCGCGATGGCCATCTTCATGCTCTCGCTGGCCGGCGTGCCTCCCACGGCGGGCTTCGTCGCCAAGCTGTCGGTCTTCCAGTCGGCCGCCGCGGCCAAGGCCTGGGGGCTCGTCATCGTCGGCGTGCTCACCAGCATCCTGGGCGTCTTCTACTACCTGCGCGTGGTGGTCGCGATGTACATGCGCCCGGCCGAGGTGGAGGAGCCGGCCTCGGCGCCGGCCACCATCGCCGTGGCCATCGCGCTGGCCGCGCTGGTGGTGGTGGTGCTGGGCTTCACGCCCGAACCGCTGACCGCCTGGGCGCGGGCCGCCGTGATGCGGATGTGAATCTCTGGAGACGATCGTCACGCAGCCAAGAGCACCTCGGCAGGGATCCCCAGTTGCTTGTGGAGACGACGGATCATCTCGAGGGTGAGGCGGCGACGGCCCGAGAGCACCTCTGACACCCGGGCCCTGGACCCAATGCTCGGCTCGAGCGCCTTCCTGTCGAGGCCAAGCTGTTCCATCCGGAACCGGATGGCCTCCACGGGGTCCGGCGGGTACACCGGCTGGTGCTTCTCCTCGTAGTCCTCGACAAGCGCAGCGAGCACCTCGAGCCGGTCGTGCTCCGTCGTTCGAGGCCTCGCAGTCCAGAGCCGCTCGATCTCGGCGAGCGCATCCCGGTGCTGCTTGTGGCTGTGAATGGGCTTGATCTCCATGGCTCAGACCTTTCCTGCGTCGACGTGGTCGTAGTCCTCGTGCGTTCCCACGAACCGGATGAAGACGATCTGTGCCGAGTACTTCACGGCCACCACCAGCCGGTACTTGTTTCCGCCGACGTTGAAGACCACCCGATCCCTGCGGACGATGCTCGCGCTCCGGTATGCGGCCTTGACGTCGGCGGGAGTCCGCCAGGCCGCCCGGGAGGCTTCCGCGAACCAGGACCGTAGCGGTTGCTCCGCGTCACCTCTTCCCCGCTTCTCCCAGAACTCCCGCAGGGTTCGTCGAGCGATGATTCGCACCGAGGCAGGGTAACCTGCTCCCACGGCGGGAGCAAGAGGGGGGGAATCCAGAGGGGGGATATCCAGCAGGCCCTTGTTCCGTCACCCGTCCGCCGCCCCGCCGCCCCCGATTCCGAGCCGCTTCATCTTCCGCCACAAGGTGGTCGCCGAGATGGAGAGTTCCCGCGCCACGCGCCCCTGGTCCCCGGCGCAGCGCAGCAGCGCCGCCTCGATGGCGTGCCGCTCCGCCGCGGCCACGGCGTCGGCCAGGGTGGGCCCCGTGCCGCCCCGACCTCCGCCGAGCGCGTCGACCCCGAAGGTCACGTCGGAGAGGCGGATCTCGGGCCCGTCGGAGAGCGCCGCGGCCTGCTCGACCACGTTCTGAAGCTCGCGCACGTTGCCTGGCCAGTCGTGCTCGAGGAGGTGGGCGAGCGCGTCCACCGCCCATCGCCTCGCCCCGCCATTGCGGCGGTTGTGCCGATCGAGGAAGTGTCGGGCCAGAAGCGGGATGTCCTCGCGCCGCTCGCGCAGCGCGGGGATGCGCAGGGGAACCACGTTCAGCCGGTAGAAGAGGTCCTCGCGAAAGCGCTTCTCGGCGATGGCCCGGCGCAGATCCTGGTTGGTGGCGGCGATGATGCGCACGTCCACCTTCACCGAGATCGACTCGCCCACGCGCCGGACCTCCCCCTCCTGGAGCGCGCGCAGCAGCTTGGCCTGGAAGCCCGGGCTGGTCTCGCTGATCTCGTCGATGAACAGGGTGCCGCCGCTCGCCTCCTCGAAGAGGCCGCGTCGGGCGCGGATGGCGCCGGTGAAGGAACCCTTGGCGTGGCCGAAGAGCTCGCTCTCCAGCAGGGTCTCGGTGATGGCGGCGCAGTTCACCGGGACGAAGGGGTGCTCGCTGCGCCGGCTGCCGGCGTGGATGGCGCGGGCCACCAGCTCCTTGCCCGTGCCCGATTCCCCGGAGAGGAGCACCGTGGCGTCGGTGGAGGCCACCCGGATGGCCCGGTCGAGCACCTCGCGCAGCGCTGGGGAACGGCCCACCACGTTCTCGAGGCCGTAGCGCCGCCGGAAGTCGCCGGCGAGCAGGCTCACCTCGCCGAGCAGGCGACGCCGCTCGACCGCCTTCTCCACCCTGACCCGGAGTTCCTCCTCCTTGAAGGGCTTGGAGAGGTAGTCGTAGGCCCCGCGCCGGACCGCCTCCACGGCAGACTCGATGCTCCCGAAGGCGGTCATGACGATGACCTGAACCGACGGGGAGATCTCGAGCGCGCCGCGCAGCACCTCCATCCCGTCCACGTCTCCCATTCGAAGGTCGGTGAGGATCACGTCGAAGGGCTCGGCGGCGATTCGCTCCAGCGCCGCGGCCCCTCCCTCTGCCTCGGAGACCGTGAAACCGGCCTGGCGCAGCACGATGGCGGTGGTGACCCGCATGTTCCGCTGGTCGTCGACGACCAGCACGTGCCCGGCCGAGCCAGGCGGAGGGGACGACGGGGATGGCATCTCGGGCGTGGTCATGGGTCGGAGGGCCCCGCCGGGGACAGTGGAAGCTGGAGGACGAAGGTCGCGCCGCCCGCGCCCCGCTGCGCCAGCGCCACGGCCCCGCCGTGGCCATCGGCGATGCGGCGCACCACCGCCAGGCCGAGCCCGGTCCCGGTGGCCTTGGTGGTGAAGAAGGGCTCGAAGATGCGGGGGCGCAGCTCGGCGGGGACGCCCGGGCCCGAGTCGCTCACCTCCGCCACAGCGAGCTTGTCGTCGGCGCGCGTCCGCACGGTGAGGACCCCGCCCCGCGGCATCGACTGCACCGCGTTGGACACCAGGTTCAGGAGCGCCTGGCGGATCTGGTGCGGGTCCATGCGGACCGCGGGCAGGCCGGGGTCGTACTCGCGGCGAATCTCGATCCCGGCGGGACCGCTGGACAGGGCGGCGCCCACCGCCTCCTCGAGCACGCGCTCGAGCCTCTCGGTGCGCATGGCCGGCTCGGAGGGGCGGGCGAAGTCGAGGAGGTTGCCGACGATCCGGTTCAACCGGTCGGCCTCCTCCTGGATGACCTCGAGCAACATCTTTGCATCGCCGTCCGGGCGGAGGATCCGCTGCAGCGAGCCGAGCGAGTTGAAGATGGCCGCGAGCGGGTTGCGTACCTCGTGCGCCACCACCGCCGACAGCTCACCCAGCGCCACCAGCCGCTCGCGGTGCACGAGCTGCTGCTGGGCTCGGCCCAGTTCGGCGTAACTTTGGGTCAAGTCCTCGAAGAGCCGGGAGTTCTCCACGGCCACGCCGATCTGGGAAGCGACCGCCGAGAGAAGTTGCAATTCCACCTCCCGGAAGGGGACCGGGCGCCGCCGCCCCAGGGCGAACAGGCCCAGCACCCGGTTCTGGACCACCAGCGGGATCACGGCGGCGGCTGCGACTCCCTCGCTGTCGCGGAGGACGCGGATGAACTCGGAGGCCTCGGACATGTCGGCGACGCTCACCGGCCGCATGGTCCGGAGGGCCTGGCCGAGAGCGCCGCTCTCTCCGGGGAGGCGAGCCAGGACCTCCCGCGTGGCGCCTCCCACCACGCCGGCGAGGGCCCGGTTCACCAGCACGTCGCCTTCCAGGAAGTAGGCGCCGCCGATGTCGGCGCCGAACGTGTGAAGCATGCGGGAGAGGGCCTCCCCCAGCACGGACTGGATGTTCATGGTCGCCGAGGCCACTGCGGTCACGTTCATGAGCTCGAGCTCGGAGACGCGGCGCCGCAGGTCGTCGACCAGCCGCTGGGTCTCGACGGCGGCGGCGAAAGGACCTGCCAGCCCGCGCATCGTGCCGATCACCCCCTGTTGCGGATCGCGCCGTTGCCGGAAGCCCACCGTCATCACCCCTACCACGCGGGAGCGGATGCGAAGCGGCACGGTGGCGAAGCTCTGGAAGCCCGCGGCGCCGAAGGCGCGGCGCTCCGGCTCGTCGAGGTCGGCGAGGTGCAGGAGGTCCGGGCGTCCGCCGCGGAGCAGCGGTCCGAAATAGCGGGAAGTGGAGACCGGGACCCTCGCGAACGGGGCCAGGATGTCCGGGTCCTCGCCGAGGAAGTGGCCGAGGAGAAGCTCGTCGTGCTCGGCGTCGAGCAGCCAGATGGCGACGCCGTCGCACCCGAGCGCCTCCTGGACGACCGCGCTGCCGCGGGCGAAGAACTCGGCCAGGCCCGGCGCGGTGGCCGAGACCTCCACCAGCTGGTTGCGGGCCCACACCGCCGCCTCGGCCTCGGCCGAGGCCAGGGCCGCCGTCACCTGCGCGCCAAAGAGGCGGAAGGCCGGGACGTCGGCCGGCGTGATCCAGGCACCGGCAGCGGCGATCACCTTGTCAGGCGGGTCGCCTACCCGAAGCGCGATGGCCCGCTCCAGCCTTGCCTCCCGAACCGCTTCCCGGACCCCTTCCGGGACACCCGCGATGCGCTCCGACGCGGCCGGCGCGTCCTCGATGAACATCACCCGCTCGCGCCAGGTCCAGGGCAGCGGATGGATGCGCCGCCCGGTGGGCTCGCCGTCGAGGCCGGCCGAACGGAGCGTGGCGATCACGCGGTCGGGCGCCGTGAATCGCTCGACGAACATCCCGTCGCCTTCCAGGCGAAGCTGCAGGGCGGCCAGGCCGAGATCCGCGAGGCCACGGGCCACGGCGTCGAGCACCCCGTCCCTCGCGACCTCTCGCCGGACCCGGGCGCCCAGGCGGGCCAGCCCCTCCAGCTGTTCCAGGTGACCTGCGCGGGCCGACATGTCCACGAGCTGGAGGAGGAACTCGTCGGGACCGAGCGGCGCGACGTGCAGCTCGAGCGGGAGGGACCGGCCGGACGCGGAGACGGCCGTGACCTCGTACAGGGTGGGCTCGGGATGTCCGCGAAGGCGGCGGGCGCTGCGCCCCCGGATCCGGACCGCCTCGCCCGGGGCGAGGAAGGCCTCCCAGGCCTTCCCCAGCATGGCCTCCGGTGGGTGCCCCAGCAGCGCGCTTGCGGCCCGGTTCACGTAGGCGATGGTCGAGCCGCGGGCCAGCATCGCCGCGACCGGGAGTGAATCGAGGAGATGCGGCCGGCGTCACGCGCTCCTCCCGTCGCCCCGGAGCAGTCGCTTCTCCCCGACCCGGAGGGTCACCTTCTCGCGGTCGAAGTACTCGGCGAGCGGGATGACGTGCTTGCGGGTCGCGCCGACCAGATCCTTGAACTCGGGGGTGCTGATCTCCTTGTGGGCCCGGAGATGGGTCACGAGCCGCTCGCGAAGCCCGGCCACGGCCCCGCCGTCGAACCAGAATCTCCGGCGAGACCCGGACCGCGACCCCCTCGGCGGCGAGCAGCTTCAGGACTGCCGCGACGTCGGGAACCGATGCGGCGGCCAGGACGGGAAGGTCGACCACCCTCGGTGGGGCCAGCGCGCCTTCCTTGAGGATGGCAGCCACCCGGTCCTTCAGGGCCCCGCCCTGGCCTCCGGAGGCGGCGGCGTGGCCACGCAGGCGAACCAGGTCGCCATCGACCGCGACGTCGGCCTTCTCCTGGAGCTGGGCCAGGAGGCGCGAGAAGAGGCGAGGGTCGGTGACCGGTGGCAACCGCCCACGCAGCTCCTCGCGCCCGGCGCCGGCGGCGAGCGGGTGGGCGGCGTGGAAGGTGGCGAGGGCATCGAGGACGCGCGCCTGGAGCTCGCGGGCCACCGACGCAGCCACCCAGGCCCGGCGGTCCCGGTCGAAGAGCAACGCCTGGCCCCGGGCGCCGAGCCGTTCCAGCCCGGCCTGCAGCGCCCTGGGGGACAGCGCCGTCCGCCCCAGGAGCGCGTCGGCGGAGAGGCCGGCCGGCCCGGCCATGTCGAGCACCACGAGCAACCGCGCGTCGGCGTCGCCTCCGGCCAGGACCCTGAGCTGCTCGGCGTTCTCCGTCCGCCCGCGGCGGCGCTTGCGGGGCAGGATGGCGAGCACCCGCCCTCCGCCGAGCGTCTTCCCGCGCCCCTCGATGGTGCGAAATCCCCGCAGGATGAAGCGCTGGCCGGGGAGCGCGGCCACCGGCGCCGCCAGCCGGAGCTGGGCAACCCCGGTGTCGCCGGGCGCGATCTCCGGGCGACCGTCGACGAGCGCCACGGCGCAGGGAACCTGGGCGGTCCCCACGTGCAGGAGCAGGCGCGAACGGTGCCGGACGGCGCGCGGCGCGGCCTCGAGGAGCGACAGCTCGACGTCCAGGATGGAGGTCGGAGGAACCACGCCGGGGTGGGCGAGCACCTGGCCGCGCGAGATGGCCGAGGCCTCGACGCCCGGCAGGTTCACCGCGGTGCGCTGGCCGGCCGAGGCCCGCGGCGATCCCTTTCCGTGAACCTGGACGGTGCGCGCGCGCAGCTCCCCGACCGCCGGAGAGGGCGGGACGAGCGCCAGCGCGTCCCCCTCGGCGAGGGTGCCGGAGAGGAGCGTACCCGTGGCAACCGTGCCAAACCCCTTCAGCGTGAAGGCGCGGTCCACCGGCAGGAAGAGCGGCCCGTCGGCCGGGCGCTCCGGGACCTCCGCGGAGAGCGCCGAGAGCACCTCGACGAGGCGCGGCAGCCCCTCGCCGGTCCGGGCCGACACCGGGACGACGGCGGCAGACTCGAGGAAGGTCCCGGTGCAGGCGGCGGCGATCTCCTCCTCGAGGAGCGGGAGCCATTCGGCTCCAAGCCCCGGAAGGAGGTCGCTCTTGGTGACGGCCACCACCCCGCGCGGGACGCCGAGCAGCCGGCAGATGTCCAGGTGCTCGCGGGTCTGGGGCATGATCCCCTCGTCGGCCGCCACCACCAGGATCACCACGTCGATCCCGCCGGCGCCGGCCGCCATGGCGCGCACGAATCGCTCGTGGCCCGGGACGTCGACCACGCCGGCCACGATCCCGCCGGGCAGCGCCAGGTGGGCGAAGCCGAGCTCGATGGTGATGCCGCGCCGCTTCTCCTCTGCCAGCCGGTCGGTGTCGATCCCGGTCAGCGCCTGGACCAGTGCCGTCTTGCCGTGGTCGACGTGCCCCGCGGTGCCGACGACGACGCGTTTCACGATGAGTTAAACGCCGACGGTGCCGGGATCGCCGAGCGGGCCGCTCGCGTCGAACTGGTAGTCCCAGGGAAACACGATGAGCTGCGCGGTCTCGATGGCGAACCACTCCGGGCGGGAGCCGCCGGGGCGAACCACCAGGGCCGCGGCCTGGACCTCCCTCGCGCCGGAACGGAGCGCCAGGGCCTTGGCCTTCACGAGCGTGTTCCCGGAGTTGGTCACGTCGTCCACCACCAGCACGTTCTTGCCTCGGGCCTCGGGGACGCGGAAGGTGGGCGCGGCGCGGCGGTCTCTCGACCGCTTCTCCACCCGCACCGGGAGGAACTCGGCGTCGAGCGGCGCGGCGAGCGCACCGCCCACGACGATGCCTCCGCGGGCCAGGCCCAGGATCACGTCGGGCTTGAAGCCATCCGAGATGCGGGCCGCCAGTTCGCGCACCACCTCGCCGAACTCGAGCCAGGTCAGTTCCCGGACCCCGCCGGCGGAGGGGGCGGTGGACCGGTTCAGGGCCCCGAGCCGTTCCAGGGCCCAGGCGTCGGCCACGCCCACGCCGAGCGGCTGCTCGGCCCGGACGCGCTTGCGGGGAGCAGGCTTCGACTTGCGCGGTGCGGATCGGGGGGCGGCCCGGGTAGCCACGCGCTTCGCGGGGCGGCGGGCAGGCTTCGACTGGGCGGTCTTCTTCGGCTTCTTCGAGGGGGCGATGGCGAGCCTCCGGGAGCAGGGTCGGTGGGCCGGGGAGAGGAATCTAGCACGCGGGCAGGCCCCCCTCCAGCCGCCGGGCGATGTCCGAAAGCTCGTCCTCTCCGATGACGTAGCGCTTCTTGCAGAACTCGCAGTCGATGACCACCTGCTTCTCCACGGCGAGAACCTCGCGGATCCCGCTCCGCCCCAGCGCCGAGGCGGCGTTCACCGCCCGCTCCCGGCTGCAGTTGCAGACGTAGGAGACCGGGCCGCGCGTCAGCACCTCGAGGCCGTCTCCCACCACCGCCCGGGCCAGGGCCTCGTCGGAGGCCCCGCCGGCCAGGGCGTCCAGGAAGGCGCCCCCGGCGATGCGGTCGCGGGCCGCCTCCAGGGCCGCCACGCTGCCCTCGGGCATCTTCTGGACGACGAGGCCGGCCACCATTCCGAGCGGCTCCTTCCCGGCAGGCACCACCCGGATGTCGAGCGCGGTCGCCACCTGCTCGCTGGTCGCGAAGTAGCGGCGCAGGTTGTCGGTGAGCGTTCCCGGGAGCACCTCCACCGAGCCCCGGTAGAACTCCCCCTTCCCGAGATCTCGCAGCACCGAGAGCGTCCCCGATCCGCCCAGCGCGGCCCGCGGGCCCACCGCCGGGTCGCCTGGAAAGTGCACGTCCGGCTGCCGGACGCGCCCCCGGATGCTGCCTTCGGCGTCGGCGTCCACCAGCAACCCCGACAGGGGGCCATCCACCTCCAGCGACAGGTTGACGCGGGTCTCGCCCTTCTGCAGCGCCCCGAGAAGGAGCCCGGCGGTCAGCGCCTCGGCGAAGATCGATGCACTGGTGGGCGCGAGCCCGTGCAGCATGCGCGCCATGCGCGACAGGTCCGTCGCCTCGACCAGGATGAGGCGAAGGCCGGCTGGGGGCACCAGCCCGCGGAGCAGCACGTCCTTCACGGGGCCGCCGGCGATCTCGCCAGCACGCTGCGCAGGGTCTCGCGGATCGAGTAGCGCGGCGTCCAGCCGGTGTCGCGAATGAAGCGGGATCCGTCCACGGCGCACAGGTACTGGAGGTAATCCACCTCGCCAGGCGGGTAGGAGGAGAGGCGGGCCTCGAAGAGCCGTTTCACGACGGGGCGAACCAAGAAATGGGGCAGCGGCACGGGATTCCGGTCCAGCTCCCGCAGCGCCGCCGAGAGCGGGACCTCGCCGGCGCCGGTCACGTTGTAGACGCCGCGGACCCCGGGGCGAAGGGCCAGCGCGATGGCGCTGCACACGTCCTCCTCGTGGATCACCTGCACCATCGGGTCGAACCCCAGCACGGTGATGGGCCGCTCCAGCCGGAGGTAGTTGGACGGGGCGTTCTGCACGGTGGGGCCGACGATGTTCACCGGCCGGAGGATGACCGTCTCGATGGAGGGGTGCTGCCACATGAAGGACTGCGCGTACATGTCGACCTCGATGAGGTCGCGATAGCCGGGCAGGCGTGCCGCCCCGAGGAGCGGCGTCTCCTCCGGCAGGAAGTTGGGGTTTCCCGGGGCCGGGCCGTAGACGTTGGAGCTGGAGAGAAGCACCACCTTCTTCACCCCGTGGCGGGCGGCGATGTCGAGGAGCTTCTGCGTTCCGGCCACGTTGAAGCTGTGGGCCTCGTCGGCGTCCTCACGCGGGTCGTGCTTGAGGCCGAGATGGGCGATGGCCTGGATCCCGCCGCGCCGGAAGACGTCCTCGACCTGGGCCTTGCGGATGTCGAGCTGGTGGTGCTCCACGTCCTTGGGACGATCGCGGAAGGGCCGGCGGTCGAAGCCGATCACCCGGACGTCTCCGTGGAGCAGGCGGGCGAGCTTCCGCCCCAGGTTCCCGGCGATGCCGGTGATGGCCACGCTGGCGGGGAGCGTTCTCACCAGAACACGTTCTCCCGCTCCGCCAGGCCGCTTGCCAGCAGGCCGGCCACGGCATCGCGCACCTTCGCGACCTTGGCCTCGAGCACCGCGTCCTCGTCGTCTGCACGGCCGGTGAACCGCATCGGCTCGCCGAACCAGAGCCGGTAGCGAACCGGCATGGGAAGGGGGAGCCCGGTCAAGGTGATGGGGAAGTGGGGGAAGGAGAGGAGCTTGGCGAGCGGCTGGATGTCGAAGATGGCCGGGGCCTGCTCCTCGGCGCCGACCACGCCCACCGGGATGATGGGCACGTCGTTCTCCAGGGCCAGGCGCATGAAGCCCAGGCCGAAGCGCTGGAGCTGGTAGCGCTCCTTGAACGGCTTGTTGAGGCCGCGGGTTCCCTCGGGGAAGACGAGCAACACCTCGCCGGCGGAGAGGAGCCGGCGGCAGTTCTCGGGCGTCCCCACGATCTGGCCGCAGCGGGCGAAGATCGTGGAGACGAAGGGCAGGGTGGGCACCCACTTGTCGACGAGGGCCCGGGCGGCGCGCGGCGGGTCCTTGTCGATGAGGCAGGCAGCTTCCACCATGGCCGCGTCGAAGGGGAGCTGCCCGGAGTGGTTGCCGACGATGAGCGCCGGCCCCTCGCTGGGGACGTTCTCGAGGCCGAAGGCCTTGACCCGGAAGTACTTGCGGTAGAGCCAGAGCACCGGCGCGGCCGCGGCCTGGAGGAAGTCGACGTCGAAGCCGTACGGGTCGACGCCGAACTCGTTGCGGGGAGGGGTGAGCTTCTCCAGGCGCTCCCGGGTGCCGGGCCCGCCCAGTTCCAGCGTCCACCGGCGCAGCCGGTCCTGGATCTCGTCTCCGATGCCCGCCATGGGCCCGATCTATCACGCCCCGGCAGACCGCGCCGGCCCCGTTCACTCCCCGGCCTCGACGTGATCCGGCTCCACCGGGGCGCTGACCCGCAGCACCCAGAAGAGGCGGGCGACCTGGCGGAGCACGTTGGGGACGCGACGCAGCAGGCCGACCGAGGGCGGGCGCTTCTCGTGCAGCTCGATGGGGATCTCCACCACCCGCTTCCCCTCCAGGCCGGCGCGGAGCACGAGCTCGCTCGCGAAGACGTCCCGGTCGACCACGCAGCGCGACGCCACCGGGGCGATCCGCGCCCGCGAGAAGGCCTTCACCCCGTGGGTGTCGGTGCCGCGGAAGCCGAGCGCGACGCGCAGGAGGGTGTTGTGCACCCAGGTGGCCAGCCGCCGGTAGGCCGGGCGCCCGTCGAGCGAGCCCCGCGCCCGCTTCGACCCCACCACCATGTCGGCCTCGCCGCGGGCCAGCACCGGCAGGGCACGGTCGTAGAAGGTGGGGTCGCAGAGGTCGATCTCGTCGGCCACCACCCAGCGTCCGCGCGCCTCCAGGATGCCCCGCTTCAGGGCCAGGCCGTAGTTGGGCTCGCCCGTGCGAATGTAGCGCAGCCGGGGATGGGCCCGGGCGAGCTGCTCGAGGATCTCGGCGGTCCGGTCGCGCGAGCCGTTCTCGGAGAGGAGCAGCTCGTAGTCCCAGCCGCGGCCGTCGAGCTCCTTCATCAGATCCCGGCAGGCCGTCGCGACGATCCCCTCCTCGTTGAAGACGGGAATGACCACGGTGATCTCGGGTGCGCCGGGCGGCATGGGACCGTCCATTCCTTATCACTTCAGGGCGCCTTCAGGCGGCGGGCAGCCTCCTGGCCGCCCAGGATGGCGTCCTCCATCGAGGAGTACTCCCAGTTCCCCGACCGCCCGGCCACCAGGACGTCCCGCCCGGCCAGCCAGCCGCGCACCTCGTCGCGAGCCGGCCCGTAGGCGCGGTCATGGATGACGTAGGCCTGGGGGATGACGCGGGTCTCGGCGAAGAGCACATCGGACTGGGAGTGAATCATCCCCAGGTCGAGCAGGGCGACTCGCGCGGCCGCCTCCGCCTCGGCGGCCGGCACCGCCGCGCCCGAAGACATCTCCACGTAGAAGCTTCGGGTTCCGGGCGGGGCCAGGGAGGGCACGGCCGCCGAGGCAGAGCCGACCCGGTACGGACGCAGGCCGGCCTCGGGGAGGTAGACCCAGTGCCAGGGAGGCGCCCCCACGTCGCGGGTGGCCACGTTGACGTAGGTGACGGTGGCGGCCCGCAGCGCCCGGGCCGCCTCGAGCACCGCCCCGGGGGCGCCGCCGATCAGGTCCACCATCTCGGGGAGCGCGATTGTCGAGATCACGGCGCGGAAGGGGATCTCCTCGCCCGAGGAGAGGCGCGCCACCTTGCGGATCGGGTCGAGGGCTGCGAGGCGGACGCCGCACTCCGGGGCGCGGGGGAGGCGCCCGGCCAGCGCGCGAACGAAGGTCTCGATGCCCCCTTCGCGCGGGTAGAGGAAGCGGGCGTTGTAGCCGGAGGCATCCCCCTCCAGGCCGAGGGCGCCGCGGACCACCTGCTCGAGCGTCGGTCGCGGCACGAACCGCCCCATCCACTCGGTGCCGAGCTCCGAGGGCGGAACCGTCCAGAGCTTCTGGTTGTAAGGAAACATGAAGTTCCGCGCGATGCCCTCGCCGAGATGGCGAAGGACGTACTCGGCGAAGTCGCGCGGCTCCCGCTCCCTGAGCTGGCGACCCTTCTCGCCGAGATGGGCGTCGACGAAGCCGAGGACGTTCTCGGCCACCACCTCCGGCGGCAGACCGTGCGTGTTCACCTGGTACGGGTAGCGGGTGAAGACGCCGTGGGACCAGATGGCGGCGCGCCGCTCCACCGAGATCCACCCTCCGGGGAGTAGTTCCTCGGCGAGCGCCCGGACGGCCGGGTCGCGGAGGTGGAGCCAGTGGCCGGTGGCGTCGAAGGAAAAACCGTCCCGGAGGTCGGTTCTGCACAGCCCTCCCGGCCGGGACTCGCGCTCCAGGAGGCGATAGCGCCCCTCCAGGGTCAGAGCGGCCGACAGGCCTGCGAGGCCGGCGCCCAGGACGAGTACGTCGCTGTTTGGTGGCGCTCGGTTCACGGGCGGCGGTACGATTCCAGGTTCTAGCTAGCACGCAGGTTGCTCCCGCGCCAGCGCGCGCGGGTACCGAGGGGCTACCCCGCCATGCGAATCACCTGTCCGCAGTGCCAGGCCGGATACGACGTGGACCCAGGAAAGATCCCGCCCGACGGGCTGAAGGTTCGCTGCCCGCAGTGCGACCGGGTCTTCTCGGTTCGCGTCGCGGAGAGCCCGATGACGACCATGTCCGGGCAGCCGCCGTCGTCGGCAGCCGCCCCGACCATGGTCGGGGCTCCGCCGGCTCCTTCGGCTGCTCCGCCGTCCGGTCCTCCGGTGGCGCCTCGTGGCGGAATGACCATGGTGGGCATGGCGCCCCCGCCTCGGCCGGAGGCCGCAGCCAGGCCGGACTCGCCGGTGCCATTGCCGGGCAAGGCACCGCCACCGCCCATGCCGCCAATGTCCAGCCCCACCTTCGTGGGCGTGCCACCGCCTCGCCCGGGTCCGCGGGCCCCGTCCCCGGCGGCCGCCTCCCCCAGCACGCCCGGGGCGATCCCGCTGCCGGCTCCGGAACAAGGTGGAGAAGGTCAATCCAGCGAGCCCTTCTGGCCGCCTCCGGAGTCCGACGAGTTCGCGCCGCCGGCGGACGAGCCGCTCCCTCCGGAGCCGGCCGAGCCGGCCTTCGAGGATGTGCCCTACGCCGAGGCCGAGGTGGAGCCCGACGTCGTCGAGGTGGAGGCGCTCGCCCCGGACGAGCTCGACATGTTCGAGGCCGTTGCCCCTGCGGAACCGGCCACCGTGGAACCAGCGCAACCGCCACCGCTGGAGCACGAGCCCGCCGCGGCGCCTGAACCGTTCTCCTTTGGCGAGGTCCCGCTCGACCACGCCCACGAACCGGATCCCTTCGCGCCGCGCCCCGGTAACGTTCCACTGGCCGACGAGGAGCTGGAGATGCTCTTCTCGCCCGAGGGCGAGGCTGCGCCTCCTCCGTCTCCGCCCCGGAAGTCGGGCGAGGTCCACTACAAGATCCGGCGCCCTTCCGGGCGCGTCTTCGGTCCCTTCACCGAGCGTGAGATCGACGACATGCTCGGGAAGGGGGAGCTGAACGGCAACGAGGACGTCTCCGCCGGCGAGGGGGACGAGTGGGTTTCCATCGCCAAGGTGGCCGTGTTCGAGAAGGCCGTCCGGCAGATGCAGGAGGCGCCTCTCGTTGCCGAGTCGACCGCCCCGTCGGGCGGGACCCGGGTGCCGGCGCCCTTCCAGCCCCGGATGCAGAGCGGCTTCCGCGACGCGGTCGCGGCGGGACGGTTGAGCCGGAGAACGCTGATCGTGGGAGCGGGCGTGGGGGTCCTGCTCCTCCTCGTCGTGGGGCTCGGGGTCGCAGGCGCGATGTCGCGCCACGGTCCGTTCTTCTGGAAGGTCTTTCGCAGTCACAGCGACCCGGCGGTGGCGAAGCTCGCCGCCGAGGGGCGCGCGGCGCTGGCCCAGGACGCCTTCCAGTCGGACGAGAAGGCCCGGGATCTCGCCGAGCAGGGCCTGGCCCGGCGCGGCGACGATCCGCAGGGCATCCGGCTGTTCGCCAGCTCCGCAGCGGCGCTCTCGGCCCGTGGCGCGGATGGCGGCGTGAACCGCGCCAAGCAGCTCGCCGCGTCGCTATTCGCCGCAGAGCCGGAAACGCTCGCGGCCCAGGAAGCCCGGGTGGCTGCGGCGCTCGCAGCCGGCGACGACGCGACGCCGCAGGCAGCGGCGCTGGAGAAGCTCCTGCCGTCCGATGCCGATCCGGAGTCGCTGTTCCTGCTCGCCCGCGCGGCGCTGGCGCGCGGCGACCTCGCCAAGGCCACTTCCTTCCTCGACCGGCTCGACGCGCGGTCGCCGGGGTCGCCTCGGTCGGCTCGCCTTCGCGCGGCGGTTGCCTCCCGCCGCGGGGACGACAAGGCCGCCCGACAGCTCCTCGAGGCGGCCGTCGGGAAGAACCCGGAGAACGCGGCCGCGGCGCTCGACCTCGCGGCGCTGCTCGATCGGACCGGGGATCCGGGCGCCGAGGCGGCGCTGGGAGCGCTTCTCGAGAAGGACCGGCTGGCCCGGCTCGGACCGGCCGAGCGGGCCCGCGCCCGCGTCCTCCTCGCCGGCGTGCTGGCCCGGCGCGGCGACCCGGCCGCCGCCGAAGCCGAGCTGGAACTGGCCACCAAGGATCAGCCTGGTTCGGCCGATGCCCGCGTGGCGCTGGCACGCCTGCTGCTCAAGCGCGGGGAGGCGGCCAAGGCCATCGCGGCGCTCGAGCCCGTTCCCGCGGCCAGCCGCTCTCCGGCTGCCTCGGCGCTGCTCGCCCGCGCGCAGCTCGCCGCCGGCAACAAGGCCGACGCAGCCACCACGATCGACGGTGCCCTGGCCCGCTCGGCCGACAACCCGGACCTCCTCCTCGTCAAGGGGCTCCTGGAGCAGCGCGCCGGAAGGGGAGCCGAGGCGCGCAAGCTCTTCGAGAAGGCCGCGGCGAAGGCGCCCGGGGGCTGGGAGGCGCCGCTCGCCCTGGCCCGGCTGGCGGTATCCGAGGGAGACCTCGCGACAGCGGCGACCCAGGTCAAGATCGCCTCCGAGAAGGGGCCGGGCGAGCCCGACGTGCTCGCCGCGGTGGGCGTCCTCGACCTCCTGCGGGGCGACCAGCCAGCTGCCGAGGCGGCGTTCTCGAAGGCCCTCGCGCTCGATCCCCTGAACGCGGCGGCGCTGTCCGGCTCGGCCCGGCTCGCGCTCGTTCGCGGCGACATGCCCGCGGCGCGCGCGCTGGCCGAGAAGGCCGTGGCGGCCGATCCCGGTTCCGCCGATGCGCAACTCCTGCTCGGCTGGACGCTCTGGCGCGCCGGCGAGGTGGAGCCGGCCCGCAAGGCACTCGAGACCGCGGTGGCCCTCGATCCGCGCGGGGCGCTCGCCCGGGTCAGGCTCGGCGCCCTGCTGCTCGAGCAGAAGAAGGCCGACGAGGCCCTGAAGGAGCTCGACCAGGCCACGAACCTCGACGCCAACCTCGCCGAGGCCCAGTACTGGGTCGGGCGGACGCTTCTCGCCAAGGGGGAGGCCAGCCGCCGCGGTGGACCGGCTGCGAAAGGCCACGAACCTGGCGCCGGGCGAGCCCGCCTACCACGTGGAGCTGGGCGACGCGCTCGAGCGCGCCGGGCAGCTTCCCGAGGCCATGGAGGCCTACCGCGCCGCCATCCGGGTCGCGCCGCGCGCACCGGAGGCCTACGAGCACCTGGCCCGTCTGTACGCCTCCCGAGGCGACTGCAAGCAGGCAGTCCCCCAGTTCCAGAAGGCGCTCGAGGTGGCCCCGAAGCGGGAGGGGGCGCGCATCGAGCTCGCCTCCTGCCAGGTCAGGCTCGGGCGCGCCGCGGAAGCGGTGGCGCTCTACCAGCAGGCGCTCAAGGGCGACCCTGCCCGCGTCGAGGTCTACTACCTCATCGCGCGGGCGGTGAGCGACGGCCAGGGGCTCAAGGCCGCCGTGCCCTGGTACGAGAAGGCCGTGGCCAAGGAGCCGTCGAACCCCATGCCGCATCTCTACCTGGGCTACTGGCACAAGGAGCGCGGCCAGAAGTCGGCCGCCGTGCAGGAGTTCCGGAAGTACCTCTCCATGCGCCCCGATGCCGACGACAAGAAGGACGTGGAGCAGGAGATCGAGGACCTGGGCGGAAAGTAGCGACGCCGCGGCGATGAGGGTGCGGCAGGCCGATTCTCGCGAGCGCAGCGAGACGACCTGGTGTAAACCTCGCCTGCCAACAGGAGGATTCATGAGTCCAGTCAGCTTCTTCGCAGCGCTCGTCCTCGCCCAGGCCGCCTCGCAGACGGCCGGGCAGGCCGCCGTGGCAGCGCCCGCGCCCGCCGCGAAGCCCGCCAAGGTCCTCACCCTGCGCGAGGCCATCGACGCCGCGCGCACGCAGAACCTCGACATCCAGCAGCTCGACGCCCGCGTCCAGATGGCCCGTCAGCTCACCTGGAAGGCCTGGTCCGCCTACCTGCCCCAGGTGAACGCCGGCGTCCAGGTGGTGCGCAACCAGTACGAGGTCTCCTTCGACCTCCCCTCCGGATACTGGGTACGCGACATGGGCACGCAGCAGGGCCCGAGCGGCGGCGGCACGGTGCCGGGCAACCCGACCAACTTCCTCGTCTACCCGAGCGCCCTCTCGTCCTCCGTCGTCGTGCCGCTCGTCCAGACGCAGGGGCAGGTGAAGCTCTCCCAGGCGCTCGTCGCTCCGCAGGCCATGCTCCTCATCGCCAACGCCTACAAGGCCGAGAAGGTGATCGACTACAACATCATGCAGGCGCGCCGGGACATCCTCTTCGGCATCGCCCAGCTCTACTACGGCGTGGCCAGCTTGAACGAGCTCATCTCCGTCCAGGAGCGGCAGGTGGTGCTCACCAGGGAGCGGGAGCGGGACTCCAGGGTGCGCTTCCAGGCCGGCACGGGCACCAAGGTCGGCCTGCTTCGCGCCGAGATCGACCGGTCCCAGGCCGAGGAAGATCTGAAGAGAGCGCAGATCGACTTCCAGCGCGCCAAGCTCTCGCTCGCCACCGCCCTCGATCGCCCCGACGACTTCGACATCGTGCTCCCGGCCACGCCGCTCCAGCCCAAGGGGCCAAACCTCGAGCAGCAGGCTCTCGAGCTTCGTCCCGACGTGAAGGCCGCAGCCGAAAACCTGGACCTGGCCTACGGTCAGCGCACCCAGCTCTACATGCAGTACCTGCCCGCCATCGGCGGGTTCGGCGCCTATAACTACGCGAGCACGTCCACCTTCAATCCCAACAACTTCAGCTGGCAGGTGGGCCTGGGGCTCACCTGGACCCTTCTCGACGGCGGCCTGCGCGAGGCCTCCATCCGCGAGGCTTCCGCCAGGATCGTCGAGGCCGACGCGGCCAAGCGGCTCACGGATCTGAAGGCGGTCGAGCGGGTGAAGCAGTCCCAGCTCGATCTCGAGGCGGCCGTCGCCAATCGGGCCAAGGCCAGGGAGCGCACCGATCTTGCCATCGAGAACGCCCGGCTCGTCGACGTGGCCTACAAGGCGGGTGCCGCCACTTACCTCGAGTCCACCGACTCGGTGCAGACGCTCCGTCAGGCCGAGGTGGGGCTGGTGTTCGAGTCGCTCAACGTCGACCTGGCCACGCTCAAGCTGCTGAACGCGGTCGGCGCCTTCGAGGAAGTGAACAACTGACGCGAGTCAGGGCAGCGCCAGCGGCCCCTCGGCCGTGACCCGGTTGCCGCCCGCCTCCTGGGCCTGGAGCAGCGCGCTCCCGGCCAGCGCCAGAACCTCCAGCTCGGTGCGACCCGGGGTGTAGGTGCCGATGGTGTCGATCCCGATCACGCCGACGCTCAGGGTGATGGGGAGCTCCTGTCCGTGCACCGGCAGCCTTGCCTGGTCCGCCGACCTGCGGATGCGTTCGCCGAGCGCCCGCCCGGCCGACAGGGGGGTCTCCCTCGACACCACGCCGAACGACTCCGCGGACAGCCGGGCCAGGACGTCCTCGCGTCGCACCGCCGATTTCACCAAACGTGCAACGAGCTCCAGGATCTGGCCGCCGGTCGTCCTGCCTTCGGCCTCGGCCAGCTGCTTGAAGCCGTCGACCTCGACGACGAGCAGCGACATGGGCCGGGCGTAGCGCTGGGAGGTGGCCAGCTCCGCCCCCAGCCGGTCGTCGAAGTGGCGCCGGTTGAAGAGCCCGGTCTCCGGGTCGAGCAGCGCGCCCTCGGCCAGGCGGCGCTGGTAGCCGATCTCGAGGTCGTCGCACAGGCAGTACTTGAACGCGGAGTGCATCCCCATCTGGACGCGCTGTCCGTCCTGCAGCTTGCAGTCGGCGACCTGGAGCCCCTCCACGAGGATGCCGTTGGTGCTCCCCAGGTCGCGTAGCCGCGTTCCCTCCGGGCCACCCAGGACGCTGGCGTGGCGGCGAGAGACGCCGGTGTCCTGGAGCCGGATGTCGCAGGCCGGGTCGCGCCCCAGCACGATCTCCCGCCCCGCCTCGAGGGCGAAGATCTCCCCGAGTTGCGGCCCCGACACCATGAGAAGGTAGGGGCGCTTCTCCGCGGCGGCGCGGGCCGGTGCCAGGCTCCAGGCCTCGGTTCCCTCCGCGGGCTGGCGGTCGTCCTGGGGCATCCGCACATTGTATCCCCTGCCGGAGTTTCCGTTCAGGGATCCCGCTCGGGGTATGCCCGGGGCCTCCCGGACCGGCGGCCTCCACTCGCCATTGCGCACCCTGGGTACCGGTCACATGATCCAGGCATCTCATGGTTCGCACGCCATCACTCCGCGTCGTCAGCTACAACGTTCGCTACTTCGGCCACGCCCTGAAGGGGCTCGCGAGCACGCGCGGGCCGGAGCACCTGATCGGCCACGCCCTGGCCACGCTCGACCCCATCCCGGACGTGGTCTGCCTGCAGGAGATCGAGACCATCTCGCTGCGGTCGCGGCTCGCCTACAGGCGAGCGACCTCGGGGGAGACCCAGCTCGAGAGCTTCATGTCGGCGCTGGAGAGGACGTTTGCCGGCATGGGGGTGCCGTTCCCGTACGACGGGTTCTACTTCCGCGCCCACGTCAACCGCATCCGCAAGGTCGCCATCACCACCACCGGACTGGCCATCCTGGTGAACACGCGCCGGCTGCGCGTCGAGTCGCACAACGTCGACTCGCCTCACCACATCACCCATCACCACGTGGAGCGTTTTCGCGACCGCAAGCAGGCCCGCATCTGCGCCCACATCCACGTGGCCGACCCGTCCGGCCGGAAGCTCCACGTCTTCAACACCCACATCTCGTTGCCGACCCCGTTCGCCCGCGGCTTCTGGACCGAGCCGGCGCGAATGGGCTGGGGATCGAACCAGCTGCACGAGGCCCGCACCCTGGCCGCCTTCGTGGCCCGCCACGCGGAGGGCGGCCCCTACGTGGTCTGCGGCGACTTCAACTCGGCGCCCGGCTCGCCGGTCATCCGCTACCTGACCGAGACCGCCGGGTTCAAGAGCGCCCAGCAATCCCTCGGCCTCGTCGACCCGGACGACCCCCGCGCGTGGCCCACGGCCGGATTCATGCGCATGCGGATGCACCTCGACCACCTCTTCTACGGGAACGGGGTCCGCTTCCTCGACCTCGACGGCTCCTGCCGCTTTGGCGACCGGCGCAGCCCCTTCGCAGGGCTCTCCGACCACGTTCCGATCATCGGCCGCCTGCGCTGCGACGCCCAGCACCCCTGATCCGTGGTCTACTGCGTCGCCATGCAGCTTCCGGAAAACGCCGCCCGGGCGCTCGAGGTGGTTCGCCGCGAGGGGCGCGGCGTTCGTTTCGAGATCAAGAAGGCCTGCGAGCAGGAGCGGTGGCGGCTCAAGGTCTGCTACGGCGTCCCCGACGCCCGCGCCGGCGGGACGAGAGAGGTCGAGATCGGCCTGCTCTGGGCCGAGGACCTGGCCGGGCTCGAGGCCCTGAAGCGGAAACTGGAGGAGGAAGGCAAATGAAGAAGCGAACTCCCTGGACCCTGGCCATCGTCGCCGGGCTCGCCGCGGCTGGCTGTTCCACGCTCACCGCGGGTGGCGCGGGCCCGGCGTACGTCCGCGACTCGATGCGCGACTACCGGTTCCCGGTGGCCTGCGAGGCGCTGTGGGTGGATGCGCTTCGGGTGGTGGCCTCGCAGGGCTTCGAGCTGGTGGGGAGCGACCGCGAGCTGGTGGGGCATGAGAAGCAGGGGTTCATCACGAACGTCTTGAACGCCGGCCACTCCACCACCAAGGACGACAGGGGCGTCTACGAGTCGGAGACCGACTTCGACAGCGCGCGGCTGCGCTTCCAGATCCGGGGCACGCCGGCGGGCAAGGACGGCTGCATGCTCGTCATCACCGGGATCAAGCAGGACCGGAACGACATGACCGAAGTCCGCTTCCGCGACTACGATCAGGAACTCCTGGTGCTCTCCAGGGTCGCGCCCGCGGAGGCGGCCAGGATCGCCGAGGCGGCCGACAAGAAGTGAGCTGACGCAGCCTAGAAGACGTAGCCCAGGTTGACGGTGACGTTCACGCCGGAGAGCTTCATCGAGCCCCAGGCGAAGGTCTGCTCGCTGACGTACATGTAGCGGGCCTCGGCGCCGAGCAGGACCGGCCCGAGGATGAAGTCCACGCCCAGCGCCCCGATGGCCAGGAAGGAGAACTTCGTGGCGCTGACCGTGCCGCCGGGGATGGGCGCTCGCGAAGTTCGCGAGGCCGCCGATTCCGAGCTCCAGGTAGGGCTGGATGAAGAAGATGGGCAGGCGAAGCTGGCCGAGCACGTAGAGCGGGACGGCGTTCGCCTTCACGCCGTTCAGCGTCCGACCACATGTAGCCGCCGGCGATCTGGGCCCCGATGATGCCCATCGTGGCGCCGTAGGCGAGCTCCACGTTGCCCGAGGCGGGGAACTTCCCGTTCGCGATCCCGCGTGATGCCGGAGATGCCGTCCTGGGCGGTGGGGGCCCAGACGCCGCCCTTCAGGGCGACGTAGGTGTTGGCCGCGTGGGTGGACGCTGGGGCGGCAAGCAGGGCGAAGGCAGCGGCGAGACCGAGAAGCGAGTGACGGGCGGTGGCCATGGGCGTTCCTTTCCCGAGAGGGGACCCGGACAGCCTAGACAGGATCGGCGGGGCGCGCCAGTTCTCGATCCGCCCGATCCGGACCGGTTTCCTCTCTCACCACCATGGCGGTCGCGGCGGTGATGGCCACGGCGCGGAAGAAGACCCCCAGCACCGGGATGGCGAGGAAGGTCACCGTCCCCAGCGCGAACCCGGCCGATTCCCAGGGGTGACGTTCGGTGAAGCTCGCCTGGTGGCGCCAGGGGCGCGCGAGCCAGCCGACGAACTGGCCGACCCGGCCGAGGAGACGCAGCCAGCGCGACCGGGCGCCCAGCGCGCGAAGCTCCCGCTCGAACCAGGGAGGGTCTCCGGGCCCGAGACGCCCGGGCTGGAGCTCGACCGGGATCTCGAGAGCGTCGAGCACCACCCAGTACCAGGCCCAGGACGCGCCCAGGAGGATGGTGACGCCGTGTCCGACGCCGGGGAGAAGCTCCACGACGAAGAAGATGGGCGCGAGCCCGACGGCCACGACCGCGGTCTGGCGCAGCGCCTTCAACAGCTCGCGAACGAGCAGCCGCGGATAGGGCTCGCCGGGCCGCTCCTCCTCCCCGGGCGCGCCGCCCACCGCCCGCCGGGCCTCGAGCCCGAGCCGCGTCCAGAGCGGCCAGAGCAGCGTGGGCGGCATGGACGAGATGGCGACGAAGAGGGCGAAGGCGGCCTGGAGGAAGTGCCCGTCGCGCCCGAGGGCCACGAGCGCGGCCAGCCCGGCCGACCCGAGGAAGGTCAGGGTGGTGGGAAGGAGCGCGCTGCGCCGGAGTTCCCGGTCGGTGGCCAGGAGCGAGGCCGCGCCGACGATCTGCTCGAGCCCCCAGCGGGCGCGGCTACTTCGCGGCGGCGAGGGCAGCGTCGTAGTTCGGCTCCTGGCCGATCTCCGGCACGAGCTCCCGGTAGACGACCTTGTCGTTCTCGTCGACGACCACGACAGCGCGGGCCGTCAGGCCGGCGAGCGGCCCGTCCTCGATGAGGACGCCGTAGGTCTTCGCGAATCCCTTCCCGCGGATCATCGACAGGCTCACCACGTTCGAGAGCCCCTCGGTCGTGCAGAAGCGCTTCATGGCGAAGGGCAGGTCGGCCGAGATCACCAGCACGACGGTGTTGGGGAGCTTGCCGCCCGACTCGTTGAACTTGCGGGTCGAGGTCGCGCAGGTCGGGGTGTCGAGGCTGGGGACGATGTTCAGGATCTTCTTCTTGCCCTTGTAGTCGGCGAGCGACACGTCCTTCAGGTCGGTGCCGGTGAGCTTGAAGTCCGGGGCGGGAGCGCCGGCGGCGGGAAGATCGCCGTTGGTGTGGATCGGGTTTCCCTTCAGCGTGACGGTGGCCATCGATGGGTTTCCTTTCGCAGGGATTGCGGACCAGCAGTCTAATCAGGCCATCGCCCCGCCGCCGCCGACCATGAACCCGGCCGGGTCGAGGCCGAGCCGCCGCACGGCCGCGCTCCACCGGTCGGCGAAGGGCACGGTCGTCACCAGTTCCTCGTCGAAGGCGAGAGGCACCCAGGAGCCCTGGGCGATCTCGTTCTCGAGCTGCATGGGCGCCCAGCCGGCGTAGCCGATGAAGAGCTGTACGGGTCCGGCGTCGGCACCGGCGCCGCGCAGGATCGACTCGAGCATCGGGCGGGAACTCCCCACCGCGAGGTTGCGTCCCACCCGGATGGCGTCGTCCTCGTCGCCCGCGCTGCCGCGCCGGTACAGCACCCAGACCTGCTCCTGGCCCACCGGACCGCCGACCAGCACCGGCTGCTGCCCGTGCGCCGAGTCCCGGGCCAGCCCCCCCAGCTTCACGTCCACCGAGGAGAGCATCTCGGCCGTCGAGACCGGCGCGGGCCGGTTCACGATGAACCCCATCGCCCCCGCCTTGCGATGGCCGGTCATGAGGACGAGCGATCCGGCGAAGTTGGGGTCTCGCAGCCCGGGCGCCGCGACCAGGAAGCCGGGCGCCAGGTGGGATGCCGATCGCTCGCTGGCCATTCCATGTACCTCGTTCATCGGCGGGGCCAACGCAAGGGGGCTTCCCCGGAAGAGTCTGGCATGACGCAACCCCCCGTCGTTTACCCGTTTTTTGCCAGCCGCGGGCCCGTCGGGTTGTCCTTGACGGGTACAGGCGGCGCTGGTACCAACGGCATCCCGCCGGAAACCCCCGAAGAACGGAAGCCCATGTACAAGATCGTCCGACATGAAGTCTTCTCCCCCACCACGTTCCTGTGGGAAGTCGAGGCCCCCGACGTCGCGAAGGCGGCCCAGGCCGGCCATTTCGTGATGCTGCGCCTCCGGGAGGGCGCCGAGCGCATCCCGCTCACCGTGGCCGACTACGACCGCGAGGCCGGCACGATCACCATGGTGATCCAGGCGCTCGGGAAGACCACCAAGGAGATGATGGAGAACTACGGGGAGGGGGACTCCTTCCTCGACTTCGTCGGCCCGCTGGGGATGCCCCAGCACGTCGACAAGTACAAGCACGTCGTCCTCGTCGGCGGCGGCCTGGGCGTGGCGCCGGTCTATCCCCAGCTGCGCGCCTTCAAGGAGGCCGGCTGCCGCACCACCAGCATCATCGGCTTCCGCAACAAGGACCTGATCTTCTGGCAGGACCAGTTCAAGGAGTACTCGGACCAGCTGATCGTCTGCACCGACGACGGCAGCTACGGCAAGCCCGGATTCGTCACCGGGGCGCTGAAGGAGGTCCTCGAGAGCGACCCGCCCGACCTGGTGGTCGCCATCGGGCCGCTGCCGATGATGTACGGCTGCGTGGAGACCTCGCGCCCCTTCGGCGTGAAGACCATGGTGTCCCTGAACGCCATCATGGTGGACGGCACCGGCATGTGCGGCTCCTGCCGCGTCACCGTCGACGGGCAGGTGAAGTTCGCCTGCGTCGAGGGGCCGGACTTCGACGGCCACAAGGTCGACTTCAAGGAGCTGATGGCGCGGCAGAAGCGCTTCAAGGGGCAGGAGGACCAGGCCAGCCAGGACTACGCCCACGTCTGCAACCTCGAGAAGCAGCTCTTCGAGGAGGAGAAGCGCAACTACAAGAAGATCAAGGAGCTCGAGCCGCACCAGGTCCACATGCCCGAGCGCGACGCGCTCGAGCGTTCCCGCAACTTCAAGGAGGTGAACCTGGGGTTCTCGCTCCAGGACGCGCTCCGCGAGGCCGAGCGCTGCATCCAGTGCGCGAAGCCGGCCTGCATCGCCGGCTGCCCGGTCCAGATCGACATCCCGCGCTTCATCCGCCACGTGCTGATTCGCGACATGGACGGCGCGCTGGACGTCATCTACGACACCAACATGTTTCCGTCGGTGTGCGGCCGCGTCTGTCCCCAGGAGTCGCAGTGCGAGGCGCTCTGCATCATCAACAAGAAGGTCGAGTCGGTGGCCATCGGACGGCTCGAGCGCTTCGTCGGCGACAACGCCAAGCCGCCGCCGGCCGTTCCCCCGCGCTTCGAGCGAAAGCTCGGCAGGGTGGCCGTGGTGGGCTCCGGCCCGGCCGGACTGGCCGTCTCCGCCGACCTGGTCCGCTACGGCGCCGACGTGACCGTCTACGAGGCGCTGCACGTCGTGGGTGGCGTGCTCCGCTACGGCATCCCGTCCTTCCGGCTCCCCCGCGACATCATCGACCGCGAGGTCAACCGATTGAAGGAGATGGGCGTGAAGTTCGAGACCAACAAGGTCATCGGCAAGACCTTCTCGGTCGACCAGCTCATGACGGAGAAGGGCTACGACGCGGTCTTCCTCGGCGTCGGCGCCGGCGCCCCCACCTTCCTGGGAATCCCGGGAGAGTTCGCAGGGCAGGTCTACTCGGCCAACGAGTTCCTCACCCGCGTGAACCTCATGGGCGGCGACAAGTTCCCCTACCTCGACACGCCGGTGAACGTCGGGCAGAGCGTGGTGGTCATCGGCGCCGGCAACACCGCCATGGACTGCCTGCGCGTCTCGAAGCGCATCGGCGCGGCCACCGTCCGCTGCGTCTACCGGCGCACCGAGGCCGAGGCCCCGGCCCGCATCGAGGAGATCCGTCACGCCAAGGAGGAGGGGATCGACTTCTTCTTCCTCCACGCGCCCGTCGAGATCTACGTCGACCCCGACGGCAACGTCCGCGGCATGAAGGTGGAGGAGATGGAGCTCGGCGACCCGGACGAGAAGGGGCGCCGCAAGCCAGTCCCCACCGGCCGCTTCAAGGATCTCCAGTGCGACACGGTGATCTACGCGCTCGGCACGAAGGCCAACCCCATCATCACGCAGTCCACCAAGGGACTCGGCCTCAACAAGTGGGGCAACGTGGTGGCCGACGACCAGGCCCAGGCCACGACCCTCCCCGGCGTGTTCGCTGGTGGTGACATCGTCACCGGCGGGGCCACGGTCATCCTGGCCATGGGCGCCGGGCGCCGGGCCGCCAAGGGGATCGCCACCTGGCTCTCCTCCGGGAAGGCCGCCTGGCCGGTCACGCCTGCCGACCTGGAAGCCTTCGTCCCCATGAAGCCGCTCGGGGCCGGCGTCGTCGCCGGAGCCGAGGCCAGCGCAGCGCACGCCTCAACCGCCAAGGGAGCCGCCAAAGTGGAAGCCGGTGGAAAGACCTGCTCGAAGTGCAAGCAGCCCCTCGAGGGGGACGAGGAGTACATCTGCTGCGCCGGCCAGAAGCTCCAGTGGCGCTGTGATTCGTGCTCCAAGGTGAGCGAGGGGTTCGCCTTCCCGTACGGCCAGTGCCCGGCCTGCGGCGGCAAGCTCGCGCCCATGGGCGAGCGCGCCGTGGCCGACGCGGATGCGCTCGACGCCATCCGCACCGCCTTCGAGATCGAGCTGGGCGGGATGGCCTTCTACAAGCGGGCCTCCGCCGAGTCGACCGATCCGCAGCTCCGGGAGCTCTTCGGGAAGTTCGCCGAGATGGAGAAGGAGCACATGACCACGCTCTCGGCCCGCTACCACGTCGACATCGCCGAGGCCTCGGCCGGGTTCAAGACCGAGCGGGCGGCGATCTACGCCGGCATCCCCAACGACCCGAAGGACCCGGGCAACCTCTTCCGGATCGCCATCGCCTTCGAGCAGCGGGCGGTGAAGTTCTTCAGCGAGAAGGGGGAGAAGGCGCCGGAGGGCTCGGTGGAACGCGAGCTCTACAAGGAGCTGGCCGCCGAGGAGCGGGAGCACGTCGACATCCTCGCCACCGAGTTCAACCGGTTCAAGGCGGGGAAGCCAGGTCTCCTGTAGCCGCCCCGGGATCGGGTCGATGACGTTCCGCGCGGTCCTCTTCGACCTCGACGGGACGCTCATCGATTCGGTCCCGCTCATCGTGGCGTCGATGCAGCACGCCTTCGCCGGGCGGGAGCGCGCGCCCACGGTGAAGGAGTGGGTGGCGCTCATCGGCACGCCGCTCGAGGCCATGATCCGGCGCTGGGGCGAGGACGAGGCCGACGTGGCGCTGCTCCGGGAACGCTACAAGGAGCACCAGTGGGCGCACCACGACTCCATGGTGCGCGCGTTTCCCGGGCGTTCCCGAGGTGCTGGACGCACTCGCCGCCCGCGGCGTGCGCATGGCGGTGGTCACCTCCAAGCTCGAGCCCTCGGCGCGACGCTCGCTCGAGTTCCTGGGGCTGGCACGCCACTTCCAGGCCGTGGTCGGCCTGGAATCCACCGTCCGTCACAAGCCCGACCCGGAGCCGGTGCGTCACGCGCTCGTCCGGCTCGAGGCGGCGTCCGGCGACGGCGCCTTCATCGGCGACTCGCCGCACGACGTGCTGGCGGGAAACGCCGCCGGCGTGGCCACGGTGGCCGCCCTCTGGGGGCCCTTCACGCGGGACGAACTGGCCGTGGCACATCCCCGGGCCTGGGCGGAAAACCCGAGCGATCTCCTGCCGGTGCTCGAGTCGATGACGGGCCGGTTGGCGGGTGCGCCGGGGCCTCTCTGGTGGGCGCTGGCATCCCGCCCGGAGATGGTTAAGATCCCCCCATGGCAAACACATTCGAGAACTCGCAGGTCCTGGTCCGCGGCGCCTCCGACGTGGAGCGCCGCTTCATGTCCGCCGTCTACCGCTGGATGGCGCTCGGGCTCGTCGTCACGGCCGGCATGGCCTTCTGGGTGGCGAGCACCCCCGAGGTGCTGCAGGTCGTCATCGGAAACCGGATGGTCTTCTGGGGGCTCATCATCGCCCAGTTCGGCCTGGTGATGGCGCTGTCGGCTGCGGTGAACAAGCTCTCGGCAGGGGTGGCCGGCGCGCTCTTCCTCCTCTACTCCGCGCTCACCGGGGCCACCATGTCGGTGATCCTGCTGGCCTACACCGGAAACTCGGTCGCTTCGGCCTTCGCGGTCACGGCGGGCACGTTCCTGGCCATGAGCATCTTCGCCACGGTGACCAAGCGCGACCTCTCCGGCTGGTCGAGCTTCCTCTTCATGGGGCTCATCGGCGTCGTCATCGCCAGCGTCGTGAACATCTTCATGAAGAGCAACATGATGCAGTTCGTCATCTCGGCCGCCGCGGTGGTGGTCTTCACCGGGCTCACCGCCTACGACACCCAGCGGCTGCGTCGCATGGCCGTGGCCGGAGAGGGCATCGCCGCCCTGCCTGTGAACGGCGCGCTCTCCCTCTACCTCAACTTCATCAACCTGTTCCTGTCGATCCTGAACCTCTTCGGCGGACGCAGGAACTGAGCGTGAACCGAGCGGCCGACGCGGAGCGATCCGCGCGGCCGTGGAAATGGAGAAGGCCGCCTCCCTCGGGTGGCGGCCTTCTTGCTGACTCGGTGCGTCGCAACGACGGATTGGCGATCCCCCTCCTGGCAACCGCCAATCCACCCTCACTCGACTCCCGATCACTCAGCAAGTCGGGTGCCAGCGCTCGGGGAAACAACTCCGGCGATGGACCCCCGAAGATCGAGGGCTTGGACGGAAGCCGGGTGAGGGTCGATGGGGGAAACCACCCGAGGCTCGTGGGGATGGGTGGCTTCACCCATCCACCGTCCGCGGCGCGACCCTACTTGGCCTGGATGTACCCGTCCTTCGTCAGCAGCTCGGCGGTCAGCACGGCGCCCCCCGCCGCGCCACGCACCGTGTTGTGGCTGAGCGCCACGAAGCGGTAGTCGAAGAGCACGTCGGGCCGCAGCCGCCCGATGGTCACGCCCATGCCTCCGCCCGCGTCCCGGTCGAGCCTGGTCTGGGGCCGCGAGTCGTCCTCGAAGTAGGTCAGGAAGGGCTTCGGCGCGCTGGGGAGGTCGAGCGCCTGGGGCTTGCCCACGAACCCGCGCCACAGCTCGATGACTTCCTCCTTCGACGGCTTCCGGTCGAACTGGACGAAGACCGCGGCCATGTGGCCGTCGGAGACCGGAACGCGGAGGCACTGTGCGGAGATGATCGGGTCGACGGCCGGGACGATCTTGCCGTCCTTCAGCGAGCCCCAGATCTTCATGGGCTCCTTCTCCGACTTCTCCTCCTCCCCCTTGATGAAGGGAATGAGGTTGTCCACCATCTCCGGCCAGGTCTCGAAGGTCTTCCCGGCGCCGCTGATGGCCTGGTAGGTACACACGGCGATCCGCCTCGGCCCGAACTTCATGAGCGGGTGGATGGCGGGCACGTAGCTCTGCAGGGAGCAGTTGGGCTTCACCGCCACGAAGCCGCGCTTCGTGCCGAGCCGCCTGCGCTGTGCCTCGATCACCGACGCGTGCTCCGGGTTCACCTCGGGCACCATCATCGGCACGTCGGGCGTGGCGCGGTGGGCCGAGTTGTTGGAGACCACCGGCGTCTCGCTGCGCGCGTAGTCCTCCTCGAGCTTGGCCGTCTCCTCCTTGCTCATGTCGACCGCGCAGAAGACGAAGTCGACCTGGTCGGAGATCCTGGCCACGTCCGACGCGTTCTGGACGACCATCGCGGCGGTCCTGGCCGGCGGTGGCTTCGTGAGCGCCCAGCGACCCTTGACCGCGTCGGCGTACTTCTGCCCTGCCGAGTTGGCGCTGGCGGCGACGAGGGTGATCTCGTACCAGGGGTGATTCTCGAGAAGCGACAGGAACCGCTGTCCGACCATGCCGGTGGCGCCCAGGACGCCGACGCGGAATTTCTTCGTGCTCATGCCGAAAAAGCTACCACAAGCTGGGGCCGATGAAACCGGAAGGGCGCAGAGGCCGGGAGACCCCCCTAGTCGAAGGAGTGGCAGGCCTTGCAGAGCGGAGTCGGGCTGACCTCGGTACCGGCCGGGAGCAGCTGCTTTCCGGAGGTTGCGGTGAGTCCCTTCATCGTCGAGGGGCGCATCTGCGCGGGGTCGTAGGTCTGGGGGTTGCCCGGCTTCACCGGCTCCCGCAGCAGCGCGTCGGGAGGCAGGGCCAGCTTGGCCTTCCACGGGGAGCTGCCATCGTGGCACGTGAGGCAGGTCACCTTGCCGTCGGCGAGGAAGACGCCGCGTTTCACGACCTCGGCCGCCGGTCGAAGTGAAGGGCCGGACCCTCTCATGGAGCGGAAGCGCGCCGACTCGTGGTCCACGTCGACCGGGTGGGAGTGACGCCCCTCGAGCCCCACGTGACAGGCGGTGCAGTCCCGGGTGGTGGCCCCGTTGCCGCTGCCCGGGACGAGGATGCAGGGGCCCGAAGCGGCCGCCGAGGCAGGCGCGGCCGACGTCGCCGCTGGCGAGGTCGACGCGGTCCTTGCCTCGGTGGCCAGGATGCTCGCCAGCTGGACCTGGTAGGCCGCGAAGTGCTTGCGGTCCTCCGCGCTCTGCCCGGAGGCGAGTGCGAGGAGTGCGGTCAAGGTGAGAATGGCGCCGGTCACGACCATCCCAGGAGCACCGGGCGCGCCAGGACGCGCCGGAGAAAACCTCTCGCAAGACGAGGGCTTGTGGCATCCATATGGGGGAGTGGGCCTGGGGTGAATCCAACCCGGGTAGATCTCCTAACCCTGCGACTTCAGGGTGAATGTGAGCGAAGCGGGGAGGATCTGCGCGCTCGTGCGAAGCTGTGCCAGAATGCCTCGCTGTAGGACCGGGCGTGGAGGGGCGACATTGAACGAGGCCAGGAAGATCCGGGGAGCGAGGACGCGTGCGAACTTCCGCGGCTGCCTGATCGGAGGCGCGGTGGGCGACGCGCTCGGCGCGGCCATCGAATTCAAGACCCTCGCCGAGATCACGGGCGAGTTCGGCCCGGCCGGCCTGCGCGATTACGCCATGGCGTATCGAAGGGTCGGCGCGATCACCGACGACACCCAGATGACGCTCTTCACCGCCGAGGCCCTGCTTCGCGCCGAGCACCTGCGCCTGCGCGACCCGAACACCCGTGTCGCCGAGGTGGCCTGGCACGCCTACCTTCGCTGGCTGGGGACCCAGGGCGACGTGGTGCAGCGCCGCGGCCTGCCGGACGAGGAGGGGTGGCTCTCGCGCATGCGCGACCTCCACGCGGTGCGCGGGCCGGGAGACACCTGCCTGTCCGCGCTGCGCAAGGGGCGCATGGGCACCCCGGAGGAGCCCATCAACGAGAGCAAGGGCTGCGGCGGGGCGATGCGCATCGCGCCGGCCGGCTTCCCGCCCGGGCAGCCGTTCCGCACCGGATGCGAGCTGGCGGCCGTCACCCACGGTCACCCGACCGGCTGGCTGGCCGCCGGGTACCTGGCCCAGCTGGTCCACGAGATCGCCGAGGGCGCCACCCTCGACGTGGGAGCGGTGCGAGCCCTCGACGTGCTTCGACGGCAGCCCGGACACGAGGAGACGGTCCAGGCCGTCGAGAAGGCGCTCTGGATCTCCCGGGCGCCGCGCGGCTCGGCGGCCGAGGTCGAGTCGCTCGGGGAGGGATGGGTGGCCGAGGAGACGGTGGCGATCGGCCTCTACGCGGCACTGGTCGCCGAGAACTTCGAGCACGGAGTGTTACTGGCAGTGAATCACTCCGGCGACAGCGACTCGACCGGGAGCGTGGCCGGAAGCCTGCTCGGCCTCGTGCTCGGCGAGCAGGCCATCCCGAGGCGCTGGGTGGACCGGCTCGAGCTTCGCGACGTGATCGAGCAGGTGGCGGACGACCTTCACCGCCACTACGGCACGGGCGGCCTCCCCTGTGCGGGGGGGCAGTGCGGGTCCTGGGCGCGATACCCGGCCAGTTGACGGGTAGTGGGGGCGCCAGTCCCGGCCCACCCCCTAAAAGGGCACTGAAATCAATCACTCCCCCGGTTAAGCTTCCGCCTCACTCTCACGCCTCTGGAGGTCCGATGAACCGCACGCTCTCCCTCTCCCTTTGCGCAGCAGCCTCGCGCTCGCCCCGATGGCCTCGCTGGCCGCCGACGACGCGAAGCCCATGACCGTCAACAAGTCCACCAGGACCGGCACCGTCGCCGGCGGCGCCGTCGAGCAGGTCACCGCCACCGTCACCGCCATCGACCTCGCCACCCGCATGGTGACCCTCAAGACCACGGAGCGGCGAGGAGACCATCCGCGTCGGCGAGGAGGCGAAGAACCTTCCCCAGGTCAAGGTGGGCGACCGGGTCGTCGTCACCCTGAACGTGGGCGTGGTCCTCTCGTTGCAGGCGCCCGGCTCCAAGCCCGTCGCACCGGCCGTGGCCGCATCCGCCGGGGCCGCAGCCCCGGGCGAGAGGCCGGCTGGCGACGTGAGGGCCAGGATCACGGGCACCGTGACCATCGGTGCCATCGACATGAAGACCCGCGTGGTGACGCTGGTGGGCCCCGAGGGGCGCAAGTTCAAGGTGACGGCCGGCACGGGGGTCGCGATCGACAAGGTCAAGGTCGGCGACCAGGTGTTCGCCGAGTACGAGGAGCGGTTCGCCATCGCAGTGAAGCCAGCCAAGAAGAAGTAGGCGGCGAAGGACGCCGCCAACCGGCCTCTTCGCTGCTATCTTGCGCGCGTGCCGCGCCGCCACGGTCCTCTCGCCATCGCCCTGCTCGCGGGCGCGCTCCTCGGAGTCGCGCCCGCGGGGGTGAGGGCGGGCGGAGCCGGAGCGGCGCCGGCCGGTGCGCCGCCCGGAAGCGGCCCCCAGAAGGCCCCCGACCCCGAGGTCGCCTGGCCCCCTTCGGCCCGGCCAGGCCCGGTGGAGCAACCCGGCGTGGTCGAGCCGACCGACGCCACCATGGACCTCCCCGAGGCCATCATGCGTGGGCTCGGGCTCTACACCGAGCCAACCCAGGAGGAGCGGGCGGCCGAGGCGGCGAAGAAGTTCCACTGGAACGCCGTCCCCTTCATCCTCACCAATCCGCTGGTCGGATTCGGCTTCGGCGTGGCCGGCGCCGGAATCGTCCGCTTCGAGGACGACGTGGCCAAGCTCTCCAAGTTCTCCACCAACATCCTCTACACCGTGAAGAACCAGCTCTCGATCCCGTTGCGGACGAGCATCTTCTTCGGCGGGGGAAACTGGAGCCTGGTCGGCTACACCAACTGGCAGATCTTCCCGGCGCCGACCTGGGGGCTGGGCGGAAACACGCCGAACGCCAACGAGGTCATCGTCGACAAGAGCCTGCTGCGATTCTGGGAGACCGCCTACCGGCGGGTCGTCGACGACCTCTACGTCGGGGCCGGATTCTACTTCGACCGCTTCTACTCGGTCAGCGATCGGGGGGCGGCGCCCGGGATCGTGAATCCCTTCACGGCCTACCCGTACGGCACCACCGGGCCGTACAACAACGTGGGGATCTCGGTCGACCTGCTCTACGAGAGCCGGGACAATCCAATCAACGCCACCCGCGGATACTACGCCACCGCAACCTACCGGGCCTTCCCGAGGTGGCTGGGAAGCGACTACGACTGGCAGTCCCTCTACGTGGACGGGCGCGCCTACTTCTCGCTCCCCAAGCCCAACGTGCTCGCGCTCTGGGCCTACGCCTGGGTCTCCTTCGGCAACGTGCCGTACCTGAACCTGCCCTCCATCGGCTCGGACCCCGAGTCCCGCTCCGGCCGCGGCTACATCGAGGGGCGGCACATCGGGAAGTCGCTGCTCTACGCCGAGGCGGAGTACCGCTTCCAGATCTGGGACTTCGTGGGAGGCGCGGTGGGCGTGAACGTCCACTCGCCGAGCCAGGCCTGGGTCGCCGGGCATCCGCAGAACGCGCCGTACTTCCAGTACTGGTACCCGGCCGCCACGCTCGGCATCCGCGTGCTGGTGAACAAGCCCACGCGCGCCAACGGGCTCATCGAGTACGGCCTGGGACTCGACGGCTCCCACGGCATCTACCTCAACATCAACGAGAACTTCTGACGGAGCCATGAAACGCGAAAGAGCCCGACCGTGGGCCGGGCTCTCGCCACTTCATGTTGCGTGAAGTGGAATCAGACGGGGCGGACGTTTGCCGCCTGGAGCCCCTTCGGCCCCTTGTTGACGTCGAACTCGACCTTCTGGCCCTCGGCGAGGGTGCGGAATCCATCGGACTGGATGGCGGTGTGGTGGACGAAAACGTCCTCGCCGCCGCCGTCCTGCGTGATGAACCCAAAGCCCTTCGCGTCGTTGAACCACTTCACGGTGCCGGTACCCATCGCTTCTTGCTCTTTTCTTCTCCGAATCCATCCGACAGAAAGTGCCGGGCGGCTCCGTTCCAGAGAGGAACGGGAACGTGCTGCATAACCTGGCATTCCTGGTTTGTCGAGCAAAAACAACCCCAACGGCCCCTGGTCCAGGCTAGGCTCCACGTCCATCCCCGGAGGAGCGCCATGATCGACGAAGCCGCCGCGAAGGTCCCAGCCAGTGCCTCGCAGTTGCCGCCGGGAGGAGGCTTTCTCCTCGCCGAGGTCGGCGCGGCCCCGATCGACACCCCCGACCTCTTCACGTCCGACCAGCGCGAGTTCTTCCGCACCGCCCGCAAGTTCGGGATGGAGCGGGTGGTGCCGGCGGCCGACGCCATCGAGGCCAAGGACTTCCCGACCGTGCGCCGCCTGTTCCGCGAGGCTGGCGAGCTCGGGCTCCTCTCCCTCGACGTTCCGGAGGAGCACGGGGGCCTGGCCCAGGGAATGACCACCAGCGCGCTGGTGGCCGAGGCCATGACGGTGCTGGGCTCCTGGTCGGTCATGTTCGGGGCGCAGGTCGGCATCGGGACGCTTCCCATCGTCTACTTCGGGACCCCCGAGCAGCAGGCGAAGTACCTGCCCCGGCTGGTCTCCGGCGAGTGGGTGGCGGCCTACGCGCTCTCCGAGCCCTCGTCGGGCTCGGACGCCATGGCGGCGAAGACCCGCGCCGTCCTCTCGCCCGACGGGAAGCACTGGGTCCTGGACGGCACCAAGCAGTGGATCTCCAACGCCGGCTTCGCCGACGTCTTCATCGTCTTCGCCAAGGTGGACGGGGAGAAGTTCAGCGCCTTCATCGTGGAGAAGGACACGCCCGGGTTCACCACGGGTACGGAGGAGCACAAGATGGGCATCCGCGGCAGCTCGACGCGTTCGCTCATCTTCGAGGACGCGCAGGTGCCGGTCGCCAACCTGCTCGGCGAGATCGGCAAGGGACACCGCATCGCCTTCAACATCCTCAACATCGGCCGGCTCAAGCTGGGCGTGACCTGCATGGCCGGCGTCCGGCACGTCATCGAGATCTCGGCCACCTATGCGAAGGACCGCAAGGCCTTCGGCCGCCCCATCTCCGACTTCGGCCTCATCCGGGAGAAGCTGGCACGCATGGTCGCGCTCGCCTACGTGGGCGAGGCCATGAGCTATCGCACCACCGGGCTCATCGACCGGCGCGCCGACGCCGGCGGCGCCACCCACGGCACGAAGGAGTTCGAGCGCGACCTCATCGCAGCCGTCGAGGAGTACAGCGTCGAGGCCTCGATCCTCAAGGTATGGGGTTCGGAGGCGCTCGCAGGGGTGGCCGACGAGGGGGTCCAGATTCACGGTGGGTATGGGTTCGTGGAGGAGTACCCCATCGAGCGGATCTACCGGGACAACCGGGTGAACCGGATCTTCGAGGGCACGAACGAGATCAACCGGCTGATCATCCCCGGCACGCTGCTCAAGCGGGCCGCCAAGGGTGGGTTCCCGTTTCTCGAGCTGGCGAGGAAGGCGACCCGGGCGGCCGAGACCGGCGAGGTGCCCGCGCAGGGCAGCGGCAGGCTGGCGCGGGAACGGCGGGTGGCCGAGCTGAACAAGCTGATCTTCGGCTATGCCGCCGGCGTGGCCGCCATGGCCTTCGGCCCGGCGGTGGGCGAGCAGCAGGAGGTGCTGGCGGCGCTCGCCGACGTGGCCATGGAAGCCTTCGCCGTGGACAGCTCGGTCGGGCGCGCCCTGCAGGCCCCGCCGGACCCGGTGGCCGACGCCTGCGTGAAGCTCTACGCCGAGGAGGCGCACCAGCGCGCCGCCCAGCGGGCCCGCGCGGCCATCCTGGCCACGGTGAAGGATCCGGTGCAGGCCCGAGCCGCGCTGGAGCGGCTGCGGAGGCTCTGCGACGACGAGCCGGGCGACGTGGTGGCCTGGCGCGAGGCCATCGTCGGACCGACTCTCGAGAAGGGGCGCTACCCGCTTGCCTGGAGCTGATCTTCCGGGCGTGGTCTAGATTGGGCTCGTGGGCCGCCCCCATCACATCCTGCTCGTCCCGGGCTTCTTCGGATTCGCCAATCTCGGCGACTTCACCTACTTCGGTCACGTCCGCAACTACATCGCCGAGAAGGGGCCGGAGCTCGGCATCGATGGCGAGGTCCGGGTGGCCCGCACCGAGCCCACCGCCTCGCTGGCCCGCCGCGCCGCGCTGCTCTGCGAGGCGGTGAGCACGCTCCTCGACGAGTCGCCCGGCCACGTGAGCCTCGTCGGCCACTCGAGCGGCGGGCTCGACGCCCGGCTCATGGTGACGCCCGGAGCGGTGCTTCCCACGCCCGCCGACGTCGAGCGCTGCGCCCGATCGGTCCGGTCGGTGGTCACCATCTCGACGCCGCACCACGGCACGCCGCTGGCCCAGTTCTTCGGAGGAATGCTGGGGCAGCAGTTCCTGCGACTGCTGTCGCTGGTGTCGATCTACACGCTGCGCACCGGTCAGCTTCCCATCTCGGTGGGGCTCCGGCTGGCGCGCCTCCTGCGCAACCCGCGCTCTCGCCCCGTGGGCGCCGTCGACCAGATCTTTCTCGAGCTTCTCGGCGACTTCGAGGAGGAGCGCCGGCGAGCCGTCGAGCAATTCCTCCAGGGCGTGCGAAGCGACCAGGGGCTGGTGTCGCAGATCTCGCCGGCCGGCATGGACGTCTTCAACGCGTCCACCCAGGACCGGCCCGGCCTTCACTACGGCTCGGTCGTCACCCAGGCCCGCGCCCCCGGGATCCGGTCCCTCTGGGGGGCCGGCCTGAACCCGTCCCACCAGGTGACACACGCCCTCTTCGTTGCCCTCTACCGGCTCTCGGCCAGCACCGACGAAGGGTGGATGCCGAGGGTCACCCGCGAGGATGCCGCCGTGCTGCGGCGGACCTACGGACGGGTACCCAACGCCGCTGCCAACGACGGCATCGTCCCGACGCTCTCGCAGATCCACGGTGAGCTCCTGGCGGCCGCCTGGGCCGACCACCACGACGTCATCGGCCACTACAACCATCCGACCCATATTCCCCCTCATTTCGACTGGATGGCCTCGGGGACCGGCTTCGACCTTCCCGGGTTCGATCGGGTCTGGAGCCGGGTGGCGAACTTCGCGGCGAAGATCTAGGCTTGGTGGGGGTTCGTGATGCGCCCGCGAGTAGACGCCCGGGTGGTCTCGGTTCTCCTCGCCGAGGCCCCGGCAGTCATCGAGGAGGTCATGGAGGCCTCCGCCTCCCTGCGCGCCAAGCGCGATGGGGGTCGCCGCGCCTGCGAGCTGGAGTACGGGGCCCAGGCCCGGGCGCTTGCAGCGGCGGTCGACCTCCGGGCCCCGTCGGTGATCCGGGCCCATGCGCGATGGGCCGAGCAGCTTCACGAATCGTCCGGCCTGCCCAGGGGGAGCGTGGGGGCCTGCCTCCGGGCCCTCGCCGCACGCGTCCGGGAGCTCGAGCTGACGCCCGGGGAGCGCGCGCAGCTGTCCCTGGCGCTCGACGTGGGGATCGAGGCGGCCGAGGAGGTCCACCCGGACGTCCAGCTGGAGCTCGACGACGCGGTGCGGGCCGCCCTCCGGGGGGACCGCGAGAAGTTCCTGGCCGAGGTCGCCTCCTGGCGAGAGGAGTGCGGGCCCCGTGGAGCGGTGCTTGGCATCGCCCGGGTGCAACGGCTGGCGGGCGAGGCGTGGATGCGACACCAGGCCACCGTCGTCGAGGAGCACCGGGCCACCGAGCTCGCCGAACTCGCACTGGCAACGCTGGCGCCCGACACCTGGGGAGCCCCCGGGGAGCGCCACCGCGGAGCCGCCATCCTGGCCTCGGCGCCGGGCGAGTTCCACGTCACGGGGATCCGGCTCGCCGCCCACCTACTCGAGCTGGAGGGCTTCTCGGTGGAGGTCCTGGGGGCGGACACGCCCGCGGTTCAGCTCGCGGTGGCCGCGGTCGAACGGAAGCCGGCGTTGGTCGGCATCGGCGTGGCCGCCATCGACCATCTCCCGGCGGCCCGGCAGGCGGTGGCGATGGTCAGGCACGCGGCACCACAGGCCTGCATCGTCGTGGGCGGCTTCGCGGCACGGTCCGCCGGGGCTCCGGCGCTCGGCGCGGACGTGCTCGTGCCCGAGCTCTTCGACGGGCGCATCGGGCCGCCCCACCGAGGGCCCTCCGCCGGCAGTGGCCCCGACGCCATCCGGTGACGCCCTGCATCTCCGTTGCGGCGGCGGCCGCTCGGCCCTACGTTCCTCGGCATGCCCAAGACCAAGGCTTACGCAGCCCAGTCGTCGAAGACTCCCCTGGCCCCGTTCGAGTTCGAGCGCCGCGCCGTCGGTCCACGCGACGTCGCCATCGACATCGAGTTCTGCGGGATCTGCCACTCCGACATCCACCAGGCCCGGGACGAGTGGGGGAACTCCACCTTTCCCATGGTTCCCGGCCACGAGATCGTCGGACGGGTGACCAAGGTCGGAGTCGAGGTGAAGCGCTTCAAGGTCGGCGACCGGGTGGGCGTCGGCTGCTTGGTCGACTCCTGCCGCGTCTGCGCCCCCTGCAAGAGGGATCTGGAGCAGTTCTGCGAGAAGGGCGCGGCCTTCACGTACAACGGCACCGAGATGGACCGGAAGACGCCGACCCAGGGCGGCTACTCCACCGACGACGTGGTCGACGAGAAGTTCGTCCTCGCCATCCCCGAGAACCTCGACCCGGCCGGCGCTGCGCCGCTGCTCTGCGCCGGGATCACCACCTACTCGCCGCTGCGTCACTGGAAGGTGAAGAAGGGGGACCAGGTGGCTGTGGTCGGCCTCGGCGGTCTCGGGCACATGGGGGTGAAGCTCGCCGCAGCCATGGGGGCCGAGGTGACCATGCTCAGCACCTCGAAGGGCAAGGAGGCCGACGCTCGGCGCCTCGGCGCCACCGGGTTCGGTCTCACCTCCGAAAAGGCCACCTTCAAGCGCCTGGCCGGCAAGTTCGACTTCATCCTCGACACCATCTCGGCGCCCCACGACCTCGGCGCCTACCTCGCGCTCCTCAAGGTGGACGGTGCGCTCGTGCTGGTGGGCGTGCCCCCCGAGCCGGCTCCGGTTCACGCCATGAGCTTCATCTTCGGCCGCAAGACGCTGGCAGGCTCCCTCATCGGAGGCATCGCCGAGACCCAGGAGATGCTCGACTTCTGCGGGAAGCACGGCATCACCGCCGACGTGGAGGTCATCCCGGCCGCGAAGATCAACGAGGCCTACGAGCGCATGCTGAAGGCCGACGTCCGCTATCGTTTCGTGATCGACGCGAGGAGCTTGAAGTAAGCTGGCACCTTGTCCGGACTCGCCAACATCCTCCAGCAGCATCCCGAGCTGGCGGTCTTCCTCACGCTGGCGGTGGGCTTCCTGGTCGGAAAGGTGCGCATCGGGACCTTCACCCTGGGAACGGTGCTGGGGTGCCTGCTGGCCGGCGTCGTCATCGGGCAGCTCGACGTCCAGGTATCACCCACGGTCAAGGCGGTCTTCTTCTCCCTCTTCCTCTTTGCCACCGGCTACAAGGTCGGCCCCCAGTTCTTCCGCGGCCTCCGCAAGGACGCCCTTCCACAGCTGATCCTCGCGGTGACGGTGGCGGGCACCTGCCTCGCGGTCGCGGTGGTGGTCTCGAAGCTCTTCGGCTACGACGCCGGCACCGCGGCCGGCCTCCTGGCGGGCGCCTTCACGGAGTCGACGATCATCGGCACCGCCACCGAGGCCATTCATCGGCTGCCTGTCGCCGCCGCCGAGCGGACCCGCATGGCCAACCAGATCCCGGTGGCCTACGCGGTCACCTACCTGGTCGGCACCACCACGCTCGTCTACTACCTCTCGGTTCTCGCGCCGAAGCTCATGGGCGTGGACCTCCCGAAGGCGGCCCGGGAGCTCGAGATCCAGCTGGCTGGAAAGGCGACGCCGGAGGCCGGAGTCACGTCTGCGTACACGGAGTGGGACGTTCGGGCCATCCGGGTGGCCAGTCTCGGCCCTTCCGGCCTGACAGTGGCCCGGATCGAGGGGGCCATCCCCGATGCCAGGCTCTTCGTCGAGCGGGTGAGGCACGGCGGCTCGATCGCGGACGCGACCCCGAGCACGGTGATCCACGACGGGGACACCGCCGCCATCGTGGCCCGCCGCGAGGTGATGCTCCAGAAGCTCTCGGGTCTCGGCGCGGAGGTCAACGACCGCGAGCTGCTCGACTTCCCGACCGAGTTCCTGGACGTGGTGGTGACGAATCGCGAGGTCGCGGGCCGGACGCTCGCCGACCTGGCCCGGGAACATGGGCGGGGAGTCGTGCTCCACCGGCTGGTCCGGGCCGGCCAGGAGGTCCCATTCGACGGAGGCACCGTGCTCGAGGGCGGCGACCTCCTCCAGGTCTCCGGTCGCGAGCACGACGCAGAGCGGGTGGCCCGGGTGATCGGCTACGCCGACCGACCGTCGGCCGTCACCGACATGGTCTTCGTGGGAATGGGCATCTTCCTGGGCGGGCTTCTCGGGCTCATCGCCGTCCCGGTGTTCGGCCTGTCCATCACCATGACCACGAGCGGCGGCGCCCTGATCATGGGGCTCTTCTTCGGCTGGCTGCGCTCGGTGAGGCCCACCTTCGGGAAGATCCCCGATGGCGCGCTCTGGATCTTCGACACCGTGGGCCTGGCTGCCTTCATCGGCATCGTCGGCCTCGGTGCGGGTCCGACCTTCGTGGCCAGGCATCCAGAAGACCGGTCCGAGCCTCATCGCGGCCGCGCTCATCGTATCGCTCGTGCCGCACACGATCGGACTGCTCCTCGGCCGGTTCGTGCTCAAGATGAACCCGGTCATCCTGCTCGGCGCGGAGTCGGGAGCGGGCACGACCACCGCCGCGCTCCGGGCCATCCAGGACGCCGCCCACAGCCGGCTACCCGTGCTCGGCTACACCGTTCCCTACGCGGTCGGGAACATCCTCCTCACCGCCTGGGGGCCGGTGATCGTCGCGCTGATGACCTGAGGCGCCCCGGCCCGTCATGGCGATTCCGCTCCGCAAGCGAATCAGGCGTGGCGTCCGCTCGGTGGTGCTCGTCGGCCTCCTGCGCCTCGTCTCCCTGATCCCGCTCGGCCCCGCGCTTCGCATCGGCGGCTGGGGCGGCGCGATCGCCTACCACCTCCTCGGCAAGACCAGGCGCCTGGCGCTCGCCCACCTCGGTCTGGCCTTTCCGGAGAAGCCTGAGGTGGAACGCCAGGCCATCGCCCGCCAGATGTTCGTCAACCTGGGTCGCGCGGCCATGGAGATCACCTCCATCCGCTCCTACGACCACCGGCTCGACACCTACGTGGAGATGCGGAACGGCGAGTTGCCTGCAAAGCTCGTGGCCCGAGGCAAGGGAGTCATCTTCGTCACGGGTCACCTCGGGAACTGGGAACTCATCGCCCGCCGGATCGCCCGCTCCGGAATCCCCAACTTCGCCATCGCCAAGCGTGGCGACGACGCCCGGCTCATGGCGTTCATCGAGAAGTGGCGCCTCGGCGGCCAGGTGACCACGCTGTGGCGCGAGGACGCCTCGCTCGGTCGCGCCATCATCAAGGTCCTGAAGGGGGGCGGCGGGCTCGGCATGCTGGTCGACCAGGACACCGACATCCAGGGGGTCTTCGTGCCGTTCTTCGGGCGGCTGGCTCACAGCGCCCGGGCTCCAGCCGACCTGGCCCTTCGCTTCGGCTCGCCCATCCTCATGGGCACCGGCCACAGGCGAGGCCCGCATGCCGGTGACGGCCTGCAACTCGAGTTCTCGGAGATCCCGTACGATCCCGACCCTCCCGACCGGGAGGCGGAGGTCATCCGGATCACCGCCGCCTGCCAGGCGGTGCTGGAGGACGCCATCCGGAGGTTCCCGGCCGACTGGGTCTGGATGCACGATCGGTGGAGGACGCAGCCGGTGCCCTCGGTGCCCCAGCCCTAGAGAAGCGCGCCCAGGTCGCCTCGGAAATGGCGCTCCACCAGTGCGGCCACGTCGGCGCGAGGCCCCTCTCCCTCCTCGCCGGCCAGGCGCTGGTGCAGCCCCCGGGCCATCCCCGCGAAGAGGTCGAGCAGGCGCGAGTCGAAGTGGCTGCCGCGCCCCTGCTCCAGGATGGCCATCGCCTCCTCGAAGGAGAGCGGTTCCTTGTAGGGCCGGCGCGAGGTGAGCGCGTCGAAGACGTCGGCGATCGCGAAGATGCGCGCCGCCAGCGGGATCTCCTCGCCGCGGAGGCCCGATCCGTACCCGGTTCCGTCCCACTTCTCGTGGTGGTGGCCCACCACCGGCGTCGCGTCGCGAAGCCAGTGGAGCGTCCGATGATCTCGAGCCCGTGGCCGACGTGGTGCTTCATCTCGCCGAACTCGGCCGCGTCGAGACGCCCGGGCTTGAGCAGGACCGCGTCGCGGATGCCCAGCTTTCCCACGTCGTGGAGGAAGGCGCCCTTGAGGAGCGCGCGCATCTCGGCGCCGGCGAGGCCCGCCGCCTCCCCGATGCTCGCGGCGTAGACGGTGACGCGGAAGTTGTGGGCGTCGGTGTCGCTGTCTCGCTTCGCGATGGCGCTGCCCATCACGCCAAGCGTCTCGAGGTTGGCGTCGAGCAGGCGCAGGGACAGGTCCTCCAGCCTGCGCAACAGGCGGGTGACGATGGGGTAGACGAGCGCGGCGGAGGCGAGGACGATCCCGATCCCCAGAGCGATGGAGCCGGCGAGCCTGCGTCGCGCATCGGCCCGCTCCTCCGCCGATACCTCGAACCAGGCGTCCACGTGCCCGGCGACGCGTCCCGCCGAGTCGCGCAGGGGGACGACCACGGGGATGAGCCCCTTCGTGCCGCCGACCGAGCGACCCGGATCGGCGATGCGAGCGACCTCCACTCCGGAAGCATCCTGGACGGCCAGGATGACGAAGCGGCCGCTGGCCGCCGCGGCCGGGGATCCCTGCACGCGGTCGAGAATGCGCTGGACGGCGGCATGATCGGGCAGTCCAGCATCGAGCTGTTCCAGCATGGAAAGTCGCAGCATCGCCGCGCCCTGGGCGGCCCGGTCGGCGGCCAGTTCCTCCGTCCGTCCGCTCTCTCGGCTGGCCACCACCACCGCGGTGACGGCCGAGACCGCCAAGGCCGCGACCGCCAGCCGCAGCAGGAGCATCCGCTGGATGGAACGGTCTCGCGCCATGCAGGTTCCCGTCCGCGCTAATCCGGCTGCCGGCTTCTCGCGTTCCTCATGACGCCTTCTCCTCCTTCTCGGGGCCTTGCTCCTTGAACCAGACTTCCTCGTGCTTCTTCGCCTTGGCTCCGGCGATGCCGGGCTTGGTCATCTCGAACGGGTCGAGGATGAGGTCGAGCTGCTCCTTCGTGAGCACCTTGTCTCGCAGGATGAGCTCGCGCACCGGCTTGCCGGTCATGTTGGCCTCGCGGGCGATCCGCGCTGCGGTCTCGTAGCCCACGTGGGGATTGATGGCGGTGATCACGCCCACGCTGTTGTCCACGTACGCCTTCATTCGCTCGGTGTTGGCGGTGAGCCCCTCCACCAGGAACTTGCGGAATACCACGAAGACGTTGGTCATGATCCCGATGGACTGGAGCAGGTTGAAGACCAGCACCGGCTCCATGACGTTCAGCTCGAACTGGCCGGCCTCGGAGGCGAGGCAGATGGTGTGGTCGTTGCCGATGACCTGGAAGGCCACCTGGTTCACCACCTCGGCCATGACCGGGTTCACCTTGCCCGGCATGATCGAGGAGCCGGGCTGGCGCGCCGGCAGGTTGAGCTCGAAGAGCCCGCAGCGCGGCCCAGACGCCATGAGCCGCAGGTCGTTCGCGATCTTGGAGAGGTTCATCATGCAGACCTTGAGCGCCGCCGAGACCTCCGTGTAGCAGTCGGTGTTCTGGGTGGCGTCGACCAGGTCCTCGGCCGTCTTGATGGGGAAGCCGCTGAACTCGGCGAGGTACTTCACCACCGCGACGATGTAGGCGGGGTCGGCGTTCAGGCCGGTTCCGACCGCGGTCGCGCCCATGTTCACTTCCAGCAACTGCTTCCCCACCGACTGGATGCGCTCGATGTCCCGGCCGATGACGCGGCGGTAGGCCCCGAACTCCTGGCCGAGCCGGATGGGCACGGCGTCCTGAAGGTGGGTGCGCCCCATCTTGATGATGCCGTGGAACTCCTTCTCCTTGGCGGCGAAGGCCGCGTGGAGCAGCTTCAGTTCCTGCACGAGGGCCCGGCCGAGGTCGAGCGCGGCGATGTGGACCCCGGTGGGAAAGGCGTCGTTGGTGGACTGCGCCATGTTGACGTGCGAGTTCGGGCTGACGACCTTGTAGCTTCCCTTGGGCTGCCCGAGGATCTCGAGCGCCCGGTTGGCGATCACCTCGTTGGCGTTCATGTTGATGGAGGTGCCGGCGCCTCCCTGGATGGGATCCACGATGAACTGGGCGTTCAGCTTTCCGGCGATGACGTCGTCGGCGGCTCGGGCGATGGCGTCGGCGAGCTTCGCGTCGAGGTGGCCGGTGTCGCGGTTGGCGAGCGCCGAAGCCTTCTTGACGATGGCCATGGCCCGGATGAGCGCAGGGTGAAGGGGGAGCCCCGTGATGGGGAAGTTCTCCGCGCCTCGAAGGGTCTGGACGCCGAAGTAGGCATCGGCGGGTACCTCGCGGTCGCCCAGGAAGTCATGTTCGACGCGGATTGGACCCGAGGCCATGGACGTCTCCTTGCACCGTGAAGCGCGATTCGCCTGGACTCCGAAGATGGGCCACCTTTCGGTCCGTGGCGAGGTCCCTTCGGGGGGCGTTTCCTCGATGAGGGCCGTTCGGGGTTGCCCGCATCGAGGCGGCCCGGGCCATCTCACTTGCCTTTCAGTTCCCCCGTCATGACCCAGCGAATTCGATTCGAGCAGTGGGTGCCGGTGCCGGTGTCGAGGGTGTTCCGTTTCTTCTCCGATTCGAGGAACCTGCCGCGCATCATGCCGCCTCGGCTCGGAGCCGAGTTGGTCTCGATTGCCCTCGTGCTCCCTCCCGGCGCAGCCAAGCAGCGGCGAGGCCGGGACCGGCACGGAGATCCGGGTGTCGGTGAAGCTTGTTCCGCCGCTGCCGTTCCGCACCGAGTGGCTGGCCCGGATCGTGGAATACGAGCGCGATCAACACTTTGCCGACATCCAGGCCCGGGGACCGTTTCGGCGGCGGGAGCACCGACACGAGTTCGAGGCCAGGGAGCAGGACGGGCAGGCGGGCACGGTGGTCCGCGACCGCCTGGAGTACGATGTGGGCCTGGGCGCCCTGGGGAAACTCGAAGAGAAGCTCTTCGTCGGCCGCCAGATGGCGCGGACCTTCGCACACCGACAGCGGACCCTCGAGGCGCTCCTCGCCTCCGACTGAAGCGAAAGGAGCGAACCCGACCATGGAATTCCAGACCGCCACCATCACCGGTGCAACCGGCCACCTGGGCAACGTGCTCACCCGGGAGCTCCTGCGCCGGGGCAAGCGGGTGCGCGTGCTCGTCGAGCCCGCCGACGATCTGCGGCCGCTCTCCGGCCTACCGATCGAGATCGTCCGCGGCGACGTGCTCCGGAAGGAGACGCTCACCGGTGCCGTATCCGGCGTGGACCTGGTCTTCCACATGGCCGGCGTGGTGAGCATCAGCTCGCTCGACGTGAATCTCGTACGCACCGTCAACGTGGACGGGACCCGGAACGTGGTCGAGGCAGCGCGGCGGGCCGGCGTCCGGCGCCTCGTCTACACCAGCTCCGTCCACGCTTTCACCGAGCCCCCGTCGGGCGGCGTCCTCGTCGAGACCGCTGGCTACGACCCGGCGCTCGCACCCGGGGACTACGGCAAGGCCAAGGCCGAGGCGTCCCGGATCGTGCTCGAGGCGGTGAAGGGAGGCCTCGACGCGGTCATCGTGAACCCGGTGGCGGTGCTCGGCCCGAACGACTACCGGCTCTCCGAGATGGGGGAGCTCATCCGCATGTTCGCCCGGTCCGGCGTGCCGGCCGGGGTGGACGGGCGTTACGACTTCGTCGACGTCCGCGACGTCGCCGCCGGCCATATCCTGGCGGCAGAGAAGGGGCGCACCGGCGAGAGCTACCTCCTCTCCGGGGCCCGGATGACCGTACGGGAGGTGATGCGCATCCTGGCCGAGGAGGCCGGGAGGAGGCCCCCGCGCGTCTTCCTGCCCCTTCCGGTCGCGGCCGCCATCGCCGCCTTCGCCCCCATCTTCGAGAAGGTGACCGGGCGGAGGGCGCTCCTCACCCCGTACTCGGTGCACACCATCTCCATCGACTTCGAGACCCGGGACCGGAAGGCGCGGGAGGAGCTGGGATACGCCTCGACGCCGGTGGAGCAGTCGCTCCGGGACGCCTGGCGGTGGATGACCGGCGACCCCGACAGCCCGCTCAACCGGCCAATCCCGCCCCGCCGCCCCGGACGGGCTTGATCCAGCCCCCAGGTTTCGACACACTGCGTCGAGGCGCAACCGGGTCGAGCCCCCCCAACCCTTCGGAGCCTTCACATGGACTACATCTTCGATGCCGACGTCATCCACGAATGCGCGCTTCAGGGGATCGGCAAGCCCAAGCCCGAGATGTTCGACGCCATCGCCGACGCGATGGAGGACGCATATCCGGGGCGCATCGATCGCTCGCAGCCCTGGATCTACAGCATCGCCGGCGGGGCGATGATCCAGATGAAGCTCTACTTCGCCTCGACCATGGAATACCTCATGATCTGGGGCACGCCCATCGGGTCGGAGGGGCACTCTGGGCGCCACGCGGTGGGCTTCTGGGACACGGTCATCGACGGCGAGACCTGGTACTACGCCGAGGGGCAGTTCGAGAAGCGCATCTACAGGCCCGGTGACCGCATCTGGGTGGGCCCGGGTCAGGCCCGCGCCATGAATTTCACGGATGGTGTCTGGGCGGTGGAGTACGCCCGGGGACCGCTTCCGCTCTCGATGCCCTTCGGCCTGGCCGACGAGATCCTCTCCACGCTCGACTTCGCCACCGCCGGCCAGACCCTCGGCATCTACATGGAGCTGCTGTCGAAGGCCTGGAGCCAGCCGCTCCCCACCGGCGAGGTCTCGAGGAACCCGGTCCGGAAGCTCGCGTCGGCGGCCATGGGGCTCATCGGCCCGACGGTCACGCGCCTCTGCACGCCAGCCGTTCCCGACGACGCCATCCCGGCCGGCCCGGGCGCGCGTCCGGCCAAGGTGCTGCCTCGTCGCCACGCGAAGCCGCGCATCGCCGCCTCCGGCGACTAGCCAGAGCGACTACCGCTGTCGTTGCCGCCAGTAGGGCGACATCTCGAGCATCTTCTTGCGCACGAGCGGCGTGGCCACGGGGAGGAAGGCCTTCTTCCACCCCAGGCAGGCCGCGATGTCGGCGGTGATGTCGTCGAAGCTGCGCCGCTGGTAGCGGAGGAGCCGCTGCGATTCCTCGCTGTCCACCCAGTCGGTGGCGTACTCGGCGTCGCTGAAGGCCTCCTCGGGCAGCATCTCCATCCCCATGGCCCGGAGCATCCGGGTCAGGTAGTCCCGGTAGGTGAGCTGGCAGGACGGGCCGCCGCCCACGAAGAGGGTGCGCCCCCAGACCGCCGGCGTGCGCAGCGCCCGGGCCAGCGCGGTGGCGGCGTCGTCGGCGTGGAGGGCCTCGATGCGGTTGTCGAGGCCGATCTCGAACATGATCGGGTGTGGGTCGCGCAGGCCGATGACCGGGACGTCGGTGAGCCGGAAGATGCACCACTCCAGCCCCGATTCCCGGACCAGCGCCTCGGCGGCTATCTTGCTCTCGGTGTAAGGGTCGGTCGCGACCAGCGGGTCGTCGACCCGGCGTGGGGGCGCCTTGCCGAGGGTGTGGCCGTGGACGTCGAAGGTGGAGGCGAGGAGGAGCTTCGGCTTGCGCGAGCGCCCCTGGCAGGCGCGCACCACGTTGGCGGTTCCGTCGACATTCACGGCGCGTGTCAAGTCCGGGTCCTCGTCGGCCTCCGGCGGGATGAGCGCGGCCAGGTGCACGACGGCGTCCACCTCCTCGACGGCCCGGGACACGGCGCGGGGGTCCCGGATGTCGCCCCATACCGGATCGACCTTCTTTCCCAGCTCGCGGGCCACCTTGCGAGCGACCAGCGTGTCGAGGTCGAAGGCGCGGATCTGGTGCCCCTCGCGGAGCAGCTCGGGGATGGCGTGGGAGCCGATGTTGCCGAACGGGCCGGTGAGGAGGATCTTCACGTGGGGCTCACCTAGAAGAGGTACGGGATGATGGCCTTGCGATGGGCAGGGTAGTCGGGGAAGCGCGCCCGGTACCAGCGGTGGTGGGATACTGCCCGGGGGGCCAGGTTGGCGAAGGTGTAGAGGGCGAAGGCGGCTCCGGCCGGAGACCAGGCCGCGATGGCCCAGCCCGTCCACTCGATCATCTCGCCCAGGTAGTTGGGAGCGGTGACGAGATCGAAGGCGCCGCCACGCGGGATCCTGTAGCCGGTCTCGCCGGGGGCGCGCAGGTTGCGCAGCGTTCGATCGGAGACGATGTTGAGGGTGAAGCCGCCCAGGAAGAGCGCGCAGCCCACCAGGAACCGGGTGGAGGAGAGCCAGTCGGCGGGATAGTCGCCGTGCGCCGAGATCCATCGTGCGTTCACCCAGTTGTTGAGGAGGTTGAAGAGGACGGCCATGGCGGCGACCATGAACGGCATGCGGCGTCCCCGGCTCCGGATGAGGAAGGGAAAGAGGAAGGCCCGGTACAGATAGTGAAGCTGCCAGAGGGCGAGCAGCACGAGCGGCACCGGGCGAAGCGCGTTCGGACCGAGGAAGTAGACCCAGGCGAAGAACCAGACCGCCGGGCTCTCCATGAGGATCCACCCCATGCGCGCCGGGAGGGTCGGGCCCCAGCCCTTCCGCTCGTGGCGGCCGTACGGGGCGGGAATGAAGACGAGCGAGAGCAGGGTGGGGATGGCCAGCGCGATCTCCAGGAGGACCAGCCACCAGAACGTTTCGAGGCTCACGGAGGGAGGGTAACCCGCATCGGGGCGCGGCGGCCATCGCCGTCGGGATATGGTGGGGCATGGACATCGGGCAGGCGGCTGCCGGCGACCTTCCGGAGATCCGAGCGCTGCTCCGGGCCTGCGATCTGCGGGACGAGGACGTCGGGGAGGCCATCCAGGTCTTCCTGATCGCACGCTCCGGGTCGGAGCTGGCGGGGTGCATCGGGCTCGAGGTCCACGGGGAGGACGGTCTCCTGCGCTCTCTCGCGGTGGCGCCGGAGTGTCGGAGGCGGGGTCTCGGGGCCGCGCTGCACGACCGCGCGGTGGAGGCGGCCCGCGCTCTCGGCGTCCGGCGTCTCTTCCTCCTCACCAGCACGGTGCGGGAGCGGGCAGCCCGGTCGGGGTTCGAGGACGTTCCGCGCGAGGGGTTGCCCGCATCGATCCGGGGCGGCGCCCAGGCCCGGTCGCTCTGCCCGGCCACGGCCGCCTGCATGCAGCTCCGGATCGGCTGATGGAGCGGCGCCCGGCCCTCGCCGCGCTCCTCCTCCTTCTCGTGGCCGGTTGCCGCGACTGGCGCTCCCGCGTGGACCCGGCCCTTGCCGCAGCCGAGCCGGAACAGGTGCTGCTCTCCGGGGAGAAGCCCATCGAGTTCGAGGCCAGGGGACATCGAGTGACGCTCACGCCGCGCGCCAACTACCGCATCACCGGCTACGCCGTGGACACGAGCCGCGCGCTGCTCGACGAGTGGGATTTCGTGCTGCCGATGGACCTGGCGCTCGTCTGGGGGCCGGTCGCCGATCCGGCGGTGCTTCGCCACATGAAGTTCCACCTCTCCGGCCGCTACGTGAGCTGGTGGCACGACGGGGAAGCGCCCGGCCCCGGGCAGGCGGTCATCCAGAGCCACGTGGCGAACCACCACCTCGTGCCGGCCTCGGACGACGTGGCCCGGGAGATGAAGCGGATCCGGACCGGCGACCGGGTGACGCTTCGCGGAAGGCTCGTCGACGTGAAGATCGAGGACCGGTCCGGCCGGGTCGCCTTCCAGTCGCGCACCAGCCTGAGCCGGGACGACGTCGGCTCGGGTGCCTGCGAGCAGATGTGGGTGGAGGAGGTCGAGCTGGATCGCCCCTGACGAGGCCTCATCGACCGCCGCGCAGGATCTCGTCGAGCCGCTGCACGAACTGGCCCCGGGTGAGCACCTCGTCCACGCCGGCCCGCTGCGACGCCTCCATGAGATCGGTCTGAAGGTGGCCGAGGAAGCCGACCACGCGCGTGGCTCCTGCTCCCTTCGCGGCCGGTACCTGGTCGACCACGCCCGGCTCGCCGAGGTCGAGGATCAGGGTACCCGGCCCGAGATCCCGGGCGGCCTGATCGAGGGGGGTGCCACGAGGAGCGATCTTCACGTCGGCGCCGAGCCGCTCTGCGGCGGCGAGGATCTTGGAGCGAAAGACGAGGTCGCGGACTGCCAGGATCACGGGCATGCCCGGGTCTATCCGCCCGGTCCGCTCCGTGCCACGTCTCCTCGGTAGATCTCGAGCAGTCGCCGCGCGGCCCGCGAGGCGCCGTCCAGGTCCGGAGCGGGTGGTACCGGCATCGCCAGGGCGCGGCGCACCGGATCCTCGACCCGCCCCGCCAGAAGGTCGGCGTTCGACGTGTGGACGCAGGCCAGGTGGCGCTTCATTCCCTCGACCAGGATCGGGTACTCGGGGAAGTCGCCGCGCTCGGTGTAGACGACTCGCGTGCCGGCAGCGATGGCGTCGGAGACGATGCCGTACCCGGGCTTGGTCACCACCACGTCGACCGCGTGAACCACGTCGGGGTAGGTGAGGTCCAGCGCCTCCAGCCGATCGTCCACGTCGGCGGGGCGCAGCCAGCGGAACTCCCTGGATTCGCCTGCTCCTCCCTGCTCCATCGCCGGCCACCCCACGCCGCCGAAGGAGAGCAGCACCGCCGGACGCCCGTCGAGGCCGAGCCGCCGCCGCGCCACTTCGCGCCCCACCCGGGGCCGCCGGGCCACCAGCCCAATCTGTTCACGATAGGTGAATACGGAGAGATCTCCGGCGAAGGGCAGCTCGAGGAGCAGCGAGGCCCGACGGTAGGCGACGGCGGCGAGGTCGGCAGATGCGCCGAGCGCGGGCTCGCGGACCGACAGGTGGCGGTAGATCCAGTCCCAGGAGAAGTTGCCGAGCGCGACCGAGGGCAGGCCGGCGCGGGCCGCCGCGGCGAAGGCGAGCGGCGGGATGTCGCCCACCACCAGCCGGGCCCCGGTCTTCTGCAGGAAGGATGCCTCCGCTTCGATCCGCGACTCCCATGTGGACTCGAAGTCCCGGCAGCCGGCGGCGGTGGCCGGCTCGTCGATGTGCAGCGCATCGCGCTGGACGAGCCCCACGTCGCAGGAGGCGCTCCGGAAGAGCAGGGGTCCGGGGATTGCGCGCCGCACCAGCCGCTCCGGGATGGACCCGACCACGGCGATCGGGAGGTCGGGCGCCAGCCGCCGTACCCCGGCGAGCACCTCGCAGGCGCGTGTCATGTGGCCGTAGCCGTGGCCGGAGAGGTAGAGGGCGATCACGCGTCGGGGACCCGGGAATGGCGAAGCATACCCGTGCCGGTGCAGCCGGCGATCGACGCACCGGAACGAATGTTTGCTTGCCGGACCAACGAGGCAACCCGCAAGAGCCCGCGCGTCGCTTGATCCAGCCCCGGCCCCGGGCGCACGGTTGGGGTTCCCGGACGTGGGAGGGTGCCGGCCCGGAGGCACGCCATGACCCGAATGAAGATCCAGAGGTTCTCAGCACCCGACGAGACCCGCCCGTTCCTGGACAAGGGACGGATGGAGATCCTTCGCATCGGCGACAACGTCGTCGGCCGCGGGATCTTCGAGGCAGGCTGGCGCTGGTCGAAGCACGTGAAGCCCATGGCCCAGACGGCGAGCTGCGAGGCGGCTCACTCCGGGTATGTCCTGGCCGGACGCATGCGGGTGGTCATGGACGACGGCCAGGAGGCGGAGATCGCCCCGGGCGACTTCGTGACCATCCCGCCCGGCCACGACGCCTGGACGGTGGGCACCGAGCCATGCATCTTCCTCGACCTCTCGGGATCCGCCGACTACGCGGTATCGGCGCGCGAGTTGCGGGAAGGTCGGGGTCAGGACGCCTATCAGCACTGAGAGGCTTCTCAGCCGCCCCGCGCCCGGATGAAGGCGGCGTGGAACTCGCCCAGCTTGCGCACCACCGTCTCGATCTCCTCGACCGGCGGCAGGATGGTGGTCCGGAAGTGCCAGGTCCCGGGCAGTTGCCCGAAACCCGATCCCGGGACCACGCAGATGCCGGTCTCCTCGAGGAGCGCCAGGCAGTACTCGGCATCGGTGGTTCCGGGAGGGAGCGCGATGCGCGGAAAGGCGTACATGGCGCCCGTCAGCGCGTTGCACTGGATGCCGGGGATGGCGTTCAGCCCCTTCTCCAGCAGCGCGGCCCTCAGCTTCAGCGACTCCAGGATCCCCCGCCGCTCCCGCTCGAAGAGGTCGAAGGAGGGCTCTCCGGGACGCGGCGGCCGGACCATCATCCAGGTGACCAGCTGCCCGGCCGAGTTGGCGCAGAGGGCCACCGACTGGAGCTTCTCGACCTCGGCCATGACGTCGGGCGGGACGTTCCGGCACTCGAGATACCCGCCGCGGTGGCCGCACTCGCCGAAGAACCCCTTTGACACGGAGTGAAAACTGAAGAGGGGGACCTCGAAGATGCCGCGCCGGACGAGGACGGAAGCGAAGGAGACGAAGCGGTCGCCCGGCCGGTAGACGTTCTCCTGGTAGACCTCGTCGGCCAGCACCGAGAGGCGATGGGTGCGCGCGAAGTCGAGAACCATGGCCACGTTGGCCTCGTCGAGCAACGCGCCGGTCGGGTTGCCCGGGTTGATGACGGCGATGGCCCGGACCCGGATCCCCTTGGCCGCGGCCTCGGCGTGGGCGCTGTCGAGCGCCTGGCGGGAGAGGCTCCAGTCCCTGGACTCGTCGAGGAAGTAGGGCACCTGTCCGCCGCCCAGCAGCGTGATGGAGGCCGAGTAGAGCGGGTACTGCGGGATGGGGATCATCACCCCGTCGGACGGTCCGTCGACGAGCAGGCGCAGCACCGCCTGCACCCCCTTGCTGGCTCCGTCGGTGAGGAAGACGTGGTCGGCGTCGGCGGGGACGTGGTCCCGCTCGCCGATGAAGTCGGCCACCGCCTGCCGGACGAAGCGCCAGCCCTTGCTCTCGGTGTAGGCGCCCAGGCCGTGCGCGCTCTCGCGCAGGACGAGCCGCGCCGCCGCCCGGGCGTCCTCCGGAAAGACCGCGGCCGCAGGCCCCTCGAGCAGCGCCGGGTACTCGCAGAGCGCCAGCACCTGCCGCACGAAGGTGAAGGGCTTCTGCCCCAGCGACTGCGGGTTTCCGATGTTGCAGTAGATGACCCGGCGTCCCTGCCTCTCCAGCTCGCCGGCGCGAGCCACGATGGCGCCGCGCACCGCGTACTGGGTTTCGCGAACCTCGTGGCTGACGTCGTGGAGGGTGAGGGACATGTGGCGCGCCTTTCGGGAAAGAAGGGCGTCGATGTTAGCAGACCCGGGTTCGGCCCGCCGCCGCCGGCTTGCTACTCCTTGGCCAGCTGGACGCGGGCCAGCGCCAGCTCCTCCCGCTGGGCGTCGCTCACCCCGGGGGAACTCGGGATCGAGCGCCTCGAGCGCTTCCACGACGGCCGCGGCCACGACCAGGCGGGTGAACCACTTGTTGTCGGCCGGCACCACGTACCAGGGGGCGTGCCTCGCAGCGGTGGCCTGGATGGTCTCCTCGTAGGCCCTCATGTAGCTCGACCAGTGGGCGCGCTCGCGCACGTCGGCGGACGAGAACTTCCAGTGCTTCTCCGGCTGGTCGAGACGCTCCAGGAACCTGCGCTTCTGCTCCTGGCGCGATACGTGGAGGAAGAACTTGAGGATGACGAACCCATTCCGGGCGAGGTACCGCTCGTAGGCGGCGATGTCCTCGAGACGCTCCTCCCAGATCCGCCTCCCCACCAGCCGGGGCGGGATCCGCTGCCGGGCCAGGATCTGCGGATGGACCCGCACCACGAGGACCTCCTCGTAGTAGGAGCGGTTGAAGATGCCGATGCGACCGCGCTCCGGCGCGGCCTGGTTGGTGCGCCAGAGGAAGTCGTGGTCCAGCTCCTGGGGGGAGGGCTGCTTGAAGGACGTGACCTGGCAGCCCTGTGGATTCACCCCGGACAGCACGTGCTTGATGGTGCCGTCCTTGCCGGCCGCGTCCATGGCCTGGAAGACGATCAGCGCGCCCCACTCGTCGCTGGCGTAGAGCTTCTCCTGGAGCTCGGCAAGGCGCTCGATCCCCTCGGCCAGCATGCGCTTCGCCTCGGGCTTGTCCTCGGAGCCGAGGCCGCCGGTGTTCCTCGGGTCGTGGTCGCGAAGCCGAAATCCCTTGCCGCGGGTGACCCGGTACGGGTCGAGGAAGTCGGACAGCCTGCGGAGCGACTTCTTCCGTTTCATTCATCCACCGTTAGATGAAGGGAGCGACGGGCGCAAGGCCCGGAAGGGAGCCCCCCAGGCGGCGCGGACGGCGTCCTCGCCGTGGGCTCGCTCCAATCGCCTCACGGTGAAGTGGCCCCAGGCCGTGCGCTGGTAGTGGTTCATGAAGGCCAGGTTGACCGCGGCGCCGCCGGCGGCCCCGATGAGGGGCACGAGCTGGGCGACCGCCTTCTCCGATACGGCAACCCCGAAGCGCTGGGCCACGGTGGCGAGCAGGCGTGCCAGCGCCGGTGCGCTCCGGTCGCCGGCGGCGCGCGCGATCCCCTTGGTCGCCAGCCACTCGGCTGCCTCCGAGATCGACCGGGCCAGCGCGGCGCGCATCGCGAAGTAGCCGGCCTCCGCGGCGTCGTCGGCCGCGCGCGGCGACCCGTAGGCAAAGACCGCCAGGCACTGCAGACGCGGCTCGGGCCGGGAGAGGTCCTCTCCCTGGGCCCGGGCGTGATCGGCGATGGCCCGGAGCATGAGCGTGGTCGAGATCGGAAGCTCCACCGCGAGTCCTGCCAGGCCGAAGGCGCCCCCGCCGGCCCCGGCTGCGCCGGCGGCCAGCCGGTGGAACCAGTTGGCCGGCGGATCGGGGTCGGCGTCCATGGTGCGAAGCGCCACCGCCAGCGCCCGGTCGAGCGCCGCCCCCGTGGCTCGATGGATCTGGCGCGAGGCGGCCGCGGGGAGCGCCGCAACCGCCAGCTCCACCGGTCGTCCCACGAGGTTGGTGAGGCGGATGGCGAGCCCGGGCTGCTCGAGCACCTTCCGGGCCTGCGCCAGCGCCTGCCGATCGACCTCCTTCACGCCGCCATTCTCCCGTCCCTCATCCCTTCGGAGCCGCCTGCGACGCCATCCACTCGTCCATGCCCTTCGCCATCTGCCTGGGGGTCAGGTCGGCCTTGTGGGTGGCGATCGACCAGCGGTGGCCGAAGGGATCCACGACCTGTCCGTACCGGTCGCCCCAGAACATGTCGGCGGGCGGAAAGAGCGACTTCGCGCCCGCGGCGACGGCCCGCGCGAAGACCGCGTCCACGTCCTTCACGTAGTGCATGAGCGCGACGGCCGATCCGCCCAGCGTCTGGGGGGAGGGCGAGCCCATCTCCGGCGACTCGTCGCCCAGCATGAGGATCCGGTCGCCGATCTTCAGCTCGGCGTGCATGAGCTTCCCGTCCGGTCCGGGCATGCGGGAGAGCTCCTTCGCGCCGAACGCCTTGACGTAGAAGGCGATGGCGTCCGCCGCCCCTCGGATGGCCAGCCCCGGGGTGAGGGAGCCATAGGCCTTCGGAACCGCCTCGACCTTCCTGCGGGCCGGCTTCTTCTTCGCGACCTTCTTCTTCACGACTTTCTTCGCCATGGGGCACCTCGTGTCCCGGTCCTTTCCGGACGGGGCCGCAGTCACATATTCGCGGCGCGTCGCTTCGCAACCTCGAGGTGGCCGCGACCGGGTAGGATCACCCCATGTCCGACCTGCGCTCGTTCTTCGGAGGGGATCTCTTCGCTGCCCGCAATGGCGTCGAGCTCCTGGAGGTGGAGGAGGGGAGGGCGCTGGCGCGCCTCGCCGTGGGGGCCGAGCACCTGAACGCAGCCGGCGTCGTCCAGGGCGGCGCCGTCTTCACGCTCGCCGACTTCGCCTTCGCGGTCGCGTCCAACTCCCGCGGGAACGTCGCCCTGGCCATCGAGGCCCACATCACCTTCCTCCAGGCCGTTCGCGGGGGCGTCCTCCTCGCCGAGGCGAGAGAGGAGTCGGGATCGCGCCGCCTCTCGACCTGCACGGTGCGTGTCACCCGCGAAGGGGGCGAGCTGGTCGCCCTCTTCACCGGGACGGCTTTCCGGAAGGACGACCCGCTGCCGCTACCCTAGCTGGATCGGCAGGCGGCGCACCCGCTTCCCGGTGAGCGCGAAGAGCGCGTTGGCCACCGCCGGGGCGATGGGAGGGAGCCCGGGCTCCCCGATCCCACCCGGCGCGGCGGTGCTGGGCAGGATGAAGGTCTCCACCTTGGGCATCTCGGAGATCCGCAGCGGCTCGTAGACGTGGAAGTTGTCCTGGATCGCGGCGCCCTTCGCGAAGGTGATCTCGCCGCGCAGCGCCGCCGAGAGGCCGTATACGACGGAGCCTTCCATCTGGTGGGCGACGCTGTCGGGGTTGAGCGCCGTGCCGCAGGAGACCGCGCAGACGACCCGGCGCACGCGGATCGCACCCTTCTGCAGCGAGACCTCCGCCACCTCGGCCACGTGGCTTCCGAACGACGAGTGGCAGGCGATCCCCCGTGCCACGCCCTTCGGGAGCTTCTTTCCCCAGCCCGCCTTCTCGCCGGCGAGGGTCAGGACCGCCCGAAGAGGGTGGTCGGACGGGAGCAAGGCCAGCCGGAAGGCCAGCGGATCCTTTCCGGCCGCGGCCGCCACCTCGTCCAGGAAGCACTCCTCGGCGAAGGCGTTCTGCGAGGCGTAGACCGACCGCCACCAGCCGAGGCGGACGCCCACGTCCGGCACGGCGCTGTCCACTCGGATGGCGCCGGCCCGGTATGGAACGGAGACCGCACCCTCGACGACGTCCGGGTGGCCGGGCTTTCCGGCGCTACCGAAGTTGTGCCGCGAGATGGAGGGACTGCGCACCAGGTGGTGCCAGGCGACCAGGTTCCCCTTCGCGTCGAGGCCGGCGCGCAGCTCGTTCTGGCCGCAGGGACGGAAGAGGTCGCCACCGAGATCGTCCTCGCGGGTCCAGGTGACCTGCACCGGAGCCCCGGCGGCCCTTGCGACCTGGGCGGCCTCGACGACGAAGTCGGGGAAGGCCCGCCGGCCGAAACCGCCGCCCAGGAAGGTGACGTGCACGACCACCTTCTCCTCGGGAATGCCGAGAGCCTTGGCCACGTCGCCGCGAGCCCAGAGCGGCGCCTGGGTGGGGGCCCAGATCTCGGCGCCCCCGGCGTCCACGCGGGCCACGCAGTTCATGGGCTCCATGGCGGCATGGGCCAGGAACGGCAGGTGGTAGGTCGCCGAGACCTTCCGCGCGGCACCGGCGAGAGCCTTCTCCAGATCTCCCTCGCTGCGCGCCGGGATCGGGTCCACCGGGGCGGACTGGACGAGCCGGGCGATGGCCGCGGAGTCGAGGGAGCCGTTTGGCCCCGGGTCGAAGGTTGCCCCAAGGGCGTCACGTCCGCGGAATGCGGCCCAGGTGGTGTCGGCCACCACGGCGACCCCGGTCGGCACCTCGACGACCTTCTTCACTCCGGGGATGGCCATGGCCCTCGAGGCGTCGAAGTGGGCGATCTTTCCGCCCAGCACGGGCGGGCGCGCCACCGCCGCGTGGAGCATGCCGGGGATGCGCACGTCGATGCCGAAGGTGGCAGCGCCGCGGGTCTTTGCCGGCGTGTCGAGCCGGGGAACCGGCTTGCCGATGAGCGTGTAGTCCTTCGGGTCCTTGAGGCGCGGCTTCTCCGGAACGGGCAACCCTGCGGCAGCGGCGGCGAGCTCCCCGAAGCCGGCCCGTCGCCCCGAGGCGGAGTGGACCACGAAGCCCTTCTCGGCACGGCATGCCGCCGGCTCCACCGTCCAGGCGGCGGCCGCGGCCGCGACCAGCATCTCTCTGGCGGCGGCGCCGGCCTTGCGCAGCGGCTCCCACGACTGGCGCACGCTGGAGGAGCCTCCGGTGACCATGCGGCCGTACCTTGGATTTGCGTTGCCCTGGACCACCCGGACGGTCTTCCAGTCGGCCTCGAGCTCCTCGGCGACGAGAACGGCCATGCCCGTGTAGCTCCCCTGCCCCATCTCCGAACGCCCCAGGAACACCGTCACGGCGCCCTTCGGATCCACGTTCAGCCAGGCGCTCGGCTGGAACCCCGAAGCTGCGGCAGGAGCCTCGGGCCCAGCGGCGGCGACGCGCAGCGGGCTCGCGGCCAGCCAGAGGCCGGTGCCGGCCGTGATCTCGAGGAAGGTGCGACGCCCGATCGTGCCCGCGCTCATGGCGTGCCCTCCCTGGCGGCCCGGCGGATGGCGCGCCGGATCCGTTCGTAGGTCCCGCAGCGGCACAGGATGCCGTCCATGGCGTCGTCGATGTCGGCGTCGGTGGGGTGCGGCTTGCGGGCCAGCAGGGCGGCGGCGGCGACGATCTGCCCGGACTGGCAGTAGCCGCACTGGGGCACCTCGTCGGCGACCCATGCTCGCTGGACCGGGTGGGTCCCGTCGGGCGAGAGCCCCTCGATGGTGGTGATCTTCCGGCCGGCGGCATCCGCCACGCTGACCTGGCAACTCCGGACCGGGGCTCCATCGAGGAGCACCGTGCAGGAGCCGCAGGCCCCGATGCCGCATCCGAACTTGGTCCCGGTGAGCACGAGCGTGTCGCGCAGCGCCCAGAGGAGAGGCGTCTCCGGGGCCAGGTCCACCGGGCGAGAGCTGCCATTGACGACGAGTGTGAGCATCGCGCCCTCCGCTGGGTCTGCATCCACCCGGCATGGACAGCATAGCGGGAAAGGACGGGTCCGCGGTCACTCCAGGCGCACGTTCACCAGGTCGAGCTCGTTACGGGCCAGGGCGGCCCCGGCGGAATCGACCGCAAGGGCTCGCCGCAACCGCACCTCCGCGGCGCGGACGCGTCGAGGATACTCGAGGACGCTATCGGGAATCCGGCCCGCGCGGATGAGCCCGAGAATGCGGTTGGGGCCGGCGTTGTAGGCCATGAGCGCCACGTCGTTCGGTCCGAACGCGTCGACGAGGCGTCGGAAGTAGAGCGCGCCCGCGGCCATGTTGAGATCCGGGTCGTGGGGGTCCTTTCCCACCAAACCGGAGCGCTCGGCCTCGCGCCACAGCGTGGAAGGCTTCACCTGCATGAGCCCGAGCGCATTCCGGTTGGAGCGCGCCAAGGGATCGAAGGCCGACTCCACCTCGATGATGGCGAGGAGCAGGAGTGGATCGATCCGGGCGCGCCGGGAGGCGGCGAGGATCGCCTCTGCCACCTCGGCGCTGTCGTGGCCGGCCAAGCGCTGCATCCGGCGCTCCACGTGCGCCCGGAGGAACGACGCGCGGCGGTCCACGAAAAGGGCGGGCTCGGGAGGTCCGACGTCGAGCCGGGGCGGCGCGTCGAACCGGGCGGACACGAAGGGGCCCCCCCCCATATCACTTTCGGGGGGGAGTGCCGTCGCGCTCCTGACCGGGGATCCGACCTCCTCCGGTGCGAGGCGGAGAGGCGTCGCAACGCAGCTAGATATGACGAACAGCGCCATTGCCGCCGAGGTCTTCCATGCCTGCCGAGTCATCATGGTCGGGCTCCCGTGGTAGGCATACTACCTCCTTAAGCCTACCTCGTAATGGTCCCACCTACATGTGACACGAGGGTCTCGCGGAAAGGCAAATGGGACACAAGTAATTTCAGTAACTTGCGCCACTCCAGAAGAGCGGGGCGCATGCTCGGGCCGCAGCTCCGCGATTGTTCGAGGGTCCCCGGGTCGAGGCCCTTCGAGCGAGCCATCGGTCGCTTCGCCACGAACCGGGCTCGCCACCGGCTCACCTTGCAGCGGTCCAGCCGAAGCGCGATCCCGACGCCTCTGTTGTCGTTCCCCTCCAGATCACGACCTCGCCCCGTTATCCTGCTTCCTGTGACGCAGGACACCGGCAGAGCCGCCCCATGAATCGATCCCGTTCCTTGATCGCCGCCCTGGCAGCGGTCCTCGCCCCCGCCGCGGCCCATGCACAGGTGCTGCTCCCGCCCAGCGCCATCATCACCAACTACGACCGGATCCTCATCGGCCAGGAGCAGGCCATCGAGTCGGGCGCCTACGTGGCTCGCGTCGCCGACGCCACCGCAGGCTGGTACAACCCGGCCGGCCTGGGGCTCGTGGAGCGGAGCGTCATCGGCGCCAGCGCCACCGGGTACGAGCTGGCGATCATCGACCTGGGCTCGATCCAGACCTCATCCGGAGGGGTGAGCCTGGTCCAGCTGCCGGGCTTCTTCGGGGGCGTGCTGGGGCAGGACGTCACCAGGTCCGAGGCCTGGCGCATCGGCTTCTCGGTGACCAAGCCCACCTCCTGGTCGGTGGCCGTGAACGGGGCCACGGCGATCGGGACCCCGGTCACCTACTCCTCCCGAGTGGGCATCTCCACGACGGTCCCGACCTTGTCGGCGGCCTGGGTCCCCTTCGCCTTCCTCCGGTTCGGCGGCGGTCTGGGCGTGGCCGTCACCAGCCTCGCCCAGACCCAGATACTCTCGGTGCGCAAGTCGGATCCGCTTCTCGCCGAGGCCGCCCTGCAGACGGCCGACCTCACCGGGACCACCTGGGGCGCCCAGGCGATCCTCGGCGTTCAGTGGGACATCTCCGAGCACTTCACGGTGGGCGCGAGCCTGCGCACCCCCACGCTGGCCCTCTTCACGGCGGGCTCGCTCACCTACCAGTCGATGGCCACCGGCAGCGCCTCCGGGAACCAGACCTACTTCCGGGATCCCCAGGCCTCCTTCGCCTACCGGATTCCGCTCAACGTGAACTTCGGTCTGGCCTGGCGCGGGAGCCGCTTCGAGGCGGAGGTGGACGTCCGGTATCATTCGGCCATCGCCGAATACGCTCTGCTCTCCTCCAGGAGGCCGGTCGAGACGGTGACCACCGGGCCGGACGGTCTCCCGGTCCACACCTTCTCGCCATTCCCGGGCCTCTACTACGGGGCAGCCGCCGTCTGGAACCTGGCGGCCGGCGGACACTACCGCCTCGACGACGCCTGGAGCTTCCACGCGGGCATCTACAACGACGCGGCTCCGGAGGCCCCGACCCGGTACAACCTCTTCCGGACGGTGAACTTCTTCGGGGCCACGCTGGGCGCCAAGCTGAGAGGGGACCACCTGGCCGGATCGCTGGGACTGGGCTTCAGCTGGGGCGATTCGAAGAACTTCCTGGTGGGCACGTCGGGAGATACGGAGGCGGTCGCCACCCGGCTCTCGATCCGGAGCGTGTCCTTGCTCTACGCCGTCACCTACACGTTCTGAGAGAGTCCATGATGCGCTGGAAGCCCGACCTGCGAGATGCCGACGCGACCCCCGAGGCGCTGTACCTCCGGCGCCGCGACTTCCTGCGCCTGGGCGCCGCCGGCGCGATCGGCGCGGCCGTGGCGGGAATCCCGCTGCCGACCCGTGCCGGCGCCGACGACCCCACCGGCGAGCTGCTGAAGGCCGCGAGCACCGTGGACCAGGCCGGCGGCGAGAAGCCCACCCCCTGGAAATCGGTCACGACCTACAACAACTTCTACGAGTTCGCGACCTCCAAGGAGGACCCGGCCCGCCTGGCCGGCTCGCTCTCGACGCGCCCCTGGACCCTGGCGATCGAGGGAGAGGTGAAGAAGCCGCAGCTCATCGGCATCGAGGATCTGCTCCGGATGTTCCCGCTCCAGGAGCGCATCTATCGCTTCCGCTGCGTCGAGGCCTGGTCGATGGTCGTTCCCTGGTTGGGCTTTCCGCTGGGTGAACTGATCAAGCGGCTCGAGCCCACCTCGAAGGCGAAGTACGTCCTCTTCCAGACGCTTCTCGATCCAAGGCAGATGCCCGGGCAGAGGAGCCGTTCCCTCGAGTGGCCCTACACCGAGGGGCTGCGCATCGACGAGGCCACGAACCCGCTCACGCTCCTCACGGTCGGCCTCTACGGCCGGGTGCTCCCCAACCAGAACGGTGCGCCCGTTCGGCTGGTCATTCCCTGGAAGTACGGATTCAAGGGGCCGAAGTCGATCGTCAAGATGCGCTTCGTCGAGGAACAGCCGAGGACCACCTGGTGGCTCATGGCGCCCAGCGAGTACGGCTTCTACGGCAACGTGAACCCGGCCGTCGACCACCCTCGATGGAGCCAGGCCAAGGAGCGGCGCCTGGGAGAGTTCCTCCGGCGCGAGACGCTGCCTTTCAACGGTTACGCGCCAGAGGTCGCCGGAATGTACGCAGGGATGGACCCCAGGAAGCTCTACTGAGGCTCGCCGGCGTGGCACGCCTCCCCACGAAACCCCGGACCTCGCGTCGGTGGGTCAAGCCCGTCGTGGTCGTCGCGCTCCTCCTGCCGCTCGCCAAGATCGGCCGGGACGCCTTCACGGACGGTCTGGGCGCGAACCCGATCGAGGCGGTGCAGAACCGTCTCGGCTTCTGGGCCATCACGCTTCTCGCCCTCTCGCTCGTGCCCACGCCGGCCAGGGACCTCCCCGGCATGGGCTGGCTGCAGCGGCTGCGGCGGGTGCTCGGGGTGACAGCGTTCGCCTACGCGCTGCTCCACTTCCTCTTCTACGTGGGCGTGGACAAGTTCTTCGACTGGCGCACCATCTCCACCGATCTGACGAAGCGACCCTTCATCATGGTCGGGTTCGCCGCGCTGCTCTGCCTCACCCCGCTGGCCGTCACCTCGACCGACGGCTGGGTGAAGCGGCTGGGGTTCAAGACCTGGAAGCGGATCCACCGGCTCGCCTACCTGGCCGCCGCGCTGGCGGTGGTCCACTTCGTCTGGCGCGTGAAGGCCGACCTGCGCAGGCCGCTTCTCTTCGCGGCCATCTTCTTCCTGCTGCTCGCCGCCCGCCTCCCGGGATGGGTGCGCGAGGCGCGGCGGCGCGCTGGGGGCCGGTCGGTCGCCTGACGGGCGGGCTGGTTGGACTCGGCGCGCCCCGGGATTCGGTGAAGATGTCCTTCGGGAAGTCGGCCATCCGGGGATTCTACGCGATAGGCTTGCCCCGTGACCGTCAAGGGGGAGTCGACTGGATTCACCGGGGCCGAGGCCGCGGCACGCCTCGCCGCCGAGGGCTCCAACGAGCTCTCTCGCGACGCGCCGAGCGGGTTCTTCCAGACCGTCGGCCAGGTGCTGCGGGAGCCCATGCTCCTCCTGCTGCTGGCGGCTGGCGGGGTCTACCTGCTGCTCGGGGACATGGAGGAGGCGCTCGCGCTGCTCTTCTTCGTGGTCGTCGTCATCACCATCACGCTGGTGCAGGAGCGGCGCACCGAGCGGGCGCTGGCGGCGCTGCGGGACCTGTCGAGCCCGCGGGCACTGGTCGTGCGGGACGGCGCCCGCGTCCGGATCGCCGGGCGCGAGGTGGTCCGGGGCGACCTGCTCGTGCTCGCCGAGGGGGACCGGGTGGCCGCGGACGCGCTGCTGCTCGAGGCCACCCACCTGGAGGCCGACGAGTCGCTGCTCACCGGCGAGTCGGTCCCGGTTCGCAAGCGGGTCGCCGAGGCGCCGCCGGAGGGGGCAAGGCCCGGGGGGGACGACCTGCCCTTCGTCTATGCCGGGACGCTGGTGGTGCGCGGGCACGGGATCGCCGAGGTGCGCGCCACCGGGTCCCGAACCGAGATGGGACGGATCGGCGCTGCGCTCGCCACGGCTCGAGGCGGGGCGAACGCCGCTGCAGAAGGAGGTGTCCCGGCTGGTCCGCGTCGTGGCGTCGGTGGGGCTCGCCCTCTGCGCGGCACTGGTGGTGGCCTACGGGCTCCTGCGCGGGCAGTGGCTCGAGGGTCTGCTGGCCGGCATCGCGCTGGCGATGGCGGTCCTCCCGGAGGAGTTCCCGGTCGTTCTCACCATCTTCATGGCCATGGGCGCCTGGCGCATCTCCCGCAGCCGCGTGCTCACGCGCCGCCTGCCCGCCGTCGAGGCGCTGGGCGCCGCCACGGTGCTCTGCACCGACAAGACCGGCACGCTCACCGAGAACCGGATGAGCGTGGCCCGCCTCTGGGCGCCCGGCTGCATCTCCACCGTCGTCGACGACTCGGCGCTGCCCGGAGGCGGTCCACGAGGTGGTCGAGTTCGGCATCCTCGCCAGCCAGCGAGATCCCTTCGACCCCATGGAGCAGGCCTTCCACCGGCTCGGCGCCCAGGCGCTGCGAGGGAACCGAGCACATTCACGAAGAGTGGACAATCCTCCGTGAGTACCCGCTCTCGCCGCAGCTGCTCGCCATGGCGCACGTCTGGCGCGCTCCGGAGGGCGGGGGGCGGGTGGTGGCCGCCAAGGGGGCCGCCGAGGCCATCGCGCGACCTCTGCCATCTCGATCGCCGCCGCCGCCGCGGAGGTGGCGGCGCAGGCCGCCGTCGATGGCGGACGACGGCCTGCGCGTCCTGGCGGTGGCGCGCGCCGATTTCGGGGAGGCCGAGCTGCCCCCCGGACCAGCACGACTTCGACTTCCGCCTGGTGGGGCTGGTCGGGCCTGGCCGACCCGGTGCGGGCGGGCGTGCCCGCCGCGGTGGCCGAGTGCGCCGGGGCGGGCGTCCGCGTGGTGATGATCACCGGCGACTCACCCGACACCGCGCGCGCCATCGCCCGGCAGGTGGGGCTGCCCGTCGGCGCGGGGGTGGTCACCGGTGCCGAGCTCGAGGCGCGGAACGCCGGACGAGGTCGCGCGGCGAATCCGGGACGTCGACGTGTTCGCCCGCGTGCTCCCGGAGCAGAAGCTGAAGCTCGTCCAGGCACTTCGCGCCAACGGCGAGGTCGTGGCCATGACCGGTGACGGCGTGAACGACGCGCCCGGCGCTCAAGGCGGCCCACATCGGCGTGGCCATGGGCGGGCGCGGGACGGACGTGGCCCGCGAGGCCGCCGCGCTCGTCGTCACCGACGACGACTTCACCTCCATCGTCGCGGCGGTGCGCCTGGGACGGCGCATCTACGAGAACCTGCGTCGCGCCATGGGCTACGTGCTGGCGGTGCACGTGCCCATCGCCGGGCTCTCGCTGGTCCCGCTCTTCCTGGGCTGGCCCATGGTGCTCTTCCCGGTGCACATCGTCTTCCTGGAGCTCATCATCGACCCGGCGTCGTCGATGGCCTTCGAGGCCGAGCCGCCGGATCCGGGCCTGATGCGACGCCCGCCCCGCTCCGCCACGGCGCGACTCTTCGACCGGCGACTGGTGGTCGTCTCGCTCCTCCAGGGAGCGAGCGTGCTGGCCGCGAGCCTCGTCTCCTTCCGGCTCGGGATGAACCACACGGGCGCCGAAGGGCCGGCGCGGGCCATGGCCTTCACGACCCTCGTCGGCGGGAACGTGGCGCTCGTCCTGGTGAACCGCTCCTGGGAACGAAGCGTGCTCTCGGCCTTCGCCACCCGAAACGTGGCGTCCTGGGCGGTGGTCGGGGGGGCGGTCGCGATCCTCGTGCTGGCGCTGGAGGTCCCGTTCTTCCGCACGCTCTTCCGCTTCGGGGAGGCGAGCCTGGGCGACCTGGGGGTGGCCGCAGGCGCCGGGCTCCTCAGCGTGTCGTGGTTCGAGGCGTGGAAGGTGCTGCGGCGAGGACCTCGGCCACCGCCGCCTCCAGCCGCCGGTTGAACTCGGCCGGGCGCTCCAGCATGAGGTAATGGCCGACGCCGTCCATGAAGGAGGCGTCGTAGTTGCCGTGCTTCCGGTTCGTTCCGAGCTTGGTCACCGGGCTCAGCGGCGGTCCGGCCTGGATGGCCCGCACCGGCACTCGCGCCGCCTCCATCCACGAGGCGAGGTCGAGACCGGGATAGTCGCGGAGCAGGGCCACCGCGGGGCCCGGGCGTGCCGCGGCGGCGCGCGTGGCGACGAACCCCACGACGCTCGGGTCGGCGGTGCGCGGGAACATGGCCTGGACCATGGCCGACATCGTGCCCGGGAAGTCCTCCTCGTAGAGGGCCGCGAGCTTCTCCGCGGTCTCGCGGGGCACCCCTTTCTCCACGTCGTGGAGGGAGTCGACGGCCACGATCCCTGCCACCCGGCCCGGCATGCGCCTGGCCGCTTCGAGCGCCACCGGTCCGCCCATGGAGTGGCCGATCAGCACCACTCGATCGAGCTTCAGCGCCAGGACCACGGCCTCCACGTCGCCGCCAAGGCCGGCCACCGTCCACTTCGCCCGGTCCGCCCCCGAGGCGCCATGGCCGCCCAGATCGACGGTCACGACCCGGTACTTCCTCGCGAGCGGCTCGACCTGCTCGCGCCAGAAGGTGCGGTCGCAGGCCCAGCAGTGGACGAAGACCAGCGCGGTCTTCCCCTGGCCGCGGACGTCGTAGGCGATCGAGAGGCCGTCGGTGGCCCGGACCGTCCCCTGCTTCACACCGGCAGCCCCGGGGACGACGGCGAAGACGACGGCGGCCAGGGCCGCGGCGATCACTTCGCCAGCTCTCCGGGCCAGGCGGAGACCGATCGGAAGTCGTAGAGCTTCTCGAAGCCGGCCTTCTGCAGGGCCTCGACCGCGATGCCGCTGCGCCGCCCGGTCCGGCAGTAGAGCACCACCTGGGTGGAGGGCGGCCCGATCTCGGAGGCGCGGCGCGCGATCTGGTCGTACGGGATGTTGATCGCGCCGGGGACGTGGCCAGAGGCGAACTCCTCCGCCGTCCGGACGTCGACCACCTTGGCGCCGGCGGCGGCGAGCGATTTCGCCGTGGCGCCGTCGACACGGCCGGGTTTCACGGCAGCAGCAGCCCCTTCAGCGGCTGCAAGCGCCGGAGCCAGCACGGCTGGAGCGATCGCAAGGAGCAATGCAGCGAGGGTGGTCTTCATGCGCGGAACCTAACGGGACCGGCGCGGCCTGGCTACCCACGCAGTCCGCGGGAAGGGCTTCCCCTGGATCGAGGCGTCGAGGATCTCGATGGGGTGGGCGGCCTGGACGGTGGATCCCGTCTCCCGCAGGACCCGCTGCACTTGAAGGGTGCAGCCGGGGTTCGCGCTGGCCAGGAACGGCGCCCCGGTGGCGAGGACGTTCCTCGCCTTGCGCGCCCCCAGCTCGTCGGCGGCCTCGATCTGGAGGAGGTTGTAGGTGCCGGCGCTGCCGCAGCACTGGTCGCCCTCGGGGATCTCGACGAGCTCCAGGCCGGGGATGGCGCGGAGCAGCGCCCGGGGCGGATCCTGGATCCCCTGGGCGTGCCCCAGATGACACGGAGAGTGATAGGCCACCCTGGCCGGAATGGGGTGGCGCTCGGCGCGCGGGGCCACGGCGGCCAGGAACTCGGTGACGTCCTTCACCTTGCGCGAGAAGGCGACGGCGCGATCGTTCCAGGCCGGGTCGGCCTGGAAGAGGTGGCCGAGGTCCTTCAGGTGTGAGCCGCAGCCGGCGGCGTTCACGAGGAAGGTGTCGGCGCCGGAGGCCTCGAGCCGATCGACCAGCGCCCGGGTCATGGCACGCGCCTCCTCGTCCCGTCCCGCGTGCACCGAGAGCGCGCCACAGCAGCCCTGGCCGGGTGGAACGATCACCTCGAACCCCTCGGCCGCCAGGACGCGAAGGGTGGCCTCGTTCACGCCCGGGAAGAAGACCCGCTGCACGCACCCGCCCACCAGTGCCACCCGCCCGCGCTTCACCCCCGCGGCGAGCGTGGTGAACGGGAGCCGCGAGGTCACCTCGCCGAACCCGAGGTCGGGGGCCAGGGAGTCGAGCCGCCCCAGGAAGGGGACGATCCGGGTGAGGCCGGTGGCCCGGGTGAGCCAGCGCAGCCCGGTCACCCGCCACAGCCAGAGGAACACCGCGGCGACACGAAGCCGGCCGGGGTAGGGGAAGAGGGAGAAGATGACCGAGCGACGCCCCGCGTCGGCGCTGGTGCGGACCCCGGCCGCCTCGATCGTGGCCCGGGCCTCCTCGATGACCTCGCCGTAGCGGACGCCCGATGGGCAGGCCGCCAGGCAGGCCATGCAGCCCAGGCAGGAGTCGATGTGCCCCACCATCTCCTGCGTGGGAGCGGCGCCGTCGAGCATGGCGCGGGCGATCTCGACCCGGCCGCGGGGCGAGTCGGGCTCCCGCCCCCAGGCCACCCAGGTCGGGCAGACCGGCAGGCAGAACCCACAGTGAACGCAGTCGAGGGCGGGGTGGCGGCCGGACATCAGATGCCCCCCACGAAGCGGCCGGGCGAGAGACGCCGGTCGGGGTCGAAGCGCTCCTTCAGGCTGCGCATGAGATCGATGGCCGGCGGCGGAGCGCCCCACGGGTCGAAGGCGCTTCGGACCGCGACCGGGGCCTCGCAGAGGACGAGCGACCCGCCAGCCGCGATCACCGCAATCCGGGCGTCGTGCAGGCCGGCGACCAGGCCCGCCGCCGAGGAGGCCGGCTCGCCGGAGGCGAAGGCGATCCCCAGTGTGGGATAGAGGACCGCCCCCGATGGCGAGAGCTCCCCCAGGACCGGAGGCAGCCAGCCCCGCGCCATGTCGGGGAGGCGCGATGGCGGCGCCGAGAACTTCACGCGAAGAGAACCGCTCTCGCGGACCGCGTCGTGCCTTCGCCAGAACCCCGCAGCCGCGCCCTCGCCGAGCCGCTCGCCGGCGAGTCCGGCCTTCTGAGCCAGTGCCAGGATCCGGGCCGCCTGATCGGCCACGCCGGACTCGAACCCCTCGAAGCGGACCCCCAGGTCGAACCTGTCGGAGGCGAGAATCGCCGCCGCCGAGGTGGGCTCGAGCTGCGCTGCCCGCCAGCCGGAGGTGAGCGCCCAGGCCTGCGCGGCGTCGAGCCCGGGGAAGAGCACGGTGGTCCGCGTCTCCGGGAGCGGGTGGACGCGGAAGGTGACGGTGGCGAGGAGGGCGAGCGTCCCGAGCGACCCGACCATGAGGCGGGGAAGGTCGAAGCCGGCCACGTTCTTCACCACGCGCCCGCCTCCCTTGGCGGCCGTGCCGTCGGCCCGGACGATGGACACGCCCAGGACCAGGTCGCGGGCCGAGCCGAAGCGCGCGCGACGGGGGCCGAAGGCGTTCGCCGCCACCACGCCGCCCAGGGTGGCCCGGTCGGGAAATGGCGGGTCGATCGCCAGCCACTGCCGGTGAAGGGCGAGCGCCTCCCGCAGCGCTCCCAGCGTCATGCCCGCCTCGGCGGTGACCACCTGGTCGGCGGGCGCGTGTTCCACCAGGCGCGAGAGGGCGAGGGTGCGGATCACGGCGTCGAGCCGGGTCGGCCGCCCGCCCAGGCCGAGGTCGGTGCCCCCCCCGACGAAGGCCACCGCCAGCCGGTCTGCGGCCGAGCGTCCGAGAGCCTCGGTGGCCTCCTCCACCGTGGAAGGCTCGAGAACCAGGCGAGGGATGACCCCCTGCACGGCGTCGTCGGCGGTGCCCTGGCGCTCGCGCATCACCAGCGCTCCACTTCGCCCGACTTCTCGGCGGGGTGCGGCACACGTCCTCCGGGTCCGGCTCTCTCGCCGCAGAGCGGCGTGGAGGGGAAGACCTTGCCCGGGTTGAACCCACACTCGGGGTCGAAGGCGGAGCGGACCCACTTCATGGTCTCGAGGTCCGACTCTCCGAACATGTCGGCCATGTACTCGGCCTTGTCGGCGCCCACGCCGTGCTCGCCGGTGATGGATCCCCCGCGCCGCACGCACATGCGCAGGATCTCCCCACCGAGGTGCTCGGCCCGTTCCTCCTGGCCGCTCTCCCGGGCGTCGTAGAGCACGAGCGGATGGAGGTTGCCGTCGCCGGCGTGGAAGACGTTGGCCACCCGCAGCCCCTGGTCCTTCGCCATCGACGCTATCTCGCGCAGCACCGAGGCGATCTCCGAGCGCGGGATGACCCCGTCCTCCACCATGTAGTTGGGCGAGATGCGTCCCACCGCGGCGAAGGCGCTCTTGCGCCCCTTCCACATGAGCTGCCGCTCCGCCTCGCTCTTCGGCAGGCGCAGTTCCAGCGCGCCGACCTCGCGGGCGATCTTCACGGCCCGGGCGGAGGTGTCCTCCACCTCGGCCACCGGGCCATCGGCGTCCATGAGCAGCGCCGCGCCGACGTCCGGCCAGTCGAGGCCGGTGGCGGCCTTGGCCGCCACGATGGCCAGGCGGTCCATCATCTCGATGGCGGCGGGCAGGATCCCGGCTGCGATGATTCGCGAGACCGCCTCGCCCCCCTCGTCGGTGGAGGGGAAGGTGGCGAAGAAGGTCCGGGTGGCCTCGGGCTTGCGGAGCAGCCGCAGCGTCACCTCGGTGACGATGCCCAGCATCCCCTCGCTGCCCACCAGCGCGGCGAGCAGGTCGTGGCCGGGGGAGTCGAGTGCGGTTCCGCCGATGTCGACGACCTTCCCGTCGTGCAGGACCAGGCGGGCGCCCAGCACGTGGTTCGCCGTGAATCCGTACTTGAGGCAGTGGGCCCCACCCGCGTTCTCGGCCAGGTTGCCGCCGATGGAGCAGATGCTCTGGGAGGACGGGTCGGGCGCGTAGTAGTAGCCGGCGCCGGAGACCGCCTTGGTGACGTCGAGGTTGAGGACGCCCGGCTCGACCCGAGCCCAGCCGTCCTCCAGGTTCACCTCGAGGATGCGGCGCATGCGCGAGAGCGCCACCACCACCGAGCCGGGGACCGGACGGGCGCCGCCGGAGAGGCCGGTGCCCGAGCCGCGTGGGACGATGGGGCGGCCGGAGGCACGCGCCAGCCTGACGACCTCGACCACCTCCTGGGTGGTTCCCGGAAGCACGACCAGATCGGGCCGGGTGCGCCCGTGCGTGATGCCGTCGCACTCGTAGGTGAGGAGGTCCGGCCCGGACGAGAAGCAGTTGCGCGCCCCCACCACCGCCGCCATTCGGCGGGCGAGATCGGCGAGGGAGGCGCGCTCGCTCATGGGGCGTGACTCACGCGGCGTCGTAGGCGCGAAGCGCGGCAGCCGCTGCGGTGCCGGGAGCGAGCGCCTTCCCCTGCTTCTTCATGCCCTGCTCGATGGCCGAGAGCACCGCGAGCACGTTTCCCTGGCTCGACCCGTATCCCATGAGGCCGATGCGCCAGAGCTTGCCGGCCAGCGGCCCGAGCCCGCCGCCGATCTCGATGTCGTGCTCGGTGAGGAGATACTTGCGCACGGCTGCCTCGTCGACGCCCTCGGGCGGGGTCACCGCGTTGAGCGACGGAAGGCGGCTGCCGTCCGGAGAGAGCGGCTTCGCGCCGAGCGCGGCGAATCCGGCGATCAGGGCGGCGCTGTTGCGGCGGTGGCGGGCGAAGCGCTCCTCGAGTCCCTCCTCGGCGACCAGGCGCAGCGCCTCGCGCAGCGCGTAGACCATGGTGATGGGCGCGGTGTGGTGGTAGACGCGCTTCCCCTCGGCCCAGTAGTCCGCGACCATCCCGGCGTCGAGGTACCAGGACTGCACCTTGGTCTTGCGGGCCCGCACCGAGTCGAGCGCCCGGGGCGACAGCGTGAGGGGCGCGAGCCCGGGCGGGCAGGAGAGGCACTTCTGGGTGCCCGAGTAGATGGCGTCGGCCTCCCAGGCGTCCACGGTCACCGGGACGCCGCCCAGCGAGGTCACCGTGTCCACCACCAGAAGCGCGCCGTGGGCGTGGCAGAGCTTGCCGAGCCCGTCCATGGGCTGCATGGCGCCGGTGGAGGTCTCGGCGTGGACGATGCCCACCGCCTTCACCGGCGCGTGCTTCTTCAGCGCATCCTCGATGGCGGCGTGGGGGAAGACCTGGCCCCAGGGGACCTCGAGCTTCACGAGCTTGCCGCCTGCTCGTCCGACGATGTCGGCCATGCGGTTTCCGAAGACGCCGGCGGCGCAGATGATCACGGTGTCGCCCGGCTCGATGACGTTCACGAGCGCGGCTTCCATGCCCGCCGAGCCGGTTCCGGAGACGGCGATGGTGAAGGGGTTCGTGGTCTGGAAGACGTAGCGGAGCTGGGCCTGCACCTCGTTCATGATTCCCAGGAACTCGGGGTCCAGGTGGCCGAGGAGCGGCGTCGTCATGGCGCGGTAGACGCGCGGATGAACGGGGCTCGGTCCGGGGCCAAGCAGGAGGCGGATCGAGGGGTCGAGCTCGCCGACGGTGGGGGCGGGGATGGACATGGGAAGGCATGGTAGCGTCCTGCCCGCCGTCAGGCGAGGCGAATCGGAGGGCATCCCCCGTGCTCCAGGACCTCCTCGGCCACTGCTCCTAAGCCGACGGCTCGTCGAGCAAGGGTCGAGCCGCCTCGATGAAGGCCGCCGCGGCCTGGTGATAGACGGCCCGGCGCGCCCGCAGGTCGTTCACGAGCTCCAGGCCGGTGCGGTCGCAGGGGGGCAACTCCAGGTCGCTCGTCCCGATCGGGGCGGTGCGCTCGCCCCAGCGGATCACGTGGGCGCACCAGGAGAGCCCGGCGCCGAAGGCGGGGAGGAGCAGCGTGGCCCCGGGCCGGACGCGCCCCTCCTCGAGAGCCTCGACGAGTGCCACCGGAACGGTGGCCGCCGACATGTTCCCGTAGCGCTGCACGTTCACGAAGACCTTCGAGGGATCGATGCCGACGCGCTTGCCCACGGCGTCGATGATCCGCTGGTTGGCCTGGTGAGGGATCATGAGGTCCACGTCGCCGATCCCGAGCCCGCGCTTGGCGAGCGCCTCCAGGCTGGCCTTGGTCATGCCCAGCACGGCGCGCTTGAAGATCTCCTGGCCGTCGAAGTTCCAGGAGGTGTAGCCGCAGGGGATCCCCTGGTTCGCGTAGCGGGCGCCCACGCCGCGGATGTCGAGGATGTCGCGGCTCTCGCCGTAGCAGCCCAGTCGCTCGGCGAGCAGCCCCTCCTCCCGGCTGGTGGCCTGGAGCACCGCCGCGCCGCAGCCGTCGCCGAAGAGCACGGCCACGTTGCGGTTGTCCCAGTCCATGAAGGGCGTCGGCGCCTCGGCGCCCACCACCAGCGCCGTCTTCACCACGCCGGTGCGGATGAGGGCGGTGGCCGTGGAGAGCCCGTAGAGGAAGCTCGTGCAGGCGGTGTTCACGTCCATGGCCGCGGCGTTCTTCGCGCCGAGCCGCTTCTGGGTGCCGGAGGCCACGTTGGGCGCCAGCTCGTCTCCCAGGGTGCTGCCCACGATGATGAGGTCGAGCGCCTCGGCGGAGAGCCCGGCACACGCCAGCGCGCGGGCCGAGGCCACGTGGATCAGCTCTCCCAGCGGCACGTGCGAGATGCGCCGCTCCCGCATGCCGGTGCGCGAGGCGATCCACTCGTCGTTGGTCTCGAGAAAGGTGCCCAGGTCGTTGTTCGAGAGCACCGCAGGCGGGAGGCACTTGCCCCAGCCGACGATGGCCGCGTGGGTTCCCCGCCCCTCGGCGTGCCGGGTCACCGGTAGATCTCCCGGATGAGCGGGGCGAACTTCTCGTAGATGGTCTTGCGGCGGACCTTCATGGTTGCGGTGACCTCGTTGTCGTCGTGGTCCAGCTCCTTTTCGAGGAGGCGGAAGTTTCGGACGTGCTCCACCGGGGCGAGCCCGGCGTTGGCGCGCTCCACCTCGCGCGTCACCAGCTCGTTTACCTCCGGGAGCGCGGCCAGGCTGCGGAAGTTGGTGTAGGCGAGCTTTCGCTCGGTGGCCCACTGACCGACGTTCTCGAAGTCGATCTGCAGGAGCGCCGAGACGAACTTCTCGCCCTCGCCCAGCACCACCGCCTCCTTGATGTACGGGGAGACCTTGAGCGCGTTCTCGATGAGCGACGGGGAGACGTTCTTTCCGCCCGAGGTCACGAAGATGGCTTTCTTGCGGTCGATGATGCGGACCTGCCCGTCGGGGTCGAGGGCGGCCACGTCGCCGCTGCGGAGCCAGCCTCCGGCCAGCACCTCCGCGGTGGCCTTCTCGTCCCGGTAGTAGCCGAGGAAGACGGTCTCCCCGCGCTTGAGCAGCTCCCCGTCGTCGTCGAGACGGAACTCGAGCCCCGGGATGGCGCGCCCCACCGTTCCCAGCCGGACCTCGTCCGAGCGCTGCACGAAGGAGAAGCCGGTGCACTCGGTCATGCCGTAGCCCTCGCGGACCGGGACGCCCATGGCGTGGAAGAAGAGGAGAACGTCGGGGGAGATGGCGGCGGCGGCCGAGAAGGTGGCGCGGGCTCGCCGCAGCCCGACGAAGTTCTGGAGCGAGCGACGCACCGTCACGTGGTCGAAGGCCGCCACCAGCCTGTCGAGCGCCCCCACCGGCTCCCCGGCCAGTCGGCGGGCGGCCAGCCGGCGGCCCCGGGCCATGGATCCTTCGAAGATCCAGCGGCGCAGCGGCCCGGTCTCCTGGATCTTCACCAGGATGGTGGCCTGCAGCTTCTCCCAGATGCGCGGGACGCCGAGAAACACGCTGGGTGCGATCTCGCGCAGGTCCTCCTGGATGGTGCGGACGCTCTCGGCGAAGCTCACGGTCATGCCCAGGTGGAGCGGCAGGTAGACCGAGAAGATCTGCTCGGCGACGTGGCAGAGCGGCAGGTAGGACACCACCGAGTCGCGTCCGTCGATCGCGGTGGCCTCGGCTGCGGCCCGCGCCTGGGCGAGCACGTTCCGGTGGGAGATCATGGCGCCCTTGGGAAAGCCGGTGGTGCCGGAGGTGTAGATGAGGAAGGCCAGGTCGTCCTCGCGGGTGGACGCGACCATCTCCTCGAAGAGGCCGGGGTGCGTGGCCCCGTGCTTCTCGCCGCGCGTCTCCAGCTCCTCCCAGGAGACCAGGCGCGGATCCTCGTAGCTGCGCAGCCCCTTCGTCTCCGGAACCACGATGTGGCGGACCAGGGGCAGCCAATCGCCGACCTCCAGGATCTTGTCCACCTGCTCCTGGTCCTCGGCGACCACGATGGTGGCGCCGGAGTGATCGATGACGTACTGCACCTCGTTCGACGGGCTGGTGGGGTAGACCCCCACGCCCACGGCGCCCGCCGACATGGCCGCGAGCTCGGCGTAGAGCCACTCCCGGCGGTTCTCGGAGAGGATGGCCACCTTGTCGCCGCGCGAGACCCCCAGCGCCGCGAAGCCCATGCAGGCCCGCCGCACGTGGTCCAGGTAGCCCTTCCACGTGACCCGCTGCCAGATCCCGAACTGCTTCTCCCGGAGCGCCACCGATCGCGGGTGGAGCCTGGCTCGTTCGGCGAGCAGCTTGGGAAGGGTGTCCGGCGAACCGGGTGGCGCGCTCAGGAGAGCCAACGCTTCCTCCGCCTGTAGTGCTTCACTTCCCGGTAGCTCGACCGGCCCCCGCCGCGGCTGCCCAGGTAGAACTCCTGGACGTCGCGGTCCTCGCGCAGCTTCTCGGCCGGACCGTCCAGGACCACCTTGCCGTTCTCCATGATGTAGGCGTGGCGCGCGATCTGCAGCGCCATGCGGGCGTTCTGCTCCACGAGGAGGATGGAGACCTTCTCGTCCCGGTTGATGGCCTCGATGATGCGGAAGATCTCCAGCACCAGGAGCGGCGAGAGGCCGAGCGACGGCTCGTCGAGCAGGAGGAGCGACGGACGGGCCACCAGCGCCCGCCCGATGGCGAGCATCTGCTGCTCCCCACCCGACAGGTAGCCGCCCAGCTGCTTCCGGCGCTCCCGAAGACGCGGAAAATAGGTGAATACCTTGCGGAGATCCGCTCCCAGGTCGAGGGCTCCCGTTCGCGCGTACGAGGCGCACTCGAGGTTCTCCTCGACGGTGAGGTGCTCGAAGATGCGCCGCCCCTCCATCACCTGGAAGAGCCCGTCCCGCACGATGCGGTGGGGCAGCTTCCCGGCGATGGAGCCTCCGCGGAACGTGATCTGCCCGTCCACGATCTCCCCGTACTCGAGCGGCAGGAGGCCGGAGATCGCCTTCAGGGTGGTGGTCTTCCCGGCCCCGTTGGACCCGAGCAACGCCACGATGGCGCCCTCGGGAACGGAGAGGGAGAGCCCCTTCAGGACCTGGATGGTGTGGTGGTAGACCACCTCCAGGTTGTTCACGCGGAGGAGAGGCGGGTTCACTTCGCGTAGATCCAGTCGGAGGCGGGCTCGAAGACCCCCTTCGCGGCGTTGGCCTTGTAGACGCGCCCCACCCCGGCCTTGTGGTTCACGAAGGTGACCTTGCCGGTGACCCCGCCGGTGTCCCAGTCCTTGATGGTGTCGAGGACGGCGGCCAGGTTCTCGCCGGTGACCGGCTTGCCCGCGGCCACCACGCGCTTCACCGCCTCCACGTAGACCATGCCGGTGAACCAGCCCTGGACGTAGGAGTTGGGCTGGTACTTCACGTCCGGGTGGGCTTTCTTGTTGTAGGCCTGCATGGCCGCGATGCCCGGCGCGCCGTCCTCGTAGTAGTAGGCGTAGGGCATGACGCCCATGTAGCCGTCGGCGTCCTGGCCGAGCTTGTCGATGATGCCCTTGTCCATCGACCAGAACGTGCCCATGAACCTGGTCTTGAGGCCGAAGTCCTTGGTGGCCCGGATGACCTCGATGATGGGGGAGAAGATGTAGCCCTGGAAGATGACGTAGTCGGGGTTGGTCTTCTTGAGCTGCAGGACCTCGCTGGTCACGTCGACGGCGCCGGCCTTGGTGACGATCTCGGCGACCACGTCGATGCCCAGCTCGGCGGCCCGCTTCCTCGCGTAGGGGATGGGGTCCTTGCCGAACTCGGTGTCGCTGTAGAAGAAGGCCACCTTGGGCCTCGTCGCGCCCTTGTTGCGGGCGATGTACTCGAGCAGCACGCTGAACATGTCCGAGTAGGTGGGCCCGGAGATGAAGGAGAAGGGGTGGCTCTTGGGATCGGCGAGCTCGCTGGAGAACGAGGCCGAGGCGTAGAGCACCTTGTAGCGGGAGTTCAGCTCGGGGGCGATGGCCTTCCCGAGCCCGGTGGACTCGCCGTACATGATGACCGGGGAGTGCTTGGCCATGATCTGCTTGAAGCAGGCCACGGCGCGGTCGGTGTCGTACCCGGAGTCCTCGTAGACGTAGTTGAACTTCTTGCCCGGAACCAGCCCCTTCTCGTTGGCGTAGTTCAGGTAGTCCTGGAGCCCGGCGTTGATGGCCACGCCGGCGAAGGCGAAGCGGCCGGTGATGGGCTGGCAGGCGCCGACGGTGACCACGTCGTCGGCGGCACGGGCGGCGGGGGAGAGCCCCAGGGAGACGGCGAGGACCAGGGCGAGGCGGCGGATCGAGTGCTTCATGCGGGTTTCCTCCTTCGTGTCACTTCTTGAACGGCCACAGCGAGAAGAAGCGCTTGATGCGGTTCCAGATCTCGGCGAGCCCGTGGGGCTCGAAGATCAGGAAGACGACGATGAGCAGTCCGAAGACCACGTCGCGCAGCGGGAAGAGGTAGGACTGCGCGTCGGGCCAGAAGGCGCGGGCCACGCCGGTGCCGGCCTTGAGCATCTCGGGCACGAGCGTCATGAAGATCGTGCCGTAGACGGTGCCCTTGATCGATCCCAGGCCGCCCACGATGACGATGGCCAGGAACTGGATGGAGAGGGAGAGCTGGAAGTTCTCCGGCGTCACCACCTTGGTGAAGTAGACCCAAAGGCCGCCGGCGATCCCGGCGTAGTAGGACGACACCATGAAGGCCAGGATCTTGGTGCGGAAGAGGTTCACGCCCACGATCTCGGCGGCCACGTCCCGGTCCCGCACCGCCACGAAGGCCCGCCCCCAGCGGGAGCGGCGCAGGTTGCTGGCGAGCAGGAAGTGGACCACCGTCACCGACAGGATGAGGAAGTACATCCGCTCGTCGGTGTCGAGCCGGAATCCGGCGATCGACGCCGGCGCCACGTTCAGTCCCCGGATGCCGCCCGTCACCGACGTCCAGTTGGTGAAGACCCACTCGAAGATCACCTGGGCGGACAGGGTGGCGATGGCCAGGTAGAGACCCTTGATTCGAAGCGACGGCGCCCCCACCACCATGCCGGCGCCGGTGGCCAGCGCGCCGCCGGCCGGGATGGAGATCCAGAAGGGGAGGCCGAAGCGGGAGGCCAGGACGGCGGTTCCATAGGCGCCCACCCCCATGAAGGCGGCGTGGCCGAGCGAGATCTGCCCGGTGAAGCCGATGAGGATGTTGAGCCCCAGCGCGCCCAGCGCCAGCACCGCCACCAGATTCGCCAGGTAGAGCAGGTAGTCGCCGGCGACGAAGGGGAAGAGGACCGCCGCGACCGCCGCCACCCCCATCCATGCGCGGGTGGCCGGGGTCCGGAAGAGGGCCTCGTCCGAGGCGTAGGTCTCCTTGTAGTTGCCGATCAGCACGGGGGTCCTGGGCGGTCAGAGCCGCTCCACCTCCCGGGTTCCGAAGAGGCCGTAGGGTCGCACCATGAGCGTGAGGACGAGCACCACGAAGGGCACGACCTCCTTCACGCTGGTGCCTTCGAGCATCGGGTCGATGTAGCCGCCCGCCAGGTTCTCGAGCACGCCGATGATCACGCCGCCCAGCAGCGCGCCGCCGATGCTGTCGAGCCCGCCCAGGATCACCACCGGGAAGGTGCGCAGCCCGATGGCGCCGAGCTGCGGGCTGATGCCGCCGATGATCCCGACCACGATGCCGGCCACCGCCGCGGTCATCGCGGCCAGGCTCCACGAGAGCGAGAAGATGCGCCGGATGTCGATGCCCATCCCGAAGGCGGCCATCTGGTCGTCGGCGGTGGCCCGCATGGCCACGCCGGTCCGCGTGAAGCGGAAGCCCAGCCCGACGATCACGATGGCGAGCAGGGCGATGAGGAAGGGGTAGAACTGGCGCGAGGGGATCAGGATCGGGCCGAGCTCGATGGGGGCCCGCGGAAAGATGGCCGGGAAGGAGCGGTAGTCGCCCGACCAGGCGATCTGGGCCAGCCCCTTGAAGATGGCGGCCAGACCGATGGTCACCATGATGATCGAGATGGTGCGCTGGCCGAGCAACGGCCTCAGCACCAGCCGCTCGGTGGCCATTCCGAGGAGCGCCGAGGCCGCCACCGCGGCCAGGAGCGCGACCAGGAAGGGCGCCTGCACCGCGCTCATCGCCGTCCAGGCGAAGAAGGCGCCCAGCATCATGAACTCGCCGGTGGCGAAGTTGATGACCCGGGTGGCCTTGTAGACGACCACGAAGCCCATGGCCACGAGCGCGTAGATGCCGCCGGTGACGACGCCGGAGACCAGCAACTGGAGCAGGTGGACGAGCCCCTCGCTCAAGCCGCCTCCTCGCCGAGGTAGGCGCGGATCACCTCGGGGTCGCGCTGGATCTCCGCCGGCGTGCCCAGGGCGATCCGCTCGCCGAAGGAGAGCACGGCGATGCGCTCGCACAGGTCCATCACCACGCCCATGTCGTGCTCGATGAGCACCACGGTGACGCTCCGCTCCTCCTGAACGTCGAGGATGAAGCGAGCCATGTCCTCGGTCTCCTCCTCGTTCATGCCGGCCACCGGCTCGTCGAGGAGCAGGACGCGCGGGCGCATGGCCAGCGCCCGGGCCAGGTCCACCCGCTTCTGGAGCCCGTAGGAGAGGCTTCCCACCGTGCGGTGGCGCAGGTGCTCGATCTCCAGGAACTCGAAGACCTCGCGCTCCACCTGTTCCCGCAGCGCCAGCTCCTCGCGTCGTGCACCTGGAGTGAAAAGCATGGTGGAGAGGATCCCGGAGCCCAGCCGGGCATGGGCCCCGAGCTTCACGTTGTCGAGGACGGTCATGCCCTCGAAGAGCGCCACGTTCTGGAAGGTGCGCCCGATGCCCAGCGCGGCTCGCCGGTCGGGCGCCACCCGGGTCACGTCGGCGCCGTCGAAGGTCACCCGGCCGGCCTGGGGCCGGTAGAAGCCGGAGATGCAGTTCAGCAAGCTCGTCTTCCCGGCGCCGTTCGGGCCGATGATCCCGGTGATCGAGCCCTCGCGCACCGACAGGTCGACGACGGAGAGGGCGGCCAGCCCTCCGAATGAAAGTGACAGGCCCTCGACCGACAGGATGTCCCGGCTTTCGCTCTCGACGACCGGTGATCCCGTCATGCGCTCCTTCCACGAGGAACCAGAAGATCGGGAATCCTAGTGACCCGGCGCACGCCGATCACGACTCGATGCGTCATGCCGTATTGCGGCCGGAGCAGGGAAGTCCTTGCCGCGTGCCTCCGGGCTTGCCACAATCCGCTTCCTTTTTCGCAGCCCCCAGCCATTCCCGCGGTCGGAGGTTTCGAGGCCCCATGTCCAAGCGACCCATCAAGCCGACCCTGACCAATCCCCTCGACCCGCCCGAGAAGGTCGAGTTCAACATCCCCGGCGAGATCGCCCGCGCCACCGGTCCGTACGAGGAGGCGATGAAGGAGGGCTGGGACCTCATCCAGCGCCCCATCCGCTCGGTCGCCATCGACCAGGTCGAGAAGCAGCACGCCAAGAAGCGCATGACCGTGTGGGAGCGCATCCGGGTGCTCTCCGACAAGGACCCCATCGTCCTCTTCCAGAACTGGGGCAAGAACCTCGACGGCGCCTCGCTGGTCACGGCGGTGCTGAACATCAACGGACGCGACGTGGCGGTCTACGGCCACGACTTCACGGTTCGTGCCGGGTCGATGGATGCCACCAACGGCACCAAGCTGGCCAAGCTCTTCCGCCTGGCCGGTGAGCGAGGGATCCCCCTCATCGGAATGAACGACTCGGCTGGCGCCTTCGTGCCGGCCGGCGTGGGTGGCCTGGACGGCTACGCCGAGGCCTTCACGGCCCTGCGCAAGATCAGCGGCGTGGTGCCCTCGATCATGTGCATGTTCGGATTCAACGCCGGCGGCGGCTCCTACCTGCCGCGCCAGGGCAGCTTCGTCATCCAGCCCAACGACACCTTCTTCGGGCTGACCGGACCGGGCGTGGTGAAGTCGGTGCTGGGCGAGGACATCACCGCCGAGGATCTGGGCGGTCCCAAGGTGCACGGCAACAGCGGTGTCGCCGATCTCACCGTCTCCGACGAGCTGGCCGCGCTGCGCCAGGCGGTGCGGCTGCTCGGCTACATCCCCGACAACAACTCGAGCATGGCGCCCTACCAGGAGACGAGCGACCCGCTCGACCGCAAGACCTGGGAGATCAACACGCTCCTCAAGAAGGCCTTCAACTCGCCGGCCGGGTTCAACACGCCCTTCGACGTGTCGATCATCATCCAGCAGATCTGCGACTACGGCGACTACTACGAGCTTCAGCCCGAGCGGGCCAAGGAGGCGGTCACCGCCTTCGGCCGCCTGGGTGGCCACGTGGTGGGCTTCGTGGCCAACAACAGCGCCGTCTCCTCCGGCCAGATCGACTGCGACTCCGCGGTGAAAATTGCTCGATTCGTGCGCTTCTGCAACATCTACAACATCCCCATCATCTTCATGGAAGACACCACCGGCTTCCTTCCCGGCCGGGAGCAGGAGGCCAGGGGCATCGTGGGGGCCGGGCGCTCCATGCTCGACGCCATCGTCGACGTGCGCACCCCGCGCATCCTCCTCATCCTGCGCAACGCCTTCGGCGGCGCCTACGCGTCCTACAACAACTACCCGACCGGCGCCGACCTGGTGCTGGCGCTCCCCACCACGCGTCTCGCCGTGATGGGGCCCGCCGGCAAGGAGTTCGTCTACAAGGACGAGATGCGGAAGATCCGCTCCTCGGCCGCCGACATGGCCAAGAAGGGCGTGGCCGCCCGGACCGCCGCGGGCATGGACGGACCGCAGGCCAAGAAGGACGCCGAGAAGGAGGCCGCCGACTGGCTGAAGCAGCAGGAGGCGGCGCTCAACAAGCGTTACGAGAAGGAGCTCATGAACCCGAAGGAAGGGCTCGCGCTCGGCTCCATCTCCTCGCTGGTCATGCCCACCGACCTGCGCGAGGCGCTCGCCACGAACCTCAACTTCATGCTCCGCCACTACAAGCCGTCGGCGATGGCGGGCCCGCAGCGCGAGTTCCATTAGTTCGAGACCGGAGATCCCCACGATGGCCGCGACCGCCGACCTGTACCGGAACAACCCCCTCGTGCACCGGGACCGCCGCCTGGGCCAGTCGCCCTCGGCCTGGGTGCGTTCCTTTGCCGCCGAGGACCTGAAGCCGCTCATCGTCTGCCGGGGCCCCATCCGCAAGGAGGCCATGGACGTCTTCGAGGAGATGGGGATCGGCCACTACGGCATCCTGCTCTCCGAGAAGGACTCCATCGTCTACCCCAACGCGCTGGCGCCCGAGCTGCGGCAGCTCAGCGACAACCGCCGCGTCCACCGGGTGCCCGACTACACCGGCGCCACCAAGGAGGAGCGCGTCGAGCGCATGCAGCAGATCGTCCAGATCGCGCGAGACAACGGCTACGACTCGGTCTTCGCCGGCTACGGCTTCATGGCCGAGGACGAGGAGTTCGTGGCCACCGTCGAGAAGGCCGGCCTGAAGTTCATCGGCCCGAACTCGGTGACGCAGGCCCGGGCCGGCAAGAAGGACGAGGCCAAGCGTACCGCGCTGGAGGTGAAGGTCTCGGTGACCCCGGGCGTGAACGACGTCGCCGCCCGCACGCTGCTGGCCAAGCACCCGACCCGGGAGCAGCTGCTCGCGCTGGCCAAGGCGGAGCAGCTTTCCGTCGACCCCAAGGTGCTCGGCGACGCGAAGAAGCCGCTCGTCGAGCTGGCCGACGCCATCCTCATGGCCTCCTACGCCAGGGGCAAGGACCTCTACACCATCGACGAGCTGGGCGAGCAGGTGCGCTTCGAGGTCGAGGAGATGTTCACGAAGTACCCGCAGAGCCGGGTGCGACTCAAGGCCATCGGCGGCGGCGGGGGGAAGGGGCAGCGCATCCTGGGCGGCACGCTGCTCACCATGAAGAACCCCGACCGGAAGGCCATCACCGATGCAGCCGCGGACGCGCCGGCGCTCACGCGCGAGGTCCTCAACGAGGTCAAGGCGAACGGCGTCGGCGACAACAAGAACGTGCTCATCGAGCTCAACATCGAGCAGACCCGCCACAACGAGATCCAGCTCATCGGCAACGGCAAGTGGTGCGTGTCGCTGGGCGGACGCGATTGCTCGCTGCAGATGCACGAGCAGAAGCTGCTCGAGATCTCGGTGACCCAGGAGGGGCTGGCCGCCGCCATCGAGGCCGCCCGGAAGGCGGGCCGGGATGCCGAGGCCAGGTCGCTCGTCACCGACCTCGAGATCCTGAAGCGCATGGAGGACGACGCGGCCCGGTTCGGCGCCGCGGTCGGGCTCGATTCGGCCTCGACCTTCGAGTGCATCGTCGACCGCGACCGCTACTACTTCATGGAGGTCAACACCCGCATCCAGGTGGAGCACAGGGTCACCGAGCTCTGCTACAGCCTCCGGTTCGAGAACCCCGACGATCCCAAGGACTTCTTCGTCGTCGAGTCGCTGGTGGAGGCCATGGCGCTGCTGGCCCGCCACAAGCAGCGGCTCCCCAGGCCCACCCGCGTCGCCCGATTCGGCGCCTCCGCCGAGGCACGCCTGAACGCCACCGACGCCTCGCTCTCGCCCCACGCCGGCGGCGTGATCCGCTTCTGGTCGAAGCCCATCGAGGGGGAGATCCGCGACGACCAGGGCATCAGCCTGGTCAACCCAGACACCGGCATGTTCATGCGCTACTCGGTGGCCGGCGCCTACGACTCGAACATCGCGCTGCTCCTCACCGAGGGAAAGGACCGGCAGGAGAGCTACGAGCGTCTCTCCAGGGTGCTCTCCCGCACCAGCCTGCGCGGCGTGGGGATCGCCACCAACCTCGAGTTCCACTACGGGCTCGTCAACTGGTTCATCGGCCAGAACGTGATGGCCAAGCCCACCACCCGATTCGTGGTGCCTTACCTGACCCTGGCCGGGCAGCTGAAGGACGAGTCGAACAAGCTCGACGTCGCCTTCGCGTTCGCCGAGATGAAGAAGAGCTACGCCAAGAAGGCCGCCGCCGACTTCCCCGACGACCCCTCGGCGGTGAAGGCCACGGGCGAGGTGCTCGACCGCAAGGGCACGCTCCTGACCCGCCCCATGGAGCGGCTCCTCGAGGATCCGCACCTCTTCTCGGGCTGGCTGTCCCTGAACCGCAAGAACTACGAGATCCGCGGCGGCAAGCTGGCCTGGATACGCAACCCGCTGGGCGTCCTGAAGGACACCTACGACTACCTCAACATGTCCTTCGACCCGAAGGCGCCCGCGGCCGAGGTGATCTGGCAGCACGACCACGAGCTGCTCCAGAAGTCGATCCGCTTCTACCAGGAGCTTCGCAAGACCTTCGGCCTGGAGAAGAAGGAGTTCTGGAAGCTCGACGAGATCCTGCAGAACGAGGCGCCGCAGGGGGGCTACGACGCCGAGACCTGGACGCGCATTCGCTCCGCACACCTGGGATACGAGGCCGGCAACGAGCTGCTCGGCCTCCTCTTCATGCTCGCCGAGAAGGTGAAGTTCTTCGACTTCAAGGTCGAGGACGACCTCGACGTCACCATTCCCGTCTACCTCTCCGATCCGGACCTCCAGGCGAAGATGAAGAAGGTGCTGGTGCCGCCGCCGTCCACCAAGGCCGACGAGATCGTCGCCATGTGCGGCGGCATGTACTACGGCCAGGAGGGTCCGGGGAAGCCGACCTTCGTGCACGAGGGCATGCACTTCGACAAGGGGCAGCCGCTCTACATCATCGAGGTCATGAAGATGTTCAACACCGTCCGGGCGCCGTTCTCCGGCACGGTGGACAAGATCATCCTGACCGGACCCGACGGCACCATCGTCCAGAAGGGGCAACCGCTCTTCAAGATCACGCCCGACGAGAAGTTCGTCGCCGTGGACCCGAAGGAGGTCGAGCGGGAGCGGCGCAGCCGCACCGCCGAGTACCTCAAGGCCATCCTGCCGTAGGGCGCCGCGATCAGTCGTGGCAGCCGGACACGAGCCGCGACGACTTGGCACAGCACTGCGCCGCCTTCTCCGGGGCGCAGCAGGCCTTCTTCTTCGTGAGCATCTTCATGGCGTTCCCCTGGCCTAGGCCTTGACCTGCTTCTGGAGCTTCGCCTTCACGGCCTTCGCGGCGTCGCAGTCCGGGCACTTCGCGGACGGCTTCGCCGCGTGGGTCTTGCAGGTGGCGAGGCAATTGGCGAGCGACTGAAGCAGGATCTTCACCTCGTCGCGGGATAGATCGACCGTCATGCGTGGCCTCCGTGCCCTGGTTCGAGCGTCATGATCGGAGCAGGCGGGGCGCGAGTCCAGGGAATCCGGAGCCCTGGACCCCGTGCGCCCCAGATGGAGCGCCAGATGGGGCTCCGACCGCCGAACCCGATCGCCCGGACCGGGCTCGAACGCAGCAAGGAGGATCATCCATGAAGAACGAAGGCACCGCAGACCGCGTCATCCGGGTCGTCATTGGCTTGGCGCTCCTGTCCCTCACCGTCGTCGGTCCCCACACGCCCTGGGGCTATGTCGGCATCGTTCCGCTGGCCACCGGGGTATTCGGATTCTGCCCGCTCTACCGTCTGGTCGGCATGAACACCTGCGGCGTCGCGAAGGCGAAGTGACTGCCAAGAACGCAATCGTCCTCGGGGGCGGCTTCGCCGGGCTGGAGGCCGCCATCCAGCTCCGCAAGGCCGGCCTCGACGTCACCCTCGTCTCCGACCGCCCGTACCTCTGGATCTACCCGACCTCGATCTGGGTGGTGACCGGGGAGCAAGCCTTCGAGGACGTCTGCCTCGACCTCGGCGACGTGGCAAGCCGTCACGGGTTCACGTTCCGCCAGGGCAAGGTCGAGTCCATCTCCGCTGCGCGCCGGACCGTGGTGGTGGACGGCCAGGAGATGACCGCCGACCACCTGCTCCTCGCCATCGGCGGCCAGCCGATGCGACCGAAGGGGGTGGAGCACACCTTCGGCCTGTCGGGAGGCCCCGAGAACGCCGTGCGGCTGCACGACGCGCTCGAGAAGCTCATCGCGCGCGGGGGCGGCCACATCGCCATGGGCTTCGGCGGAAACCCCAAGGACCCATCCGCGGTGCGCGGCGGCCCCGTCTTCGAGGTGATGTTCAACGTGGCCCACATGCTGAAGAAGCGCGGGATCCGCGATCACTTCCGCCTGGCCTTCTTCGCGCCGATGCCGAGCCCCGGCGAGCGCATGGGCAAGAAGGCCGTCGCCGCCATCCAGAAGATGCTCGGCGACCTGGGCGTGGAGATGCGCTTCGGAAAGAAGATCACCGCCTTCGAGACGGGAGGCACGGTGGTCTTCGAGGACGACACGCGACTCCAGAGCGACCTGACCGTCTTCGTCCCGGCGCAGGGGGGGCACCCGGTCTTCGCTGCAACCGACCTGCCGCGAAACGAGGCCGGCTTCGTCCAGATCGACGCCGGATGTGCGGTCCCCGGACTTCCAGGGGTGTGGGCCGTGGGCGATTCGGCGGCCCTCGACGGGCCCCCGTGGCGAGCCAAGCAGGGGCACCTCGCTGAGGTCATGGCACGCGTCGCAGCCAGCAACGTGGCCGCCGAGGTGGCCGGCCGGACGGAGCGCGAGAGCTACCTGCCCCATGTCTCGATCACCTGTCTCATGGACACGGGGGACGGCGCCGCCTACGTTCACAGGGACGCGACCAAGGAGCAGATGGTGCCGCTCCCGGTCGTGGGGCACTGGATGAAGAAGGGCTGGGGCGCCTACTTCAAGGCCTCGAAGCGCAAGCAGTTCCCGCGGCTGCCCGGGATGTGAACAGATGATCTGGGCCACGAACACCGTCGAGCTCTGGCACGCCTGGGCCTGCCCGTACTGCATGCGGGTGCGCGTGGCACTCGCGGAGAAAGGAGTGCCCTACCGCGGGCGCGAGGTGGATCTGGCACACAAGCCGGATGCGCTCCTTCTCGTGAACCCCAAGGGCGGCGTGCCGGTCCTGGTCCACGGTCACGAGAAGGTGGTCGAGTCCCTCGCCATCCTCGAGTACCTGGACGAGCGATGGCCGGAGCCGCCGCTCTTTCCTGCCGGCGTCGGCCGCGAGGTGGTCAAGGGCGCGTCCGAGCGCGTGAACGCGAGGTTCGCGCCGCACCTGCCGAAGATCGCGCGCGGCACTCCCGAGGAGCGGGTCCTGGCGCTCGGCGCCACCAGGCGGGCCATGGAGGAGCTGGACGGGGAGGTGGCCGAGAGCGGCTTTCTCCTCGGTGAGTACTCGGCCGCCGACCTGGCGCTGGCCTCCTTCATGGTCAAGCTGCCCCCGGACTGGCGACCTGCCCCGCTGGGCTTCGAGCGGCTGGCACGCTGGGAGCGGACGGTGATGTCCCGCCCGGCGATGCGGGATCAGATTGCGCCGCGCGTTTCCGGGTAGACGGTCACGCCCCGAGCTCGTAGAAGCGCGCGCCGAGCCCGTAGAGAGCCGGTACCGGGCGGCAATCGGGAGCGACTGGCGTCCCGTGCTCCCGCCAGGCGATGGCGCCGCAACCCCCTCCGCACACCGGGGCGAGCGCGCACCCGTCGCAGGCCGGGATGGAGAGCGTGCTCCGCCCCTGCCAGCGGGCAATGGCGACCTCGTCCCGGACGACCTCGGGGAAGAAGCGGCCCAGCCGGTGCTCCGGATGTCCCACGGTGGCGGTGCAGCCGAAGATCCCGCCGTCCGGGCCGAAGGCCCATTCCTTCTTGGCGGCCGGGCAGGCGTCGAAGTTGGGCGAAGGAAGCTCGCCGGCGTCGGCCAGGTGTCCGATTCCGTGGAAGCGTGGCTGGTGGAACCGTCGCAGGACGGGATGGGCCTCCGACATCTCGACGTACTTCGCCCACAGCTCCACCCGGTCGAAGAGCGCCCCCTTCTCCTGCCGGCTGGCGCAGCCGAAGAGTTCGTAGTTTCGCCCTATCTGGGTCTTGAACCTCGACTGCGGCAGGTCGAGCCAGCCCCGCTCGGCCGCAAAGGCGGCCAGTTCCGGCAGCGCGGGGAGGTTCTCCCTGTCGGCCACCACCCGGAGGTTCACCGGGATGCCGGCGGCCACGAGCCCGTCGATCCCGGCCACGATGCGATCGAAGGTGCCGGCGCCCCCGGCGTGTGGGCGGCGGCGGTCGTGGAGCGCGGCCGGCCCGTCGAGCGTGACCTGCACCTCCTTCACCGGCCCGGAGGAGAGAAGCGGCAGGAAGGAAGGAAGGTCGTGGCCATTGGTCACCACCGCCACTTCCATGTGGCGGGCCCGGGCGCCCTCGAGGAATCGCCCGATCCGGTCGTGGTGCGCCGGCGTGTCGCGCAGCGGCTCGCCGCCGAAGAGGGTGATGTACGGGCGGGGTGACTCGCCGGCGTGGTGCCGGTCGACGTACGCGAAGAAGGCGTCGACGGCCTCGGGCGAGATGAGCCCCGCCGCGGCCGGGTCGAAGAGCTCCTGGTAGCAGTAGGTGCAGGCGAGGTTGCAGCCGAAGCTGGGGACGACCACGAGCTGGGTGGGGGTCTTGGCGGCCTCGGTCCGCCACTCGGCCCGCGCGGCGTCGGTGAAGGCGCGGTCCTCGTCGTCGGAGTCGACCACGAAGCCAGCGTCGCGGAGCATGTTCTCGGAGAGCTCGGCCGGGAGGGGCGCCCCGGCGACGAGTCCCTCCAGCGCCTGGGCGTTGGCCGGCTCCAGCAGCGCGGCCTGCCCGGTGAGCGGCTGGACGAGCAGGACCTGGTCGCGCCCGGGGACCGGAGCGAGGATGGCGTGGCGGGACATTCTCATGGCGTCTCCCGATCCGGCCGGCGCCCGGTGACGGTGATGCTGAGCACGCGAACGCCGCCCTTCTCGTAGGGGTCGGTCCGACGAACCACCTTCACGTCGCGCAGGCCCGCCCCCGCGATGGCGGCCAGGTAGTCGGCCTCGGGCACGGAGCCGCCGTAGCAGGCGGCCCATGCGGCCGGGTCGTTCCGGACCGACTCCGGGAGTTCCTCCTCCGACACCACGTCGGAGACGGCGAAGCGCCCGCCGGGGCGAAGCAGCCGGAACACCTCGCGGTACACGGCGCCCTTGTCGGGCGCGTGATTGATGGCGCAGTTGGACACCACCACGTCGGCCGACCGGTCCGGGAGCGGGATCGCCGACAGATCGCTCTTCACCACTCGTGCGTTCGGCGAGCCGGCCAGGGCGTCCGCCGCGGCGGCGAGCATGCGCTCGCTCGCGTCCACGCCCGTTGCCGAACCCCGCGGCCCGACCCAGGTCGCCGCTCGGACCAGGTCGCCACCCCGTCCGCACCCCAGGTCCACCAGGTCCTCGCCCTCCCGCGGCGCGGCCACGTCGAGCGCGCGGCCGCAGGAGAGGGAGGCGCCCGAGGTGGCAAGCGCCCCGTACCGCAGCGCCGAGGCGCGGGCGATTCCGTCAGCGAGCTTCGGGTCGGGGATCGACAAGGGTGAACTCCCAGGCGCACCAGAGGTCGCTGCCATGGGGATCCGGAGGGCAGGCGATGCAGCGGGTCTGGATGCGTGGATCCACGGTCCGGGCGAACTCCGAGTACTCCACGATGCCCACCGACTTGCAAGGGAAGTCGGGCAACCCCTTTCGCTTCCGGGCCGATTGCACGCGGCAGTCGCGCATCACGAAGACGGCCCGGGTGTCGGAGACCTCGGTGACCTCCTGCACGTTGAGCCGGGCGTAGAGCCGGTGCTTCAGGGCCTCGAGGAGCGCAGGGATGCCGCCACCGGGCGCCATGCCCAGCCGATCCATGATCCGGCCGGCCTCGACGACGGTGAACTTCTCCCAGGCCGCCCGGTCGGCCTCGATGGCCGCCTCCATGCCGTGGACCCGCTCGACGGCCTGGAACCAGAGCCCGTCGTGGGCCAGCCAGTTCTTGGCGTCGTCCAGGATGATGCGGATCAGCGCCTCGCGTGGCAGCGACTCGAGATCAGCCGTCGCGTCGGGCGGCTTTCCCGTCACCGGTGGTCCTTCACGAACTTCTGGACCGCCAGCGCCGCGATGGTGCCGTCGGCGACCGCGGTGGTGATCTGCCGGAAGCGCTTCGAGCGGATGTCGCCGGCCACGTAGACGCCCGGTACCTCGGTGGACATGTCCTCCTGCGTCTCCACGTATCCCCACTCGTTCATCCGAACCAGCCCCTTCACGAGGTCGGTCCGTGGAGTGTACCCCACGAAGATGAAGACGCCGTCGGTGGCGAGCTCGCGCACCTCCTTCGTCTTCACGTTCTCGATGCGGAGCTTCTCGAGCTGGTTCTCGCCCACGAAGGCGCGCGGCTCCGAGTCCCAGATCACCTCGATCTTGGGGCTCTCGAGCGCCTCGGCCGCGCTGACCGGCTCGGCCTGGAAGTGGTCGAACTGGTGGACGATGGTGACCTTCTTCGCGAACTGGGTGAGGAAGAGCGACTCCTCGACGGCCGAGTTGCCCCCGCCGATGACGTGGATCTCCTTGCCGTCGAAGTAGGCCCCGTCGCAGGTGGCGCAGTAGGAGATGCCTCGGCCGCGGAACTTCGACTCGCCGGCCACTCCCAGCTCGCGCGGCTTCGCGCCGGTGGCGATGATGACCGCCGGGGCCTCGACCTCCTCCTCCTCGTCGAGCTGGAACTTCTTCGATGGACCGGTGAGGTCGTGGGCGGTGATCTCGATGGCGCGCCGGATCTTCGCGCCGAAGCGCTCGGCCTGGGCGGAGAAGGCCTTGGCGAGGTCGGTGCCCTTCACGTCCTCGGGGAAGCCCGGGTAGTTGGACACCTTGTGGGTGGTCTTCATCTGGCCGCCGGGAACGCTCTCGTCGAGCACCAGCGTCCTCAGGCGGGCGCGGGACGCGTAGATGGCGGCCGACAGCCCCGCCGGCCCCGCTCCCACGATGATCACGTCGTACTTCTCGGCCATGGTTCTCACTGGACCGCGAGCAGCGATTCGACCTGGGCCTTGATCGCGGTCCGCTTGATCTCGTCGCCGCTCATGCGCTCGCCGATCTCGGCGCCGTCCCGGAAGAAGACCAGTGTCGGGCTGCCCGTGACGCCCAGGCGAGAGGCGAGGTCCTTGTTGCCCTGGCGGAAGATCTTCAGGAAGCGGGCCTTGCCGGCAAACTGCTCGGCGACCGCGTCGAACTTGGGGGCCAGCGCCTCGCAGGGCGGGCACTCGGTGGAGAAGAAATCGAGGACCACCGGGAGGGTCGACTTCGCGACCTCGGCCTCGAAGTCGGCCTGGGTGATCTCCTTCACGAACTCGCTCATGATTTTCTCCCTCAGTCGTGGCAACCCGACACCAGCCGGGACGCCTTGGCGCAGCACTGCGCGGCCTTCTCGGTCGAGCAGCAGGACTTCTTGACCTTCGTCAGCAATTTCATGCTTCCTCCTTGACCAACGACGCCTTCCCCCTTGTGAGCCGGGGGAGGGCGAAAGGGTTCGACGAGCGTCAGCCCCTCGATCTACAAGGCGGGATGGTCGAGCCGAATCCGTACAAGGACGAGATCATCATCTCGTGGGTCGAGCTGCACCGCGACGCCCGGTACCTCTCCACGGTCCTGCACGACCTGGGGGACTGGAAGGGGATCATCGCCATCACCCGCGGCGGGCTGGTCCCGGCCGCGCTGGTGGCGCGAGAGCTCGACATCCGGGTCATCGACACCGTCTGCCTGGTCAGCTACGAGGCCACGGAGGAGGGTGCCGAGGCCAAGGCCCAGGGGCAGCTGAAGTGGCTGAAGACCGTCGAGGGGAACGGCGACGGCTGGCTTCTCATCGACGACCTGGTGGACACCGGCGGGACCGCCCGCGCGGTGCGGGAGCGGCTGCCCAAGGCCCACTTCGCGACCCTGTACGCGAAGCCGCTGGGACGCCCGGTGGTCGACACCTTCGTGAAGGAGTTCAAGCAGGAGAAGTGGATCTACTTCCCCTGGGACATCGACTACCACTTCGTGTCCCCCATCAAGACCCAGCGGCGCGCCCCGTGATGCCCGGTCGGAATCCCCGTTGACCGCGCCCCGGCTTCAGCTTTCGCACGTGACGAAGCGCTTCGGCGCGGTGGTCGCCAACGAGGACCTGGCGCTCACCGTGCAGCCGGGCGAGATCCACGCCGTGCTCGGCGAGAACGGCGCCGGCAAGTCCACGCTCATGAAGATCGTCTACGGGGCGCTCCGCCCCGACTCGGGCGAGATCCGCTGGGATGGCCGCGCGGTCCAGGTCCGGAACCCGCACGAGGCCCGGGCGCTGGGCGTCGCCATGGTGTTCCAGCACTTCTCGCTCTTCGACTCGCTCACCGTGGCCGAGAACGTCTGGCTCGGCACGGACGGCAAGGTGGGGCTCGAGGAGGTCAGCCGCGGCATCCAGCAGAAGGCCGCCGAGTACGGGCTCGACCTCGATCCGAAGAAGCCGGTCCACGTGCTGTCGGTCGGGGAGCGCCAGCGGGTCGAGATCGTCCGGGCCCTGCTCGGCGACCCGAAGCTCCTCATCCTCGACGAGCCCACCTCGGTGCTCACCCCGCAGGCGGTGGAGAAGCTCTTCGTCACCCTGCGCAAGCTGGCCGCCACCGGTTGCTCGATCCTCTACATCAGCCACAAGCTCGACGAGATCCGGGCCCTCTGCCACACCTGCACGGTGCTCCGGGGCGGCAAGCTGGTGGGCACCTGCGACCCCACCCAGGAGAGCACGGGCAGCCTGTCGCGCATGATGATCGGTGCCGAGCCGCCGGTCCTGGTCCACCGGCCGCCCCGGCCGGGAAACATAGCACTAACAGTGAAAAACCTCTCGCTGGCGCGATGGGACCGTTACAGCGTCCCCATCGATCACGTCTCGCTGGAGGTGAGGGAGGGGGAGATCGTCGGCATCGCCGGCATCTCCGGGAACGGGCAACAGGAGATGCTCGCCACCCTCTCGGGCGAGGACCCGCGGGCCGAGAACGGCATGGTCCGGCTCTTCGGCGCGCCCATCGGCCGGAAGGGCCCGGCGGCGCGGCGCAAGCTCGGCCTCCACTTCGTGCCGGAGGAGCGGCTCGGGCGCGGGGCGGTCCCGTCCTTCTCGCTCGCCAACAACATGCTGCTCACCCGCCGCGAGTCCATCCGGTACGTGGGGTGGATCGACCGCGCGTTCCTGGGGAAGCAGACCAGGGGCATCCTGGGCCGTTTCGGCGTCAAGGCGCCCGGGCCGGGCGCGGTGGCGAAGAGCCTCTCGGGGGGCAACCTCCAGAAGTACATCGTGGGGCGAGAGATCGACGCCATTCCCAAGGTGCTGGTGGCGGCCCAGCCGACCTGGGGCGTCGACGTGGGGGCCTCGGCGCAGATCCGGGCCGAGATCATCGCCCTTCGCGACGCCGGGTGCGCGGTGCTGGTGGTGTCGGAGGATCTGGAGGAGCTCTTCGAGATCTCCGACCGGCTCCACGTCATCGCCCGCGGCCGGCTCTCCCCGTCGATCGACACCCCGGAGGCCACCGTCGAGCTCGTGGGCGAGTGGATGAGCGGTCTCTGGCCCGGCAACGAGTCCCGGGTCGCGGAGGGGGCGGTGTGATCCGGCTCGAGGGGCGGCCGGCGCCGTCCCGGCTCTGGAGCGTGCTCTCGCCCGTGGTGGCCATGGCCATCACCGTGGCGGTGGCGGCGTCGCTCTTCGCGCTCCTCGGGAAGGACCCCGTTCGCGGCCTCGAGGTCTTCCTCCTGAAGCCCTGGAGCGGCACTCGCGCCCTCACGGAGCTCGGTCTCAAGGCCACGCCGCTCATCCTCTGCGCGCTGGGGCTCGGGCTCGCCTTCCGCGCCAACGTCTGGAACATCGGCGCCGAGGGGCAGTTCCTCATCGGCGGGATCGTGGGCGGAGGGCTCGCGCTCGTCATCACCGAGAACCAGGTCCCGGTGGACCGCTGGCTCTTCTTCCCGATGCTGGTCGTGGCCGGGGCGGTGGGCGGCATGCTCTGGGCCGCCATCGCCGCCTTCCTGAAGGATCGGTTCAACGCCAACGAGATCCTGGTCAGCCTGATGCTGGTCTACGTCGCCGACCTCTTCCTCTCCTGGCTGGTCTTCGGCCCGTGGAAGGATCCCAAGGGCTTCAACTTCCCGCAGACCATGAACTTCGCCGCGCAGACCGGCGTGCCTCGCCTCGTCGCCGGGATGCGACTCCACTGGGGGTTTGTGCTGGCGCTGGCGGCCGCGCTGGGGATGTGGGCCTTCATGTTCCGGACCTACAAGGGAATGCAGCTCATGGTGGGCGGGCCTGCGCCGGCGGCGGCGCGCTACGCCGGCTTCTCGTCCCGCTGGGCGCTCTGGATGACCTTCCTCATCTCCGGAGGGCTGGCCGGGGTGGCCGGCGCGCTCGAGGTGGCCGGTCCCATGGGCAACTCACCCCGCACGTGTCGCAGGGCTACGGCTTCGCGGCCATCATCGTGGCCTTCGTGGGACGTCTCCATCCGCTGGGTGCGGTGCTGGCCTCGCTCATCCTGGCCACCTTCTCCATCGGAGGAGAGCTGGCCCAGTCGAGGCTCGGGCTTCCGGCCGCCATCACAGGCGTGTTCCAGGGCGTGCTCCTGCTCTCGCTCCTCGCCTGCGACACCCTCATCAATTACCGCCCCAGGTGGTCCCCGCGATGAACGAGACCGCGCTCCTCATCGCGGCCACGCTGGCCGCCGGCACGCCGCTGGCCCTGGCCGGCCTGGGACTGCTCGTGAACGAGAGGGCAGGGGTGGTGAACCTGGGCGCCGAGGGAATGATGGCCATCGCCGCCGTCACCGGCTTCGCCGCGGCATTCCACACCGGCAACGACTGGGTGGGCTTCGCCGCGGGTGCTGCCGCGGGCGCCGCGGCCGCCTCCGTCTTCGGCTGGCTCGCACTCTGGCTCTACACGAACCAGTACGCCACCGGCCTCGCGCTCTCCCTCTTCGGCGGCGGCTTCTCGGCCTTCGTCGGCACCGGTTACGTGGGCAGGAAGCTCGAGCAGTCGGCCGGGGTGGGCATTCCCGGGCTGCGCGACGTTCCCTTCCTGGGCCCGGCCCTCTTCCGGCAGCACCCCATGGTCTACGTGGCCATCGCCATCATGGCGGCGATGGCCTGGTTCTTCTACCGGACCCGCGCAGGCCTGGTCCTTCGTTCCGTGGGGGAGTCGCCCGAATCGGCACATGCGCTGGGCTATCCGGTGCGCCAGATCCGGATGGGCGCCGTGCTCGTCGGCGGCGCGCTCTGCGGCGTCTCCGGGGCCTATCTCTCGATCACCTACGCGCCCATGTGGGTGGAGGGGATGATCGCCGGCCGCGGATGGATCGCGCTGGCCCTCACCGTCTTCGCCACCTGGCGACCAGGGCGCGTGCTGCTCGGCGCCTACCTCTTCGGCGGGGTGACGATGCTGCAGTTCCACCTCCAGGCACAAGGACTGCAACTGCCAAGCCAGTTCATGAGCATGCTGCCCTACCTCTCCACCATCTTCGTGCTCGTCCTCATCTCCCGAGATCCGCTATGGATCCGCCTCAACATGCCCGCGTCCCTGGGCAAGACCTTCCACCCCGGTTCGTGAAGTCCAACCACCAACAAGGAGTCGCATCCATGCACGGCCGTTCGCTTCTTCAGAACCTGGCCCTCGCCGCTCTCCTGGCCGTCGGCCTCGCGGCCTGCTCGAAGAGCGAGCCGCCCAAGGCTGCCGCCCCGGCAGCGGCCCCGGCTCCCGCCGCCAAGGTCGAGCCCCTCAAGATCGGCTTCATCTACGTGGGCCCGGTCGGCGACGCCGGCTGGACCTACGCCCACGATCTGGGCCGCAAGGCGGTCGAGGCCAAGTTCGGCGACAAGGTGAAGACCACCTACGTCGAGAAGGTCGCCGAGGGGCCCGACGCAGAGCGCGTCATCCGGGATCTCGTCGCCCAGGGCAACAAGCTCATCTTCGCAACCTCTTTTGGCTTCGGCGATTCGATGGAGAAGGTCGCCAAGGATCACCCGGAGGTCTTCTTCGAGCACGCCACCGGCTTCAAGACCGCGCCCAACCTGCGCAACTACGAGGGGCGCTTCTACGAGGACTCCTACGTGGCTGGCGTGCTGGCCGGCATGATGACGAAGTCGAACGTCATCGGCTTCGTGGGTTCCTTCCCCATCCCCGAGGTGCTCCGCAACATCAACGCCTTCACGCTCGGTGCCCGAAGCACGAACCCGAAGGTCAAGACCAAGGTGGTCTGGGTCAACGCCTGGTTCGATCCCTCCAAGGAGACCGAGGCCGCCCAGTCGCTCATCAACGGGGGGGCCGACGTGCTGCTCCAGAACACCGACTCCACCGCCGTGCTCCAGACCGCCGAGAAGAACGGCAAGTACGCCTTCGGCTGGGACTCGGACATGAGCGCCTTCGCCCCCAAGGCCCACCTGGGATCTGCCGCGCTCGACTGGAGCGGCTACTACGTGAAGGCGACCAGCGACGTTCTCGGGAAGACCTGGAAGAGCGAGAACACCAAGTGGGGCATCAAGGAGGGGCTCACCACCTTCGTGAAGGTGAACGAGGCCATCCCGGCCGCGGCCAAGGCCAAGGTCGACGAGGCCAAGGCCTTCCTGGTAGCCAACCCGGGCGCCGTCTTCCGCGGCCCGATCAAGGACAGCACCGGCAAGGAGGTCCTCGCGGCCGGCGCGGTGGGTGACGACAGGTTCAAGGGCGAGATGAACTTCTACGTCGAGGGCGTCGAGGGCAAGGTTCCGGCCGGCAAGTAGGACCCGGTTTCGGGGGCGGCGCTAGAACCACTCCGGCCGTGCCCGCTCGTAGCTGTCCTCGCCTTCCCGGCAGGCGGCTACGAGCGGCCCGATGCGCGGCAGCTCGTACCGCAGCCAGTACCGGGCGGCGGCCAGCTTTCCCTGCAGCATGTCCGGGGCGCCGCGCCCCTCGGCCAGCGCCTCGTTCGCCGCGGCGGCCTGGAGCATCCACATCCAGGCCACCACCAGGGTCGAGAAGAGCTCGAGATAGTCCGCCGAGTGGCGCATCATGCCCTCGGGATCGCCGGCCAGCCCGCGTCCGGCCAGCTCCATCGTCAGCGCGCCCACGTTCGCGGTCGCCTCCCGCAGCCCGGCGATCCACGTCGCGTCGACCCCGGCCCGCACGGCGCGCGCGCAGGACGCCTCGACCTCCTCGCCCAGGATCCGCAGGGCGGCGCCGCCGTCGGCGATCACTTTTCGCCCCAGGAGGTCCAGTCCCTGGATGCCGGAGGTGCCCTCGTGGATCGAGTTCAGCTTCTGGTCGCGCAGCCAGGCCTCGGGCAGGTACTCGCACGAGTACCCATACCCACCGTGAACTCTGCATCGCCAGCACCGTCGACTCGAAGCCCCGCTCGGCCGGGAAGCTCTTCGCCACCGGGGTGAGCAGGTCGAGGAGAAGCTGCGCCCGGCGCCGCTCCTCCGGCGTGGCGGCGTGGGCGGCCAGGTCGGCCTGCATCGCGGCCTGGAGCACCAGGGAGAGGCCACCCTCCACGATGGACTTCTGCCGGAGCAGCATGCGGCGCACGTCGGCGTGCTGGATGATGGGAATCTGTGGCGTCCTCGGATCCCGGCTGGTGAGCGGCCGCCCCTGCGGACGGTCCTTCGAGTAAAACAGCGATTCGAGGAAGGCCACCGACGCGGTGGCGACGCCGTTGCCGCCGATCATGATGCGGGCCTCGTTCATCATCTGGAACATGTGGGCGAGGCCGCGCCCGGGTTCGCCCAGCAGCCAGCCGCGGCAGTCTCCCGCCTCGCCAAACGAGAGCGCCACGCTGGGAAGTCCCTTCCAGCCGATCTTGTGGATGAGCCCGGAGACGTGGACGTCGTTCGGCTCGAAACCTCCGCCCGCCGCGGGCCGAAGCTTGGGCACGAGGAAGAGGCTCACGCCCTTCGTCCCGGGTGGCGCGCCGTCGATGCGCGCGAGCGCCAGGTGCACCACGTTCTCGGTCAGGTCCTGGTCGCCGCCGGAGATGAAGATCTTTGCGCCGGAGACGAGGAAGTGATCGCCGGACGGCGTGGCCCGGGCGAGCACGTCGGCGAGGCTCGAGCCGGCCTGCGGCTCGGTCAGCGCCATGGTTCCGGCGAAGCGCCCTTCGTGCATGGGCGCGAGCCAGCGCGCCCGCAGCGCAGGGGAGCCGAAGGCCTCGACCAGGTGGGCTGCCCCGCTGGTGAGCCCGGCGTATCCGTATGCCGCGCAGTTTCCGGCCATGAGGTAGAGGTTCGCGGCCAGCGCGATGGTGGCGGGAAGCTGCTGCCCACCCGCCTCGGCCGGCCGGGCCGCGGCGATGACCCCCAGCTCGCAGAGTCTCGGCCAGATCTCCTTCATCCGGGGGTGAACGATGACCTGTCCTCCGCGCAGCACCGGTGGCGCCTCGTCCATGGGCCTGTAGGCCGGGTAGAGCACGTCGCGCGCGAAGCGGCGGCAGGTGCCGATCCAGGCGTCGAAGGTCTCGCGCCCGTGGTCTGCGAAGTGGGGTAGGCGCGACAGGGAGGAGGCGTCGAGGACGTCGTGGAGGACGAAGTCGAGTCCGCGATCGTCGAGGAGGGGATTGGGCATGGCGCGGTGCGGCAAAGATACCCCGGACAGGAAGGCTTCGTCCCGCTACTCGATCAGGATGGTCCGTTTGCTCTCCGTGCGGGTGGTCCCGCTGGCTCTCGCCGTGGCCGCGTTCGTCGCGATCCCCTCCGCCCGTGCCGCCCAGGTTCCCACCGGCAAGGAGGTGATGGTCCTCTCCCATATCCCGGGAAAGCTCGGGCCGGTGCGCTTCACCCACGCCGACCACGCCACGAAGTACAGGCGCCCGGACGGGACCCCGATCCGCTGCAAGACCTGCCACCACACCCTGGCCGCAGAGGAGCCCGGCGAGCCGCTGCCGGACATGAGGTGCACCCTGTGTCACGTTCCCATGGGCCAGCCGGAGAAGGAGTACGGAGGCAAGCCAGCCCGCTCGCTGGCCGGGCTGAAGCCGGACGGGGCCATCGACCTCCGCACGGTCCTGTTCCACGACCAGTGTCGAGGGTGCCACCTGAAGATCCCGGCAGAGACCTTGAACCTGGCGACCTGCAAGGTCTGCCATCCGAAGGGACTCTCGCCCGACGCCATCCACGGCCGGTACGACGCCAAGCCCTGAGCGATGAAAGGTCAGCGGAGGGGGGCTGGGGGAGGGGTTCCTGCCCCCGCTCCGCTGACGACTCGCAGGAGAAAACCCCGGCAAGCCACCGGGTGCTCTCGCATCCGGAGAGGGAAGATTTCAACTCCTTGTTATAGCCGCTCCGGGTTAGCCGTTCGTGAGAAGTGCATTAGAAACGTCTCACCCTCTGACCTGGCCGTCCGGCGTGTTAATTCAATGCCATGTCCATTCTGGTCGTCGAGGACGAGATCCGGGTCCGCTCCTTCATCGAGCGTGGACTCACCGAGGAGGGATACGTGGTCCGGGTCGCCGGAGACGCGGCCGAGGCCGACAGGGAACTCGCCGCGGGGGGAATCGAGGCGGTCCTGCTCGACTGGACACTTCCCGGGACATCGGGGGTCGACCTCCTGACCGCCTGGCGCGCCCGCGAAGACGTCACGCCGGTGGTCATGATCACCGCTCGTGACGCGGTGGAGGACCGTGTGGCCGCGCTCAACGCCGGTGCAGACGACTACCTGGCGAAGCCCTTCGCCTTCGACGAGCTGGTCGCCCGGCTTCGCGCCGTCCTGCGCCGCGCGGGCGGGAGGGCCAGCCCGACCCTGACCTGTGGCGACCTCGTACTCGATCCGGTGGCCCACCGGGTGACCCGGGCGGGCAAGGTCATCCGCCTCACCGCCCGTGAATTCTCCCTGCTCCAGTTCCTGCTCGAGAGGGCCGGGGAGCCGGTGTCGCGCACCCGCATCGTCGAGGCGGTGTGGGAGCACGACTTCGACACCTTCTCCAACGTCGTCGACGTCTACATCCGCTACCTGCGCAAGAAGATCGACGAGCCGTTCGAGTATCCGCTCATCCAGACGATCCGCGGAGTCGGCTACGCCATGAGGCGCGGTCCGTGATCTGGATCCGGAGCCTCCGGGTCCGCCTGGCGGTGGCGTTCGCCGCCGCGGTCTTCACCACCGTGCTCCTGTTCGGCACGGCGACGGCGATCGCCATCTACGTGCACGACCGGGAAGAGATCAGGATGGCCAACGACGGAGGGGGAGCGTCGTCCCCCTGGGTGGGAGACGACCTCGACGACGCGAAGAAGCTGGGCGTGGCGATGCTCCTCATGTCGCCGATCGCCGTGGCGGGAGCCGCCCTCCTCGGCCTCTTGCTGGCGGACCGCGCCCTGGCGCCGATCCACGAGGCCGCGGAGCGCGCCCGGAAGGCGCTGCAGGGCGAGGGCGCGCTGGAGATGCCAGTGAGAGGCAACGGCGACGAGTGGGACGAGCTCGCCGAGGTGACGAACGACCTCCTCCGGTCCCAGGCCCTCTCGGTGGAGCGGACACGGGCCTTCAGCGCCAACGCGGCCCACGAGCTCCGGACGCCGCTCGACGGCCATGCTCGGCGAGGTGCAGGTGACCCTGCGACGCGAGCGGGCGCCCGAGGCGTACCAGGCGGCGCTGCGGGTGGTGGAGGTGGAGGCAACCCGGCTCACCCGGCTCGTCGAGATGCTGCTGGCCCTGGCCAGGGCCGACGCTGGAACGCTCAACCCGGCTTCCATCCAGTTCGACCTGGAACGAGCGGTGCGCCTGGCCCGGGAGCGGGCCGTCGCCGCCCACGCGGGAGCGGACGGGCGCATCACCCTGCGGTTGGCCCCGGCCACTGCAATGGGCGACCCGCTGCTGACCGGGCGCGTGCTCGACAACCTCATCGACAACGCCCTTCGCCACGGCGGGGAGCACGTCGCCATTCTCGTGGAGGCGGAGGAAGAAGTGGTCCGCGTCTCGGTGACCGACGACGGGCCCGGGGTTCCCAAGGGGATCCGCCCACGGGTCTTCGAGCGGTTCACCCGGGAAGGCGCGTCGGCGGGCGGATTTGGTCTCGGCCTCGCCATCGCCCGCGGCCTTGCCGAGGCCCAGAACGGACGGCTCTGGCTCGACGAGGGGTCGGCCGGGGGCCGGTTCGTCCTCGAGTTGCCGTCCGGGCTCTAGCCCCTCGACCTAGGCATACTCCCGGTAAACGGGCTGCCACATCGCCCCCCGCACCATCTTCAACAAGTCGTCGGGGCGGGGCACGCCGGCCAGCCCGTCCCGGAAGGCCACCTCCGCCACCGCTGCGCCGATGTGGGCCGAGACCTCCCGGATCCGGGTGAGGGACGGGTAGATCCGTCCCAGCTCCAGGTCGGATGGAAGCACCAGCGAGGCCAGCGTGCGCGCCGCCGCCGCGAACATCCGGTCGGTGACGAGCCGGGCCTGGCAGGCCACCACCCCGAGCCCCACGCCCGGGAAGATGTACGAGTTGTTCCCCTGGCCTGGAACGAAGGTCTTGCCGTCGAGGTGGCAGGGAGGGAATGGGCTGCCGCTCGCATAGATGGCCCGGCCGCCCGACCAGCGGTAGGCGTCCTCGGCCGTGCACTCCGACTTGGAGGTCGGGTTGGAGAGCGCGAAGATCATGGGGCGCTCGTTCATCTTCGACATCGCCTCCACGACTCGCTGGTCGAAGGAGCGGGGCACCGTCGACACCCCGATGATGGCGGTGGGGCGGAGTGCCTCGAGCGCGGTGAAGAGGTCGGGAGCAGGCGGCGCGTCATGGGCGAAGCGGAGCTTGTGCTCGGCCAGGCCGGTTCGGCTCTTCACCACCAGTCCATGGCTGTCCACGTACCAGCAGTTCCGCCGGGCCTCCTCGAGCGTCGCCCCCTCGTCCACCATGGCCGATACCACCAGGTCGCCGATGCCGATGCCGGCCTCCCCGGCGCCCAGGAAGAGCAACTTCTGCTCCCGCAGGGTCTTCCCGGTGAGCCGGAGCGCCGAGTAGAGCCCGGCCAGGGTCACCGCAGCGGTGCCCTGGATGTCGTCGTTGAAGGTGCAAACCTTGTCGCGCCACTGCTCCAGCAGGCGGAAGGCATTCTGATTGCCGAAGTCCTCGAACTGGATGAGGGCCTTCGGGAAGACCCGCCTCGCCGCCTCCACGAACTCGGCCACGAAGGCGTCGTACTCCTTGCCTCGGATCCGCTTCTGGCGCACGCCCATGTAGAGCGGGTCGCGCAGGTAGCCCTCGTTCTCGGTGCCCACGTCGAGCATCACCGGCAGCGTCTGGGCCGGGTCGATCCCGGCGCAGGCGGTGTAGAGCGAGAGCTTTCCCACCGGGATCCCCATGCCGCCCACTCCCTGGTCGCCCAGCCCCAGGATCCGTTCACCGTCCGTCACCACGATGACGCGCACGTCCTTCTGCGGCCAGTTGTTCAGGATGGCCTCGACGCGCCCGCGATCCGGCCAGGCGACGTAGAGCCCTCGCGGCCGCCGGAAGAGGTGCCCCCACTGCTGGCAGGCCAGCCCCACGGTGGGGGTGTAGATGATGGGCATCATCTCCTCGATGTGATCCACCACCACCCGGTAGAAGAGCGTCTCGTTGCGGTCCTGCAGGCTGACCAGGTGGATGTAGCGCTCCAGGTCGGTGGGCTTGTGCCGGTAGTTGTCCATCACCCGCGCCACCTGCTCCTCGAGCCTGTGGACGTGAGGCGGGAGCAGCCCCTCCAGCCCCAGCGCGCGCCGCTCGGCGCGAGTGAATGCGGTTCCCTTGTTGAGCAGCGGGTCGTGCAGCAGCTCCTCGCCGTGGGGGAGGCGGGCTGCGCCGGGACGGGTCGTGGTTGTCGGGGTCATGGTTCAGGAAAGACACGGTTCGTGAAGGGTGCACGAGGTCAAACGGGTGCCCTGCCCTGTACCCGAAAGGGGACGGGACTTTTCCCCACTCATCTCCGTGATCGTCCCGATATCGAAGGCTGCGTTCCCGGGGCACACTGGAACCATGAAAACGACCAGCGGCGGCAGCGCGGTGAAGAGCGGCTACTACATCTCCAGGGCAAGCTGGGAGATCGTCCCGGTCCGGCACGACGGCGAGCGGCTCCCTGGCGCCGCCGCCGACCACTACGTGAAGGTGCCGCTGGCGGTGGTCTTCACCGTCATGCCCGTCCTGGGCGGCCTGATGGTCGTCTTCCTCCCGTTCATCGGGCTCGCACTCGTGGCGCAGCAACTGGCGAAGCCGCTGGCCGGGCTCTTCCACCGCTCGGCGCAGGACCTGGCCGCCACCGTGACGCCTGGCTGGGCCCCGGGCGCCGCCCACTTCACCGGCAAGTCCTCGGAGGAGGGTCGCGTCGGTGCGAACGACCGGCTCGACCGGCTCGCGAGAGAGATCGACGAGCGGCGCCGGACCGGGAAGAGGTAGTCCCGGCGCCGGCAAGCGGCCGGCGACGTCATGGCCCGGCGCGCGTGCATCGCACCCCGCCCCGGTCCATCTCGGCGATGCACTCGTTGCAGGGCACGCACGCCGACGCCGCCACCTCGCCCCGCTCCATCTTGCCAGGCAGGGCAGGGTCGTGGAGCAGGGCTCGACCCATCCCCACCAGCTCGAAGCCGTCTCCCAGGGCGCGATCGATCACGGTCATCGACTTCACGCCCCCGAGGAGTACCAGCGGCAGCCGCACCGCCGCCCTCATGAGCCGGGCCTCCTCGAGGAAGAAGCCTTCCTGGTACGGGTAGGCCTGAACCAGCAGCCGGCCGAAGAGGGCGAGGCCGGCCTTCGCCCACCAGCGGTCCTGCACCGCCACCATCTGGCGCACCGGCACCTCGCCCCGCAGCATGAAGAGCGGCGTGCGGGAGACGAAGCCGCCCGAGAGAACCAGCCCGGTGGCCCCCTCGGCCTCGAGCCGCCTCGCCACCTCGATCGACTCGTCGACCTCCAGGCCACCCGGAAAGCCGTCGCGCAGGTTCACCTTGAGCAGGATCGGGAACTCGGGACCCACCGCGCCTCGCACCGCGCGCAGGACCTCCACCGCCAGGCGCGAGCGGTTCTCCAGGCTTCCGCCGAAGCGGTCGGTGCGACGGTTCGTGAACGGGGAGAGGAACTGCGAGACCAGGTAACCGTGGCCGAAGTGCAGCTCCACCGCGTCGAGGCCGGCGCCCGCGGCGATGCGCGAGGAGGCGGCGAAGTCGGCGACCACGCGGGCGAGGTCCCCCTCGGTCATGGGGCGCGCGAAGGAGAGGCCGTAGGCGTTGAAGCGGCGCGAGGCTCCCAGCGGACGGCCGCCGACGAGGCGCCGGTCGGCGAAGGAGCCGCAGTGGCCGAGTTGCAGCGAGACCGCCGCCCCCTCCCGGTGAACCGCGTCGACGAGCCTCGCAAGGCCCGGGGCGGCCTCCGGGCGCATCACGATCTGGGTCGCGTAGCTGCGCCCGTCCGGGGAGATCGAGGCGTAGGCAACCGTGGTGAGCGCCGCGCCTCCCGCGGCCACCTCCCGATGGTGGGCGACGAGCGCGTCGGAGACCAGGCCTCCCGGGCACATGCCCTCGAAGGTGGCCGGCTTCACGATCCGGTTGCGGAGCCGGAGCCTGCCCAGGGTGAATGGGGTGAATGCGACGGTCACGTGCGGTTAGGATGGCACGGTGATCGGCCCGCTCGCCACCGCCATCCTGGCGCTCTTCGGCTGGAAGACGGACATCGTTCCGCCGCCCGGGCCGAAGGGAATCATCATCGTCTACCCCCACACCTCGAACTGGGACTTCCCTCTCGGCTACCTGTCCCGGCTGGCGATGCGCCTGCCCCTCTCCTTCGTGGGCAAGGACAGCCTCTTCCGATGGCCCGTGGCCGGGCTGCTGCGGCGCATGGGCGGCATCCCGGTGAACCGGCGCGAACGAACCGGGCTCATCGCCCAGCTGAAGGGGGAGTTCGAGCGTCGCGACTGGATGTGGCTGGCGATCGCGCCGGAGGGAACCCGCTCCCACGTCGCCCACTTGAAGTCCGGGTTCTACCGGCTGGCGATCGCCGCCGGGGTGCCGGTGGGGCTGGCCTTCATCGACTACCGGACCCGGGTGGTGGGGCTTCGCACCTACGTCACCCTCACCGGCGACCCCGACGTGGATCTGGCGCGCATCCGAGACGTCTACGCCGGCAAGGTCGGGAAGCACCCGGAGCTGGCCGGAGAGTTCCGGCTCGAGCCCTGAAGCGAGGAAGCGCACCGGCCTCTCGCGCCGGTGCGCCTCGGGTGCGACGAATCGCGATGTTGACTAAAAGTGAAATTCGGGCGAGGCCAGGAGCTGCAGGCCGCCGACCCAGTTGCCGTTGATGCCGCCGCCCTCGAGAACGATGTCGAGACCGATGCCGAAGCGGTTCGAGTTGAAGAACGAAGCGCCGCCGCCGATGCGGAAGACCCCACCGATGCTGGAGTTGGGACCAATGAGCATGCCGCCGCCCAGGCGGAACCGTCCGACCGTGTCCTGGGTCGGGGGCCCGAACTTGGCGACGTAGTCGACGGTCGGCTCCCAGACGGTCACGCTTCTCGACGTGTCCACGTAGTTGACGTTGTTGTAGTACGTGGAGCTGACGGTTCCAATGAGGACCGTGAAGCCGACCGAGATGTTGTTCATTCCACCCAGCGCGAAGTCGACCTGCGGGCCCACGAGGAAGGGGATGTAGCTGGTGTAGGAGCCAGTGGAGCAGTTGTAGCCATACCAGTAGTAGCAGTCGTAATAGCCCGAGTTGTAGAACCCGACGCCCAGGTTCACGCGGGCCACGTTGTTCCAGACCTGGAGTTGCTGCACGGGCTGCTGCGGCTGCCCGGGCTGGGTGAACGTGTACTGCGCGGCTGCGGGCGCGGACGCCGCGATGGCGATCGACGCGACGAAGATCTTCAGGGCATTTCGCATGAGAGGCTCCCTCCTTGGGGCCTTGGATGATCGCTCACTTCTACTCCATGTCCATTTCGTTTCAATCGTCAGATCCGGGACCTCGCCGGGCGCCGCCTCAGCGTCGCTGCGCGGCCTTCAACTCGACGTGCACCCGCCCCATTCCGGACTGCACCCGGAACTCGATCCGGACCGTGGACTCCGGCCGGGTCCAGGTGTGGTCGGCCAGGACCTGGTCGCCGCGCTCGGAGGGAAGCATCTCCGCCACGGGCCTCGGTGCCCCGCCGAAGGCGATGATGAGCAGCGCCGACAGGTGGCGGTAGATGCTCTCGGCCACCATGCGTCCCGGAAGTTGCATGTCGCCCGTGACCAGGTCGAAGCTGCGGGGGTACTCGACGGCGACGGCGGTCAGCCCCTTGTCGAACGTGAAGATCAGGACCACCGGGTAGGGGTAGCCCACCAGGCGGTGCTCGACGGCGTAGGAGCGCCCTGGATCGACGCGCCCTCCGGGGAAGGCCGTCTGGATCTCGGCCTCGGAAGCGCCCCAGCGAACCTCCGGGAACTGCTCGTCGAGGGCCTGGAGGATGGGGCCGGACATGACGGTGATCCACTATAGGAGATGCGCGGCGATCACTCCACCGTCTCCGCCGGGGGAAGCTCGACGCGGAAGGTCGATCCCTGCCCGACCACGCTCTCGGCCGTCAGGGTTCCGCCGTGGGCGCTCACGATGACGTGGCAGATGGGCAGGCCGAGCCCCATGCCCTGGCCCACGTCGCGGGTGGTGAAGAACGGGTCGAAGATCCGTTCGATCGTCCCGGCGTCGATGCCCCGTCCGTCGTCCTTCACCTCCAGCACCGCCCAGCCGCTCGCCGAGGTGAAGATGCGGATGGACACCTCTCCGCGGCGCCCCGCCGGGATGGCGAAGGCCGCGTTGTTGACCAGGTTCACGACCACCTGTTCCAGCTGTCCCGCCGAGGCGTGAACGGCAGGCGCACCGAGGTCGTCGATCTTCACCGTGGCGGCGCGCCCCACCGACGCCGGAAGCCAGCGCATCGAGGCCGTGGCCACGTCGCCCAGGAGCACCCGGGTCCGCATGGGGTTGGGGCGGCCAAAGAGCAGGAGATCCTTCACGATCTGCGAGATGCGGCCTGCGCCCAGCTGCGCGTCGAGAAGGATCTCCACCACCGCGTCGGCGGCCCGGGCCAGGCTGTCCCGGTCGATGGGCTCGCCGTCCCGGATGCGAGCGGCGATGGTTCGCTGCTCGTCGATGGCCGAGGCCACGCTGGCGATGGTGCCGGCCAGCGGGTTGTTCACCTCGTGTGCGACCCCCGCCACCAGCGTCCCCAGCGACGCCAGGCGGGAGGTGAGCGCCACCTGGGCCCGGAGCGCGCGCTGCTCGGTGACGTCCTGGGACATGGCGATCCCCATGATCACGGCGCCGGTCCCGTCGCGGACCGGGCGGGCCCGGATCACCAGCGTGCGCCCCTCGATCACCACCTCGACCCGCCCGTCGACGCCGCGCAGGGCGTCGCGGTGGACCGGCTCGATCTTGGCGACCACCTCGGGCGGGAGGACCTCCGCCAGGGTGCGGCCGACGGTGGTCTCCGGGTCCCGCTTCAGGGCCAGCTGCGTTCCGCCGAAGATCAGGAAGCGCAGGTCGTGATCGTAGAGACCGATGGATCCGTTGGGAAAGTTCCTCGCCATCTCCCGGTACAGGAGCTCGCTCCGCCTGGCCGCCGCGAGCAGCCGCCGGTTCTCGTCCAGGGTCGCCGCCAGCTCGTGCGCGCTCCGGACCGCCTCGGTGACGTCCACGAAGGCCCCCACCGCGCCACGCGGCGCACCGCTCGCATCGAGCAAGGGGCGGGCCTTCCCCAGGACGTGGCGAACCGTTCCGTCGTCGAGGAGCAGGTCCAGGGCCGCGTCGTCGATGGCGACGCCTTCCCGGGCGGCGACCTGCACGGGCAGGGCGTCTGGCGGGACCGGCGCGCCGTCCTTCAGGTAACGGGCGGACGGTCGCTCCCCGGGCGGGGCCGACTGGGAGAAGTTGTGCCCCGACGCGACCCGGAACAGGTCGCCCGCGAAGCGATTGCCCTCCAGCCATCGCCCTTCCCGGTCGCGGCAGATGAGCACCGCGGCCGGAACCGTGTCGAGGACGCCGGCCAGGTCGGAGAGCCGCTCGCGCAGCAGGTTCCTGGCCCGATCGGCCTCCTCGCGACCCCGCTGCGTCACGCGGAGCTGGTTCAGGAGGAAGAGGAAGGTCCCGATCATGAGCACGATGGCGCCCGCGAACGCCACGGTGGCTCGCCGGATCGTGGCGTCGTAGTGCTCCTCGCCGAGCTGGCGTTCCCGCCGGACGTCGGCGAGCATCGCCGCGGTGATGGTGCGCACCCGGGCCCGGCCGCGGGACCAGGTGCTGGCGGTCAGCACGTCGCGAGCGGCCGCTGTGCCGCCTCTCCGGGCCGCCTCCGCGGCGCGCCCTTCGATCTCGAGCCGCTCGGCGATGATCCCCGCCAGCTCGTCCACCCGCGCAAGCTGCCCCGGGTCACCCGTGAAGTGGGTGCGAAGGTGGACCAGTTCGGCGCGCGTCCTCGCCTCGTCGCCGGTCCGGCTTTCCTCGCTGCCCAGCTCTGCCTCCAGGATGGAGGCCAGGGCGTCGGTCGACCCCCGGTTGATCCAGACGCGGAGCGAGGTGACGTTTTCCTCCAGCTCGAGCGTCCGCGTCACCCCGGCGTGGGCCCGACGGGTCTCGGCCTGGCCGTAGACGAGGATCGCCACCACGGCGAGGAACATCGCCAGGAGCAAGTACACGGCCAGGCGCTGGCGCTTGTAGATCTTCAGGTGTTCCTCCGCCCGGGATGTTATCCCACGCGATGCTTGCGCAGGAGGGCATCCGTGCGGTATCCGCCCCTCCATGGGACGCATCTTCGAGACCCGCAAGGCCACCATGTTCGCCCGGTGGAACAAGATGGCGAAGGCCTTCACCCGCATCAGCAAGGACATCGCCATCGCGGTGAAGTCCGGCGGTCCAAATCCAAAGGACAATCCGGCGCTTCGCCGCGTCCTGCAGAACGCCCGCGGCGCCAACATGCCGAAGGACAAGGTCGATGCCGCAATCAAGCGGGCCGCCGGCCAGGACCAGCAGGCCTACGAGGTCGTGCTCTACGAGGGCTACGGGCCGCACGGCATCGCGGTGGTGGTCGAGACCGCCACCGACAACGTGGTCCGCACCGTGGCCAACGTCCGGGTGAACTTCAAGAACCACGGCGGGAATCTGGGCACCACCGGCAGCGTGGCCTACCAGTTCCAGAAGATGGGCGTTTTCCGGCTGGCGCCGGAGGGGCTCGACCAGGACGCTCTCGAGCTCGAGCTCATCGACCACGGCCTGGAGGAGATGGGGGAGGGAACCGGCGAGAAGGGGGAGAAGCAGCTGGTCATCCGCTGCGCCTTCGCAAGCTTCGGCCAGATGGGAGCGGCGCTCGAGGAGCGAAAGCTGCCGGTGCTCTCCGCCGAGCTGGAGTACGTCGCGCAGAACCCGGTGGAGCTGCCAGAGGACCAGGCCAAGGAGGTCCTCGAGATGGTGGACGCGCTCGAGCAGGACGACGACGTCCAGCGGGTGTTCCACAACCTCGTCTGATCGGGCGAGGTTTGCTCAGGAGCCGAGCAGCCGCCGGAAGGCCCCCGTCTCGATGTCCCAGGCCCGCGGCCAGTCCTGGGCGCGCCAGGCCGCCTCGTTGCCGCCGTCGATGCAGATGAGCTGCCCGACCAGGTAGCGCGATCGGTCCCCGAGCAGGAACTCGAAGAGCTCGGCCACTGCCTGTGGCGGCGTGAACTCGCCGAGCGGGCGCGGGAGCTTGCGGATCATGGGCCCCTTGCGCGGGTCGGCGAGTTCGCGCTCGAGAAGCGGCGTCATCACCGGGCCGGGGCAGACCCCGTTCATGGAGATGCCAGCGCCAGCCCAGTCGGCGGTCGGGGCGACTTCCCGGATCCAGCGGGCCACGGCCATCTTGCTCACGGCGTACGCCAGCGCCGGCTGCGCCTCGAGGAGTCGAACCGCGCGGATGGCGTTTCCGTCGAGGAGCGCCTGCACCGCCACGGCCGGGATCCCAGGCGTGACGAAGATGGAGTTGGAGACGGTCACGGCGACCCGGGCCCGACCCGCTGCGGCCAGAGCCGGGCGCAGGCGGCCGAGCAGGTCCACCACGCCAAAGTAGTTGAGCGCGAAGACCGGTTCCGGCCTGGGCAGGTCCACGCCGGCGTTTGCGGCCACCGCGTCGAGCCTTCCGTTCGACGCGGCCAGGAGCGCGCTCGCAGCGGCGGCTCGCCCGGCCTCGTTCGACAGATCGGCGGTCACCTCGGCGCCGGTGCCCGGGAGGTCCACGCCCAGCACTCGCCAGTCCTTCGCCTCCAGCTCCTGCCGGATGGAGAGCCCGAGCCCGGACTGGGATCCGGTGACGACCGCGGTTCGCATGGCGGCAGGTTACAGGCGCGCGGGGGAAGCGGAAGTTCCCGGTAGGGTCCCGCCCCGGATCGGTCGGAGCATTCACTTGCCCCACGAAGTCAGGAGCCAGGGCCCGAATCCACACTAGACTGTCGGTCTCCTCCGCGAGGTGATCCATGAACCCGACGAAGCGACTCCACGACGCGGGCCAGAGCATCTGGCTCGACAACATCACCCGGGATCTCCTCTCGTCCGGCACCCTGAAGGGTTACATCGAAGACCTGTCGGTCACCGGACTCACGTCGAACCCGACCATCTTCGACCAGGCCCTGAAGAAGAGCGCCGCCTACGACGAGGCCATCCGGGACGGGGTGAAGGCCGGGCGCACCGGCGAGGCCCTCTTCTTCGACCTCGCGCTCGCAGACCTGACGCGAGCAGCCGACCTCTTCCGGCCCGTTCACGACCGGACGGGAGGGGTCGACGGCTTCGTCTCGCTGGAGGTGTCGCCGCTCCTGGCCTACGACACGGCCAGCACGCTCTCGGCCGCGAAGGAGCTCTTCGCCCGCGCCGGCCGCAAGAACCTGCACATCAAGATCCCGGGGACGAGGGAAGGCTTGCCGGCCATCGAGGAGGCCACGTTCGCTGGCATCCCGGTGAACGTGACGCTGCTCTTCTCCCGCGAGCACTACCTCGCCGCGGCCGAGGCCTGGCTGCGGGGCGTCGAGCGGCGCATCGCGGCCGGGCTCGACCCCGACGTCCGCTCGGTCGCCTCGCTGTTCGTCAGCCGCTGGGACGGCGCGGTCGCTTCCAGGGTGCCGGCCGGGCTGAAGAACCAGCTCGGGATCGCCATCTCCCGGCGCACCTACGCCGCCGCGAGGGCTCTCCAGGCCTCGCCGCGTTGGCAGCGGATCCAGAACGAGGGTGCCCGCCCGCAGCGACTGCTCTGGGCCAGCACCGGCACGAAGGACCCCGCCGCCTCCGACGTCCTCTACGTGGAGGCGCTGGCCGCGCCTTTCACCGTGAACACCATCCCCGAGGGCACGCTGCTCGCCTTCGCCGATCACGGGGAGCCGGGCCCGCTGCTCGCCGCCGACGGCGGCGACGCCGAGGAGGTCCTGGCACGCCACGTGCGAGCGGGCATCGACCTCGACGCGCTCGCCGCGCAGCTCCAGGAGGACGGCGCGAAGGCCTTCGTGAAGTCTTGGAACGAGCTGCTGGAGGGCATCGCCCGGAAGACCGCCGCCGCGGGGAAGGTGCCGTGAGGGTGCCCTCGCTGCGGGACCGCCCGGCCTGGAAGGCTCTCGAGGCCCATCACCCCGGCATCCAGGGTCAGCACCTCCGGCAGCTCTTCGCCGCCGATCCCGGGCGAGGAGAGCGGCTCACGCTCGAGGCCGCCGGGATCTTTCTCGATTACTCCAAGCACCGCGTCACCGACGAGACCCTTCGACTTCTCGTGCAACTGGCGAGCGAGTCGGGGCTCCGCGAGAGAATCGACGCGATGTTCCGGGGCGACGAGATCAACCTGACCGAGAAGCGGGCCGTCCTCCACGTCGCGCTGCGGGCGCCGCGGGGAACGTCGATCGTCGTCGACGGCGAGAACGTGGTGCCTCACGTGCACGCCGTCCTCGATCGGATGACCGTGTTCGCGAACCGCATCCGCAGTGGCGAGTGGAAGGGGCACACCGGCAAGCGCATCCGGAACGTGGTGAACGTGGGCATCGGCGGCTCCGACCTCGGCCCGGTCATGGCCTACGAGGCGCTCCGCCACCACGCCGACCGGGCCATGACCTTCCGCTTCGTCTCCAACGTGGACGGCACCGACTTCGCCGAGGCCACATGGGACCTCGACCCGGCCGAGACCCTCTTCGTCATCTCGTCCAAGACCTTCACGACGCTCGAGACCATGACGAACGCGCACAGCGCCAGGGACTGGTCGCTGGCCGGGCTCTCCGGCGACCCCCGGGCGGTGGCGAAGCACTTCGTCGCCGTCTCCACCAGCGCGGCCAGGGTGGCCGAGTTCGGCATCGACACCGCCAACATGTTCGAGTTCTGGGACTGGGTGGGCGGCCGCTACTCGATGGACTCGGCCATCGGCCTCTCGACCATGCTGGCGGTGGGGCCGGAGAACTTCCGCGCCATGCTGGGCGGCTTCCACGAGGTGGACGAGCACTTCCGCACCGCCCCGTTCGAGCGGAACCTGCCGGTGCTGAAGGGGCTGCTCTCGCTCTGGAACAACGACTTCCTCGGCGCCCAGACCGTCGCGGTGCTGCCCTACGAGCAGTATCTGAAGAGGTTCCCGGCCTACCTCCAGCAGCTCACCATGGAATCGAACGGCAAGCACGTCGGCCTCGACGGGCGCCGCGTCGAGGTGGAGACCGGCCCCATCTACTGGGGAGAGCCGGGCACCAACGGGCAGCACTCCTTCTACCAGCTCATCCACCAGGGCACGCGCCTCATCCCCGCCGACTTCATCGCCTTCGCCCACTCGCTCAACCCCGTGGGCCGTCACCACGACATCCTCCTCGCCAACGTCTTCGCGCAGACCGAGGCGCTGGCCTTCGGGAAGACCGCCGCCGAGGTGAAGGCCGAGGGCACGCCCGGCTGGCTCGTTCCGCACCGGGTCTTCGAGGGGAACCGGCCGACCAGCACGCTGCTCCTCGACCGGCTCACCCCGGCTGCCCTGGGGCGCCTCACGGCCCTCTACGAGCACGAGGTGTTCACTCAGGGTGTTATCTGGGGAATCGACTCGTTCGACCAGTGGGGGGTGGAGCTGGGCAAGGCGCTGGCCCAGCGCATCATCCCCGAGCTGGAGAGCCCGGCCGAGCCGCCGCTCTCCCACGACGGATCCACCAACGCGCTCATTCGCCGCTACCGCAGCATGAGGAGAAAGTGATGCGGATCGGGATGATCGGACCCGGACGCATGGGCGCCAGCATGGTGCGCCGCGGCGGCCCGTCTTCCGGAGCCGGCCAGGTGAAGCCTCGCCCATCATCCCTGACCGATCGACCCATCTCCGGGTACGCTGCCGGGATCTGGAACGTCGTGCCCCGTCCGGTCGGCTAGGCCGGAGCGAAGGAGGAACGAGTGGCGCTCTCACCGCTGGCGGGGAAGCCCGCTCCCGCCGACTTGCTGGTCGATCTCTCGCGGATCGAGCGAGCCTACTTCGAGGAAAGGCCCGACCTCTCCGATCCGGCCCAGCAGGTGGCCTTCGGAACCAGCGGCCACCGGGGATCGGCCCTGCGCGGTTCCTTCAACGAGCCCCACATCCTGGCCATGACCCAGGCCATCTGCGACTGGCGGCGCCAGGCGGGCATCGACGGTCCGCTCTACATGGGGAAGGACACCCACGCCCTCTCCGGCCCGGCCCAGCGCACCGCGCTCGAGGTGCTGGCGGCGAACGGGGTCGAGACCGTCGTCCAGGAGAGGGACGGTTTCACGCCCACGCCGGTCATCTCCCGCGCCATCCTGGCCCACAACCGCGGGCGCAAGGAGCGCCTGGCCGACGGCATCGTGGTCACGCCGTCGCACAACCCGCCCGAGGACGGCGGCTTCAAGTACAACCCCCCGAACGGCGGCCCGGCCGACACCGACGTGACCGGGTGGGTGCAGGACCGCGCCAACCAGCTGCTCCGGGCCGGAAACGCCGGGGTCCGGCGGGTGCTGTACGAGGTGGCGCTGCGGGCCGGCTCCACCCGGCAGGAGGACCTCGTCCTCCCCTACGTGAAGGATCTGAGGAACGTCGTCGACATGGAGGCCATCCGGGACGCCCGCCTCTCACTGGGAGTGGATCCGCTGGGCGGCGCGGCGCGCCACTACTGGGAGCCCATCAACGCCGAGTACGGGATCGACGTGAAGGTGGTGAACCCGGTCGTCGATCCCCGGTTCGCCTTCATGACCGTCGATCACGACGGCAAGATCCGGATGGACTGCTCGAGCCCGTGGGCCATGGCCGGCCTGGTCGGCCTCAAGGACAGGTTCCGCGTGGCCTTCGCCAACGACCCCGACTCCGACCGGCACGGGATCGTCACGCCGTCGGCCGGGCTGATGAACCCGAACCACTTCCTGGCCGTGGCCATCCGCTACCTGCTCGGCCATCGCCCCCGCTGGCGGAGCGACGCCGCGGTCGGGAAGACGCTCGTCTCCTCCAGCATGATCGACCGGGTCGTGGCCAGCCTCTCGCGCCGCCTCTCCGAGGTCCCGGTTGGCTTCAAGTGGTTCGTCCCCGGCCTCTTCGATGGATCCCTGTGCTTCGGCGGGGAGGAGAGCGCCGGGGCGAGCTTCCTGCGGATCGACGGGACGGTCTGGACCACCGACAAGGACGGTCCGATCATGAACCTGCTCGCGGCCGAGATGACGGCCACGACCGGCAAGGAGCCGGGCGAGCACTACCGGGAGCTGACCGCCGAGTTCGGCGCGCCGCTCTACACGCGCATCGACGCCGAGGCGTCGCCGGCCGAGAAGGCGCGGCTCGGGAAGCTGTCGCCCGATGCGGTCAAGGACGCCGAGCTGGCGGGGGAGCCCATCGCGGCCAAGCTCACCCGGGCGCCGGGGAACGGCGCCTCCATCGGCGGGCTCAAGGTGGTCACGCAGAACGGCTGGTTCGCCGCGCGCCCCTCCGGCACGGAGAACGTCTACAAGATCTACGCGGAGAGCTTCCGCGACGAGAAGCACCTCGCCGCCATCGTGGCCGAGGCCCGGCAGATCGTGGCCCGGGCGCTGGCTGGCAAGACCTAGTCGGCTTTCCTAGTCCCGTTCCCAGAGCTTCACGCCGCCGAGCAGGCCACTCACGTTCTCGACCACCTGCACGTTCTTCGGCAGGGGGATGGAGATCTTCTTGGCGTTGCCTCCGCCGATGTAGAGGACCCGGTAGTTGAAGGTGTGCTGGAGCTGCTCGATGGCGCGTTCGAGCGTCCGGTTCCACTTCTTCTTCCCCAGCCGCTTGAGCGCCCGGGCGCCCAGCACGTCCTCGTAGGTCTCGTCCTTGCGGAACGAATGGTGACCCAGCTCGACGTTGGGGACGTTGTGGCCGTTCACGAAGAGCGAGAAGCCGAAGCCCGTGCCGAGCGTGATGCACACCTCCACTCCCCGACCCTGGATGGACCCGTGTCCCTGGACCTCCGCGTCGTTGAGCACGCGGGTGGTTCGCCCGGTCGCCTTGAGGATCGACGTGGCCAGGTCGAATCCAGCCCAGGAGGGGTGCAGGTTGGGCGCCGTCCTCACGACGCCGTCGACGACCACGCCCGGAAATCCCACCGAGACCCGGTCGAACTCGGTTTTTGGAGGGATCATCTTCTGCAGCGCCGCGCCGATGGCCCGTGGCGTGGCCGGGCGAGGGGTTTCCACCCTGGCTCGCTCGTTGAGGGGCTTCCCCTGCGCCGAGACGATCATCGTCTTCAGCCCGGTGCCGCCGATGTCGATGCAGAGCGTGCGGGCGGACGAGACGCCTCGCTTCACGTGGGCAATCACCTGGTCTCCTGGGGACGTGCGGCCTTTTGACGAAAGGGCGCCATCATCCCACGGTCCCTCGCGATGCCTGCCGGGACTACAGGTCCTGAGACCCAAATGGTCGATCAGGGGTTCAGCGGCGTCCGCCGCCGTGACCACCGCCTCCGCCGGATCCGCCCCGCGACGCGCCGCCGCCCGCGAAGCCGCCTCCCTGGCCGCCGCCGTAGCCGCCGCCGAACCCTCCGCGAGGCGCGGCCGATGCGTAGCTCCGCGCCGCGAAGTTCTGTCCGCCCGAGGCGTAGCTCCGGGGCTGCGGCGAGAAGCCGCGCCCTGCCGAGTACGACGACGGAGCCCCGACCGGCCGGCCAGTCGTGGCATAGGGTCGGCCTGCCGCCACCGCCGGCCTTCCGGGCGTGGCGGAGCCGCTGCGGGAAAGGGCTCCGGGGCCGGTGCGCGGAGGAGGCGCGCCGCCAGCGCGCGGTCCGGGAGAAACCGCTCCGCCCGGGCGGTTCGACGCGCCGGATCCGGGCCGCGGCGGGGGCGCCCGGAAACCGGGACCGACCGCGTTCCAGCGGCCCCCGTGCCAGTACCTGCCACTGTTCCATCCAGCGTGGGCGAACGGTCCCGCGAAACCGTGCCAGCGCCCGAATCCGGACCCCCACCAGGGGTAACCGCCCCAGCCGGCGAATCCGAACCAGGGCATCGTGCCCCAGCCCCACACCCAGGGTGCTACGACCCAGGACCAGCCGACGGCCGGGAAGAAGACGAACATGTTGGGCGTGGCGCCGTTGGCCGGCAGGAAGGTGAACGAGTTCCCGTGGGGCATCCACACCCAGCCGTACTGGCTCGTGAAGACCCACTGTCCGGCGGGTGCGGCCTGCTGGACCACGACCACCTCGCCGGTCGTCGCGTCGATCTCGGTCGGCGGGGGCGGGAGCCATGTGGGCGCGGGCTCGGTCGGCTGGACTGGCTGGGGCGCAAAGTCGGTGGCGACGGCCACGACCGGGAGCAGCAGGAACGATGCGAACAGCGCGACGACTCGGAGATAGGTCTTCATGGCGTCACCCTGCAGGCCCAGACGCGGCGAAGCGGCCTTCTCTTCACTCTACTCCTGATCGCGGAGAGGGTCCTCTCCTGCCGACCAGGACGGAAGTACCCGATCTGACAGCTGAAAATTCTCACCGTCATGCTCCGTGTAGATGACGTACACGGCCTCGCGCGCCACCTTCCATGTACGCACGATCTCGTCCACGTAGGCCAGGGCGAGCAGCCGCTTCTGGCTCGGGGTGCGGCCGAGACGGATGTCGGCGTTCACGAAGGCGGTGCGGCCGCCGCTCGGCGCGGCGCGTCCGAACGTCAGGTCCTCGGGGCCGTGGCAGCGCAGCGTGACCGCGATGTGATCCGTCCCGGTGTCCATGATCTCGGAGAAGTACCGGACCGCCGCGGAGGCGAAGCGGGTCTTCTCCTCGGCCGTCGCCGGGAAGTTCATCTCGAACTGCAGGTGCGGCATGGGTCACCTCACTGGTTCACGTGCACCACCTTCGCCGGGGGGAAGCCGTTGAAGGAGGTCGACGAGGCGTGGCTGTAGGCTCCGATGTTCTGGCTGTAGATCATGTCGCCCAGCTTCAGGTTGGACGGCAGCCTCTCGCTCATCGAGACCACGTCGAGCGCGTCGCAGGTGGGGCCGAAGACCGAGCAGGTCTCCTCCGGCCCCTTCTTGAAGGCCTTGAAGTGGTAGTGGCAGTGGTCGAAGATCACGCCCGAGAAGGTGTGGTAGACGCCGTCGTCGACGTAGAAGCAGAGCTTGCCGTCGCGAACCGCCTTCCCGATGATCGTGCAGACCGCGGTGCCGGCGGAGGCCACCAGGAAGCGTCCCGGCTCGGCCAGGATCTGGATCTCCTTGGGGAAGAGCCGATCGATCTCGCGCTTCAGGATCTTCGCCAGCTCGCGGAAGGGGCGCACCGAGTCGTCGTACGGAGCGGGAAAGCCTCCGCCGATGTCCACCAGGAACATCTTCTCGTAGCCGCGCGACTTCGCCTCGCGGAAGACGTTGGCGGCCAGGTTGAGCGCCTGCACGTAGTTGTCGAAGTTGGTGGTCTGGCTGCCCACGTGGAACGAGATGCCCTCCACGGTGAGCCCTTCCTTCGCCGCGGCCAGGATGAGGTCGACGGCCTCGCCCGACGAGGCGCCGAACTTCGAGGAGAGCTCCACCATGGCGCCGGTGTTGGGCACGCGCAGCCGCAGGGCCAGCCCGGCCCTGGGCGCGTACTTCTTGATCTTCTTGATCTCCTCGAGGTTGTCGTAGGTCACCAGCGGCTTGTAGCGGTCGAGCTGCCGGAGCGTGCCGTTCGCCTTGATGGGATTGGCGTAGATGATCTTGTCCCAGATCCAGGCCTGCCGCTCCTTCTCCGGCATCTCGCGGATCAGCTCGTGGACGATCATGAACTCGGGCATCGAGGCCACGTCGAAGCTGGCCCCGGCGTCGAAGAGCGTCTTCACGATGGCCGGATCGGGGTTGGCCTTGACCGCGTAGTAGGCCTGCACCCGGGGCAGGTACTTCCTGAAGGTGGCGTAGTTCTTCCGCAGCTCGTCGTGGTCCACCACGAAGAGCGGCGTGCCGTGATGCCGGGCCAGCTGCTGCAGGCGCTTGGCGGAGAGCATGCGTTCCTCCCGGTGGCCGGAGCTAGTCACCATCCGTGATGAGGAAGTTCTTGAACTGCCAGGGGTCGGAGGTGTCGACCTGGGGGTTGTTGAAGCCCTCGAAGGCGTTCGTGTAGTGCGCCAGCGGGGTCCAGTCGGAGGAGCGCGAGATCCACTTGCCCAGGTACGGCTTGGCGATCTTCAGCACGAACTCGTGCGGCAGGTCGTCGGGTACCACCACGCCCCGGTCCGGGTTCTGGACCATCCACATCGTGGCCGCGACCACCGAGATGGCCACCTGCATGGTGGTGGCGTTCTGGTGCGGAACCAGCCGGCGCGACTCCTCGATGGAGAGGTCGCTGCCCACCCACCAGGAGTTGTACGGGTGCCCCATGATGAGGGCGCCCAGGATGTCGGATCCGCTGGTGATCTCGTCGTTGAGGATCCGGTAGCTGGGCTGCAGCTTGTAGTCGTAACCGCGCAGCTCGTTCAGCGAGGCGATGGCCGAGTCGGTCGGGCAGTAGGCGTAGTGGACGGTGGGGCGGTAGACCGCCTTGCCGTCCTCCCACACCGTCAGCTTGTCGCTGATGGTGAAGGCCTCGCCGTGGCGCACCACCATGCCGTGGATGCAGTAGTCCGGCACCCAGGTGACCACCCAGGTGTTCATGCCCATGCGCGCCAGGCAGATCTGGTTCCTCGGGCCGCTCTGGTGCTCGACGGCGTAGGCCGGCAGCTCCTTCTCGTGGGTGCCCCAGCCCATCTCGGCGGTGGTGGTGCCCTCCTCGCGGAAGCCCTCCACGCTCCAGGTGTTCACGAACTCGTCGACCTGCTTGGGCACGTTGGTGATCTGGGTGTCGCGCTCGCTGCAGTGGATGACCTTCACGCCCAGCTTCCTGGCCAGCTTGTTCCAGGACTGGTCCTTCATGAGCTGCTGGATCTCCTCGGCGTCGCGCCCCTTGGCCTTGCCGTCCTTCAGCATCCTCTTGCCGATGTCGAGGAGCCCCTGCTTCGTGAAGTGCGAGATCAGGCCGGGGTTGGCGCCGTGCTCGATCACCGCGGTGGCGCCCTTCTCCTGCCAGCCGGCCATCATCCGGCGGAGGTTCATGTGGCGCCAGTAGAGGGTGCGCTCGGTGGGGTGCTTGTTCTCCGCTCCCTCGTAGGGGTCCCAGACCTCGACCGAGGTGTTCACGTAGAGAACGCCGTGGTCGTGGCACCACTGGAGGATCTCGCAGGCGTCGATGTTCCAGGCCAGGTCGATGATCACGTCGCCGGGGCCCACGTGCTTCTTCAGCACCGACGCCATGTTCGAGCGGGTGACCTTCTTCTGCACGAACGCGACGCCCTTCTTCGTCCAGGGGGCGAGCACCTTCCGCCGGTCCTCGAAGTCCATCACCGTGACGTTCTTCGGCGCCACCTTCATGTGCTTCATGAGGATGGGCAGCGTGCATTGCGCCACCGCGCCGTAACCGATGAACAGGATCCGCTTTCCGAACTCGACCATGTGGACGTCACCTCTGCAGGGAGTGATTCGAAGGCGCGCATTCTACCGATGCGCGCGCCGGGCTGCCACCGCTAGAGCACCTCGTTCCACGCCGGCGAGGCCGCGAACGCCGCCCGGATGAGACCCACGTGCGAGTATGCCTGGGGGAAGTTGCCCCATCGCCCGCCCTGGAGGTCGAAATCCTCGGAAAGCAGGCCGAGAGGGGTGAGTGCCGCGAGGGTGTGGTCGAGGACGCGCCGGGCCTCCCCGGCGCGCCCCAGGACGGCGAGGGCCTCGATCAGCCAGAACGTGCAGAGCACGAATGCCACCTGCGGCGTTCCCAGCCCGTCGTCGCTCGCGTAGCGCCACAGCCACCCCTCGTGGCCGAGCCCGGAAGCGATGGCGTCCACGGTCGCGCCCAGGCGGGGGTCCCCGGGAGGGAGGAACCGGAGCGGCGCCATCTGCAGGAGGGAGGCGTCGAGCTCGTCACCTCCGTACGTGGACGCGAATGCCCCCCTGGCCGGGCTCCAGGCGCTTCGGAGGACCTCCTCGAGGACCCGGTCGGCGCCAGATCTAAACTCCGCTGCAAGGGTGCGGTTGCGCCGGTGGAGCACCTCGGCGACCCGGTCGGCGGCGGCCCAGCTCATGAGGCTCGAGAAGGTCCGGGGACGGGCCTCGGCACGAACCTCCCAGATCCCCGCGTCCGGCGTGCCGGCAACGGCCAGGGCCTTTCGCGTTAGCCGGAGGAGGAGCTCCAGGGTCGCTGGCGACTGCTCGTCCTGGAATCGCTCGTCGAGGAACACCGGCGAGAGGGCGAGTGCGGTCTCGCCGAAGATGTCGTGCTGCCGCTGGCCCGCGGCCCCGTTCCCCACGCGGACCGGCCCGTCGCCGCCGAAGCCAGGCCAGCCGGGCACGATCCGTTCCTCGAGGTCGGAACGGCCGTCGATCCCGTAGAGGGGCGCGAGGTCCAGGTCGGCGCTGCCACCGGCCACGTCGAAGAGCCACTGGATGAAGTGCTCGCGCTCCTCGAACTGGCCCAGGGCCTGGAAGGCGCCGAGCACGTGGTAGGCGTCGCGGAGCCAGCAGTACCGGTAGTCCCAGTTCCGGCCGCTCCCCGGCGACTCGGGAATCGACGTGGTGGTGGCGGCGACGATGGCGCCGGTGTCTTCGAAGCAGTGGAGCTTGAGCGCAAGGGCCGACCGGATGACCTGTTCCTGGAAGCGGACTGGCACGGCGCAACCCTTCACCCAGCGTCGCCAGTAGCGCTCGGTCTCGCCCAGGAAGCGGTCGGTGAGGGGCTGGAGGGGTTCCTCGATGGGCTGGCCCCAGGAGAGCGCCAGGTGTCGCCGCCCGGTGAGCGCGAAGGGCTGGCCGGTGGCCAGGTACGAGAGTGGCACGTCGGTGGTGAGGCGGAGGGGCGCCTCGAACCCCTCGTACCGAAGGTGGTTCGAACCCTGCAGAATCTGTGGCCGCTGGCGGCTCCAGCCAAGCCGCGGATCGCACGTCACCCGGACGCGCGGCTGCCCTCGGACGGGGTCCAGGACCCTGAAGAGCTGGGTGGGACGGAAGGAGCGCTCGTGCTGCTCGAAGCGGGGCGCGAAGTCGATCAGGCGGAACGCGTCCGCGCCGTCGTCGAACAGGGTCTCCAGCACGTTCGTGTTCGGGAGGTAGCGCTGGACTCCGGAGGCGCCCGACGCCGGGCCCACGCGGAAGCGACCGCCCTGCTCCTCGTCGAGCAGCGATCCGAACACGGGTTCCGAGTCGAAGCGGGGTAGGCAGCACCAGACCACCGTGCCGTCCCTGTGGACCAGCGCGGCGTACTGGCAATTGCCCACCAGTCCGAGGTCGTCGAGGCGCACCGATCGCCTTCCATGCCGATTGTGAAGCCCACAGCGTGCAGATGTCGTAGGTTATCCCAGGAAGGGCCAGACATGCGATTCGCCTTCCGTTTTCTCATCCCCCTGCTCCTCCTCCTCGCGCTCATCGCCTGGGGTGCGTCGGCGGTGGCCACCCGGAGCGCGCGGACCTGGGCCGAGCGGGATTCTGAAGGCGCGCGCGCGTCTCGTGCTCTCCGGCTCGCGCGAGACCCTGGCGCGGACCATCGCCGCCGCCGACGGGCCCGGGAGCCAGGCCCTGCTCGACGCCCTCGTCCGGGACGAGCGCCTGATCGCCGCGGCCGTCTGCGATCGGGGCCTCCACACCCTCGCATCGGCGGGCGTCCTCCCGTCGCAGGTCCGGTGCGAGGGGCGGCGCGAGCTGGAAGCCGAGCTCGCGCAGGGCCTCGACGAGAACGTGAGGGTGGCCGGCGGCGACGCCCACGTCAGCATGGTGCCGGTGGGCGAGGCCGACGCCGTGATCGGCTACCTGGTGCTCGTCCACGACCTCTCCTTCGTCGATCGCAGGGCCTCGACGACGCGCCAGGCGCTGTTCGTGGCCTTCGGCCTGGTGGGCTTCGCCGCGGCCGTCGCCACGCTGCTCGCGGCCCGCTTCTCCCGTCGTTCCTGGACCGCCGAGCTTCGCCGGATCCTGCCCGGGGTCCTGAGCGTCGGCCGGCGCACGCAAGCAGGCGTCCACCGCGACTTCGGTCCGGTGCTCGCCGACGTGCGAGAGCTCGTCGCCTCCCTGGCCACGGAAGAGGAGACCTACGGCGGCCGGTGGTCGGCGGAACGGCTTCGCCGGGTGCTGGAGAGGAACCTCGGTGGCGAGGGCGTCGTCGCGGTGGCCAACCGGGAACCCTACCTGCACGTGCGCGGAGACGACGGGCTGGTGCGCGTCATGTACCCCGCCAGCGGGCTCGTCTCGGCCCTCGAGCCGGTCATGCGGGCCTGCTCCGGAACCTGGATCGCGCACGGCAGCGGCTCGGCCGACCGGGAGGTGGTGGACCGGCACGACCGGGTGCTCGTCCCGCCCGGAGAGGCCTCCTACACGCTGCGGCGCGTCTGGCTCGAGCCCGAGCTGGAGCGCGGCTACTACTATGGCTTCTCGAACGAGGGACTCTGGCCCCTGTGCCACCTCGCCGACGCCCGGCCCGAGTTTCGGGCCGGGGACTGGAGTCACTACCAGGAGGCGAATCGCCGCTTCGGGCAGGCCGTGGCCGACGAGGTCCAGGGCCACGACCCCATCGTGCTGGTGCAGGACTACCACTTCGCGCCGCTTCCCCGGATGATCCGTCGCCGCCTTCCCCGCGCCACCATCATCACCTTCTGGCACATTCCCTGGCCGAGCGCGGAGCGCTTCGCCATCTGCCCGTGGAACAGGGAATTGCTCGATGGGCTGCTCGGGTCGAGCATCCTGGGCTTCCACACGCAGGCCCACTGCAACAACTTCCTCGAGTCGGTGGACCGGACGCTGGAGGCCCGCATCGACCGCGAGCGGCAATCGGTGGTCGTGGGCGGGCGCGAGACCCTGGTCCGCGCCTACCCCATCTCGGTGGAGTGGCCGAGCCGCTGGCTGGCGAAGACCCCGCCGGTGGCCGAGTGCCGCGAGGCGGTCCGGGCCGAGCTGGGAATCCCCGCCGGCGCCTTGATTGGACTGGGAGTGGACCGGCTCGACTACACGAAGGGGATCGCCGACCGGCTTCTTGCCGTGGAGAGGCTGCTGGAGCTGCGGCCGGAGCTCCGCGGGAAGTTCTGGTTCGTCCAGGTGGCGGCCCCGAGCCGCACGCTCATCGAGCGCTACCGCTTGCTCGGCGAGGACGTGGAGCGCATCACCGCCCGCATCAACGCCCGGTTCGGGAGCGGCGGGCGCGGGCCGATCGCCCTCCTCCACACCCACCACGATCCACCCGAGGTGTTCCGCCTCTACCGCGCCGCCGACCTCTGCTACGTCTCGAGCCTCCACGATGGCATGAACCTCGTGGCCAAGGAGTTCGTCTCCGCCCGCGACGACCTGCGCGGCGTGCTGGTGCTCTCCCGCTTCACCGGCGCCGCCCGGGAGCTGACCGAGGCCTTGCTGGTGAACCCCTACGACCTGGATGCGGCCAGCGCCGCCCTGGCCGCGGCCCTGGACATGTCCGAGGCCGAGCAGGAGGAGCGCATGCGGTCCATGCGCACGCTGGTGTCCGAGTTCAACGTCTACCGGTGGGCCGGGCGCATGCTCCTCGACGCCACGAGCCTGCGCCGGCGGGATCGGCTCACCACGCGGCTCGCCGGAGACGAGCGATACGGTGCGGAGCACGGTCCGTGAAGGACGTCCTGGCCCGGCGTGCCGGCCGCTGCTCGCGCGACCTGGCCGTGCGCCACACGCTGCTCGCCTTCGACTTCGACGGCACGCTGGCGCCGATCGTGGCGTCGAGGCACCGGGCGCGCCTCTCCGCGGCCACCATCCGGCTCCTCCGCGCGTTGTCGGAGGCGTGGCCTTGCGCGGTGCTCTCGGGGCGCTCGCGCGCCGACGTGCGGTCCCGCCTGGGCGGGGCGCGCCTGATCGCGGTGGTCGGGAACCACGGTGCCGAGGAAGAGCCCCGGCTCGACGGAGCTGTCGCGTGGCGGAGAAAGGTGCGGGCCTGGCGGCGGCGGCTCGACGCGGATCTCGGGGGAGTCCCCGGGATCGACGTCGAGGACAAGGGGCTATCGCTCGCGTTGCACGTCCGGGGGAGGGAGGCGCGACGCGCGGCGGAGCGGGCGCTGCTCGAACTGGAGGGCGCCCGCATCGTGGGGGGCAAGCGCGTCCTGAACGCGGTGGTCCGGGCGGCGCCGGACAAGGGGGAGGCGCTGGATGCGCCTCGTCCGCCGCGGCGGCTACGAGCGCGTGCTCTTCGTGGGCGACGACGACACCGACGAGGACGTGTTCCGGTTCCCCGCGGCGGTGCCACTCCTGGGGGTCGCGGTCGGCCGGCGCCGCCAGAGCGCGGCCTCGTACTACCTTCGCCGGCAGGGAGACGTGGCGCGGCTCCTGTCGGTGCTGGAGCGCCTGCGCGCGGGATGGGCCCCGCTCCGGGTAGCCCCCCTTCGGGGTCAGCCCCGACGCGACGCTGCGGGAGTTCGACCCTCGCGCCCCGTGTCATGCTACGCAACTTCGGACGTCGCCCAGTAGCTCCCCCTGCCGGAGGATCATCGATGAAGACGAGCCAGAGAAGCCCACGTCTCCGCAGCACCCTCGTTGCCGCGGTCGTCGCATGCGCGATGCTGGCGCTGCCCGACACCGGCATCCGCGCCCAGGATCTCCCCAAGTTCCGCATCGGCGTGGTCACCTTCCTCTCCGGCGCGGCGGCCGGCCCGTTCGGCGTCCCGGCACGCAACGGAGCCGAGGTGCTCGCCGAGGCCATCAACGCCGGCAAGGTGCCGGCTCCCTACGCCAAGGCCGGCTTCGGCGGCCGGGCCATCGAGCTGGTCTTCCTCGACGAGGCCGGTGGCACGACCAAGCAGGTGAGCGAGTTCCGCGACCTCGTGCAGCGCCAGAAGGTCGATGCCGTCATCGGCTACATCTCCAGCGGCGACTGCCTGGCGGTGGCCCCGGTGGCCGAGGAGCTGAAGACCCTCACGATCTTCTTCGACTGCGGCACCCCCCGCATCTTCGAGGACGGGTCCTACAAGTACGTCTTCCGCACCTCCAGCCACGCGGCCATGGACAACGTGGCGGCCGCCCTCTACGTCACCGACATGATGCCCAAGGCCAAGAAGATCGCCGGCATCAACCAGAACTACGCCTGGGGCCAGGACTCCTGGGCCGACTTCGAGGGCTCGATGAAGGTGCTGCGCCCCGGCGTCGAGGTGACCACCTCGCAGATGCCCAAGCTGCTGGCGGGGCAGTACGGCGCCGAGATCTCGGCCCTCATGGGCGGCAAGCCCGACGTCATCCACTCCAGCTTCTGGGGTGGCGACCTGGACGCCTTCATCCTCCAGGCCGTTCCCCGCGGTGCGCTCAAGAAGAGCACCGCCGTGTTGACGTGTGGTGAAACGGCCACCCACAAGCTCGGCGACCAGCTTCCCGACGGAACCATCATCGGCGCCCGCGGTCCGCACGGCGTCTACGCGCCCGACGTCGAGCTGAATCGCTTCTTCCGCGCGGTCTACCAGGACCGCTTCGTCCTCTCGCCGAACTACCCCGCCTACCACATGGCCCAGTCCATCCTGGGCCTCAAGGCGGCCTACGAGAAGGCGCAGGGAGCCGGAACCACCGCGCCCACGCAGGACCAGATCCTGGCCGCCTTCGAGGGGCTCACCTTCGAGACCCCCAGCGGCACCATCAAGATGGCGCTCGGCAAGGGGCACCAGGCGGTCGAGGAGACCGTCTACGGCCAGGTCAAGCAGGTGAAGGGCAAGTTCACCCTGGTCAACGTGAAGCGCTACCCGGCCGACAAGGTGAATCCGCCCGAGGGCGTCAAGAGCGCCGACTGGATCAAGGCCGGCTTCAAGGCCCCGAAGTAGTCCCGGCCTCCGGCCGAGAGAGGCCGCTCTTCCATGAGCACGATCCTGGCCGTCCTCGTCGACGGCGCGATCTACGCGTCGTGGTTGTTCATCATCGCCACAGGGCTCACCCTGATCTACGGCGTGATGCGCATCCTCAACATGGCGCACGGCAGCCTGTACGCGCTGGGCGCCTACGCCGCGGCCTCTCTCGCCGGCGCCTGGCTGCGCGCCGGATACGCGCCGCTGGGCAGCTACGCCATGCTGGTCCTGGCCGCCATCCTGGTCGGGATCACGGTGGGCCCGCTCATCGAGCGTGGGCTGCTCCGGCACTGCTACGGGCGCGACGAGGTGGTGCTGGTGCTCGTCACCTACGCCCTCTTCCTCATCATCGAGGACGCGGTGAAGCTGGTGTGGGGCGTGGAGTCCTACTTCATCTCCGAGCCGTACGGATTGCTCGGCAACCTGGATCTGGGGGACCTCTCCTATCCCCTCTACAGCGTGGTCCTGGTGCTGGCGGCCGTGCTGGTCGGGGTCGGGCTCCGCTTCGGCATCTACGGCACGAAGTACGGCAAGCTCCTCACCGCGGTGATCCACGACCGCGAGGTGAGCGCGGCGCTGGGCATCAACGTGAACCGGATCTACCTCGTCACCTTCACGCTGGGGACGATGCTGGCCGCCATCGGCGGCGCCCTCACCGCGCCCACCGTCTCGGTGGTTCCAGGCATGGGCGTGGAGGTGATCGTGCTGGCCTTCGCGGTGGTGGTGATCGGGGGGCTGGGCAGCATGCAGGGCGCGGCGCTGGGCGCGCTCATCGTCGGCCTGGTGCGCTCCTCGGCCGTGCACTTCTTCCCGCAGGTCGAGCTCTTCAGCATCTACCTGGTCATGGCGCTCGTCCTGGCCATCCGCCCCCGCGGCCTCTTCGTCGCGGCCGAGGCGCGCAAGATATGACTCCCTCCCGGAAGACCACGCTCGGGCTCGGCATCGCGCTGCTCGCAACGGGGCTGCTGGCCCCGGTCCTTCCCAAGTGGGCCCTCTTCCTGGTCACCCTCTCGATCGCCAAGGGGCTGGTGGCGCTCGGGCTCCTGCTCCTCATGCGGACCGGCCTGGTCTCCTTCGGGCAGGGTCTCTACTTCGCCACCGGGGCCTACGCGGCCGGCGTGGCCTCCGACGCCTTCCACATCGGCGACGCCGTTCCCATGGTGCTGCTCGGGGGTCTCGCGGCGGCGCTGGTGGCGGCCGTGCTGGGAATCCTGCTGGCCCGTTACCGGGCCATCTTCTTCGCCATGCTGAGCCTGGCCTTCTCCATGATCCTCTATGGACTTCTGGTGAAATCCTCGGCGCTGGGCTCGACCGACGGATTCAACGTGGCCCCCCGGACCATCTTCGGCGTGGCGGCCGGAAGCGCGCTGGGCCGATACGGCGTCTACGCCATCGCCGCGATCGTCGCCTTCGGCTCGGCTGTCGGGGTCGATCGCTACCTGAGGTCCTACCTGGGTCGGCTGGCGCCGGCGGTGCGCGACAACGAGTTGCGCGTCGAGTACATGGGCGCCTCGGTCCGGAACGTGGTCCACATCAACCTGGTCATCGCTGCGCTGCTGACCGGCATGGGCGGCGCCATCACCGCGCTCGCGGTGGGGCACATCGACCCGGAGATGGCCTACTGGACCACTTCGGGCGAGTTCGTCTTCGTCGCCATCCTCTCGGGTACCACCAGCGTGGCCGCGCCCTTCGCCGGCGCGCTGCTGCTCGAGCTGCTCCGCAGCTTCGCCTACGAGCACGCCCCCAACACCTGGCAGCTGGTCATGGGCTCGGCCATGCTGGCGGTGATCCTGTTCCTGCCCGACGGGCTGTGGTCCGTATTCCGGCGACGGCGGAAGGTCCGGGCATGAGCGCCATCCTGGAGGTGATCGGCCTCGTGAAGTCCTTCGGCGCCGTGACCGCGGCGCGGGACATCCACGTCTCCGTGGACGAGGACAGCGTGGTGGGACTCATCGGCGGAAACGGCGCAGGGAAGACCACCTTCCTGAACCTGGTCACCGGCTACCTGAAGCCCACCGCCGGGACGATCCGCTTCCAGGGTCGCGACATCACCGGCATGGCGCCGCGCCGCATCACCCGGCTGGGCATGTGCCGCTCCTTCCAGATCCCCCAGGTCTTCGACTCCCTGACCGCCTACGAGAACCTGCTCGTGGGGCTGGGCATCGTCTCCATGGGGCGCCGCGCCTTCGTGGGCAGCCAGCTCGGGGTGGCCAGGCCGGAGGCCGTCGCCGAGGAGACGCTGGAGCGCTTCCGCCTGGCCGAGTACCGGGACGACCCGGCCTCGGTGCTGCCCGAGGGGATCCGCAAGCTGCTCGACATCGCCATGGCACTGGCGGTGAAGCCGAGGATCCTGCTCCTCGACGAGCCCACCAGCGGGGTCTCGGCCGACGAGAAGTTCGCCCTCATGGACCTGGTGCTGGGCGCCATCCGGGCCGAAAAGGTCACGGTGCTCTTCGTCGAGCACGACATGGACATCGTCCGGCGCTACACCCAGCGCATCCTGGCCTTCTACGACGGCAAGGTCATCGCCGACGCCGACTCGGCCACGGTGCTCGCCGACCCCGAGGTGAGGCGGCTGGTCGTGGGCGAGCCCGCCCCGGACGATGGGGGGCGCCATGCTGAAGGTCGAATCGCTCGACGTGTCCATCAAGTCCGTGCGCATCCTTCGCGGGGTCGGCCTCCGGGTGGAGCAGGGGCAGCTGGTCGGCCTCATCGGGCGCAACGGCGCAGGGAAGACCACGCTCATGCGGGCCATCATGGGGGTGCTCCCGGCCACGGCCGGCTCCATCGAGTTCGACGGCGCGTCGATGCAGGGCGTGGCGGCCTTCGTCCGGGCGCGAAGCGGTATGGGCTACATGCCCGAGGACCGGCGGATCATCCCCCAGCTCAGCATCGAGGAGAACGTCTGCCTTCCCGCCTGGGCGGCCGGCACGGCCGGGTACGAAACCCGCCTGAAGCGCATCTACGAGATGATCCCGGAGGTGGAGGTGCTGAAGGACCGCAAGGGGCTCCAGCTCTCCGGGGGGCAGCAGAAGCTGGCCGCGCTGGCCCGGTCGCTCATGAGCGGCACGAAGCTCCTGCTCCTCGATGAGCCGTTCGAGGGCGTGGCTCCGGTGCTGGCGAAGCGGCTTGCCGAGGTGGTGTCCATGCTCCGCACCGAGGGGCTCTCCGTGATCCTCTCCGAGTCGGACCTCTCCCACTCCCGCAAGCTCATCGACGTCGTCTACACCATCGACCGCGGCCAGGTGACCCGGGCCGCTGCCTGATGCCCACGAAGGGGAGGGAACCATGAAGACCCTTGCCGCCGTCCTGCGCGCCGTCTGCACGGAGCGTCCTTACGGGAAGTCGAGGCCCATGCAGCTCGAGGAGGTGGAGCTGGGCGCGCCCCGCGCGGGCGAGCTGCTGGTGCGCATCGAGGCCGCCGGCGTGTGCCACTCCGACGTCTCCGTGGTGGACGGGTCGAGGGTTCGCCCCCTGCCCATGGCGCTCGGGCACGAGGCCGCCGGCGTGGTCGAGGAGATCGGCCCGGGCGTCCGCGACGTGACGGTGGGCGATCACGTGGTCCTCACCTTCGTGCCCAGCTGTGGAAGTTGCGACAACTGTTCCTCGGGACGACCCGCGCTCTGCACGCCGGCCGCCGCCGCCAACGGGGCCGGGCACCTGCTTCACGGGCCGTCGCAGATCACCGGGAGAGGCGGCGAGCGCATCCACCACCACTTGGGAATCTCCGCATTCGCGCGGCACGCCGTGATCGCGCGGGAGTCGGCGGTGGTGGTGCCGAAGGACGTCCCTCTCCAGACCGCGGCGCTCTTTGGCTGCGCGGTCCTGACCGGCGCCGGCGCCGTGCTCAACACCGCGTCGGTCCGCCCCGGCCAGTCGGTGGCCGTCTTCGGCCTGGGCGGGGTCGGCCTGGCCTCGGTGATGGGGGCGCTCGTCGCCAACGCCTGGCCCATCATCGCGGTGGACCCGGTGCCGGCCAAGCGGGACCTGGCGCTGCAGCTGGGCGCCACCGCGGTCTTCGCCCCGGAAGATGCCGAGAAGGGCGTGAAGGACCTCACCGGTGGTGGAGCCGAGGTGACCTTCGAGGCGGCCGGTGTCCCGGCGGTGCTCGAGGCGGCCTTCCGGGCCGCGCGCCGCGGCGGCCTGACGGTGGCCATGGGGCTGCCGCACCCCTCGAAGACCGTGACCCTCCAGGCACTGGCCTTCGCGGGGCTGGGGCAGGCGCTCGTCGGCTCCTACATGGGGTCGTCGGCGCCGCAGCGCGACATTCCCCGCTACCTGGCGCTCTGGAAGGCGGGGCGAATGCCGGTCGACCGGCTGCAGAGCGCGTCCTTGCCTCTCGAGAAGATCAACGAGGCCTTCGAACATCTCGCCGCCGGAACGGCGGTGCGGCAGGTGCTGCTTCCCCATTCCTGAACCGAAAAGGAGACGCCATGGCCATCGAAAGCCTGAACCCGACCACCGGCAAGAGCCTCGCCACCTTCCCCGAGATGGGCGCGGCCGAGATCGACCGCATCCTCGACGCGGCCGTGAAGGCCCAGAAGGCCTGGGCGCGCGTCCCCATGGCCGAGCGCGCCGTTCCCATGCGCCGCGTGGCGGCGATCCTCAAGGAGCGGGCGCCGGAGCTGGCGATGCTCATGGCGCTGGAGATGGGAAAGCCGCTCAAGGACGGCGTGGCCGAGGCCAACAAGTGCGCCTGGGCCTGCGAGCACTACGCCGAGCACGCCGAGGCCTACCTCACGCCGCGGCTCGAGCCGAGCGATGCCGGCCGGAGCTACGTGCGGTTCGATCCGCTGGGCGTGGTGCTGGCCGTGATGCCCTGGAACTACCCGTACTGGCAGGTCTTCCGCTTCATCGCGCCCCACTTCATGGCCGGGAACGGCGGGCTGCTCAAGCACGCCTCCAACGTGCCCCAGTGCGCGCTCTCCATCGAGAAGATGATGCGGGACGCCGGATTCCCGCCCGACCTCTTCCGCACGCTGCTCATCGGCTCGAAGCCGGTTCGCCAGATCATCCTCGACCGGCGCATCGCCGCCATGACAATCACTGGCAGTGAAGCGGCCGGCAAGGCCGTGGCGGCCGCGGCGGGCGAGGGGCTCAAGCCCTCGGTCCTCGAGCTGGGTGGCTCCGACCCCTTCATCGTGCTCGCCGACGCCGACATCGACACGGCCGCCAAGGTGGCCGCGGTGGCCCGAACGCTCAACGCCGGGCAGAGCTGCATCTGCGCCAAGCGCTTCATCGTCGAGGCGCCGGTCCACGACGCGTTCCTCGAGAAGCTGACCACGGCCATGAAGGCCATCCGGGTGGGCGACCCGCTCGACCCGGCCACCGACATCGGGCCGCAGGCGCGCACCGACCTGCGCGACGAGATGCACGAGCTGGTCAAGCAGGCCATCGCAGAGGGAGCGCGCCCGACGATGGGCTGCACCGTGCCGCCCGGTCCGGGCGCCTTCTACCCCGTCTCCATCCTGGCCGACGTGAAGACCAGCAACGTGGCCGCCCGGGAGGAGCTCTTCGGGCCGGTGGCCGTGGTCATCCGCGCCGACTCGGCCGACCACGCGGTCGAGATCGCGAACGACTCCAAGTTCGGGCTTGGCGCCTCGCTCTGGACCCGGGACGCCGCGCAGATCGAGCGGCTCGTCCCGCGCATCGAGTCCGGTGCGGTCTTCGTGAACGGGCTCGTGAAGAGCGATCCGCGCCTGCCCTTCGGCGGCGTGAAGACCTCCGGCTACGGTCGCGAGCTGGGGCTGGAAGGAATCCGCGCCTTCGTGAACGTGAAGACGGTCTGGGTGAAGTAGGCGTCGCCGCTACTGCACCGTCGCGATCGCCTTGGCCACCCCCGACCCGGCCGCCGCCACGCCCTGCGGGGCGGCGTCGATCTCGGCGAAGCCACCCGGGTAGGGCCAGTCGGGCGCGGCGGTCGCCGGAGTTCCAGGCACGCGCCACCAGCCGAAGAGGGGCTGGGACAGGACGGGGCCGCCACCCGGTGGCACGAGGCCGCCGAGGTCGTGCCGGTTTCCGTTGTCCCACCAGGCCGGCACCGAGAGGAGCCGAGCCTGCCCGGTGGGATCGGCCTTGTAGGTCTCGCCGGCCACGTAGGCGTGCTCGTAGAGGATGGCGAGCGCCTCGGCCGCACCCAGGCCGAGGGATGGATCGACGGTCGAGAGCGTCTGCTGGGTCGTCAGGGCCCAGAGGGCCGGCACTGGAAGCCCCGCTGGACCGCTCTTGCGCACGAAGCCGCTGACGTAGGGCGTCCCCGCCACCATCCAGAGTCCGGTGGAGACCCCGTAAGGACCGGTCGTGAAGTCCAGGTTCACCAGCGCGAGAGGGATGTCGTCGGACCAGACCACCGGCTTGTCGAGGCCGGGACCGGCGGACAGGGAGGTCGTCGACAGCAGGGTGGTGCCCAGGATCCGGATGCTGACCGAGGGTCCGAAGCTTGCGGAGGTCACGCCCGACGGGAGGGGGATCAAGTGGGCGATCACCGACGTGAAGTCGGTGTCGAGAATCCAGACCACGCCCGAGTAGGCCGGAGGGACGCTTCCGGTCACGTGGACGACGCCTCCCGCCGCGACGAAGTTCTCGCCCGCCTCGATGGACGTCACGAACCCGGAGTCGTGACCGGGCGGAAGGACCGTCGACGAGTTCACCACGGCCACGTTCCCGTTCTTCCAGACCATCGGGAAGGGCCAGGAGCCGCCCACGGCGCCGCCCACGAAGACGTTGCCGCCCTGTGCCGTCAACGCGAGCGCGGTGCCCTGCGTGGTCCCGGCTGGCAGGGGAAGCGCCTGGACGGCGTCGCCGGTCCACACCGCCGGCAGCATCGTCGGCGTTCCCGAGGTGCACACGACCGAGATGCCCGCCATCGTCGGCGCCCCGTTCACGATCACCATCGCCTGGACCGACCCCGACGAGGCGCAGTCGCCGCCGGGGAGGAGTGGAAGCTGCTCGGGCGTCGAGGTGCCCCACCAGATCACGGGCAGCGGCCGGTCGCCGGCCAGCGCCGGAATCCCACGACCAGCCGGCCACCGCCACCAGCGGTGGCGTCGGGGAGTTGCCGGTGCATGCGCCGGCCAGCAGCAAGGGGACGAGCAGGGATACCTGGAAGGGTCGCGCCGGGATCCGCATCCCGGAAGCATAGCTCAGCCCGCCAGGGGCTGTGCCACCGGACGTCGCTGGGTACGCGGAAGCTGAGCCACGAACTCGGTGCCCTGGCCGACGGTGCTCGACACCCGCAGCGTCCCGCCCAGGCTCTGGACGACTCGGCGGGTGATGGTGAGCCCCAGGCCGGTTCCGCGCCCGGGTCCCTTGGTGGTGAAGAAGGGGGTGAAGAGCCGCTGCAGGACCTCGGGCGGGATGCCCGGTCCGTTGTCCTTCACGGAAAGTACGATCTCGTCTCCCTCGACCCGTCCCCGTACCCGGACCCAGCCGGTCTCCTCCTGCACCGCCTCGATGGCGTTCTGCACCAGGTTGGAGAGCACCTGGCTGAACTCCTCGGGGACGCACTCCAGCGTTCCGTCCCCTTCGAAATCCAGCTCCACCTTCACCTTGCGTCCGGTGGCGGGAAGCACGATCCCCACCACGGCGCGGGCGGCGTCCCAGGCGTCGTGGGGCAACATCTCCCGCTTGTAGCCGGCGCGACCGTACCGGCTCATCAGCTCGACCGTTCCGCCGATGCGCTTCACCCCGGAGTCGGCCACGCCGAGCAACTCGTGGAGCCGGGAGTCGAGCCGCTCGATCTGCCCCTGCTCGTCCTCGTCGAGCGGCCGGCCCCGCGCAGCCGAGCAAAGGGCCAGCACCTTCTCGGCGTCGAGCCGCACCCGGCCGAGCGCATTCTTCAGATAGTTGAGCGGGTTGTTGATCTCGTGCGCCAGGCCGGCCGCGACCATCTCCAGCGACTCCATCCGCTGGCTGAGCACCAGGTCGGCGGTCTGCTCGGTGGCCTTCACCAGCTTGCGGGCCGCGGCGAGCAGCTCCCGCGGCGCGAAGGGCTTGGTGAGGAAGGCGCTGACGCCGGTCTCCAGCCCCTTCACCCGGTCCTCGAGCTCGCCGCGCGCGGTGAGCATGATGATGGGAATGTGGCGCGTGCCCGGGTCCTCCCGGAGCTTCCGGGTGAGCGCGAGCCCGTCGATGCCCGGCATCATGAGGTCGGTCACCACCAGATCCGGACGCTCCCGGAGCACCAGCTCCAGCCCCTTCACGCCGTCGGGCGCGGCCAGCACCTTGAACTGGCGGCGCAGCGACATGTGGATGAGCTGGACGATGTGCGGGTTGTCCTCGACCACCACGGCCGTGTGCGGGCGGGCCTCCTCGTCGGAGTCGCGCTCGACGACCCGCCGCTCGGTGGCCTCCTCGATGTCGAGGAAGCGGAACTCGGAGCGCGATGCCAGCTGCACCGCCCAGTCGAGGTTGGCGTCGCCCCGCCGCGGCTCGTGCCCGCCCCCCGAGGCGGCCAGCACCTCCGGCCGGAAGTGGCCTCGCCCGCGGGGCAGCACGACCGTGAAGCGCGCCCCGGATCTTCCGTCGCTCTGCGCCGTGATCGAGCCACCGTGGAGGACAACCAGCTCGCGCGCCAGGGCCAGCCCGATGCCGGCGCCGCCGTGCTGACGGCGGTCGGCCATGTCCACCTGGAAGAAGCGCTCGAAGATCTGCTCCGCCCGCTCCGGCGGGAAGCCGGGGCCGTCGTCCTGGAAGGTGACCACGGCCTCGTCGGACTCCTCCGAGAGGGTGACCGTGACGTGACCCCGCGGCGGCGTGAACTTGATCGCGTTGGAGAGGAGGTTCACGAAGACCCGCTCCAGCCGCTCGGCGTCGCACCACACCAGCGCCGGGTCCCGGTTCGCCGAGAAGGAGAGGGTGACGTTCTTGCGGCTGGCCAGCACCTGGGTCTGCTCGACCAGCGACCGGAGCTGGGCGACGAGGTCGTGCTCGTTCACGTCGAGGCGAAGCCGGCTCTCCTCCAGGCGGGACAGGTCGAGCAGGTCGTTGATGAGCTTCAGGAGCTTGAGCGCGCTCCGGTACATGGTCTGGATCGAGCTGCGCTGGCCCTCGGTGAAGGCCCCCATCTCCCCCTCCATCATCAGCTCGAGCGGGGTGAGCACCATGGCGAGCGGGGTGCGCAGCTCGTGGGTCATGTTGGCGAAGAAGCGCGACTTGAACTCGTCGAGCCGCTGCAGCTCGGTGTGGGCCTTTTCCAGGTTCGCGCTGGTGGCCTCGAGCCGGACACGCTGCTCGAGCTGCTCGCGCAGGGTCCCGAAGAGCATCACCTGGCCCACGCCGGCGATGATCGCCGTGGTCGACAGGAAGGTGAGGTTGGAGATGGCGACGTGGAAGTCGCCCAGGGAGCCGTAGAGCAGGTTCACCAGAGGGAAGGAGAGCACGATGCCGACCAGCGTCACCACGATCAGCCTGGGCGGCCAGACGAAGAGAAGGCCGGCGCTCAGCACGACCAGGATGAGCCCGGCGTAGTAGGGAGACTCGAGCCCTCCCAGGTAGGCGGTCATGACGCTGATGCCGGTGGCGGCGAGCCACCCGCACAGGACCGCCACCCGGTCCACGAACGGGTCGAATCGCGGGCTTCGCATCAGCACCAGGATGACGACCGCCACCAGGGCGATGGCGGCGCGCGTGCCCCAGAGCGCCGGCAGCGCCGAGGCCGGCGCGAGTGCCCAGTCGAGCAGGCCGAAGGCGGGATAGAGCGTGACCATGAAGATCACGCCGACGCGCAGCGCGCGACGATTTCGCCGGAGCCGCCACTCGGCCCAGCGCCTCTCGAGCTCGTCCTGGGAAGTGGTCATCTACTCGTGAACGAGCTCGAAGAACGGATTGACTCCGCTCTCCTCCTCGAGGATGCGGACCTGGGCACCAGGGACGGCCGACCGGGCGATGTCGAGGAGCTCCTCGCGAGTCCGGTAGACGAGCGCCCAGTCCAGGTGAACCTGCAGGAGCATCCGGGAGGCGTGGTCGACCATGTTGGCGACGATCAGCTGGCCGCCCGGAGCGGCGGCGCCGGCCAGGTGGCGGGTCAGCACGATGGCGGTCCGGCGCTGCAGGTAGTCGAGCAGGCCGGCCGAGTAGATGAGGTCGAACTTGCCGAAGGGGGCGAACAGGCTGCCGTCCTGGAGCAGGCGCTTGATCGAGTCGTGGAGGAAGAGCAGCCGGACGCTCCCCGGGAAGCGGGCCTCGACCGACGGGGTGAGCCGGCGGAAGGCATGTGCCAGAGCGTTCTTGTCCTGCTCGAAGAGCACGACCTCGAGCGGTGCCGGCATCTCGTCGATCTCCTGGAAGAGCTCGTGCAGTTCCTGGGCGGGCCCGGCGCCGATGGAGAGCACGCGCACCGGATCCGTCGATCCGGCGCGGCGGGAGAGAAGCGCCTTCAGCTGCCGCTTGACCAGGTCCTTCCGGAAGCGAACCGCCTTCGAGCACAGGGTCTCCGAGAATCCCAGCCCGACCGAGCGGGCGAAGAGCGTCGCCCCGTCGAAGAAGCGCTCGTAGGTGGCGTTCATCACCTCGTAGTCGCCCGGGTACCCGAAGGGCTTCTCGTAGGAGCGCCGCAGACCCGGCGACTCCATGAGGTACTCCTGGAGGTGCCGCATGGCCCACTGCTTCGCCTTCTCGTTCTGGTGGCCGCCGGGAAGTCCGCGGACCTCGGCGTCGATGGCCTCGGTGAGCCGGACGAACTCGGGAACGAAGCGCGTGCGCAGCGCCTTCTGCAGCGACGCCAGCACCGGGCTGTGCGCGCCGTTCAGGCTGTGCCAGGGCAGCTGCTTCTCGAGCGCGTCGAGGGACTGGCGGCCGTCCTCGAGGAGGAGGCGCAACTCGGTCACCCGGGCCTGGAAGCGCTCGCCGGAGGCCACGCCCCATGGCTTGTCCTGCACCCGCGCGCTGCCGGCGTCCACGGCCCAGGACCGCAGGGTGCGCAGGCTGAGGATGTCGTCGATGTCGAGCAGGAAGTTGTCGAAGGAGAGCCCCACCACCGTGGCGCCGCCCGTCTCGCGAATCGAGCCCAGCCTGACCCTGCCGGAGAAGGCCTGGTGCGAGTCGAACCGGAGGACGGCGGGAAGCCACTTCCCCTTGCGGGCCGGGACGCCATGCGGCCACGAGACCGCCGCGCCGTTCTGGCTCACGTCGACGACGGGGCACTCCTTGCGTGCTCCGTCCACCGTCACGGTGACCGTGCCTCGGAGCGGCGCGAGGTCGGCTGCGGTGTAGCGGTGGGGGCGGAAGAAGACGGCGCGGCCCTCGGCGCCCTCAAGTTCCTCGTACCTGGCCACCTGGGACGACGAGGACTCGGGGATGACGGGCAACTCCTGGGAGGCAGCGGGCTCGCCCTGCTCGACCAGCCTGACGATGTTCTTCTCGCTCATGTTGGGTTCCGGGGTGCGGCTGGTATCTGCATCTCGAATCGGGCGCCCTGGGGGCGGTCGGCGAGGCGGATCTGGCCGCCGTGCGACTCGACGATGAGCCGGGCCATGTAGAGCCCCATCCCCAGCCCCTCGGAGGTCTTCCCGGTGGAGAAGGGCTGAAAGAGCCTGGGGCGAAGTTCCGGCTCCACGCCGGGTCCGTCGTCCTCGACGGCCAGCTCCAGGCCGCCGTCCTCGAAGCGGGCTCGCGATGATCCGGATCGCGGCGTCCTTCCGGGTGGCCCGCACCGCATTCTGGATCAGGTTGACGAGCGCCTGCGAGAGCTTGAGCCGGTCGGCCTGCAGCGCGGGCATGGAAGGAGCCACGTCCACCACCAGCTTTCGCAGCCGGAAGTTCAGGTCCATGCGGGAGATGGTGACGGCGTCGCGGACGACGTCCGCCGGGTCGGTGGGGGCCGGTGCGATCTCGAGCTTTCCGGCGTGGGCGAAGTCCTGGAGCGTCTTCAGCGTCGCCAGGAGCTTCTCGACGTGCGCCAGACCCAGCGTGAAGGTCTCCCGGAGCTCGGGAGAGGCCGAGTGCTGGGAGAGCTGGTACTCGGCCTCGCGCAGGCTGGTGACCATGTTCCCCAGGTCGTGGGTCACTCCCGAGGCGAGCCGGCCAATCGTGCCGATGCGTTCGAGGTGGAGCATCATCTGCTGCTGCTTCTTCATCTCCTCGAAGGACGAGCGGAGAAGCTCCCCGCGCTCTGCCAGGAGGGTCACCATCCGCTCGATGATCCGCCGCTGCGACACGTGGGCGCAGGCCTGGCTGATGGCCTCCAGGATGTCGGCGGCCTCCCAGGGCTTACGAAGGAAGCGGAAGGCGTTGGCCCGGTTGATGGCCGCCTCGAGCGCGTTCATGTCCGCGTAGCCGGTGAGGATGATGCCGGCCACGTCTGGCTTCAGCCGCCGCAGCTTCTCGAGCAGGTCCACGCCCGTCATGCCCGGCATGCGGTGGTCGGCCACCACCACGTCGAGAGGGACCTTCTCGGCGATGGCGAGCGCTTCCTCGCCGGTGCCGGCCTCGTGAATCGCCCAGCGCTCCTCGTCCTCGAGGAGGCCGCGAAGGACGGTCAGGTTGTTGGGCTCGTCGTCGACGAGGAGAAGCCCGCCGGTGAGCTGGTTGCCCACGCCAAATCGCGCCACCAGGGCGGCTACTTCCCGTTCGTCGATCAAGGATCCTCAGCGAAGATGAAAAAACTATATGGAGTATAGGCGACCCTCCCTGGGTGGGACATTTCCTGACCAATTCGGGCGATATCGCCGAGGGCGCAGGTCGCAGCGCTGGTGCCACCCCAGTCGGTGCGGGGTGGCACCTTCGGGACGGGCGGTACGGGCGCCGTCTAGCCTTGCATCGGGAAGAAGTGCTTCACCAGGAAGAACAGCACGAGCGCCACCGCCAGCGCCACCGCGATCCTCACGTTGTTTTTCATCGCTCGCGCACCCTAGTCCATCTCGGCGGAGTGGGAACGCCCCTGTAAGGTGTCGAATTATCCATCGAGTCGGTGAGATTCGTGACAGGCCCCCCGGACGAAGCGATCTCGTCCGGATCTTGAGGGGTTGACACCGATCCAGGCCGGTTTTCGCGTCGGAATCCTCACCGACGAGTTTTCATACAGTCGGGCGAGCGGTCGGCCGGCTCTCGCGCAACGCCTCGCCACTCCGCGACTTTCCGTCGCCATCGCCGTGGCTCTCGATCTGGCTCGACTGTTGCGAAAGCAGTCATCAGACGGAGCAAGGCAAAACGGAAGCGAAACGAAGCACCCCGAGGGAGCCATCATGATCGCCGCCACCGCATTCGCAGTCGTCGGACTCGTCGTCGTCGCCTTCCTGAACCGGATTCCCTGAAGAGACCGCCATGCACGCAAACGAATTCCTCTCCGGATACTCCGCCAAGCTGATCGAATACGGCGTCGCCGTTGCCTACCTGATCCTCTTCGTCGGGTTCTGGCGCTTCGTCCACGGTGGCGCGAAGGCCGTGGCGACGGTTGCCGCGAAGGCTCCCGAGCTCGCCAGGGCGGTGACCGCCGGCTGGTTCCAGGTCCCGGCCGACGTCGCCCTGCACCCCGGCCACACCTGGGCGCGCATGGAAGACGACGGGACGGTGGCCGTGGGCCTCGACGATCTCGGGCACCGGATGGTCGGCGCTCTCGACGGGATCGAGCTGCCGGCAACTGGCCGCATGGTGGAGCAGGGCGCCGCGGCGGTGACGCTCGACGCCGGCGGAAAGAGGATCGGGCTTCTCTCGCCGGTGGACGGCGAGGTCGTGGCCTCGAACCCGGCGGCGGCGGCGGCGCGCGAAGGCGCCGAGCCGTACGGGGAGGGATGGCTCTTCAAGGTCCGCCCCACCCGGTGGGCCCGCAACAAGGCGCAGCTCTTCTCCGGCCAGGCGGCTCGCGACTGGGTCGAGGAGCAGGGTCGCCGGCTGGCCATGCGGCTGGCCCCGGAGATGGCTCTCGCTCCGGCCATGCACGACGGCGGCGCGCCGGTCCAGGGCATGGCCCGAGAGCTCGACGTCGAACACTGGGACGAGATCGCCCGGGAATTCTTCCGCACGCAGGAGTGAAGGAGACCGTCATGACCGCCATTCTCGAGATGCTCACGGCAATCGGAGTCTTCGCAGCAGGGCTGGTGGCAAGGCTAGGCATCGTGTTCGCGATCATGGCCGCCCTGATGGTGCCCGTGCTGATGGTGGTGGGGGCAGGGAAGGTCTTCGCAGCGCTCCGGATGTGGTTCCAGGGATACCGGTCGGCCGGCAGCCTGCGATTCCGCAGCGGCCTCCAGTACGCGCCTGGGCACACCTGGGTGAAGGAAGAGGGCAAGTCGCTGAAGGTCGGTCTCGACGACCTGGCCCAGCGGATCCTGCCCTGGACGGTGGCGGTCGAGCTGCCGTCGCCCGGACGGGTCGTGAGGGAAGGCGAGCCGGTGGCGACGCTCTCCTGTGGAGGGCGCGACGTGAGGGTGGCGGCCCCGGTGTCCGGGCGCGTGCTGGCGGTGAACGCGGACGTGATGCGGGAGCCCACCCTGGCCAAGAGCGAGAACTACGGCAACGGTTGGCTGTTCGCCATCGAGCCCGAGGGTCAGGCCTGGAAGAAGCTGCCCTTCGGCGAGCGGGCCCGCAGCTGGCTGCGCGCCGAGGGTGAGCGGCTCGAGATCTTCTACGAGACCCAGCTGGGCATGGCGGCGGCCGACGGCGGAGAGCTCATCGGCTCCCCGGACACGCTCCTCGATGACGCGCAGTGGAAGGCGCTGGCGCACAGCTTCCTGCGGACCTGAACCGGACGCCCCGCCGGACCGATCTCGCCGCGCGGCCCGCAGAGGCGCGCGGCGAGATTGTTCTGGCCCGACTGACCCCGGTCATGGGCCGTCCCTTCCCGGATGGTAGAACCGGTTCATGCCCACGACCAACGAGAACCTCGCCGTCGCCTTCGCCGGTGAGAGCCAGGCCAACCGCAAGTACCTCGCCTTCGCCAAGGCCGCCGAGAAGGAGGGCTACTCCCAGATCGCGAAGCTCTTCCGCGCCGCGGCCGACGCCGAGACCATCCACGCGCTGGGGCACTTCCAGAACATGGGCGGGGTGGGAACCACCCTCGAGAATCTGAAGTCGGCGGTGGCCGGCGAGACCTACGAGTACACCGAGATGTACCCGCCCATGGTCGAGCAGGCGAAGCTGGAAGGGCACAGAGGCAAGCACATGCTCGCCTTCGCCAACGAGGCCGAGAAGGTCCACGCCCGGCTCTTCCGCGAGGCGCTCGAGGCCATGCAGGCAGGCAAGGACCTCTCGCAGATGGACGTCTACCTCTGTCCGGTCTGCGGCGATCTCGAGTTCGGCCTGCCTCCGGAGAAGTGCCCCATCTGCGGCGCGCCGCGGAACAAGTACCAGAAGATCGCCTAGCTCCGGGCCTGGCTCGAGGCGCTACCCTCGCGAGAGGTCGTAGAGCAGGCTCGTGGCCACTTCCTGGAGGCCCTTCTCGAGCATGGCCGCGCCCTTGCCGGTCGCGAGGGTGTCCCGCATCGACTCGGGCGCCATCCCGATGGCGAGGTTCAGCCAGACCATCACGGCAGAGACCGCGGACGTGGGCGGCGCCGCCTTCACCCGCGCCCGGCGCTTCTGCAGCCGCTTCGAGATCTTGTCGACCTGGGCGTCCGGGTCGGTGCGGGGGCCCCGGGAGTCCTCCAGGGCGGATGCGAGCGCCTCGTGGATTCCGGCCAGGACGTCGGGATTGGAAAGCGCCCGCCCCAGCCGCTCCTCGGCGATCTCCTCGTCCACCGAGAGGGAATCGGCGTAGGTCGGAGCGAGGAGGATGGCCAGGTCGGTGCGGGTGAAGACGTGCGGGATGCGGCGGGCGATGTCGGTCACGAGGGAGAGGATACCCCGCCGGGACCGCCGTCCGAGAATTGACGCGTTGCGCCATGGACCCGCCAGCGCCCCCTTCATAGGATGTCGGTCCCATGCCCACTCCCGTTCTCCCGCTCTGGATCGGCGGCAGGGAAGTCCAGAGTGCCAGTGGACGCACAGGCGATGTCTTCGACCCGTCGACCGGGGAGGTGATCCGGCGCGCCCCCTTCGCGAGCGCTGCCGAGGTGGGGTTGGCGGTCGCCGCCGCCCGCGCAGCGTTGCCCGGCTGGCGCGCCGCTCCGCCGCTCCGCCGCGCCCGGGTCCTGGGGCGCTTCCGCGAGCTCCTCGACGCGAACCGAGACGAGCTGGCCCGCCTCATCAGCCAGGAGCACGGCAAGACCATTCCCGACGCCGCCGGCTCTCTCCAGCGCGGCATCGAGGTCGTCGAGTTCGCCACCGGAGCGCCGCACCTCCTCAAGGGGGAGCAGGCCGAGGACGTCGCCCGCGGGGTGGATTCACACTCCGTGCTGCAACCCGTGGGCGTGTGCGCCGGCATCACGCCCTTCAACTTCCCCGCCATGGTCCCCATGTGGATGTTCCCGGTGGCCATCGCCTGTGGGAATACCTTCGTGCTGAAGCCCTCGGAGAAGGTTCCCTCCACGGCGCTGCGGCTGGCGCGCCTCTTCCACGAGGCCGGGCTGCCAGACGGGGTGTTGAACGTGCTCCCGGGCGACGCCGAGGCGGTGAGCGCCATCCTCGCCCATCCCGACGTGCACGCGGTGTCCTTCGTCGGCTCCACGCCGATCGCCCGCCACGTCTACGAGACCGCGGCGAAGACCGGGAAGCGAGTGCAGGCGCTCGGCGGGGCCAAGAACCACGCGGTGGTGCTGCCCGACGCCGACCTGGAGTTCACGGCCGATGCGCTCATCGGCGCGGGCTACGGATCTGCGGGCGAGCGCTGCATGGCCATCTCCGTGGTGGTCGCGGTGGGCGAGGTCGCCGAGCCGCTCGTCGCGCGCCTGCGCGAGAAGGCCGCCGCTTTGAAGGTCGGCCCGGGAAGCCAGGCCGGGGTGGAGATGGGGCCGCTCGTCACCTCGGTTCACAGGGAGCGAATCCGCGGAATCATCGCGGCAGGCGTGGCCCAGGGCGCGAAGGTCGTGCTCGACGGCCGCGACTTGACGATTCCCGGGGCTGGCAACGGCTTCTTCCTGGGCCCGACGCTCCTCGACCACGTCACGCCCGGAATGACCGTCTACCGGGAGGAGATCTTCGGTCCGGTGCTCGTGGTGGTCCGGGTGCGGACGCTCGACGAGGCCATCGCGCTCGTGAACCAGAACCCCTACGGCAACGGCACCGCGATCTTCACCGACTCCGGAAGGGCCGCCCAGCGGTTCGAGAACGAGATCCAGGTCGGCATGGTGGGCGTGAACGTCGCGATTCCGGTTCCCATGGCCTTCTTCTCCTTCGGCGGCTGGAAGCAATCGCTCTTCGGCGACCTCCACGTCCACGGGATGGAGGGCGTGAAGTTCTACACGCGCACGAAGACGGTCACGAGCCGGTGGCCCGCGACCGAGGAGAAGAGCCGCATCACGCTGGCCATGCCCACGCACGGTTGATGGAACGGTGCCCCATATGAGGAAGCTCGTCCTCACCCTGTTCGCCGTCCTGACCACTCTCGCCGGGCCCGCCGCCGCCCAGACCCTGAAGATCGGGGCGCCGCAACCCATGACCGGCCCCGATGCGCCCTTCGGAGACAACTTCAAGAAGGCCTACGGAACGGCGGTGGAGGAGATCAACGCCGCGGGCGGCATCAACGGGAAGAAGATCGAGGTAGTCATCGAGGACCACATGGCGAAGAACGCGCTGGCCGCCACCGTCGCCGAGAAGCTCATCACCCAGGAGAAGGTGCTGATCCTCACGGGCGGCTGAGCCTCGGGACAGGCCATGGAGATCGCGTCGGTGGCCCAGCGGCTCAAGACCCCGTTCCTGGTCGACCACCCGTCGGCGGACATGATCACCACCAAGGGCTTCGAGTGGGTTTTCCGCAACAACCCCACCGGCTCGATCTACCCGGCCGCCTTCAACGCCTTCATCACCGAGTTCCCGAACGCCATGCCCAAGTCGGCGGCGGTGGTCTACGACAACACGCTTTTCGGCAAGACCATCGGTACCGCGGCCATGGAGTTCCTCAAGTCGAAGGGCGTGCCCATCGTGGCCGACGAGGCCTACCCCGTGAACACTCTCGACTTCAAGCCCATCATGACCAAGGTGAAGGGCACGAGCCCCGACTACCTGCTGCTCGGCGCCTTCCGGCCCGCTTCGCGGCCGCTGCAGGCCGACCGGCTCGCTCGGGTCTACGAGATCTTTCCCCGGCTGCACGAGCGCGAGAAGCAGGTGGCCGGAACGCTCTCCGGCGGAGAGCAACAGATGGTCGCCATCGGTCGGGGGCTCATGGCGGGCCCGAAGGTCCTCATGCTCGACGAGCCCTCGCTCGGGCTCGCGCCGATCATGGTCGAGGAGATGTTCCGGGTGATCGTGGAGATCAACCGCGCCGGGACCACGGTGCTCCTCGTGGAGCAGAACACCGAGCACGCACTGGCCATCGCCCACCGCGGATTCGTGCTCGAGTCGGGGAGGGTGGTGCTGGCCGGGACCGGGCCGGAACTGCTCGCGAACGAGAAGGTGCGCGAGGCCTATCTCGGCCTGTAGTTCCCGGACCCCTACCGGGCCAGCTGGGCCAGCGTCACGCCCGCCACGATGAGCCCGATCCCGGCCGCCTGGAAGAGGTGGAACGGCTCACCCAGGAGCGCCACGGCGAGCAGCGTGCCGAAGGCCGGCATGAGGTTCAGGAACACCCCCGCGCGGCTGGCGCCGGCCTGCACGACGCCTGCGTTCCAGAAGGCGTAGGCAACCAGCGAGGCGAAGACGCCCACGTAGAGGATGCTCGCGGAGGTGGCGAGGTCGAAGGAGACGCGCAGCCCCCGGGCGATCTCCCAGGCGTAGAAGGGGGCGATCCAGGCTACCCCGACCATCACCAGCGCGGTGAGGAGGACCATCGGCTCGACGCCGGAAGGGCGACGGGACAGGAGCACGGTGTAGACGGACCAGGAGAGCACTGCGGCGAGCACCCAGAGGTCCCCGGGGTTGAATCGGAGCTCGAGCAACGCCGAGACCCGGCCCTGCGAGAGGATCACCGCCACGCCCGCGAAGGAGAGGGCGACAGCCAGGAGCAGCCGGCCGGTGGGCCTCCCCAGTCCCACCAGGAAGGAGAGGGCGACGATGAAGCCTGGCGCAGCCGCATTGAGGAGCAGCGCGTTCGTTGCCGTGGTGTGCTGGAGCCCCAGGTAGAGGAAGAGGTTGAAGTTGCCGACGCCCAGGATGCCCAGCAGGAGCACGACCTTCCAGCCGGCGAGCAGCGGCGCGCGCTGGGCGACGAGGCGGCTTCCGTAGAGGGCGAGCAGGACCGCGAGCGCCAGCGTCCAGCGCCAGAAGGCGAGGCCAACGGGCGGGATATGCCCCCGCATCGCGCGGCCCAGGACGACGTTTCCGGCCCAGAGGAGGGCCGCCCCGGAGAGGAGCAGGTTGGGGTGGCGTCGCACCGGCGCGAACATAGCGCGCCGCGCCGGTCGCCACCCGCCCCTTCGTCACTTGTGCTGCACGGCCTCGTACCGCCAGCGGCCGGTGCTGGCGCCCGCGTGCGCGCCGCGCGTCGAGCGCCCCCGGATCGCGTCCCTCACCTCGACGATCACGAGAGAAACCATGAGCAACAGCGCCGCGGACCCCGTCAGGACGAACATGATGAGCATGGACGCAGTTCGACACGTGACCACGGGTGATGTCATGGCCCGCTGTGCGGGGGCGTGGGTGACGGGGGCCCACTGGGTCGCCGGCGCGGGTCCCGGAGGACCTGCCCGGGCGGGCGGCTCGATCCCTGCATCAACAAATTCCAGTAAATCAAAATGCTTGGCCAGAAACCGGCTGGCACACCCAATGCTGCGTATGATCGAATCGATGGCGGCGTTCCTCACAGGCCAGCTCGACTACGTCTATTTCGTGTACGGGCTCGCGCTCGTGCTCCTGGGAGCGGTCTGCATCTCCATGAGCCGCGAGAGCACGTCGCGGGCACCCTGGGGGTTGGTGGGCGGCTTCGCCGTCACCCACGGTGTCGTGGAGTGGCTCCAGATCGTGGCCCTGACCACGGGGGACCCGCCCGCCTTCCTGCTCGGCCGGACGCTGCTGCTCGCGGTCAGCTTCGGACTCCTCCTCGAGGCCGGTCGTCGCACCCACCGCGCGACCCGGGGAAGGGTCACCGGCCCTTTGATCTATGGATTCGTCGCGGCCGGCATAGCCACGCTCCTGGCCATGGGTGGAACGGCATCGTTCGAATCCGCGGTTCGCCTGATGATGGCCGGTCCGGCTTCCCTCCTGGGGGCTTTCCTGCTGGCCTCGGCCTCCCGCCGGGCTGCGCGGTCCCAGGTGGTCATCGGTTCGCCGCGAGCCGTTGCCTGGGCGGCTGCCTTCCTGGCCGCCTTCGGGGTCGCTGCGGGCATCGTGATCCCCGCGGCCCCGTTCCTCCCCGCAGCCTGGCCCACCGCCGAGGCATTCATGCGGACGACCGGGGTTCCCATCCAGCTCGTCCGGGCCGCCTTCATCGGCGGGCTGGCCCTCTCCGTCTGGGCCTACGCGCTCTCCCTCGACAGGCGGGGGCGCCTGCGCCGGAAGCGGGCAAGGACCTTCTGGCTCGTGGCCTCGGCCATGGGTGCCGTCCTCTCCGCGGGCTGGCTATTCACCGAACGTCTCGGGAAGCTCCACGAGAACGAGCTGGCTGCAGACGCCGAGGCCACGTCCGCCCAGATACTCGACCACCTCCTCATGGAGATGGAGAACGCCGAGGATTCCGCCCGCGTCCTGGCTGGAATCATCACTCGATTCCAGGTCGCGGCGTCGGGCCCTGGCGCCTCCCGGAGGGATGACGCGGTGGACCTGGTCGCGGGCGGCCAACCCGGTCACGTGGCCTACCTCCTCGATCCGGCCGGCCTCACGGTGGCGGCGTCGAATCGCGCCGAGCCGGACAGCTTCCTGGGGAAGAACTATTCCGTGCGTCCGTACTTCCGGGACGCCATCGGCGGATACCCCGGTCGATTCGCGGGGATCGGGCTCACCAGCCGGGCGCCTGGGTTCTATGCCAGCCAGCCGGTCCGGGATGCCACCGGCGGGATCACCGGGGTCGCGGTCGTGAAGATCACCGTCGTCGCCGGATCGCTCGGACCGACGGGAACCAACACCTCCTTCCTCGTCGCTCCGGACGGCCAGGTGCTCCTGGCCGGTTCCCCGCGATTCGAGGGCCGCCGGCTCTGGTCGCAGGAAGTCCCGGAGGGCTCGAATGCTGCGAACACGGCCAGGGCTCCCATCCTCGATCGTCCGGTGTCGGGGACCGACTGGGTGGTCCTCGACGGGGAGCGGCACATCGCGGTCCAGCGACCGGTCCCCGGCACCGACTGGTCGGTGGTCAGCCTGAAGAAGGAGACCGCACAAATAGTGAATCGCTTCCTGGGGATCGTGATCACCTTCCTCCTCAGCATGGTGATCGTGGCTTACTTCGTGGCCCTGCAGCGCCAGTATGGAGCCGAGTCCCGGTTGGCGGAGAAGCACAGGGAGGCCGAGGGGCGGGCCCGCAACGAGGCAAGGCGCGCCGACAACGACGCGCTCACCGGCGTCCTCAACCGCGCCGGCTTCAACGAAGCATTTTCGCGGGAGTTCTCCAGGGCGCGGCGCTATCGCCAGCCGCTCTCCCTCGTGCTGCTCGACCTCGACCACTTCAAGCACGTGAACGACACGTACGGTCACCCGGCCGGTGACAAGGTCCTCGAGGGCACCGCTCGGCTCCTCGAGACGCGCGTCCGGGAAGCGGACCTGGTGGCCCGCTGGGGTGGCGAGGAGTTCGCCGTCCTCGCCCCCATGACCGACGCCGAGGGAGCCGTCCGGCTCGCCGAGAAGCTCCGGGGTCTCATGGAGGTCACACACCTCGGGCCGGTGGGCGCCGTGACCGCCAGCTTCGGCGTCGCCGAGATGCGCCCCGACGACACCATCGAGGCCATGCTCCACCGGGTAGACGAGGCGCTCTACGTTGCGAAGGACTCCGGGCGTAACCAGGTGAAGTGCGCCGAGTCGTGGGTCGACGTGGCCCGCGTGACGGCCCCCGAAGGTGCGAAGCAGGAGGCCTCCATGGCCCTTGCGAAGCAGCTGTACAACGACACCGGCTTCGGCCCCATCGACGCCGAGCACCGCACGCTATCCGAGGGGCTCGAGAACTTCATCGGGAAGGTGAATGGAGGGAAGGCCGAGGAGGTCGGCGCGGCGCTCGCCGCCGTGATCGCCGCCATGGCCGCTCACTTCACCCACGAGGAGGAGCTGATGGCCGACTTCTCCTATCCACTCCTGGCGCGCCACAAGGAGGCGCATGCCCTCTTCGTCGGGGACGCGCTCCGCTTCCAGGCCGAGCTGGCGAAGAGCGGCGTCACCCCGAACTTCCGCCGGTGGGCCGTGGGGCGGCTTCCCGAATGGTTCCGCTACCACATCCTCGCCCACGACATGGGGCTCGGGCAGTTCCTGAACAAGGCAGGGGTGGCCGGGTGGAGAGGCGCTCCGCCCGTCCTGCCCAGACCAAGGCAGCTGGAAAGGATCGATCGATGACCAGCTACGAGTGTTTCCAGGGCGCGGACGAAGGGCGATCGGCCGGCCCAGGGTCGCGGCTGACGCCGCGGTCCCGGAAGAGAGCGAACGCGCTCGTGTAGCCGTGCACGAAGGTGGTCCCGCCCACCGGGCCGATCTCGCCGTTGCAGAAGAAGCCGCCCAGCGCCGCAGGTCCGAGCTTCTCCTCGAACATGGTCGTGTCGTGGTCGACCCGGCCGAAGAGGCCAGAGCCCCGGCCGGTGCAGGAGAAGAGCAGCGCGCCGGCAGGAGGTTCTCGCCCGGCTCGGCGTCGCCCCTCCAGCATGCGCTTCAGATCCTCCTCGGCGGCGTGGGCGTCCCGGAGCACGAACTGCACCGCCTGCACGGGGTGGAGCACCTCGCCCACGGCCAGCGCGCCGCTCTTCTGGTCGGCGCCCACGATGTTCCGGACCAGGAGCTCGCCGGGATCGTACTCGACCCGCTCCTCTCGCATGTCCAGCCCCAGGAAGAGCGAGTGGCGCATCAGCTCGCGGTCCTTGGGGTCGAGCGATTCGTAGATCTCGCCAAGGACCTTGAGCGGCGCGCCGCGATCGAGCTCCTGCAGGAGGCCGCCCTTGCACCGCGTGACCAGCATGGGAGGCCCGATGGGGCGGCAGCCCTGGGCGATCACCGTCTCCACCTCGACGTCGCCGGAGAGGGTCACCGCGATCGCTCCGCTGCGGTGGACCTCGGTGCCGAGCAGCAACCGATGCTCGCCAGGCGAATCGCCCGCCGCTCGCCAGGCCGCCGAACTTCGGAGCGCGCGGGTAGGCGCGATCGAGCCCCTGGATGAGGGCGCGTGCGTCGATGGTGAACGGATCGGCGAGCAGGAGGAACTTGGGCTGCGTTCCGGGCGCCGCGCCGGTGAGCGCCCGCCAGACGCCGTTTCCGGCAGCGGGCCCGGGGAGCGACGTCATCTCGAGGTGAACTCCGGAGAGCTCGACGCCGGGCAGGAGCGCCCCGGTGAGAGACAGCGCCGGCCCGTCCTCGGCCTCGTGCGCGTCGCCGATGACGCCCCGGCCGGTGCAGCCGGCAAGCAGCGCCCCGGGGTATCGCCGCGCCGCCAGCCGGCCCAGGTCACCGAGGTCCTGGACGTGGTGCGGGGACGCGAAGACGAGCAGGAGGTCGGGCGGGGAACCGCCGAGGCGCTCATCCAGCCAGCCGGCAGCCTCGGAGAAGGCCGCCGCCGCGTCCGGCTTCCTGGAAAGGGTCGAGCCCCACCGCATGGCCGGGGATCGATACTGGCCGGGGAGGGCCGGCGCACGGGGAAGGAGCCAGTGGTAGATAAGGCGAATGCCCTCTCTCCAGGTGGCCTTGCTCCCCGGTTGCGACCCGGCGCGCTTTCTCCGCGTCGAGGCGGGCCTGCTCGCCCGGGGCCATGCGGAGCCGCTGCTGGTCGTGGCGAGCTTCGCGACCCCGGCGATGCTGCTCGGCAGGCACCAGCGCGCATCCTCTGTCGTGGACCTGGCGGCCGTCCGTTCCCGCGGCCTGCCGCTCCTCCGGCGGGCCGGTGGCGGCCGGTGCCTGCTCGCAGCGAAGGGAACGGCCGCCGTCTTCCTCTACACGCCGCCCGGGGAGGTGCTCGTCGCACCGGCCTTCCCGGCCGATCGGATCACCAACCGCTACGTCCGCGGCCTGCTCTCGGCGCTGCGCAGCCTGGGAGCCGAGCGAGCCGCCTACTTCGGCCGCGACTTCGTATCGGCTGACAAGCGGCAACTCGCCATCGTGTCGCAGGAGGCGACGGTGGCCGGAGCGCTGGCCTTCGAGGCGTTCGTCCCGATGGAACAGTCGCTGGCGCTCCCGCCGGAGCTGGCCGTGGGACCGTCGCACTCCGACACCCGCGCAGGTGGGCCGCCGGCGGCCTCGCTCTCCGAGTTCAGCGGAGGGCCGGTTGCCTTCGACGCGCTGGCCGCCGCGCTCGCGGAAGGATGGGGCAAGCTCTCCGGCCGGGAGCGCGCACCCCTTGCCGGGCGGCTCCCCGAGGAGGAGTTGCCGCCCGCCCAGGAGGACGAGGTCGGGCTCTCGGGAAGCGGCCAGGTCGAGATCCCGATCGGATTCCTGGAGGTGCTCACCGGCGTCGCGGCCGGACGGCTCGTCGGGCCCAGGCTGCGTGGCGAGTTCATTTCCCCGGCCGAGACCGTGCGGGCGCTGGAGCTGGCGCTGGAGGGCGCCCCGCTCGACGAGGCCGAGATCGGACGGCGAGTGGATGCGGCCTTCCACGGGCCGGCTGCGTTCCTGCACGGGGTACGGGAACTGGGGACGGTGGCGCTGGCCGTGATGGCTGCCGGGACCAGCGCCGCGGCGGCCACCGGCGTCGCCTGAGCGGCTTCCCGCCTACGTCGCGGGCCGGTCGAGCCGATCCGCCTCGGTGACCCCGGCGGTCCAGGCGTCGGCCTGCGTCTTGTGCCAGACGGTGAGCTGGGTTCCGTTCACCGCGACGTACCAGCGCCCCTCCAGCATCCACAGCCGGACCTCGTGGGCTCCCGCGCGGAAGTTCGTCGCCAGGACAGGCTGGATTCCCGGGCGGACGGCCGTCACGGGGCGATCACCTCGGCCATGACCCGGCGGTCGAGGTCGTCGACCTGGGCGAGAAGCCCGCGAACCTCTGCGGAGAACCCGGAACGGATTCGCGCGGCGCGCATGAGGGCGCTGCGAACGTCGGAGAGGCTGGCGTCGAGCGCCATCAGATGGGTGAGACGCATGTCGATGACCGGCTCGTCGCGCATCCGCCTAGCATACGCCTTCTGGAGATTTCCGTTTTCCCGGGGCAATGACCCCGCGGATCGGGGGCTCCGCGAGCGCCGCAGGCCCATTCACCCCGGCAGCAGCAGGACTTCGGAAGTGATGGCGATGGCGGCGCGGAGCGACCGGAATACCGGGCAGGATCTCGCGTAGATCCCGTGCACCCGATCCACGGTCTCGCGGTGCGAGTCGTCGGCACGCAGCTCGAACTTCACGTGGATCCGCCGGATCACGAGGACCTTCTCCTCGAGCTCGATCTCTCCCGTCACCTTGGCCACGAGCCGGTCGCCGGTTGCGGGAATCTGACGCGCCTCCAGCGCGCCTCCGAAGGTGCCGAGCAGTCAACCACCCGTCGCGGCGACGACGAAGTCGAGCGTGGTGGCGTGCGGCTCGTAGGTCCCGGGTGCGCGGCCGTAGTGCGCTGCCACTGCACCGTGTGTCCCGAAGAGCACGGGCTGGCTCTCGGCAGGGAGGAACGCCTTCCGGAGCCCTCCGGGGTGGCGCTCGATCACGACCTCGGAACGGTAGGCGACGTCGGACATGTGAACCTCCTCCGGGCGTCATAACCGCAACACCCAGGCGGGGCATCCGAAGCCGTGAGCCCCGGAGAGGGCCTCGCCAGCCGATCCGGCGGGAGGGACCATGAAGCCCACACGGCGGGACGACGAAGCTCCCGCGGGGGGGAAGGCCATGCGGTCATCGACGTCCCGCGTCTTGTCCCTGGCCCTGGCCGCAGCAACGATCGCCGGCACCCCGTTCCCGGCCGCGCCCTCGGAGGCCCAGACCTTCGTTCCCTACGTCTACGTGGATCCCATGACCAAGCTCGAGGCCTTTCGCTGCCTCGTCCCGAAAGGCTGGAAGGTGGAGGGCAAGATCACCTGGTCGGCGAATCCCGCCCTTCCTGCGCAGTCGCGCTTCCGCTTCCACGACCCGAACGGCGTGGACGAGTTGAACCTGTTCCCCACCCTGGCGTTCTTCTGGACGAACAACGCGATGTTCCTCCAGACGAACCCTCCTGGGAGTCTGCGCTTCAACACGCTCGTGGCCAAGCCTCTCGACCTCGATACCGCGTTCGCCCGGGTCGTCGTCCCCGGCGCGCGCAAGGGCGCAGCGAACCTGGTCGTGACCCGGAAGGAGAAGGTGCCGGAGCTCGCCGCGCTCGCGAAGGGACGGCCCGTCCAGGGGCTGCGCTCGTCGGCGGACGCCGGCAAGATCCGGGTGACCTACCTGGAGGGCGGCAAGGCGATCGAGGAGGAGATCTACGCCGCCGTCGCCAGCTTCGCCTTCGACCTTCCCGGCTCGGGATTCACGCCGGGATACTTCATCGACTACTGGTACATCGACTACGTGTTCTCCTTCCGGGCCGCGAAGGGAGCGCTCGCGTCCCGCTCGAAGACCTTCCAGACGATGATCTACTCGATGAAGCTGAATCCCAGGTGGTTCGCCAAGGTGGTCCACACCAAGGAGGCGCTCGTCGCCCAGGCCACGCGGGGAATCAAGGTGATGGGGAACATCGGGTCCACGGTCGCCAGCGCCAGCAGCAACCTCCGCGAGGACCAGATGAAGGACTGGGAGCGCCGCCAGGCGATCCAGGAGAAGGTGGTGCAGAACCAGAGCGACAACATCCGCGGGGTGGAGCGGTTCCGGGATCCGCACGCCGACAAGGAGGTGGAGCTCCCCTCCGGCTACGGCCACGCCTGGGCCAACAACCTGGGGGAGTACATCGTCACCGAGAGCCCGAGCTTCAACCCGAACGTCGGATCCAATCTCCACTGGGAGGCGATGCCAGCGGCGAGGTGACCTCCTTCGGGACGGTCACTCGATCTCGAAGGCCAGGTAGGTCAACCGGCCCTGCCGCTCCACCTGGATGACCACCGGGTCGCCCGGCTGGAGCGGCTGGAGCACCTGCCTGAGTGCCTCCACGGACTCGATCGACGTGCGGTTGACGGCGTGGATGACGTCGCCCGGCTGGAGGCCGATCTCGGTGTTGGCGCCCTCGCGCGTCCGCGCCGCCACGACGACGCCCGACCCGATCCGGAGAGGCGGGATGATGCCGCGAAGCTTCTCGCTCACGTCCACCCCGAGGATCCCGAGCCGGGAGACGAGTCCCTTGTCCGGGTTGGCGAGGTCGGCCAGCTGGTCGGTGGGTTGCTTGGCCTCCGGCGCGTTCACTGTTAGTGTTATACGCCCTCCGCCGCGCAGGATGCCGAGCACCACGGGCTCGCCCACCGGATGGAGGAAGAGAGCGCCCGTGAGCGCCGGCAGGCTGTCGATGGAGATCCCGTCGAAGGTGTCGATGACGTCTCCGGGCTCCACGCCGGCGGCGCGGGCGGGGCCGCCGAGCACGACGTCGGAGACCAGCACGCCCCAGTCCCGCGTGAGCCCGAGGCCGGAGGCGAGCGTCGGCGTCACCGCCTGGGCCGTGATGCCCGCCTCGATCCGACGCACGTGGCCGTACTTGCGAAGGCTGTCGTAGGCGAACCGCACCATCGGCGCGGGAATGGCGAAGCCCAGCCCCTGGCTCCCCCCGGACTGGGTGAAGATGAAGGTGTTGATCCCCACCAGGGCGCCGTCGGTGTTCACCAGCGGGCCGCCGCTGTTGCCCGGGTTGATGGGCGCGTCGGTCTGGATGAGCAGCATCGGCGTGGCCAGCGCCGTGGGCACGTCCACCTGGCGCGCCGAGGAGGAGACCACGCCCATGGTGACGGTGCTGGCGAGCCCCTGGGGGCTGCCGATGGCGAAGACCAGCTCGCCCTGGCGCACCGTGGCCTTCGGGTCGAGCGCGAGGGTGGGGAGGCCGGTCGCCTGGATGCGCAGGAGCGCGAGGTCGATGCTCGGCTGCGTGCCCACCACCTTGGCATCGAAGATGCGCTGCCGGGGCCCCTTCGCGCCGGGGCGTTCGCCGTCGGGCGATCCGGGCAGCACGACCTGGATCCGCTGCGCCCCGCGGATGACGTGGTCGTTGGTCAGCACGTAGCCGCTGGAATCGACGATGACGCCCGAGCCGATCGTGCGCTGGCGCGAGACGAGCGGGCCCTCCGCTCCGGGAGAATCCCCGCTGGGCCCGTAGCCGGTCACCCGGATCTGCACGACGGCCGGCGAGACCTGGGCCACCAGGCGGGCGACGGCGGTGTTCAGCTCTTGGAGGACGGGTGACCCGCCCGCCGGCCGCGCCGCATCGGCCCGCGCGACGCCGGTCACGCCGGCTCCCAGGAGGAGCGCAGCGGCGATCCAGGCCCGGAGGTAATGAACGGCTCTCGCTTCCCGGATGGTCATGCCCTCTCCCCGCCGGCTCCTGAGCTTCGAATTCGCCAGCCTCTGCCTGGTCGCGTTCCTCGCGATCGCCAACGGCACAGCCTACTACAACCTCTTCGGTCACCTGGCGGAGCTGGGCGTTCCCGCCGGGCTCCGAGGTCTCGTGGTCGGCGCCTACGCGCTCGTCGCCATGGTGCTGTACCTCGTCGCGAGCCCGTTCCTCACCATCCGCAACGCGCCGCGCGCGATGCTCGCCGGCATCGCCATCCTGGTCGTGGGCGGCCTCTCCTTCCTGGTGGTCCGCTCGTTCTGGGGACTGCTGCTTCTCCGCTCGTTCTGCGGAGCGGGAGGCTTCCTCCTGGGGGCAGGCGCGACGGCGCTCCTCGTCGGCGTGATCCCTCCCGACCGCAGCGGAGAGGCCTTCGGCATCTACTCGGTCGCCATCCTGGCCGCCTACGGCATCGTTCCGGCCGGGATGGACCTGCTCGTTCCCCACCTGCCGAGCGTGGCGACCGGCTATGCCCTTTCCGGGCTCGTGCTCCTTCCGGCGGTCGGCCTGGTCCTCGCCCTCCGCCGCCGCATCCAGCCCGGGGCGGCCGGACCGGAGGGGGAGCAACACCTGCCCTCCTGGTCCGATCTCCGGGCGAGCCTGGTGGACTCCCGCCTCCTGCTGGTCCTGGTGATCGGCGTCACCTACTTCACCAACTGGAGCAGCCTTTACTACCTGTTCAAGGGGTTCGCGACGGAGCGGGGGCTCCGCAACGTGGGCGCCTTCTTCTCGGTGCTCACGGCGGTGATGATCGGGATCCGTCTCGTGGCCGGGAGACTCTTCGATCGGTTCGACAAGGCGAGGCTGGCGGCCTTCTCCTTCGGGATGATCGCGCTCGGCCACCTGGCGCTGGCGACGCTGCCCATCGGGATGGCGCCGATCATCGGCGCCTTCTTCGGCCTCGGACTCGGCGCCGGCTATCCGGCCCTGAACGGCCTCATGTTCGAGCTCTCCGCGCCGCGCCTCCGGCCCCAGAACGCGAATCTGATGATGTTCGGAGTCCAGCTCGGCTCGTTCCTGGGTCCCGCGGCGGGCGGCGCGCTCGTGGCCGCCTTCGCCTACCCAGGCTACTTCCGCGGGAGCATTCTCCTGGCGCTCGCGTCGGCGGGGTTGAGCCTCACCCTCGTGCGAGCGTCCTCGCGAAGCACGACGTAGCCCTCCGTAGACCTCGGCGAGCTGCGGTTCGCCCGGGGCGAGTCTCGCCTACCAGAAGAGGATCACCTCGGCGGCAATCCCCAGGACGATCTCCATTGCAACGGCCACTGCCAGGGTCACGCCCACCGCCCGCTCCATCGCCAAACGCATCCGCGCCCTCCTTTGCCCACGAAACGGGCGGCGAAGTGCCCGGCCAGACGGCATCGGTGCTTCGACGAGCCGGCCAATCGCCCGTTTCCCTTCATCCGTGCTGCCCGATGCATGGACCGGGCCGGCACGCCTACGTGAGGCCGGGGACGAGGATGGCGGTCGGTGACCTCCAGCATCGCGATCACGTAGGCGGACATCGGTCCTCCGCTACTTCAGCGTGACCTCGCGGAAGTCTTACTGCCCCGTGATCTTGCGCATGGTCGGATAGGTCTTCTGCGAGAGGTCCTTGGCTTCCTTCTGGCGGGCCTCTCCCCACTCCTTCATGAAGGCCTCGTACTTCGCCTTGTTCGGCGCCATGTCGGCCGTGTTCTTGAACTTGACGACGAGCATCATGTTGAACTCGCCGCTCATGAAGAGATCGCTCCGGAAGATCTTGTAATCCTCGATGTTCCCGAGCTTCTTCTGGGTCTCCATGGACGTGAACCAGGTCTTCTTCAGCCCTTCCAGGTAGGCGTCGCCCATGCCGGCATCCACCTTGACCGTGGTGACCTGCCAGACCGCGTCGCTCACCTGGTAGTCCTTCCAGGGCGTGAGATCGGCCTGGGCGACGGTGGCGACGGCAACGGCGATCACGGCCGCCGCGGCGATCAAGAGCTTCGAAAGTCTTGAACTCTTCATCGGGATCATCCTTTGACTCCAGTGGTGGTTGCTCGGTTGGATAGGACGGCACTCCTGAGTCGGACTTGCCCGGTAGGGATGGCGGGAATAGGTGGTCGCTCGCAGGCGCCTGATGGGCCGTAAACAAAACTTGATGGCGCCGGGAGCGGAGCATGGAGACACGGAAGCTGGGAAATCAGGGGCTCGTCGTATCGGCGCTCGGCCTCGGCTGCATGGGGATGAGCGACTTCTACGGCCCCACCGACGACGTGGAGTCGGTGGCGACGATCCACCGCGCCATCGCGCTCGGCGTGACCTTCTTCGACACCGCCGACATGTACGGGCCGTTCAAGAACGAGGAGCTCCTGGGCCGGGCGATCCGCGGCCGTCGCGACCAGGTGATCGTCGCCACCAAGTTCGGCAACCGGCGCTCGCCCGACGGAGCCTTCCTCGGGATCTCGGGGCGCCCGGAGTACGTCCGCGAGGCCTGCGACGCTTCGCTGCGGCGGCTCGGCGTGGACCACATCGACCTCTACTACCAGCACCGCGTCGACCCCACCGTGGCCATCGAGGAGACGGTGGGCGCCATGGCGGAACTGGTGCGCGCGGGGAAGGTCCGCTACCTCGGCCTCTCCGAGGCGGGGCCGGCCACCATCCGGCGCGCCCACGCGGTTCACCCCATCAGCGCGCTCCAGACCGAGTACTCGCTCTGGACCCGCGATCCGGAGGACGGGATCCTGCCCACGGTTCGCGAGCTCGGGATCGGCTTCGTCCCGTACAGCCCGCTGGGCCGCGGCTTCCTCACCGGCCGCTTCCGGTCTCCGGCCGACATCCCCGAGGGGGACTGGCGCCGCGTGAACCCGCGGTTCCAGGGGGAGAACTTCCAGAAGAACCTGGCGCTCTTGGCGCGGGTGACCGAGCTCGCGCGCGCCCGGAACCTCACGCCGGCCCAGCTCGCGCTCGCCTGGGTGCTTGGCCAGGGGAAGGACATCGTCCCCATTCCCGGCACGCGCAGGCGCACCTCGCTCGAGGAGAACGTGGGCGCGGTGGACGTGGTCGTCACGCCGCAGGAGATGGAGAAGCTCGACCTCGCCGCACCGAAGGGAGCCGCGGCCGGCTCGCGCTACCCGGAGGCAGGGATGAAGGCGGTCGGGCTGTAGCGGCGGTCAGCCGCCCGTCACGGCATCGATCTCTCACCGCGTACGTTGCCTCCCGGACTCCCTGCCCCCTGACTTCCTGCTAGCCTCACCCCTCCATGTACGACCTGAAGTCCATCCGGCTGCCCCGCATGGCCGGGCTCCCGCTCCAGGTGTTCGTCGAGCTCGTGGAGAACCCCGCCACGAGCGGCGTGCTCATCCGAAAGATGCTCGAGACCGGCGGGATCTCGAGGCTGCGCCGGATCGTCGTGGACGAGCCGCCCACTTACCGGCCCCACGCTCCCTGCGACGACCCCCTCGCTCCCGCCGTTCCGTTCGACCTCGAGCCCTTGCTCCGGACCTCGCGCGAACCTCCACCGGGACCCGGCCTGCCGACCGTCCGGGACTACGAGTCGGCCTACCTCTCGGGCAGCGTGACGCCGGTCGAGGTGGCGGGGAGGGTGATCGAGGCGATCGCCGACAGCGACGCCCGGTCCCCGGCGCTCCGGGCGGTCGTCGCCTGCCTCCGGGAGGACGTGATGCTCCAGGCGCGCGCATCCGCGGAGCGCTTCCGGGTGGGGCGGCCGCTCGGCGTCTTCGACGGCGTGCCGGTCGCGGTGAAGGAAGAGTTCGACATGGTGCCGTACCCCACCACCGTCGGGACGAGGTTCCTGGGGGGATCGCCAGCGCGGGAGGACGCCGCCGTGGTCGCGCGGATGCGCGCCGCCGGAGCGATCCTCGTGGGCAAGACGAACATGCACGAGATCGGGATCGGGGTGACCGGCCTCAATCCCCACTTCGGCGCGACGCGCAATCCCCACGACCCGTCTCACTTCTCCGGGGGCAGCTCGGGCGGGTCGGCGGCTGCCGTGGCGGCGGGGCTGTGCCCGGTCGCGCTGGGCGCGGATGGCGGCGGCTCCATCCGCATCCCGTCGGCGTTCTGCGGGCAGGTCGGGCTGAGCCCCACCTACGCCCGCGTCAGCGGCTTCGGTTCGGCGCCGCTCGCCTGGACCGTCGATCACTACGGCCCCATTGCCGGCTCGGCCCTCGATGCGGCGCTGGCCTACGCGGTCCTGGCAGGCCCAGACCCGAGGGACCCCGGCACGCTGCGGCAGCCGCCGGTGACGCTCGACACCTTCGACGAGGTGGATCTTCGAGGCCTGACACTGGGAGTGTTTACTCCCTGGTTCGAGCACGCCTCGCCAGCCATGGTCGAGGGCTGCTCGAAGCTCCTGAAGGATCTCGAGCAGATGGGCGCGGAGGTGCGCGAGATCGAGATCCCAGAGCTCGACGCGGCCCGCATCGCCCACCTGGTGACCATCGTCTCCGAGATGGCCGCCGGGGTCGATCGCCACCAGCAGGCCCACCGGCGCGACTGGGGGCTCGACGTGCGGCTGAGCCTCGCCATGGCCCGCTCGCTCTCCTCGCGGGACTACATCCAGGCGCAGCGGATCCGCACCCGGACCATCGCCCACTTCGAGCGCGCGCTGGCGCGCGTCGATGCCATCGTCACGCCAGCGACCGGCTGCACGGCGCCCCGCATCCGGGCCGACGCCCTGCCCGGTGGGGAGTCGGATCTCACGACGACGCTCGAGATCATGCGCTTCTCCACCCCGCCGAACCTCACCGGCCACCCGGCGATCTCCATCCCGGCCGGATACGACGCAGGCGGGCTGCCCGTCGGCCTGCAGGCCATCGGCCGGTACTGGCACGAGCACACGTTGCTCCGGCTCGCCCATGCGGCGGAGCGCGCGGTGAACCGGCGAGTTCCCCGGATCAACTACCGGTTGATCGGGTAGCGCCCGCCGTGGAGCCTAGCCGGTCGCCCAGGCCCATCCGGTGATGCGCCACCCGGCTGCGGACTTCTGCAGGGCCAGCGTCATGGTCGCGCCCTTCTGGGTGACCTTCTTCCCCTTCAGCTTGTACTTGTAGTCCGCCTTGACCACGACGTAGGCGCGGTCCGCGGCGACGACGACGTGCTTGGGCTTGGCGAGGGTCACGACCGAGTCGGTGATCCCGTCCTTCTTTGCATTGGCCTCGAAGTCGGTCGCCCAGTCGGCGCACGCCGTCGGGCCCTGCCAGGCGAAGGGCGGGAACTCGTCGACGATGGACGCCGGGGAGGCGCACGTGGCAAGCGCAGCCTTCACGTCTCCCTTGTTGAAGCCGTCGATGAACTGGTTCACGGTCGCCATCACGTCGGTCTTGTCGGACGCCGAGGCCGGTCCGGCTGCAAGGGCGATCGCGAGTGCCAGGATGATCCTTCGCATGTGACTCCCCCTCAGGATGTGGGTGAGCCCTGTTCCGCCGATGATTCGTCGTGGCATGTCGCCACGTCAGGGGCGGGACGATGCTCGGCGTCGCCCGGCCTGGCACGGGACAGTCGGGGCGTAAACGTTGGTTCTCCCGTCGACGTCAGACGCGCTCGATGCTGGCTGGCACGCACTTGTGCCACGGCGTCCCCACGAAGGGGTCGCGATCCTCGCTCGAGGTCAGCTCGTTCGGGGCGATGCCGGTCACGTGCTCTTCCGCCAGACCCGGGTAGGTGAGCCCGAGGCCGTTCGGCAAGGAGACGTGGCCGGGCTGCATCATCTCCGAGACCTCGACGGCGACGACCATCGAGTCGCGCCTGGTCTTGAGCCGCACGCGGTCCCCGGAGCGCACGTCCAGAGCGGATGCGTCCGCCGGGCCGATCCGCAGGGCGCCCTCGGCATCCGTCTTCCGCCAGGCCGGATCGCGGATGATGGTGTTGGCCGTGAACGACCGCCGCTCCCCTGCCGATAGGACGAAGGGAAAGGCAGGGTCCCGGACTGCGGGCGGTTCGTCCGATAGCTTGCCGAGCTCGACGAGGAGCTCGGGGAGGGCGAGGTGGATCTTCCCGTCGGGCGTCGCGATTCGGCCGATCACCTCGCTCCACTCGTCCACCGCGAAGACCACTCCCCAGGGATTCTCCAGGATGGCGGTGAAGAGCTTCCCGGCCGCCTCGAGCGGTGAGCCGTCGAAGCCGGCGCGCGCCAGCGAGGCCGGGCTCTGCATCGCCGCCCGGAGCGCCAGGCCCAGCAGCACCGCACCCTCTCGCACCTCCGGCGGGAGCGCCATCGTCCGGTAGAGCAGGACCGGCGCCTGGGCCGCCAGGCGCGGGTCGGACAGGAGCAGCCCGGCGACCGCCTCCGCGTAGGCGGCCAGCCCCTCCGCGGCCGCGGCTCGGAGCGGCGCGAGGTCGTCCTCGGTGATGGCGCCGAGCGCCAGCGCAGAGGCGCGCGTGGATCTCGGCCTCGGGGAGAACGCCTTCGGGCGGCGGGAGGATACGCGGCCGGAGCTGGAAGTAGTTCTCCGGGAAGTCGAAGTTGAAGAAGGTGGCCTCGGCCTTCTCGAACTGCGTCGAGGCCGGCAGCACGTAGTGGGCGAGCTTCGCCGTCTCGGACATGGCCACGTCGATGACCACCAGGGTGTCGAGGGCGCGCAGTGCCTCGCGGAAACGCTTCGAGTCGGCCACCGAATGCGCGGGGTTGGCCGCCTCCACGAGCATGGCGCGGTACCGCCCCGGATGATCGGTCAGGATCTCGTCGGCGATGACGTTGCACGGGACCATGCCGCCGATGATCGGCGCACCCACGACCGGGCTCTTGCGCTTCGAGGGGCCGCCGGCGATGGCGACGATCGACGTGGGCACGAACACCGTCCCCTTCTTGCCGAAGTTGCCGGTCAGGGCGACGAGAAGGCGGTGGAGGTAGCTCACGAGCGTGGAGCCCCGGTTCATCTGCACGCCCAGGTCCTCGAAGCTCGAGAGAGCCCGGGCGTTGCCGATGACGCGGGCGGTGCGGCGCACGAGGGACTCGTCGAGACCTGCGCGCGCACAGAAGGCGGCGATCGGCACGGCCCGGATGGCCGCCTCGACCGGCTCGAGGCCGACCGCGTGCGCGCCGAGGAAGGCGCGGTCGAGCAGCCCCTCCTCCAGGAGGATGGCGAGGATTGCCGACATCAGGAATGCGTCGGTGCCGGGGCGGAGCTGGAGGTGGATGTCGGCCAGCTCCGCGGTCTCGGAGCGGCGCGGGTCCACGACGATGAGGGTCCGCGCCGGGTCCTTGGCGATCGTCTTCAAGAAGACCCGTGCCTGCGGGATCGAGTGGGAGTTCCACGGGTTCTTCCCCAGGAAGAGCGCGACGTCGCAATGCTCGAAGTCGGCGCGCATCATCGCCGTGCCGAACATCCGGTGCGCCACCCAGAACTCGCCGGTCTTCTCCTGCGCCAGCGCGCTCGATCGGTAGCTCGAGCCGAGCGCCCGGCGGGTCGCCGTGGCATAGGCGCCGGGGAGGTGATTCCCCTGGCCACCGCCGCCGTAATAGAAGATGGCGTCGCCGCCGTGGGTGTCGCGCACGGCCGCGAACCGCGCCGCGACCTCGCGGATCGCGGTGTCCCAGTCGATCGGCTCGAAAGTCCCGTCGGAGCGGCGCCGGAGCGGCGTCGTCAGGCGGTCGCGACCGTTCTGGTAGTAGTCGAGCCGGTGGGCCTTCTCGCAGGCGTAGCCGCGTGACGACGGATGGCGCTTGTCGCCGCGCAGGCGAACGAGATGGCGTCCGCCCTCGCCTCCGAGCTCGACCTCGAGACCGCAGTTGCACTCGCAGAGGATGCAGGCGGTTGGCTTCCACTCGCTGGTCGTCATCGTTCACCCTCCTCGTCAGTACTGGCCGCAGCGGCCGCGAACACTCTCGAGCAACCGGACCGGGTCGAAGGCCACCCCGTCCTTCCACACCAGCTCGACCTGGCGCAGGTCCGAGATGCGGGTGGACGGATTGCCGCGAACGAGGAAGAGGTCGGCCTCCTTGCCCACCTCCACCGAGCCGATGTCCCGCTCCCGGCCCAGGAAGGTGGCGCCGTTCAACGTCGCCACCTGGATGGCCTCGACGGGCGTGAGCCCGGCCTCCACCCTGTGACTCACCAGGCTCCGGATGAGCGCGGTGGCCTCCGGGCCGCCCGGCTCGGCGCGCTCGACGAAGGCGGCCGACTGGTCCATGGGGCAAACGTCCGGCTGCTTCCCGGGCGCGAGCTGGGTGTTGACCATGAAGCCGTGCTCCAGGTTGTCGATCCCGAGCTCGATGGCCTCCGGGTAGGTCACCGAGCAGAGGTGACCGGTCACCTTGAGGCTGCGACGGTGGGCCTCCTCGATGGCCGCCCCCATCTCGGCACGGGTGATGTGCATGTAGGCCTTGAAGGAGGTGGCGCCGGCGTCGGCCCAGAAGGAGACGAAGCGGCGCGCGTCGGTCGCGTCGCGGAGCTGGTACATCTGCATGAAGAGATCGCTCTTGCCTTGCAGGTACGGGGCGGTGACGTCCAGGTGCGGCCCGGGCGATGTGAGTACATGCAGACGGGTAGCGCACCATCGCCTGGACGGCCGGGCCAAGTTGCGCAGGTGGAGGGGAGGGTGCTGCCCGCGAAAGTCCAGCGATGGCCAGCCAGAGAAACGCCAACGCCGCCTTGGTCTTCATGTCTGGCCTCCTGGGAAGGTCTGGGTATATCCCTTGCCGGCGCCGCCGCTACCCCCTCGTCACGTGGGCACCACCACCCGGCTCCTGCCCACGCCCGTGCGCTCGATCTCCACCCGCACGCCGATCCGCTCGTGAAGCTCTGGCACGTGCGAGATGACCCCCACCGTCCGACCGCTCTGGCGCAGCGTCTCCAGCGCCACCATGGCGTGCTCGAGGGTGTCGCGATCGAGGGTCCCGAACCCCTCGTCGATGAAGAGCGTCCGCGACTGCGTGACCCGCGTGGCGATGGAAGCGAGCGCCAGGGCCAGCGCCAGGGACACGAGGAAGCTCTCGCCGCCCGACAGCCCGTTCACGCTGCGCACCTCGTCGCCGAGGTCGCGGTCCAGCACCTGAAGCTCCAGATCCTGCCCGGGCACCCGCATGATCTGGTAGCGCGGCGCGAGCTCGAGGAGGTGGTGGTTTGCCTGCCGGAGGAGCGCATCCAGCGTCAGCCCTTGGGCGAAGCTCCGGAACTTCTTCCCGTCGCCCGAGCCGATCAGATCCGACACGGCCTTCCAGCGCGCCGCGACCAGCTTCTGCGCGTCCCGCTCCAGGGAGAGATTCGCTGCCCGTGAACGTCCATCCTGGTCGGCCCGGAGCCTGACCTGCACCTCCACGAGCCGCCCCTTCGCGTCCAGCGCGGCCTGCTCCGCGGACGCCATCTGCGCCGCCGCCTCCTCCCGCGAGACCGCCGGCCGCCTCTCCGCCGCGTGCGCCGCCGCCCGCCGCACCCGCTCCGCGTGCGTGGACTCGGCCTCCTGCAACCGTCGCGCGATGGCCTGGAGCCGCTCGCGCGCCGCCCGGATCCACTCGCTCCCCAGCGCCAGGAGCGCCTCGAGCCTGGCCCGGTCGAGGCCGGCCGCCAGGAGCGAGGCCGCGAGCCTTCCATCTGCCGCCGAGCCTTCGGCCTCCGCCGCCCCTCGCCGGACCTTGGCGTCCTTCAACTCCTGCCCCGCGGTCGCTGCCGCCACCTGGGCCGTCCCGACCCTCAGGCGCGCCACCTCCACCGCTTTTCGCGCATCGCCCTCGGCAACCGAGAGCGCCCCCTCCACCAGGCCAGCCTCCCGCCCCCCGAGAAGCGCCCCCCGGTCCTTCTCCAGGGCCGCGAGCCGCTCGAGGAGGTCCTTCTCCCGCGCCTCGGCCGCCGCCGCCGCCTGTCGCCTTGCCGTCTCTCCAACCAGCGCGCCTTCCAGCGCCACGCGCGCGGGCCCGAGCTCGTCCTCGGCATCGCGCAGGGCACGCTCCTGCCCCTTGTGCTCCGACGCGACCTTCTCGCAAGACCTCCCGAAGGCGACCGCGTCCGCCCGCGCCGCCGAGCGCCACTCCCCCAGGAACGAGAGTGCCGAATCGAGCTCCGACTCCGCCCCGTCCCGCAGGGACACCAGCGTCCGGAGGACGTCCCGCGCCTTCGCCAGGTCGGCCGCGGCGCGTTCCGCCTCCCGCTCCGCGGTGCCATGCGCCTCTCGCGCCTTCTCGACCTCCTTGCGCCTCTCCTCCACCTTCTTCCGCGCCGACTCCGCCGCCTGCTTTCGCTCCAGCGCAAGGTCGAGCGCCTTCCTCGCGCCGGCCAGAGCCGCCTCCGCCTCGGCGAGCAGCTTCCCGAGCTTCTCCACCGCGTCGGGCGCGCGCGCCGGCACGCCGGCGATATCCACGCGCCCCCTCAGCTTCGCGTACTCCCCGTTTGCCCTTCCGAGCTCGGCCTCGTGCCGATCGCGCTGCTCGCGCCCCTTCCTGGCGCGCTCGTCCTCCCGGGCGGCCCGCTTCTGGAGCTCGGTCTCGTCCTTCCGGAGCGCTGCAGCGGTCTTCTCTCCGCGTGAAACGATCTCCTGCTGCTTCTCGAGGAGGGACCCGGCAGGAGCCTTGCGGGAGTAGGGGTGCTCGGTGGCGCCGCAGAGAGGGCAGGGCTGCCCGGCCCGAAGGGTCTCGCGTCGGTCGTCGAGCGACAGGGCCTCGCGCGTATGCTGGAGGGAAAGCCGGCTTGCCTCGAGGGCCCCGTCCGCCCTGGCGACCTGCTTCTCGAGGGCCCCGAGGTCGGCGGCCGACGCGCGCCCCAGCTTCTCCGCTTCCCCGGCCTCCTTGGCCGCCTCGTCGCGTGCCCCCCTCGCCTTGGCGGCCTCGCGGGCCAGGGCGGCCAGGTCTTGAAGATGCCCTCGCAGGGAATCGGCTTCGGCGTGGTCCCGCCGCAACGCCGGCAGGGCATCTTCGCCCGCCGCCTCCTCGGCCTCCTTCGCCGCCTGCTCGAGCGAGCCGAACTCCGTGTCGAGCCTGGCAACAAGCGAGGCGGCCTCGTCCCTCCGTGCGGTCACGGCCTTCAGTCGCTCGACCGCGCCGGACGCCACGCCTTCCTTGAGCGAGATGTCGGCCACGTGCCCCGAGTGCTTGCGGAGGAGCGCCTCCCACCTGGGCCACTCGCTGGCCAGGCTCGTCCGGGCGGCGTGGTCGAGGAGCCAGGTAGAGGCGGCGCCTCGACGGGCCTCGAGCTCTGTCACGCACCTCCGGGCCTTCCCCGTCGAGACTGCCCCGGCGGACGCTGCTTCCGCCGCTGCCAGGCGCTCCCGCGTCGCCGCATCGGCTCGTTCCCTCGCCTCCTTCAAGGAGCCATCGAGGTGCCTGGCCTTCTCGATCTCCGGACGGGCCTCCTCGAGGAGCCTGGCGGCCCTGGCATGCCCCTCCGCAGCGACCCTCTCCGCTTCCCCCGCCTTCGCGCCCGCATCGACGGCGACCTTTTCGGCCTCCTCCGCCGCCATGAGCCGCGAACTCGCGAGCGCCAGTTCCTTCCCCGTGCGGACCGCCTCGACGTGCTGGGGCCGGAGCCCCTCCGCCCGCTCGACCTCGGCCAGGTCACCGCGCACCCCCTCTGCCGCGGCCTCGTCGGCCCTCGCCCGCTGCACCTCTCCCGCCGCCGCCTCGACTTCCACCTGGTTCCGCCCGTCCGTCTCGTGCCAGCGAACCGCGCCCTCGGCCTCCCTGTGGCGGCTGCGGGCACCCTCCTCCTCGACGCGGAGCGCCGTCTCCATCCCCTCGGCCTCCGCCCGCTCCTCCGTGGTGAGGAGCTGGATGTCGCCCACGCGCCGGTCGATTTCCTCCAGCTTCCCCATCTCGCTCGACGACCGCTGGAACGAGGCCACCGACAGCCGCGAGTAGACGTCTGTCCCGGTGACCCGCTCCAGGATCGAGGCGCGGTCGTCCGACTTCGCCTTCAGGAAGGCGGTGAACTCGAACTGGGGGAGGACCACCGCGCGACGGAACTCCTCGAACGAGTAGCCGAGCAGTCGCGGGATGACGGCGTCGCGCTCGGTGATGGTCCCGGCGATGTCCTCGCCGGTGGCGAGGTCGGTGACGAGCGCGCGAGCGGCCTGCAGCCTTCCGCCGGCCCGGTTTCGCGCGCGGTGAACCGACCAGCGGGCCCTGTAGCGCCTCCCGTCGACGCCCTCGAAGTCCACCTCGGCATGGCCGCCGGGCGTCCCGCGGGACACCAGGTCGCGCACGTCGTTCGCCTCGACCCGGATGGCGGGCTCGTCGTCCTCGCGCCCCACCATGACGCCCTTGCCGCGCTGGTCGAGCCGGGGCGTCTGGCCGAAGAGCGCAAGGCAGAGCGCGTCCATGAGCGTGCTCTTCCCGGAGCCGGTGGGGCCGGAGATGGAGAAGAGCCCGGCCCCGGCGATGGGGCCCTTGTCGAGGGGAAGCTCGAACGGACCGTAGAGGCTCGCGAGGTTCTCCCCGCGGATGGCGAGGATCCTCATCGCTCCTCCTGGTTCACCTGGTCGAGGAGTTCGTGGAAGGCCGCGAGCAGGTCGTCGGAGGGCGATGACCCGAAGTCCTTCTCGTGCTTGGCCTTGAAGACCTCCTCGGGCTGGAGGTCGGCGACGGCGCGATCGTCCACGTCGCCGAGTGCCTGGCCGCTGCCCGCCGTCTCCACGGTGAGTCGGGCGAAGCGCGCTTCCTTGCCCTCGAGCGCGCGCTCCACGGTCTCTCGCAGCATGGGGTCCGGTCGGGCCAGCGCGACCGTCACTTGAAGCAGCGGGCGCGCCACCTCGGGGCCGCTGCCGCGCGGGGGAAGCCGGGCGATCTCCTGGAGCGCCTCGTCCTGGGTGCCGGCCTTCCCGCTCCCCGGAACGTGGAGGATCTCCACGAATCGGGGAAGGCGAACGGGCCTTGCGACCGCGCTCGGGCCGTCGACGTCCACCAGCACGACCTGGTGCTCGTAGCCTCGTTCGGAGAGGTCGAGCGGGAGCAGTGACCCGGAGTAACGGACGTTGTCGCGCCCGCCCACCCGCTGCGCCAGGTGCAGGTGGCCGAGCGCGACGTAGCCCAGGTCCTCGGGGAAGAGGTCGTGGGAGACGGCGGTCTGGTTGCCCACCACGAGCTTACGCTCGGAGAGCGCCGAGATTCGGGAACCGGCCACGTAGAGGTGCCCCATGGCGACGAGGGCCTGGCCGGGTTCGCTGCGCGCGCGGGCGGCGGCGAGGACTTCGGCGTAGAAGCGGCGGGTGCCGTCGGCGACGGTCTCGTCGGATCCGGCCCCGGTCTCGGAGGCGCGCAGGAAGGGAACGGCGGCGACCCAGGCGCGGACCGTTCCGTCGCGGTCGGTGAGGGGAATCACGAGCCGCGCGATGTCGGGCGCGCCGTCCTTGCGGGTGACGCCGCCCACCACGTGGAGCCGCTCCATGGCGCGCAGGAAGGGATCCGTGGCGTCGAGGCGCGCTGCGGAGTCGTGGTTGCCGCCGATGACGACGACCTGGAGGTGGGGCACGCGGCGCCAGGCCTCTACGAGGAAGCGGAACCAGAGGTTCTGGGCGGCAGTGGGCGGGTTGGCCGCGTCGAAGACGTCTCCTGCGACGAGCACGGCGTCCACGGACTCGTGCTCGATGGTGTCGAGTAGCCAGGCGATCAGGCTCTCGTGCTCGAAGGTGCGATCGAACTCGCGCAGCACGTGGCCGAGGTGCCAGTCGGCGGTGTGGAGGAGGCGCAGGGGCATGGACCCGGGAGAGTACAGAGGGGGACGGACAATGCGAACAACCGCCGCACGCGTAACCCATGGACTTCATTGCTCCCGGCCGTCCACCGCCCCGGGGCCTCGTCGATTCGCGATCGTGGCCGTACAGACGGGTCCGTCTGGATTATTCTCCCCCCGTGCGCCTCCACGAGATCGCCGAACGGCTGGGAACGGCGGCGACCAGCCTTGCAAGCCTGGCTTCCCTGCGCCTGGAGGCGATCCGGGCGCGAACGCGAAAGGACCTCCTCGACGTCGCGAGGTGGCTCGAGCTCAAGGGCGCGAGCCGGATGCCGAAGAACGAGCTCGCGAAGTGCGTCCTCGACGGACTGAGGGCGCGGGCCCGTGCCGCTGCGAATCGAGTGCCCCCCAGGGCAGAGGCGCCGAAGTCCAAGCCGCCGAAGCCGAAGCCGAAGCCGAAGCCAAGCAAGGCGAAGGCGAAGGCAAACGTGAACGTGAAGACGAAGGTGAACGTGAAGGCAAAGGTGAACGTGAACTTGAAGGAGAAGGTCCTGCGGCACGAAGAGGATCCGTCCGGCGTCGCAAAGCTGGATCTCGGACCGGCGGGAAAGTCCGAGAAGCCGGTGAGCCACATCCCCTGGGGATATGGCCACGACCGGTTGGTGGCTGCTGCCGTGGACCCCGACCGCCTCTACGTCTACTGGGAGGTCACGGACACTGCGATCGATCGCGCTCGATCGGGCCTCGGGCCGGGAGGGCCCGGCGCCTGGCTCAACCTGCGCGTGCACGACACCACCGGCCTCCTCTTCGACGGGACCAACGCGCACAGCTACTTCGACCAGCGAGTCGATCGCGCCGATCGCCAGTGGTTCTTCACGATCGGCAAGCCCACCTCCACCACCCAGGTGGAGATCGGCATGAAGTCGACGGAGGGCTTCTTCGTCCGGATCGCCCGGTCGGGACGGGTCGAGTTTCCCAGGAAGGAAGCGGTCGCCTGGAGCGAGCCGGAGTGGCTCACGGTCCTGCCGGGAGCGGGCGAAGTGCACCATTCCGGCAAGGGCATGCCGGTCCTGGGCCGAAGCGCCGGAGCCGCGCCTGTCGCCGGAGCCCCGCCGGGAGTCGGACCGGCGATGGGCGTCGGCCCTCTTTCTGGCGGCGAACTGCCACCGCCGTTCGCGCCCATCGCGCTCTGGAGGCTCCACGAGTCCGGGCTGGACCGGGAGACCCGCATCGCCGAGCTCCTCGAGGCAGGTTGGGAGCGGGTGGAGTGGCGGGAGGAGCAAGGCGAGGGATGGTACGAGCTCCAGGGCCGGATCGACTGGATGGAACCGATCACCACGAGCTCGTGGGAATCGGGGCCCTTCCGGTATCCGGTCGAGGTCGAGCCGCCCGTTCGTGAGGAGTGGCGAGGGCCCACCATCTCCTTCAAGGTGGGCGGGGTCACCCACGTCATCCACGGTCCGTGGCAGGTGGTGATCCGGAACCTCGGTGCGCACCAGGAGCGCGCCGTCCTGGGACGCTGGGAGATGTACCGCTCCTGGGTGGCCGAGGAGGGCGTGGAGATCCGCCGCGAGGTCCCGTCGGGACCGGTGCGGGCACTGGGCGCCTCGGAGCGTCTGGGCGCGAGCGAGCAGCGCTGGCTCGCGGGCAGCGAGCTGCGACTCGCAGGAGCGAGCGAGCTCTGGCGGCTCGGGGCGAGCGAGTTGCGGCTGGGCGGGGCGAGCGAGGTCCTCTTCGTCGGCGCCAGCGAGCGGCGCCTGCTCGGTGCCAGCGAACGTCGCCTCGGCGGCGCGAGTGAACGTCACCTCGGCGGTGCCAGCGAACGTCACCTGGGCGGCAGCGAGCCCCGGCTCTACCCGAAGGTCGAGGAATGACGGCCATGACCAAGGGTTACTTCGCGCTCATCCTCCACGCGCACCTTCCGTTCGTCCGTCACCCGGAAGATGCGACCGTGATGGAGGAGCAGTGGCTGTACGAGGCCATCACCGGCACCTACCTGCCGCTCCTTCAGGTGTTCGAGGGGCTCCTCGCCGACCAGGTTCCCTACCGCGTGACGGTGTCGCTCTCCGCGCCGCTGCTCACCATGCTGGCCGACGACCTCCTCAAGGATCGGTACGCCCGGCACCTCGATGCCCTCATCGAGCTCGCCGGCAAGGAGCTGGATCGGACGAAACCCGAGCCGCACTACCGCCGGCTTGCCCAGATGTACCTGGACCGCTTCCAGAGCCTGCGCCACACCTGGCGCTCCCATGACGGAAACCTGGTGCGCGCCTTCCGCCGTCTCCAGGAGGCCGGTCGCGTGGAGGTCATCACCTCCACCGCCACCCACGCCTTCTTCCCGATGATGGACCGCAACTGGGCCTCGATGCGCGCCCAGGTCCACGTGGCGGCGAACCTCTACGAGGACCACTTCGGCCGGCGCCCGCTCGGCATGTGGCTCGGGGAATGCGGCTACGTCCCCGGCTCCGACGAGCTCCTGCGCGAGGCCGCCGTCCGCTACTTCCTCGTCGACAGCCACGCCCTCCTGCTCGCCGATCGCCGGCCGGTCTACGGCATCCACGCGCCCATCTACTGCCCCACCGGGGTCGCGGCCTTCGCGCGCGACACCGAGTCGTCGCAGCAGGTCTGGAGCGCCAAGGAGGGCTACCCCGGTGACCCGCAGTACCGCGACTTCTACCGGGACATCGGCTTCGACCTGCCCATGGACTACATCGGGCCCCACGTGCACCCCGAGGGCATCCGGATGTACACGGGCATCAAGTACCACGCGATCACGCACGCCAAGCTGCACGACAAGTGGGTCTACGACCCGGACGCGGCGCGGGCCCGCGCCGGGCTGCACGCCTCCCACTTCCGCGGCAACCGGGAGAAGCAGGTGGAGGCCCTGGCCGCGCGCATGGATCGCCCGCCGATCGTGGTCAGCCCGTACGACGCCGAGCTCTACGGCCACTGGTGGTACGAGGGCCCCATCTTCCTGAACGACGTCTTCCGGCAACTCCACTTCGACCAGGGCAGCGTGGAGAGCATCACGCCGGGTGACTACCTCGAGCGTCACTCCACGAACCAGATGGCCACGCCCAGCATGTCCTCCTGGGGCGCGAAGGGCTACGCCGAGTACTGGTGCAACGACAAGAACGCCTGGACGCATCGCCACCTGCACACCGCCGCCGAGCGGATGACCGAGCTGGCGCGGCGCAACGCCGCGGCCACCGGACTCGAGCTCCGTGCGCTCAACCAGGCGGCCCGGGAGCTGATGCTCGCCCAGTCGAGCGACTGGCCCTTCATCATGACGACCGGGACCACGGTTCCCTACGCCACCCGCCGCTTCAACGAGCACATCCTCCAGTTCACGGAGCTCTACGACGAGCTGAAGGCGGGCCGCCTCGACGAGAAGCGGATCGCGGACATCGAGGGCCGGAACAACATCTTCCCCAAGGTGGACTACCGCATCTACGCCACGTGACGTGGCGCCCACCATGGCGAAGAGCTCCCAGCCCCTGAAGGTCCTCCTGGTCTCGTCGGAGGTCTCGCCGTTCGCCAAGACCGGCGGCCTGGGCGACGTCCTCGGGGCGCTGCCGAAGGCGCTGCGCCGGCGAGGAATCGACGCGCGGGTGGTGATGCCCCTCTACGCCGGGATGAACCGGCAGGAGATGGAGAGCCTCGACGGCGTGCTCTCCGTGCCCATGTGGTGGGGGAATGCGCGGGCCGGCGTGAGACTCGGGAGACTCCCCGGCAGCGACGTCCCCGTCTACTTCCTCGAGTACAACCACTACTTCGACCGGCCCCACCTGTACGGTCCGCCCGAGGGCGGCTATCCCGACAACGTCGAGCGGTTCACATTCCTCTCCCGCGGGGCGCTCGAGCTCGCCAAGGCCATCCAGTTCATCCCGGACGTCGTGCACGCCCACGACTGGCAGACCGCTCTCGTCCCCGTCTACGTGAACACGATCGAGTGGGCGAAGCCGCTCCACGGAGCCGCCACCATCTACACGATCCACAACCTGGCCTACCAGGGCGTGACCGACGGCGGCGCCATGTTCATCGCCGGCCTGGGACCCGAGCACTACAACCCGGGCGAGTTCGAGCACTTCGGATCGCTCAACCTGACCAAGGCGGCGTTGCAGCACGCCACCATGCTCTCCACGGTGAGCCCCACGTACGCCCGCGAGATCCAGGTTTCCGACTTCGGGTGCGGGCTGGACGGCGTCCTTCGAGGCCGCAGCTCCGATCTCGTGGGCATCCTCAACGGGGTCGACGTCCACGACTGGAATCCGGCCACCGATCCGCACACCGAGGCGCACTTCTCCGCGGCCCACATGGCTGGAAAGCTGGTCTGCAAGACGACGCTCCAGAGAGAGGCGGGGCTGCCGGCGGATCCGTCCATCCCCCTCTTCGGCGTGGTGGGGCGGCTCACGCACCAGAAGGGCTTCGACGTCCTGGCCGGCTGCATGGACCGCGTGCTGTCCTGGAACGCCCAGTTCGTGCTGCTCGGCAACGGCGACCGCGACGCGGAGCATTTCTTCGGGGCGCTCTCCGCGCGGCGCCCCGACAAGTTCAAGGCATGGCTCGGCTTCGACAACGGCCTGGCCCACCGCATCACGGCGGGATCCGACTTCCTCGTCATGCCGTCCCGGTTCGAGCCCTGCGGCCTGAGCCAGATGTACGCCATGCGGTACGGCACCTTGCCCATCGTTCGCGCCACCGGGGGTCTCGCCGACACCGTCCAGCGGTACGAGGAGGCGGCCGGAGCGGGAACCGGCTTCGTCTTCGACGATCTCACCGTCGACGCACTGGGGAACTCGATCGGCTGGGCGCTCTCGACCTATCACGACCGCCCGCACCACATCCGCGGCATGCGCGAGCGGGCCATGGAGAAGGACTTCTCCTGGGACGTCTCGGCGGACGCCTACGAGGACCTGTACCTCGAGGCCTACCGGCGCCGCCGGGGTCACGCCTTCGAAGGCCGCCTTCCCGTCCACATGACGGGCCGGAAGAAGCAGGCCTGATCGGCCAACGACCGCGGGCCTCGGGCATAGGTGGGGCCCCGGCCGGCACGGTCCAGGCCAGATGGCCGGTGGTAAACTGAACAGGTGATCGGACGTCTCCTCGCCGCGCTCGGCTGGGCGGCCGCGCTCATCGCGGGCGGCGCGACGTCCGTCCCGGAGGAGGCGGCGAGGCGCACGATGATCGAACTGCAGCTCATACCCCGCGGCATCCGCGACCCACGCGTGCTCGACGCGATGCGGACGGTCCCGCGGCACGAGTTCGTCCTGGAGCCGTTCCTGGGCCGGGCCTACGAGGACGGACCGCTCCCCATCGGGCGCGGCCAGACCATCAGCCAGCCGTTCATCGTGGCCTACATGGCGCAGTCCCTCGGGCTGCGCGGGGGCGAGCGGATCCTGGAGGTGGGTTCCGGGTCCGGGTACGCGGCGGCGGTGCTGTCGCTCCTCGCCGCCGACGTGTACGGCATCGAGCTGGAAGCGGAGCTTCACGCCCGGAGCGTCGCGACGCTGGCGCGGCTGGGATACCGCAACGTCCACCTGAGGCACGGCGACGGCTTCCTGGGCTGGCCGGAGGCCGCCCCGTTCGACGCCATCCTCATGAGCTGCGCGGCGGAGGAGATCCCGAAGCCGCTCTGGGACCAGCTCCGCGAGGGTGGGCGCTTCCTCTATCCGAAGGGGCTAGCCGGCGGATACCAGGAGCTCGTGATCGTGACCAAGACCGCGAAGGGACCGGTCGAGCGCAGGCTGGAGCCGGTGATATTCGTGCCGATGCGACGCGCGCCGTAGCACGACGACGCCGGGCCCGGAGGAACGCGTGCACGTCGACCTCGGCGCGGGGACCGATGGAGCGCGCCGGGTCGGCACCCCGGCAGCCGCGCTGGTGGTCGTCGCCAGCATGATCGGCACCGGCGTCTTCACGACCACCGGCCTCCTCCTGCGAGATCTCGGTTCGCCGATGGCGGTACTGGCGGCCTGGGCGGTGGGTGGGCTGCTCGCGGTCAGCGGGGCGCTGTCGTACGCAGAGCTGGCCGCGGCGCTGCCGCGAAACGGCGGCGAGTATCGGCTCCTCGGTCGCATCTACCACCCGGTGGTGGGATTCGCGGCCGGGGTCGTGTCGCTGGTGGTGGGGTTCTCGGCCCCCCTCGCCGCGGCGGCCCTGGCCTTCGGCTACTACCTCGCAGCGGTCGTGCCGGGCGTCGCTCCGGCGGCCGCCGCGGTCGGGATGGTCGCCCTCGCGGCGACGCTGCACGGCATCCACGTTCGCCTGGGAGTCCGGGTCCAGGCCGCGGCGACGCTGCTCGAGCTGGCCCTGGTGCTGGCCTTCGTCGCGGTGGCGGGCGCCGGAGCCGACCCGGCCCTGCTCGTCGTGCCCGATCTCCCCGCCGCGCGCGCGGGGCCGTTCGCCGCGGCGCTCGTCTACGTCGCGTTCGCCTACAGCGGCTGGAACGGCGCGGTGTACATCGCCGGCGAGGTGAGAAGCCCATCTCGCGGCCTCCCGCTCGCCCTGCTCGCCGGCACGGGGATCGTCGCCGTCCTCTACCTTGCGCTGAACGTCGTCTTCCTGGCCTCCGCGCCCGCCGGGGAGCTCGCCGGCGTGGTGGACGTCGCTCACGTCGCCGCGACCAGGTTGCTCGGACCGGGCGCCGGTCGTCTCGTCTCCGCCCTGATCGCGCTCTGCCTCGCCTCGTCGGTGAGCGCCATGCTCCTGGCCGGAACGCGGGTCTACCAGGCGATGGGCGTCGACCACCCGGCGCTGGAGGTGCTGGCGCGACGCACGCGCCACGGCGGGCCGGCCGTCGCCATGGCGTTGCAGGCTGCCCTGGCGGTGATCCTCATCGCGACCGCCAGCTTCGGGGCGCTGCTGGCGTACGTGGGCTTCACGCTGTCGATCGTGGCCGGGCTCGCCGTGGTGGGCGTCATCGTCCTCCGCTGGCGGGAGCCGGAGCTGCCGCGGCCGTACCGCACCTGGGGCTACCCCGTCACGCCACTGCTCTTCGGCGGGCTCTCGGCCTGGATGGTCGTCCACGCCGTCCGGGAGAAGCCGGCGGCCTCCTGGGCGGGCATCGCCACGCTGCTCCTCGCGGCGGGGCTATACTCGCTCGTCGGCCGGCGGCGCATCGGCGGCCCGGCGCGGAAGTCGTCATGAGCTATCGCATTCTCGCCGACGCCGTCCTGCTCGGGCACCTCGGCTTCATCCTCTTCGTCCTGCTGGGCGGCATCGCAGTGCGGTGGCGACGGTGGATGGCGTTCGTTCACCTGCCGTGCGCCGTCTACGGTGCCGCCATCGAGCACTGGGGGTGGATCTGCCCGCTCACGCCGCTGGAGAATCGCCTCCGGGCGCTTGCCGGCGAGCGCGGCTACGCCGGCGGGTTCGTGGAGAAGTACCTCCTGCCCGTCGTGTACCCGGAGCCGCTCTCCGCGACGGCCGGGAACGCCCTGGCGATCGCCGTGGTGGCGGCGAACCTCGTCGTCTACGCGTGGGCGTTGCGGCGGCGCCGAGCGGACGACGTCGGTGTGGGACAAGCAAGTACAGCCCCGTGATGCCGACCGCCGCGGCGCGGCGACTGGCCATGTGGATCACCAGTCCGATGCGCGTCGGGGGTCGCGGCTTCCGGAGGATCGATCCCTGGAACGCACGTAGCAGTGGTCGAGACCGCAGCGCCCCGCTTCTCCTCTGCACCCTGCTGGCGTCCGGAACGGCGGGCGGCAGCGGCGGGGTGGCGGGTGGAGCAGGGGACCCGGTTCAACTCCCCAGCAGCATCCGGTTGAGCGGGTCGCGGGTCTCGCCGACGCTCGACACCCGGATGGCCGCCTCCTCGCCCACAGGGCAGCGGTGCTCGCAGATGCCGCAGCCGACGCAGCGCGAGGCATCCACCCGCGGCCGCGCCAGCTTGAGGATCCGGCCGTCGCGGTTCCGCTCCTCCCCGCGCTCGAGCCAGATGGCCTTCGGATCGGTCGGGCAGTGCTCCTCGCAGACGATGCAGGGCGTTCCCATCGCCCAGGGCAGGCAGCGGCCGCGGTCGACGAAGGCCGTTCCGATGCGAACGGGCGGGCTGCCGTCGTAGCCGGTCTTGCGCACGGCCGTGAGCAGGGCGATGGCGCGGGTCGGGCAGACCTCGCCACATCGCGTGCAGGCGAACTCGCAGGGGCCGCGCCGCGGGACCACCACCGGCGACCAGAAGCCCTCCAGGCCGGCCTGCGCCAGTGCCGGCTGGATGGCCCCGGTCGGGCAGGCCTGGCCGCAGAGCAGGCACTTCACGCAGCGAGAAAGGAACTCGGCCTCGCCGCAGGAGCCGGGGGGACGGATCAGCTCGGGACGCGCCGCCCGCCGTCCCCCGCCCGCGGCGGAGAGCACCGGAGCGACCACCAGGCCTCCCAGCGTGCTTCCGACGAGGAGGCGGCGGCGCAGGTCGGGGCGATCCGGGGCCGGCGACGACCTGCCCGGGAGGCGGAAGGCGAGCGCCTCCTCCGGGCAGCCGGGAATGCAGTTCAGGCACACCATGCACTCGCCCATCCGGTGCGTGCCGAGCGGCTCGTCGGCTCCCTGGCAGGCGAAGCTGCACAGGCGGCAGTCGGTGCACTTCCCGCCGCGCCGCTCCAGCCGAAGCAGCGAGAAGCGGGCGAACACGCCCGAGGAGCGCGCCGAGCGGGCAGAAGGCCCGGCAGAAGAGGCGCGGGATCCAGCGGCTCGCCAGCAGCACCGCGACGAGCAGACCGGCGGCCAGCCACCCGCCGGGAACGGGCCGTCCCCCGGGCAGCATCGGCCAGAGGCCGGAGGCCAGGCCGCGCGAGAGGAGGGAGATCGGGTCGAGGAGACCGGTCTGAAGGCTGCCCGCGAGCGCCAGCCCGCCGAGCCCGGCGAGCAGGTAGTACTTGAGGGCGTACCAGCGCCGCCAGCGGTTCGCCTGCATCGACTCTCGCCGCGAACGCGGGGAGAGGAGCCAGCTCGAAAGCTGCTGCAGCGTTCCGAGGGGGCAGATCCAGCCGCAGGCGAAGCGGCCGAACGCCAGCGTGGCGAGGAGGAGCAGCGCCGCGAAGGCAGAGGCTGCGAGGGATGGTGCCCGCCGCGGTCGCCAGCCCGGCAGCCGAGAGGGGATCGGCGAGGGCGAAGACGCCGAAGGGGAACGCGCGGACGTCGCCGAGGGCGAGCCGCCAGACGAGCCAGAGGAACAGGCAGAGGAAGGCGCCCTGCCAGAGGATGCGGATCTTCCGCGTCACCGGCTAGCCCAGCTCCTTCACCAGCGCCGGATCGCCCTTGCCCAGCGCGCGGCGCTCCGCCTCGCCGATGAACCCGAGCGTGCGCGGGTCGACGCCGAGCTCGCGCGCGCCCCAGGCGTCGAGCAGCACCGGGTCGGTGCCGATGGCCACGGCCCCGAGCGTCTTGACGTCGGCGAGGCTGCCGCCCTGCGGGCCGTTGGCGAGGAGGACGCGGGTGGCGTCGATCACCGTCAGCGTGGGGCGGAAGGTGGCGCCCAGCTCCGCGATGCACCGGTCGATGTCCTGGTGCAGGCGGTTCCGCCCCTGTCCCAGGACGCCGAACCAGTTCTTCATGCCCAGCGTCACGCGCGAGAGGCCGTGGTGCTTCGCCACGGGCAAGTTGATGACCCGGTCGGCGCCCAGGAGCGGCTCGATCACCTCGAGGCCGGAGGCCGCTCCGGTGAGGCCGGCGGGCACCATGCGGATCTGCGAGCCGTCGAGCACCTCGGCGCCGGCCTTCTCGGCCGCGTCGCGGATCCCGGACCTGGCGAAGCATCGGCGCGGGTCGTTGCAGGAGATGTCGGCGACGATCACCTTGCGCGCCCCGGCGGCCATCGCCTGGCGCACGATCTCCGCGACCACCCCGGGGTCCGTGTTGGCGGCCTGTGCGGGGATCCGGTCCCAGCCCACGTTGGGCTTCAGGAGCACCACCTCCCCGCGCCGGACGAAGCGCTCCATCCCACCCAGCGCGGCCAGGGCGCGTCGAACGTTGGCAGCGGGGTCCTCGCCCCGGGCGGAGAAGGCGCGGATCGGCTCGCCGGTGGCGCGCCAGTCCCGGATGGCGGGCGCCGCGGCCCGGGCGACGCGCCGCTCGGTGAAGAAGACCGAGCCGGTGCCGACCGCGGCGGCAGCCAGCCCGACCTGCGTGATGCGCACCACCGCCTCGCGGCGGGTGATGCCGGTCTCGTGCGGATCGCTCATGGCTTCTCCCGGGTCCATGCGGCGGCGACGCGTCGGAGGGCCTCTCGGCCGCGCGCGTCGGGTGTGAGGGCGGTGAGCTTGAGAAGGTCGCGATCCCGGACGGCCAGCACGACGTCGTCGTCGCCGACGGCCGCGAGCCCTTCCATCGGGAGGGCCGAGGCGGGGCGCTCGGCCTCGAGCTGCGCGCGCGCGCCGCTCTCGGCGGAGAAGCGGTGGGCCTCGGCCGAGATCTCGACGCCTCCGGCGAAGGCATAGATCGAGGCGACGCATCGCTCGAAGCCCCGCGCGAGGTAGGCCTCGGCGGCGCCGTTCACCAGCTCGTACAGGGTATCGCGCGTGTAGCGGACCGCGGGCGTCGCCCCATCGGCTCCGGCGGCTGCCGGGGCAGGGAGGACCGGACCGGCCCCGGCCCGCAGGGCGACCAGGACCGCGCCCGGGTCCTCCCGCGTGTTCCGCCCTGGAAGCAGCACCAGCACCACCCCGGTCGCGAGCAGCGCGACGAGGAGGAGGTGGCGGAGGCTCGGGCGCTCGCGCACGACGGGGAATCCTCGCAGCGGAGGGGTTCAGCCCGAGGGCTGCAACCGGAGCTCGGGTCGCGGCGTGGTGTCGGAACTCGGGGGCAGGACGGGGTTCGCCACCCTCGGCTGCCGGCCCGTGAGCGTGCGCAGGAAGCCGGCGAGCAGCGTGACGTCGTCGTCGGTGAGGCGGACGCCGAGCTGGGCGGAGCCCATGATCCGCACCGCCTCCTGGAGCGTCCAGACCTTGCCCGAGTGGAAGTAGGGCTGGGTGATGGCGACGTTCCGGAGCGGTGCCGCGCGGAAGACGTACCTGTCGGCCGCGGTGCTCGTCACCTTGAACCGGCCGGTGTCCCCCGGTGGCCGGACCTCGTCCGAGGGCGCCTCCACCACGCCGAACGGGTCGTAGTCGGCGCCGCCGACGTTCAGGCCTCCGTGGCAGCTCGCGCAGCCCTTCTCCAGAAACAGCGACAGGCCGGCCACCTCGGACGGCGAGAGCGCCTTCGGCTCTCCCCGGAGGTAGCGGTCGAAGGGAGCGTCGGGCGTGAGCAGGGTGGCCTCGAAGACCTCGATGGCCCTGACGACGTTCTCGAAGGTGATCGGATCCTGCTCACCCGGGAACGCCCTGCGGAAAGGAGCGCCATACCCCGGGATGCTCCGCAGCGTCTCCACCACGCGATCCGGGCGGTTGGCCATCTCCACCGACGCCTGCACGGGCCCCTTGGCTTGCGCCTTCAGGTCCTCGGCGCGCCCGTCCCAGAACTGGGCGACGTTGAAGACGGCGTTCAGCGCGGGCGCAGCCCGGCCGCGCCGCCATGTCCGTCGTCGCGGCCGCCGTGATCGTCACCGGGTTCGCGAGCACCTACGGCCCCAAGGTGCTCTCGGGCTCGACGCGGAGGCGGATCCACCCCGCCCACGCCGCGCCCGGCTAGCCAGGCTGGAAGAGCCCCAGCGTCGCGCCGTCGGGGTCGGCGACGACCGAGATGGTTCCCACCTTCGGCACGTCGATGCGCGGGACGACGATCCTCCCGCCCAGGCGCGCTGCGCGATCCCGGCTGGCCTCGGCGTTCGCCACGGCGACGTAGGAGGCCCAGTACGACGGGGTGCCGGGCCGAGCCGGCTGGATGTCGGCGACCGGGGTGTCGCCGGCCATGAAGACCGCTCCCTCGCCGTTCGGCGTCCGGCCGGTGCCGAAGCCGACCACCTTGCCGTAGAACGCCACGGCCCCGTTCACGTCGGGCGTGACCAGGGTCTCCCAGCAGAAGGCGCCGGACGGGCGGGGGGCCCTGCGGGGGCGGCGACTCCTCGCGCGTGGCGCGGAACGGCATGAGCCCCGCGCCCCAGGGGTCCGCGAGGACGGCGAACCGGCCGACGTCGGGAATGTCCATCGGCTCGCGAAACACCTTGCCGCCGGCGCCCCTGCACCGCTGCGCAGCTGCGTCCACGTCCTCGACGAGGACGTAGCTCCACCAGGCCGATGGGCCGAGCATGTCGGCCGTCTTCGCGTAGACGCCGCAAACTTGCTGGTCGCCGTTCGATGCCAGCCAGTAGGTGCCGTCCGGCCCCATGTCCTGCGACTTCCAGGTCCAGCCGAACAGCCCCGCGTAGAAGTTCCGCGCCCCGTCGACGTCGCCGGTCATCAGTTCGCGCCAGACGAACGTTCCAGGGCTCCACCGCGGCTGTGCCATGGCTTCCTCCTCGGACCGGGTTCGAAGGACCGGTCAAGGGAGAATCTACCAGGGGGTCCCCGTGCGCGCCGTCACCTCACCTCGAGCACCGAGAGGTGCACGACGCGGCCGTCGACGACGAGCGCCTCGCCCACGAGGCCCGAAGCCTCGAGCCGCACGTCCTGGCCCTCGCCGACCGCCTTGGCAACCTCGGCCTTCGCGCCGGCTGCCCGGGAGAGGAACTCCGCTGCACGCGCCCCGTCGGGCACCGGCGCCGTCCGCCGAGGCCGCTCGATGGCGTCGAGCGCGTAGCTCTCGACGAGCCGGCCCAGCGTCGACTCGAACGTCCCCGACGAGTCGAAGAGCTCCAGCCCGACCGGCCTGCCGTCGATGGCGAACACCCCGCCCACCTGCCGCGGCTGGGAACGGAAGGCCGTCCGGTACTCCCGGATGTCGCCTGCCACGTGCTGGTACACGTCGCTCATCGCCCCGGTGGGCGCGTCGGCCTGGAAGAGCGTGGCCTTCGCCTCGACCTCGTCCCAGACGGCGCCCTGGTCCGACGACCGGGAGCCCGTCTCGCGCATGGAGCGGCTCACCTGGGCCATCTTCGAAGCTCGCCCCTTCGCGAACATCATCCGGTCCTCGCTGCGGAACTCGGTCGATCGAGCCTGCCAGCGCCCCTGCTCGACGCAGGAGACCGGGATGACGACCTTCGTGTTCGCGCCCACGAGGATGGTGATGTTGAGCACCCGGTTCTGCTTCGCGCCAACGAGCTCGTCCCCGTCGAGGAGGAGCACGCGCCTCGGCGACGCGTTGTCGAGGAGGAGCTCCGGAACGTTGCCGCCGGCGGAGACCTCCGTCACGCGGACGTGGCTCCCCTTCAGTGCCTCCGCGAGCGTGACGTATTCGGCCTTCGCCTCCACTCCGGCGAGGAGCGGAAAGACGGCCAGGTTCTGGAAGACCTGGGGCTCGCCCAGGGTGAGCTGCTTCAGCGTGTCTGCGATCTGACTGGTCATGTCGTACCCCCTCGCGACATCTTGGCGGGGGGACGGACATGAACTCCTGGTCAGCCTAGGGAGCGCCGCAGGCGGCGACCTGGGTATCCATGCATTGCAGGTACGCGGCGTTTCGAGCGGCCGCGTCACCCGCTCCCGGGCCGCCTCCGCCGGAAGCCTTCGGTCCCGCCGTCTTCTCGCAGAAGGAGTACGCGGCCTTCTTGCACTCCTGCAGGGTCTCCTGGGTCGTGGCGCAGTTCGACAGCCCGAGGAGGCCCACCAAGCCGAGGAGGGTCCCGGTCTTCTTCCATTTCGTACGTTCGCGGCGAGCCGGCATGCTTCCACCCTTTGAAGAGCCGCCGGCCGCAGATGACGCCGTCGGGCAGGTGTCCACGAGTGTACCGGGCCACTGCCCCGTCGTCACGGCGCAGGTGGCGCCATCGCTCGAAGTCCCTCGGCGATGGCGCGCCGGACGTTGTCGATGAGATTCTCCTTCGCGTTGACCAGGTACAGGTGCGGCGTGAGCGCCCAGGTGTCGCGGACGACGCGCCGAGGCGAGAAGGGCCCGCCGTCCTCGCGCCGGAGCGCCTTCTCGAACATCGGAAGCACCTTGTCCGAGAGGCGCAGCGCGGTGTCCATCACGAAGAGCGCCAGGTCCGGCCGGAGTGCGCGAACCCGCCGGAGGAAGGCGCCGACCTCGGCGTCGGTGAGGTGCTTGGGTGGCCCCGACTTCAGCTCCAATGAAGGAGCTTCCCCTCGAACGAGGCGACCAAATCGAGATCGCCGCCGATGCCGCGCGCGCCGCTTCGGACGCCGGTGGCCACCTCGAAACCGAGGCGGGTCGAGAGCTCTCGCGCCACCCACCACTCGAGCGTTCCTCCGAAGGACCTCGCGCGCGTGAGGAGCCGGTAGCGACCGCGCGGCTGCCGCTCGGCCAGGCCAAGGGCGACGCAATCCTCGGCCAGGGCCCGCGCCCCGTCGGCGTCGAGGTAGCGCGACGCCTCGGAAGGGAGAAAGCCCGCCGGGGCGAGGATCGCGCCGCGCAGGAAGAGGCGGAACGCATAGTGACCCAGCCGGTTTGCGATCGCGGCGAGGGATTCCTCGGGCATCCCGGGATCGAAGGGGAGGTCCGGCCGGGCGAGGCGCGGGTCGAGACCGCGCCGCACGAGCATGGCCAGCGGCTCGGAGGCCGGGGCATTCACGCCGCCGCGAGGCGAGGCCCGGGCCGCTGCCTTCACCTCGAGCCGGCGAGCATCGGGGCGAGTCCGCACGGGGCGATCATATGCCGCGGGCCGCGGGACGGGAGAGCAGCGAACCGGTGAGCGCGCTCGAAGCCAGGATGAGCGCGAGCGGGATCCAGGTGCCGGCAGGGCTCCCGAACATCGCGTAGCTCCGCTCCAGGAATGGCGCGACGACGATCGCGTCGAGCCAGGCGGCCGTTCCCGCCAGGGTCAAGGCCGTGCCTGCCACTCCCGGGTGCCGGGCGTGGTTCCAGAGGAGAACGGTGGCCAGCGCCCCGATGACGGGCGCGGCGACGAGGTGGATCGCCACCGCCGCGTACACGCCGAGAAGGGCACGGGCCATGGCGAAGACGAGACCGCAGGCGATCCAGCTCACCACCGCCCAGCCCAGGGTCGGGCCGACCGCGATCCGGGAGCGCTGCAAGGCGGAGATCGCCGCCGGCGCCACCAACACCCACAGCACGAGGAGGGGCCAGAGCGAGCCCCTCCAGAGCGCGTACTGGTCGACGACCTCTTGCCACGGTCGGCCGCTGCCCCGCACGAGCGCGATCTCGAAGGCTACCGTCATGCCCGCCCAGAACGCGCCGGTGGCCCACGCCTTCCACGCGGGCGCTGTCGGCCAGCGGCGGAGGATGAACCAGATGACGAAGCCAAAGGCCACCGCACCGATGCCCGCCGCAACCTGCCGGGCGGCGAAGTCGCCCAGGGTCGAGGGGTAGGCGAACTGCCGGAGGGCGCCGTTCAGGAAGGCGACGGCGAGGAGGACGAACCAGGCCACAAGAGCGCGGAATGGCGTCACGTTTTCACCTCCCCGGGAAGAGTACTCCCGCTACCCCCATCCGGGTTCAGGTGTTTTCCGGAGGGCGGATCGGGAATCAATCTCCGCGGGCTGGGGAGTAGCCCCAATATCGGAGCTCCGGGGGATTGGCGACACTCCAATCAGAAAGGGAGAAACCAAATGAAGACCATCCATGGCGGCAGCGCGGTTCCCGGTGGCTACTACCTCTCGAAGTCGAACTGGGAAATGTTCCCCGTCGCCCGCGACGGCGAGCGGCTGCCCGGCAAGCCCTCCGAGCACTACGTGAAGGTCCCCACCGCGGCGGCCCTCATGCTCCTGCCGGTGCTCGGCGGCCTGATGGTGGTCTTTCTCCCGTTCATCGGCCTCTACCTGACGGCGAAGGCGGTGGCCACGCCGGTGACGAACATGTTCAACCGCTCGGCGAAGGACCTGGCCGCGACGGTGACCCCTGGCTGGGCGCCCGGCGCCGCGCACTTCACCGGGAAGGCCACCGAGGAGAAGGCGGCCGAGGAGGCCAAGGCCGGCGTGGCGAAGCTCGAGGAGCTCGCCAAGGAACTGGAAGAGAAGCGCAAGCCATAGCTCGAAGGATCAAGCGGGCGGGGGCCCGAAGCAGGGGGGGCGGCGCGGATGCGTCGCCCCCCTTCGCATGGGGGATTCCCGACCCCGGCGCGCGTCTCGGGCGGGTCCGTCACCCCAACGTGACGCCTCGGTACCCCTGGAGAAGGCGTTATCCTTTAAAAGAAGGTCGCCATTCGTGAGCGGGGGGCCCTATGACCGGTACCTCGGCACATGTACTGGGGCAGCGGGATCACGCGGCCTTGCCGGGTGACGCCATCGAGGGTCAGGTGAGGCCGGGCTTCGAGGCGGTGCGGGAGGCGTTCGTCGAGAACTTCGAGCGACGCGGCGAGCTGGGAGCGGCCTGCTCCGTCTACCTCCGCGGGGAGAAGGTCGTCGACCTCTGGGGCGGCGTCCGGAACCGGTCGACGGGCGAGCCGTGGGAGGCGAACACGATGGTGCTCGTCCACTCCACGACCAAGGGCATGGCCAGCCTGGCGATGGCGCTCGCCCACTCGCGGGGGCTTTTCGACCTCGACGAGCGCGTCAGCGCCTACTGGCCGGAGTTCGCCCAGAATGGCAAGGATCGGATAACCGTCCGGCAGCTCTTCTCGCACCAGGCCGGTTTGTTCGAGCTGGACGAGCGGCCGACGAGGAGCCTCGTCGCCGACCCCGACCGCCTTGCCGAGGTCCTCGCCCGCCAGAAGCCGAGGTGGACGCCCGGCACGCGGCAGGCCTATCACGCGATCACGCTCGGCTTCTACCAGGCCGAGATCCTGCGCCGGGTCGATCCCGGGCACCGGACGCTGGGACGGTTCTTCCAGGACGAGATCGCGACGCCGCTGGGACTCGACTTCTACATCCGGTTGCCGGAGGAGGTTGCGGATTCCCGGCTCGCGCCGCTCTACCCGCCCAGGCACATGGCGGCCATGTTCTTCACGATGCCGATGCGGCTGGTGGTCGCGGCCATGAGCCCGCGGTCGCGCTTCCGCCGGGCCCTCCTGGGATCGGAGCTGCCTCAGCAGGGCGATCGAGTCTACGCCCGCAACCAGGAGGTGCCGTCGGGGGGCGGCGTGGGGACTGCACGCGCGCTCGCCAGGGCCTACGGTGTGTTCGCCGCCGGGGGGAAGGAGCTCGGGCTGCGCGAGGAGACCCTCCGTGAACTCATGGCGCCCGCGGTCGCACCGGCGCGTGGGTTCCACGACGAGTGCATGAAGGTGGAGATCAGGCTCTCGCTGGGGTTCGAGAAGCCCGGGCCGAAGCACCCCTTCGCCCATCCGAGCGGCTACGGACACATGGGAACCGGGGGGTCGTTCGGCTTCGCCGATCCACACGCGCAGATCGGCTTCGGTTACGTCCCGAACCAGATGGGCACCCACCTCGACGACCCGAGGCAGGTCGCGCTGCGCCGGGCCACCTACGGGTCGATCGGCGTGGCCGATCCGTTCCGGTCTTGAGGCCGCCCGGTGCGACGGCCTCTTCGCGGGGGAGGGGCGATGAACGCGGCCAGTCGCGGCGCTGGGATGGTCCTCGCGGCGCTGTGGCTCGGGGCCTGCAGCGCAAGCGGGAACCAGTCCCAGTTGCGCGCCTACGGCACCGTCGAGGCGCGCCAGGTCCGCGTGGCCTCCCGGATCGGCGGGCGCGTGTTGCGCGTCCTCGTGGAGGAGAACGACGAGGTGACCCCGGGCCAGAAGCTCGTGGAGATCGACGTTCGCGAGCTCGAGGCGACGCGCGACCAGGCGCGTGCGGCGCTCGCGCAGGCCAACGCCCGCGAACGTCTCCTCGTGCGCGGCGCCCGTCGGGAGGACGTCGTCGAGGCCCAGAAGGCGCTCGCGGCCGCCGAGGTCCGCGCGGAGCAGGCCCGCCGCGAGCTCCGGAGGGCCGAGGATCTGCGAGCCGGGGAGGCCATCGCGCAGTCGTCGTACGACGCGGCGCGGACCGCCGCGGGTCCTCGGTTCCGAGCCCACGCGGCGCGACCGGTCCCAGAAGGCGGGCATCGGCTACCTCTTTCCGCTCCGCTCGATGCCCGAGCCCCTGCAGTGGCTCTCCACCCTGGTCCCGGCGCGCTACTTCGTCTCCGGGCTTCGCAGCGTGGTCCTGAAGGGCGCTGGCCTGGACGTCGTCTGGCCGCAACTGGCCGCACTCGCCGTCTTCGCCGGCTCGATGCTGGGCACGGCGGTGTGGCGCGTGCACCGGGGGCGGCTGTGAGCCGCGGGGGCGCCGGGATCGCGCTGCGCGGGCTCGTGCGGAAAGAGCTCCGGCAGATCCGAGCCGACCGGCGGATGATCCCGGTGCTGGTCATTGCACCGGTCCTCCAGTTCTTCATCTTCGGCTACGCGGCCACCATGGACGTGACCCGGGCACGGGTGGCGATGGTCGACAGGGACGGGTCGCCGGCGAGCCGGGCGCTCGCGGCGCGGATCCGGGCGTCCGATTCCTTCGAGCTCGCCGGGTACGCCGCCACCGCGGACGACGCGGAGGCCAGGCTTCTGGGCGGAAGCGCCGACATGGCCGTCCACGTTCCGGCTGGCCACGGCCGGGAGCTCGCGGCCGGGAGGGGCGCGGAGGTCCAGGTCGTCGTGGACGGCACGGAGTCGACGACGGCCACCATCGGCATCGCAGGCGCCGCCGGCCTCCTGGGCTCGCTGGCCGCCCAGGGAGCCGGGGGGCGGATCGACGACGCCGGGCCAGCGGGTGTCGAGGTCCGCCGGCTGGTGCTCTACAACCCGGACTTCAGGTCGAGGCTCTTCATGGTGCCCGGGATGCTGGCCATCGTCCTCCTGATCGTGACGCTGATCGCGACCGCCATGGCCGTCGTGAAGGAGAAGGAACTCGGCACCTTCGAGATGCTCGCGGTGACGCCGGTGATGCGTTCCACCCTGCTGGCGGGGAAGCTCCTTCCCTTCGCGGTCTTCGGGCTCCTCGACAGCGTGCTCGTGCTCCTGCTGTCGCGCTACTGGTTCGAGGTGCCGATGCGCGGGAGCGTCCTGCTGCTCCTCGGCGCCGCCTTCCCGTGGGTGCTGTGCACGCTCGGGCTCGGGCTCCTCGTCAGCACCGTCTCCCGGACGCAGCAGCAGGCCATGATGACGGCGCTCTTCCTCGTCATGTTGCCGCTCATCTACTTCTCCGGTTTCGTCTTTCCGATCGAGAGCATGCCGGTCCTCGTGCAGCCCTTCACCGAGGCGGACCCGCTCAAGCACCTGATGCTCGTCCTGCGGGGGGTCATGCTGCGGGGCGCCGGGCTCGCGGAGCTGTGGCCGCCGATCGCCAAGCTGGCGGTCATCGGAGCGATCACCTTCGGGGCGGCGGTGGCGATGTTCCGGAAGCGGCTCGCCTGAGCTGCGCTAGGGCGCGGAAAACATCGACAGCCCCACCAGGCTCTTCCTCGCTCAGTTCGAAGTCCGGCTGCGGGCTTGGAACCGGGCGACGCGGGCCGGCGGCGGGGGCGCCCCGGGGCGGCTCTCCTGCGAGAGAGCCGCCACGCGGTCCGCGGCGGGAGGGTGGCGAGAGAAGAAGCCACCCTGCGCCGCCGGCCCCTGCAGGCGACCCAGGACCCGCGCCAGCGCGGCCGGGTCGTAGCCGGCCCCCGCCAGGATCCGGGCGGCGAAGGCGTCGGCGGCGAGCTCGTTCGACTTGCCGTAGCCCCGGTCGAGCACGAAGTCCGCTCCCAGGGTCACCACCTTGCCGAAGAAGGCGTGCACCACCGGGTCGGTCCCGGCCAGGAGCGTGCTGGTCATGTGCTCCTGTTCCCGGGCACGCTCCACGGGCCAAAGGACGTGGCCGCGCTGCACGTGCGCGACCTCGTGGGCCAGGATGGCCGCCAGCTCGTCCTCGGACTGGACGGCCCGGAGCGCGCCGGTCGTCACCAGGACGAAGCCGCCCGGCATCCCGACGGCATTCACCTGTGGTGATTCGACCAGGAGGAAGCGGTAGCCCCGGAGCGGGTAGGGGCGGTCGGTTGCCTCGCGCTGCTCGGCGGCGGCGAGCGCGATCACCGTGCCGACGTCGCGGAGGTAGCGTGCGGCGGCGTGGTCCGGGGGAAGGGCGGTGTTGCTCACCCGCGACACCACCGTCGCGGCGATGGTCTTGCCCAGGTAGAACTCCTGCTCCATCGTGAACGACGCGGTCTTGTCGAACTCGCCGGTGACGGCGGCGGTCACGGCGTTCCCCCCGACCTGGACGGCGCTCTCCACCGTCTTCTGCGTCAGGTAGTCCGATGCCGTGCTCGCGCCGGGAATGCCCTTCAACGAGGAGCAGGAGAGGAGGGCGAGGGCCGCGGCGAGCGCGGCGACGAGAACCGGGAACCTGCGAGCCGGGCTCATCGGCCACCCCCGAGCTTACCCTCGGCGCAGAAGGTTGCGATCTCCGCGGTTCCCGTCTCCGGCGCCCGCGAGAGGTAGAGCTCGACGACGGAGAAGTCCGGCGCCAGCTCGGGGTGGTCGGCGCGGAAGGCCGCCTCCTCGGACTCGGTGAAGCCCCGGCCGGCAAGCTCGATGTCTCGCCGGGAGGCGGTGGCCGGGTCTCCGACCAGCTCGCCCGCCTTGCGGTCCACCCAGGCCGACTCGTGGAGCCAGCAGCGCCCGTCCCCCGGCGACGAGAGCCGTCCCCATCCGCCGCGGCGCTCGAGCAAGCGAAGCGTCTGCCCCGGCGACACCTTCGACGAGCAGGCCTCGCCGAAGAAGCGCGGCGCTTTCATCACACGGGAGCCCTCCCGCTTCACGACCACCGTGTCCGGGGCTGCCCCGGCGGCCAGGAGCAACGACAGCGCGATCCATCGAGTCATCACGGAGTCCCCCTCACTTGTCGTGCAGCACGTGGATGCCGTTCCACCCGGGTGGCGGCGGCCGGACGAGGAGGTCGCGGCAGCGGTCCACGTACAGCGTGGCGGGGCCGTCCCCGGGCGCCACGGCCAGCGCGTGGTCGAAGCCGGCCAGCGCGTCTCCGAACCGGCCGTCCCGATAGGCCTCGATGGCGGGAAGCCAGGCCTCGAGCAGTGCCTGGCGCTCCGGGGGCAGCGCCCCGGCGAGGCCCATGAGCTCGTGGACGGGCACGCCCTGCTGCTTGCCTTTCACCTGGAGGATATCGACGGGGCGCGCCGCGATGGCTGGCCCCGCGGCGATCCGCGTTCCCTCGCCGATCAGGATCGGGACTCCGTAGATCTTGGTGGCCCCCTCCAGGCGGGAGGCCAGGTTCACGGCATCGCCCAGGACCGTGTAGTTCGTCTTCTGCCGCGATCCGACGTTGCCCGCGATCATGGGGCCCGTGTTGAGCCCGGCGCCGGCGTCGAGCTCCACGCCGAAGCGCTCCTTCCAGCCGGCGCGCCGGGTCACCACACGTTCGCGCATCTCCAGCGCCGCCGCGCAGGCCCGGAGCGCATGGTCGGCCGCCGGGACCGGGGCCCCCCAGACGGCCATCAAGGCGTCGCCGACGTACTTGTCGACGTAGCCGCCGTGGAGCTCCACCACCTCGGTGAGGGTCGAGAGGTACTCGTTCAGGAGAGCGACGAGCGCCTCGGGATCCATCTTCTCCGAGATGGAGGTGAAGCCGCGGATGTCCGAGAAGTAGACCGTCAGGTCCTGGCGCGTCCCGCCGAAGCGATCGAGCAGGTCGCGGTTCCGGAGGAGCTCGTCCACCAGGGCGGGGGAGGTATAGCGCCCCAGCGCGTCGTGAACGAAGCGACGATCCCTGCGCTCCAGGCCCAGCAGGCGCAGGTCGGCCGCGAACGCCGTGGCCAGCGCGCCGAGGATGGGGGCGAACGCCGGGAGCCACGTCCCCCGCGCGAGCGCCCAGGTCGTGACGCCCCACCAGGCGGCCACCAGGAGCGCGGTTCCGGCCGACGACGCCGCGACCACCGCCCAGGGCCGGACGGCGCGCGCGGCCACCAGCGCGACGAGGAGCGCGCTCGCCACCGAGAGGCCGAGCGTCACCGCGGCGTCGCCCAGGGGCGGCGAGCGCCGGACGAAACGGCCGCGCAGGAGATCGTCCACCGCGTTGGCGATGACCTCTCCGCCCACGGCATCCGGGTTCACGGGGGTCGGCGTCTTGTCCTTCGTCCCTGCGAGCGTCTGGGTCACGACCGCGACGCTGCCGCGCAGCGCCTCCAGATCGCGCGGCGGCGGGCCCGGGCGCTCGCCCTCGCGGGCCAGGCGGGCCTCGAGGAGCCGGGCAGCGCTCACCTCCGGATAGATGGAACGCACGTCGGTGCGCCCCTCGTGCGGCCCGAACCAGCGAACGACCGCGGTTCCGTCGGGCTCGAGCGGGACCAGGGTCTCGCCGAGCCAGAGCCGCCCGGGCTCGAGGCGAAGTGGCGGACGCTCTCGGGCGAGCCACGCGGCGGCGAGCGGCAGGGAGAGGTAGTCCCCCTCCGAGGCCGGGTAGACGTGGCGGAGGGAATAGATGCGCCCGTTCGGCCCGACGCGCTGCGAGACGCCGCCGAGCGCCGTGGCAGCCAGCGCGAAGCGGGGCAACGGGGAGGAGAGCACGAAGCGCTCCGGGCGGGCCGCGCCACCCAGCGGGCGGGAATGGCGGCGCCGGACCTCCTCGACGCGGGCATCCTTGCCAGGCTCGCGATCGGGCAGTGCGGGCGGGAAGGCGGTGGCGAGGACCACGTTCCCGGAGGCGAGAGCCCGCTCGAGCGCCGCGTTCTCGCTCGCGAAGGAGCCCTCGAGCGGGTCCTCGAGGAGGTAGTCGAGGGCGACCACGCGGGCGCCGGCGGCCAGCGCCTCCTCGATGATGGCGGCGAGCGCACCGCGCGGCAGCGGATGGACGCCCCCGGCGAGGCGCACGGTGTCCTCGTCCACCGCGACCAGCACCACCCCCCGGGACGCAGGCTGCCACGCCGCCGCGGCAGCTGCGCGCGCGTCGTAGAGCGTGAGCTCCAGGATCTCGGGGGCGCCCGCGCGCAGGAACGCCAGCAGCGCCGCCGCTGCGCCGACGACGGCGCCGGTCAGGAGGACCGACAGCGTCCTCTTGCTCCCGGACCTCAGGAGATCACCCAGCCGCTACCGGCATCGAAGAAGGGGTCTTGCGACGGCACGCGCCAACCTCGTCACGGGAAGCGGGGAGCGCGTATTGTGAACCATCCGATCGGGGCGGGAGCGGGGAGCCCCATTGGGGGCGCGCTGCGTGTGGCACCGTAGTCCGTTCGGGTCACGCAGCCCGTTCCCGCGCCTCTGCTATCGTGCGCCCGGAGGCACGCGTGAACCCAGAGCAAGAGAAGCCGGCCCAGGACCGCGCCCCGCCGCTCGACAGCGGCACGCCGTTCCTCGGCGCCCCCGTCAGCGCGATGATCGACCACGCGCACGCGACGCACCAGAACCTTCAGGAGATGGTCCGCATGGCGGACCAGAAGGCCGCCACCCTGATCGCGGCGGAGGCGGTGGTGGTCGCGCTGTTCGGCGGGAGCCTCGTGCAGGAGCTCGGCAAGACGCTGGCTGGCTCGCACGGGATGGCCTTCATCGTGCTCGCGGGCACGGCGCTCGCCCTCACCCTCGGTGCAGCAGGGTCCGCGCTGGTGGTCTTCCTCCCGCGATCGCCCGGCCCCGGAGACGTGCCGGCGAACGAGCTGGCGCCGCGGCTCATGTGGGCCGGCGACATCGCCCGCTACTTTCACGCGCCCGGCGACTACGCCCGCGCGTTCCTGTCGATGCGGATCGAGGACGCCGTCGCCGATGTGGCCCACGAGACCATCAAGGTGGCGTGGATCGTCCAGCGCAAGATGAAGTGGATGAGGCGGGCGGTGTGGCTGCTCCTCCTGGCGCTCCCCAGTTGGGCCGCGACGGTTGCGATCAGCCTGCGCGGCGGGTGACCATGGGCGCCGTCTGCGCCCGGCGGCCTGAAGTCGAGCGCGCATCGGGCCATCCTCGTGGCCGTACCCGCGGTCGGTCTCGCCGGCCCGCCGGCTCCCGGCCAGAAGCTCCTCGACTGCGCCCAGTTGGTACCTCCCGCCCTGCTGGCCCGCGTCTTCCCGGGCGCCGACGTGGAGAAGGCGCTCACGCGGGAGTCCGCGCAGTGATCGACCCCAAGGGTCGATAGGCATTCCCGCCGGGGATACCGTTTCGTGGCGCGACGGCCGCTGCACCGCGCGGCCGCGGGGTGCGCGTCACTGCTTCAGGTAGACGCCGGACGGGACGCCCATGTACCCGAACACGAGCTCGCGCGGGCTCTTCACCCCGACCTGGAGCTTGTCCGTCCGCTTGCCATAGGTGAAGGCGACGTCTCGCCCCAAAACCTGGAACGTGCCCTTGTACGAATCGGTCCTGCCGTTCACCGTCTGCCGGCTCTCGACCTGGTCCCCGGAGAAGACGAGCGTCTGCTCCACCTGCACCTTGAGGACCTCCCGCGCCTGGGCCTCGTCCATCTGCAGGACGGACATGAGGTGCGCCTTGGTGGCGGCGGCGTCGCGTCTCCAGGTGCCCTGCAAGTCCGCCTTGCTGGCCAGCCGGCCGAACACTCCGGCGACCTGCTGGTCGCGCAGCGCCTGCCTGGCGCGCTCGGGCGCCCCGTCGAGTTGCGAGCGGCGCGCCTTCACCAGGTCGATCGTCGCCGGGTCGACCTGTTCGTAGCCGGACCAGAAGTCCTTGGCGGAGGCGGGGTCCTCCTTGACGGCGTCGAGGTAGGCGATGGCGGTGTCGACGACGTCCCTGGCCTGCTCGAACCGATCCGCGCTCCAGCCAACCTCCTTGAGCGCCGCCTGGAATTCCGCCTCGATGGCGGTCCGCCTGGACTGGCCGCCGGGGCCCGACAGCTTCTCGTTGGCCAGCGTTCGGGCATCCAGGAGGCGGACGTAGGTGTCGAGGTCGCCGCCCTTGAGCGAGCGCCCGCCGGCGTACGCGGGTCCCGCCGCGGCGAAGGTGAGGGAAACGGCGAGCAGGAGCTGGAAGGCGCGCACGGGACCTCCTGGCGTACCGGCTGACATGCGCCGGTACGTGATCGAGAAGGAGCCTATCAGCCGGTGCGCCGGGCCGTGAACGAGTTCGCGCCGGCCGTTCGAGGCCCGGTGAGGGTGTCATCCGTAGGGGTCAAGCGGCGCGTCGGACCTCGTTTCCCGCCCCACCAGGTCATCGCACCCGGGTTACCCTGGACCGCGTCCGTGGCCGCCAGGGGAGCGGCCCGAGGAGGGGAATCATGACGAAGGCGATCTTCGCGGCGCTGCTCTGTGGAATGGCAGTCGTGGCCTGGGCCGAACCAGGCGTTCCGGCGGTCGCGACGTGCAACAAGGCGCGCGTGGGCCAGTGCTTCGAGTACCGCGGCCACGACGCCCAGTCCCTCAAGTTCTCCAGGTCCGCGTGCGACTCGCGGGCGGGGGACGTGTGGAGCGAGGGCAAGCCCTGCCCGGCGGAGAAGCGAATCGCCCATTGCTCCCGCGAGCTGCTCGGCTCCGTGACGGCCACGTACTTCTACCCCCCGGCGACCATGGCGAGCGCCAAGGATCTGTGCCAGGCGCTCGGCCTGGAAGTCGCGCCGAAGTGAAGCACCGACCGCACGTCGCAACGTGAGCCGCGCCTCCGGCCCGGTCGTCAGCGACCGCCCTTGCCGGCCAGGGCGCCGTACACCAGGGCGCGGAGCTCCGCGTGGTACGCGGCCCGCTGGGACGGCGCCTGGATGAAGACGATCCCGATGAGCCGCTCCTTCGGGTCCATGAAGTAGCGCGGTCCGGTGATCCCGCCCCAGAAGATGTCGCCCATGCTGCCCGGGAAGACGGTGCCGACGTCCGACACCCGCACCGGGTTGAAGAGGTTCCAGGAGTAGCCGTCGCCGGGGTGACCGGCCCCGCGCATCCCGCCGGTCTGATCGGCCATGGCCCAGCGGACCGTGGCAGGGGAGAGCAGGCGAACGCCGTCGAGCTCCCCGCCGTTCATGAGCATCTGCAGGGGCCGGAAGTAGTCGCTCACGGTGGAGGCCATGCCGGCGCCGCCGGAGAAGCGCTTCGGCTGGCGGGCGAGGTCGAGCCAGTCGAAGACCCAGGGGTCGGGGTCGGTGGAGAGCGGCCTCGCCAGGCGCGCCACGTCGGCGCCCTTCACCAGGAAGCGCGTGTCCTTCATCTTGAGCGGGGTGAGGACGAGCTCGTCGAGGGCGACGTCGAGCGGCTTTCCCGTCACCCGCTCGATGATGTGGCCGAGCAGGTCGGTGGCGATGGAGTACTCGAACTGGGTGCCGGGCGGGTAGGCGAGCGGCAGCGTGGAAAGCTTCACGAGCATCTCGTCGGCCGTCATGTTCTCGACCCGGTCGATGCCCAGCTCGCGGTACCGGTCGCGGAGCGCGTTCTTCGGGAAGAAGAAGTAGGTGAAGCCGGCCCGGTGGGTCAGGAGGTCGTGCACCGTGGGCTGCCGCGCAGGGGCCACGAGCTCGGTCGTGGCGTTGCCGGTCGCGTCCCGCTTCTCGACGGAAACCTTGAGGTCCTTGAGCTCGGGGAGGTACGTGGTGATCGGCGCCATGACCCGGATCTTGTTCGCCTCGAAGAGCCGGAGCGCCGCGATGGTCGTGATGAGCTTGGTCGAGGAGGCGATGGGGTGGATGGAGTCGGTCGTCATCTTGACCTTGCGATCCCTGTCGGCCCAGCCAACGGCCTCGACCATCACGACCTTGCCGTCCCGCGCGACCAGCACGACCGCGCCGGGGATCCGGCCGCGCTCCACGTCGGCCTTCAGCCACTCCGGGATCGCGGCCAGCTTCTTCGCGTCGATCTGGACGCTGGCCGGCGGCGCGACGGCCTCGCGGCCGAAGGAGGGCGCGGGAACGAGAAGCGCCAGGAGAAGCCACAGCAGAGCTCTCTTCGAGGTCATTCGAGTCTCCGGGTGAGAGGGGGGAGGCGCATTCGAGGGGGATCTAGGCAGGCGCCCTGGCGCTGTCCACCCGCGGAGCCGCCCGCGCCAGCACCGCCTCGCTGGCCTCCCAGAGTGCCCGCCCCACGCCCGCGTCGGCGGCTCGCGCGTCGACCTCCTTCGGCGCCATCTTGTGCAGGTAGACCGCGGTGCGCCCCTCGATCGCGCGGCTGCAGGCGAGGTGGAGCACCGGCTCGTCGGCGACGAAGGGGTCCTGGAAGAGGAGGCGCATCACGACGCCGAGGGGCGCGCGCAGGGGCGCCGGAAGCTCGCGTGCGATGTTGGTTCGCATCGCCCCGGGGCAGAGCGCGAGCACCGCCACCCGGGGGATTCCCTCCACCTGGAGTCGGCGCGCGAGCTCCCAGGCGAAGGTGGAGAGCATGAGCTTGTAGGTGCCGTACCAGGCGAGCACGCGCCTGGGGGAGCCATCCCGGGGGCCGTCCAGGCTCTCCAGTGCGAGGTCGGCGCTCCATCGGTGCGCCTCGGAGGAGACGAAGATGACGCGCGGCACGTCGCCGTCCCGGCGATCGCGGGGCAGCAGGCCCTCGTCGAGCAGGCGCGTGACCAGGGCGAAGGAGGAGAGGTAGTTGACGACGAACATCTCGTCGAGCCCCTGGGGCGTCGCCCGCGCCGCCGTGGGGACGATGGCGGCATTGAGGACCAGCCGATCGATCCGCGCGCCGCGACGGGCGAGGTCGGTCACCGCGCGGTCTATCGAGGAGAGATCGGAGAGGTCGACGTGCAGCGGCTCGATCCGGTCCGGTGGCACGCCGAGCGAGACCGCCCGGCGGTGGGCGCGCTCCAGGTCGCGGCAGTCGGCGAGCAGCACCCGCGCTCCGCGACGCGCCAGGTCCACCGAGGTGGCGAAGCCGAGCCCCGACGCCCCACCCGTGACGAGGGCGAGCTTGCCGTCCAGACGCTCGTCGGGGGCGAGCGCAGGGAGATTGCGCCGCACGCGGAAGCGGTCGAGCACGCCAGTGAGGACGGCGGCGATCGGGTGGTTCTGGTCGAGCCGGGCCATTCGGGCTCGACCAGGATACATGAGGCCTGCAATCAGATGCCTCCTCGGCGGTGACCCCAATGGCGCGTCGACGCGCCAGTTCGGGAAGGACATTCTCTGATGAGGCTTCGCCTGGTGAGGGAGCGGAGGTCGTGATGGCCACAAAATGGAAGACCATCTGCTGTCCCGTGGATTTCTCCGAGCCGACGCTGGCCGCCCTGACCGTCGCCGCGGATCTGTGCAGCCGGCTGGGCTCGAATCTCGTCCTCCTGCACGTCGACGGCGCGGGGAAGGTGGCCGAGGAGCTGGCCGGCGGCGAGCTCGTCGACACGGCGCTCGCCAGTTGGAAGGCGGACGCGCAGCGGCTGGGGGCGGTCGACGTCACCTTGCAGCGCGTGAAAGGTCAGCCCGAGATCGCCATCGTCGACCACGCGGCGAGGAGCGGCGTCGACCTCATCGTCATGGGGACGCACGGGCGCATGGATCGACAGAAGATGCTCGCGGGCTCCGTGACCGAGAGCGTGGTGCGAAACGCCGGGTGCCCCGTGCTGACCGTGCACCCGGGCGACGTTCGCTGAGGCCCGCCTGAAGAGGCGCCCCAATTGGCGGCTAGGCCGCGCACCTGCTGCGCAGTTCCATGCGCGAATAACGAGGACTTCGTCCCGGGGAGCTGTGACCAGGCCTTCGACGTGAGGGCCGAGCAGTGGAAGAAGACCTACAAGGCTCACGGCGCCATCGCTCGCCACCAGGCGAGCACGATGGGCGCGACGGCCAGGAGCGCGAGGGCCGGCTGGCGGAGCGATCGTCGGGGCGGCGCCATGCGGCGAACCGCAAACCCCTCCGTCACGCCAATGGCGAAGCCCAGGAGGTGCGCCAGGAGGTCGGCGCGCGCGCCGGTGCCCAGGAGCCCCAGCAGCGCCACTCCGACGCCCAGCGTCAGCCACGCGCCACGACGCGGCACCTGAAGGACGCTCAGCGTGCCGAGCGCGCCAAAGACCGCCGTCGAGGCCCCGATGGACACATGGCCGCCGGGCACGACGAGCGCCGTGAGGATGTTCCCCACGACCCCGGCGGCGAGCGCCATCCAGGCGGCGAGCGCAGGGCCGAGCCGGCGCGCGACCGCACCCAGGAAGACGCCAAGCGCCACGGCGTTGGCTGCGACGTGCGCAAGGTCGGCATGCAGCGTCAGCGCGGTCGCGGCGCGCCACCACTCGCCCTGCAGCATGCGCGCGGCGTCTGCGCTGCCTCGCTCGAAGAGGCTCCCCGTCGGGCCCAGTCCGGCGGGAACGGCGAAGGCGAGGATCGCGAGCCCTGCGGCCACGCCGGCGAGGGACCTTCCGTAGTCCGGTCTCTCGATCGGCTCCAGTCGCGGCGGGTTCTCTGCTTCCCACGCGGCGAGAGCCGCCTCCGCCGCGGGGGCGTCCACGTCATCGACGACGAGCGCCCAGTTCCCGTCGGGAGTCGGCTGGATCTCGTGGGCGATGCTCATGGCATCGAGGACGGTGCTCCGGTCCAGCACGGCGTCATGGTCACGCCCTTCGCGCAGCAGCGCCATGCCGCGAAGGTGAGGGGTTTCACCGCCCTTGTCGAGCGCGACGGTCAGGGCCCGGCCGGTGACATCGCGCCGGTCTCGTCGACGATGACGGGCATGCGCCCCTTCCACTCCTCCCAGGCCCTGGGGTCGGTCACCAGCTCGCACATGAAGTGCGCGACGTTGGCCATGGTGGTGCGGCCGGGGGCGAAGAGGCTGTTCACCAGCCCCGCGTGAAGGGCGTACCGGGAGGTCTCGCCCTCGAGAAGCGTGTCGGGCCGAACCACCACCCACTGCACGAACGGGTGGCCCATCCCGATGGACTCGCGCAGGAAAACGGCGGCCAGCTGGTTGTCCCTGGCCGGGGGGAGCAGGCCGCGGAGCACCCAGAGGAACGCCCTCTCGAAGGCGCCACGACGCTCGTCGAGCTTGCCCGGCTGGTGAACCGAGACGCTGGTCATGAGCACGAGCTTGATGGGCCTGGCGGGCTGCGCCGCCTCGATGGCCTGGCACAGCCTGGCGGTGGATCTCGTGACGAGGTCGCGGGGCGGCCCCAGGACACCCCGGACGCTGAGCACGTGGCCGAGGCACGAGACCACCGCGGTGCAGCCGCGAAGGTGGCGCCGCAGCTCGTCGTCGGAGAGAGACAGAAGGCTGGCCTCGACCACCTCGACGCCCGGGTTCTCGGCGGCGCCCGCCGGGAGCCCGCGGCTCGATCGCACGATGGCGCGGACGCGGACGCCCCGGCTCACGAGCTGCGCCAGCATGCGCCGGCCGGTTCGCCCGGTGCCGCCGACGAGAAGAACTGTCTGGTCCGTGGCCATTGCGTTCCCCGTTCACTAGCACGGATGGCGTCGCCCGGCTCGGACGCCGGGAAGAGGCGTGCGCACTCCCGGCGGGTGCGCTACATCGGTCCGGTGACCCTCCTCCAGACGGCCTTCGTGGCCGGTTCCGCGCTCGTCGCCGGCATCATGAACGCCATCGCGGGGGGAGGAACCCTCCTCAGCTTCCCGGCCCTGCTGATCGTGGGCCTGTCGCCGGTCACGGCCAACGCCACGAGCACGGTCGCGCTCTGGCCCGGGCAGCTGTCGTCGGCCTGGGCCTACCGCGGCCACATCCAGGAGGAGCGGCACCGCGCGATCGCCCTCGGCGTGCCGGCGGTGCTGGGGGGCGCGCTGGGCTCGGCCCTGCTGCTGCTCCTCCCCGAGTCCTCCTTCGCCGCGGTCGTTCCCTGGCTGATCCTCTTCGCCTGCGCGCTCCTCGCCCTGCAGGAGCCCATCAAGCGCGCGGTCACGGGGCACGCGAAGGGCAACCACCCAGCCGTGCTCTGGGGCATCCAGTTCCTCATCTCGATCTACGGCGGCTACTTCGGCGCCGGGATCGGCATCCTGATGCTCGCGGCGATGGGGATCCTCATCCCTTCGAGCATGCAGCACGCCAACGGCCTCAAGATCCTGCTCGCGCTCCTCACGAACGGGACCGCATGCGTGCTCTTCACGCTGAGCGGGAAGGTGAACTTCCAGGTCGCCGCGCTCATGACCGTGGCCTCCTCGTCGGTGGGTGGGCCGGGGCGTTGCTCGCGAAGCGGCTGTCCCCTGCGCTCATGCGGGGATTCGCCGTGATGATCGGGCTCGTCGCCGCGGCAAAGTTCCTCCTCTCCTGAGACGTTTCGGGTGTGTGTCCCGTCGAGAAGAACTGGTTCACGCGTGTACGGGCAAGCCCTGAGACCCCGATGACGTCGGTGCCGGACCGTCCCTCTGCATCAGGATGAGATCCCGCCTCATGCGGGAGACCATTCCGATCCGGGATGGAAGGGAGACGCAATGACGAGATTCCTGAGTGCGCTGATCGCGGTCGTTTGCCTCGCAGCCACGGGTTGCTATGCGACGGTCCGGGTGCCGGACGTGCACGTCTCTCCGGGGCATCATGAAGGGCACGCGTACTCGGGTCACGGCGGCGGTCACGATCGCGACTGAAGGCAGGGCTAGCTGCCGAGGTCGCGCCGGTGGCGTGGTCAGTTCACCACCGTCACCTCGGCCTCGTCGCCCGGCGCGCGGATGTCCTTCAGCACGGCGTCGGCGAGCTGGGCAATCGCGGTCACGGCCTGGGCCAGGTGCTCCGGACGGAAGGGAACCGCCGGGAAGTCCACGCCCAGGAAGACGCTCCCGCCGCTGTAAATGACGCGCACCATGGGGAGGCGGCCGTTCACCTCGTGCATCCGGGCCAGGAACTTCTCGTCGGAGTGGACGCTGGCGAGGAGCTGGACGTGGACGCGCACGTAGAAGGGATCCTCGAAGGGGCGGATCCAGCCCGGGCGGCTTCCGATGGGAACCTGGAGGACGCCGTCCTCGTACGCGAGCGAGCCGAGGCCGCTCCCGCTGCGGGCCGCGGCCAGCACCCTGGCGCGGAGCCTCGCGAACTCCGTGGGGCCCCTGCGCTTCGGGGGCGCCTTCGCCCTGGGTGGAGGAGCCGGCGCCGGATCGACGGGGAGGACGGGGAAGGTGACGCCGTGGCCGGAGTCGTCGAAGGCCCTGTACTCGAGGTCGGCGGGGCTCTGGATGCGATGGACCTCGGTCAGCGTGCGAACCGCGAGGCGGGCGATCTCGGAGCAGGAGTAGGGGGTCGGGAAGTCGCGGAAGAAGTTGGGAGACTTCCTCGGCGCGGACGCCGGAGGTGGGGCGTCCGGGGCATGCGTCGGGAAGGACCAGCCGAGGGAGAGGAGCGCCGCCAGCTGGCCGTCGTCGAGCTTCTCGGCCGGGCCGAGGTAGGCGTTGCTCACGGACTCGCAGAACAGGCTCTCGCCCGGGCAGGCGTGGAACTGGACGTAACGGTTCCCCACCCTGGCCGTGACGACGAGGGACTCGTCGGCGAGAACGGAGAGCGCGGAGGAAAGGGCCTGCTCGAAGGCGTTCCAGGTGGGGAGCGGCGCGCTCCGCGCGGGTGGTTCGGTGGCGATTTCGTTGACCGTCAGTCCGTTCATGTCTCACCCCCGAGGAAGAGCGTACGCGGGGGACGGACGTGAGCTTCTTGCCGGGGGAGGCCGAGATCCTCCGCGTTCACGTGGTCGCGTCCGGTACAGCAACGGGGCTTCGGCCTATGGCATTCGGATTCGCAGTCGCAACAACCAATCGGGCAAACGGGCGTCACCTCTAGGGATTCTTGAAAAGGCGCGGAGTTGGGTAGTCGAGGCAGTCCACGCGAGTCTACACAGGGCTACCCAACTCCACCCCAGTTTGGACGCGTTTTGGACACAGTTTCGATCGGACAGTGCGGGCCGGTTCCTCCCTCGATAGCCATCACCTCGGCTATTCTCGCGGCGCAAGGACGCCGTGGGTCACCCGTGTCCAGGAGGGAGCTAGACGTGAGCTCGATCTCCATCGCCGTCATCGTCTTGGGGTGCGTGTTCGGCAGCGCGGTCCTCGGCATGGCCCTGCGCGTCGCTCTCCCCCTGCATCACTTGGGCGAGGACTCCAGGGACACCGTGAAGCTGGCGATCGGGATCGTCGCGACGCTCTCGGCGCTGGTCCTCGGTCTGCTGGTGGCGTCGGCGAAGAGCTCCTTCGACGCCAAGCGAAGCGAGGTCGAAGGCCTCGCCGCCGACGTCATCGCGTTCGACCGCATCCTGGCTCGCTACGGGCCGGAAACGCGCGCCTCCCGCGAACTCTTCAGGCAGACGGTCGCGGCCCGGGTCGCCGAGACCTGGCCGGAGCAAGGTTCCTCGGCGCCCAAGATAGATGCCACCTGGGGAGTTGGCGCGGTCGAAGCCATCGACCGCCAGATCAGCGAGCTGTCGCCCCGAACCCAGGAGCAGACCTGGCTCCGAGCGCGGGCCCTGGAGAAGAGCGCGGACCTGACGCAGTCGCGCTGGCGGCTGATTGTGCAGTGGAGCAGCGCCATTCCGACGCCGTTCCTTGCGGTCCTGGTGCTCTGGCTGTGCTTCATCTTCGCCTGCACGGGGCTCATCGGCCCCCGCAATGCCACGGTCGTGGCTGTGATATTCGTTGCGGCGCTGTCGGTGTCGGCCACCATCTTCCTGATCATGGAGATGGATCGCCCCTACCAGGGGATCATCACCATCTCGGCGGCGCCGATGCGCGCCGCGCTCGCTCAACTCGGCCTCTGAGCCGTACGACGTGAGGTCCCCGCCGACCATGAAAGCTCCCCAACACCCTTCGGCCTTCGGCACCTCGCTCCTCCTGATCGTCGCAACCTCGTGTTTCGCATCGCCGGCATTCGCCTGGGAGAGCAAGGGGCATACCGTCATCGAGGCCCTGGCCTACCGGACGCTCGTGGAGGGCCATGGAGGCGCGCCTCCTCGTCCCGACGTCCTGCGCGACCTGATCAACGATGGCGCCCTCGCCACCCCGTGGTGCTTCGGAAGGGGAGACGACCCTCCAGGGGACTGCCGGAGCGCGTCGGCCAGGAACCCGCTCCTCTTCTGGCCCCAGCCGGAGACAGACCGGCCGGATGCTTTCTTCCGGCGCCAGTTCAGCGATTCCGGGCAGTGCTTCCACTACATGGGACCGCTCACCGATGGCCTCAGCAGCCCTCTTCCCGGCACCTCCGTCCCCCGCGGCCTCGCCACGAGCTCCGTCGTTCGCTGCAACGACCTCCTGGACGACCTCCTGCGACAGGTCGTCGTGGACGGCGGGCCCGGCGCGCGACGGAGCGGCTTTGGCCTCTACGAAATGATGCACATCGTGGAGGACTCCTTCTCGGGCGCGCACACGCAGCGGGCACCCGGAGGTGTCGACTACCTCCGCGTCTGGAAGCCGATGGAGAAGATCGCCGGACTCTCGACCGAGCGCGAGAGGCAGATTCCCGACGAGGTATTCCACAAGGCGGACGACCACCGGGACAAGACCTACGTCGTCGATGGAGGCGCGGAGGCCTGCGAGTCCCGGGTGGACCATCCGTACGACGTCCCCTATTCGTGCCTTTCCGAGGAAGGGGACCTCGCCCGGCAGGCGATCGTCGAGCTCCTCGTCGCCGTGAGGGACCTGCGAGCCGGGCAGCTCGCTGCGGCCCCCGGGACGGACACCCACCCGGAGACGTCGCTGGCCTGGAGGCAGTACCGGGCGAGGTGGCTCGACCCCGTCCATCCCTGCGAGGGAGCCGAATGCGACGTCCGCCAGCCCCCCGAGGCCGCCCCCGGCCGGTATGCCTATCTCGGTGTCGACATGCGCCTGAGCACGCCCGGCACGTACGACGTCGGCGCGCGGGGCACCGTCCTGCGATACGCCGAGGACCTCAACCCCTTCGTCTACGCCATGAGCGCGAGCCTCGGGTACGAGTACCAGCGAGCGAGCGGGAACAACGGCTTCGTGGGCCTTGGCCTGGGGCTCCTCCTGCCCGTGGGGAGCAAGGCCTTCATCGGGCTCACGCCGGCGGAGCTGCGCATCGTCTACGGTGCATCCGGCGGCAACCTCGAGATGGTGACGCGACTCCTCCGGCTCGACTATGCCGTGAGCCAGGACGTCGCGCTCTCGGTCGAGGGGCCGCTCGTGGTGAACTGGGTCCAGCCCGCCGTCCACTGGTCGCTCGGCGTCGGGGTGAGCTACGGACTCTCGTCGCCGCACTTCGTCGGGGGCCACAGCCTGGTCCGCCACGACGAGGCCGCGGAACGGCGAGACGACGAGTGGGTGCCGCCTCCGGCTCCGTATGGACGGCTCGAGGGGCGGCGGGCCACCTTCCTCGCGTTCGTGGGAGGCACCGCGACGACGACTCCCGCCCCCGCCGTCGAGGGGCGGACGTACGGCTACGCGATGCTCGGCGCCGAGGTGGGCTGGGACCGCGACCGCTGGGGAGGCCGCTTCGCCTTCACACCGGTCGTCTCGCTCGCGGCCGGGCTGCGCAACACGTCGGGCGAGTCGTCGTACGTCACCGGGACGCTAGACCTCGGGGTCCGCTGGTACTTCCTCGGGCCCCTCGGGCTCTCCGCCACGGCGGTCCGCGTCGAAGGAGGACCGAAGGTCCGCGGGAAAAACGAGGTCGACGGCAGCACCGGCGTCCACGGCCCTCCGGGCAGCGAGTACTACCTCCTCGCCGGCTCGCGCATCGGGCTCGCCCTCCGACTCGGCATCGTGGATCTCCTCGTCGAGAGTCCGACGATCGCGTGGACCTCGGACCCCTTCGGAACGAATGAGATCCTCGGCTTCCGCATCGGGATCGCACCGTAGGGACGCCGGCCCGACGTCCCGGTCAGAGCGCTGCTGCAGGGCAACCAGCAGGTCGGTGGGGCCCTCGGCCCTTCACTGCGCCTCCTCGATCCTTCGGGCGGCCTCTGCGCCTGCCTTCCTCGCCTCGGCCTTCTCGCCAGCCGTCATCTCCTTCACGTCCACCACCACCTTCCGGATGGTGCCCGTGAACCTCGTGCTGCTGGGCTGGTAGTCCTCGATCACCGGGGTGCACGTGTCCACGCCGACGTCGGCGCCGTCCTCGGCGGAGAAGCCGTAAGGCTGCGTGCGCTCGACGCGTCCCTCGCCGACCTTCTCGCCCATCACGAACAGCGAGACGAGGCCGCCCTTGGCGACGCCCCCGCCGTCGTATGCGAAGTCCATCCGCGCCGTGACCGGGCCGGCCGGCAGCGGCCTCGCCGAGGTGATCGTGGTCCGCTGCAGGCCCAGGAAGTTGTAGGTGAAGGCGAGCTTCCCGTCCTTCAGGTAGAAGCTCCATCCGCCGAACCGGCCGCCCTGGGCCACGATGACGCCGTTTGCGCCCCCGGCTGGGACTTCCAGATCTGCCGTGATGGAGAAGGAGCGGTTCTTCACGCTGATGAATGCATCCTCCATCATCCCGGTCATGCCCGCGTGCAGCGTGAGCGACATCCGGTCGCCCATGAGGTCGGGCCGCCCGGCCAGCTTCGAGTTGAGCCGCTCGATGAGCCGGTCGTCGATGGGAAGCACGTTGTACTTCACCGCCTCCTTCATGAAGAGCTCCTGCAACTCCTTCAGCCGGGCCGGATTCCGCGCCGCGAGGTCGTTCGCCAGGCTGAAGTCGCTTCGCGTGTCGTAGAGCTCCCAGCGGTCGTCAGCGAGGGCGGCGAGCGGCTTCTGCGCCCAGGGCAGCTTGTGGACGGTCCCGGCGAACCAGCCGTCGGCGTAGATGGCGCGGTTGCCGATCATCTCGAAGTACTGGATCCGGTGCCGGCTCGCCGCCTTCGCGTCGTCGAAGGCGTAGGTCATGCTGACGCCCTCGATGGGCTTCTGGACGACGCCGTTCACGCTGCGCGGCTCGGGGAGCCCCGCCGCCTCGAGGACGGTCGGCGCCACGTCGATGACGTGGTGGAACTGCGAGCGGACCTCCCCCTTCGCCGGGATCCGCCTCGGCCAGTGGACGATCATCCCGTTCCGCGTGCCGCCGAAGTTCGAGGCCACCTGCTTCGTCCAGGTGAACGGGGTGTCGCCCGCGACCGCCCAGCCGGCGGCCATGTGCGGGTACGACAGCGGTCCGCCCAGCTCGTCGAAGTGCTCGAGGATGTCCGGGACGGTTTCGTCGACACCGTTCGCCCAGGTCATCTCGTTGAACATCCCGTTCATGCCGCCCTCGGCGCTCGTCCCGTTGTCGCCGAGGATGTAGACGACGAGCGTGTCGTCGAGCTGCCCGATGTCCCGGAGCGCGTCGACGAGCCGGCCGATCTCGGTGTCCGTGTACTCGGCGTAGGCGGCGTAGATCTCCATCTGCCGGGCGAAGAGGCGCTTCTCGTCGCCGGACAGCCTCGCCCAGTCCTTGATGGCCTCGGGCTTCGGGGCGAGCTTCGTGCCAGGCGGCACGACACCCAGCTGGATCTGGCGGGCGAGGACCTCCTTCCGCATGGCGTCCCAGCCCCCGTCGAACTTGCCCCTGTACTTCGCGATCCACTCCTTCGGGACGTGGTGCGGTGCGTGCGTCGCTCCCGGCGCGAAGTAGATGAAGAACGGCCGGTCCGGTGTCAGCGCCTTCTGGAACTGCATCCAGGCGATGGCCTTGTTCGTCATGTCGTTCATGAAGTGGTAGCCGGGGTCCGGCGGGACCTGCACCGGCGCCTGGTTGTGGTAGAGGAACGGCGACCACTGGTTGGTCTCGGCGCCCATGAAGCCGTAGAACTCGTCGAACCCCGAGCGGTTCGGCCAGCGCGTGGTCGGGCCCGAGGGGCTGATCTCCCACGTCGGCGTCTCGTGGTTCTTTCCGTAGAAGGCGGTGCTGTAGCCGTTCAGCCGCAGCATCTCGGCGAGCGGTGCCACGCTGTCGGGGCGCTTGCCGGTGTTGCCCGGAAAGGCCGTGGCCATCTCGGTGATGCCGCCCATGTTGTTCGTGTGATGGTTCCGGCCGCTCAGGAGCGCCACGCGCGTGGGCGAGCAGAGGGCCGTGGTGTGGAACTGGTTGAAGCGCAGGCCGCCGCTCGCGAGCCGATCGGCAGTCGGCATGCGGATGGGTCCGCCGAAGGCGCTTGGCATGCCGAAGCCCATGTCGTCGATGAGGATGAGGAGGACGTTGGGCGCGCCGGCGGGGGCCCTGATCTCGAAGCGCGGCGGCGGGGTCGCCTTCCGCGCGTCGAGCTCGGTGATGGGCGGGTAGGTCGGGGGCTGGATGGGCAGCACGGTTCGATCGAGTGGCGCCGCGGGTTCAGAAGCCGTGTGTGCCGCAGGCGCGGCTGCCGCCAGCTGGCCAGCGCTGCCAAGCATCGAGGCCAGCAATCCACCCACGCACCGCGCACTGACTGATCTCATACCCGGTCCCCCTCGAAGGGCGGGCCCTCGTCGCGCTGCGGCCGCAGTGCAGTTGACGGATGCGCGCCGTTCCTCTCCGCTATGTCCCTCGCTAGCGGAAGCAACGCCAGGTGGCACTTGGGTTACCCCGAAGAGTTCTACCTGAAGTGGCGCCGTCCGCGCAGACCGGGACAACGGGAAAAGGGGCGTCATCACTTCGATTCGGACTGGGAATCCAAGGCTGCCCGGTCGCCGGACACGGAATCCGACGAAGTCGAACAAGACGCCCAGTGAGTGTGAGGGGTTGAGTTCGGACCGCAGGGAAGGGTGTCCAAAGGGAGTTCAAGCAAGCCGCGACGCCACATCGAGATGGCCAGGAAGCGAATTGGGCCAGCTGGATTTGGCCTCAACCTCATGACCTCGGCTTCGCATCCCAGCTGGGGCAGCCCTCGATTCCCGCCGCGCGACAACGACAACATGAACCGCCACCCTGCGCCTCTTGCATCACGGAATACTGTCCACTATAGTAGACGCACCATTCAGATGGGGCGAGGGCCGCGGCCCGCCGACTCCCAGCCAACTCCGGCGCAAGCCGGCTCGGTGGCAATGCCGCGCGATGGTGACCCGATGAACGAGAAGAGCCTCTCCCCCTGTCCCGACGCTCCGACGGAAGCCTTCGACGGCTTTCCGTACCTCGTCACCCGCATCGGCCGCACGCCCCTGCGCCACGTCGTGCTGCTTCCGGCGGATTGGTCGCGCGCCCATCTCCTGGACGTCGCCCGCCGCCAGGCGATCGCGAACCAGCTCGAGACCTGCCTCTGCCAGGGGCCGGCCGACGCCGTGTACGTCACCGTCCACGGATCCTGGTCGGCGGGGGGTGTCCTGCCCTGGGGGCTGCCGGTCGTCGACGGCCTGGAGGTGTCCGAGCCAGTTCCCCGGACCCGCGAGCTCCGCGCCCGGCGCTCCCGCCTGAAGGCGTTCGCCGCGCGCCACAAGGGAAGCGGCTACCTCGCGGGCGACGGGTTGGAGGGCGGCCGACGGGCAGGGGCCGATGACGCCACGCGTCTCTCCGGTCGCGACGAGGCCGGCATTCCCCGGGGGCTCCGCAGATGCCACGAGTGCGGCGTGTTCCGGGGCGACTACCTGGCGCTCGACGGGGAGGGGAACGGCGACCGGGCCCCGCGGGTGGTGTTCCTTCACTGCCGGTGCGAGAACCACAACCGGTGCGCCCGGTGCGTGTCGCTCCTGTCCGACCGGCGCCTCTCCGCCTACTTCTTCGACGAGCCGAGCCTGTCGGTCCGGTACCTGGCCGCCTACGCGGCGCTGGGTCACCGATGCGCGTGAAGGCCGAGCCCGGGAAGAAGGACCACTCGCACGGGCGGCCCCGCTGCGTGAGCTGGCCTTGCCCGCCGGCCGACGCAACCTGCACGCTCACCCGCGTCGTCGAGCACCGCGGAATGAGGCTCGAGGTCTGGAGCTGCTCGGAGACGAGACGGGCCCTGCTGCAGGCCAGGACCGAGGCGTACCGGTTCCCCCTCCGCGCCGCCCGAAGGTGGTGGCCCGGCTGCCAGAGCGGCTGGTACGACGCGATCTACGACGACCACACCAATCGTGTCGGCCGGGGTGCCTGCACCCCCGGACGGACCCAGTTCGTCGTGTACCGGGGAGGGAAGCGGCGCAAGGCGAACCCTTGACGCCCCTTCATGTCCGTCGCCTTCGTACTCTCCCTGGTGGATGATTCACCGGTAGATGATTCACCCGGCTCGAGCACCTCGAGCTCGCGACCTGCAGGGGATCCCGATGACGACGAAGTGGAAGCGCCGCGCACCCTGGTGCGCAACGCTGGCGACGGTGGTGTGCCTGGGCTGCGGAGGCGGCGCGACGAACCAGCCGCCTGTGGCGGTCGCCACGGCGGGCTCGAACGCCCTGCTGGGGTCGACCGTGGCCATCGACGGAACCCAGAGCACCGACCCGGAGGGGACCGCGCTCCAGTACCAGTGGACTATGACCGCCCGGCCACCGGGGAGCGTCGCGGCACCCGCCATCCCGACCTCCGGACGCACCACCTTCCTCGTGGACGTCTCGGGGGACTATGCACTCGTACTCTCGGTGAGCGACGGCGCCCTGTCGTCGACCGCCACGGTTTCCGTCTCCGTTCCGGCGGTCGTGGTCGGCGTCCGGTCGCAGACCCTGGACGTCCTGACGAACGGCAGGATCCAGTTCGCGGCCACGGTCTCCGGCGCGGTGGACGAGACCGTGCAGTGGAGGGCCTCCTCGGGGACGATCGATACGACCGGCCTGCTCACCGCACCAGGCGGTCCAGGGCCGGTCCTCGTCACCGCCACCAGCAACGCGAACCCAGCGAAGTCGGCATCCGCGACGGTGACCGTCGCCGAGATCACCGTGTCCAGCATCGGCCCTCCGTCCCCGAGCGTGGTGGCCGGCGGCCAGCTGCAGCTCACCGCGACCGCCTCCGGATGGCCCGACACCTCGCTCCTCTGGAGCGCCTCGACCGGCTCCATCGACCAGGCCGGGGCCTATCGTGCCCCTGCCATCCCCGGCCTCGTGCAGGTCAGGGCCACGAGCAACGCGGACCCGACCAAGGCATCGACCACGACCGTCACGGTGACCTGCAACGACACCTGCCCTGCGGCCGGTGTGGCCGAGTGCACCGCGGGACAGGTGCGAACCTGCGTCGCCGACGGCTACGGATGCCTTTCCTGGAACGTGCCGCGCGCCTGCCAGCCCTCCTTCGCCTGTGATTCCGCGAGCGGCTCGTGCAGGCTTTCCCCTTCGGCCACGTCGCTCGACGGAACGCTCCAGTTCGACGCGCTTCCGCCGAACGCCTCCCGGACCGACTGGTCCACCGTGCCGGTCTCGCACCCCGCCGCCGGGTTCATGGTGATCTCGCAGTACCCCGACCCGCTGAATCCGGGCGCCTTCCTGACTCTCGACACCTCCGTCACCGGCGACGCGACCTCCCCCGGTTCCTTCAGCGTTCAGGTGAGGGCAGCCCCGGCCCGCACGGCCGACGACCGGGTCATCTTCGCGGCCCTGGGCGTCGACGACCTCGGCAACGTTGCCTATGCCGTGGCCGACCCGGGCGTCACCGGACTCCAGACCGCAGGGGTCGACCCGGCCTCGCCGAGGATCTGGAACTGGTGGGCCGCGATCGGCAGCCTGGGAAGCGCGAATCTTCGGATCTCGACCACGAACGGGTCGGGCGCCGCGAACGTCTTCGACTGGCTGGACAGCATCCAGAAGCGCAGCCGGGCCACCTTCGGGCGCTGGGGACTGACGTCGGTCGCGTGGGTTGGAATGGGCACGACCTGGTCCTGCGGCGCGTGCTTCGCGCGCTGGTCCACGACCGTCCGCGGTACCCCGTTCCAGTCCCAGGTCTGGATGAACGGAGACTCCGTGGACCAGGGCTACTGGTCCGACGCGGTCATGGCCCACGAGATGGGTCACTGGGCCATGGCGAGCCATGGCAGGAGCCCGAACGAGGGGGGCACGCACTACGTCGGCGTTCCCACCTATCCAGGCCAGGCCTGGTCGGAAGGGTGGGCGACCTTCTTCGGCGCGGAAGAGCGGGGGGACCCGGTGTACCTCGACCAGCAGGACGGCTCGATGTTCTGGTTCAGCCTGGGCGCGCGAAGCTACGGCGGATACCCGGCCTGGTCCCGGCCGTCACCGTCGGGCGGCCTCCTGCAGATGCTCGACGAGAACGACGTCGCCGCGACGCTGTGGGACCTGTCCGGAAAGGGTGCGTCCAGCGGCCCGCTGCTCGCGGCCCTGGCCTCGCCTCGCATGAACACTTCCCCGTTCCTGCGCGGCTACACGCGCCACACCTGGACCACGACGTCACCAGGAGTCTTCGTGAACGTGGTCGACACGGGCGTGTCGGCCCCCGCGCTGCCCGACTTTCTCGACGCCTTGACCTGCGCCGGATTCTCTCGAACGACGATGGATTCCGTCGTCCTGCCGTCGATCTACTACCCGTATCCGAGCGCGTCGCCGCTCTGCCCCTGAGGAGCGAACCATGAACCAGCGAATCCTCGCAGTGGTGGCCATGCTGGCCCTCTCCGGCGGAGCGGCAGCGGTCGACGCGTCGCCGCCGCCGCCATCCGCCAGGGCCCCGATCACGGTGAAGTGGCTGACGCGCCAGGCGACCCCGGGCCGTCTCGAGCTCACGGCGCGCGTGACGTTCAACGCGCCCTTCCGGGAGCCCGTCACCGTCTCCGTCTCGGTTCCGCCGGGCGTCCAGCTGCTGAAGGGCCCGGCGTCCTTCCTTGCAACCGCGCCGCCCGGCCTGGGCGCGGTCGACACCGACTACGGCTTCGGCATCCCCGCGGGCTCGGTGGGAGACCTGGTGGTGACGGTCGACCTCCAGGGACCTGGCTTCGGCGTCCACGCGAAGGACGTCCACACGGTCGGCGGACCGTCCCTGGGCGCGAGGAAGGCAATCCAGGTCGACGCGAGTGCACCCCCCGTCAACGTGAACGGGATCGACCTCGGACCGCCCACGCCGCTGGGGAGGTAGGCCTCCCGGAAACCCGCGCCGCTCACGCCTCGATCTTCGACCCCAGCACCGCCAGGAACTGCCGCATCCACTCCGGGTGCGCGGGCCAGGCCGGCGCGGTGACCAGGTTGCCGTCGGTCACGGCATTCGAGGCCGTGGCGTTCACCGTGCCGAACTTCGCGCCGGCCGCGGTGCACTCCGGGCCGCAGGCGGGGTAGGCGATGGCATTTCGCCCCTTCAGGACGCCTGCGGCGGCCAGGATCTGCGGCCCGTGGCAGATGGCTGCGATGGGCTTCTTCGACCTGTCGAACCCCTGCACGAGCTCGATCACCTTGGGGTTCAGGCGCAGGTACTCGGGCGCGCGGCCTCCGGGGATGACCAGCGCGTCGTAGTCGGCGGCGCGGGCCGCGTCGAAGCTGGCGTTGATCCCGAACCTGTGGCCGGTCAGCTCGACGTAGGTCTGGTCGCCCACGAAGTCGTGGACGGCAGTCTTCACGGTCTCTCCCGGCGCCTTGCCCGGGCAGACGGTGTGGACGGTGTGGCCCACCATCGTGAGGATCTGGAACGGCACCATGGCTTCGTAGTCCTCGACGAAGTCGCCAACGAGCATGAGGATCTTTTTTGCGGACATGACGCGCTCCTCTTGGGTGTGTGGGTGCTTCCGTTCGACATGAATGGGGAGGATCAGTTTACGCTCTCCCGGACCCGGAGTCCCCGGTCATGGAGGTGCTCCTTGTCGCCGAACACCATCGAGATCCCGAAGGGGTTGATCGACTCCACCCCGGCCATCTCCACCCTGCTGCGCCTGGCGAGCTACTACGCCGAGCGGAAGCTGCCGGAGAAGGGGCTCGACAGCGAGATCGTGTTCGATTGCCCGCGCATGCAGCTGATGGTGCGGACCGCCGTGCGCGGGACCGTCATCGGCAACCACTTCCACTCGGTCTGCGACGAGATCGTCGCCGTGGTCGGGGGAACCGGGGAGATCCTGGTGAATGGCGTGTGGCACCCGGTGCAGGCGGGCGACGTCCACGTCTGCCCGCGCGGCATCGTCCACGACACCCGGGCGCTCTCCGAGAACCTCCAGTATCTCTCGGTCTTCACGCCCCACCTGCCCCCCGGAGGGGACCTCAACTTCGTGGGTGGGTAACACGTCCATGACCGTTCCCAGGGATGTCGTGTCCGGCTCCGAGCAGTTCCGGGACTGGCTCGTGGCGTTGAAGGAACGGGCCATGCTGGGGTCCACCAACCAGAGCTACGCGATGCTGCGCGCCGTCCTGCACGAGGTGCGGGACCGGTTGCCGCTCGACGAGGCGCTTCGCTTCGCCGACGCGTTGCCGCCGCTCGTGAGGGGCATCATGCTGGAGGCCTGGCACCCCGAGCGTGCGGCCGCGGTCGTGGCTGCGGAGACGCGCCCGTCCTTCCTCGACGCGGTCAAGGTCAGGCTCGAGCCGCACCAGCCTCCGCCCGACAGCATCGTGGAGGACGCACTGGCGGTCCTCGCCCAGCGCACGCCCCCGAACATCCTGCCCATCCTCTCCGAGCACATGCCGCCGGAGTTGCGGGAGGCGTGGCGAGACGCGGTCGACGCCGGGCCGGGGACATCGCCGGCCCCCGCGTGATGTCCGTCCCCGGCGCATGATGACGGGGTGACCACGAACGTCGCGATCTCGCTTCTCGCTGCCCTCTCCCTGACGGCATCCGGGCGCTCGACCATCGGCGTCCCCGAGCCGCCTGGGGAGATCGGTAGCTGGTCCGCCTCGGACCGGCGCGAGTTCATGGACGCCTGCCGGACCCTGAAGGCGGGCGAGGAGGCCTGCGTTTGTCTCCTCGGTGTGTTCGAGCGTCACGTTGCGTCGCTCGAGGAGTTCCGCGAGAGCTACGACCGGGCGAGGGAGGACGCGATGGCGCGCGAGGGGGCGCGCTGCGAGCGGATGACCACCGGGCCGCGGTGAAGGCCTCTCTCGATGCGCCAGGCGGCCGCTGTCGGGCGCCCGGAGCATGGCGCCCTGACCGAGTTCCTGCTGGCGCTGGCAGAGTTTGATCGGCAACGGCCATGGCTGCAGCTCGGCCATGCCAGCCTCTTCGATTTCCTGCACCGGGAGCTCGGACTGTCCCGGGGCTCTGCCCACTACCGGAAGGTGGCGGCGCAGCTCGTCCAGAAGTTCCCCGAGGTGGTGACGGGGCCTGAAGTTCAACCGGTTGAACTGGTGGAGACCCACCTCGTTAGGGCGGTGCCGGCGGCGGGTTCAACGGTGCGGCCGGAGGCGCCGGCCTGGGCGACGGCCTGCCGTCTACGCCGCGACGGTCGTGAGGCAGTGCTCCACCAGCGCCCGCACGGTCTCGTCGGCGCGCTCGAACGGAAAAGCATGTCCCACCCCGGGAAACTCCACGAGCCGCGCCCGGGGGATCATGCGCGCCAGCCGCCGCGAGTTCTCCACCGGCACGAGGCGATCGCGGTCGCCGCTGATGACGAGCGTCGGCACCCGCAGCCGCGGGAGCCGGTCCTCCGCCTCGTGCCGGGCGATGGCGAGAATCTGCCGGCGCGCGGCGGAGCGCTGCGGGCGGCCGAGCCGGAGCATCCATTCCACGAAGCGGTCCTGGTGGAGCGCCATGAACTCGTCCGACACGAGCAGGCGCGCCATCCGCCGCGGGCGGCGGGCGAAGAGGGTCACCAGCAGCAGGTCGCGCGCCACGCCGATCGGGGGCTTGTGGCTCCGCAGCTGGCTGCCGAAGGTGGCGCCGAGCACGAGCGCGCGCACCCTCTCCGGATACTCGAGCGCGAGCTCCTGCGCGATCATCCCGCCCATCGAGATCCCGAAGACGGAGGCCTGGACGATTCCCGCCGCATCGAGCACCCGGACGGCGTCGTCGGCCAGGTCGCGGATGCGGAACCCGCGGGGGAGGCGCTCGACGAGCCCATGCCGCGGTTGTCGAACACGATCACGTGGAACCGGTCGGCCAGGCGCGTCGGGAGCGTGTCCCAGGCGTTGGAGGCCATTCCCAGCCCCATGATGAGGAGCAGCGGGGGCGCCTCCGGGTTCCCGTAGGACTTGTAGTGAATGCGGTATCCTGGCTGCTCGACGAAGGGCATGGTCAGCGAGCCCCGCCGATGGCCGCGCGCTCCGCGAGCCGGGTCAGCTCGGCGAGGGCCTCGGGAATGGCCTTCGCCAGCACCGGCAGGTCCCGCAGCGCCTCGGCGTCGCCGAGCAGGCCGATGCCGATCTTGCCGTCGTAGCTCTGGATGGCGATCCCCAGCGTCTGCCCCTGCGCCAGCGGCACCAGCGGAAACCAGTCCAGCATCCTCCGCCCCAGCAAGTAGATGGGCTCCTGCGGCCCGGGGATGTTGGTGACCACCAGGTTCATGTAGCGGAAGGTGGACTGGAACCGCGCGACCTGCGCGAGCAGGGCAGGCGGCGCGAAATCGCCGAGGTGGGTCCAGGCGAGCGCGCCCACCGCCTGGCCACTCTCCTTCAGGGCCTTCATCTCGCCGGCGACCGTCCGGAGCCGCTTCCAGGCGTCGGGCTCGCCCACCGGCAGCGCGCAGAGGATCGCGGTGACGCGGTTTCCGGACAGCCCCTTGGAATCGTTGCCGCGCAGGGAGACCGGGATGAGCGCGCGGACCTCCGCCGGCGGGGGCTCGTCGCGGGCCTCGAAGAGCTGGCGAAGCGCGCCCGCGACCACCGCGAGCAGGACGTCGTTCACGGTTCCGCCCAGCGAGGCGCGCACCGCCTTCACAGCTTCGAGGTCGAGCGACACCATCTCCCAGCGCCGGTGAGGGCCGATGGGGCGGTTGAGCGACGACGCCGGCGCGCGTCCGAGGCGCGAGAGGCCGAGGAGCGGTTTCAGACCCCCGCCGAGCTCGAGCAGCACGCGGCGGGCCGGACTCGACGGCTGGAAGGCGCCGCGCACGAGCCCCAGCGGGTGGGTCACCTGTCCTGCGACCGCCGAGGCAACCCGGGAGATCGCGCCGGGAGCGGGGCGGGGCGTCCAGGGTGCGGGCGCGGCCGGGGCGGTCTCGGCCGGGTCTACGCCGAGGAGCACGGTGGCGAGGTCCGCGCCGGACACGCCGTCCAGCATGCAGTGGTGCGTCTTCGAGATGAGGGCGAAGCGGTCGTCGCCGAGCCCCTCCACGAGCCAGACCTCCCAGAGGGGGCGGTCGCGATCGAGCCGCTGGGAGAAGACCCGCGCGGCGAGCTTCTTCAGCTGCTCGGCGCCGCCCGGGGGCGGAAGCGCCGTGTGGCGCACGTGGTACTCGAGGTCGAGGTTCTCGTCGTCGATCCAGACCGGCCGTCCCAGGTGAAACGGCACGAAGGAGAGCCGCTGCCGGTAACGGGGCGCCCGGTCGAGCTTGGACGCGATGAGCGCCACGAGGTCGCGGTAGGCCGGGGCGCGCCCCTCGAAGACCGCCACCGCGCCCACGTGCATGTGGGCGGTGCGCTCCTCGATGTAGAGGAACATCGCGTCGAGGCCGCTGAGCTGCTCGGACCAGGTCATGGATGCGGGCAGAATCGCACAGATTGCCGCCCCCCTGGCAACCTCCGAGGCCCCCGTGCTACGCACGGTGCAGCCATGTTCGACCACGACTTCGTCGTCATCGGTTCCGGATTCGGTGGTTCGGTGTCGGCCCTCCGCCTGACGGAGAAGGGCTACAAGGTCGCCGTCCTGGAGCAGGGGAAGCGCTTCGGCCAGGCCGACTTCGCCAGGACCAACTGGAACGTCTGGAAATACCTCTGGATGCCCCGGCTGGGCTTCCACGGCATCCAGCAGATCACGCTCCTGCGGGACGTGCTCGTCTTTCACGGCGCAGGCGTCGGGGGCGGGAGCCTGGTCTACGCGAACACGCTGCTGTCGCCGCCGGACGAGGTCTTCCAGGACCCGCGCTGGCCGGGAGACGAGGACTGGAAAGCGAAGCTCGCGCCCCACTACGAGACGGCCCGCTTCATGCTGGGGGTGACCGAGGCCGTGAAGACCTTCGTCGCCGACGACCTCCTCCGGGAGGTCGTGCAGGAGGAGACCGGGCGGGGCGACACGTTCACGAAGCACACCGTCGGCGTCTACTTCGGCGAGTCCAACGTGACGGTCCCCGATCCCTTCTTCGGCGGGGAAGGTCCGGAGCGCACCGGATGCACGTTCTGCGGCGAGTGCATGACCGGCTGCAAGGTCGGCGCGAAGAACACACTCGACAAGAACTACCTGTGGCTCGCCGAGAAGCAGGGATGCGAGGTTCACCCCGAGACGAAGGTGACCGACATCCGGCCCATCCCGGGCGGCGGATACGAGATCCACACCGTCCGCTCCACGGCGTGCTTCTTCCGCCGGCCGCGGATCGTCCGGGCCGCCAACGTCGTGGTCTCGGCCAGCACGCTCGGGACGGTGAAGCTGCTCCTCGAGTGCAAGGAGCGGGGCAGCCTTCCCGCCCTGTCCGATCAGCTCGGCAACTACGTCCGGACCAACAGTGAAGTGCTGCTGGGAGCGTCGGCCAGGGACGACTCGGTGGACTACAGCCACGGCATCGCCATCACCTCGGGCGTCTATCCGGAGAAGGACACCCACGTCGAGGTGGTGCGCTACGGCAAGGGGCAGGACTTCATGGCGCTGATGGTCACGATCCTGGTGGGCGGCGGGCCGCCGTGGCCGCGCTGGCTCCGCTGGCTGGGCAACATGGTCCGCCATCCCATCCGGTTCGCGCGCGTGCACTGGCCGTTCGGCTGGGCGAAGAAGACGGCCATCCTGCTGGTGATGCAGCCGCTCTCCAACTTCATGCGCCTCACGCTGGGCCGGCGCCCCTGGGGCACCACCCTCGTCAGCCACGTGGCGAAGGACCAGCGGCCGCCCACCTACATGCCGCTCGCGAACCGGCTCGCCGAACGGATGGCCGAGAAGATGGACGGGGCCCCGGGCAGCCTGCTCCTGGAGGTGCTCGCGAACACCTCGAGCACCGCGCACATCCTGGGCGGAGCCACCATGGGGAGGAGCGCCGCCGAGGGGGTATGCGATGCGCAGGGGCGGGTGTTCGGCTACCCGAACCTCTACGTGGCCGATGGGAGCCTCGTGCCCGCCAACCTGGGCGTGAACCCGTCACTCACCATCACCGCGCTCTCCGAGCACGTGATGTCGGGCATCCCCCACAATGGGATGTCACCCGGACGACGGATTGACGGGAAAGCTCGATCTTGGCCTAATTGAGGATTGTTCCTCACACTCCTCATCGCCGCCCTCGCGAGCGCCCAGGTCCCGCCAGGACCGGTCTCCCCCGAGATCCTCCCGGTCGACGGGACGGTGGTCGAGCTCCACGCAGGGGGCGACGCCGCGATCGCCGAGCAGGTGAGGCGCGTCCTGCCCGGCGCGGTGCGCGCTGCGGCGCGGTGGAGCTCGCTCCCCGCGTCCGTCACCGTCACCATCCACGCCACGCACGCCGAGCTGGAGGCCGCCACCGGCCGGGCCGGGAACCCCTGGATGCGCGCCTGGGCCCGCACGGGGTCGGTCGACCTGCAGTCGCCGCGGACGTGGTCCCGGGGGCACGCATCGGACGAGGCGGTGACCCAGATCCTCGCGCACGAACTCACCCATTGCGCCCTGTTCAAGGCGACGGGGCGCGAGGGGCGTGCGCGGGCGATCCCGATGTGGTTCCAGGAGGGCATGGCCAGCGTGGCCGCCGGGGAACGGCATGCGCATTCCCGTGCCGACGCGGTGTCCAACCCGGCGCCGCTCCTGCGCACGGATCCAGGACTCGTATACGGAACGGCCGACCGCGCCTTCCGGGATCTGATCCTGCACTTCGGAGAGCCGAGCATCCGGCTGCTCCTCACCCGCCTCGGCGAGGGGCACACCTTCACGGTCGCCTTCCGCGACGCGATGGGCGTGACGCTCGCCGAGTTCGAGCGCGACCTTGCGGGTCGCCTCTCCGCGGTGGCCGTCAACGGCTAGCGGTCCGTCGACCCACTACGGCGAAACCCAGATCGACGCCACCCAGTCGCTTTGCGCCTGGTCGTGAATCTCGCTCTCGACCTCCTGCGGTTCCATGCTGGCTGCGCCGGGCTCGATGTCCGTGCACGGGTCGGAGAACGGCACCGTTTCCGCCTGCGCCCCGTTCACGGTAGGTGTTGACTCCTCGGCGAACGCGATGCTGGCCGGAACTCCGGCGATCGCGAGCGCCAGTCCGACGACGGCTCCCTGCCGAATGATCCGTTTCATGGCTTCCTCCTCCTGCGCCGATCGTACGGCCGCGAGGAGATGGAATCCCATGGGCATCGAGACGGACGACTGGATGACTGGCTACCCGATCGGGTTTGCTCACCTGGTCGGGTTGGCTCGCCTGGCCTACGCGGAGGCGGCTCCCCCGCCGAGCATCTCGATGAGCTCGCGGCGGGAGGATACCCCCAGCTTCCTCTCGGCCGACTCCAGCCGGGAGGAGACCGTGCTCGTGGCCACCCCGAGCAGGTAGCCGATGTACTTGTTGGAGTGCCCCCTGGCCGCGCACGCGAGCGCGTCCCGCTCGCCCTGCGTCAGCGCCTTCGGGTCTCGCTCCCCGGGCGGGTTGCGGCGGGCCAGCAGGAAGCGCTTCCCGTCCGACTCGCTGCGCTCCACCACTGATCGAGTCCTTGAATCCGGAGCCCTTCAGGAATCCGACGATGGCCGGGACGATGGCCGGGGGGATCAAGGTCCCTCGCTCCGTCGCCCAGCAGACCACCGATGGGATGGGGCACAGCAGCGCTCGCAGGGTGTCCGGGTGCTCCTGCGCCAGGAAGGCGTACATCTTCTGCCAGCCGGTCGACAACTGGGTCGGGACGGGGCCGCGGGACACCCAGCCCCCGACCTTCGGTCTTGCCTCCCCGAAGTCGACGATCCCCGCCGTCGAGCCCATCCCGCGCGTCAGAGGCTCGAACGGCTCGAGCACCGTGGCGATCCAGTCCTTCTCGGTCGCCGCGGGGGCGTAGCCGGCCTCGATGATGCCCATGCAGTCGACCTTCACGGCTCGTCCTGGCTCCGCGACAGCCGGGCGACGAGGGCGAAGAGCTCCAGGCGCGATCCGACCCCCAGGCGGCGGAAGATGGTGTCCACCTGGTGCGCGACGGTGTGGATGGAGCGCCCGAGACGCAGTGCGATCTCGGCGTTGGAGAGCCCCTTCAGGAGGAGATCCAGGACCGCGCGCTGGGCCCTGGGAACCGGCGGAGGGGTGGTGCGAGGGACCGGCCACTCCAGGACGGCATAGGTCTGCCCTCCCTCCTCGAAGCTGTCCACGACCAGCCCAAGGGGACTGCCCAGCGTGGGTGGAGACGGACGCTCGGCCATCCTTCCTCACTCCCGGTACGGGAAATCACACCAGAAAACACCCCGCGCCGTCCAGGGAAGGCGGGTCGTCCTCCTGGGGGTGACCTGCAGGGACCAGCAGTACCCTGTGGGGGCGTCTCGATGCGTTCCGTCGACGAACCGGTCAGGTTCCCGGACGGGTACCATCCTCGCGGAGGGGGACGCATGAAGAGAATCGCAGGAGTGCTCGGCCTGGTATCGCTGCTCCTCGCCGGCTGCGAGACCGCCCGGATGGCGACGAACGTCGCCACCAGCAAGAATCCGCAGCAGGCGCTGAACGACACGCTGAAGCAGCGCGGGGACCAGTACGTGCGCAACCCGGAGGCCATCGTCCGGGACGCTGCCACGCTGAAGCGGGACTACGACCAGGTCGTCGAGCTCCTCACCGGCAAGGTGAAGAAGACCTGGGGCGCCAAGGAGGTGAAGCTCCCCTCCCGCACGCACTACGTGAAGTACACGCAGAACTACATGAGCCGCGCCGACGTCGACTTCGACGCCGGGACCATCACGGTGGAGACGGTGGACGAGGCCAACCCGCGCGCCAGCCTGCGCAGCGCCATCGTCACCACGCTGCTCACGCCCGACGATCCCCGCTCGGTGGATTTGTTCACGGACAGTGCGGTGACGCTCTCCAGCGACCGGAAGCCCTACCTGGCCGGGCTGGTGATGGACGACGCCGGCCGCCCGGTGGCCACGCCCGCCGACGCGGAGGGCTTCGCCGACGTGCTGCTGGCCCGCGCCGGGAACCGGCAGGTCACCCTGCAGAGCGGCACCCGTACGGCACTCTTCGTGAAGTTCCCGATGGTGGCGAACTTCCAGAACAAGCAGGCGGAGAAGTACCGGCCGGTGGTGACCCGCGTGGCCCAGCAGTACCAGGTGAGCCCGAGCCTCGTGTACGCGGTCATCAAGGTGGAGAGCAACTTCAACCCGTTCGCGGTGAGCTCGGCCCCGGCCTACGGGATGATGCAGCTCGTACCCACCAGCGGCGGGCGCGAGGCCTACAAGCGGGCCCGGGGGATCGACGAGCCGCCCTCCCGCGACTTCCTCTTCGACGCCGAGAACAACATCGAGCTCGGCACCGCCTACCTGAGCGTGCTGAGCGTGAGCCAGCTCGACAAGGTGGCGAGCCCGGTGTCCCGCGAGTACTGCGTGATCGCCGCCTACAACACCGGGCCCGGCAACGTGACCAAGGCCTTCGCCAAGGACCGGACCGCGGCCTGGAACGCCATCAACGGGATGCAGCCGCCGGAGGTCTACGAGCGGCTCAGGACCAAGTTGCCCTACGAGGAGACCCGCCAGTACGTGGTGAAGGTGGTGCAATCCCGCAAGCAGTTCGTGAGCCGGATGCCGGACGGCTAGCGCCCTGGCATGAGCCGCTACGCCGCCACGGTCGGACGCACCCGCCACGTCTTCGCCGACCTGAAGGAGGTCATGGCCAAGGCCTCGCCGCCGCGCTCCGGCGACGAGCTGGCCGGGATCGCGGCGGGTTCCGCCCAGGAGCGGGTGGCGGCCCGGACCGTCCTCGCCGGCCTCCCGCTGGACCGCTTCCTGGCGGAGCCGCTCGTCCCCTACGAGGAGGACGACGTGACCCGGCTCATCCTGGACGGGCACGACGCCGCCGCCTTCGCGCCGGTGAAGGACCTCACGGTTGGTGAATTCCGTGAGTGGCTGCTGGCCTACGAGACCGACGGGCCCCGCCTGGCGGCGCTGGCCCCCGGACTCACGCCGGAGATGGCGGCGGCGGTCTCGAAGCTCATGCGCAACCAGGACCTGGTCCTGGTGGCCCGCAAGTGCCAGGTCACCACCCGGTTCCGCAACACCATCGGCCTGCCGGGCCGGCTCTCGGTCCGGCTCCAGCCCAACCACCCCACCGACGACCCGGCCGGCATCGCCGCCAGCGTGGTGGACGGGCTCCTCTACGGCTGCGGGGACGCCGTCATCGGGGTGAACCCGGCCACCGACTCGGTGGCGTCGATGGAGAGCCTGGTCCGGCAGCTGGCCGGCGTCATCGAGCGGTTCGAGATCCCCACCCAGTCCTGCGTGCTGGCCCACGTCACCACCGCGCTCAGGGTGATGGAGCGCGGGGCGCCGGTGGACCTGGTCTTCCAATCGGTGGGCGGCACCGAGGCCACCAACCGGAGCTTCGGCGTCTCCCTGGCGCTCCTCGCCGAGGCCCGCGACGCCGCCCTTTCCCTGCGGCGCGGCACGGTGGGCCAGGACGTCATGTACTTCGAGACCGGGCAGGGGTCGGCCCTCTCGGCCGAGGCCCATCACGGCGTGGACCAGCAGACCTGCGAGGCGCGCGCCCACGCGGTGTGCCGTCGCTTCTCTCCACTCCTCGTGAACTCGGTGGTGGGCTTCATCGGCCCCGAGTACCTGTACGACGGGAAGCAGATCATCCGCGCCGGCCTCGAGGACCACCTCTGCGGCAAGCTGCTCGGCCTGCCCATGGGCGTGGACGCCTGCTACACGAACCACGCCCAGGCCGACCAGGACGACATGGACCTGCTGCTGACCCTGCTCGGCGCCGCCGGGTGCACCTACGTGATGGGCGTGCCGGGGGCCGACGACGTCATGCTTCACTACCAGTCGACGAGCTTCCACGACGTCCAGTACCTGCGCCAGATCCTGGGGCTGCGGCCGGCGCCCGAGTTCGAGGCCTGGCTCCACCGCATGGGAATCGTCGACGACCAGCTCCGGCTCCTGCCGGTCACCCGCGGTCACCGGCTGCTCTCCCCGTGATCGATCCCTGGAACGACCTCCGGGCTCTCACCAGCGCCCGCATCGCGCTGGGCCGGGCCGGCGGCTCGCTGCCCACCGACGAGGTGCTCGGCTTCTCGGCGGCGCACGCGGCGGCCCGCGACGCCGTCTGGGCGGAGCTGGACCTGGATCGGCTGGAGGCCGAGCTGGCGCCGATGAACCTGCCCGTGCTTCAGGTCGCGTCGAGCGCGCCCGACCGGGCCACCTACCTGCGCCGTCCCGACCTCGGGAGGAGGCTCGACGAGGACGAGCGCGATCCGGCTCACCCAGGCGGCGCCTCTCGGCGGCTGCGACGTGGCCCTCGTCATCGGCGACGGGCTCTCCGCCATCGCCGCTCAGGCCCACGCGCCGGCACTGGCGTTCGACCTCGTGGCCCGGCTTCGCGCGCGCGGGCTCCGCCTCGGCCCGCTCTCTCTCGTGCGGCAGGCGCGCGTGGCCGTCGAGGATCCCATCGGCTCGGCGCTCGGGGCGCGGGCTGCCGTCATCCTGCTCGGCGAGCGGCCCGGCCTGGGGTCGCCCGACAGCCTGGGGGCCTACCTCGTCTTCGGCCCCCGTCCCGGCCGGACCGACGCCCATCGCAACTGCGTCTCCGGCATCCGGCCCCAGGGGCTCCCCGTTCCTGCCGCCGCAGAGTCTCCTCGGCTGGCTGGTCGGCGAGGCGCTCCGGCGCGGCCTGACGGGCGTCGAGCTGAAGGACGAGCGAGGCCTGCTCGGGGAGGGGGAGCGGGACTCAGGGCGTGGCTGAGGCAACTCCGTCGACCCGGTGATCCCGCCAGTCGATCGAGGGGACGCGGCCCGCTCCGCGTCCCGGTGGCCGGGCGCGGGATCCAGGCGCCGCTACGGTTGCACTCGCAGCGCCCCCGTGCGGCTGCGGATGAACCTGGCCATCTCGGTGTCGGCCCCGTGCACGTGGTCGTTCAGCCACCGGTCCATCCACCGGCCGAGGTCGACCAGCAGGGACGTCTGCGACGGATCCGCCTGGTGCTCCGACTTTCGCCTGGCCAGCTCCATCGCGAAGGCCAGGTGGAAAGACCAGTGCGCGTCCCGGTCCGGATAGCCGAACTCCCACATGACCTGCTCCTCGGTCGCGAAGTGCTCCGCGGCGTATCGCTCCAGGTAGGCCAGCAGGTCCTCCGCGCGGGTCACGTCGCCCAGGCGCGCCGCCACCTCGAGCTCGCCGATCCTTCCCAGCAGCTCCCGGTGCTGCCGGTCGATGGCCGGGATGCCGGTGAAGAGGTCGGGGCGCCAGAACGCCAGTCCCGTCTCGGGCGCGGGGGAGGGGACGCCGCGGGATGAGCCTGTGAGTGCGTGGCAGGAGGGCATGGTTCACTCCGGGGAACGAGGGGCTTGACCACGAGTGTGTTCCCCGGAAGGGCGAGATTCAAGAGACGGTTCGAGCCGGACGTCATTATGAGAAACGGCAAAGGCATACACGGAGGTCGCTGTCGCACACGAGTGCGGCCGTTCCGCAGGGGTCAGGCGTTCATAGCGCCGCTCAAGCGGCGCCTGCGTCCAGCGCGTAGTCGTGCGCCTCGAGCGCCGCCCGGTCCATCTTCCCGGCCCCCACCCGGCGGACGACCTCCTCCCTCGGCAGGTCGAAGATGGCCTCCAGGATCTGCGCGTGAAGCTCGGGCTTCGCCTGTCCGATGATGAAGAGCACGCGCGCGCTGTGCTGCACGTAGCGGGGCGACAGGAGCTGCCGCTTGAGCAGATCCATGATCACCGGCGCCTTCTTGCGGTCGAAGCGCCCCGCCGCGCCGCCTCGGTCCTGCTCGGCGAAGAAGGCCGTCGTCCACTCATCGTGATAGGCGAAGACCTTCTCGAAGAGCGCCCGGTCGAAGCGGGTGCCGGCCTTGACCGCCTCGGCCTTCTTCCCCAGCACCACGCCGTCCTCGGTGAGCTCCTGGCGAAGCAGGCTCCCGTCCCTGGTGATGGGCGCCTGGTGGTGGGCCAGCGACCAGAGCCACGACACGTAGATGCGGTAGGTGGCGAGGTCGTTCATGAAGCGAAGCTTCAGCTCGTAATCGTCGATGGCGGCGGCGAAGTTGCCGTTCAGGATCTGGAAGCCGTAGTTGGCCGCCATGTAGAACGAGTGCTGGACGTGCTCGATGGTGACCTCGCCGGTGGGCGGCTTGTAGATGGCCTCCCAGAGCGCGGCGGAGAGCAGCTTCTCCGGCGAGTCGAGCGACTCGAGGGTGACGACGCCCGGCGTGATCCGCCCGGCCGCGTCGAGGACCCCGCGCGACTGGAGGAGCTCCCGCTCGGCGGGGGAGAGCCCGCTCGAGGTCGTCGGCACCGCCTTGCCGTTGGCGTCCACGGTCTCGAGCGGCCGGTCGATGATCGCCTGCAGCTCGGAAAGCTTGGCCTGCAGGGGCCCGTTGCCGGCGGCCACGTACTCGACCTCCGGGCTCGCCACCCAGCTCTGGCGGTAGCAGTCGTGGAGCTTGCCCTGCACCTTGCCGGCGAGGATGTCGGCGAGGGTGGGCTTCGCCCCCGCCGGAAGCGCGCCGGTGGGCACGAAGACCAGCCCCAGCAGCCGCTCGCGCAGCTTGTCGACGACCATGGCACGCAGCGCCAGCTGGTTGTACCGGGAGCGGCCGTAGGGATCGCCCTTCTGGTAGATCATCACCGCGGCCATGCCGCCGATGGGCGAGGCGTTGGTGAGCTCGCCCCCCTTCATCCCGCCCATGAGCATGAGCAGCGCGTTGTAGCGCTGGTAGGCGATCATGTTGGGCGTGGCCATGCCGACCGACTGGGGATCGGGGAAGACGCCCTTCGGGTCGTCCTTCCACATCTCGATGAGGCTTCCCAGGTAATCCCAGCGCCCGACGTTCGTGCCGAGCAGGCGGCGGCGGAAGGTCCAGGCGATGGCCGGCAGGTAGCGGCCGGCCATGCCCTCCTCGTAGAGCATCTTGACCTTGATGGTGCCGGCGGGAACCCCGATGAGCGTCTCGATCCGGGAGAGCAGCCGCTCCACGATCAGCGCCTCGCGCGGCGTCTGCATCTTGGGGATGTAGAAGTAGACGCCGCTGCCGGCGCCCTTCAGCGTGTCGAAGTTGTTGAGCGTCCAGAGCACGGTGACGACCACCAGGCCGGGGGCGGGCCTGCCGTCGACCGTGACGTGATCGTACCGGAGGTGAATGCTGGGCGGGCGCGCCAGGCGGGTGGGCCACTGCGCCGGCGGCTTGTCGATCCGGTAGCTGCGCGTCTTGCCCTTCTTCACCACCTCGTAGGGCCGGCCGTTCCACTTCCCGGCGAAGATCTCCTTGGCGTTCTGCATGGCCGCGTAGGTTCCCACCGGCTCGCCGGCCGGCGCGCTCTCCGGATGGAAGTGGGGCGGCGAGGCGTCCTCGAAGTCCGGCATGTTCATGGGCGCCGGGCTGTTGAGCGCATTGAAGGCCATGTCGAGCGGGGCCCACGGGCCGGTCAGCTCGAGGCCGGCGATTCGCGACGGGTGGACGTGCTCCGGGATGGCCACCTCGTCGTTGAGCCGCCAGCGCAGCGGCGTGTCGCGCCCCTGGAAATTGTCGACCAGCCCCTGCACGATCTGCCGGTAGGTCCAGGGCTTTCCGGAGATCGGGTCCTCGAACGACTCGTCCCACGCCGGCCAGGCGTACTTCTCGCCCACGGCCGCCGGGGAATGAAGGATGGCCCTGCGCGCCGAGAGGGCCCTGGCGATGGCCGGGTCGATCTCGCGCGAGAGCGTGGTGATGGTCTCGTCCACGTCGAGCTCGCGGCCATTCACGCGCTTCTTGCCGAAAAGGTCCGGAAACTTCTGGAGAATGTCCTGACGGATCATGGTCCTGGGCTCCTGGTCAGAGGCCGGTCGGCCGGCGCGGTGAGACACATTCTTAGCAGGCGTGGTATTCCGTGCATCGCTCAAGTGGGAGTCGCGTCCCGCGACGACCCCACCCCCCTCCACAGGAGTAGGTTTGAACGAGGCCATTCGCCGCAACGTCCTGCTCGTCTACCCGCGGTTCGGCGGGACCTCGTTCTGGAACTACCAGGCCACCTGCCAGCTGCTGGGCGCCCGGTACTCGGCGGCCCCGCTGGGGCTCATCACGGTGGCGGCGATGCTCCCCGAAGGCTGGGGGGTGCGGCTGGTGGACTGCAACGTGGAGGACCTTCACCAGTCCGACGTCGCCTGGGCAGATCTGGTCATGACGGGGGGCATGCTGCCCCAGCAGCCCGACGCGCTGCGGATCATCCGCCTCGCCCAGGCGGCCGGAAAGCCCGTGGTGGTGGGCGGCCCCGACGCCACGAGCTCCCCGGAAGTCTACGCTGCGGCCGATTTCCGGGTGCTCGGGGAGGCCGAGGAGATCCTGGCCGACTTCCTCGCCGCCTGGGTGGCCGGGGCCGAGAGCGGCCTGTTCACGGCGCCCCGCTTCCCCGACGTCACGCGCTCGCCGGTGCCCCGCTACGACCTCCTGAAGTTCGACCGCTACCTGCACGTCGGGGTCCAGTACTCGCGCGGCTGCCCCTTCGACTGCGAGTTCTGCAACGTCATCGACCTGAACGGACGGGTGCCCCGGGCCAAGACCACCCCGCAGGTGCTCCGCGAGCTCGACACCCTGTGCGCGCTCGGGTACCGCGGGCACGTCGACTTCGTGGACGACAACCTGATCGGGAACCGCCGGGCGCTGAAGCCGTTCCTGGGGGAGCTCCGCTCGTGGCTCGTGAAGAACGGCTGGCCCTTCGAGTTCACCACCGAGGCCAGCCTGGACCTGGCCGAGGACGAGGAACTGCTCCGCCTCATGCGGGAGAGCAACTTCTTCGCCATCTTCGTGGGGCTGGAGACCCCCGACGCGGCCACGCTCATCCAGGCCAACAAGAAGCACAACACGCGCAGTGACATGGTGGAGAGCATCCACAAGATCCACCGGGCCGGCATCTTCGTGAACGCCGGGTTCATCGTCGGATTCGACGCCGAGAAGGCAGGCGTGGCCGATGCGATGGTGGACTGCATCGAGGCCGCCAACATCCCGGTCTGCATGGTGGGGCTCCTCTACGCGCTTCCGGGAACGAGGCTGGCCCATCGGCTCCAGGCCGAGGGGCGGCTGCGGTCCGACGCGCACGCCGTGCTGGCCGACGACGCCGACCAGTGCACCTCGGGGCTCAACTACGCCACGCTCCGGCCGCGGGCCGACGTGCTCCGCGACTACCGGGACGTCCTCTCCCGGATCTACGCGCCGGCCGCCTACTTCGGTCGCGCCCGCCGAACCGGGCGGGAGCTCGACCGCTCGGCGCACCGTCTTCGCCAGCCGCTCCGCCACGTGCTCCGGGAGCTGCGCGCCTTCGGCCGGATGGCCTGGCGCCTGGGGGTGCGGGATCCCGAGGTCCGGGTCGAGTGGTGGAAGTCGATCGGCGACGCGCTTCTGCACAACCCGTCGGCGCTGAAGATCGTGGTCTCCTTCGCCGCGCTCTACGTCCACCTCGGCCCTTACTCGGCGGAGCTGGTGAAGCGGCTCGACCGCCAGATCGCCCTGGCGGTCGAGGAGCAGGTCCGGAAGACGGCGTAGCGCCGCCCGGACAGGGCTATCTCTCGACGATGAGCTTCGAGAGCGCCGCCCGGTCGGGCGCGAGCAGCTCCTTCACCCGGTCCTGGCTCACGTCGGCCACGATGATCTCGCCGACCTCCTCGGTGACCGCGGCGAACAGCCCCTGCTTCTTCATGCCCTCGGCCTGGCGCTGGTTGTCCTCGGTCGGGGACACGTAGTGCACCGAGTAGATCTTGTAGCGGTGCATGAGGAAGAGCTGCAGGAGCGTCATGAGCCGCTTCTTCCTGAGCTTCAGGTCGAAGTTGTTCTGATCGCGGATGGAGAGGATGTTGCGCCCCTTGCGGTCCTGGATCACGGCGAAGATCACGTTCGCCCGCACCTTGCCGTCCTCGCCGAGGAGCGCCAGCTCGAGCAGGTCGGAGCCTGCCGTGCGGGGCTTCAGCGAGACCTTGAGCTTGTCGGCGACGCCGTGCTGCTTCCGCCAGGCGTCGATCCACTCCTCGAGGAGCTTGGGCGGGACCTCGGTCTGCACCAGGTGCTGGTGCTGGGTCGAGCCCTGCCCCATGGCCTTGGTGGTGGAGGTTCGGCCGGAGATGGACATCAGGCCGGCGTCGGCGCGCGGGCCGCCCACCAGCGTCTGCGGCGTGCGGTATCCCGACTCGAGGAGCCGGAACTTCCGCTGCAGCCTGGCCAGGGCCAGCATCCCGTCCTGGCGCAGCGCGGAGGCGAACTCCTCCGAGGCCAGGCCGTCGATCTGGTGTCCACCATAGGTGATGAAGTTGAAGACGAACCCCATCTTCCCCATCTCCTCCGGGAAGGTGCGCATCTGCTCGTCGTTCATCCCGGTGGTGTCCCAGTTGAACGAGGGCGACAGGTTGTAGGCCAGCATCTTGTCGGGGAAGACGGCGTGGATGGCGTCGGCGAACCTCTTCGCGTCGTGGAGGTCGGCGGTCTTGGTCTCCATCCAGAGGAGGTCGGCGAAGGGCGCCGCCGCCAGCGACTTGGCGATGGCGTAGTCGATGCCGCCGCGCACCTGGTAGTAGCCGTCCGGCGTCTTGGCGTGCTCGCAGTCCCAGGTGATGTTCACGCCGAGGGCGTGGGCCTTCTCGCGAGCCTTGTAGAACGGGGCCCGCTCGGCGAACGCCAGCCACTGCGCCTTGGTGATGGGCGGCGGGTCGCCTTCGTTGTGCCGGAAGGCGATCACGTTGCCGACCGCCTCGGCGTAGGTGGTGACCCCCGCCTCCTGCTGCCAGGCGTCGACGAACTTGTCGAAGACCTGGTCGAGCGCGGCGTCCACGCTCAGGTTCGACTTCTTGTAGGCGGCGGCCGCATCGGCGATGGACCTGGCGAAGCCGGTCCTGGCGAGCCAGGCGTCGGCGGCCGCGTACTCCTCGTCGCAGATCGCGTAGAACTCGTGGCCGGAGAGCTCCTCCACCCCGGCCTTCTTGAACTGACGCAGGATGGCCAGGAAGGCCGCCTTGAAGGTGGGCAGCGAGACGTTGACGGCGCCCAGGATGAAGGGCTGGTCGCGGTCGTCGCCGCGCCCGTCGAGGAGCGTGGCCGACTCGGCGTCGGTGCGGGCCACGATGATCCCGGGCACGCCCATGATGTCGAGCTGGAAGCGGGCCGCCGAGAGGCGCTTCACCTGCTCGTCCTCGGAGACGAGCACCTTGCCGCCCTGGTGGCCGCACTTCTTCACGCCCGGCTTCTGGTCCTCGATGTGGTAGCCCGGGACGCCGACCTCGACGAAGCGCCGGATCAGGTTGCGGACGTGGGCGTCGCCGCCGTGGCCGGTGTCGGCGTCGGCGATGATGAACGGGCGGAAGTCGATCTCGGGCGTGGCCTTGCGCTGCTCCTCGGTCATGCGCGCCCGGGCGAAGAACTGGTTCCTGTCGGCCGTGAGCAGCGCGCGGACGATGGGCGCCGCCTCGTTCGGCACCTGGCTGAGCGGGTAGCTGGCCAGGTCCGGGCCGGGATCCTCGTGCGCGGAACCCTTGGCGGAGGTGGCCCAGCCGCCCAGGTAGATGCCCTCGATCCCCATCTTCTTCATCGCCACCGCCTGGCCGGGCGAGTAGGGGCCGAAGGTCGTGATGGCCTTCTTCTGGTCGAAGAGCTGACGCAGCCTGTCGTGGAACGCCTCGGCGGCGCCGCGGGCCACCGCGTGGTCGGGGCGGATGGTCCCGCGCTGCTCGACCACCTCGCGTGCCGAGTGGACCCGCGTGATTCCCTTGAACCGGGGGCTCGCGAACCACTGGCGCACCTGCGTCGACTTCCTTGTCGAAGTCCATCGATGATCTCCTGGGTTGAACGAGCCTTTCTAGTCAGGGAGGGGCGGCTTGTCCCGTCTCTCGCGGGAATTCTCGCCCGAGACGCCCGGGCGGTCCTGTGCTCTCCTGGGGCCCATGAAGATGACCCGAATCGCCCTGGGGTTCGCGGTGGTGCTGGTGGCCATCCAGTTCGTGCCCGTCTCCCGGACCAATCCCCCCGTCGAGGCGTCGGTGGAGGCCCCACCCGAGGTGATCGCCATCCTTCGCCGGGCCTGCTTCGACTGCCACTCGAACGAGACCGTCTGGCCGCCGCAGGCCTACGTGGCGCCCGCTTCCTGGCTGGTGGCCCACGACGTGAAAGAGGGGCGCGAGGAGCTGAACTTCTCCCGCTGGGGGACCGGCCAGGCGATGCGCACCGCGAAGGAGCTTCCCAAGGAGGTCGAGAAGAAGGACATGCCGCCCTTCCTCTACCTGATCGCCCATCCGGGTGCGACGCTGAGCGCCGCCGACCGGGCCGTGCTGACGGTCTGGGCGCGTGGGCTGGGGAAGAAGGGGGGGCAGTGACCCATCCCCAAGTGAGACGGGGCGGGCAGAGAGGTCCGTGCCATCCTCGTCTCCGGCTGGCGCTGCTCTCCGCGGCGTGGGGCGCAAGGGGAATTCATGACGCTCGAACAGCTCGTCGAGGGAGCCAGGGCGTTGCCGCTCGTTCCAGCGGATGCCGCTGCCCTGTACGCCGCAAGCAGCAAGACCATGGCGGATCTCGTGAATGTCGACCTGCTCGGCAGGCGCGACGTCGCCCGGCTGATCGGGAACAGCCCGCTCGACGTGATGTTCGCCAATCACGCCAACCACGCTGCGTTCATGTCGAACGTCTTCTCCCTGGGCCAGCAAGAGCTGCTGGCCCGGACCCTGCCCTGGGTGTACCGGGCCTATCGGGGCCGGGGCTTTTCCTACGACTACTTCCCGGTCGAGCTCGAGGCCTGGACACGAGCCGTGGAGGCGTGCCTGCCGCCGGCGCAGATCGGGCAGATCCAGGCCATTTATGGATGGATGCTGGCGCGCCACCCGGACGTCGTGCTCCTCGCCAGCGCGGAGAGAAACGAGGCGGACAGTTCCCCGGCCACGCCCGAGCCCTGGGCCGGGATGCGGGAGCGGTACCTCGCTGCCCTGGTGGCAGGCGACTCCGCCGCGGCGCTGGAGGTCGCTCGGCCGATCACCACGCCGGAGGATCTGGAATACTTCTTCCTCCAGGTGATCCAGCCGGCCATGTACGCGGTCGGGGACAGGTGGGAGGCCGGTGGGCTGTCGGTCGCCCAGGAACACCTGGCCTCGGCCATCACGAGCCGCGTCGTGGCCGGGCTCTCGACGGCCCGGAACGTGACGAAGCCTTGGCGAGGACGGGCGGTGGTCTCGGCCGCTCCCAACGAGTTCCACGAGCTCGGGGCGTGGATGATCTCCGACCTCCTCGAGGCCGACGGGTGGGAGGTGAGCTACCTGGGAGCGAACACGCCCCAGGAGGACCTCGTCGAGCTGATCCGGAGCCGCAGGCCCGCCGTGGTGGCACTGTCCGTCACGATGCCCTTCAACCTGGACAGGGCAAGGGCGATCGTCGCGGCGGTCAAGCAGCAGGCGGGGTCCCGGCCGGTCCGCGTCATCGTGGGGGGGCGGGTCTTCAACACGCAGGCCGGTCTCTGGAAGGCCGTTGGCGCCGACGCCTGGGCCGAGAACGCTCGCGACGCCGTGCTCCAGGCGAGGGGCTCGAGCAAGCAGGCGGCATGACGATGGCCGGAGAGACCTGGGGCGATTGCCGCGTGGCCACGGGGCGCTACCTCGGTGACTCCCTGTCGCTGGCAGCTCTGCTTCTCGACGCCGGCCTCCGCGTGGTGCGGGCAAACGGCGCCTTTCTCGGCATGGCGGGCCTCCGGGCGATTCCCGAGGGCCGGACGCTCGCCGAGCTGGTCGCCCCTGCCAGCTGGGCCACGGCGGAGCGGCTGCTGGCCGGTGCCTCGCCGGTCGAGCGACTCGAGTTCGTTGGCGACGGAGGCGCCGCGTTCCTGCTCACCTGCCGCGTCTATCCGGAGGGGGAAAGCCGGGTGCTCCTGGGCGACGCGCTCACGTTGACGGACAGCGAGGTACTGCGGACCATGAGCCGGCTGAACGGCGAGGTGGTCAACCTCGGAAGGGACCTCGAGCGGAAGAACCGGGAGCTCCAGCACGCGATGGACGAGATCAAGGTGCTCCGGGGGATCCTGCCGATCTGCATCTTCTGCAAGAAGATCCGGGACGATAGCGGCTACTGGCGGCAGCTGGAGACCTACATCTCCGAGCACTCCGAGGCCGTGTTCAGCCACGGGCTCTGCGCGAACTGCGCCGAGGAGCACTACCCGTAGACCACCCGGTTCCGGCCCCTCTCCTTGGCCGCGTACAGGGCGCCGTCGGCCCGCTCGAGCAGGCCCTTCAGCTCGTCCCCCTCGACGTACCCCGAGATCCCCATGCTGGCGGTCACCCTGAATGTCCGGCCGTCGGCGTCGAAGGGCAGCGCCTCGATGTCCAGGCGAAGGCGTTCGGCGAGGACGCCGGAGGCCTCGCCCGGCGTCTCGGGCAGGAGCAGGCAGAACTCCTCGCCTCCCAGCCGGGCCTTGAGATCCGTCGTTCGCGCCAGCCGGATGCACAGGCCCGCCACGGCCACCAGCACGCGATCCCCGGCGGCGTGACCGAAGGTGTCGTTCACGCGCTTGAAGTGATCGAGGTCCACCATCACCGCCGAGAGCGGCCTGCGGTAACGCCGGGCGCGAACGATCTCGAGCTTCGCCGCCTCGTCGAAGTGGCGGCGATTGGAGAGGCCGGTGAGCGGGTCCGTCGTGGAGAGCCGCGTGACCTCGCGAAGGAGGCGCTCGCGCTCCGTCATGTCTCGCCCGACCAGCAGGAGGAGCGGCTCCTGTGAGCCCCCGCCGGGCAGTCGCGAATGGTACCAGCCGAACTCGCGCTGCTCGCCGCCGGCCGGGACGAGCGGCATCACACCCGCATCCCCGTGGGGCTGGGATCCGGCGATGCGGACCATCGCCCGGGCGGCGGCCCGGGCCTCGGGCGGGAAGAAGACGGCCGAGGCGTCGAGCCCGACCAGCGCGCTTGCCTCGCGACCCGCGATCATCGCGGCGAATGCGTTGCCGCGGACGATCTTCCCCTCGCCGTCGACCACCAGGACCACCGCCTGCGCCGCGTCGATCACGCCGGTGACGAAGTCCCGCTCCCGGCGAAGCTCTCCCTCGGCGAGCGTCAACTCCTGGTTCTTCCGCTCCAGCTCCTGGTCCTTGAGGTAGAGCTCCCGGCTCCGGTCCTCGATGAACTTCTCTGCGTGCTTGCGGGCTGCTCGCTCGCGCTCGGCGCGCCGGAGGAGAAGCCTGGCGTCCTCGTCGTTCATCGCGCCGGCGTTGTGGTCAGCACGAACAGGACGGCGCTCGGATCGCCGCGGACGGGCTCGCGCGCGATCGCCAGCTCCTGGCCGTAGTGCGCGTAGCAGGCCCGGATCAGCCCCTCGGCCAGGTCCGGAAGCTGCCTGCTGGAGCGATAGGTCATCAGGAGGCGCTCTGGAGTCGGCCGCTCGCAGGTGAAGCCAGGGAGCTCGGCGTCGGGATAGAGCTTGCGCACCTCGACGTGGACGAAGCCGTCGACCTGCTCCAGGAAGTCGGGTGCCGAGTCGATTCCCTCGAAGAAGGACGGAAACTTCTCGAGGAATCTCCCGAACATGTGACGGCCGAACTCCCGGAGGAGTTCGGGTACCGGGACCTGGGTCAGCTCGGAAAGGCGGGTCACCAGGGCGAACATCTCGGCGGAGTCGTAGGTGCCGACCGACGTGTAGATGCCGCCCGACGGCAGCTTTGTGGTCTCCAGGAGCCGTTCGGCCATCGGAACCGAGAATCGAGCCTCGACCAGCTCGATGAACTCGGTGAAGACCATTCCCTTCACGACGCCCCCCCAAGAAATGACGGGAACGGCTCTTCGCCCGGCTGCCGCAAGAGCGCATGATTGCATAGAACGGGGAGGCGTCAGGAGGTGCGGATGGCGCGGGGCTACCTGGCGTACAGCCGGGCCAGCTCCTCCACCCGCTGGGCCAGTTGCCCGCGCACGTCGGGCGGCCCGGCGACCTCGGCCTGGCCGCCGTGGCCGAGCACCCAGCCGAAGAGGAAGTTGCCCGGAGCGAGGCGGGCCCGGACCGTGACCGAGTCGTCATCGTTCGTCGTGGCCCGCTCCGGCCACTGCTCGAGCGCGAGCGCCGCCGCCTCGCCGGTGAAGCGCACGGTCACGTCCCGCTCGCTCCCGGAATGAAAGTAGAGCTGGCGCGTCCGGAAGCGCTCCAGGGGCGGACCCTTGTGGTCCCCGAAGAAGCGGGTTCCGACGAGCACGGCGGCGATCCGGTCGAGCCGGTAGAGGTGCTCCTCGCCCCTGTCCACGTTCCAAGCGGCCAGGTACCAGTGGCCATCCTTGTGAAACATTGCGCGCGGCTCGAGCGTGCGGCCGGCGACGGTTCCCGACGCGACGGCGCGATAGTCGACGGCGATCTCGAGCCGGCGCTCGATGGCCTCGGCGATCGAGTCGGCCCACTCGCCCGGTGGGTCCACGTGGAAGTCGATGCTCCGGGCCAGCCCCTCGGCGGTCTTCCGGAAGGGCTCGGGCACGGCGCGCAGGAGCTTCCGGATGGCCGCGGGCACTGCCTTCCCGGAGTTCTTCTCGAAGGGGCGAAGGGCGGCGAGCAGCGCCGCTCCCTCCCGCAGGGAGAGAGGGGGAGGGGAGGTGAGATGCAGCCCCCGGTCGACGAAGACGCGACCCTCCTCGATGGAGACCAGCAGGCCGCCGTCGGGCATGGAGAGCCCGAACTCCATCATGCCCAGGGTCGAGACCACCTCCTCGAGCTCCTTCACGCTGCGTGCGCCCGTGACCTTCACGGCCTTCTCGACGGGAAGGCCGTCCGGCCCGGCGCGCCACGCCTCCGGAATGAGGACCAGCATCTTCCGCACCTGGCCGACCGGACTCGTCATCGCGCGGTCTCCCGGTCGAGACGATCCGACAGGGCGCGGAGGATCTCCCGCGCCATCGCGCGGCCGTCGGCCGGCTCGAGCAGCTCCGCCTCCGGTCCCCAGGCCAGCGCCTGGCGCACCAGCCCGCCCAGGTTCTTCACGACCAGGCGCGCCACGCGCGAGTTGTCGGGCTCGCGCGTCATGGCCGCGCCAGGCAGGAGCTTCGGCGCCATGGCGGCCAGCGAGCCCCGGAACTTCACGACCGCCTCGCGGGGCTCGTGAACGAAGTAGTCCCAGGTCTCCTGGCGAGACCAGGCCCGGATGTCGAAGTCGCCCGGGACCTCGTAGTCGACCTTCCTCGACTGGGCTGGCGCGAGCGCCAGGGACTGGACGCGCTCCAGGTAGAACATCCGGACCGCGCCGCGCATGTGGCAGTGGCCGGCGAAGATCCAGTGGCCCCGGCGCCACGCGTAACCGTAGACGTCGACGTGACGCTCGGTGATGGTGCCGTCGGTCTTGCGGTAGGCGACCTTCACCCGCCGCTGCCGCTCGATCGCGTCGGCCAGCGTGCCGAGCCATCTTCGCAGCGTGGCCGGCTCCGGAACGGTCCAGTCGGCCTCGAGCAGCGCGGCCCGTGGCAGCAGCCCCTTGGCGCCGACGGCCAGCTTGCGGAGCGCGGTCTCGAGGTCGTCGGCGAGCGGGTGGTCGTGCGTGCGGAGCGCGGCCTGGCCGGCCGTCCAGACCACCGCGGCCTCCTCGGGAGAGAAGTGGAGAGGCGGCAGCGTGCAGGAGGTGGCCTCCACGAGATACGCGCCCTCGTCGCCCTCCCCCTCGAGGAAGAGCACGGGGATGCCGAGCTTGCGAAGGTCGAGCTTGTCGCGGGTCCACTTCTTCTCCCGCGCGGCGGCCTTGCCCGCGTAATCGTCCGGGAAGGCCTCGTAGATCTGCTGGCGGGTCACCGGCTCCCCCCGCGAGGAGAGCCAGGTGGCGAGCTTGAGAAGCCGCGCCTCGGCTGCCGTCCCCTTCCTCCCGGTCGAAGCCATGAGGTCGCGAACTGTAGCCCACGGGGGGTGGGACGGCGAGTTCATCCCCCGGGCCTCCGGAGCGACGCGGCGAGCGCGCGGGCCGCTTCCGGGTGGCAGACCTCCGCACCCGCACCCAGGGAGACGACCAGGCTGGCGAGCTGGAACAGGTCGGTGGCCCGCAGGTGGCAGAGGACGACCTGCTCCGAGGTCCACTCGTAGAGCGCCGAGGGAAAGAGCGCCGCGGCGAGGCGGGAGAGCGGTCGCCGCAGCCGGATCGTCGCGAGGACCGGGGGATCCCGTCCGGGTTCCAGGAATCCGGTCGTGGCGAAGAAGCGCGGGTCGAAGCCCGGCGGGGCGAGCGCAGGCCTGGCGCCCTTCCGCATCACCCGGGCCCGCACCACGCGGTCGACCCGGAAGAGCCGGAAGGCCTCCCGCCGGTGGCAGAAGGCCGCCGCGTGCCAGGGGCCGCCCCGCCAGGCCAGGCCCAGGACCTCCACCTCCCGGTCGGTCCGCACGCCCCCCGCGTCGTCGTAGCGGAGCCAGGCACGGCGCTCCTCGGCGAGGGCGCGGGCGAGAGGGAGGAGGACCTCCCGGACGGAGGTTCCCCGGGTCACACCCAGCGCATCCGGCCGTCCGCGGTGAAGAGGAGCCCGCACTTCACGGCGCCCGGCCTCGCGACGCCCAGCTCCACCAGGATCCGGCCGTAGCTCGTCACCTGCTCCACGTACGATGCGTACGTCGCCGCGACGTCGCCGGGAGGCGGGGCGTCGGTCTTGAAGTCGACGACGGTGACCACCCCGTCCCGCGAGCCCAGGAGGTCGATGTAGCCCTGCAGGAGCATTCCGTCCCGTCCCAGCGCCACCGGATACTCGAGCCGGAGGTCGTCGCCCGGCAGGCGTCGCAGCCCGGTGGCCTCGAGCGTCGAGAGCGCCCGCGCCACGTCGGCCGCCGCCTCGGCGAGGTGATCCCCGAGCCCGGTCTCCCGGGAGGCCTCCTCCACGGCGCGCGCGGGATCGAGCCCGGGCTCCCGCAGGGAGAGGCCGATGGCCCGGTGGACCGTGTCCCCGAAGACGCGGCCGAAGCGGCTCTCGCGCGGCTTCCAGCGCTCCCCGGCCTCCCCCTCGCCCTCCGACTCCCGGTCGACCCGCTCGTGGGCCTCCGTGGACACGCCCCTTGGGAAGGAAGCGCGGCATTCCGGCCTCGGCCGTCGCCGCGGTCCAGTCCTTCTCCACCCGCTTCGCCAGCGCCGCGGCATCCTTCGGCCTCCGCGCCGGCGGCGCCTTCACGCCCTTCGCCCAGGTGGGAACCTTGCCGTCGGTCCACTCCTCGTGAACATCGAGCGCCGGCGACGATTGCCCGACGAGCGCCGTGGTCACCCGCGTGGCCTGCCCTCCTCCGGCGACGGGCACGACCAGCAGCTCCCTGGCCCGGGTGGCCGCCACGTAGACGAGCCGCCTGCGCTCGGCGGCCGCGTAGTCCGATTCCCGGTCCAGGAATCCGCTCGCCTCGGGTTCCTGCCAGGAGAGGCCGTCGATCTCGAGCGCCCACGCCGTCCCCGTCCGCTCGACGAACCAGTGGGTCTGTCCCTTTGCGCGGCTCGAGCTTGGCGTGCGCGTCCCACCAGGCCACCACCGGGAACTCGAGCCCCTTGGCCTGGTGGATGGACAGGATCTGCACGGCCTCGCCGCCCACCGGGCGCGGCGGGTCGAGCCCCACCGGATCGAGGGCCCACGCCCGGAGGCGCGCGGTGGCGCCGTCGAAGTCGAGACCGTCACCGGCGGCGACTCGCTCCAGCTCGAAGCACAGCTCGCGAAGCCGGCCCAGGCGCTGCAGGCCGTTGGGCCCGAAGGCCACGGCGCGCCCCAGCCCGGTGCGCTCGAGGAGGTCGCGGGCGGTCTCTCCGGGCGGCCGGTCGAAGCGGCGCCGGCGAAGATCCTGGACGAGCGCCTGGGCGGCGCGGGCCCGATCGATGCCCTCGTCCCCCGGCCCGGAACCGGCCGCCTTGGCCCGCACCAGGTCGTCCAGGTCCAGGGCGAAGAAGGGCTCGCGGAAGAGCGCCGCGGCGGCGATCCCGTCGCTCGAGTCGGCCAGGGCCCGGAGCGCCAGCAGGAACTGTCGGTGAAGTGGGTCCTCGAGGAAGAGGCTCGCGCCCCGGGCCGTCCAGGGCACGCCGAGCCGGTCGAGCTCGTCGGTGAGCATGCCGACGTTGCTGGTGACGTGGGCCAGGATGGCGATGTCCCCGTGGCGGAACTCGCCGGCCACGGCGGTGCGGATCCATGTGGCGAGCACCTCCGCCTCGCGGAGCCGGTCTGGCTCGGCGCGGTTCGCCTCGGTCGAGAAGGGCAGGACGACCACGCACCCCTTCCGAACTCCCTCTCGCCCCGCGTCGAGCGGCCGGTTCACCACCGTCCCCGCCTCCGGGTCGAAGTCGGGCTTCCCCGGCTCGGCCCGCCCCAGGATCTCGTCGAAGCGTGCGTTCACGTGCGCGATGAGCGCCGGCTGCGAGCGGAAGTTGGCGGTCAGGGGAACGGCCAGGTGCTTCCCCTTCACGACGATGGCGCGGACCGCGTCGTAGACGGAGATGTCGGCGCGGCGGAAGCGGTAGATCGACTGCTTGGGGTCTCCGACCAGCGTGAGCTTGCCCGCGGCCAGGCGCACGTCGCCCCAGTGCTCCGCGACCGCGCCGTCCTCGCAGAGGTAGAGGACGATCTCCGCCTGGAGGGGGTCGGTGTCCTGGAACTCGTCCACGAAGACGTGGTCGAAGAGCGACTGCATGTCGCGCCGGACCTCCCGGTCGGACTGCAGCAGGTCTCGCAGGCGGAGGAGCAGGTCCACCTGGTCCACCGCGCGGTGACGGGCCTTCACCTTCTCGTACATGGCCACCACGGCGGGAAAGGTGCGGACGAGGCGGGTGGCCATCCAGCGGCGAAGGGGGCCGGTGACCAGGGCCTCGAGGCCGGGCTCGTCCTTCTTGCCGTCCCAGGCCTTGAGGGCTTCCCAGCCGGCGGGGTCTCCCTCGAACTCGACGCTCTTGCGCAGCTTGCCGGGACGGTAGGCGAGCGCCGCGCCCACCTCGCGGAAGAGGACCACCGGGTCGGTCTCGCCGGCGAGCCGGGACAGCCGATCGGCCACGCGCCCCATCCACCTCGACCCCGGATTCACTCCGCGTGACTGGCCAGCCAGCGCAAGGAACTCCTGGATGGCCTGTCCTGCCCGCGCGGCCTGGAACGGCGGCGGCTTCGCGTCCCGGGGGGGCACGTCGCGGTGGAGGATGAAGCCCTCGAAGAGCGCGTCGAGGCCGTGGCGATCGTGCCAGAGCCCCTCCCTCGTCTCGGTGCGGAGCTCGGCGGCCAGCGCCGCGCGGATGTGCTCCTGGGCCTCCGCCGCACGCTCCGGAGGGCAGCTCGTGCCGGCCAGCTCGTCGGCGAGCCGTCCGGCCTCGGAGGCCTGGAGCAGGATCTCGAAGGCCTCGTGGGTCAGCTCGGAGGGGTCCTCCAGGATCTCGTACGACGGGCTCAGGCGCGCCTCGACGGGGCGCCTGCGCAGGAGCCGGTCGGAGAAGCCGTGGATGGTGCCGATGAAGGCGGTGTCGGCGGCGGCGAGCGCCAGGGAGAGCCGGTCGCGCCGGAGCGGCGAGGGCGTCCGGGCCAGCTCGGAGAGGAGCTTCTCCCGGACCCGGAGCTTCAGCTCCCCCGCCGCCTTTCTCGTGAAGGTCACCGCGGCGATCCGCTCGAGCGGGGTGGCCTTCGAGGAGTCGTCCGACGGCGCGACCATCTCGACCAGGCGACCGACGAGCAGGGTGGTCTTTCCGGTGCCGGCGCCCGCGTCCACCAGCACGTTCACGCCGCGTGCACGGATGGCGCCGTCGCGGTGCTCCTGGTCCGGTGCCGGTCGCTGCGGGCTCATTCCTTCCCCTTCTTCTTCCTGGTCTCGAAGAACGCGGCCACGGCTCCCTCGGCCTCGTCCACCTGGGCGGCCGCACGCCCCTGCACCGGGGCGCCGCAGACGGGGGCGAAGGGACAGAACGCGCAGTCCTCGTCTCGCGAGGTGGGCGGGAAGGCGCGCTCGGAGAGGAGGCCGGCCGCGACCGCGAGCCAGCCCTTCGCCGCGGCTTCCAGGGCGGCGTGGTCGTTCCGGAAGCCTCGCTCCGACGGGCCGCGCGCGTAGACGTAGGCCGCCTGGACCTTGCCCGGGACGTTCCACCTCGCGGCGAGCGCCTTCGTCACGAGGCCGTAGAGGCCGAGCTGGACGTCCCGGACCGGCGTCGGGTCAGCCTCCTCGCCGATTCGAGGGTGGTCCCGTCCGGTCTTGAGATCGCGGACCAGCGAGTGGTCCCCCTCGACGTCGAGCCGGTCGATGTAGCCGCGCACGTGGAGGGAGGTGCCGCCTGCGTCGAGGGCCACGCCGTCGAAGGCCCGCTCCACCGCCACGAAGCGGGTGATCCCGAGCTTCTCGTCGTACTCGAGGAAGGATTCCAGGTCGCGCACCAGCCGCGCCCGCTCCTTGTCGAGGACTCCTTGGCCTACCAGCGGGTAGCTCCCGCACAGGGCGTCGAAGGACTGGTCGGCAAACCCCTTCAAGACCTTCTTCCAGTGGGCGATGGTCCTCTTGCCGGACACGAGCTCCGCCCCGTGCGCGGCGTAGAAGCGTTCGGCGGCCTCGTGGAACATGCTCCCGAAGTGAAGTGGATCGATCTCGCGCAGGGATGGCGCACCGCCAGGCTCGTTCCATCCCAGGACGCGCTCCCGGAGGAATCGGAGCGGGCAGGAGAGGAGGCGCTCCAGCGCCGACGCCGAGATGGGGTGCGCGGGGTCGAGGCCAGGGAAGCTCGGAAACGGCCCGTCGCTTTCCAGGATCCCGTCGGCCGGTCCCAGTTCGATGCGGTTCCGCAGCGCGAGGATGGCGGGGATGTCGAGCGACGCTGCGCCCTTCCACCCGGGGGGGACCTCGTTCGTGGTGGCCGCCCGGTCGAGCCACTGCGCCTCGGAGACCGGGTTCGCGTCCCGGAAGGCGGCGGCGGCGGAGCGGGCGGGCCCGAAGGAAGTGCGCTCGAGCGAATCGAGGTCGGGGATGGCCCCGTCTCGCTTCGGGTCCGGGCGGCCCAGCGCCGCGCCCACCTCCACGAGGAGGGACGAGATCTCGCGGTCGCTCCGCTCGGCGTCGCCGTGTGGGGCCGAGAGGGCGATTCGGGTCGTCGCGCCCCGGACCCCGCGATCGAAGGCGTGGAGCTGGGCGAGCACGCGATCGCCGGACAGGGGGACGAGCGGTCCCGCCTCCTGGCGCATCCGGTCCGGGAGCACGGCGTCCTCGCGAGCCGTCGAGGGAAGGGCGCCCTCGCAGAGACCGAGGATTCGAACGGCCTGGAACTCGAGCCCCGCCGCGGCGGCGACGGTGCCGACGTAGACGGCCGGCTCGCCGAAGCGAAGCGTGGAGAGGCGAAGCGAGCCGAGCCGCTCCTCCACGAAGGCCATCGCGGCCACGCCGCGGACCGACGAGGCAACCGCGTCGGCCTTGGCGCCCTCCAGGCTCTCGGCCAGCATCGTCCGGACGGCGGCTCCCTTTCCGGGGAGGCGCATCCAGGTCTCCAGGAAGGCGGCGAGCGCCGGGGTGATCTCGGCGAGGGGGTGGTCCTCGACGACGAGCCTCGCCAGCGAAACGAGCGCGTCGAGCGCCGGCCGCGCCGCGCGAAGCGCGTCGAGCTGGGGCCGGATCTTCCAGCCCTCCCGCTTCTCGGCCTCGTCGTCGAGCGCATCCACCATCTTCTCGAGCTGCGCCTGGCGCGCCGAGGCGCACGGCGTCCAGTCGAGGGCGCCCTCCGGGCGGGCGGCGCTACCGCCCGCGGTGCCCACGCCCCAGGCCACGCCCGTGGCCTCGCCGAGCGCGAGGTGGTCGCGGGCGCCGAGCTTCACGTCCAGGGAGGGCAACGTCTGGCTCACCGACTCGGCCGGAAGAAAGGCGCCGAGCGCCCGGACGAGCGCCAGCACGCGGGCGCCCGCCGCGGTGGCCGCCAGGGGAAGCCCGCCTGCGACGTGGACCGGGAAGTCGCCGCCTGGCCACGGGAGGCGCGCGATGCGGCTGGCGAGCAGCGGGGCGAGCGGGTGGTGAGACGGGACGAGCACTGCCACGTCCTCGAGCGGCGTCCTCCGCGTGAGGACCTCCCGGGCCACCCATTCGGCCGCGGCCTCGACCTCGGTCTCGACCCCGGCATGCACCTCCAGCGTCACCGTGCCGTCGGGTCCCTGGCTGCGAGGGCGCGCCGGATCGGCGAGGACGTCCGGTGGGGAGAAGAGGTAGCGGGCGAGCAGGTCGCGCTCGGTGGCGACGGCGGCGGGCAGCGGGGCTGACTCCAGCGCCGTCCGGGCCTCCCTTCCGAAGAGAGCCTCGACGCGTTCCACGTGGCGAGGCCGGAGAGGCCGCACGGCCACGAGAGCGAAGGTGGCGCCGGGAAGCGCGCAAAGGAAGCGGGCCTCGGCGGCCGTTTCACGCCCAGTCACGGTAACGAGGATGGGCCCGGTCGCCAGCCCGGATGCCAGCCCGGCCGTGGCCGGGGAGCCTCCCTGCAGCGCCGCGGCCGCCTCCAGGAACAAGCGCGCGCCGGTGAAGCTGTTCCCCGCGGCGGAGTCGACCTCGCGCCAGAGGAGGGCGACGTCGCGCCACGGCTTCGAGGTCGTGGGGACCCGGTCGGGAGAAAGGCCGGCGCCCTCCAGGTCTCCGATGGCGGCGGCGAACGCCTCGGGCCAGCCCCGCGTGTCGCGCAGCAAGCCGAGCTCGAAGTACTCGAGATGCAGGTCCTTCTCGAAGAGCGCCAGGAGTCGCGCCGCCCGGAGCGACTCCTCGCCCGGCGTGAAGTCGCGGCCCGCCTCGGCAAGGACCTCCTGGGCGAGCGTCAGCGGACCGGCGAAGCGGGTGCCGGCAAGCACCGCCGAACGACCCGACCGCACCAGTGCGCGGCGCAGTGCGTGGGCGTGGCGCTCGGTGGGGACGAGGACGGTGCGGACGGGGAGGGCGCCCGGGGCCGGCAGCGCGGCCACGGCAGCGGCCTGGTCGGCGAGGGAATGAAGGAGAACCCAGGGAGTGCCCATCGAGGGGTCGAGTCTACAGGGGGGACGGACACCGAGGTTGGCTCATGTCCACCCACCCGATATCTCCGGCTCGACGTCACCTAAAGTGACAAGCGTCGAGGGCGAAGGCACACTGAGATCGCTCGTGCACCGGAGGGACGCCCTTGAAGACATCGATCGCGCCAGCGTCCTCTCCACGCGAGGACTTCTTCGAGTGCGTCTTCGCCCCCGAGCGGAACGAGTACCGGTTCCACGTTCGGGCCTTGAGCGCTGAGCAAGCGGAGGAGCACTTCCGCGCCTCGCTGCGAGAGAACGGCGTCCGCGAGCCCGGGACGCTGCTCATCAGGGACCGGAAGGGCGTCGAGGTTCTCCGCTCCGGGTACGCCGTCGAGCCGCACTGATTCCACGCGGGCCCCTCCGCCTCCCGCGCGACCGGAACGTCTGGCCCTGTACCGCCGGTGAACCTGTCCATCCAGTCGTCGCCGTAGACCTGGCGAGCGGCGAGCTGGTTGTGCGTTCGGCAAGTCAGCCGGCAGTTGTCGGCCGTCGACGGGCCACCCCTTGCGCGCGGGACCACGTGGTCGATCTCGAGGCGCAAGGTCGCGCCGCAGGTGCCTCCGGAATCGAGAGGCCAGGTGCACTTGCCGTCGTCGCGTGACCACACCTCCCGCCGCACCGCGGCGGGGACGTGGCCAGCATTCTTAGCGGGGCGGAGGTTCTTCTGAGGCTTCTTCGCCTCTCCGCGGCGCTTGGCCTGCTGCGCGAGCAGGAGGTCGAGCGCGGCCTCGATGACCTTCTCGGCCGAGGCGCCAGGTTGCGCGTGCCCCTGCCCCTTCCGCGCGGCCTCGAGCTTGTCGATGAACTGCTTCGACACGGTCATGTGGATGCGGCGCAGGTCGGGGGTGAGCGGTTCGAGCTGCATCGGCGCTGCCGGCGTCGTTCCTGGACCCGGCGCCCTGTGAACGATGTCGCTCGCCGCCAGTTCAACCGGTTGAACTTCGGCGGGACGAGGAAGCCCCGTCACCACCTCCCGCCTCGGAATCACGTTTGCCGGAGAGACCTCCACCGCGACGGCCTTCGCCTCCTGCTTTGACAGGTGGAAGAACAGCGGCAGGACGTCCGCGCTGTTCTCGGGTGTGATGACCCGGGCCAACTCGAGCACGACCGTGATGCACAGCTTGCCTTCCCGGAGAGGCTCGACCATCTCGGGGTACCTCTGAACGAGGTGCGCCGCCACCTTCCGGTAGTGGGCAGAGCCCCGGGACAGTCCGAGCTCCCGGTGCAGGAAATCGAAGAGGCTGGCGTGGCCCAGTTGCACCCAGAGCCGGCTCCGGTCGAACTCGGCCAGCGCCAGCAGAAGGTCTGTCAGGGCGCCACGTTCACGGTGAACGAGAACAGCGAGACGTCGGGACGATTCGCGTGCTTGGTTCATGGAAAGAGCATCTCACGGGATTTTTCGCCCTCCCCAGACGCGCGAGGCGGCCCACCACGACGATATCCCGCGCGGAGATCTCGAGCCTCGCCAGCAACTCCGGACGCGACATCCTGGGGCAATGCGGCCGCCCCACAGGCCTTCCCGCCGCCCCCTGCGCGCCGATTGCAACTCTCTCGATAACTCGTCAAGGGACTACGAGTGAACGCCCCATTTGCCCGACGGCCGATCGGCGGACCATCGAGGCGGCGCCCTGACCCCCACCAGACTTGAACCCGCTGCGTCGCCGGGAGAGTCTCCCCCGGTGATCCCACCGCATCGCCCACTCGTGACCGCCATCGTCGCGGCCCACGATGCCGCCCGGCACATCGAGAGCGCGGTCGCCTCGCTGGCGGCGCAGACGCTCGACGACCTCGAGCTGGTCGTGGTGGACGACGGGTCGACGGACGGGACCGCCGCCGTGGTGGAACGCCTGGCTCGAGCAGACGCGCGGATCAAGCTCGTCCGTCTCGACCGCAACCGCGGCCAGGCCGCGGCGCTCAACGTCGGCATGGAGAACGCCCGGGGTCGCTATCTTGCCGTGCTCGACGCCGACGACGAGGCCACGCCAGGGCGGCTGGCAGGGCAGGTGGCCGCCTTCGAGCGCGACCCCGGCCTCGTGCTCGTGGGCGGCGCCATCGTCACATGGAGCCAAGGGCAGGCCGACAAGGGCCAGGTCTGGAACTACGCCACCGACGACGCGGAGATCCGCGTCCGGACGCTCTTCAAGTCGGAGGTCATCTCCGGTGCGATCACCATGGACCGGGAGCTGGTGCTCCGGCACCGGCTGCGATTCGACGAGACCCTGCGCCTTGGCGCCGACTGGGCCATGTCGATCGCCGCCATGCGCGTCGGCCGGGTGGGGAACGTCGAGCCGGTCGTGATGCGCTACCGCATCCATCCGGGACAGATGACGACGGGCATGATGGACGACCTGGGTTCGGACAGCACCCGGATCAGGAGAGGTTTCCTGGCGTGGGCCGGCGTGCAGCCGACGGATGCCGAGATGCGGACGCACCTCGCCATCAGTCCGTGCAACTACTGGCCCTTCGGCTCCCACCCGTACTTCCGAGCGAGCCGCGGCTCCATCCAGGGCGAGGCCGTTCGCTGGCTCGAGCGGCTGACGGGGGCGGTCGCCAGCGGCGGGCGCATCCCTCCCGATTCACTGCGGGCTTACGCCGGCGAGATCCTCTCGATGACCGCGCGAGCGCTGGCGGAGCCCTGCCGCTAGCCGCGCCGCCGAGGACGCTTCGCCACGGCGACGAGAGCGACGAGCCCCAGCGACAGGTCACCGGACGGGTTCCCGCACCCCGACGGGGGGGCCGGCAGGGTTCCGCCCGGACCCGCGCCGGCCGGAGGCGCACCGCTTGGACCCGCGGCCCCGCCCGGTGGCCGCGTGGCCCCCGGGGCGAACTCGTAGGCCCCCACGTCCACGCCGGCCCCCTGGGGACGCGCAATCCCGTCCGCGTCCCCTGCCGGTGACTGACCGGCGACGCCTCGGTCGATCGCCGGCGAGCCGGCCGCCAGGCGCACGTCCAGGTGAGCCAGGTCGACGAAGTAGCCGGCCGGGTCCGCGGGCAGGAGCAGGTTTCCGTCGGCGACGACGTTGTCGCCGCTCACGCTGAGGTCCGCCGTGAGGTTGTTCCGGACGAGCGTGTCGCGGCTCGGCGTGCCGTCCTTGTGCGCGGTCACCATGATCCAGGGCGGCCCGGGGTCGACCGTGTTCAGGTCGAGCACGGTGTTGTTGGCGATGCGGAGGTTCCGCGCTCCGTAGAACGAGATGCCGTGCCAGTGGTCGGTGAGGACGACGTTGTTCTCGACGACCCAGCCGTCGAAGGTGCCGTCGAAGCAGCCGATTCCCTGAAGGGTGCCGGCGAAGCGGACGCCCGGTTCGTGGCCAATGATCACGTTCCCGCGCAAGGTGATGTTGCGAACCACCCCGGTGCCCACGCCGCCGGGGCCCACGGACCAGGACTGGAAGCCGTCGCGGTGGTCTGCATTCACGTCCCGTGCGTTCTTCACCAGGTTGTACTCGAAGACCTCGTCGTCTCCGAGGCCGCGCAGCCCGTCGCCACAGAAGCCGTCCACCGAGTTGTGCTCGACGCGGCTTCCCCGGCCGGTGACGGCGATGCCGTAGTTGACGTTGCGGACCCAGCAGTTCCGTATGGTGACGCGGTCGCCGGTGGCGGTGACGCCGTTGGCGCTCCGGGCGTCCCAGTCCGCCGCGGTCGCCCAGACGCGCTCGTCCGGCACCGTGAACACGTCGAAGCCGTCGATCACCACGTCGCTGGCCGGGCCGCTCCAGCCGTGGTTCTCGACGACCACCAGGGTTCCTGCGGCGGCGGACGTGCCGTGCGTGGGGCTCACCGAGAACCCGCGCAGGATCCAGTTCTGCGCCGAGCGGACGAGCACGCTCGTGAACCGCGGCGTGGCCCCGCACCTCGGCCGCCACCGTGACCGGCGCCGCGTTGTAGGCGCCCAGGATCGTGAGCGCCCCGTGGTCGCCCGAGCGAAGCCAGATCGTGTCGCCCGCCTTCACCGGAGCGCCGGCGTTCGCCGTCACGAGCGACTTCCCCGTGTACGGCAGGCTCTCCCAGTTCCGGGTCTCGACCTGGCGATCGACGACGGACTGGAGCGAGCGCCACGGGCGGGCCGCGCTCCCGTCTCCCGTGTCCGATCCTCCGGTCGGGTCCACGTGGAAGTCCGCGCCGCGCGCCGGTGCGGCGGCGGAGCCGATGACGGCACAGGTGAGGAGAGCGAGAGCGCGCATGCGAACCTCCACCAGGATCTCCGGGAGCCCATGGTAGCGGCTCGCCGCACGCGTGACACCTCGGTCGCCGCGGCAGCGCCGTCGGCCATGTGCGATGATGAGCGCACCGGTACACACCTGGTCACACACACTCTCCGTTGACTCGCTCTGGCGTGTTCCTGCAACCTGCGGATCGTCGCGATATCGCCGCACCGATCTCGGGGGGAAGCCACATGATGACGGTCACGAAGGCAGCGGCACTCGCCGCCGCGATGCTCTGGGCGAGAGAGGCGTCAGCCGTGGATCTCGGAGCAAGCGGGATGCTCGGCTACCAGCAGGGCGTCGGGATCCGCGCCACCGGCGAGGCGTCCCGCCTCATCCCGGACGCGCCCCTGGGGCTCTCCTTCTCGGTGGCCTACGTCTTCATGGACCCGGGCAACGCCGAGGCGGCCCGGTCGATCTTCATCAACGACGCCACGAATGGCACGCCGGAGACGAGCGGCCAGACCTGGACCCTGGGCCTGAACGCCATCTGGTACCTGCGCGTGCCGGGCACGGAGGACTTCGGAATCGTCCTGGGGCCGCGCTTCTCGGCGTTCTCCGGGCGCTTCCATTACGTCGGGGGAAACGAGGACTTCACCGTCACCACCGAGGAGTGGGGCGTAGGCACCGGGGTCCAGTGCAGCGTGCCGCTCTCGCCCCACTGGGGCATCGCGCTCTCGGCGGGGTTCGACTGGTACCCGTCGGCGACGCTCTACGGCCACGACACTTCCTACTCGACCAGCGGCACCATCGTGAACGGGCGGAACGCCTACGCCTGGTCGGACGCCAACGCGGCCGTGAACCAGCCGCAGTACGTCCCGTCGATCCTCATCGGGGTGTCGTGGCGCCAGTAGCCCGACTTGCCCCTGCCTTGGCCTTCCGGGCCAGGATCTTCTCCATCTCGTCGATGACCCCGTTCATCTCGGAGATGGTCGCGTCGAAGGGGGCCGAGGTGGTCATGTCCACGCCGGCCTCCCGCAGGAGCTCGATCGGGAACCTCGATCCACCGGCCTTGAGCATCTTCAGATAGGCGTCCCGCCTCGCCGTGGAGCCGGTCTTCGCCTCGTCCCGGATGCCCTTCGCGAGTGCCGTCGAGGCCACCAGGCTGGTGGCGTACTGGTAGACGTAGAAGTCCATGTAGAAGTGGGGGATGAAGGCCCACTCGACGCCGACGAGGTCGTCGACCTGCACGACGCCCTTGTCGTGGCCGTAATACTCCCGGACGATCTTCAGATACAGCGCGGTCAGGTTCTCCCCGGTCAGGGGCTCGCCGCGCTCCGCCTTCTGGTGGAAGGCGAGCTCGAAGTCGGCGAACTGGGTCTGCCGGAACAGGGTGGTTCGCAGGCCGTCCAGGTAGTTGCCGAGCAGCGCCAGCCTGGTCTCGTCGTCCTTGGCCTTCTCGAGCATGTAGTGGACGAGAAGGTTCTCGTTCAGCGTGGATGCCACCTCCGCCACGAAGGTCGGGTAGTCCGACGTCGGATAGGGCTGGTTCGCGTGAGCGAGCGCCGTGTGCATCGAATGGCCCGACTCGTGGGCGAGCGTGGAGAGGTCCTCGTACTGGTCGTTGAAGTTGAGGAGCTGGTAGGGGTGGACGCCGTACACGCCGGTCGAGTAGGCGCCGGAGCGCTTGCCCGTGGACGGGAGGTAGTCGGTCCAGCGGCTCTCGTAGCCCTTCCGGAGGACCTCGACGTACTCCTTTCCGAGCGGAGCGAAGGCCTCGAGCGTGATGGCCCGGGCCTCGTCCGGACCGAACCGCAGATCGACGCCGCCCACCAGCGGGACGTAGAGATCCTGGTAGCGAAGGGTCGGGAGCCCGAGCATGCGCTTGCGAAGGTCGAGGTAACGGTGGAGCGCGGGCAGGTTCCGGCGCACGTCCAGGAGAAGCTGGGTGTAGACCGCGGTGGGAATGGCGCTGCGGAAGAGCGAGGCATCGAGGCAGGAGTCGAACTTGAGCACGGTCTTCGTGAAGACGTGGCCGTTCGTCTGGGCGTGGAGCGTCGCCCCCATGGTGCGGGAAAAGCCCTTCAGCGCCCCGAAGAACGCATCGAAGACGAGATCGCGGTCCGCCCGCACGCGCGAGGCGCGATGAAGCGAGAAGGCCGAGGAGTCGATCCGGACCGCCTCGCCCCCCGAGAGCTTCACCGTGGGGTACGGGAGGTCGGCGTCGCTCAGGATGCCGTGCACGGAGCTGCCCGAGTTCCGGATGTTGCCCGCCTCGGCGACGACCCGCTCCTCGCCGGAGGACAGGGTATGCGGCTTCCAGCGGAGGACCTCCTCCAGGTAGAAGCGGAAGGGCTCGAGCTTGGGCTCCTGGGCGAGGAAGGCGCGAACCTTGGCCGGGTCGAGCGAGAGGATCTCCGGCCGGATCCAGGAGGTCGCCGAGGAAAACTGGACCGCGATCTGCTCGGCGGCCTGGCGCATCTCCAGCGGCCGCGCGGCCCGCGTGTCCTCGTCGGCGAGCGCCCCGGCGTACACGCCAAGGCGGCTGAGGTCGTTGTCGAAGGCGAACATCGCCTGCAACGCTCCGGCCAGCGCCTGGGGTGAGTCGCCGAGGTGGCCCTTGTACTCCGAGAAGGTCGACACGCGCTTCGCCAGGGAATCCCGAGCCGCGGACCAGGCCGCGTCGCTGGCGTAGAGGTCTGCCAGGTTCCACCTGTACTTCTCGGGGATGCCGGACCGCTCCGCGGCGTGGGCCGGGAAGGCCAGGACAAGAGCGGACGCCAGGGCCAGGATGCGGATCATCGGTGATCTCCTTCGCGATCGTCGTTTGCGAGCGCCCGCTCGATTCGCTCGAGCACCGTCGAGTTCAGTACCACGCCCGAGGCCCTGGCGTTCTCCTCCACCTGTTCGGGGCGCGAGGCGCCGATGATGGCGGAGGAGACCTCCGGCCTTCGCAGCACCCAGGCCAGCGCGAGCTGGGCGAGCGACAGTCCGAGTTCCGCGGCGATGGGGCGAAGCCGCTGGACGCCCTCGAGCGTCGCGGAGGGCAGGCGCCGTCTTCATGAACCCGCCCATCGCGTCGCTCGCGGCTCGCGAGTCCGCCGGCACGGGCTTCCCCGGAGCGTACTTGCCCGTGAGGACTCCCTGGGCGAGCGGGCTCCAGACGATCTGTCCGATTCCCTCGCGCGCGCAGAGCGGGAAGACCTCGGCCTCCGGCTCCCGCGCCAGCATCGAGTACTGGGGCTGGCTGGAGACGAAGCGCTCGCCCGGCAGCGCCAGCGCGGCGCGGATCTGCCCCGCGGTCCACTCCGAGAAGCCGATGTAGCGGGTCTTCCCCTGGCGCACCGCCTCGGTGAGCGCCGTCATCGTCTCCGGGAGCGGCGTGTGCGGGTCGTACCGGTGGCACTGGTAGAGGTCGACGTGGGTCGTGCGGAGCCGCTTCAGCGAGGCGTCGAGCTGCTTCGCGATCTGCGCGGCAGAGAGCCCGCGGTCGCCCGATGGCATGGGGAAGAAGACCTTGGTCGCGAGCACGTAGCTCTCCCGCGGCCGCCCGGCCAGCACCTCGCCGAGGAAGGACTCCGCCGCGCCGCCGGCGTACACGTTGGCGGTGTCGATGAAGTTGATCCCGACCTCGAAGGCGCGATGCACGCAGGCCTCGGCCCGGTCCCGGGAAACGCCTCCCCCGTAGGTGAGCCACGACCCCAGGCTCACCTCCGAGACCTCGAGCTCGCTCCCTCCGAGCCTGCGGTACTTCATGGGCGCGCCTCCCGTCCGATCAGCCGAGCTTCTTCACGAGGTCGTCCACCAGCGCCACGTAGCTGGCGCGAGCCTGGGCCGGCGCCGTGCCCTTGCGGGAGGTCCAGGCGTCGAACTTGGCGCGCCCCTTCATGTCCAGCATTCCAGGCCGGCTACCCTTCGCGTCGCCCTCGGTGGCCTGCTTGTAGAGGCCGTAGAGATCGAGCAACTCCGCGTTGGACGGGCGCTTCGTGAGCTGCTTCACCCGCTCCTGGGCATCTGCGAAAGCATCCTTCGGTGGCATGTCGTCCTCCCTGGAGCGGTCATACCCGGCCGGAGTGCGGGTGCAAGGTGCCCCCGCTGCCTCGGCGGCGCTATCTTCATCCCGGAGACGCCAGGAGGACTGCCTTGATCCAAGCCAAGCGAGCCCACGATCTGCGGGACGTGCTGCGATGACGGACGCCTGGTGGCGAGGCGCCGAGGGGCCCGTGCGCTTCATCCGGCACGGCGGCATGCCCGTCTGGGGTGGCTGGCTGTTCGTCGGGATGGGAGCGGCGGTCCTCGCCCTGCGCCAGCACTGGGCGGGCGCGGAATCGACGGAGCGCCTGGCCCTGGCGCTGGTGGGAGCGGTCCTGGCGACCGCAGGCGCGCTGGTCGTCATCCGCGGCTTCAGCCAGACGATCACGATCCAGCCCGGGACGGAGCAGCTCGTCGTCGAGGATCGCACCCGCTTCCGGACGAAGCGCCGCGCCATCCCCTTCGGGGAGATCAGGGAGGTGACCGTCGAGAGCCACACGGACCCCGACCCCGATTCCCGTCCGTTCGAGCGAACCACGCACCGGGTGATCGCCCGCCTCCGCGATGGAAGCGAGGTTCCGATCACCGACTTCACGCTGGACGCCGACGCCACGGCGAGGATCCGGTCCGACGTGGCCCGCCGACTCGAGTGACCATCCAGAGGAAGAACGTCACGCCGCCTTCTCCCGCTTCACCGACGCGAACCAGAGGTATGCGCAGAGTCCCAGGAAGGCCACCAGGCTCACCGCCTGCGAGATGGCGTCGGCGTCGAAGAACGGGGTCTTGATCAGGTTCTCGCGGAAGCCGGGGATGGTGCGCAGGCCGGCGCCGAAGACGCCGCCCAGCGCGCCGCCGGCGAGAAGCCCCGAGGCGATGATGACGCCGCGCTCCCGCATGTTCCGCCCGGGGTCTCCGCCGATCTTCTCCGACCGCTTGGTCAGGACGTGGGCGATGAAGCCGCCCACCAGCGCCGGCGAGTTGAGCTCGAGCGGCAGGTACATCCCCAGGGCGAAGGTGAGCGCGGGGATGGAGAGCATCTCCATGACCACGGCGATGGCTGCACCGGTGGTGAACAGCAGCAGCGGCACGGGCTGGCGGCTCATGAAGCCCTCCACCAGCGTCTTCATGAGCGCGGCCTGCGGGGAGGCCAGGATGGGGCGGGTGTCGCCCTCGGCCGCCTCGCCGAACTGGAAGTAGCGGGCCAGCAAGACGATGGTCGCCCCGGCCACGGCCGCGGCCACCAGCACGCCCAGGAACTTCACCCGCTCCTGCGCGCGCGGCGTCGAGCCCAGCCAGTAGCCCACCTTGAGGTCGGTGACGGTCTGTCCGGAGACCGAGAGCGCGGTGCAGACCATGCCGGCGATGGCCATCACGAAGAACATGCCGGTCCGGCCGGAGAGGCCGAACTCGAGCAGCACCACCGAGGAGACGATGACCGTGAGCATGGTCATCCCGGAGACCGGGTTGCGGGCGGTGGTGGCGATGGCGTTGGCGGCCACGGAGGTGAAGAAGAAGGAGAAGAGCAGCACCAGCAGGAGCCCCACCCCGAGCACGCTGGCCCGGCCGTCGAGGTAGCCGAGGAAGGCGGCCACCGCCAGCGCCGAGACCACCACGCCGAGGAGGATGGTGATCACCGAGACGTCGCGGTCGGTGCGCTCGAGCCCGTGGTCTCCGCCGGCGCGGAAGGCCTTCACGGCGATGCCGAACGAGCCGACCACGATCCTGAGCGACTTGAGGATCCCGAAGATGCCGGCGGTGGCGATGGCGCCCACGCCGATGAGCCGCACGTAGCTGCGGAAGATCTGGTTGGCGCTCATGGCCGAGATGGGGATCGTGCCCGGGTAGACCAGGTCGATGTAGTTGCTGCCCAGGAACCAGATGAGCGGCACCAGCACCAGGTTGGAGAGGACGCCGCCGGCGCAGAGCAGCATCGAGGAGCGCAGCCCCATCACGTAGCCGAGCCCCAGGATGAAGGCGAGCGCGTCGAAGGAGAGCGTCATCTTGGCCTTCTGGGCCAGGCTCTCCACGGCGGGGATGAAGCGCAGGTCGACCGTCTCCCTCCAGACCTGGAAGGTGGTGACGAAGAAGTCGTAGACCGCCGCGATGCCGGTGGCCTGGAGGAGCAGCTTGGCCTGCGTGCCGCCCTTCTCCCCGGTGACCAGCACCTCGGTGATGGCGGTGGCCTCGGGGTAGGGGAAGAGGCCGTGGGTCTCGCGCACGAAGTAGCGGCGCAGCGGGATGAGGAAGAGCACGCCCATCGCGCCCCCTGCCACGCAGATGAAGATGGTCTGCCAGGGGTGCGGGTCGAGCTTGAGGATGTAGAGGGCGGGCAGCGTGAAAACCGCGCCGGCCACCACCGAGCCGGAGACGCCGCCGATGCCGGTGATGATCACGTTCTCGAGGAGCGTGGAGCGGCGCGGGTAGAGGCGCCCGAGGCCGATGGCCAGGATGGAGATGGGGATGGCCGCCTCCATGACCTGCCCGACCTTGAGCCCGGAGTAGGCGGAGGCCGCGGTGAAGAGGGCGCAGAGGAACACGCCCCAGGCCACAGAGCGCCAGGTGACCTCCGGAAGCTCGGCGGCCGCCGGCACGACAGGCTGGTAGACCTCCCCTGCGGCGAGTGGCTGGTAGGCGTTCTCCGGGAGTGTCCTCGTCTCGGTTGCGTCCATCCGTCCTCCATCCAGGGGTGCGCCGCGCGGGCGCGCAGTGTACCAATAGGGGCGCCGCGCCCGCATCCAGGAGAATCCATGACCGACAAGACCTCCCTCGACGCGATCACAGCCACCGCCATCCTGGGCATCGACACGCTCTGGGGCGGCGACGTCATGAACCCGTCCGGCACCGGCCGATTCATCGCCGACTCCTGGTTCTCCGACGAGCCGCTGCCGGCCGCATACACCCACCCGGCCGCGGCGAGGCTGCGCCAGACCGGCGGCGTGGCGGGAAAGGAGATCGACGTCGCCTCGGTGGACGCCTACCTGGCCGAGGTGGACGTGCCCGGAGCGGTGCACGACCTGGCCGCCCGGAGCCGGACCCTGGGCGGGCTGCGCGGCGCCTACCTCGACGGCGTGGCCGGGAGCCTGGGCATCATGTGGGAGCTGGTCCAGGAGAGGCTGGGGCGAGGACCGGCCGTGCCCTATGCACGCTGCGTGCAGTCCTCCTGCGGCCAGGCGCCCGAGCCGTCGAGGCCGGAGGAGAAGCGGCGGCAGGTGGCCGAGTTGCTCGCGCGAGCCGGTCACCCCTCCCGCACGGCCGAGGAGCTGCTCGCCGCGGTGGACGCCTGGCGCGCGGCGCGGCTCGTACCGCGGAAGTCCATCCCGCAGCTGGCCGCCGCCTTCATCGCCCAGCTCGAGGAGGGGACGCGGCGCCACGTGGTGCCGCACCTGCCAGCCTCGCTCCACGGCGTGCCGCGCGCCAACATCCAGTTCCTGCCCATCGAGGACGCCTGGTTCTCCGGCTCCATGAACTACGTGGGGCGGGCGCGCGACGAGGCCGGCGCGCCTCGCTACGAGGCCACCTACGAGCTCAACGCCTCGCTCCAGATCTCGGTGCCGGAGTTCGCGCAGCTCGTCAGCCACGAGGTGGTGCCTGGCCACGTCACCACCTTCGCGCTTGCCCAGGGGCTCTACGTGCAGGGGAAGCTCGGTTTCGAGGGGACGGTGCTCACCATGAACACCCGCGGCGCCGCCCTCTCGGAGGGGATCGCCAACAACGCCATCCTCATGGCCTTCGGCGTGAAGGAGGTCGCCGAGCTGCCCGACGAGGACCTGCAGCTGGGCTTGCTGCTCGCGCTCCTGCAGGACGACGCCAAGAACCAGTCTTCCTGGCTGACCTGGGGCGAGGGGAGGCCGCAGGCCGAGGTGGCCGCCATCCTGCGCGCCGACTACCTGGTCTCGGCGGAGCGGGCTGACAAGCTCTCCGGAGCCTGGGGTCGCCACCCGCTGCTCGGCCGCATGTACCTGCCCGCCTACCGTGCCGGCACGGAGAAGGTGGCCGAGTTGCGTCGTCGCCATCCCCCGGAACGGATCATCCCGGCGCTCTTCTGCGTGAAGGGGCTCGTGGACCTGGTCACCATCGACCAGGTGCTCTGATCGCCGCCATGAGAGGCGTCCGCGCGGGTGCCGTGCTTCTGGCCGTCGCCGTCGTGTCGGCCTGCGAGCCGGAGGCGAGACGGTCCCCCGCCGAGCACGGACCCGAGCCCGCGCACGTGCTCCACACCTTGCCGGCCTGGGCGCCGATGGGAGGTATCACGCTGGGTCACCACGTGTTCCTCAAGCCCTCCCAGCAGAACGAGATGGGAATCGGCCACGAGCTGGTGCACGTCCGGCAGCAGGCGCAGGGGCCGCTCTGGTTCTGGGCGAGCTACGTGATCTCTCCGCGATGGCGCCTGCGCTGGGAGGCGGAAGCCTATGCCGTGCAGGCCAGGGCCAGGTGCCCCATCGACGGCGAGCACGGTCTCGCCGCCTACCTGTCGGGGCCCGCCTACCTGTGGACGGCCACCCAGGAAGCGGCGGGGCGGGAGATCCGGAAGTTCCTGTAGCGGTCCCCTTCGGGGTGCTGGACATCGCCTTGGGGTCGATTAAGAGGCGGCACATGCCACTTTCGAAGAAGCTCGCCGCGGAGTTCATCGGTACCTTCTGGCTCGTCCTGGGCGGCTGCGGGAGCGCCGTCCTGGCCGCTGGTTTTCCGGGCATGGGTATCGGCTTCGTGGGCGTCTCCATCGCCTTCGGCCTCACCGTGCTCACGATGGCCTACGCCATCGGACACATCTCCGGCTGCCACCTGAACCCGGCCGTGTCGATCGGTCTCTGGGCCGGCAAGCGTTTCCCGGCGTCCGAGCTCGTTCCGTACATCCTGGCGCAGGTGGTCGGCGCCCTCGTCGGTGGCGGGGTCCTCCTTCTCATCGCCAGCGGGAAGGCTGGCTGGTTCGACGCCCCACGCATGCTTGCGGCGAATGGCTACGGCGCTCACTCGCCTGGCGGCTACTCGATGGTCTCGGGCTTCGTCGCCGAGGTGGTGATGACCCTGATGTTCCTGCTCATCATCCTGGGCGCGACCGACGGACGCGCGCCGAAGGGCTTCGCGCCCATCGCCATTGGCCTTGGCCTGACCCTCATCCACCTCATCAGCATTCCGGTCACGAACACTTCCGTGAACCCGGCCCGGAGCACCGCACCCGCCCTCATCGGGGGCGGCTGGGCCCTCGAGCAGCTCTGGCTCTTCTGGGTGGCGCCCATCATCGGCGCGCTCATCGCCGGCGCCCTCTACTCCTGGCTCGGCGGGCACGGCGCCGAGGTCACTGGCGACAAGTAGCCGGTTCCGCTTCGGGTCCCGCCAGGTTCTGCGCGAAGGCGGGGTCGATCTTCTCGAAGCGCACGCCCATTCGCCCCATCACGTTCAACCGGGGGTCGCCGGGTTTCGACCACGCCACCCGGCCAGCGAAGTTCCCTTCTCGCCCGTCGAGGTGGATGGTTCCCTCCACGTTCGAGCCCGCCGGGAGGACGCGCATCAGGCCCGTGCAGAAGCCGCCGGCCCCCACGTTAATCGTCAACGAGCTTCCACGACTCGTCGCCACGAGCAGCCGGACGCGGCGCCTGGGACTTCGGTGGATGATCTGGCGCGGATCGGACATGGCAGGAACGCTACGTTCGCAGATGAGACAAGTGTAACCGAGGTATGTGACAAGGTCATCGGGGTTGCCCCGTCCGGCGTGGCCTGACCCCTTCTCGGGCTAGTATCCGGGCCCATGACCGATCCCGCAGACCTCCGGCGACCTCCCCGAGAATGCCTATCGGGAGCTGGCCCCCGGCGAGCGCTACGAGCCGATCGTCCCTGCCAGCGCGACCGTCCCGGAGATCACCAGGCGCTCGATCGTCTTCGGCCTCCTGATGACGGCGCTCTTCTCGGCGGCGGCGGCATACCTGGCGCTCAAGCTCGGCCAGGGAATCGAGTCGGCGATCCCCATCGCAATCCTGGCGATCGGTTACTCCGCGGTCGCTCGTCGCAAGTCCACGCTCCTCGAGAACGTGAACATCGTCGCGCTGGGGGCCTGCGCCGGGATCGTCGTCGGCGGGTCCACGTTCACGATGCCGGCCATCTTCATCCTCGGCCTGGAGAAGCAGTCGAGCTTCGCGCAGATCCTCCTCGTGCCGCTGCTCGGCGCGATCCTCGGCGTCCTCTTCCTCATCCCGTTCCGACGCTTCTTCGTCGTCGAGATGCACGGGAAGCTCCCCTTTCCGGAAGGGACGGCGACGACCGAGATCCTGGTCGCCGGCGGCCGCGGGGGGAAGCAGGCGCTGGTGCTCCTGGTCTCGATGGCGGTTGGCTTCGTCACCGACTTCCTGGCGCTCCACTTCGGGGCCTGGCGGGACACCTTCACCACGGTCCTCATCCCCTCGCTCCACAGGCTGACCGACGAGGCCAAGGCGATCTTCGTCCTGAACACGTCCGCCGCGGTGCTGGGCCTGGGGTACATCGTGGGGCTGCGCTACGCGACCATCATCGCGGCCGGCTCGTTCCTCTCCTACTGGGTCTTCGTGCCGCTGGTGGGGACGATGGGGGCGCTGTCGTCGGCGCCGCTCTTCCCCGGGAGGCCGCCCATCGCCGGCCTCGGCGCAGAGGCCATCTTCTCGCAGTACGTCCGCTACATCGGGATCGGCGCGATCTTCGCGGCTGGCGTCCTGTCCGTGCTCAAGATGTCTCCGGTCATCGTGCAGGCGGTCTCCCGCGTCGTCGGCCAGTTCAGGCGGATCGGCCAGGGCGACGAGGCCGCGGTGCGCACGGATCGCGACCTGTCGATCGGGACGGTCGTCGCCGGGACGGCCGCCCTGGCGCTCGCCCTCTTCCTCTACTTCCGCTTCGCCGTCCTCTCCGGCACGCCCGGGGCGACCTCGATCTCGGCGATATCCCTGGTCCTGACCTTCGGGATCGCCTTCCTGTTCGCCGCCGTGTCGGCATGGGCGATCGCGATGATCTCGACGACGCCCATCTCCGGAATGACGCTGACGACCCTCATCATCGCCGCAGGCGTCCTCTCCGCGCTCGGCCTGAAAGGTACGAGCGGCATGCTCTCGGTTCTCCTGATCGGGGGCGTCGTCTGCACGGCCCTCTCGATGACGGGGTCGATGGTGACGATTCTCAAGGTGGGCTACTGGACCGGGGCGACGCCCAGGCGGATCGAGCTGACGCTGATGGCCGGGTCGGTGGTCGCCGCCGTCACCGTGACCGCGGTCATGTTCGTCTTCGCGCACGTGTACGGATTCTCGCCGTCGCCGCAGCATCCCAATCCGGTCGCGGCGCCGCAGGCCAATGCGATGGCGGCCGTGATCGCGTCGGTCATGCAGTCGGGCGAGGTGCCCTGGTTCCTCTACGGCATCGGCGCGGTCGTGGCGGTCATCGTCCAGATGCTCGGCATCTCGTCGCTCGCCTTCGCGCTCGGGATGTACCTGCCGATCGAGCTCAACACCCCGATCCTGGCGGGAGCGGCCGTCGCCTGGTTCGTCCGTCGCGCCCCGGGTAACACCCTGCTGGCGCAGGCGCGCGGGAACCGGGGCATGCTGATCGCGTCGGGGTTCATCGCCGGAGGCGCCATGGCCGGAGTTGCCGACGGGATGACCCGGTTCGCCTTCGACTGGTTCAAGAGGCCGATGGCGTACGGCTTCGGCAACGACGGCGCCCTCGGGAACTGGATGGGGCTCGCGGTCTTCGTCGCGCTGGGCGTCTTCCTCTGGTGGGACGCGCGACGGGCAACGGAGGCGGAAGGGGCGGGGCCGGAGATCTCGATGTGAGGCCTCCACCAGGCTCACGGCGCCGTAGGCAGGCCTGTCGGCGCGGCGCGTCCCCCGGGGCGTGCCGCGCCCCTCCTCAGCGGTTCCAGTAGGTCAACGACACGGCGACCAGCACCGCGATGGGTCCTGCTGCAACTGCGAGAAGGGCGGTCCCCCACCGGAGGAAGGTGGGCAGGTGCCCCGACGCGGCCGGATCCGCTCCGGGCGTGCCCGTCTTGCTCAGGACGAGCGGGTGAGGCGCGTTCGTCCCGGGCCTGGCGAAGAAGTGAAATGCAACGGCGGCGAGAACCCAGCACGGCAGCGTGAACGCGAGTCCGTCGGTCAGCGCTTGGACGGAGCCACCGGTCGCGAAGAGCGGACCCGCGAAGAGCAGCAGGCCGATGGCGAGGAGGATGAACTCGGCCGGGCTCACGCCGCCTCGCGACTTGGTCGGGGTCGGGATGAGGGCGAAGAGGGCGACGCCGACGATGAGGCAGGCGTAGGCCACGTTCTGGAAGGGGTACAGGAGCGACGCGGGTGGGGCCGGCTTGCCGATGAATCCCGGCCCTGGCTGGAACTCCCGGTGGGTCCACTCGCGCCGGTCCACCCGGTACCGGACGTCCCCGTCGCGGCGGGCAATCGAGATGAAGGTCATGCCCCCGCTGGCGTCGAGCTTTCCGTCAAGAGCGCGGATCGGTTTCTCGTCGGGGGCGTAGAACACCCACCTTGAAGTCCCGGTCGCGGTCGGCAGGTCCGCGCTCACCCTCCAGTGGTTCCCGGTGCCCAGTCCTTGCTCGATCGCGTCGATGCCACGCAAGAAGGCTTCCCACTCGGGCCCGGAGACGGCAACGGTGGCGTCCGGTTGCGCCGTCGCCGGCTGGGCGGCCGGGTCCACGCGGACGATCGAGACGAGCGGATCGAGCGTCGCGAGGCGGAGCAACCAGAGCGCCGGAAGCACGCATCCAAGCAAAAGCGATCGTCGCAGAAGTTCCATGGTTCCTCCCCAAACCGGAACCATGTCCAAGCTATTGATTCAGATCAATCTACAAAACCCGGTTCAATTGGGTCGCCCCTTACGGCGCATCGGCGGCCTTCCAAGGATCGACGTCGCGTACCATGAACCCAGGACAGATCCGCTAGCCAAAGTCCTTTTCCTCCAGCCGGTCGGCGGAGATGGCATCTGCCTCGTGGTCGCGGCTGCGCGCCTCGGCCCTGGTCCTTCGGTACTCCCGGTACCACTCGCTGGCGACGATGACCGACATCACCTCGTTGGTTCCGGTCCAGATGGAGGCGAGCCGCAGGTCGCGCACGATGCGCTCGACGGGGAAGACGTCGGTGTAGCCGATGCCGCCCATGACCTGCATCGCGTTGTGGGCCACCTTCTGGCATGCCTCGGTGACGAACTTCTTGGTCTCCGACACCAGGCGCCGGATGGTGGCCTGGTCCGCGCCGGCGACGACCGCTCGGCTGGTCGTGTCCACCATGGCGCGCGCCGCGTCGAGCAGGATGGCCGCCTCGGCGATCTGGAAGCTCACGCCCTGGAACTGGTGGATGGGCTGGCCGAAGGCCTTGCGCTTCAGCGTGTACCCGGTGGCGATCTCCAGCGCGGGGCGCGCCGCCCCGATGGTCATCGCCGCGGTCCCGAGCCGCTCCGGGATCATCATGGTGTCGAAGACCGCGGCCCCGCCGTGGAGCCGGCCAATCACGTTCTCGGCGGGAACCACCACGTCGCGGAAGACCATCCGGCCGGCGCCGCCGCCGCGGCAGCCCATGAGGCCGTAGAGGTACTTGGTCTCGACGCCGGGGCCCCGGTCCACGATGAAGCAGCTGATCCCCTCGTGAGGTTTCGCCGCCGGGTCGGTCCGGGCGTAGACGAGGAAGTAGTCGGCCGCCTCGGCGCCCACGATGAATCGCTTCTGTCCGTTGAGGACGAAGTGATCCCCCCGATTCTCGGCGACCGAGGTGGTCCCGAAGAAGTCGGAGCCGCCCCGGGGCTCGGTGAGACACTCGGCGGCGAAGATCTCGCCCCGCAGCAGGGGCTTCACGTACTTCTCGCGCTGGGCGTCGGTGCCGTGGAGGACGATGGCGTCGCAGACCAGCTCGGCCCCGATTCCGAAGACGCAGGCGAAGATGTAGCCGAGCGTCCCCACCTCCTCCATCACCATGGAGGTGGCGACCCAGTCCATTCCCCGCCCTCCCCAGCGGCGCGGGTAGCGCACCCCCATGAGGCCGCGCCGTCCAGCCTCCCGCAGGAACTCGGTGGGGAAGAGGACCTTGTCCTGGTCCATGTCCAGGATCATCTTGCGGGGGACCCAGCGAACGAGGTCCCGCACCTCCTCGCGCAAGGCCTTCTGCTCATCGGTCAGCAGGAAGTCGAACATGGGGTCCTCCGGTTCCTGACCACCACTCAGCGCGCTTCGACGCCCCCCGAGCCGCGCCCCGCGCCGCTCGTGAGGTAGACGGCGAAGGTGCCGAGCCAGTGCCCCCCCTCGTAGTGCTCGCCGGTGACGGCGGGCAGCGACACCGCCGCGTGCGCCCGGGCAGCGGCCGTCAGCGCCGCGCGCCGGGGATCTCCGGCCGGGAGTCCGGAGGCGATCCCGAGCAGCATCCAGGCGCGGCTCAGGTTGAGCCCGTCGAGGTGTGCCAGCTTGGGATCGGAGCGATCCGTCACCACGCCGGGCGCGAGCCACGCCGCGCCGCCGTTTCGCGGAACACCAGGAAGAAAGCGGGAGAGCCAGGCGGCCAGCTCCGCGGGCGGCAGCACGCGCCGCATGAGGTCGGCCTCGGCGAGGCAGGGCGAGAGGAAGTCCTCGCCCGAAGGTTCGTAGGCGATCGGGCAGGCCCGGTCGGCGAGGTGGAAGGCGCGCGCCCGCTCCTCGATCTGCCGGCGCATCGCCTGGTTGCCCGTCGCCACCGCCCAGTCGTGGACCAGGCCGAAGGCAAACGCGGTCTGCGAGTGCTCGCCGGAGCGGATGGGGTAGTGGAGCTTGGGGAGCCAGGTGGCGAGACGCGCCGCCGCCTCGGTCTCGAGCGGCGCCATCGCGGCCGCCCATCCCCTCGCCTCCGGGTCGTCCCAGCCGCGCAGCTCGGCCGCGAGCTGCAGCAGCCAGGCGAGGCCGTAGGGGCGCTCGAAGGAGGCGCGCCCCGGCGTCTTCAAGTAGGCCGCCTCGGTGGCCAGGTTGGCCGGCGTGAGGCTCCGCGCCAGGGCGGCACGCGCCGGCGCCGCGAAGGGAGCGGCCGGGAAGCGGCGGGCCAGCCGCGCCAGGAGCCAGTGGCCGTGGACCGACGAGTGCCAGTCGAAGCATCCGAAGAAGGCCGGCGTCAGGTCCCGCGGCGGGCGGACGTCGGCGTCGGAGGCGAGCACGTGGGAGAGCTTGTTCGGATACTCCTGGTGAACACAGGCGAGCGCCAGCGCGGCGAAGCGGCCGGCCGCGGCCTCGTCGAGGAGGGTCACGCCCGGCCCGCCCGAGGGCGCTGGGGCCGAGGGCGCAGCGACGGCGGGCGCCGCCGTCGCCAGTGCGACCGCCGCCAGGAGCGCGAGGAGGCGCCGGCTCATCCGGGCTACTTCTTCGCCTCCAGCGCGTTCCGCTGCTGGAAGGCGGCAGGCATGTGCACCTGGTGGCAGGGCAGGCAGCTCATCTCGTTCACGTCGTTGAAGAGCGGCGTGTACTCGCCGACGCGCGTCTCGCCGCGGCGGAGCAGGCCGCCGACCTTGAACAGGCGCGCCTTCACGGCGGAGTCGATGAAGTACTGGCGCGGCTGGTCGTGGCAGTTGGCGCAGAGCTGCTCCATCATCGCGAAGCGCTCCATCAGCCGGGTGTAGGCCGCCCTGGCCTCGGGAAGTTGCCCGGCGCCGACGTCCCCGCGCACCGCGCCCAGGTCGCTGGCGAGGTCGAGCATGACCTGGTGGAAGGAGAGCTCTCCCTTGTCGGTGGTGACTGCGGCGTCTGCAAAGCTGCCCCACCGGTACTGCGCCTGGACCTGGAACATGTACCGGGCGTGGCAGGTCGTGCAGGAGTTCTCGAGCCGGCTCGCGATCTTGCGCCGGACGGCCACGTCGGCCTTGCTGGCCACGGCGTTCTCCAGCTCGCCGATGACGGCGGTGCTGAAGTAGGGCTTCCACGAAGGCACCATGGCGCCGACCTTGACCATCTGCTCGCGCAGGGCCTTCAGAGAGGCCTTGGCGCGCTCGGGGTCGTTGCGCAGCGCGGCCGTGGTGGCGGCGCCGGTGCGCATCCCCAGCTCGAGCATCGCCAGCGTGTAGGCGTGCCCTTCCTTGCCGCCCTTGAAGTAAGGGTCGAGCTCGGCGGTGGGAATTCCGGTGTCGCTCGGGGCGGCCGCCGCCGGCAAGGCCCAGGCGGTGGAACCCAGCAGAAAAGGACGCCGACGAGTTGCCGGTTGAAGATCCGCGCCATGCCTGGCCCCCTATGTAAGCGAGACGTGACGCTAGCCCATGAACGCCCAACCTGGGATGCCTCCTTTGAGGTAACCCGCAAGGGGCGCATGGGCCGTTTCCGGCCTGTTTCCGGGTGCTTCGCAATACACGGTACGTGCAATGCATGGCCCGCCCTCCCGGGTCGCTATGATTGGCTCACGCCTCGAGAAGGGAGCAACCGGGTGGTTCGACAGATGGCGGTCATCGGCGCCGGCGTCATGGGGCACGGGATCGCGCAGCTCTTCGCAGCGGCCGGCGCCACGGTCCGGCTTCACGACGTCGACGCGGGAGGCTTGACCACCGGCCTGCGGGCGATCGACGAGAGCCTGGCGTTGCTCGTCGAGGAAAAGGCGCTGCCGATCACCGACGCGGCGTCCGTCCGGGCCCGCATCCACCCCACCACCGACCTCGACGCCGCCCTCGACGGCGCCGAGCTCGTCACCGAGTGCATCCCGGAGATCCTCGAGCTCAAGCACGCCCTCTTCGCCCGCATCGATCGGACCGTGGCCCCGGACGTGCTCGTGGTCTCCAACACCTCCACGCTCCCCGTCGCTCGCCTGGCCGAGGGCGCCGCCCATCCCGAGCGGATGGCCATCACCCACTACTTCAACCCGGCCCAGCTCGTTCCCCTCGTGGAGGTGCTGCCCCACCCCGCGATGCCCGCGGCGAAGGTCGAGCGCGTGATGTCGCTCATGCGCGCCATCGGCAAGCGGCCGGTCCTCCTCCGCAGGGACGTGCCGGGCTTCGTCGCCAACCGGCTGCAGGCGGCCCTGATGCGCGAGGCCTTTCACTTGCTGGAGATGGGCGTGGCCGATGCGCGGGACATCGACACCGTGATGACCGACGGGCCCGGCGTCCGCTGGCCGTTCGTGGGGCCCCTCGAGACCGCCGACCTGGGCGGGCTCGACGTCTGGCGGCGCGTGATCGAGAACCTGGCGCCGGAGCTCTGCCGCGACCAGCGCGCGCCTGCGCCGCTGCGCGATCGGGTGGAGCGGGGCGACCTCGGCGCCAAGTCGGGCCGAGGGATCTACGACTACACGGGGGAGCGGGCGTCCGAGCGGCTTCGTCACCGGGACCGGGCGCTGGTCAGGCTGGCGAGGCTCAAGCAACGACTCGGCGAGCCGGACGAGTCGTAGATGGCGCGCCGCTAGCTCGCGGCTGCGTAGTCGGTGTAGCCCTTCGGTCCCGGCGTGTAGAAGGTCGCAAAGATGGGGGCCGTGAGGGGAAGACCGCGCTGCATCCGCGCCACCAGATCCGGATTGGCGAGAAAGGCGCGCCCGAAGGCCACCAGGTCGGCTCGCCCTTCCTGCAGCGCCTTCTCGGCGCTGGCCAGGTCGAATCCGCCGGCCAGGATGAACGTGCGGGGCCAGGCCTTGCGCAGGGCAAGCTTCAGCGCCTCCGGCACCGGAGGCGCGCCCAGGGCGGAGTGATCGACCAGGTGGACGTACTGGATGCCCGTGGCGGCGAGCGCCGGCACGAGCTTCCGGTAGGTCTCGTCGATCTCCGGGTAGGCCACCATGCCGGCGTTCACGCCGTGGGGCGACAGCCGGATGCCGACCTTCTGTCCGCCGATGGCTGCGGCCACCTTCCGGGCGACTTCCAGCACGAAGCCAAGTCGCTTGTCGATCGACCCACCCCAGGCGTCGGTCCTTCGATTGGTGTCGGGGCTGATGAACTGCTCCATCAGATATCCGTTCGCGCCGTGGAGCTCGACCCCGTCGAAGCCGGCGGCGATGGCGTTTCGGGACGCGGTCACGTACTCCTCGATGGCGCTGCGCACCTCGGCGTCGGTCATGGCGCGGGGGACCGGGTGGGGCTGCATTCCCTTGGCGTCGGTGTACATCTCGCCCGGAGCGGTCACCGCGCTCGGGGCCAGGACCTCGGCCCCGGCAGGAAGGTTCTGCGGGTGGCCCACGCGCCCGGTGTGCATGAGCTGCACGAAGATCCGGCCGCCGCGGGCGTGGACGGCCTCGGTCACGAGCCGCCAGCCGGCCACCTGGCCGGGCGACCAGAGCCCCGGGATGCGCGGGTAGCCGACGCCGTTGGGCGAGGGCGAGGTCCCCTCGGTGATGATGAGGCCAGCCGCGGCTCGCTGCCCGTAGTACTCGGCCATGAGCGCGTTGGGCGTGCTTCCCTCCGAGGCGCGACTGCGGGTCATGGGGGCCATGACCAGGTGGTTCTCGAGCTCGAGCGGACCGAGCGTGGCGGAGGCGAATAGCTTGGCGCTGTGCATGGTCCCCTGATTATGTGGAAGCGCCGCGCGGATCACTCCGAACGGACGGTGGGCAGCTCGATACCCACCACCGCGCCACCGCCCGCGCCGTTCCGGACGTAGGCCGTGCCGTGATGCGCCTCGGCGATGCGGCGCACGAGCGACAGGCCGAGACCGAGCGATCGCCCGTCGTCGCCCCCGGCGCCGCGACGCTGAAATGGCTCGAAGGCGCGCGCCATCTCGGCCTCGGTGAAGCCCGGTCCGGCGTCCTCGGCCTCGAGGACGAGATAGCCGGGGCGAGAGCGCAGCGACAGACGCAACAGCCCCTTGCCGTGCCGCTCGGCGTTGTCGATCAGGTTGCTGATGGCGCGCAGGAGCAGCGTCGCGTCGGCCTCGACGTGGCGGTCCTCCGCCTCGACGTGCAGGCGGCCCGAGGGCTGGTGCAGCCGCTCGAGGGCGGTGGCTGCGAGGTCGGCGGCATCGAGGCGGGTCGGGGTCAGGGCAGAGAAGTCGACGCGGGCGCTGGCCAGGAGCTCGCCCACCAGGCGATCCATCTCGAGCACCTCGCGCTCGAGCTGAGCGAGGCGCACGGGGTCGGCGGTGGACGCGAGCAGGTCGCCGATAACCCGGATGCGGCCGAGCGGCGTGCGCAGCTCGTGGGACACCGTGGCCAGGAGCTCGCGCTGGTCGCGCATCTGCCGCTCGATCTTGCCCGCCATGTCGTTGATGGCGGTGGTGAGCGTGCCGATCTCGCCGAGCGCGCGCCGGTCGAGCCTTGCGCGGCTCGCCAGCTTGCCGTCGCCGAGGTCGCGGGCCACCCCGGCCAGGTGCACGATGGGTCGGGCGATGCGGCGGGCGATGCGGCCGCTCGCGCCCCACAGCACGGCAACCGCGACGAGAAGGGCGAGGCCGAGGCGCCACGGGACGCCGAAGCGGTGGCGCGGGGCACAGACCGAGAGCACACCGCGGCCGGGCACCTGCAACGTGAAGCTGACGCGCGCACAGTCGCCGGCTCGATCGAGGACGACGCCAGCCGTGTCGCGCAGCACGAGACCGAGGTCGAGGTCGCGGCCGAGCGCGGAGACGAGGTCGGCGCGTGCCGGCGGGTCGTCCCAGGTGCGGGCGAGCTGCTGGCTCACGAAACGGAGCGCGCCGTCCCGCTCCCTGGTCCATGCGCCGCCGTCGCCGAGGAAGTGGAAGAGGACGGCGATGACGACGCCGGTGGTGAGGATGGCCGCGCCGAACCAGCGAAAGATGCGGCCGTGCAGGCGGCCGCGTCTCACGGCTTCACCAGCAGATACCCGACGCCGCGCACGGTCTTGATGAGGCGAGGCGCGCGCGGGTCGTCGCCGAGCTTCTGGCGCAGGTGCGAGATGTGCACGTCGACGGCCCGGTCGCCGACCAGGACGTCGCCGCGTCCGGCCTCGTCCATGAGGGCGGAGCGCGGCACGACCCGGCCAGCGCGACGCATCAGGGCCACCAGCAGGTCGAACTCGAGGCCGGTGAGCACGACCGGCTCTCCGCGAACGCGCGCCTCGTGGGCGGGGATCTCGACCGACAGCTCGCCGACGGTGATCCGGTCGGTGGCCTCGGCCGCGCCTCGACGAAGCACGGCGCGCAGCCGGGCCAGGAGCTCGCGGGCGCTGAAGGGCTTCGGCAGGTAGTCGTCGGCGCCGAGCTCGAGGCCGACCACGCGGTCGGTCTCGTCTCCCTTGGCGGTGAGCATGATCACCGGGAGGGTGCTCTTCTCCCGGATGCGCCGCATGACCTCGAGCCCGTCCATGCCCGGCATCATCACGTCCAGGAAGACCGCATCGAAGCCGCCGCCGGCCAGCGCCGCCAGGCCGCGCGGGCCGTCCGGCGCTGCCACCAGGGTCACGCCGTTCTGCCCGAGGTAGTCGGCGAGCAGGGCGTGCAACCGCTGGTCATCGTCGATGCACAGGACGCGAAGGGTCATGGACGGACCCGGGATCATGTCACGGGGCTTCGGGTTTCGGCGAGCCCCGAGGCGGCTGCTGGTGATCGCACCAGGTGCGCCCGTGGCCGCCGTGCCAGCCGCCGTGCCGATGTCCACGGAGGTGCGCGAAGCCCGAGGCGTAACCCAGCACGGTGCCGAGGGCGAGAACCACGATGAGGAACGTGCGTCGCATGGTCGTTCTCCTTCAGCAGTGGGCGGCGTGGCCGCCGCGTTCGAGGAGGTCGGCGAGCTGGCCTCGCTGCCGGGCATCGAGGGTCGCATGCACCCGCTCCAGGGATGCCGACAGCCGCTCGCGCAGGCCGCCCAGGATCTCGTCCTGCTTCCGGAACATGGCCGCGAGCTTCTGCTTGTCGAGCGCCTCGTCCCGCATCGCCAGCGCCAGGTCCCGGCGCGACGCCTTCAAGCCTTCGCGCAGGCCGCCCGCCGCCTCCCAGAAGCCTTCGGCCTCGTCGCGGAAGACCTTCTCCTGCGCCGGCGTGGCGTCGATGCGGCGAAGCAGGCGCCAGAGGAAGGCGCGCGGGCCGTGGCCGCGCCAGCGGTGGCCGTAGCTACCGGGATACCAGCGGCGCCGCAACACGCCGATGAGCAGGAGAAGACAGATGGTGCCGATCACGAATCCGAACATGTGGAGCCTCCAGTTTCGACGCGCGATGGCGCGCCTTCTCCCTGGAAGCTAAAGAGTGGCTGTGGAGCCAACGCAGCAGCATTCGTCAAGAAGTGTGGAGACCAAACCCTTTCCACCTCGGCGGCGCAGGGCCCTCGGCCTGGCCGCGGCGGCCGTCGCCGGCATCTTCTCCGTCACGGCGCTGGCACAGTCCTCACCCCGCAAGGAGGTTCCCGTGGGCACAAAGACTCCGAGCAAGGATCGCGAGGTGGCCGTCCTGGCCGGCGGTTGCTTCTGGGGCATGCAGGACCTCCTGCGCAAGATCCCCGGCGTGCTGGAGACCGAGGTCGGCTACACCGGCGGGTGGCTGGCCAATCCACGCTACGACGACACCCACGACTCGAAGTCGGGCCACGCCGAGGCCGTCCGGATCGTCTTCGACCCGCGGATGCTGTCCTACGCCGACCTGCTGGAGAAGTGGTTCTTCCGCATGCACGACCCGACCACGCTCAACCGGCAGGGCAATGACGTGGGAACGCAGTACCGGAGCGCCATCTTCTTCGAGGACGACGCGCAGCGGGTCGTGGCAGAGGCCGTCAAGGCGCGCGTCCAGGCGTCGGGCCACTGGAAGGGGAAGATCACCACCGAGATCGTGAAGGCCTCCACCTGGAACAAGGCCGAGGCCTACCACCAGGACTATCTGGAGAAGAACCGCGGCGGGTACACCTGTCACTTCCTGAGGAACTGGTAGACGCGAGGAGCTTTTCGATGGCCAGGTGGCACGATCTAGGTCCGGTGGAGCGGTTCACGCTGCCCGTGACGCCGGTGGTCGTCGGGAAGGCGCGCTACGCCGTCACCCTCCTCGGTGGCAAGTTCGGCGTGGTCTCCGGAGTCTGCAATCACGCGGGCGGACCCCTGGCCGAGGGACGCTGCGAGGGCGAGTACCTCACCTGTCCCTGGCACGGCTGGAAGTACCACGCGCTCACCGGCAAGGGGGAGCCGGGCTTCGAGGCCGACGCGGTGCCGAGCCACCAGGTACGCGTCGAGGGAGGAAACCTCCTCGTGGATCTCGAATCCGGCGACGCCCCGGACCAAGGGCCAGCACCCGCCGCATCCTCTGGCGCGCCAGTCTGAGCGGACGCCCGGCGCCATCCGCGTGGTGGGGATCTCCACCACCAACATGGACACCAGGAACCCGCGTTACTCGACCTCCGAGGCGCTCCTCGACGCGGCCATGGATTTCGCCGGAAAGGAGCTGGGCGCGGAGACGCGCACCATCCGTCTGGCCGAGCTGAACTTCCGGGCCTGTGAGGGGTACTACTCGAAGAGCGCGAGAGCATGCACCTGGCCCTGCTCGATCACGCAGATGGATCCGGACGACCAGCTCGACCAGGTCTACGAGGCCCTCGTCCACTGGGCCGACGTGTTCCTGGTGGCGACGCCCATCCGCTGGGGCGGGGCCAGCTCGCTCTACTTCAAGATGGTCGAGCGGATGAACTGCATCCAGAACCAGATCACCATCGCCAACCGGGTCTTGCTCCGGAACAAGGTCGCCGCCTTCATCATCACCGGTGGGCAGGACAACGTGCAGGCGGTGGCGGGGCAGATGATGGTGTTCTTCGGCGAGCTCGGCTGCCAGTTCCCCCAGTTCCCCTTCGTGGCCCACAGTCGCGGCTGGTCGGCCGAGGACATGGAGCGGAACATCGAGTACGTGCAGAAGAGCACCGAGCTTCGCGACGGGGCGCGCATGCTGGTGGCCCGGGCGGTCCGTACGGCCGAGGGGCTCCTGGCGCAAGACGCGGCGCCGCGGGAGGTGGCGCGCGGCGGCAGGAAGGCTCATCAGCTGAAGCTGGACGGGCGAGGTCCGGAAAACGTTCCCGAGTGAAGGGGAGTTCCGGCCGGCCCGGGGAAAGTGACGCCCGTGTCGCCGAAGTACTACACGTAGCGGTCAGCGCTGCGCGGAGCGGGTCGTCATGGCGCAGTGGGCCGCTCCGATGAGCGGCGCATTCTCGTTCACGATCACCTGCACCGGCATGGCCTCGAGCATGGGCCGGAAGCGCCCCTTCGCCAGGAAGCCCTTCAGGAAGAGCTGGCTGGCTCGCTTCCGCCAGGCATCGCTGGCGCCGCTCGATGCCCCCAGCAGCTTGGCGGCGATGCCGCCGCCCAGGTAGACGCCGCCGGTCGCCATGGTGCGGAGTGCCCAGTTCCCTGCCTCGGCGCCGTAAAGCTCGAGGAAGAGATCGAGGGCGCGGGCGCACGTCTCGTTGCGCCCGCTCACCGCCGCCCGCGAGATGGTGGCCGGTGCATCGCCCGAGGCCAGCTCGGCGCCGAGCCACTCCGGCTCGCCGGCTCCCCCCGACTCTCGCAGGAACTCGTAGAGGTGGACGAGCCCGGGCCCCGAGAGCACCCGCTCCACGCTGACGTGGCCGAAGCGGGAGCGCAAATAGCCGAGAAGGTCGGCCTCGATCGCGCTTCTCGCGGCGAAGTCGGCGTGACCCCCCTCGCTGGCGAGCGAGACCGTGGTGCCGGCCGATCGAATCAGCGCGGAGACCCCGAAGCCGGTGCCCGCCGCGACGATCGCGACGTTGCCGGCCCCGGACGAGCCGGGCTGGATCGTCAGGAGGTCGGCGTCGGTCAGCCGGTCCACCGCCCAGGCGTGCGCCTCGACGTCGTTGAGAAGCGCGGCCGTCGGGAGCCCGAATCGATCGGCGAGTTTCCCGGCGTCGATGTGCCAGGGAAGGTTGGTGGTGATCGCGCGGCCGCCGATGACCGGGCCGGCCACGCCGAAGCCGGCCGCCTCGAGCGTGATCGCGCCGGTACCCAGGAAGGCGTCGAGGATCTCGTCGAGCGAGGCGTGCTCACGGCTCCGGTAGCTCTCGAACCGGACGATCTCGAGCGCGCGCTCCATTCGACTCGAGGAGTGCGACGTTCGTCTTGGTGCCGCCGACGTCCCCGGCGAGGATCATGATTCGAGCTCCCGACGGAGCGACACGGAGGACCGGCTGCACATGGTTTCTTTCTAGCCTGCCCCATGAAAGAAGCTAGAAGGAACCATGCCCGTGCTCGCGCCGCTGATCCTGGCCGCTGCGGTCCTCGCTACCGGAGGCGCCCCCGCCCCCGCGTCGGTCCCGGCTCCGTCCCCCGAGGACGTCCGCTTCGCACGCGTCGTCGAGGAGACGCTGGAGGCCCACTGGAAGCTGGATCCCGAGTGGGCGTTCGCCGCCGGCTACTATCGCCACGCCGACACCCTCGCCGTGCCGGATGGCGCGTCGCGCGCCGCGCAGGTCGCCTTCATCGATCGCACGCAGGCCGCCCTGGCCGGCTTCGACCCCTCCCGCCTGAGCCTGTCGAACCGGGTGGACCTGGCGCTTCTCCGACACTGGCTCGAGGCGAGTCGCTGGAACATCGAGACGTTTCGAGCCTGGGAGTGGCAGCCCTCCGCCTACAACGTCGCCGATGGCTTCGCGCGCCAGCTCGACACCCCGTACGCCCCCCTCGAGAAACGGCTCCGGGACATGCTGGTCCGCCTCGCCAGGGTGCCCGCCTACTACGCCGCGGCCCGGGCCAGCCTGGGAACGCCGACGCTCGAGCACACCCGTCTCGCCATCCTGCAGAACCGGGGTGCACTGGAAGTGTTTGGCGATCCCTTGCTCGCAAAGGTCGACGGCTCGGCGCTCGACGCGGCGGAGAAGGCGCTCTTCCGCGAGCGGGTCGCCTCGGCCAGGAAGGCCATCGAGGAGTACCTGACCTTCCTCGGCGGAGCTCGAGGGCCGGCTGGCGAAGGGCGGCGCCCGCTCGTTCCGCATCGGGAAGGAGCTCCATGCGGCCAAGTTCACCCACGACATCCAGTCCAGCTTCACCGCAGACGAGCTCCACCGGATGGCTCTCGCCGAGAAGGCCAGCCTTCACGATCGGATGGAGCTCCTCGCCCGCGTTCTCTGGCCCAGGTACATGGGCAAGCGCCCGATCCCGGAGGATCGCCTCGAGCTCATCGGCGCGGTCATCGACGAGCTCGGGAAGCACCACGTGGCGCCGGACCAGTTCCTCCCGGAGATCCGCCGCCAGATCCCGGTGCTGGAAGCGTTCGTCCGCACCCACGATCTCCTGGACCAGGACCCGACCCGTCCGCTGGAAGTGCGCGAGACGCCGCCCTACCTGCGCGGCGTCGCCGGAGCGGGCATCAACTCGCCCGGGCCCTACGACCCGGGGGCTCGCACCTACTACGACGTCACGCCGCTCGAGGGCGGATCCCCGCAGAGCGCCGAGTCGTTCCTCCGCGAGTACAACGACTGGACGCTCCAGATCCTGAACATCCACGAGGCGGTGCCCGGCCACTACCTCCAGCAGGTCCACGCCAACCGCTCCCCCAGCCGGGTCCGGGCCCTGTTCGGAAGCGGCGCGATGGTCGAGGGGTGGGCGGTTTACGGCGAGAGGATGATGCTCGACGCTGGATACGGCGACAACGCGCCCGAGATGTGGCTCCTCTGGATGAAGTGGAATCTCCGCGCGGTGGTCAACGCCATCCTCGACCGGGAGGTTCAAGCCGGGGACATGGACGAGGCCCGGGCGCTCGACCTCCTCCGGCGACAGGCCTTCCAGACCGAGGCCGAAGCCGCCGAGAAGTGGCGCAGGGCCACGCTCACGCAGGTGCAGCTCATGAGCTACTACGACGGCTACGCCGAGATCCTGGCGCTCCGGGCGGAAGAGAAGGCCCGGCTCGGCAAGGACTTCCGCTTGAAGGACTTTCACAACAGGCTGCTCTCCTACGGCAACGCCCCCGTGCGGGTCATCCGGCAACTCATGAAGGAGTGAGCGCGCTCCGTGCAATCGCTCGTGCGCATCGCAGGGTCCGCCGCGGTCGTTCTGGTCGCCGTCGTCGCGGTGGCCTATCTCGCGCAGCGGCGCCTTCTCTATTTCCCGACCCGGAACGGACTCGACGCCTCGACCCGGCTCGCAGGGGCGGTGGGGCTCGAGCCGTGGCTCGACGGGGTGGGCCGCTTCATCGGGTGGCGCGCGCCACATCCCGAAGGCGCTCCCGTCGCGCGGGCCGTGGTGCTGCACGGGAACGCCGGGACCGCGCTCGATCGGATCTACCTGCGCGACGTGCTGCAGGGGCCGGGGTTGCCTCGCATCGAGGTCTTCCTCCTCGAGTACCCGGGCTACGGCCCGAGGACGGGCTCTCCCAGCCAGGAATCGATCGTGGCCGCCACCGTCGAGGCGATCGACCTCCTCGGCGGGGAGGTTCCCGTGTTTCTCGTCGGCGAGTCGCTGGGCAGCGCCGCTGCGGCGCTGGCGGCCGAAGCACGTCCCGGCGTTGCAGGCCTGCTTCTCGTCACGCCCCTTGCCAGCGTGACCGCCGTGGCGCGGCGCCACTACCCCTTCGTTCCCTCGTCGCTCGTTCGAGACGCCTTCCGGGCCGACCTCGCGCTCCCTCGCTACGGTGGCCGCGTCGCGTTTCTCGTCGCCGGCCGGGACGAGGTGGTCTTCTCCGACCTCGGGCGCGAGCTCTTCGAGGCCTACCCTGGGCCGAAGCGCATGTGGGAGGAGCGGGGGGCATCCCACAACACCCTGCGCTTCCATCCGACCGATCTGCTCTGGGCCGAGATCTGGAAGTTCCTGGGCCCCTGAAGCGGGTCAGGCACGCAGGAGCGGCTCCGACCCCTCCACCGCGACGAGCGCGGCGTGCTCCTCGTCGGTGAAGACGCGCGAGCGGGTGAGGAATCGGACCCCCTCCACGCCCTCCAGCGAGAACATGCCGCCACGCCCTGGCACCACGTCGATGACGAGCTGCGTGTGGCGCCAGTAACCGAACTGCGCCAGGCCGATGTAGAAGGGCTGCCCGCCGATCTCGCCTAGCAGCTTGTCGCCGTCGCCGATCAGGAGCTCGCCGCGCGGGTAGCACATGGGCGCGCTTCCGTCGCAGCAGCCGCCCGACTGGTGGAAGAGGACCGGGCCGTGCTTCGCCACGAGGCGCGCGATCAGGTCGAGCGCGGCCTCGGTGGCGACGACGCGGGGTGGGAGCGCCATGGCGGGATCGGCGGGGCCGCCCGGCTAGAAGAAGCCGAGCGCCTTGGGCGAGTAGCTGACCAGGAGGTTCTTGGTCTGCTGGTAGTGGGAGAGCATCATCTTGTGATTCTCGCGCCCGATGCCCGAGCCCTTGTAGCCGCCGAAGGCCGCGTGCGCCGGGTAGAGGTGGTAGCAGTTGGTCCAGACGCGACCGGCCTGGATGCCGCGTCCCATCCGGTAGGCGGTGTTTCCGTCGCGGGTCCAGACGCCGGCGCCGAGCCCGTAGAGCGTGTCGTTGGCGATGGCGAGCGCCTCGGCCTCGTCCTTGAAGGTGGTGACCGCCACCACCGGGCCGAAGATCTCCTCCTGGAAGACGCGCATCTTGTTCTGGCCCTGGAGGACGGTGGGCTTCACGTAGTAGCCGTCCTTCAGGTCGCCGGAGAGGACGTTTCGCTCGCCGCCGATCAGCACCTTGGCCCCCTCCTGCTTGCCGATGTCCATGTAGGAGAGGATCTTCTCCAGCTGCTCGGTCGAGGCCTGCGCGCCGATCATGGTGTCGGTGTCGAGGGGGTTGCCCTGCTTGACCTTCTTGACCCGGTCCAGTGCCGAGGTCATGAAGCGGTCGTAGATGGAGGCCTGGATGAGCGCGCGCGACGGGCAGGTGCAGACCTCGCCCTGGTTGAGCGCGAACATGGTGAAGCCCTCGAGCGCCTTGTCGAAGAAGTCGTCGTTCTTCGCCATCACGTCCTCGAAGAAGACGTTGGGCGACTTGCCGCCGAGCTCGAGCGTCACCGGGATGAGGTTCTGCGCGGCGTACTGCATGATGAGCCGGCCGGTGGTGGTCTCGCCGGTGAAGGCGATCTTGGCGATGCGGCGCGAGGAGGCGAGCGGCTTTCCGGCCTCGAGTCCGAAGCCGTTCACCACGTTGAGGACGCCGGGCGGCAGGAGGTCGCCCACCAGCTCCAGGAGCACCAGGATGGAGGCCGGGGTCTGCTCGGCGGGCTTCAGCACGACGCAGTTGCCCGCCGCCAGCGCAGGCGCGAGCTTCCAGACCGCCATGAGGATTGGGAAGTTCCAGGGGATGATCTGCCCGACCACGCCGAGCGGCTCGAGGTAGTGGTAGGCGACGGTGGTGTCGTCGATCTCGTCGACCGAGCCGGACTGGGCGCGGATGACGCCGGCGAAGTAGCGGAAGTGGTCGATGGCGAGCGGCATGTCGGCGGCCATCGTCTCGCGCACCGGCTTTCCGTTGTCCCAGGTCTCGGCCACCGCCAGCAGCTCGAGGTTCTGCTCCATGCGGTCGGCGATCTTGTTGAGGATGATGGACCGGGCCGCGTAGGAGGTCTTGCCCCAGGCCACCTTGGCGGCGTGGGCGGCGTCGAGGGCGAGATTGATGTCGGCCTCGTCGGATCGGGGGATCTCGCAGAACGGCTTTCCCGTCACCGGCGAGACGTTCTCGAAGTACTGCCCCTTCACCGGTGCGACCCACTTCCCGCCGATGTAGTTCTCGTAGCGCTTCTTGAAGGTGATCTTGCTGCCAGGCTGTCCGGGCTGTGCGTAGATCATGGTCGGCTCCGTTTTGACGCGTCGCGACGAGGCGCGTGTGGGGTGAAGTCAGCAGATAAGCAGGGGATGCGTCCGTGTCTCTAGATTTCTCGGTGAGGGAACAATCCGGGGGGTCATGGCGCGGAGGTGGCGACGCCCGCATGGCCCCTGAGAAATCTCGCCATCCGGGCATCCTCATCGAGCACGTGCGCGTTCAGCCACCGTTCCATCCACAGGCCGAGGTCGGCGAGCAGGGTTGGCAGCGAGCCGTGCTCCGCATACTCCGCCTTGCGCCGTGCCAGCTCGGACGCGAAGGCCAGGTGGAGGGACCAGTGCGTTTCCAGGTGAGGGTACCCGTACGCCAGCATGAAGCGCTCCTCGGTGGCGAAGTGCGTGGCGGCGCAGCGCTCGAGGTAGGCCAGCACGTTCTCCGCCAGGGGCAGGTCGCAGGTCCGAGCCGCCTCTCCAAGCTCGGCGATCTGGACGAGCAACTCCCCGTGCTGCCGGTCGATCTCCGGGATTCCCGTGGCGAGGTCGGGAGACATTGACCCTGAGTGTGCCCACAGGGTCAATGCGACGCAATGGCTGGATCGGGGCGGAGAGAATTATGAGAGGTGGTTAAGAGAGCGACAGTTCAATAGGGCCTCTGGCCGACGTAGTTGCCGGGCGGCTCGTAGTCGCAGACGAAGAAGTCCCAGGTCGGGAAGCTCGCGCCGAACGGCGAGTTGACCGTGCACGTCGCCTTGGCGCAGCCCACCCTCGTGGTGCCCCGCCAGACGACCTGCGTGTAATGGCCGCAGACCTTGCCGGGGGCACAGGAGTTGGTCGCGTAGGTGTAGTCCGGCCACTCGCCGGCCCACAGGCCGACGACGTAGGCGGGCGTGGCATCGGCCCGGCCGCCCGGCGCCGTGGCCGCGATGTTCTCCCCGCGCGAGATCCCGTCGGCGCTCCTGCCGGGGTTGTGCTCGTAGACGCAGCGGTTCGCCCAGGCCTGCGCCACGGCCTCGGCGGAGGCCGACCAGGTCAGCGAGGGAAGTGCCGGAGTCGGCACCGGGCTCACCGTGACGCCGGCCAGCGTCCCGGCCCGGGCCCCGTTGTGCGGGTCGAGCCAGTCGGCCTGAGCCGTGGTGGGAACGGACGGGCCGCTGGGTCCGGTCGGCCCGGTCGGCCCGGTCGGCCCGGGGGTACCGCTGGAGCCGGGATCCCCCATGCCTCCGCAGCCGGCCAGCCCGGAGAACGACACGATCAGCATCACGACAAGGCGAACGCGCACGGATCCTCCCCTCGACCCTTGCATTATCGCACCGGCCTGGATTCATCGATCGCGTACGATCACTTTCGGCGGGTGGGCGGATGTCCGACATGTCTGCGAACGTGCGCGAGGAGGGCGTGATGGAAGCGTCGCCGCAAGGCGGAGAGCGAACGGCCAGGGACCTCGGGATCGCGCGTCCCCTCCGGCTCGCTTCGGGGCTCGTGCTCGGGAACCGGCTGGCCAAGGCGGCCATGACGGAGGGGCTCGCCGACCGGCGCGGCTGGCCCGGCTCCCGCCTCGAGCGACTCTACGAGCGATGGGCGCGAGGTGGCGTGGGGCTGAGCATCACGGGCAACGCGATGGTGGATGGGCGGTACCTGGAGCGAGCCGGAAACGTCATCATCGAGGACGCCGGGGTGCACGAGGCGCTCTCGACCTGGAGCGCCGCAGCGCGGAAGGGGTGCGCCGCGCTGGTCCAGCTGAGCCACCCCGGGCGCCAGACCAACCGATTCATCTGCGGCCAGCCGCTGGCGCCGTCGGAGGGACCGCCGGTGAAGGTGATGGCGAGCTTCTCCCGCCCGAGGGCCATGACGCCGCTCGAGATCGAGGCCACGGTGGAGCGGTTCGCCTTCGCGGCCGACGCCTGCCGGCGAGCCGGCTTCGACGGCGTGCAGATCCACGCCGCGCACGGCTACCTGCTCGCACAGTTCCTCTCTCCGCTCACCAACCGGCGCGCGGACGGGTGGGGCGGGAGCCTGGAGAATCGCGCTCGCCTGCTGCTGGAGATCGTGCGCGCCGTCCGGGCGCGAACCGGCGCCGGCTTCACGCTCGCGGTCAAGATCAACTCGGCCGACTTCCAGAAGGGAGGCTTCTCCGAGGAGGACTCGCTCGAGGTCGTTCGCTGGCTGGACGGGGAGGGCATCGACCTCCTCGAGATCTCGGGAGGCAACTACGAGTCACCGGCACTGCTCCTCGGGCCGGGCCTCCGGGAGAGCACCGTTGCACGCGAGGCCTATTTCCTGGAGTTCGCGCGCCGGGTCCGGGGGGTCACCCGGCTCCCGCTGATGGTCACGGGGGGCTTCAGGTCCGCCGCGGCGATGGAGGCGGCGCTGGAGGAGGACGCGCTCGACCTGGTGGGCCTGGCCCGGCCCCTGGCGCTCGACCCGGACTTTCCTGCCCGGCTCCTGTCGGGCCAGGTCGAGCGCTCGGAGGTCCAGCCACTCCGGGTCAAGGGCAAGGCACTCGCGATGTTGGCCGAGGCCTCCTGGTTCGGCGACCAGATGGATCGGATCGCCGATGGGCAAGACCCTGATCCGGGGATCTCGCCCCACGTGTCGATCGCCCGCTACCTGACCTGGCAGACCGCCCGAGGGCTTCGCCACCGGGCGACCTACCGGCCTGCCGCTATTTCTCCACGATGATCCGAGGGTCCACCGGAACGCATGCTGGCTTCTTCTTGTCCACGATGAAGAAGGTGAACTCCTTTGGAGAAGCGTTTTTGCCGGAGTGTGCGTTCGGAACGCGGACCGGGCCCGTGGATCCGTTGCCGTGTGACTCGAGGCCGGTCTCCCGGAAGGGATCGAACTGAACCTTGAACTCGCGCGCCGCGTAGCCCGGCCCGATGGCCTTGAACTCCACGGTGGCGTTCCCGCCCTGCAACTGCGCACAGTCCGTGACGCCGTTGCATGGGAAGTTCGAGGTGGGCAAGCCCGGGCAATCGTCCACGTACGGGATGCTGAAGACGACATCCCTTTTCCCGAGCGCAGCCGGCGCCGCGCACCCCGCGGCCGCGAGGAGCGAGCTTCCTGCGAGGACGGTGAAGCCGAGGCGGTTGAGCACGGCGAGCGGGCGTGGCAGGTGGATCATTTCTTGCCTCCTTCTTCTGGGGCGGCGGTAGCCGCCGGTGATCGCCGCGCGGTCAGCGCAGCGAATCGTGGGTGTGGACGCAGGGACTTCAAGCCCGCATCTCCGGGAAGGAGTTGCCGCGGGTAGCCGAGTTCGACGGCCCGCTCCAGGGCGGCGAGCGCTGGCTCGGGCTCGCCCAGGCGCACGTGGACGAGCGCGGCGTTGTAATGGGCGTACATGTTTCCGGGGTCCTGCTCGAGCGCCTCCCTGCTGAGCTTCCGGGCCTGCTCGGGGTGGCCCAGCGCCGCATGGTAGAGCGCGAGGTCCGCCTTCGTGTCGCTGTCGGTCGGGTTGATTCGCAGTCGGCCCTCGCCCAGCTTCAGCGCCTTTCGGTAGGCCTCTCCGGCATCGCTCTCGCCCCCCGGGCTCTGCGCACGGGCGTCGCCCAGGTTGCCCCACATCTGGTAGTCGTCCGGCACCAGCTCGAGGGCCTTCTGGTACATCGCCGCCGCCGCGTCGAAGCGCCCGAGGTAGTACAGGCTCGTCCCCGCGTTGGAGTACCCGGAGCGTGTGGGCGCCAGCCGCAGCGAGGTCTTCCAGGCCTCGGCTGCCTGCTCGAAATTGCCGGCCATGTATTGCGCCCCGCCCAGGGCAGCGAAGGCGGCGGCGTCGTCGGGCGTCCGGGAGATCTCCTCGGAATATGCTCGGGCAGCGTCGGCGAAGCGCCCCTGGTGGAAGAGGAAGTTGCCGTGGTGCCGGTAGACGCGGGTGTCGCTCGGGTCGAGCCGCCTGGCCTCGGCGAAGGCCGACTCGGCCACGTCGGGCCGCTTCCTCGCTTCGGCCACGCTGGCCAGGCCCAGGAGCGCGTCCATCGGGTCGTGGGCCATCGAGCGGGCCAGGCGGAAGTCCTTCTCGGCTTCGTCCAGCCGCCCGGCGAGGAGGCGGAGATTGCCCAGGGCCACGTGGAGTTCACCGGTGTCCTGGCCCCGTGCCAGGGCAGCCTGGCAGGCCTCCTCGGCGCGCTGGTAGCTCTCCGTCGCTCGTGTCAGCTCGTAGCGGGCCAGCCAGGCGTCGCAGAGACCGGCCTGGGCCTGCGCAAACTTGGGGTCCGCGGCGATGGCCTGCTCGAAGAGGGCGGTGGCCTGCTCCACTGCGGCGAGCGACCTGGGCTGGCGCAGGGCGGCCCGGGCTTTCAGGTAGAGGTCGTAGGCGGCCAGGTTCGGAGCGGCAGGGCGCTGCAACGCGCTCTCCGAAGCTCGCGAGAGCACCAGCGCCAGGGCGGACACCACCTGGCGGGCGATGTCGTCCTGGATGGCGAACGTCGCTCCGAGGTCCCGCTCGTAGCTCCCGGACCAGATCCGGATTCCGTCCGCTGCCTTCATCAACTGGGCGCTCACGCGGATGCGGTTCCCATCCCTGCGGACGCTGCCCTCCAGGAGCGAGTTCACGCCGAGGCGCCGCCCGATCTCGGCGGGCTCCACGTTCTTTCCCTTGTAATAGAAGGAGGAGGTTCGCCCCACGACGCGAAGCCCCTCGATGCGGGTGAGGACGTTCAGGATCTCCTCGGCGAGGCCGTCCGACAGGTACTCCTGGTCCTTCTGCGGGCTCATGTCCACGAAGGGAAGCACCGCGATGGATGGGGCGGCGACCTCCTGCGCGGCCCCTGGCCCTCGAGCTTCGGCTCGCTTCCAGGCGTACCAGGCGACCCCCGGAAACGCCGCGACGACCCCCACCCCGACCAGCAGCGCCGCCAGGCCGCCGCGGGAGAAGGAGAGCGCGCCGGGCCCGGTGGCCGAAGGCGTCCGCTGCACGCCCCTCGCCGTGAGGTCGAAGAGCCAGGCCAGGATCACCGCGACGGGAAAGCCGGCGGCAAGCACGAAAAGCACCGCCGTCAGCACCCACTCCGGCAAGTGCGCGCCGTGCATGACCGGCTCGGTGACCTGGAGGACCGCAAAGGCGAAGATCCCGTACCCGGCCATCGCCCGGAAAACCCTTCGGCGCTGGAACTCCGCGAGGAGGTCGCCCAGGCTCGCCTTCCGTCGCCCGTCCCGCGCCGGCCGTGTGCCGCCTGCCGGTCTTCCTCCCGGGCCCTCTTCGACCGGGAACGCCGATGCGCGGAAGACGGCGCCTCCGCTGGGGTGGTCCCGGGCGAACGCCTCGAGCAATTCGGATCGCCCGTCGGCCGCGGAACTCACCGCGGCGAGGGAGTCGCCCGGGGTCGCCTTTCGCTGGCCGGCCGCCACCGGCAGCGTGCCATCGGCGGGCTGGGCTCGCAGGGTATGCTCGATGGGCAAGAGGGCGGCCAGGACGGCGGCGCCGTCCCGAGGACGACTCGTGGGCGCCTTCTCCAGCATCCGGCCGACGAGATCTGCCAGCCCTGGCGCTCCGGGAACGTCGAGCCTCGGGGCCGTCGCCGGGCCGGACGACCAGCGCCCCCCTTGGTCCGGGAACGGGTACTCCGCCGAGAGCATCCGGTAGAGGGTGACACCCAGCGCGAAGACGTCCGTCCGTTCGTCCTCGGGAGCGTCCGCCCACTGTTCCGGCGCCATGTAGGCCGGCGTGCCGCCGCTGACTCGCCTGCGCCCGAAGGCGTGGGCCATCCCGAAGTCGAGGATCTTCACCTGGCCGCGGCTGGCGACGAAGACGTTGGACGGCTTGAGATCCCGGTGCACCACGCCTTCTGCGTGGGCGTGCGCCAGGCCGCGGGCTATCTCCACGCCGACGTGGACCGCCACGGGTACGGGGAGAGGCCCCTCGTCGATCCGCTCCTGCAGGGTCGTCCCGCGCAGGAGCTCGAAGACGAGATAGGGCCCGTGTTCGCTGTGGCCGACGTCGTAGAGCGTCACCAGATTTGGGTGGGAAAGTCTCGCAACCGCCTCGGCCTCCCGGGCGATCTTCGATTCCGCCACCTCTGCGCTGCCCGGGCGGACGATCTTCAGCGCCACCAGGCGGCCGAGCTCGAGGTCCCGGGCCTCGTAGACGACGCCGAACGCGCCGCGGCCCAGCTCACGCGCCAGCTCGAAGCGTCCGATGATCGTTCCGGGCAGGAGTTGCGGCGGCTCGGCCTCGCGCTTCTCCGGTGTGGCGACGAGTTCCCGCAGCAGAGCCGACAGCGCGCCTGGCTTCAGCCCCTTTGGCGAGCCGCTGTCATCCCCGGCGCCTGCGTCCACGCGGACCTCCACTGGAAGCGAGGCCGAGGCTACCCGATCGCGGGAGGGGAAGGCCACCCTCGGAGCATGCGCCGGGACTCCCTCACCGAGAACCTGCGTCCCGGTGCATTTGCAGCGCATAGTTGGAGGGATGGCCGCGTACCAGACGGAGGCGCGCTTCAACGAGTTCTTTCGCGACCTGGCGGTCGCCGGGCGGGCGCTCTCGTCCTACCCGAGCGGGCATCCGGCGGTGGCGGCTGGTCTCGAGAAGGCCCACGCCGCCCTCTCGTCCCTGCTCGCCGAGACCGGTCCGATCGAGATCGCGGCGGCGCGGGACGCCCTCCTCTGCAGCGACGGGCGTTTCACCTCGCCCCCCGCGGCACAGCTCGCCAAGCTTCTGCGCCGGCGCCGGGCGGCCGGGCTCCTTCTCGACCCGGGAGCGAGCACGGAGGAGCTGGAGACCTTCCTTCGCGCCCTGGCCATCGACGCTCGCAGCGCCCGGCAGGCCAGCTCGCTCGCAGCGGAGCTGGCCGCCGCCGGTCTCGTCCGGATCCGGGTCAGCGACCTCGACTTCTCTTCCCTTGGCCTCGTGGAGGACGACGAGGAGCCCTCGGCGCCGGAGGCCGGGGCCTTCTCGAGCCGGGTGGCCCGGAGGCTTCTCGCCAACGGTTCTCCACCGGGGGATCTCCTGGCGGCGCTGAGGGCTGCTCCGATGAATTCTTCGAGTCGCCGGATGCGGAAGGCGCCGCGGCCGTGGCCGAGATCCACGGACGCCTCGGCGGCGACGATCGCGGCCGGCTGGTGCAGGAGCTCGCCCGCGCCGCGGCCCGCCAGGCGTCGGCAATGGATTCTCTTTCGCTGCTCGCCGCGGCTCTTCCCCCGCAGGCCGCGATGGAGTTGCGTCACGCGATCGGAAAGGCCGCCGGGCGCGAACAGGGCGATGCGGCCGCGCCCGGCGTGGCCGCCCCGAGGATCCAGCAACGGCAGCTCGCCAGCCTGAGAAGGGCGTTTTCGACGGAGGACGTCGACACGCTCCGCGACTCGGAGACGGCTGTCGACGAGCTCGCGGCACTTCTCGAGTTGCCCGAGGACCAGCCGGATCTGGTCCTCTCGCCGGCCGCTGCGGAGATCGGGCGCGAGCTCTCGGACACGAGCCTCGAGCACGACGCGACCGCCACGATGCTCGAGCTCGCCGAGCGCGAGGACGTGCCGCAGGAGATCCTGCCGCAGATCCTGGGGCGATTCGAGAAGGGATATCTCCGGCTCCTGGCCGGCGGGCGGATGACAAAGGCGGCCGCGCGCGTCGAGCGCGTCCAGCGCGGCGCGGTGGGGGAGGGACCCGTGGCGTTGGCCTTTCGCGCCGCTGCGGAGAGGATGTCCGGCCGCGAGTCGATCGAGGCCCTCGCGGCGGCCCTGCCCGAGCTCCCGGAAGAGGTCTTCGGAGTCGTTCCGGCGCTGGTCGAGCGGCTGGGGCCGGCTGCGGTGCGCCACCTCCTGGACGTGCTTTCCCGGACCGAGAACCGGCGAATGCGCTTCCGGCTTCTCGACCTGCTCGCGGAGCTCGGGCCGGTGGTCGCGCGCGACGCCGCCGCCCTGCTCTCCGACTCGCGCTGGTACGTCGTGCGAAACATGCTGCTCCTGCTGCGCCGCGTGGGTGACTCGAGGTCCGTCCTGGGAGTTCGCCGGTGCGTGAAGCACCCCGATCTGCGCGTCCGGCTCGAGGCCATCCACACCCTGTTCGCCTTCGACCGCGACGTTCCGCGCGAGCTCCTGCGCCGGGCGCTCCACGACCCCGACCTGCGCCAGGCGGAGGCCGCCATGGAGCTCGCCGGCAAGTACGGCATCGTCGAGGCCGTGGAGCCGATCGTCGCCTACCTGCAAGCCTGGGACCTGTTCGGCAAGCGACGCGCCGTTCGTCTCAAGGCCATCCGGGCACTCGCAGCGATCGGCGACCCCTCGGCGCTCGCGGGGCTCGGTCGCTTCCACCGCCGCTTCCAGTTGTTTCCTCCCGCAGTCGAGGAGCGACGGGAGCTCTACCGCACGCTTCCCGCCTATCCGGAGGAGTCGTACCAGGCCTGGATCGAGAGCGGACGGCGCTCTGGCGATGCGGAGATCCGGCGGCTCTGCGCGGCAATGGGCCCGGGACCGGAGGGCGCGCGGTGAACGAACCTGGGATCCCCGGCCTCGCCGAACTCACCGAACGCCTGGTTGCGGGCCTCGGCGCCGCCTTTCATCTGCGATCGGCCTACGCCCCGGGTCATCCTCAGGTGAAGGGTGCGCTCACCCGGGTGCTGACCGACTTCGCGGCCTGGTGCGCGCACGCCGGGACGGCCGAGGTGTCGCTGATCCTCCTGGAAGGACGGCTCCTCGTCGACCGTCAGGCGATACCCGACGACGCCCCCTGGGCGCGCGGCCTGCTGAGGGCCTTTGGTCGGCACGGCATTCACGGATTGACGATGGTCGAGGGGCTCGACGAACAGGAGCTGGGGCTCTTCCTCGACAGCTGCCAGGGGGGGAAGGGGCCCACGCCCTCGAGTCACCTCCTGGCCGGACAGGCGGGCTTCGCGGCCGCTGGACGCTCCGGAGAGCGCCGGGACCGTGGGCAAGGGCTCGAGCCGCCCCCCGAGCGTGATCTCGCCCGATCAGGTGGAGGGCGCACGGGCGGAGCTTCGCGCCATCGCCTCCGGGGCCGTGAAGCGGGTCGACCGGCTGCGCAGCCTCATCGCGCAACTCGCCCGAAGCGCCGAGGCCGGCTCGCTCGATTCCGCGCAACTGGCCTCGGCCCACGTCGACGACCGCGAGTTCCTCCACGGCCTGGCGGTGGCCCTCGCGACACTTCGCCTCGCCCGGGCGCTCCGGGTCGAAGGCAAGGCGCTCGAGGACCTCGCGCTCGCCGGACTCCTGCACGATGTCGGCTACCTGGAGGCGGCTGGAGCGGGCGAGTCACCGGCCCAGAGACGGATCCTTCACCCGATCCGGGGTGCGGCCCGCCTCGCCGCGCTCGAAGGCATCCCGGACGTCGCGGTCCTCGTCGCCTACGAGCATCACCTGCGCTTCGATGCTGCGCCGAATTACCCGTCGATGACCGCGCGGCGCAAGCCGATCGCCGCGGCGCGCGTCGTGGCGGTTGCCGATACGTGGGAGACCCTCCGCAGCCAGGGAGAGAGCCGGTCCGCCGACGCGCTCGCGCTCCTGGGCACCCGCGCCGGGACCTTCCTCGATCCGACGCTGGTCGAGCTCTTCGGAGAGCTCGTCCTGTCGCCGCGACCGACGTAGGGGAAAGCCCTGAGACCCCGATGCCCCCTGCGTCGGAGCGGTGGGGAGCGCTAGGTTCATCACACCCCAGGCGACGCTGCGGGCGCAGTCCGGAGGCCGCCTGGGGAAACGCGCTACCCACACTACCAGTCGAAGGAGAGAACACCATGAACGTGACCCTCAAGCTTTCCGTCGTTGCAGGTCTCGCCGCAGTCCTGGCGACGCCCATCTCCGCACGCGCCGAGGATGCGACCCTGAACGATGCAAAGCACGCCGTGACCGCCATCAAGCACGCCGACCCGGGTCAGGAGAGGTTCCTCGACCACGCGGCCGGCTACGCCATCTTCCCCAACGTCGCCAAGGGCGGCCTGGTGGTCGGCGGCGCCGGCGGGACGGGGTTCCTCTTCGTGAACGGCAAGGCCGTGGGCAAGACCACGCTCTCCCAGGTCACCGTCGGGGCCCAGGTGGGCGGGCAGGCCTACTACGAGGTCATCTACTTCGAGACCGCCGAGTCGCTTGCCTCGTTCAAGAAGGGCGAGTGGACCATGGCGGCGCAGGTGAGCGCGGTGGCGCTCAAGTCGGGCGTCTCCGCCAACGCCAAGTACAAGGAGGGCGTGGCGGTCTTCACCCTGACCAAGGCCGGCGCCATGGCCGAGGCCAGCATCGGCGGCCAGAAGTTCAGCTACGAACCGATCAGCGGTTAGCCGGAAAGAATCGCGAAGCCACGTGGCTGGCGGCGACGTCCGTCGCCAGCCGGTGACCCCTCGAGGGTCTCGCACTGGAGGACATGAGATGCGCTACTTCTTCGTCGTGCTGTCGCTGTTGCTGGTTCCCTTGAGTCCCGCCGTCGCACAGGTCAGCCTCCAGGTAGGACTCCCGGGCATCCACATCGGCATCAACCAGCCGGTCTATCCACGGATGGTCGCCGTTCCCGGCTACCCGGTCTATTACGCGCCAGACGGGAACTCGAACTACTTCTTCTACGACGGCATGTACTGGGTCTACCAAGGAGACAACTGGTACGCGAGCTCCTGGTACAACGGGCCCTGGTCGATGGTGGCCCCGCAGGTCGTGCCGGCGTTCATCCTCCGCGTCCCGGTTCGCTACTACCGGCACCCCCCCGTCTACTTCCACGGCTGGAGCGGGAATGCGCCGCCGCGCTGGGGCGAGCACTGGGGCAACGACTGGGAGCGGCAGCGCAACGGCTGGGACAAGTGGAACCACGCCAACTCACCCCGGCCCGCTCCCCTGCCGGTCTACCAGAAGCAGTATTCGGGGAATCGCTACCCGCAACCAGAGTTGCAGCAGTCGCTGCAGAAGCAGAACTACGGCCACCAGTCGCGAGAGGCCAAGGTGAAGCAGGCATTCGTGACGCAGCCCAAGCACTGGCCGGAACAGGACAGAGGGTCGAAGGACAAGGGCGCCAGGGGCAAGGGCGAAGGATCGGAGAACAAGGGACATTCGGACCAGGCCAAGGGTGGCGGTCATGAGCGCGACAAGTAGGTTCGCCGGCGCAATTCTGCTCTGGATCGTCGTCCTCCCGGGGTCGACGGATGCGTACACCATCTCGAGCGTGATCACCCCGGGGTGTCACGAGCAGCTCACGTCGGAGGCGCTCCGGACGGTGCGCCTCGACGTGGCGGCCGCCGCGCCGCTTCCGGCCACGCGCAACGACCAGGCCTTCGTCAACGACGTTCAGTTCACCCTCGATGGGGACATGAGGGACCTGGGTGGCGCGACGCTCATGGTGAGCGTCCGGGACAACGATCTCAAGGGGCGGTCGTCGAGCGATCTCACCGAGCTGGCAGAGGTCCACGGCAACCCCGACAACCAGGACGAGCATTGCCTGCGCAGCAGGACCCAGGATGAACCGGGCGGGTCCGAGGCTGCCGTGAACGACTGCCGTGCGTTCATCCGCGGACGGGTCGCGGAAGCCCTCGAGGGACTCGACTCGGCGGGGATCCCGGATCCCGCCACGAGGGCCCCATTGCCCATGTACCTGGCGCTCCGCGGCAAGATCGACGTCTCGCTCCCCGTCTACTACCTGCGCATCGGTCAGGCGATCCACGCGGTGGAGGACAGCTTCACGCACACCTACCGGACCGCAGACGGGATGAAGATCACCGCAGTCATGAACTGGGTCGACGTGGCGGACGGGACCTACCAGGAGGCGCGGGACGGACCGGCACACGCCACCAAGATGGACGCCTGCAACGACCCCGACGAGCTGAGGACGACGAAACGCAAGCTGGCCACGGAAGCGTCGATCGCACTGCTCCGCGCGACGCTGGACCCCCAAAAGACAAAGGCCGACAAGATGGCTACCGTAGACGGGATCCTCGACACCTATCTGAGCTACTCGCCCGGCTGCACCTTCGAGAACGGCTGGTGCAACGCGCCGGAGAGGCAGTACAAGGACGCGGGCGCCACCTTCTTCGGTTGCTCGTCCGGCGGCGACGGGTTGCCGGGAACCGTCTTCGCGCTGCTCGCGCTGACGGCACTCTCTCGGCGCCGGAGGGTGCTCCCCTCCATCGTGGGGCTGTTCATCATCGCCAGTGCGGTCGCCTTCACGCCGGCGAGCGCACGTGCCGAGGCGACGGATGCCCCGCCGAACGCCCCCACGCCGGAGCGTGTCGCGGCGGAGAAGCAGGCGGCCCCGCCCCCGACGACCGTTCCCGTGCCCCAGCCTGGACCCGTCGATCCCTCGGAGACCGCCTGGGGTGGGTACCTCGGCCTGTCCGGCTCGGTCGACAAGCCGGCAGCCGCCATCCAGCTCGGGGTGCGCCTCCGCCTGAGCAAGCACTGGACGGTCGGATGGGACGTGGAGTCCAACCCGTGGATCTCGGTGAACGGTCCGTCGTTCATGCGGGCCGGGACGCTCAATACGTTCGGCACGGTCATCCTGCGGTTCCCGCTGGCGTACGAGAACTTCAACCTGCGCACGACCGTGAACCTGGGCATCTCCTATCTGTTGATCGACCTGTACGGAGCGCCCAAGGGGAGCGTCGGCCTCTATGGCGCCATCTACCCGCTGGGGCTGGAGTGGAAGCTCTCCCGGGTATTCCTCCTCATCATCAACCCGCTGGGCATCGCGGTGCCGGTTCCCCAGCTCAAGGGGGTTCCGCTCAGCTACCCGCAGTATCGCTTCAGCATCGGCCTGGGAATCCTCGCCGGATGATTGCGAGCGAGTAGGGGAAAGCCCGTAGACCCGGAAGGCCCCGGCGACCGGGCGGACGAAGACGGTATGACGGGCATGGGAGGATTCACCATGGCGAGCGGAAAATCGGACGAGCTGAAGGGACGCGTGAAGGAAGCTGCAGGCGCCCTCACCGGCGACGAGGAGCTGAAGCGGAAGGGCAAGGCCGACCAGGTTGCCGGGAAGGTCAAGCAGCAGGTGGAGAAGGTCATCGACAAGGTCAAGGATGCGCTCAGCTGAGGAGAACAATGCTCGAAACCATTGCAGTCGTCTTGCTGGTGCTGTGGCTGGTAGGTCTGGTGTCCTCGTACACGATGGGGGGATTCATCCACGTCCTCCTGGTCATCGCGGTCGTGGTGATCCTGCTTCGTGTGGTCCGTGGTCAAAAGCTTCTGGGGTGACGAGATGAACGCAATCAGGATTGGCGCAATCGGGTTGATCGTGGCCGGCCTCCTGGGGCTGGCGTACGGGGGCTTCAGCTACACCAAGGAGACCCACGAGACCAAGATCGGGCCGCTGGAACTCGCGGTGAAAGACAAGGAGAGGGTGAACATCCCGGTATGGGCCGGGGTCGCCGCGGTGGTCGCGGGCGGTCTCATGCTGGTCGTGCCCCGCAAGTCCTAGCGGGTTCGAGGGTGTCCAGAGGTCGGAAATGGGCAGCAAGATGCGCGATCCCCCCCTTGCCCACCCGGCCAACGGCGCCATGGAGGGGATCACCGAGGTCCGACGCCAGGAGGCCCTGCTCAAGACCGGGGCCCTGCAGAATGCGATCCTCAACAGCGCCAACTTCTCGAGCATCGCCACCGACGAGAAGGGCGTCATCCAGATCTTCAACGTGGGCGCGGAGCGCATGCTGGGCTACGCGGCCGCCGACGTCCTGAACAAGATCACCCCGGCCGACATCTCCGATCCGCAGGAGTTGATCGCGCGCGCCGGGGCACTGAGCCTGGAGCTGGGAACCACGATCACCCCGGGCTTCGAGGCACTGGTGTTCAAGGCCTCGCGCGGCATCGAGGACATCTACGAGCTGACCTACATCCGGAAGGACGGCAGCCGCTTCCCGGCGGTGGTGTCGGTCACGGCCCTGCGCGACGCCCAGGACGCCGTCATCGGCTATCTGCTGATCGGCACGGACAACACGGCGCGCAAGCAGGTCGAGGCAGAGCAGCAAGTGCTCGATCAGCGGCTGCGGGACCAGCAATTCTACACCCGGTCCCTCTTCGAATCGAACATGGATGCGATCATGACCACCGACCCGTCCGGCATCATCACGGACGTCAACAAGCAGATGGAGTCGCTGACCGGCTGCACGCGGGACGAGCTCATCGGCGCTCCCTTCAAGAACTTCTTCACCGACCCCGAGCGGGCCGAGGCGAGCATCAAGGCCGTGCTGAGCGAGAAGAAGGTCACCAACTACGAGCTCACGGTGCGCGCCTGGGACGGCAGGGAGACGGTGGTTTCCTACAACGCGACCACCTTCTACGACCGGGGGAGGAAGCTCCAGGGCGTCTTCGCCGCCGCGCGCGACGTCACCGAGCGCAAGCGCCTGGACCAGGTGCTGCAGGAGAAGAACGTCGAGCTGGAGAGCGCCCGGTCCGTTGCCGAGAAGGCCAACCTCGCCAAGTCGGAATTCCTTTCCAGCATGAGCCACGAGCTGCGTTCCCCGCTCAATGCGATCCTGGGCTTCGCGCAGCTGATGGACTCCGACTCACCGCCGGCCACGCCCTCCCAGAAGGCCAGCATCGACCAGATCCTCCACGCCGGATGGTACCTGCTGGAGCTCATCAACGAGATCCTCGACCTCGCGGTGGTCGAGTCCGGAAAGCTGGCGATGTCGGTGGAGCCGGTTTCCCTGACCGAGGTGATGCTCGAGTGCCAGGCCATGATGGAGCCGCAGGCGCAGAAGCGCGGCCTCGAGCTGAGCTTCCCCCGGTTCGACGTTCCTCGCTTCGTCCTCGCCGATCGGATCCGGTTGAAGCAGGTCCTCGTCAACCTGCTGTCGAATGCGATCAAGTACAACCAGCCCAAGGGAACGGTCGTCGTGGGAGTCACGGACGGGACGCCGGACGGCGCCCGCACCCGCATCAGCGTCACGGACAACGGCCTGGGGCTGGCGCCGGAAATGATGGCGCAGCTCTTCCAGCCGTTCAACCGCCTCGGACAGGAGAGCAGCGGCGAGGAGGGCACCGGCATCGGGCTCGTCATGAGCAAGTTGCTGGTCGAGATGATGGGCGGCGCGATCGGGGTGGAGAGCAGCGTAGGGGCGGGAAGCGTGTTCTGGTTCGAGCTCGCCTCGGCTGCCGCGCCAGAGCTCGTGGCCGAAGGAGCCGTACCCGCGGCCGAGCCCAGGGTGCGAGACCCGCAGGACGCGAAGCCCCGGACCCTGCTCTACGTGGAGGACAACATCGCCAACCTGAAGCTCGTCGAGCAGCTCGTCGGCCGCCGTCGAGACGTGCGCCTGCTGAGCGCGGGGAACGCAACCCTCGGCATCGAGATCGCCCGCGCCTCCCTGCCGGACATGATCCTGATGGACATCAACCTGCCCGGGATCAACGGCTTCCAGGCGCTGGAGATCCTGCAGAAGGACCCGACGACCGCCCACATCCCGGTGCTGGCCATCAGCGCCAATGCCATGATGGGCGACATCAAGAAGGGGCGCGAGGCAGGTTTCTTCCGCTATCTCACCAAGCCGATCCACGTCAACGAGTTCATGGAGGCGATGGATGCGGTGCTGGAATTCGCCAGGAAGAAGATATCCAGCGTGAACGATCGAGTCACCGGAAGTGAAACGATGACCTCCGCGGACATCCTTCGCGGCAAGATCCTGATCGTCGACGATCAGAAGGCGAACGTCGCGCTGCTCGAGCAGATGCTGCGCGGGGCCGGCTACGCATCCGTCGCGTCCACGATGGATCCGGGTCGGGTCTGTGAGCTTCATCTCGTGAACCGCTACGACCTGATCCTGCTGGATCTCCAGATGCCCGGCATGGACGGATTCCAGGTGATGGAGAACCTCAAGGAGATCGAGACGGGCGGCTATCTCCCCGTCCTCGTGATCACCGCTCAACCCGAGCACAAGCTGCGTGCGCTGAGGGCCGGGGCGAGGGATTTCGTCAGCAAGCCGTTCGACCTCGCGGAGGTGTTGATCCGGGTTCACAACATGCTCGAGGTTCGCCTGCTGCACCTGGAGACGAAGAAGCTCTACGATCGAGTGGTGGCGGCGCAGAAGGTGTCGGAGCGACTCCTGGCCGACGTGCTGCCCCGGTCCATTGCCGAGCGCCTGAAGCGACGCCCCGAGGTCACGGCGGAGGGCGTCACGGAACTCATCACCGAGAGCTTCGCGGAGGTGACGGTGCTGTTCGCGGACATCCTCGAGTTCACGAAATTCTCCGAGGGCGCGAGCGCGGATGTCCTGAGAGGCGTGCTCGACGTCATCGCATCGCGCTCGGACAAGATCACCGGCGATCCCGGCATCGAGAGAGCCAGGATCATCGGGGATGCCTACCTGGCCACCATGGGACTGAGCGACCCCGTTGCGGTTCACACGATCCGTGCGTCGCACCGGGCGCTGGACCTGGTCGAGGCCGTCGAGCGTTTCAACCAGCTCGGCCGTTACAAGCTGAAGGTGCACATCGGCATCCCTCCCGCGTGAGGACGTCGGGGCCGGGCGTCTTCAGGCGTCCTGGGCGTCCGTGCGCTTCCGGCCGATCATCCCGTAGCTCTTGAGCCTGCGGTACAGCGTGGCCGCGCCGATGCGGAGCTGCTCGGCGGTGTGGGTCTGGTTCCCGCCGTTCAGCGCCAGCACCGCGAGGATGTACTCCTTCTCGACCTCTTCCAGCGGCCGCACCGTGCCCGGGTCGACCACGGGCCTGGGAAACGCCTGGCGCCTGACGTCGTCGGCCAGGTCTTCCACTTCCACCCGGCTTCCACGCGCGAGCGCCACGGCCCGCTCCATGGCGTTCTCGAGCTCGCGCACGTTTCCGGGCCACCCGTAGCGCAGGAGCTGCTCGGCGGCGCCCGGGGCCAGGCCCGAGATCTTGCGCTTCATCCGCAGCGCCGAATCTGCGAGCAGCACCCTGGCGAGCGGCAGGACGTCGTCGCGACGCTCGCGGAGCGGCGGCACGTGCAGCTCGACGACCTTGAGCCGGTAGTAGAGATCCTGCCGGAAGGCGCCGCTCGCGACCCCGTCGGCGAGGTCGCGGTTGGTCGCCGCCAGGATGCGCACGTCGACCCGTCGGTTCTTGGTCTCGCCGACCCGGCGGATCTCCCGCTCCTGGAGGGCGCGCAACAGCTTCACCTGCATGCCCGGCGAGACCTCCCCGACCTCGTCGAGAAGAAGGGTCCCCATGTTGGCCGCCTCGAACAGGCCCGGCCGGTCATGGGTCGCGCCGGTGAACGCGCCCCGGGCGTGTCCGAAGAGTTCGCTCTCGAGGAGCGTCTCCGTGATGGCGCCGCAGTTGACCGCGATGAAGGGCCCCGCGACGCGCGTGGATTCCTCGTGGACGAGCCGCGCGATCCGTTCCTTGCCCGATCCGCTCTCGCCGGTGATGAGGACGGTGGAATCGACCTTGGCCAGGCGGCGCGCCAGGTCCACGAGCTTTCGCATCGCGGGGCTCTTGGCGACGATCCCCAGCGGTTCCTCGACATCGGGGGCCACCCGGACGATTGCACTGCGGTGTTCGCGGAGCTTTCGCTCGGCGGCCTTCAACGTCTCCGTGACCCGGTGGAGCGAGACATCCAGGCAATCCGCGAGGCGCTTCGGCTCGTAGAACCGCAACTCCTCGGCGCGCTCGTCGCCCCACTCGTCGCGCGTGCGGCCGAAGAGGTGGCAGGCAGCGTCGCCCTTGCCGATGCAGCGGTCCTCGAGGGCGTAGATCTCCTTGCCCGTGGACCGGCTGAGGTAGCCACTGGTGAGGCCACTGATGGTCCAGCAGACGGGCACGTCGGCGCGACCGAAGTGCAGGAGATGCTGCTCGGACTCGTAGGAGGCGCCGATCACCATGCCCTCCCTGGAGAGCGCGCCCGTGCTTTCCGCCTCGACGCGGAAGAGGCCTTCGAGGGTGTGGATGCGGGGGCCAGCGCGGAGCCACTCCTCCTCGCTGTCCCACTTGAACTCCGCTTGCATGGCTTCGGCCAGGCGCCACCCGTGGGCGAAGCCAAACTGGGTGAGCACGGTTCGAGCGGCCGTGAGGCCGAAGTTCTCGACCAGGTACTTCCGCAAGAGCCCCATCGCCACCGCGTCGATCAGGAGCGCCCGCTGCCCGGCGAAGCGGATCACGCCCCCCTCCGGATCGAGGACCAGCAATTCCTGGAGGTTCAGATTGTCGGCACGCATCGGCGGTCTCTCTCCTTCGAATTGAAGGAGAGATTACTTCATTTTGAATGAATTCGTCACGAGTATGCGGGTGGTAGAACGGTAACCAGCCGTGATCATTGTGTTCACGAGGATGGCCCGGATGCTGCTCTGTAACCAGACATGAGACCGACCAGATCGCTCGCTTCGACGGCGACGCACAGGAAGACGGACCACACCCCGGCCTGGATCGAGGCGGAGAGGTGGCTCGCAGGCGATGGGCTCCTGGCGCGCCCAGCCAAGGGTCGCAACCCGGTGCTGGAACCGGGCGAGGCTGCTGGCCTCGCCGCTGCGTTGGAGGAGATCCCGTCCCCCGCTTTCGTGATCTGGGGCGACGGCAGTGTTGTGTTCGCCAATGCCACCGGCCGCGCCACAATCGACCTGGCCCCGGAACTCGTCGCCTCGCGCCTGCTGGCGAGCTTGGGAAGAGCCGACGGCACCTTCCGCATCACACCGGTCCTCGCTCCCGGGACGCCGAGGCATTTCATCGCCGTCCAGAACCAGGAGGCCGAGGACCCCGCGCCTCGCGTCGCAGCGGCGGCCGCGAACTGGGGCGTCACTCCTCGCCAGGCGGAGGTCCTGGCGCTGCTGGCGCTCGGCCAGCCGAACAAGACCATCGCCAACACCCTGGGGTGTGCTGGAGCGACCGTCGAGATCCACGTCAGCGCCCTGTTCAAGAAATCGGGCTGCGAGAACCGCTGCGAGCTCGTGTCGAGGTTCTGGTCCGGGCCGATCGGCCCGCGCCGGCCGAAGCTGGCTGCGATGGGCCAGCAGTGAGATCGAGACAGACCGCCGTCCAGATCGACGCCAGCACGGTCGCCGAGCCCGCCCCGTGAACGCAACGCCGACCGGGTCGGGCCGTCCGGAAAAGGCTAGGGCCTCGCCTCCACCGCGCCCGTCTCCACTTCCTCCGCCAGGGACGGCGCGGCCTCCTTCGTCAACCGCCGCACCACCACCTGCATCCAGACCAGGCAGGTGACCGAGAGCACGAAGAGAAACGCGAAGGTCGTGGTGGGAAGGTGCGTCGCCTGCGTCATGGCCCCGAAGAGGATGGGCATGATGAACCCGCCCAGGCCGCCGATGACACCCACCAGGCCGCCCACCGAGCCCACCTTGTCCGGGAAGTAGTGGGGGATGTGCTTGAAGACCGCCGCCTTGCCGATCCCCATGGCGATGCCGAGCACGAAGACGATGACCGTGAAGATCGCCGGCGTCATATGGAGCGAAAGGCGCGGTCCAGGGCCAGCCACCGCGTACTTGGCCGGCACGAGGAATCCCAGCTCCACGTCGGGGAACATGAGCAGGAACGAGGCCACGACGCAGACCGACAGCACCCAGTACATCACCGTCCGCGCCCCGTAGCGGTCGGACAGCCACCCTCCCGGCGCGCGGATGATGCCCGAGGGGAAGACGAAGATCGCGGCGAGCAACGCCGCGTCCCGGAGCGGCAGGCCGAACACGTCGATGTAGTACTTGGGCAGCCAGAGCGAGAGCGCCACGTACCCGCCGAAGACCAGGAAGTAGTAGAGGCTGAAGCGCCACACCCGCATGTGCTTGAGCGGCGAGAGCAGTTGCCTCACCGACTCCTGCTTGTGGTGCGTGTGGTCCGTGAACGTGAACGTCCAGTAGATCCCGGCCGTGAGGAGCACCGCGATGGCGTAGACGAAGGGCACGAAGCGCCAGCCGCCGGGAATGAGCCCGAGGCCCCCCGCCGGGATCACCGTCATGAGCGCGGGCGCGAAGAGCTTGGTGAGCGAGGCGCCGGTGTTGCCGGCCCCGAAGATGCCGAGCGCCGTGCCCTGCAGCCGCTGCGGGAACCAGGCCGACGTGTAGGCGATGCCCACCGCGAAGGACGTGCCGGCCATGCCGATGAAGAGGCCGAGCACCAGGTACTGCCAGTACTGGGTGGCGAAGCAGAGCAGCAGCAGCGGGATGGCGGTGGTCGCGAGCAGCGCGGTGAAGATGGGCCGCCCGCCGTACCAGTCGGTGGCCATGCCGATGGGAAGGCGAAGCAGCGAGCCGGTCAGGATGGGCAGCGCCACCAGCATGGCGAACTCGGTCTCGCTGAGCGAGAGCTCCTTCCGGATGGCGATGCCGATGATGGCGAAGACCACCCACACGGCGAACATCACCGTGAACCCGAAGGTGTTCAGCGTGAGGACGCTGTTGCGCTTCCATCTCTCCGAGCGTTCCATGGGCGCGGTTCCGGCTAGCAGGGCATCTCGGCGCCGCGGCGCGCGTAGACCCACCAGGTGATGGCGATGCAGCTCACGTACACGACGATGAAGCCGATGAAGGCCCACGACGGGGAGCCGGTCGACTTCATGGAGATGCCGAAGGCCCGCGGGATGAAGAAGGCGCCGTAGGCCGCCACCGCGGAGCTGAAGCCGATCACCGCCGCCGACTCCTTGGCGGCGTCCTTCCTCGACTGCGCGAGCCCGGAGGGCCCCAGCCTCTGGGAAAGCCGCTCGTGGAAGGTGAGGAACATCACCGGGATCATCCGGAAGGTGGAGCCGTTGCCGACGCCCGAGGTGAGGAAGAGCAGCAGGAACATGGCCAGGAAGCCGGGGAAGCTGCCGGCTCCGCCGCCGCGGGGAAGGAAGAAGAGGACGCCGCCGGCCGCTGCCGCCATGGCGACGAAATTCCAGAGCGTCACCTTCGCACCCCCCACCTTGTCGGAGAGCCAGCCGCCCACCGGCCGAGACAGAGCGCCCACCAGCGGTCCGAGGAAGGCGTACTGCACCGGGTTGACCCCGGGGAAGAGGGCCTTGATGAGGAGCGGAAGCCCGGCCGAGAAGCCGATGAAGGAGCCGAAGGTGCCCACGTAGAGCCAGCACATGATCCAGTTGTGCTTGCGCCGGAAGATGATCGACTGCTCGCGGAAGGAGGCCTTGGCGCTGGCGATGTTGTTCATCCCGAACCAGGCGGCGACCACGCAGGCCAGGATGAAGGGCACCCAGATGAAGCCGGCGTTCTGAAGCCAGATGGAGACGCCCTTGGCGGTGTGCTGGGGAGCGCCGCCCAGCGAGCCGAAGACGCCGGCGGTGATGACGAGCGGCACGACGAACTGCATGGTGGAGACGCCCAGGTTTCCGAGCCCGGCGTTCAGCCCCAGCGCCGTGCCCTTCTGCTCCCTGGGGAAGAAGAAGCTGATGTTCGACATGCTGGAGGCGAAGTTGCCGCCGCCGAAGCCGCAGAGGAGCGCGAGCACGAGCATGGTGCCGTAGGAGGTCGCCGGATCCTGCACGGCGAAGCCGATGCCCACCGCCGGGATGAGGAGCGAGGCGGTGGAGAGGACCGTCCAGAGCCGTCCGCCGAAGATGGGCACGATGAAGGAATAGAAGATCCGCAGCGTCGCTCCGGAGAGGCCGGGAAGCGCCGCAAGCCAGAAGAGCTGGTCGGTGGTGAAGGGGAAGCCGATCTCGGGGAGCCTCACCACCACCACGCTCCACACCATCCAGACCGCGAAGGAGAGGAGCAGCGCGGGAATGGAGATCCAGAGGTTTCGCTGGGCGATGGCGCGCCCCTCGGAGGTCCAGAAGGCCTTGTCCTCCACGTCCCAGCGTTCGAGCGTGCGGGAGCTCATCGGGAACCGCCTCCGGTCTGCGGGCGAGGGCGCCGCCAGATGACCACCTGGGGCAGGCGCCAGAGGTACTCGAGGGGCGCCACGAAGATGTGGGCGAGGCGGGTGAACGGGACGAGCGCGATCAGCACGAAGGCGTTCACGGCGTGGATCTTCATGGTCACGGGGAGTGTGGCCATGAGGTCGACGCGCGGCGCGAGCCGGACGAGCGAGCCGAGCCACGGCGTCGCCAGGGAGGTGAACCAGGCCAGGCCCCAGCGCGCCGAGACCGCGACGTACACGCCGGTCGATACCTGAAGCAGCAGGAGCGCCATCACCGTCCAGTCGAGCCAGGTCGTCTCGCCACGCAGCGTGAGGCGGCGGAGGCCCAGGACGACGAGCCCCCAGAGCGCGGTGAGGCCCAGCGCGAAGCCGGTCACCTCGATGGCGATCAGGCGGCCGGGGGAGGAGAGGAGGCTGACCATCAGCCCGGGGAGGAAGATGGCGACCAGGTGGGCCAGGAGGATGAGGAGGATGGCGTAGTGCCAGGAGACCGATCCCCAGTACTGGAGCCGGCTCTCGAGCATCTGCGAGGACGACGACGTGACCGTGTAGCGCATCATGCGGAAGCGCCGGAACGCTCCCACCACCGTGAACGCCACGGCCAGGTAGGGGAACACCCCGAACAGGAAGGCATCCATCACGCCACCTCCTCGCGCAGCGCGGCGAGCACCGAGCGGTAGACGTTGTCCGGGTCGAGCGGCGCGGCGAGCATCTTGTCGAGCGCGGGGACGAGCCCGTCCTCGAGGAGCGCCTTTCGCCCCGGTCCGGCTGCAACCGCCGAGAGGTAGCGCAGCACCACCGAGACGTGGTCCGCCAGCTCTCCCGCCGGTCCGGCCCGGTCCTCGAAGCCGTCTTGCCGGTAGACGTCGGCGAGCTTGGCCAGGAAGACCCCCCGCCGCGGTCCCTCTCCGCACAGGTGGTGGCCGACGTACGGCGCGCAGGCCGGGTCGAGGTCGAAGGTGGAGGAGAAGAGCTCCTCCATCTCGTGGGGCCGGGCCTTCTCGGCGCGGGAGAGGAAGCTGTCGAGGTGCTTCGTCGAGCCCTTGCCGCCCTTGACGAGGTCGCGGCAGCGCCGGGCGGCCGGAGCCGGATCGGTGGCCGGGTAGGAGAGCAGCTCCGCGAAGGCGTCGAAGACCTGCTTCTGCCGTTCGAGTGCGATCACGGTCACCTCCCCGGGGGTGGACGCAGGTAGGCGAAGCCGGCTGCGTTCTGCCGCTGCGGCTCGACGGTGGGCTCGGTGAACCCCTCTCGCATCATGGGCGGAATGACGATCCGCTCGTCCATGCTGGCGAGGGACGTCAGGCGATAGATGGCGTCCGCGTCGGCGGCGCCGAGGCGGGCCTCCGCCATGGCCTTCGCGGTCAGGGTCGCGGGCAGGTCGCCCACCTGGGTGGAGCGCCGGTGAAGGCGCACGGCCATGAGCTTCCGGTACGCCGCCTTCACGATCTCCTCGTTCCCCGCGCTGAAGAGGCTCGCCAGGTACTTGAGCGGCAGCCGCGCCTTCTCGAGGGAGGTGAAGAAGCTCGCCTCCCCCTCCAGCGCCTCCTGGGCCATGGCCGGCAGGAGCGGCGGGACGTAGAAGAGCATCGGCAAGGTGCGGTACTCGGGGTGAAGCGGAAGCGCGATCTCCCACTCCTTCACGAAGCGGTAGACGGGGGAGCGGCGGGCCGACTCGATGACCGCGTCGGGCACGCCGTTCTTCCGGGCCGCGGCAACCACGGCCGGATCGAACGGATCGAGGATCATGGAGCGCTGCGCGGCGACCAGCTCCGCGTCGGTCTTGCCGGCCACGTCGGTGAGCCGGTCCGCGTCGTAGAGCAGCACGCCCAGGTAGCGGATGCGCCCCACGCAGGTGTGGAAGCAGGCCGGCGCCTCGCCCGCCTCGAGCCGCGGGTAGCAGAGGATGCACTTCTCCGACTTCCCGGTGGACCAGTTGAAGTAGATCTTCTTGTACGGACAGGCCGACACGCACATGCGCCAGCCGCGGCATCGGTCCTGGTTCACGAGCACGATGCCGTCCTCGCCCCGCTTGTAGATGGCTCCGGACGGGCAGGCCGCGACGCAGGCGGCGTTCAGGCAGTGGTTGCAGATGCGCGGCAGGTAGAAGAAGACCATCCGCTCGATGCCCTGCAGCTCCGATCGCTCCTCGGCCGACAGCCCTTCCAGGTTGGGATCCTGTGCCGCGTAGATGGGCGAGCCGGAGAGGTCGTCGTCCCAGTTCGGGCCCGACTTGATCTCCATGGGCTTGCCGTCGATGAGGGAGATGGGGCGCGCCGTGGGCTGGTCGTTGCCGGCCGGGGCGTTGAAGAGATCGTCGTAACGGTAGGTGAAGGGCTCGTAGTAGTCGTCGAGGATGGGGAGGAGCGGGTTCGAGAAGATCCTCGCCAGGCTGGCCAGCCGCCCACCCTGCCGCAGCTTCAGCGAGTCGCCGTCCTTCTTCCAGCCGCCCTGGTACTGCTCCTGGTCCTCCCAGGAGACCGGGTATCCGGTGCCCGGCTTGGTCTCGACGTTGTTCCACCACGCGTATTCCATGCCGCGGCGGTCGGTCCACTGGTTCTTGCAGGCGACGCTGCAGGTGTGGCAGCCGATGCACTTGTCGAGGTGGAACACCGTCGAGATCTGCGAGCGCACGTTCATGGCGTGTCCCCCGGCTACCACTGCGGTGCGCCGACCAGCTTGCGCACGCGGATGAAGGTGTCCCGGTTGTTCCCGGTGGGGCCCCAGTAGTTGAGGGCGAAGGTGAACTGGCCGTAGCCGCCCAGCATGAGCGTGGGCTTGAGCCGCACCCGCGTCAGGCTGTTGTGGCCGCCCGCGCGCTTGTTCCCGCGTTCCGGGCTCCTGGGCACGCCGATGGTGCGCTCCGGCGCGTGGTAGAGCAGGCAGAGCCCGGTGGGGATGCGCGCGCTCACCACGCAGCGGACCACCACCACGCCGTGGTCGTTGTAGGCCTCGACCCAGTCGTTGTCGACGAGCCCGATCTTCTCCGCGTCCCTGTCGTTCACCCAGAGTGGATGGGTGCCGCGGGAGAGGCTGAGCATTCGCAGGTTGTCGCCGAAGGTGGAGTGGATGCCCCACTTGCCGTGCGGCGTCAGGTAGTTGAGCTGCAGGCTCGGGCCGCCGTTCCCGGACGCTTCCAGGTCGCGAACGACGTCCTGGCCGGGCTTGGGCTTGTAGGTGGGAAGCGCCTCTCCGAAGGCGATGAAGCCGGGGTGATCGAGGTAGAAGTGCTGCCGCCCGGTCAGCGTCCGCCAGGGGACGAGTCGCTCCACGTTGAGGACGTAGGCCGAGTAGGTCCGGCCGTTGCCGGTGATGCCGGTCCAGCACGGGGAGTCGAGGAGCCGTCGCGGCTGACGAGCCAGGTCGGCGAAGGTGGTCCGGAGGTTGCGGCTCCCGGCCACCAGATCGGTGAGGGGCAATCCCACCTTCTTCTCCTCGGCCTCGAAGGCGCGGAAGGCCGATTCCCCGTTGGTCTCGGGCGCCAGGTGCAGGATCACGTTGGCCGCGTCCTTGGCGACCGCGATCGACGGGTAGCGCTTCCCGCCCCATTCCACGGTGGGGCGATCGCGGACCAGCTCGTCGTAGAGGTCGTCCACCGGCCAGGTGATGCCGTGGGCGCCGATTCCCTGGGCGCGGACCAGGGGACCGAAGGAGATGAACCGGTTGTGGAGGTTCACGTAGTCGCGGTCCACGTAGGCCAGGCCGGGCATGGTCTTCCCGGGCTCCGGCTCGCACTCCCCCGTGGCCCAGTCGCGCAGCTCGCGCTGCGCCATCTCGGCGGGGGTGTCGTGCATCAGCGGACGGGTGACGATCTCGCGCACCGGCTCCGGGATGTGCGTCTTCGCGAGCTCGCTCACCTTCTCGGCGATGGCCTTGAAGATGTCCCAGTCGCTCCGGGACTCCCAGCAGGGCGGGACCGCCGCCTGCAGGGGGTGGATGAACGAGTGCATGTCGGTGGAGTTGAGGTCGTCCTTCTCGTACCAGGTGGCTGCGGGGAGGATGACGTCGGAGTAGAGCGCGGAGGTGTCCATCCGGAAGTTGAGATCGACGACCAGGTCGAGCTTTCCCTTCGGCGCCGGATCGCGCCAGGCCACGTCCTTGACCTCGCCCATGGCCGTCTCGGGCGCCACCGCGTTCGAGTGGGTCCCCAGGTAGTGGCGCAGGAAGTACTCGTGCCCCTTGGCGCTCGACATGAGCGCGTTTCCGCGCCAGATGAACCAGAGCCTCGGCCAGTTCTCCGGTGCGTCCGGGTCCTCGACCGAGAACTTGAGCTTCTTCTCCTTCAGCTGGCGGACCACCCAGGCGCTCATCTCCGCGTCGGTCCTGGCGCCGGCGGCGCGGGCGTCGTCCACCACCGCGGTGGGCGTGCGGTCGAACTGGGGGAAGAATGGGAGCCAGCCCATCCGCACGGCCCGGGCCTGGTGATCCATGGTGTGGCGGGTGGCGAACTCGCTCGGTTCGGGAAGCGGGTTCAGCTTCTCGTCCTCGCTGGCCCGCTCGTAGCGCCACTGGTCGGAGTGCACGTAGTGGAAGCTGGGCGCGTTCTGCAGCCGCGGCGGGCCGGCCCAGTCGAGCGCGAAGGCGAGCGCCGACCAGGGCGCCACCGGCGCGAGCTTCTCCTGGCCGACGTAGTGGTTGAGGCCGCCGCCGTTCTTGCCGATGCAGCCGCAGAGGACGAGGCCCGCGATGGCGGCGCGGTAGGCGTGATCGCCGTGGTACCACTGGTTCACGCCAGCCCCGATGATGACCGAGCACTTGCCGCCGGTCTTCTCCGCGGTGGTGGCCCACTCCCGGGCGAAGCGGATCACCTCGGCCGCGGAGACGCCGGTGAAGCGCTCCTGCCAGGCCGGGGTGTAGGCCGCGTCGGCGTCGTCGTAGCTCTTGGGGTACTCGCCGGCCAGGCCACGCGACACGCCGTACTGGGCGAAGAGCAGGTCGTAGACGGTCGCGACCTGGATCGGCCCGCGCAGCGTCTCCACCGTGCGCACCGGCACGCCGCGAAGGGCCAGCTTGCCCGACGCGTACTCGTCGAAGGCCACCTGGGCGCGGCCGTCGTTTTCGTCGAGGAAGGAGGTCCGGGCGTCGATCTCCTGCCCGTCGATGCCGTCCTTCATCTCGAGGTTCCACTGCCCCTTCTCGTGCTGCCAGCGGAAGCCAAGCGTGCCGCGGGGCATGCGGGGGGCGTTCGCGGTGCCGTCCCAGACCAGGAACTTGAAGTCGCCGTTCTCGGTGTCCCGGGTGCGGGCGATCTGGCTGGCGCGGAGCATGCGGCCCGGGCGAAGGCCGCCCTCGTGCTGCTCGAGCTCCACCAGGAAGGGGGCGTCGCTGTAGCGGCGCACGTAGTCGAGGAAGTAGGGCGTCTTCTTCTCGTGGTGGAACTCCTTCAGGATGACGTGGTCCACCGCCAGCCAGAAGGCGGCGTCCTGGCCGGCGTGGATGGGGATCCACTGGTCGGCGTACTTGGACGTCATGCTGAAGTCGGGGCTGAGGACCACCAGCTTGGCGCCGTCGTGGCGGGCCTCGGCGGCGAAGTGGACGTCGGGGGTGCGGGTCATCCCGAGGTTCGCGCCCATCGAGACGATGAACTTCGAGTGATACCAGTCGGCGCTCTCGGCCACGTCAGTCTGCTCGCCCCAGACCTCCGGGGAGGCGTTGGGCAGGTCGCAGTACCAGTCGTAGAAGGAGAGGTTCACCCCGCCCAGCAGCTGCAGGAAGCGCGAGCCGGCCGCGAAGCTGAGCATCGACATGGCCGGAATGGGGCTGAAGCCGATGATGCGGTCGGAGCCGTGCTGCTTGATGGTGTGGATGGTGGACGCGGCGGTGAGCTCCAGCACCTCGTCCCAGGAGCTCCGGCGCAGGCCACCCTTGCCGCGGGCCTCCTGGTAGCTCTGGCGCCTGGCGGGGTCGCTCACGATCGACGCCCAGGCGGCCACCGGATCGGCGTGGACCTTGCGGGCCTCGCGCCACAGGTCCATGAGCACGCCGCGCAGGTAGGGGTACTTCACGCGCAGTGGACTGTAGAGGTACCAGGACGCCGAGATGCCGCGCTGGCAGCCGCGCGGCTCGTAGGCCGGGACGTCGCAGGAGATGCGGGGGTAGTCGGTGGCCTGGGTCTCCAGCGCGACCACGCCGTTCTTCACGTGGATGTTCCAGGAGCAGCCGCCGGTGCAGTTCACGCCGTGCGTGCTGCGGACGACCTTGTCGGTCTGGAAGCGGTTCCGGTAGATCTCCTCCCAGCGCCGCTCGTCGGGGTCGAAGATGTCCTTCACCCAGCTCATCGGGAACCTCCATGCAGGTTGGCGGCGCGGGCCAGCAGGCGCGCGCGGGACGGGGGCTTGCGGCGGCGCCAGGCCAGAGCCAGGCCGAGGAACAGGACCCCTGCGCCGATCAGGCCGTAGAGCTCGAAGTGCCAGGCGTTCCGGGGCGGGCCCTTCGTCGCGGCCTGGACCAGGTAGGCGGTCAGGTCGGCGCGCTCGGCCGGCGTGAGCGCACGCCCCTCGTAGACGGGCATCATGGTGGGGAAGGGGAGGGCCTCGAGCAGGCCGTCGAGCGCCGCGGGATCCATCCCGGACAGGCCGGCGGAGAGCTCCGGGCCGAGCGAGGCGGTGAAGGCCAGCCCCTCGCCGCCCAGCCCGTGGCAGGCGCCGCAGGGCGCGCCACCGTTCTGGAAGGGGCGCGAGCCGATGAAGAGGTCGCGGCCGGTGGCAACGGAGGGCTCGGCGGCGAGTGCGGCGCCGGCGTCCCCGATGGTGAGTGCCGAGAGCGCAAGAAGAACGACGCGACCTGCACGCATGGTGACCTCCCTGCTAGCCAGCCAGACCGACGTGGCGCGCCACGAGTTCCCGGGCGAGCTCCTTCAAGGCGTCCCCGCCCGCGGCGACCTGCTTCTGCTCGAAGGCGGCGCAGTCCCGGTCCACGCGCAGCATGGCCTCCTCGTGGAGGCGCTGCTGGGCCATCGGGTAGAGGATCCCGTCCTCCTTCGCGATGTGGCCGCGGAGCAGGTCGGCGTAGCCGCTGGCCGCGGCGTAGGCGGTGGCGCGGTCCTGGGCCGTCCAGGGGCCCGCCTGCCCGGCCTTTCCGGCCATGACGGAGACGTGGGCCCGGCCGGCCTCGTGGTCCATGAGCATGACGGCGATGGGACCGCCGTCGCGGGGGAAGCCGGCGGCCACCATGGCCACGAAGAGGATGTCCTCCTCCTTGCCGTGGTGGCGGGTGTCGGCGAACTCGCGGATGAAGCGCACGAAGCGGCCCAGCTCTGCCTTGTCCTCCTCGCCCTGGGGCGGCTTGGCGACGAAGGCGTCCAGTGCGTCGAGGGCCTGGAGGATGAGCTGGTGATCCTCCATGAGCTGGGAGATGGCGGTCATAGTGGACATCTCTATCCAGAATGGCGTCTATTGTCCAGGTGTGTTTCGGATCGGGATGGGCTATGGTGTCGGGGTGAACTTCTCCGCCTCCACCACCCACGCGCTGCGCGCCATGGCCTGGCTGGCGGCCAACGCAGACGGCGAGGCCATGCTGGGGCGCGACCTGGCGCGAAAGCTCAAGATCCCGCCCGATTATCTCTCCAAGGTGCTGGCCACCCTGGCCCGCAGCGGCGTGCTCACCGCCAGCCGGGGCGCGAAAGGGGGGTACCGGCTGGCCCGGGCCGCCGAGCGCATCAAGCTGGTCGACGTGGTGACCCCCTTCGAGGGGAAGCGGGTGAAGGCCGGCTGCCTGCTCCGTCCCGACAAGCCCTGCCGCGCGTCAGCCGCCTGCTCGGCGCACACGTCCTGGAGCGACGTGAACGAGACCTACCGGGTGTTCCTGGAAGAGACCACCGTCGCCGACATCCGGGACACCCACTGACGCCTCGATGTCTGTACGGAGAGTGAATATGGGACTGCCAGTGACCAGCGGCGACACGACCCTGCCGGCTTCCGAGTCGCTCCGCTTCGAGGACCTGATCGCCTACGCGCCCCACGGCATCGCCAGCCGCGTGCTGGCCAGGACCGGCGGCGGAAACGTGACGATCTTCGCCTTCGAGAAGGGGCAGGGGCTCACCGAGCACACCTCTCCCTTCGACGCGCTGGTGTTCATCCTGGAAGGCTCGATGACGCTCACCATCGGCGGCAAGCCGGTGAGGGCCCCGGCCGGCGGCGTGACCCGCATGCCTGCGGGGATCCCCCACGGGCTGGAGGCGGAAGAGCGCACGAGGATGCTTCTCGTGATGCTGAGGGAACCCAAGCCCCAGGCGTGACGGGTGCTCACGCGCCTCCACGCTCCTGTGCCCGACCCACCCGGCACGCACCGCGCCGCCTTCCACTTCGAGCCCGGGAGGCCACCAACCCGACGCGCCAGCCCCGCAGGCAGGGCATACTGACGCCGCGGCCCCGGGCTGCACCGGAGTCGACGAAAGGATGGCGAGGGATGCGTGTCGATTGGCAAGGTGGCCGGCGTGTCGTCCTCTGCGCGGTGCTCCTCTCCGGCTGCACCGGTAGCCCCCCGCCCGCGGTGGCCCAGGCCCCTCAGAAGAAGACCACCCAGAATGATGCTCGTCGGAGCCTGTATCCCGTCAGGCCGGTCGCGTCGGATCCAGCGCCGCCGGCCAGGAGCCTCGTCATCACCAACGGCCGGTTCTTCTCGTACGCCCTTCCGCAAGGCTGGCGCGTCGGGGAGGACGGTCAGTACGCCCTGACCCTTGCCGCGCCCGACAACAAGGCGTTCACGGTGATGGTGGGCAACGCGGGTATGCCCCTCGACTATCCGCCCGGCCAGTTCGTTCGCGAGAAGCTCTCGGCTCTTCAGGCGGAGAACCTCCAGATCGGCCAGCCAAGAAAGGCCGCTCCGATTGCCGGCTTCGCCCACGCCTACCAGTTCGACTTCACCTATTCCATCCGAGGAGTGGCCTGCCGCGGGACCGTCAAGTGCCACGTCGCGCCGGCCTATGACACCGCGGTGATGGCCATGACCGCCGCCCTTTCCGAGGCCAGCCAGTGGCCGGGATACGCGTCCTGGCTGCCCCTGGTCTCGGAACAGGTGTCCGCCATCAGCGGCGCGGCCTTCGGCAGGCGCGGCATCATGGCCCAGAACCTCGAGAACTCCGCCGCGTACGCGGAGGCCGCTCGCCAGTACCGCGATTGGTCCCAGAAGAACTGGCAGCAGGTGACGGACGACAGGAACGCCTCCCAGGACCGCAGGGCCTTCCAGGTGCGCGAGAACCTCGGGGCCGTCCAGACCTACCAGAATCCCTTCGGGACGAGCCCGCCGGTGCAACTGCCCACGACCTACAAGTATTACTGGGGCGACAACCAGGGAAACTACCTCGGAAGCGACGACCCGAGCGCAAACCCGAACAGCGGTTCGAGCGTCGAGTGGAAGCAGATGCCGCTGTACCGGCCGTGAGGCGAGACCTCCGTGCTCGGGGTCCCCCCGAGATGGCGCTGACGCCCATCTTCTTCCTTTCGGCGCGTGGGCGGCGCGTCCCATCCCAGCCAGAAGGTCGAGTCGAGATCACCAGGTGAGGCGATCCGCTGAGGCGATCCGCCTGGACCCCCGCAGCCTGGCCCGCTAGCATCGAGGCCGGATGCGTCTCCTGCTCGTCCTCGTCCTGCTTCACGGCCTGGTGCCCGCCTTCGGCGAGGTCGCCGAAAGCGTCGTTCACTACGCCACCACCGGGCACCTGGCACACTCGGATGCAGATCAGGGAGACCTGGGCGAACAGGGGGACGAGCACGGCTGCAGCCCGACCAACCACCGCTGTGCCTGCTGCGCCCCGCAGCCGGTCGTTTCGACTCCCGCCGGTCAAGTCGTTCGCGTCGCCTCCACTCCCAGTCGGCTCCCACCTGCCACTGCCGGGCGAGTGGCGCACAGAGCGCCGGACCGTCCGTTCCGCCCTCCCATCGCCTGAGACGTCGACCTGAGGTCGCGAGCGCCGCTCGTCGGCGCCGCACGCTCGTCGTCCGTCTTGGAAGCACAGCCGGTGCGCCTCTCGCACCGGGGGCATGGGCTGCAGGGAGGAAGCAACCGTGAGACCACACCTCATCGTGGCGGCGCTGTGCGCCGTCACGTACAGTGAACCCAGGGCGGCCGACAGGACTGCGCCGCTGCAATGGCAGGAGGTCGTGTCGGGACTGGATCGCAACCCCCGGTTCCGGGAAGCGGCCCTTCGGGCATCGGCGGCGCGTGCCGGCGTCGATGCCGTGGGGCAGATCCCCAACCCGAGGCTGGAGGTCACGGCCGGAGAGGGCCGGACCGCGGACGGGTCCCTTCGCAAGACCGAATGGGCGCTCGGCATCACGGTGCCGCTCGAATGGCTGGGCACGCGGGACGCTCGAACGGACGCGGCCCGCGCCGCCGCCAGCGAGGCAGAAGAGGAGGGCGCCCTCGTTCGCCAGGAGTTGCTCCTCCGGCTGCGCCGGCTCTTCGTCCTGGTTGCCCATGACGATCGGCTCGTGGATTCGCTGGCGGCGTCCTCCCGCCAGGCCGACGACCTGGCCCGGCTGGTCCGGCTCCGGGTCGAGCGAGGGGAAGCGCGGCCGCCCGAGCTGCCGCGGGTCGAGGTCGAGGCGGAACGGGCCCGGCTCGCGCTCGGCCAGGCGCAGGCGCGCGCGATGGTGCATCGCGACCAGCTCTCCGTCTGGATCGGACGGCCGGTGGATCAGGTCGCCGTCGATCTGGCGCAGGTGCCCGATCCGCCGACGCTGGCCGACGTCCGCGAGCGAGTGGCCCTCGATCAGCCTCGCGTTCGCGCAGCACGAGACAGGATCGCCTCGGCAGCCGCCGAGGTGCGGGCCGAGCGAAGCCAGCGCATTCCGGCGATGAGCCTCAGCGGCTACGCCCTGAGCGAGGTCGACCGCAGCGCCGTGGGGGGCGGTCTCGGGGTCGAGTTTCCGGTCTGGAACTGGAACTCCGGCAAGATCGCCCAGGCGGAGGCCATCCAGGCAGCCGAGGAGAACCGGCTCCTGGTCGCCACGTACGAGGCCCGCGCATCCCTGGTGGAGTCGTGGGCGATGTGCACGCAGGGACGGCTCGCCTCCCGGCGTCTGCGGGAAGAGGTCGTCCCCAGGGCCGAGGTGGCGGCCTCCAAGATGGAGCGTTCGTACCAGCTCGGGGAGTCGCCCCTGTTCGAGACCCTCGACTCGCGCCGCTCACTGCTGGAGGTGCGACGCGAGCTGCTCGCAGCGGAGCTCGACCAGCAACTGGAATGCGGAACGCTCACCATTCTCGCCGGAGGAGACCTCCGATGAACCGCCTCTTTCTGCCCGCCGTCCTGGCCGTCCTCGCGGCATGCCGCCCTGCGCCGGCCCCCCCGCCTCCGAAGACCGGTGACGTGCCCGGTCACGAACGGCACGAGGTCGCCAAGGTGTCGGACCTCGACCGACCGGTGGAGGAACTCTTCGCCGACACGTGCGAGCACGCCAGGAAGACCCACGAGTGCGAGGAGTGCCGCTACCAGGTGGGCGTCGTCCGGGTTCCGGAGAAGCTCCTGCAGGACGGACTCGTGAAGACGGCCAAGGTGGAGCGACGCCCGCTCGCGACTCCCGTGCCGCTCACGGGTGAGGTTCGTTTCGCCGAACGCCAGGTCACCCACCTCTCCCCCCGTGCCGAGGGCGTGATCCGGAAGGTGCTCGTGGCACTCGGCGAGAGGGTGGCGGCCGGACAGCCATTGCTCGAGCTGGAGAGCGCGGGCCTCGGCGAGGCCGAGAGCAGCTACCTCGAGGCGGAGGCGACGCTGCGACTCGCGCGCAAGGCGCTCGACCGGCAGGCGGCGCTGCGCGAGGAGGGCATCTCGTCGGAGAAGGAGTACCTCGCCGCCCGGCAGGAGTCCGAGTCCGCGGGGATCAGGGCGCAGGCTGCGGCCGACAAGCTGCGCCGCCTGGGGCTCGGCCTTGCGGAGATCGAGGGGCTCGGAAAGGCGGGGCCGTCCGCGGCACAGGGGCGGCTCGTCATCCGGTCACCGGCGGCCGGGACCATCCTCGACATGCACGCCGTGCCCGGCGAGGCGGCGCGGCCGGACCAGAACATCTTCACCATCGGCGACCTGTCGCACCTCTGGGTATGGGCCGACGTCTACGAGGGGCAGGTGGGGCAGGTGCTCGCCCACGAGCACCACGGCGACATGCGCGCCACGGTGACGGCGAAGGCGTTCCCGGGAGAGGCGTTCCCGGCGACCGTGGACTTCGTGGCGCCGTCCATGGACGAGAAGACCCGGACGCTCAAGGTCCGCGTGGGAGTTCCAAACCCGAAGGGAAGGCTCCGCGCCGGCATGTTCGTGAACGTGGCGCTGTACCTGCCATCGGGGACCGACGCGCTCGTCGTCCCCAGGGCGGCCCTTCTCGCCGACGACGGACGCTCCTTCGTCTTCGTGCGACACCACGGCGACTACTGGGTTCGCCGTCCCGTCGAGACCGGGAGAACGTCCGGCGACCAGGTGGAGGTCACGAAGGGGCTCACCGACGGCGAGACCGTGGCCACCGAAGGTTGCTTCCTTCTCAAGTCGGACGTCCTGCGCTCGAAGATGGGCGCTGGATGTGCCGACTAGCGAGCGCGCCATGAAGCCCATCTCCTGGCTGCTCGACAACCGGCTCCTCGTCCTCCTCGCCACCGTGCTCCTGACGGCGAGCGGCGTCGCCGCCTGGCGCAGCCTCCCGATCGACGCCTTCCCGGACGTGACGAACACCCAGGTGATGGTGCTCGCCAAGGCGCCCGGCCTCGCCGCGGTCGACGTCGAGGAGCGGGTCAGCTTTCCCATCGAGCAGGCGATGCGCGGCCTGCCCCGCGTCCGGCAGGTCCGGTCGCTCTCGAAGGCCGGCCTCTCCCAGGTGGTGGTGGTGTTCGAGGATGGCGCCGACACCTGGTGGACGCGCCAGGTCGTGTTCGAGCGGCTGGCGGCGGCGCGGGAGGCGCTCCCTCCAGGCGTGGCGCCAGAGCTTGGCCCGATCAGCACCGGCCTCGGCGAGATCTTCCAGTACACGCTGGAGAGCGAGCGCCACTCCCCGATGGAGCTGCGAACGCTCCAGGACTGGATCGTGGCGCCGCTGCTCAAGCCCGTGGCGGGCGTGAACGAGGTGAACAGCTTCGGCGGGGAGGTGAAGCAGTACCAGGTGCTCGTCCACCCCGATCGGCTCGTGAAGTACGGCCTCTCCATCCGGGAGGTCACGGACGCGCTGGAGCGGTCCAACGGCAATGCCGGCGGCGGCGTGCTCGTGAGCGGGTGGGAGCAGACCTACCTGCGAGGCGTCGGGCTCCTGCGGGACATTCCCGACATCGAGCGCGTTGTCCTGAAGGCCCGCGACGGTGCGCCCGTCTACGTGCGCGACATCGCCGACGTCGTCATCGGCGCAGAGCCTCGCCAGGGAGCGGTGACTCGCGACGGAAAGGGGGAAACGGTCGCCGGCATGGTGATCATGCTGAAGGGCGAGAACTCGAAGGACGTGGTCAACCGGGTCAAGGAGGCCATCGGAAAGGCCCAGGGAGTCCTTCCCGCCGGTGCCCGGGTTGCCGTGTTCTACGACCGGACCACGCTCATCGAGGCGAGCATCAAGACCGTCACCGACGCGCTCCTCGAAGGCGGCTTGTTCGTGATCCTGGTGCTGTTCCTGTTCGTGGCGGAGATGCGCACGGCGCTCGTCGTTCTCTTCTCGCTCCCCTTCACGTTCCTGGTGAGCTTCATCGTCATGGGGCGGCTCGGCCTCACGTCGAATCTGATGAGCCTGGGCGGTCTCGCCTTCTCGGTGGGCATGGTGGTGGACGCATCCATCGTCGTGGTCGAGAACGCCCGACGCCACCTTGCCGAGTCATCGAACGTCACCGATCACAGGGGAACCGTGGCCCGCGCCGTCGCCGAGGTGGCAAGGCCGGTCAGCTTCTCGGTCCTCGTCATCGCCGTCATCCTGGTGCCTCTCTACTCGCTTCAGGGCGTGGAGGGAAAGATGTTCGCTCCGCTCGCGAGCACCGTGCTCATTGCGCTTCTCGTGTCGCTCGTGGTCGCGTTCACGGTGATCCCGGTCCTCTCCGACGCGGTCCTGCCCCGGTCGCCGGAGCGGGAGTTTCGATTCATTCGCCGGATGAACGCCGGCTACGTGCGCCTCCTCGACCACTTCCTGGCCCATCCGAGGCGGGCGCTCCTGACCTCGCTTGGGCTGCTCGCCGCCGCCGGCGCCCTGACGCCGTTCGTCGGCACCGAGTTCATGCCCCCCCTCGACGAGGGCTCGATCGCCATCAACGTCGTCCGGTTGCCGAACGCCTCCATCGCCGGCTCCGTCAAGGTGGCCGACCACATCGAGAAGACGCTCCTCGAGTTCCAGGAGGTGGAGACGGTTGTCTCCAAGACCGGGCGCGCCGAGATCTCGGAAGACCCCATGGGGCCCGAGCAGACCGACGTCTTCGTCATGCTGAAGCCGCGCCGGGCCTGGAAGTCGGGGCGATCGAAGGCCGAGCTGGCCGACGCCATGCAGCGCGAGCTGGTCCAGCTCCCCGGGCTCCGGTACTCGTTCTCCCAGCCCATCGCGCTGCGGGTGAACGAGCTCATCTCCGGCGTGAAGAGCGATCTGGCCGTGAAGGTCTTCGGCCAGGACCTGCCCACGCTGAAGGGGTTCGCCGACCGGATCGGCGCGGCGCTGTCCGGCGTTCGAGGCGCAGCCGACGTCAAGGTGGAGCAGATCTCGGGGATGAACCAGTACGACCTGGTCATCGACCGGGAGGCGGCCGCCCGTCACGGCATCGGAGTCGGGGACATCAACGAGACCATCGAGACGGCCATCGCCGGCCGCGTGGCCACCACCCTCATCGAGGGGCAGCGACGGTTCGCGGTGGCGGTGCGGTTCCCCGAGGAGAACCGGCGAGACATCCAGGACATCGGGAGACTTCTCGTGCGAGCGCCCGGCGGGCAGCGAGTCCCTCTCGGCGAGCTTGCCGCCGTGAAGCTCGTGGAGGCGCCGGCCCAGGTGAGCCGGGAGAACGGGACGCGACGGGTGGTCGTGGAGGCCAACGTCCGCGGACGCGACCTGGGCGGGTTCGTCGAGGACTCCCGCGAGCGGCTCGAGCCCATCGTGAAGGAGCTGCCGGCGGGCTACTACCTGGAGCTGGGAGGCCAGTTCGAGAACCAGCAGCGCGCCATGCGGCAACTCGCCGTGGTGGTGCCCGTCGCGCTCCTGCTGGTGCTGCTGCTCCTCTACCTGGCGCTCGGGACCATCGGGGATGCGCTCCTCGTGCTCCTCAACCTGCCGTTCGCGCTCGTGGGCGGCGTGGTTGCCGTCGTGGCGTTCCGGATGCCACTCTCCGTGTCGGCCGCGGTGGCGTTCATCGTCCTGCTTGGCGTGGCGGTGCAGAACGGCGTCGTGCTCGTGGCCTTCTTCCGCCAGCTCCGGAGGGAAGGGAAGGGGGTCGAGCAGGCGGTGAGGGAGGGCTCCGCGCTCCGGTTCCGGCCCCTTCTCATGACCGCGCTCACGAGCTTCATCGGCCACCTGCCGATGCTCTACGCCACTGGCTCGGGCGCCGACATCCAGAAGCCGCTCGCGGTCGTGGTGATGGGAGGACTCGTCACCTCGACCGCGCTCACGCTCCTCGTGCTGCCGGCAATCTACGCCTGGAAGGAAGGTCCGCCGGGACCCGCCGCGAGCCGCCAGTGGTGAAGAGCGGGGACGCCTTGCGATCCGACTATCCGGCCCCGACGGCCTTCTACCGGGACCACGTCATCATGTGGGCGAAGGACGTGGGCAGGTCCATCGACTACGTCGCCTCGCGGCCGGACCTCGACGCGAGCCAGATCGTCCTTTACGGCGTGAGCTGGGGCGCGGAACTCGCGCCGCTGCTCGTGGCCGTCGACGACCGCATCAAGGCGGAAATCCTGGTGGGCGGCGGGTTCGGCCTGCAGCAGATCATGCCCGAGGCAGACCCCTTCCACTTCGCGCCTCACGTTCGGCAGCTCACGCAGCTGCCGCTTTTCCAGCTTCTCGGCACGCCCGTCGGGAGCAAGCGCCACGTCGTCTTCGAGGCGGGGCACGTGCCTCCGAACGAGCTCCTCACGAAGGAAGTCCTCGACTGGATGGATCGCTACCTGGGGCCGGTGCGAGGGTGACCCTCATAGGCCGACGCCTCGCGTCGTGCGAGGCGGGAAGCAACTGCGATAGGCTTCACCCACCATCGATGGAAGGCTAGCCGCGGGCCCCGGTCCACCATGCGCCTACAGGACGACCACGAGGTGAACCCTACCCGCGACCCGGGGGACCGCGCGCTCGTCCTCGTGGTGGACGATGACAAGGTTCCCCGCCTCATGGCCAGGGAGTCCCTCGAGAAGGCCGGTTTCGACGTGGAGGAGGCTGCGAACGGCCGAGAGGGCGTTGAAGCCTTCGAGCGGCTCAGACCGAGCCTCGTCCTGATGGACGCCGTGATGCCCGAGATGGACGGCTTCGCGGCCTGCGCCGCCATCCGCGCGCTGCCCGCAGGCGGGCACACGCCGATTCTCATGATGACCAGTCTCGACGACGTGGAGTCGATCCGCCGCGCGTTCGAGGTCGGGGCAACGGACTTCGCCACGAAGCCGGTCCACGGGAGCATTCTCGGCTTCCGCGTCGGCCACCTCATCCGTGCCGGGATGGCCTTCGACGAGGTGTACCTGGCCGGGGGGAGCAACCGGGCCCTCCTGCAGGCCATCCCCAATCTCGTCCTTCGAGTTTCACGCGACGGCGTCATCCGCGAGGCCAGGATGGCGCAGAGCAGGGTTCGCCGTTCGCGATACGAGAGGCACCTCGGGAAGAAGCTGTCCGACGTCGTGCCAACGGAGGTCGCCGGAAAGGTCCTGGAGCAGGTGGAGCGGGCCCTCGCGACAGGTGGGCTGCACCCGGCCGAATTCCAGCTTCCCGAGGTCCGGAGGGTTCGTCACCTGGAGGCCCGCTTCATCAGGAGCGGCGACTCCGAGGTCGTCGTCTTCCTGCGGGACATCACACGGCGAAGGCAACGGGAAGGGCGTGTCGCCCCTCTCGTATTCAATGACCCGCTGACCGGACTTCCCAACCGGGCTCGATTCGTGCAACGCCTCGAGGAGGAACTCGCTCGATCACGCCGCTACCAGGAGCGGTTCGCCGTGGCGATCCTTCGCTTCGACCTCTTCCGGGAGTTCGTCAACGAGTACGGCGAGAACGTCGGCGGCCGCATCCTGCGGAGCTTCGCAGGTGCCCTCTCGGGGAGCTTGCGGGAGACCGACATGGTCGCCCGCATCTCGCCCAACGAATTCGGCCTCCTTCTCACCAGCCTGGAGAGCAAGTACTCGACGACCATGGTGGTGCAGCGCATCCTGGATCTCCTCTCGCAGGGGATCTCGGTGGACAAGATGAGCGTTCACTTGACCGCGTGCGCGGGGGTCACCCTCGTGGGGCAGGACGGGAAGGACACCGTGTCCTCCCTGCTCAAGCAAGCCGACGTCGCCCTCTCCAAGGCGCGTCGAATGGGGCGCAACCAGGTCCAGACGTTCTCGCAGGAGATGAGCAAGAACGTCTCCAGGCGCATCGGGATGGAATCCGAGCTGGCGGAGGCCGTCGAGAAGCGACGGTTCGTCGTTCACTACCAGCCGGCGGTGGACCTCTGGACCAGGCGGATCGTCGGCGCGGAGGCGCTCGTCCGCATGGTGCACCCGGAGACGGGCCTCGTCCCTCCCATGGAGTTCATCCCCCTGGCCGAGGAGACGGGGATGATCGTCGCCATCACGGAGCAGGTGGTCCGGGAAGCGTGCCGGCAGGTCAAGGCCTGGCAGGTCGAGGGACTGCCCTCCCTCGCCGTCGCGGTGAACCTCTCGGGGAGGGACTTCCAGAACCTCGCGCTGGCGTCCAAGGTGTCCGGCCTCGTCCGAGAGGCGGGGCTCGACCCCCGCCTCGTCGAGATCGAGATCACCGAGTCCGTCGCCATGCATGACTTCCAGAAGACCCTCCACATCCTGCAGGGCCTCCGGGCCGAGGGCATGCGAGTGGCGATCGACGACTTCGGCACCGGCTACTCGTCGCTGGCCTACCTCAAGCGGTTCCCCATCCAAACGCTCAAGATCGACCGAGCCTTCATCAAGGACATGATGGACGATCCGCAGGACCGGGCCATCGTCAACGCGATCATCGTGATGGCGCACGCCATGAACATGGAGGTCCTGGCGGAGGGCGTGGAGCGACCGGATCAGCTCGAGTACCTTCTGGAAAAGGGATGCGACAGGGCCCAGGGGTACCATTTCGGCAAGCCCGTTCCCGCCGAGGAGTTCCGGGCCATGCTGCTCCGGCAGAAGACTTCTCCGGGCAGTGCCCCGGGCGGCTGACGGGGCCGGCTCGGACCCGAGATAGCCTGCCGACAACACGCGCGGCGAAAGCCGGAGGGAGCGGAACATGGGCGGAATCGTGAAGTTCGGTGAGGACGTCGAGGGCTATCGCATCCCCGTGCTGAACGAGCGGGAGATCCGGGCGGCCGCCGGGATCCTCTTCGTCCTCATGTTCGCGGCCATCGCGGCGGCCGTCCTCCGGGGAAGCTTCGTCCTCCTGAAGTACGCCATCGCCATCTTCCTGCCCGACATGCTCATCCGTGTCCTCGTGAGCCCGCGGTACGCCCCCACGCTGATCCTGGGGCGGCTCATCGTCCGCAACCAGGTGCCCGAGTACGTCGGGGCCCGCCAGAAGAAGTTCGCCTGGATCATCGGCGTGGCACTGGCCTCGGTGATGTTCATCCTGGTGAACGTGCTCAACACCTTCAGCCCGATCTCCGGGATCATCTGCCTCCTCTGCCTGGTGTTCCTCTTCTTCGAGACGGCCTTCGGCATCTGCCTCGGCTGCAAGCTCTACGCGCTCGTCGCCCGGGAGAAGCCGGAGTACTGCCCCGGCGAGGTCTGCGAGGTGGGGGCGCGGCAGGAGATCCAGCGGACCTCCCCGGCGCAGCTCCTCATCCTCCTCGGGCTGGTGGCGTACGTGGTCCTGGTGGCGGTGCTCTTCCACGCCGGCTTCGGCGTGAGGCCGCACGCCCTCTTCGGCGCGTAGAAGCCATTTCAAGGTCCCGCACTCCGCCGCCGGGCCGGACACCGTGGTGGTGACGGGGTCATCCTGCTGGTCCGGATCCTGCCGAACTGAGTGGAAGGTGACCTCGAAGGGCGACCGCTTCACTCAACGCTCAGTCGCCAAACTCGCTCCGCACGTGAGCAGGAGTGAGCGCCGCGATGTAGTTCTGCGGGGCGTGATCGTCGATGGCGCGGGCGAAGGCGAGGTTCTCGAACCGCCGCAGCTTGTGCGCGATGAACCCCAGCCCCGCCATCGCCAGGAACAGCGAGCTCTGGAGCTGGCGGATCGGCTTCACGTTCCTGCGCCAGGCAGCGTCTTGCCCATTCGTCCACTGGTACTCCTGGCCGAAGTGGGCGAAGTCGCCGGAGACGACGGGCGGAAGCGAGGCGACCAGGTCCTCGCCGTAGACGTAGCGGATCAGGCGGGTGCCGAGGAATGGCTCGCTCGCGCAGGCGGCGGCGAGATCGGGGGCGGCGATCATCGGCTGGCCGAAGGTGTAGACGGCGCGTAGCTTCGCCAGCAACGGCGCGTAGGCAGGTTCCGTGACGAGCATGACCCCGAGCATGGCCGCCATGGCGGCTCCCAGGCTGTGCCCGGTGACGAAGAGAGCCTTCAGCGGGCCTTCGGGAGCGGGGGCCCCGGCGACGATGGATTGGCCCGCCAGTGCTCGCTCCAGCGCCGCGATCACCTCGTACCGGGTGGCACGGACGTTCCGGTAGAACCCGGCGTGGACTTCGTGCCCCCCGGCGCCGCCCGGCAGCGCGAAGTTCACCTTCTGCGGATGCACGTCGGCGTCGGTGAGCCAGTTGATGAAGTTGCCAAGCTCCGTGCCGCGGTAGCAGACGACGACAACACTGCCGCACCGGCTCTGGACGACGAAGGTGGTCGAGCAGATGAACATCGCGTCGACGACCTCCGTGAGGCGCAGGCAGCGGTTCTCCTCCAGGCCGAGGCGGGCCATCATCGTGGCCACGGTGGACTCGTCGGAGTAGGCGTAACCGGCGCACGTGGCAAGGACGTGCGCCACTCGCGGGTCCGGGTGAGCCTCGGACGCGACCAGCGCGTCCGCGAGGTCGCGGTAAACAGGGAAGGTCGGCGTGATCAGTTGCTTCAGCGGCCTGAGCCGCTGGTACGTCGGGGCAATCGTGTCGGTGACGCGCATTCGCCACCTCCCTCTCCGAAAGAACTCGACGGTCCATCCGGTCGTGGCCTGCACCGCCCACTCATGTCGCTCGATCTGGACGACGGTTCGAGGGTAGCAGACCGCACCACCGAGGGGAGTGGGTCACGAACCTGTTCATCTCCCAGTTGGGTTCACCGGACCGATGGGCCAGGAGGAGCGGCCGATCATCAGCCCCGGATGGGACCACTTTCCGGGGAAGGATCGCTGCACTATCGTTTCGTCTTCTACCACCTGACTTGCCAGGTGGGGGCGTGAAGCGGGGAGCACCCATGTCGAAGGCTCTCGGGTTGACGTCGTTCCTCCAGCTCCGAGTCGGCGTCGCATTCGTGGCGGCGCTCGCGCTTCCGCTGGCGGCCTGTCCCGCAGGACAGACCGGCGAAGCTCCGTCCGGGTATGCCGTCGTCAGAACCGTCGGCTCGGGCAAGGCTTTGTCCAAGCGCCTGCCAAAGGCCAAGACGGTTCGTGAGGCCTTGCGATCGACGCTGGCGGATCTGGAACGGTACTTCGGCTCGAAGCCCCAGTTGCGCGGGGCGTACGAGGACACCCAGGATCATCTGTCCGGCGGAGCCGGGTTCAAGGCGGGATTCCAGGGGCGGCCGGTCCAGGGCATCATCTCCTGTCGGATCGGTCCGGGCGGCGCCTATGTCGTGGTGGTGTATGCCAGTGCCGACGCGCCCCGAAGCGAATGGGCTCAGCTACTCGAGGTTTCACCAGGCGATGGCGCCGGGCCAAACGCCCCGAGCGCGGAAGGGGACCTGTCGCCGGCAGGCGCGGTCCCGCTGAAGCCCTATAGGTTTCCCGACGGATCCGGGGTCATGGGCATCGCCGACGGTTGGCACACCAGCGCCCAATCGTGTGCCGGTCCGGTGCTGGTGCAAGGTCCGGCTGATCAGTCCGTTGCAATGGGACTCACCTGGAGCGTGAACACCCCCGATTCGCTGGCGGTCCAGAACTACCGGCAGATGGTGGCCAGTGCGCGGCAACTCGGCTCGCCGCCTCCCCGGCTCGACATGCTGGTGGCACCCTTCACCGGGCCGCTGGACGCCATCAAGAACCTCGCGCCACAGTTGAGCGAGATGGCGGCGCGCCAAGGCGGACGCCCCTTCCAGATCGACAAGCCAGCTCTTCGCCAGGAGATGCGCCCGAACCTCGCAGGCGGCAAGGCAGCGATGGTCTCCTATGGCCTGTCCGAGAAGGGCGCCGACGGGCGCGTCAGGCACTACCGGGCGGAGGCGTACCTCGAGACGGACCCGGTCGGACAGGGAGCATGGGTGATGTTGGGGGTCATCATGCGGGCCCCGGACGCCACGTTCGAGCGCGACCTGCCCGCGATGCGGTCGATGGTCTTCTCGCTGAAGGAGAACGCCCAGGTCATCAACCAGAAGACCCAGCAGGCCTTGAACGCGCAGAACCAGAGATTCCAGGCGCAGCAGCAGGCTCATCGACAGCAGGTCGAGGGGTTCGAGCGCCAGCAGCAGGCGCATCGAGAGGTGACGAAAGCCTACGAGCGCCAGCACCAGGACTGGGAGAAGAACCAGAACACGACTTCCCGCAGCCACGACGACTTCGACGAGGTCCTCCGCGGATACCGGACGGTGGAAGACACGCGAAGCGGCGTCAAGACGAGCGTCGACCTGGGAAACGTGGACGTCATCGTCGACAAGCTGAACGAGGCCGAACCGGGCCGGTATCGACAGATCCCCCTGCGCGACGAGATGGACCCGGTGCCCCGCCCGTAGTGTGGCGCCCCCATTCCGCCACCATTTCGGGTGAACCCAAGTTGGGCGAGGCGCTCGAAACTTGATCAAGATCAAGATAGACTCCAGCGTTCCTCAAGCCTCGAGACAAGAGGGGTTTGGCGAACGGGAGGCCGGCCATGGAGAGGGGGACCTGGCAGGGATCGCGTGGGGGGATCGTGGCCATCGCGATCGCCTTGCTCGGACCGCCCGTGGCCCACGCCGATCCAGCCTCGCCCCCCGTTCATCTCGCGGACACCGGCCTGTACTCCGACCTCGCGTCGCACCGGGTCGACGCGCGAAACCTCCACTACTCCCCCCAGTACCCGCTCTGGTCCGACGGCGCGGTCAAGAGCCGGTGGATCTTCCTGCCAGCCGGGAAGGCCATCGACGCATCCGATCCCGATCTCTGGGACTTCCCGGTAGGCACGAAGGTCTGGAAGGAGTTCGTGTTCGGCCGCCGGGTCGAGACGCGCTACATGGAGAAGGTCTCCGAGCAGGAGTGGCGCCTCGCGACGTACGTCTGGAACGACGACGAGACCGACGCCATCCGGGCGCCCGACGAGGGGATCCGCAACCACGCGGAGATCGTCCCGGGCAAGCGCCACGACATCCCAGGGATCGCCGATTGCGCGTCGTGCCACGAGGGCCAGCGCAGCCAGGTGCTGGGGTTCAGCGCGTTGCAACTCTCGCGGGATCGCGATCCCGGGGCGCCGCACGCGGAGGCCGTGACGCCCGACATGGTGGATCTCACGACCCTCATCGAGCGGAAGCGCATCGCCTCCCAGCCGAGGGACTGGGTCTCGCACCCGCCGCGGATCGCCGCGAAGAGCCCGGTGGAGCGCTCGGCGCTGGGCTACCTGCACGCGAACTGCGGCTCCTGCCACGACCGGTCCACCTCGCTGGCCTCGATCGGGATGCTGCTTCGCCAGCCGGCCTCGGCCGACGAGTCGCAGGGGCCTGTCGGCACGACGGCCGTGCATCAAAAGGGCAAGTTCCAGATCCCAGGCGACGCGCCGGGTGGGGCTTTCCGGATCGAGCCGGGGGATCCGGCCAGAAGCACCGTCGTCTTCCGCATGGCGTCGCGCAATCCCATGCGGCAGATGCCTCCGCTCGGCACCAAGGTGGTGGACGCGGAAGGCCTCGACCTGATCCGGAGGTGGATCTCCGGCATGGGAAGCGACGTTCGAGTGACCGCACATTCAGAGGAGAAGCCATGAACGCCAGTCCGATGAAGCACGTCCTGGGTGGTCTCGTCGTCCTCTCCTTCCTTGGCGCGGTGGCATCCGCGGCCGAGCCGTCCAGGCCGCCTGACAGGGTCGCACGCGGCGCGTACCTCGTGCAGACCATGGCCTGCAACGACTGCCACACCCCGTGGAAGATGGGGAAGGAAGGCCCCGAGCCCGACATGACCCGCATGCTTTCCGGCCACCCGGAGGGGATGCCGCTGCCGCTTCCCCCGAAGCTCGCCGATGGGCCGTGGGCGATCGTGGCCTCCGTGACCATGACGGCCTGGTCCGGACCCTGGGGCGTGTCCTTCACGCGGAACCTCACGCCCGATCCCGAGACGGGGATCGGGAAGTGGACCGAGCAGAACTTCATCGACTCCATCCGGAAGGGGAAGATCATGGGCAAGGGGCGGCCGCTCCTTCCGCCGATGCCGTGGCCCATGTACCGGAGCCTGACCGACGAGGACCTGAAGGCGATGTACGCCTACCTGAAGACGATCCAGCCCGTGAAGAACCGGGTACCGGAGCCGCTCGCGCCCGAGGACCTCCGTGCCGGTGTTCGCTGACCAGTTCCGTCAATCATCGATCACGACCCAAGGAGGAAGAACCCAATGGAGAAGAGGATCATTGCGGTGGCCGGAGCGACAGGCGCCCAGGGGGGCGGACTGGTCAGGGCGATTCTCGCCGATCCGGGCGGAGGCTTCGCCGCCCGCGCCCTGACGCGAGACCCGAAGTCCGACAAGGCCCGGGAGCTCGCGGGGAAGGGCGCCGAGGTCGTGGCCGCGAACGTCGACGACGTCGAGAGCCTGAAGAAGGCGTTTCGCGGCGCGCATGCCGCGTACTGCGTCACCTTCTTCTGGGATCACTTCTCGCCGGACCGCGAGAAGGCCCAGGCCCGCAACATGGCCGTGGCCGCGAAGGACGCGGGGGTGAAGCACGTCATCTGGTCGACGTTCGAGGACACGCGCCTCTCGGTGCCGCTCTCCGACGGACGGATGCCGACCCTGCAAGGGAAGTACAAGGTGCCGCACTTCGACGCCAAGGCAGAGGCCAATCCGTACTTCACCGAGCTCGGCCTGCCGACGACCTTCCTCTTGACGTCCTTCTACTGGGACAACCTCATCTACTTCGGGATGGGGCCGAAGAAGGGTCCCGACGGCAAGCTGGCGTTCACCCTGCCCATGGGGAACAAGAAGCTTCCCGGGATCGCGGCAGGGGACATCGGCGGATGCGCCTACGGCCTCTTCCGGCGCGAGGCCGAGTTCATCGGCAAGACCGTGGGCGTCGCCGGCGAGCACCTGACCGGCGCACAGATGGCGGCAGCGCTCTCGAAGGCGCTGGGACAGGAGGTCGCCTACAACGCAGTGCCCCCCGACGTGTTTCGATCGTTCGGGTTCCCCGGCGCCGACGACCTGGGGAACATGTTCCAGTTCAAGGCCGACTTCGAGAGCCTGTACTGCGGGAACCGCGACCTCGCGCTCTCCCGTTCGCTCAACCCGAAGCTCCAGACCTTCTCCCAGTGGCTCGCGGCGAACAAGGAGCGCATCCCGATCGGCTGAGCGTCACGTGACTATAAGTGAAGCTCGTGTCGGTCGCAAGAGCTCCGTCTGCCCGCGAACCATCGACGATTCCTCCAAGGGACCGAGGTTCCCCTGGACCAAGCCGCCCTTGTTCGCCTTCTCGCTACCGCGAAGAGGAGTACCGCTCCGCGGAGGAGACGTCGGGCCTCTCCCCCCAGCGCTGAGGTACCTTGCGGAGCTTCGCCAGGTCATAGCCGGCGTCCTTCACGATTCCCGTGAGTCGGGCCCAGTCGGATTCCGTCACCGTGGGGGTCCGCGCCATCACCCACACGTAGTCCCGGGCGCTGCGACCGATGACAGTCTCCCGGTACTCGGGGTCCACGTGGACCACGAGGTACTCGAGCCGGAACGGCCCTTGCCACCAGTAGAACTTCATCCCCCACTCAGCGCCGCTTCCGGCGTTCACGTAGCCGGTGGGGCGCAGGATCTCCAGGGGTCCGTCGAAGCCGCCCTGACGGAAGGTGAAGGTCGTCTCCACGACGTCCGTCGTCCCCTCCTTCAGGCGGTAGGACTCGACCGCGTTCCAGGCCTCCTTCTCGGCCGGGGCCGGGATATGGGCGAGGACGTACCAGTCGCCCATGAAGCGGGGGATGTCGACGTGGTCGGCGGTCTTCATGGGCGCAGTCGCGCAGGCGGGCAGGAGGGAGAGGGCGAGCGCGGCGAGCTGGACCACGCCACCGAAGCGGCACGTGAGCATTCCCATGATTAACCGCCCAAGGGCTCGAGCGCCGCGGCCCTTGCCTCTGGGCATGATCCGGTCCGGCGGACTCCGATCATCTTCGTGCGGGAGGGCCCGGTCGGGCGGCCGGAGTGAGAAGTCCGGCGACGGCTTCGGCGAGCCGTCCGCGGAACGGTAGCGTCCCGGCCTCCGCGGCCAGCGCTCGGCGGGCTGCCTCCTCGATCGCCATGGGCGGCGGAAGGCCCGCAGCAGTCCAGTAGCCCGGTCGGGTCGCCAGCAGGTCGCTCGTCAACCCCTCGACGAGTTCCCGGGCGAGCTTGTAGTCGGCGCGCGTCACCAGCCGGATCCAGTGGGACGAAAGGCGCGGGGTGACGAGCGGGACCTCCAGGAGGATGGGTCTTCGCCCCATCACCGCGGCGACCCGCAGGAGGATCTCCTTTCCGGAGAGGGGCTCAGGGCCCGGGATGTCCCACCAGGTGCTTCCGGGAAGCTCGATCCGCAACCCCGCAACCAGCGCGGCCACGACGTCGTCGACTGCCACCGGCTCGCTTCGATAGGCGAGCCACGCCGGCAGGACCATGGCGGGCAGCCGTGCCGCGAGGTCGCGCACGATGGTCCAGGACGCGCTGCCGGCCCCGATGATCATCCCGGCACGCAACTCCAGGCACGGCACCGGGCCGCCGCGGAGAACCTCGCCAGTATCGAGCCGCGAACGCAGGTGCTCGGAGGGCTCGCCGCGAGGCGCCACGCCACCGAGGTAGACCACCCGCCGGACGCCGGCCTCGCCGGCTGCGTCGGCGAAGTCTTCCGCCCAGCGAAGCTCGTCGTCGGCCCAGCCAGGACTCGCCGAGGCCATGCCGTGGACGAGGTAATACGCGGTCCCGCAGCCCTCCATCGCGCGCACCAGGGACTTTGGTTCGCCGACGTCGCCGCCGACCCAGTCGCGGTCGGGCCAACGGGACCGGGCCTCCTCGGGCCTTCGTGTGAGGCAGCGGACGGAATGGCCGGCCTGTACGAGCGGGGCGTGCAGGTGCTGGCCGATGAAGCCCGTGGCGCCAGTGAGAAGGACCCGTTCCGGCATGGCACCCCACACCTTGCTACAGTCCACCTGCGCATGTCACCCCGCCTGGACCTGCCCATCGCCGTCGCCTGCTGGCTGCTGGGCTTCGCATGGGTAGGATTCGCCGGAAGCTGGACCCCGCTTGCCGTCCTCGCGTCGCTGGCGGCGGCGAGGCTCGTCCTGGGCGATCCCGGCACGCGGCGGCTCCTTCGGCCCCGCGCCGGGGCCCTGGCGCTTGGCGCGGCAGGTGGCGTTGCCATGGTCGGAGCGACGTACGGTCTCCATCGAGTGCTCGTCCCGCTCTTTCCCGCGCTGCCCGGTGCGACCCGCGGCCTCTACGGCGTGCTGAACTCGGCCGGGTACCGTCCTCTCGCGCTTGGCGCGCTGGTGGTCGTGGTCTCGTTCTGCGAGGAGGTGGTCTGGCGAGGCCGGCCACTCGCCGACGCGGACGTCGGGCCGGGCCGCTTTCGACTGCATGGCCGTGCCCTGGCTCATGTGGCAGCCGTGGCCCTTCTCTACGGGGCCGCCAGCGTCGCGTCCGGGTCGCTCCTGCTAGGCGCCCTCGCGGCCGGATGTGGATTCACCTGGGGTCTGTTGCGAGTGGCTGGCCGGTCGCTCTGGCCGGCGGTTCTCACCCACGCCGCCTGGGATCTCGCCGTCCTCGTGGTCTGGCCGCTCGCATAGGGCAAAGGGTGAATCCCGGGGGGCCGCCCTGCTGGGGCTTGCGCGGGCGCGGTCCCCGCGACAAGAGCGATCGATGAAGCGCTTCACGACGCCCGCCACCTTCCTCGCCCTCTGTGCACTCGCGGAGCCCGCCATGGCAATCGAGAAGCCCCAGTACCGCGTGGTCCAGGTACTCCAGGGTATCGAGGTACGGGAGTACGCGCCCTACCTCGTGGCCGAAACCGAGGTGTCAGGCTCCCGGGAGGAAGCTGGCAATGCCGGCTTCCGCCGGCTGGCCGGCTACATCTTCGGCAAGAACCGGGGGGAGAAGAAGATCGCCATGACGGCGCCCGTCGCCCAGCAGGACGGTGCGCGAATCGCCATGACCGCGCCGGTCTCACAGCAGGAGAGGCTGGATCGCGGGCCATCCACCTGGGTGATCCAGTTCATGATGCCCTCGGAGTACGCGCGGGACACCCTGCCCGAGCCGCTCGATCCGGCCATCCGGTTTCGCGAGGTCCCGGCGCGGCGCGTGGTCGCGCTCCGGTATTCCGGGACGTGGTCGGAGGAGCGCTACCTCGAGAAGCTCGCCGAACTGCGGGCCGCCATGGAGAAGGAGGGTCTCCGTGCGGTGGGGGAACCCGTCTGGGCGCGGTATGACCCCCCGTTCATGCCGTGGTTCCTGCGAACCAACGAGATCCTGGTCGAGATCGCTCCGTGACCGTCCGGTGGCCGAGAGCGCCCGTCACGGGTGCTGCAGCAGTTCCTCGAGACGCCGCTGGCGCTCCTGGAACGTGTGGCGGAGACGGTCGGCCACGAACCACCGCGCCACGGCGTCGCCGAGCCTCCCGAGGCCAACGTCGTACTCGAGGTCGTCGCGCACGAACGTCCCGTCCGCTCCGGCTCGCCGGGCGGACTCGAACTCGTGACGATGCCTCCAGTGCCGGAAGGGTCCCTTCACCTGGACGTCCGTGAAATGGCGGCCCGGCTCGAACTCGACGATGCGCGCCACCCAGGAGGCCCGCAACGGCAGCGGAGGCAGGAGCCGGACGGACAGGGTGATCTGCGTGCCCACGCCCGCGGAGGCCGACGATCCCCCTTCGATGCTCCTGATCTCGGCGGCCAGCTCCGGTGGCATGAGCCGGGGCAGGTTGGTGGGGTTCGAGAAGAAATGGAACACCCGGTCCAGGGGAACCGGTATCCACTGCTCGAACCGGACGCGCTGGATCATCTCGGCCCGCGGTGGCGGATCAACTACTTCCCGGGAAGGATTTCCTCGATCCGCTTCCTCATCTCGGGGGAAGTCGGCTCGATGCTCGAGTCGAGGTGCGCGACCACCGCGCCCTTCGGGTCGACGAGGAACTTGTTGAAGTTCCAGGTCACCTCGCCCCCGTTCACGGGAAGGGTCGTGAGGTAGCGGTAGAGCGGATCGGCCTTGGGCCCCTTGACCGGGACCTTCGCGAAGAGCGGGAAGGTCGTCTTGTAGCGGCGCTCGCAGAACTTCCGGATCTCCGCGTTGGTGCCGGGCTCCTGGCCGCCAAAGTCGTTGGAGGGGAACGCCAGCACCTCGAGGCCACGCCCCTTGTAGGCCTGGTACAGCTCCTCGAGCCCCTTGTACTGGGGGGTGTAACCGCATTCCGAGGCGGTGTTCACGATGAGGAGGGCCTTTCCCTTGTACTGAGAAAGCGAGACCTCGGCGCCGTCGATGGTCTTGACCCGAAAGTCGTGAACGCTCATGGGGCCTCCTGCGAGGAGAAGCGACAGCGTCAGGGTCACCAGCATGGCCGGTATCTAGGGGCCGGTCCGGCGTATTTCCACGCGGACTGGTCGAACGGGCCCCTTCGGCTTCCTGGACGAGGGTCCGTCATGTTCGAAGCGCAAGATGGAGCGAAAGAAGGTTGCATCGTCGTCCTCGGCGCCACCGGCGGAGATCCCGGCTCGGCGCTCGCGGCGGAGATCGGCGCCGTCTGCCCTCGTTCTGGACGCGCGCAGGGCCGCCGAGGTCCACGCCGGCCTGGACAGGGCGGTCGAGCGCTTTGGCCGGGTCGACGGGGTCGCGAACTGCGTCGGCTCGCTGCTGCTCAAACCCGCGCACCTCACTTCACAAGACGAATTCGATGCCACCGTCGCCACGAATCTCGGCTCTGCGTTCGCAACCGTGCACGCGGCGGGCCGGGTCATGCGCGAGGCGGCTCATCGCTCGGAGCCGCCGCTCGGTTGCCAATCGAGGGAAGGTGAAGGTCGTCTCGTCTCGACCTCCGGCCGCCGCGACCTATGCCAGCCGCGGTCTTCGGGTGAACTGCGTCGCCCCGGGACTCGTGGAGACCCCGCTCACCGCCGGAATCACGGGCAACGCGCAGGCCGCGAAGGCCTCGACCGCGATGCACGCGCTCGGCCGTCTCGGATCCCCCGGCGACGTGGCCTCGGCAATCGAATGGTTCCTCGCCCCGGAACAGTCCTGGGTCACGGGACAGGTACTGGGAGTGGACGGTGGGCTTGGAAGCGTGCGAGCGCGAGGCGGTGGTTGAGGAGGCAGTCCGATCGAGCGCTCGCGGGGCGCAGAGCGCCGTGTTCCAGGGCCCGCGCCGCCGGCCTTTGCGCTACGCTGGGGCCATGGTCCATCTGTGCCGCCAGGTCGCGTCGAGCCGCTGGTTTCAGAACGCGGCTCTCGCAGTCATCGTCGCAAACGCCGTCCTGATCGGTGTGGAGACCTCTCCCGCGCTGTGGGAGCGCCACGGGGGCGTCTTCAACGCCCTCAACGCCGCCGTGCAGGTGATCTTCGTCGTCGAGATCGCGGTGCGCCTGCTTGCGTTCGGCCCGCGGGTCCACCGCTTCTTCCTCGACGGCTGGAACGTCTTCGACTTCACGATCGTCGCCCTCTCGCTCCTCCCGGCGGCGGGGCCATTCGCCACGGTGGCCCGTCTCGCGCGGCTGCTGCGCGCGCTCCGGGTCGTGTCGGCCCTGCCCGAACTGCGCCTCATCGTGGCCACGATGCTGCGGTCGATCCCCTCGCTCGCCAACGTCGTCGTGCTCCTCGGCCTCATCCTCTACGTGTACGCGATCATCGGGGTGCACCTCTTCGCCGGCGTCGATCCGGGGAACTGGGGGTCGCTGCCCCGTGCCGGGCTCACCCTGTTCGAGATCCTGACCCTCGAGGGCTGGGTCGATCTCATGAACACGTCGCTCGCGGCGACCACCTGGGCGTGGATCTACTACGTGAGCTTCGTCGTGCTCGCCGTCTTCGTGGTCATCAACCTGTTCATCGCGATCGTGATCAACAACCTCGAGGCGGCGAAGCGGGAGGAGTCCGTTCCCGCGGAGTCTCAGACCGGGGCGCTGGCCGCGCGCCTCGGCGGGATCCGGGAACAGCTGGAGGCGATCGAGTCGGCGCTACGCACCGCGCATGATGTTCCGGGTGCTCGCCGGCCGGAGTAGCGCGCTCCTTCACCGGCTATCAGGCGGCCCGCGGCGCCTCGCCCGCGACCTTCCCGAGCACCTCGGCGAGCTCGCCGTCGGAGAGGGTCTCCTTCTCGAGGAGCCGGCGGGCGCCCTCGACGAGCAGGTCGCGGTTCTGGACCAGCAGGAGGCGGGCCCGCTGGAAGGCGCCCTCCACCAGGTCGCGCACCTCCATGTCGATCTCCCGCGCCGTCTCCTCGGCGTAGCGGCGCTGCGGGCCGACCATCTGGCCCAGGTAGCCGCCCTGGTCGGTCTCGTACGTCACCGGCCCGAGCTGGCCGCCCATCCCGAAGCGGGCCACCATCGAGCGGGCGATCTCGGTGGCGCGCGAGATGTCGTCGGACGCACCGGTCGAGAGGTGCCCGTACACCAGGTGCTCGGCGGCCCGCCCGCCCATGAGCACGGCCATCTTGTTGGCGAGCTCGTCGCGAGTCATCAGGAAGCGGTCCTCGGTGGGGCGCTGGATGGTGTAGCCGAGCGCCCCGATGCCGCGCGGGATGATGGAGATCTTGTGGACCGGGTCGGCGCCCGGCAGCGCCGATGCCACCAGGGCGTGCCCGAGCTCGTGGTGCGCGACGATCTCCCGCTCCTTCGGGTTGAGGAGCCGGTTCTTCCGCTCCAGCCCGGCCACGATCCGCTCGATGGCCACGTTGAAATCAGCCATGGAGACGGCCAGCGCCTCCGGGCCGCGCCGGGTGGCCGCCAGCGCCGCCTCGTTGATGAGGTTGGCCAGGTCCGCGCCGGTGAAGCCCGGCGTCAGCGCCGCCACCTGCTCCAGCTTCACGTCCGGGTCCAGGGTCACCTTCTTGGCGTGCACCTCCAGGATCTGGACGCGCCCGGTCCGGTCGGGCCGGTCGACCAGCACCTGCCGGTCGAAGCGGCCGGCGCGCAGCAGGGCCGGATCGAGCACCTCGGGCCGGTTGGTGGCGGCCAGCAGCACCAGGCCGGTGGAGACGTCGAAGCCGTCCAGCTCCACCAGCAGCTGGTTGAGCGTCTGCTCCTTCTCGTCGTGGCCGCCGCCCATGCCGCCCATGGCGTTGCGGGCGCGCCCCAGCGCGTCCAGCTCGTCGATGAAGATGATGGCGGGCGCCTTCTTGCGCGCCTGCTCGAAGAGGTCGCGCACCCGGGCCGCGCCCACGCCCACGAACATCTCCACGAACTCGGAGCCGGAGATGGAGAAGAAGGGCACGCTGGCCTCGCCGGCCACCGCCTTGGCGAGCAGCGTCTTGCCGGTGCCCGGCGGCCCGACCAGCAGGACGCCCTTGGGCATGCGGGCTCCGAGCCGGCCGTAGCTCTTCGGGTCCTTCAGGAAGGCCACCACCTCGGCGAGCTCGGCCTTGGCCTCGTCCACGCCGGCCACGTCGGCGAAGGAGGTCTTGGTGTCGGTCTCGACGTAGACCTTGGCCTTCGACTTCCCGATGGCCATGAGGCCGCCGCCGGGGCCGCCGGGCCCGCCCTGCATGCGCTTGGCCAGGAACATCCAGACGCCGAAGAAGAAGAGCACCGGCAGGATCCAGGAGAGGAGCATGCCCAGGAAGTTGCTCTCCAGCCGCCCGGCGTAGGTGACCCCGGCGGCGTCGAGATCCTTCGAGATGTCGGGGTCGACGCGGGTGGTGACGAACCTGCTCTTGCCCTCGAGCGGCTTCTTCAGGGTGCCCTCGATGCGGTCGGGGCCGATGATCACCTTCTCGACGTCGCCAGCCCGCACCAGCCCCTGGAACTGGCTGTACGGGATGTTGGCGACTTCCTGGGAGCGCGCCCAGAGGCCCTGCAGCAGGAGCACGCCCATGAAGGCGAGGGCCACGTAGAACAGGTTGAAGCGAGTCTTGTTGTTCATG
>CAVOWI010000022.1:0-27370 GCA_963700085.1 uncultured delta proteobacterium
AGACAGCCAGACGACGGGCATCCCACAACCAGCGACACACGATGCCACCAAAGTGGTCTTGCCAAAACCAGCAGGGGCGGTAATCAGCGTAAGTGGACCGCGCAGCCCCTGAGCGATCTGTTGCTGGAGCCGTGGCCGGAAACCAGCCCTGGCCGGGTAAAGGGCAGGCGTAGCTTCGTGCGGATGAGTGGGTCAGCCTTTTGCATACGGTGGTTCCGGGTCAGATTGGTGGGTAATCTGACTCAAGGAAAAGTATACCACATGAGCGACCCGATGTGCCGTTCATCAGAACCAAAACGGTAGTGTATCCTGACCGGTTGAAATCTGGTCGGCAGTGCACGCTGCCCTGAGACCGTGGAACGTTTCGCTGACTTCCAGTTTCAGGCGCTTCCTCGGCCGACTCGTGCCGTCCTGGCTCATTCACTTCATTTCAGCGCGGCCTGGGCGGCGAAGTAGCCGCACATGCCGTGTACGCCGCCGCCGGGCGGGGTGGAGGAGGAGCAGAGGTAGATGCCCCGAGCCGGCGTCGCGTAGGGGTTCAGGCTGGCCACCGGCCGGGTGAAGAGCTGGCGCAGGTCCTGCACGCCGCCGTTGATGTCGCCGCCGATGTAGTTCGGGTTGTACGCGGCCATCTCGGCGGCGGTGCGCGTGCTGCTGGCGAGGATGCGAGTCGCGGAAGCCGGGCGCGAAGCGTTCGATCTGCGCGGCGATGCGGCCGGTCATGTCCACGGTCGAGCCGTTGGGCACGTGGCAATAGGCCCAGACCGTGTGCTTGCCCGCGGGCGCGCGGGCCGGGTCGAAGAGGCTCTGCTGCCCCAGGATGAGGAAGGGGCGTTCGGGATGCTCGCCCCGCCAGGCGGCGCGCTCGGCCGCCGCGATCTCGTCCAGGGTCCCGCCCACGTGAACGGTCCCCGCCCGCAGGCACGCGGCCGCCCGCCAGGGGATCGGCCCGTCGAGCGCGAAATCCACCTTGCAGACGCCCGGCCCGTGGCGGTAGCGACTGAGCCGCGCCGATAGCCCGCCGGCAGCCGCTCGCCCGCGATGGCGATCGAGCTGGCGCGGGGTCACGTCGAAGAGGGTCGCGCGGCTGCGGGGGCAGATCGGCCAGCGAACGGACGTACGGCCGGTCACGATCTCGCCGCCCAGCGAGCGAAGGTAGGACGGCCAGCGCGTCGGCGAAGCGCTGGGAGCCGCCGGCCACGATGGGCCAGCCGACCGCGTGGGCCAGGATGCCGAGCATGAACCCGAAGGCGGCCGTGGCGGGCCATTCCAGCGGCATGATCGAATGCGCGGCCATGCCCCCAAAGACGGCGCGTGCCCGCTCGCCGCGGAAGGCCAGCCGGGCCAGCGCCGCGCCGGGCACAGGGCCGGCCAGGCCGAAGCGGACCAGCGAAAACGGATGACGCGGGAAGCGCAGCGGGCCGAGGATCTCGTGGATGCACGCTGCGCCAATCGGCGGTGAACGTCCCCATCAGGCGCCGGTAGGCGGCCGCGCATCCGCGCCAAGCTGGTCGGCGGTCGCGGCCACCGATCTCGCTCCACGACGACGGCCGTGCCGTCGTCGAACGGGTGCGCCAGCGGCGCGGGCGGGTGGATCCACGCCAGGCCGTGCTCGGCCAGCGGCAGGCCCCGCCACAGCGGCGAGGCGATGCCCAGCGGGTGAAACGCCGAGCAAGGATCGTGGAGGAAGCCCGGCAGGGTCAGCTCGGCCGAGCGCAGCCCGCCGCCGACCGTCTCGGCGCCTTCCAGCACCAGCACCGAGCGGCCGGCGCGCGCCAGCGTGATCGCCGCAGCCAGCCCGTTCGGCCCCGCGCCGACGATGACGGCGTCATAGCGTTCAACGATGGCTCATCTCTTTCACTGGCCTCGCGTGACCAACCCAGCGCGCCCACCGCACGGCACCGGCATGTAGATCACCGTGCGGATGCCGGCATTATGCCAGATGTTCTTAGCATACCCCCATTGCAGCTTGGGGTCAAGCCACTGTTGTTTGCTGGCTCAGGCCTCGCCGCTGACCCCGAACGAGGCCGCCAGGTTCGTCAGCACATGCCAGCCAGAACGCCGTCCTCGGCCTTGCCGCCGCCCACAGTCGAAACCCGAATTCGTAGATCGGATCGGAGGCGCGGAACATCCCCTGCACCTGGGCGACGGTCACGCCATCGTCGTCAAATGCGCTGAAGAAGTTCCAACCGGCCAACATGTGACCCTGGGGGGTCATGACGGTGAACGCCTCGTCGTCGGCATAGAGCACCAGCACGCCCGTCGAGATCGGCAAGCCGCCGGGCAGGCCGAGGGATGGTGAGCATTGATCACACGACCTCGCCCGGTTTGACGCCGCTGAGCGACGGATAGAAGCGGTTCCGGCGGCATCAGGTCGGGCAGGCTCGCCTTCCAGACCTTGACCACCTCGGCGGGCGTCACCCGGCGCCGCAAGCGGATCTTGTAGGTCTTCTGCCACATCTGGCCAAAGCCCTTGAGCGGCCCGGCAAGCTGGCGACCCGCGACATTGAGATTGTCGCGCCTGCGGGCGTACCGGAAACCGTCAGCGGTCCACGGGCTGCGCCCAGTTGGCCGCGTCGCGGGGCGGGGGTTGGGTGGCTGAGTTGGTTTGTTGGTTCGGGTATAGCACCCTTGAATTCTGCTTCGCTCATGTGACCCTCCTGGGAATCAGAAAAGGTACGTTCTGCTTGGTATGCGAGATAGGCCGGCCCCAGGCGCAACGCAACTTCCAGCTCCTCGAAATAGATCAGGTACAGCAGATGCGCCGGTATGATGGCAATCAGCGCAAAGACGGTGATGGTCGTGGAACCGGCCAGGAGCCCGACGCTGATGCAGGACAGGTAGTAGCCGAGCGACATCGGGTTGCGGGTATGTCGGTAGATGTCGCGCGACCACAAGCTCGGGTGGTCAATCGGAAGGCGTTGGCGCCGTGGCCCAAGCGCCGCAGCGCCCCAAGGGAGACAGCCATCAGGTAGAGGCCGACCACCAGCAGGACGCCCCCTGCGGCCAGGGTCAGGGCTCGCAGCGGCAGCGGCGGGACGCCTAAGAGCGCATCGTATTGCAGATACCCTGGATAGAGCAGGCCCAGGCCGGCGGGGATCACCAGCCCTGCGAAGAAGAGACCCTTGCATGACACGGCTGGACCGCTCAGCAGACGCCTTGTCACGCCGCTGCCTGAGCCATCTGCCGATCAGCAACGTCCCGCCGATAAAGGCAGCCCATCCCACGATTTGCAGCACGATCACCGCCATGATGGCCTCCTCATGTACTGCGTATTGCGTATGCCATGCTTCCATCATCGGCTGCAGCCAGCGCGGCGGCTTCCGATGGGTGGATGCCGATCGCCTTGTCGAGCTGGGTCAGCTCGAAGATCTGCCGGTAGTGGTCGCTCAACCCGAAGGCGAGCAGCCGCTGCTTCTGGCGCTGGGTGCGGATCAGCAGCGTCACGAGCAGGCCGATGCCGGAGCTGTTCATGTATTCCAGCCCGCCGAAGTTCAGGATGATCGCCTGGGCGCCGGCCGCAGTGGCCTGCGTGTACGCAGCCATCAGGATGCTCTCGGCCGAGCCGGTGACTTCGCCCCGGATGTCCAGGATGCTGGTCTTCGCGTTGATCTTGCGACGTTGTGATATCGAGTTTGATGGGAGCCATGGGATCTCCTGGTATTGCGTGTTGCGTATTCTGCGTATTGCGTATTGCGTATTGCGTGTTGCGTCATTCGCTGATTCGCTGATTCGCTGATTCGCTGATTCGCCATTCGCTGATTCGCCGATTCGGCTATCTGCCGCCGGCCAACGCGCTGGCCTCGTCCTGGAAGACCGTCATGAAATCGGCCAGCCGGGTGATCTGGAAGATCTCCTGGTAGTGCGGGCTGAGGCCGAAGACGAGCAGGCGGCGCTTGGCTTTGCGCGCACGGGCCAGCAGGCCGACGATCAGCGCGATGCCGGTGCTGTTGATGTAGCTGACTTCGCCGAAGTTCAGCACGATGGTCGGCGGGTTCTGCGCCTCGGCTGTGGCATAGGCCGCACTCAGGCCCGCTTCGGCCGCGGCGTTGATCTCGCCGCGCAGGTCAATGATGCCTGTGTCAGGCTGGTGGCGCACGCTGGCTTCAAACGGTTGGACTGGCATCGCTATCTCCTTTTCACTCTGGAAAACAACAGATATGGCCCCAACTCATCTTCCATTTCTTGCTCCAGGACCATGCCGATCTTCTGGGCTACCTTCACCGAAGCCTGGTTCTCCGGATGTATCATGCAGATCAGCCGTGACAGGTGCAGTTCTTCGAAGCCGTAGCGAGCGATCGCCTGCGCGGCTTCGGTTCCCAATCCTTGCCCCCAATACGCTTGGGCCAGCAGATAGGCCACTTCCACTTCTTCGCGCTGGTCAATCGTCCACGGCAGCAAGCCGCACCGGCCGATGAATGTGCCCGTTTCTTTGTGAATGGTCGCCCAGAGTCCCAATTCAGGGCGTCGCGGGTGCCCATTCATGTGCCACTCAAGTTCTTCTCGCGCCTCATCGTAGGTGCGCGGCGCATCAGGGATGTATTTGCGCACATGGGGATCGCAATACAGCGCCCACAGGCTCTCAAGATCGGCCGGCGTCTGATGCCTGAGCATCAGCCTATCGGTCTCCAGGATTTTCATAGTTTGCTTCAATTCATTCCTGCCGCTGATTGCTTGAACAAATGCAACTATTCAGCCAGTGTCCCAGATCGAGCATCCTGAGCGGAGCAGCGCATTCGTCCGCGCTGCGCAGTCGAAGGACTTCGTCGTGAGCTCAGTTGAACGATGCGGCCTTATGTCATGCCCGCTCCACATCCTTCGACTGCGCCGGGGCCCCTACCCCGGCTCCGCTCAGGATGCTCCGCTATGGCTGAATTGTTACGAACAAATACTATTCGATGGCGTGGGTGGCTAACTTCATCACCAACTCGACGGTGTGATGCACATCGTCGTCGGTCACGCGCATGTCGTCCACCATGCTGCGGATCAGGAAAAGGCCCCAGCCGCGCGGTGATTGCAGCCCCGCCAGCTTGGCCTCCAGGTCGGGCGCATCACCTTCGGGGATGGCCTGACCGCCGCCGTGATCGGTGATGCTGACGATCAGCTCGTCGGCGGTCGTTTGCACCCGGATGGCGACCGGCAGGTCGGGATTGTAGCGGTTGCCGTGCTCCATGGCGTTCATCGTCGCCTCCCCCACCGCGGTCTTGAGCCGCTCCAGCCGCTCGGCCGGCAGGTCCAGCCCTGCCACGGCCGCTGCCACCTGCGCCATCGCCTCGCGTTCGTTGTCCGGCGCGCTGGGGATGGTGAAGTCGGCGAGGAGGGACGTATTGCGTATTGCGTATTGCGTATTGCGTGTTGCGTCATCCGTTGATTCGCCGTGCGCTGATTCGCCGATCCGCTGATTCGCTGATTCGCCATTCGCTGATTCGCTGATTCGCTGATTCGCTGATTCGCTGATTCGCCGATTCGCCGATTCGCTGATTCGCTGATTCGCCGATTCGCCGATTCGCTGATTCGCCGCCCCGCTCCGTTCCAGCGTCACGAACGTCACGTCGTCCTCTTGCTCCCAGCCCGGCCCGACGAAATCGGCCAGGGCGCTGCGCAGGTGCTCGATCAGCTCGGCGCCGCTGCCGAAGCCGCAGGACATGCTGCGCAGCCGCGGAAAGCCGAACATCTCGCCCTGCGGGTTGTGCGCCTCCACCAGGCCGTCGGAGTAGATCAGGATGCTCTCGCCAGGCTCCAGGAACGCCTCGTGCTCGTCATAGGTCATCTCCGGCAGCAGCCCCAGCGGCATGCCGGTGGCGCGCAACTCGACGACCGCATCCAGCGTACATTTGACGGGCAGGTTGTGACCGGCGTTGGCGAAGACGAAGCGGCCGGTACTGCGGGTTGAGCACGCCGTAGAGGCACGTCACGAACATGCTGGGCGGGAGGTCGGGGCAGAGCAGTTCGTTGACGTGCGCCAGGACTTTGCCGGGCGAGGCCGGATCCTGTTCGGCCGCCACACGCAGAATGCCGCGTGCCGACGCCATGACCAGCGCCGCGGGCACGCCCTTGCCGGTCACATCGGCCTCGACGATGCCCAGGTTGCCGTCGGGCAGATTGATGAAGTCGTAGAAGTCGCCGCTGACCGCCTGGGCCGGCTGCCAGTAGGCCGCCACCTGCCAGCCATCCAGCGCCGGCAACTCCTTGGGCAGCAAGGTCTGCTGGACGACGCGGGCGACGCGCAACTCCTGCTCCAACCGCTCACGAGCCTGCGTCTCGATCTGCTGCTGGCGGACGAGCTGGGCCACGCGCACGGCCGGCGCGGCCTGGGCCGCCAGGTCGCCCAGCAGCCTGCGGTCGTCGGTCGTGTACTCCTGCTCGCTGCGCCGCGGCCCCAGGTTCAGCAGGCCGATCAACTCGCCCTGGCCGGCCAGCGGCGCGATCAGCCTGACCCCCGCCTCGCGCAGCGCACGCAGCGCGGGCGAGTCCAGCTTCAGCCGCTCCAGGTCCACCGCGCCGCCGGTGCTCAGCAGGTACGCGCTCAGCGGGTCGTTGGGCGCGAAATCCAGCGGCAGGATCTGGGCGGCCACCGCGGCCGGGCTGGCCGGCGCCTCGAGCGGTCACTGGCTGGGCCGCCTCTTCTGAGGTTGCTTGCGAAATGGGTTGCGCATAATTGCTCCGTTTCCTTATGACGCCATCAGTGTACCGGATGACCGTCCTGAGATCGTTACGGCGAGCGTTACGAAGCATGGTCTTTTGCTTCTCTCAGCCACACGCTCACTGCTTTCATGCAATGAGGATCAATGATATAATGTCGCCAGAATCAGCATACGGCTGTTCAATCCAAAGGTTACCGTGATGGCCTTCGCAGCACCCGAACCAGCGATCTCAATCCAGCCAGACGCGTCCCTGATCGGTGCGCTCAGAGCGCATGGTGTGCGTCACCTCGCGGTTGCCGAACCGGCTGCGCCCTACGGCGCTGTCGAATCCACGACCTTAATCGCGCGTCTCGCCGGCCATCCGGACCCGCGCCTGCGAGAAGCGCTTATTCCGCTGTTTCTGCGCCAACCTGAGCTGGCTGATCAGACGCCAGGGCTGGTTGGCCGGCTGCCGCCGCCGGCTGCGGACGTACTGCGACAGTTCTATACGGCTGCGGTCTATCTTCAACGGCTCTGGCTGAGCACCTTGCGCATGTACCTCGGCGGCTTCCCGTTGTTGCCCGACCACTTCGGACGAGCGCATTATCGTCTGCCGGCGCCCGACGAGCGCTTCGGCGAGGCGGGACTGCGGGGCCTTGCCAGGCTCTACACGGACAAGACCGGCCTCGATTGGCTAAGCGTCTACGAATCAACGATGAACCTTTTCTTGCAGCAGCTCAACCTGGAGCAGAGACATCATGGCTGAGACATTGGTCAATGCGCAAGTGAAGGTACACCGCGGCAACGAAAAGGACTTCGACGATGTCATACGCATGGTCCAAACCGATCTGATCAGTCTATCCACGCTCGAGGCCTACCTGGAGCAAATCCTCCCCGATTACGAATTCTATCGGCCGACCGCCGACCCCGAAATGTTTCGCCGCAAATTCGCGCTGCTGAAAGAGAAGCTCGGCGCGGCCGGAGTTTAGCTCCCCTTCCCTGTTCGTCTCAGCCACACGCTCACCCCCTCCGGCTGCAACGTCTCCTGCACCACCCGCGCCAGCTCCCCCGTCAGCGCGTCCAGATCGGTCTCGTCGCGCGCGGTCAGGGCGAACTGCGCCAGCACCCGCTGCGCGTCGTACTTCTTGCGGAAGAAGCGCCGGTCAATGACGTCCTGGATGCGGCGGCGCAGCGGCGTGAACAGCGCGGCGATGGCCAGCGTCGAGACCACCACCGCCAGCGGCGATTGCGCGACCCCCGTCAGCGCGCCGAAGAGCCGTTGTAACAGCACCACGCCCCCGAAGTAGATCAGCGCCAGCAGCGCGGTCAGGGCGGTGTAGACCAGCGTCTTGCGGATGATGACGTCAATGTCCCAGAGCCGGTAGCGCAGGATGGCGATGGCAAGCCCGAAGTAGAGCGGCATCCAAAGCGCAACGTCGGTGACATCACTCAGAAAGCCGTCTCGCCCCGTGATGCCGGTGTAAATCCCCATCGGGATCAGGGCGACGATCAGCCCAAAACCAAAGAGAAACCATTTGGTTTGTTGGCGTTCGCCCAGGGTCGAGACGCGACGATAGCGGTAGACCTGGCAAGCCAGAATGATGACGAAGTTCACCAGCACCGGCGCAATATAAACGCTCTTTCCCCAATTGGGCAGGTTGAGACGAATGGCGAAATCAGGCGCAACGTAGGCGATCACCGTGCCCACTTGGATGACGAAGTGGTAGGCCACCAGCGCACCCACGGGCCAGGCAGCGCGACCGCGGCACGGCCTTGCCGTTGGGGAACAGGAAAAAATAGGGCAATACCATGAACCAGAAAATCGCGTTGGCGCCGAACACCTCCACCGAAATGAACTGGCTGACCAGCGTTTGCTCGGATAGCGCAGACTCGCCCAGAAAGACGATGATGAAAGCTGTGAACCAGGCGAACCACTGCCAACGCGCCCGTCGGACGATCAGAGCCGCGACCGCCAACGGGATCAGGGCCGCCAGCGTGTTGAAAACGATGCGATAGGCCGCGTATTGCATCAGCGACAGCCCCCGCGCGCGGCCATCTGGGCCACCAACGCATTGCTGATCTGCACCTTCCCGTAATAGACCACGGACTCGACCGTCTGCGTCGTGACGCGATGATAGTAGGACGGGATGCTGGCAAAGCCGATCAGCAGATAGAGCACCTGATCGCCAGCAAAACCGCGAAGCAGAGGGTGAGCAGACGATTTACACCGGAGGAAGGATTATTCATGGCTTGTCATCCTTGTGCCCCAACTGTCCACGACCGGAGGCTGTGAGCCACACACTGACCCGCTCCGGCTGGAGCGTATCCTGCACGACACGCGCCAGTTCCGAGTTGCTCATTGTCCGTGATCCAGGCGATACAAACGATCTGATTGTTTGCGATTGACCCGCTCCGGTGTCCAACGCAACGCGGAGATCGCGCATAGAACGTGCCAGCGGGTTTTGCACATGCGCCAACTGACCCAGTCGCCAGGCCGTGTTCACGACCCACCGCACCTTCGGCATCCTGATGCGTTCGAATCGTTCGAGCGCCTGAGCTGCTGAGTACGTCTTGCTGAGTTCCTGAGCCAGGACCAGCGTGTCTTCGATCGCCTGGGCGCCGCCTTGGCCGAGGTTGGGCGTCATCGCGTGGGCGGCATCGCCGATCAGAACGACTCGACCTTCGTGCCAGCGCTCGAAGGTTGGCCCCGCTCTCGAGCGCTCGCTTCATCCTGGAGAGATGATCGGCTTCCCGCAAACTTGATGAAGGACCTTGGCACGCAAGGACTTCATGCGCGTGCCCTTCCCGGCGGCGAGGACGATGGCGGCGAGCGGGGCGCTGGCCTTTCGCTTCTTCGAGGGTCTCGGCATGACGCCGAGGCTAGGGCCGCGGAGGGCGGGAATCAAGGACCGCGCCATGCTACCATGGGAGCATGTGCCCGGCACTGCTCCTCCCGCTCCTCCTCGCCCACGTCGCGGTCTCGCCGAAGGGGGCGGTCGCCGCCGCACATCCCGCGGCCAGCGAGGCCGGGGCGGCGGTGCTGCGGGCCGGCGGGAACGCCGCCGACGCGGCCGTGGCAGCGGCCTTCGCGCTTGGAGTGGTCGAGCCGCAGAGTTCGGGCATCGGGGGCGGGGGGCTGGCGCTCGTCTACGTGGCCCGGGAGGACCGGGTCTACGCCATCGACTTCCGCGAGACCGCGCCTGCGGGGGCGACAGCCGGCATGTTCCTCCGCGACGGGAAGCCCGACCCGGGCGCCTCCCGATGCGGGGGGCTCTCGGTGGCCGTGCCGGGCGCGGTGAAGGGATACACCGAGATTGCGCGCCGCTTCGGCCGCAGGCCGCTCTCGACGCTCGTGGAGCCCGCTGCAAAGCTGGCCCAGGACGGGGTTCCGGTTGGACGCCACTACCGGCGGGCAGCGGTCGCGGCCGAGGGATGCCTGGGCGACGACCCCGCCGCGAAGCGAACCTTCCTCGCGGTCGCGAAGGGGACGTCCGCGGCTCCGGAGCCGGGGTGGCGCCTCGTCCAGAAGGAGCTCGCGGCCACCCTGCGCCGGCTGGGGCGCGACCCGGAAGCCTTCTACCGGGGCCCCCTCGCCAATCGCATCGCGGCCGCGGTGCGGGCCAGGGGCGGGATCCTCACCGCAGCCGACCTCGCCGGCTACCGGACCCGGGAGCGCGAGGTTCTCTGGGGAACCTACCGGGGCCACCCGATCGCCGCCTTTCCCCCACCGTCTGCCGGCGGCGCCATCGTCCTCGGGCTCCTCCAGGCGCTCGAGGCCGAGGCTCCAGGGGCCGCCGGGCGCGGGCAGGAGCGCTTCCTCCACGCCTTCGTCGAGAGCGCGAAAAGGCTCTTCGCGCGGAGAGCCGGCGCGCTCGGAGATCCCGACTTCGTGCCCGGCGCCTCGGCCGCGGCGAGCGAGATGGCCTCGAGGGCCTTCGCCGCCCAAATCCGGGCCGGAATCGGGGAGCGGGCGACGCCATCCGAGGCGGTGGGCCCGGCGGCTCCGGCCGGCCACACCTCCCACGTGTCGGCCGTGGACGCGGAGGGCAACGCGGTCGCGCTCACCACCACCGTGAATCTCCAGTTCGGTTCCGGCGTGGTCGTTCCAGGGACCGGCATTCTGTTGAACGACGAGATGGACGACTTCGACGCCGCTCCCGGGGTGCCGAACGCCTTCGGGCTCGTGGGCGGGGAGGTGAACCTGCCGGCACCCGGAAAGCGCCCGCTCTCCTCCATGTCTCCCACGCTCGTCTTCGGGCCGGACGCCAAGTTTCTGCTGGCGGTCGGGTCGCCGGGAGGCTCCACCATTCCCTCCACGGTGGCGTGGGCCATCCTCCACGTGGTCGACGGCGGCATGCCCCTCGACCAGGCGCTGGGCACGCCCAGGATTCACCACCAGTGGAAGCCGGACGTGATCGCTGCCGAGCCGGGGGCCCTCCAGGACGCGACGCGCCATGCGCTCGAGGCCCGGGGGCATCGGGTGGAGGAATTGAAGGCCCATTTCGGAAACCCCCAGGCGGTCCGGATCGACCCGGCCACCGGGTGGCGGGAGGGCGCCAGCGAGCCTCGAGGAGAGGGGCGGGCCGCGGTTCCGTGACGACGTTCTTCGACGTCCACCTCTACACCGCTTCACTCGGCCCGCGCGACGTGGCCGACCTGCGGTTCTTCCGGGTCGAGGGGGCGCTCTGCCCGCTCGACGAGATTGGGTCGCCGGCCACCGCGCCGCAGCTGCGCCGGGACTGGGAGGAGCTCACCGCACGTTCAGTGAAGTCGCTACGGCGGGCCGGACTGGCCGCCTTCGCTGCGGTCGCGGTGCCGCCCGCCCGGATTCCCGCGCGGGGCCTGGAGGCCTTGCTCGCCGAGCTGCCCGAGTTCCTGTCGCGCAGGGGCGTGGCCGCCATCGGGCCGGTGGGCACGGGGAGCGGTACACCACGGGAGGAGGATCTCTTCTCGCGCCAGCTGGAGATGGCCAGAGAGCTGCGCCTCCCGGTTCTCGTCTCCACGATGCCCCGGAAGGCGATCCGCTCCACCCGCCGGGCGCTGGCCATCCTCCGGGAGAGCGGGGTGGAGCCTGGTCGCGTGCTGGTCGACGGTGTCGACGCCGGCACCGTGCGGATCGTGCGTGCGGTGGGCTACGGGGCGGTGCTCTCGCTGTCGTTGGGTCGCGGCGCGGCGGAGGAGGCGGCCCGGATCGTCCGGGAGCTGGGCCCGGAGGGCATCGCGCTCGCCTCCCATGCCGGCGACGGTCTCGGCGACCTGCTTGCGCTCCCGCGCGCCGCTGATCGCATGTCGCGGCTCGGCCTCTCCGAAGCCGTCATTCGCCGCGTGTGCGGGAGGAACGCGCTCTCGTCGCTCGGACTCGAGCCGTCGGCGGTGCGGAGCGCGGCCGCACCCATCGCCCGGTCCGTCCGCCGGCCTTCTCGATGAGCTGGATGGACTCGATGCGCATGCCGCGCTCGTAGCGCTTCAGCATGTCGTAGACGGTGAGGCAGGCCGCCGCCACCGCGGCGAGCGCCTCCATCTCGACGCCGGTGCGGTCCACCGTGCGCACCGTGGCCTTCACCCCCACGCCCCCTGCGCGGGGGGTCACCTCGACCTCGATGCCGGAGAGCGCGATGGGGTGGCAGAGCGGCACGATGTCCGGCGTGTGCTTGGCGGCCAGGATCCCCGCCAGCCGCGCGGCCGAGATCACGTCGCCCTTCTCCGCCTCCCCGCGCCGAAGGATGCCGAGCGTGGCCCGCGACATGGACACGAAGCCGCCGGCCACCGCCACCCGCTCGGTGCGGGGCTTCTCCCCGACGTCGATCATCTGCATCGCAAAGCCCTCGATGAAACGGTCAGTGGATGCCCTGATCGGCGAGCCATCGCTCGGCGTCGATGGCGGATGCGCAGCCCGACCCTGCCGCGGTGACCGCCTGCCGGTAGGTGGGGTCGGCCACGTCACCCGAGGCGAAGACCCCTTCCCGGCTGGTTCGCGTGCTGGGCGCCTGGACGTTCAGGTAGCCCACCTCGTTCATGTCGAGCTGTCCCTTGAACACGCCGGTGTTGGGCTCGTGCCCGATGGCCAGGAAGAGCCCCTGGGCCTTCATCTCCCAGGTGCGCCCGTCCTGCGTGCTCTTCAGCCGCAGCCCGGTCATGGCCTTGCCGTCGCCGAGCACCTCCTCGACCACCGCGTTCCAGACGAACTCGATCTTGGGGTTCTTCCGGGCCCGCTCCCGCATCACCTTCGACGCCCGAAGCTCGCCGCGCCGGTGGATGAAGATAGACCTTGGTCGCATACTTGGTGAGGAAGGTGGCCTCCTCGACCGCGGTGTCGCCGCCGCCCACCACCGCGACCTCGACCCCGCGGAAGAAGAAGCCGTCGCAGGTGGCGCAGGCCGACACGCCCTTGCCCTGGTAGGCCTTCTCCGACGGGATGCCCAGCCACTTCGCCGAGGCGCCGGTGGCCACGATGACCGCGTCGGCGGTGTACTCGACCTCCTCGCTCCAGAGCCGGAACGGCCGGCCCGAGAGGTCGACGCGGGTGACCTCGCCGGGGATGAATCGGGTGCCGAACCTCTCGGCCTGTCCCTTCATCCGCTCCATCAGCTCGGGGCCCATCACGCCCTCGGCGAAGCCGGGATAGTTCTCCACCTCGGTGGTGATGGTGAGCTGTCCGCCTGGCTGCATCCCCTCGAACAGGAGGGGGAGAGGTTGGCGCGTGCCGCGTAGAGCGCGGCGGTGTAGCCAGCAGGGCCGGAGCCGATGATGGCCAGCTTCTCGTGCTGGGGCATGTTTCCTCCGCGTGTGATCGGGGCTCGGTGGGATTTAGCCCCTTGGAGCCCCGATGTCACGGAGAGGTTCGGGTCGCCGGGCCCGTGCTAGCATTCTGGCGTGCACGCCACCTTTCTGCGCCGCTGCGCCCTCTTCGAGTCGCTCTCCGCCGAGCAGGTGGAGAAGGTGGCCGAGATCGCGACCGGAAGGGACGTCGCCGAGGGTCAGCCCATCTTCCGCGAGGGCTCGACGGGGGACGAGATGTACGTGGTCGTGGCCGGGACGGTGCGCATCTCCAAGGAGATCCCGGGTGCGGGCGAGGAGGCGCTCACGCTCCTCGGTCCCGGAAGCTACTTCGGGGAGATGGCCGCCATCGACGACGCCCCGCGCTCCGCCGACGCCGTGGCCCACACCGCCTGCGGACTCCTCGCCATCCGGCGCGAGGATCTCGACCGCATCATGTTCCTCGACAAGGACCTGGCCTACGCGGTGTTGTGGGCCTTCGTGCGGACGCTCTCCTCGCGCCTGCGCGACACGACCGAGAAGCTGCGCTCGTTCTTCACGCTGGCGAGTCTGTCGGGCGGGTCGTAGTGCGCTGCGCCCAGAAGAGGATGCGCTGGTAGGTGTAGGGGTACGGGCGCTCGTCGGGGATGGCCTTCGAGATGCGCTCCCGGTAGGTGTCGAGGTAGCGCTCCCAGAGGTCCGGCGGCAGCCGTTTCTCGTAGTCGGTGAGCAGGGTTCCGCGGCACCACTCCACGATGTCGGCCGGCTCGGAGAGTTCGTGGACGTAGACCTGGAGGCGAACCTCCTGCTCGGCGAACCCGAGCCGCCGCAGGAGAAGCGCGTATTCCACCGGGGTGAGCACCGAACGGTGGCGCACGTACCCCTGCAACGCCGAGGCGAAGGGCTCCTCCCGCGCGAGCTCGTTGGCGAGCCGGTGCGAGGCGTGGGTCTGGTTGGCGGGAACCTGCACCGCCAGCTGTCCACCCGGAGCCACGCAGGTGGCGAGCCGCTCGAGGAGCGCGGGGTGATCGGGAAGCCAGTGCAGGGCCGCGTTCGAGAGCACGAGGTCGTACCCTCCAGGCGGCGCCTCGAATCGTCCGATGTCCCCGAGCGTGAAGGAGAGCCCGTCCTCGGCCAGGGTCACCGCCTTCTCCAGCATCGCCTTCGAGGAGTCGATGCCGAGCGTGGACCTGGCCTGCAGCCGCTTGTGCGCCTCCGCGGTCAGCTCGCCCGCTCCGCATCCCAGGTCGACCACCCGCATCCCGGGCCTGAGGCGGACCATCGCCAGCAGGTCGAAGAAGGGGCGGGAGCGCTCGGCGCGGAATCGGGCGTATAGCTCGGGCTTCCAGACGTCGTGGTGCATGGGCCCTCTCAGGGTCGGGAGGATATCACTCGCCAGACCGATCCAGGCGGCCCTGTGGGGCCACGCCGCCGGGGGAGGGAATGACGTTGACCGGTGGGTGGTTGTCGAGAACAATCCCCGCTTCCCCACCACACCAACAGGGAGTCCCATGCCGTTCTCGCCCCGCTCGTACCTTGCGGTCGTCGCCGCCCTCGGCGCTCTGGCCTGCACCTCGCCGTCCACCACCCAGGCCAAGCCCGCCGCCCCGCCGGTCGCCGATCCGAACGCGCCCGTCGCCAAGATCGGCGCCGAGGTCATCTCCGGCAAGGAGCTGGAGGAGTTCGCGAAGGGCGAGCTCAAGAAGCTCGACCAGCAGTACCAGGAGCAGCTCTACCAGATGAAGCGCCAGGCCCTCGACTCGATGGTCATGAAGCGGATCGTCGAGGCCAAGGCCAAGGCCGCCGGCAAGAGCGCCGAGGACTACGTGAAGGGCGAGGTCCTCGACAAGATGCCCCCCCCCACCGACGCCGAGATCCAGCAGGTCTACGACGCCGCCAAGGCCCAGGGGCGCGACCTTCCCCCCATGGCGCAGGTGAAGGAGACCATCGTCCGCTTCATCCAGCAGCAGAAGGCCCAGGCGGCGGCGCAGGCCTACTACGACAAGCTGAAGGCCGAGGCCAAGGTCGAGATCCTCCTCGCCCCCTACCGCGCCCCCCGCCAGAACGTCGAGGCCAAGGGCCCGTCGCGAGGTCCGGCCAACGCCCCCATCACCATCGTCGAGTTCTCCGACTTCGAGTGTCCGTACTGCGGCCGCGGGGAGGAGACCGTCGCCGAGGTCGTCCGCGTCTACGGCGACAAGGTCCGGGTGGTCTACCGCGACCTGCCCCTGCCCATGCACGCCAACGCGCCCAAGGCCGCCGAGGCCGCGCACTGCGCCGGCGAGCAGGGCAAGTACTGGGAGATGCACGCCAAGCTCTTCGCCAACCAGCGGGCCCTCGAGATCCCGTCGCTGAAGGGCTATGCCAAGGATCTCAAGCTCGACCAGGCCAAGTTCGACAAGTGCCTCGACTCCGGCGCCACCGCCGCGCTGGTCGAGGAGGGGCGCAAGGCCGGCACCGAACTCGGCATCACCGGCACCCCGGCCTTCTTCGTGAACGGCGTCATGATCAGCGGCGCGCAGCCGTTCGACGCCTTCAAGGAGATCATCGACGTCGAGCTGGCCCAGAAATAGACGACTCGGATTGGCGAGCCCGGCTCCTCCCCGCTAGGTAAGGGAGGACCGGGCTTTCCTCATGGGCGTGTACGACCACGGCAACATCTCCGCGATTGCGGAGCGGCGGAAGACCCGACGCATCCACGTCGGGCCCGTTCCAGTGGGCGACGGGGCCCCGGTGGTGGTGCAGTCGATGACCACCACCCAGACCACCGACGTGGAGGCCACGCTCGCGCAGATCCGGGCCCTGGCCGCCGAGGGTGCGGGCGTCGTGCGGCTGGCCGTGCCCGACGGCGAAGCCGCCTCGGCGCTGCCGGCCATCGTCGTCGGCTCGCCGGTGCCGCTCGTCGCCGACATCCACTTCGACTATCGCCTGGCGCTCCAGGCCATCGACGCCGGCATCCACTGCGTGCGGCTCAACCCCGGCAACATCGGGAGCCAGGGCCGGGTGCGCGAGGTGGTGAAGGCGGCCCGCGAGCGCAACGTCCCCATCCGCATCGGCGTGAACGCCGGCTCGCTCGAGGAGGACATCGTCGCGAAGCACGGCTGGCCCACCGCCGAGGGGATGGTGGAGAGCGCCGAGCGCCACATCCGGCTGCTCGAGGACCAGGGCTACCGGGAGATCAAGGTCTCGCTCAAGGCCCACGACATCGGCATGACGGTGGCCGCCAACCGGCTCTTCTCGCAGCGCTTCGACTACCCGCTCCACCTCGGCATCACCGAGGCCGGCACGCTCATGACCGGCACCATCAAGAGCGCCGCCGGCCTGGGCATCCTGCTCGCCGCGGGGATCGGCGATACGATCCGGGTGTCGCTGGCCGCCGACCCGGTCGAGGAGGTCAAGGTCGCGCGCAGCCTGCTCAAGTCGCTCGGCCTCCAGTTCGGCGGGGCCACGCTGACCGCCTGCCCCACCTGCGGCCGCTGCTCGGTGGCCATGATCCCGATTGCCGAGCGGGTCGAGCAGCGCCTGTCGAAGCTGAAGGGCGCGGTGAACGTCGCCGTCATGGGCTGCGAGGTGAACGGCCCTGGCGAGGCGGCCGCGGCCGACGTGGGCGTCGCCTACGGGCACGGCGGCGTGGGCCTGCTCTTCAAGAGCGGCAAGATTGTGAAGCGGATGAAGGCCGAGGACCTCGAGGAGGCGCTGGTGGCCGAGGCCGAGCGCATCTCCAGCCGAGCGCGAGTCGAAGTAGTCAGGCCGAGACGTCGCCGCCCAGGTACGCCGCCTGGACGCGCGGGTCGGCCGCCAGCTCCCTGGACGGCCCCTCGAGCACGATGCGGCCGCGCTCCAGCACGTAGGCGTGGTCCGATATCTGGAGCGCCAGCCTGGCGTTCTGCTCCACCAGCAGAACCGTCGCCCCGTCCCTGTGGATGGCCTTCACCAGCTCGAAGATCCGCGCCACCAGCAGCGGGGCGAGCCCCATCGACGGCTCGTCCAGGAGCAGGATGCGCGGGCGCATGAGCAGCGCCCGTGCGAAGGCCAGCATCTGCTGCTCGCCCCCGGAGAGCGAACCGGCCGGCAGCCTCCGCCGCTCCCCCAGCACCGGGAAGCGATCGTACTGCGCGTCGATGCGCCGGCGGATCTCCGCGCCTGCCGGGCGCGGGGCACGGCTCTCGGCGGCCATCAGGAGATTTTCCTCGATGCTCATCCGGGCCAGGATGCAGCGCCCCTCCGGGACGAGCACGATCCCCTCGGCGACCGCGCGATGTGCCGGGAGGCCGGTCACGTCGCGCCCCTCGAGGAGCACCTGCCCCCGCTCCGGGCGGAGCAGCCCGGCCACCGCGGCCAGCGTGCTGGTCTTCCCCGCGCCGTTCGGGCCGATGAGCGTGACCACCTGTCCGGCATCGACCCGGAGCGACAGGTCGTTCACGGCCTGGACGTGGCCGTAGGAGACGCGCAGCCCCTTCACCTCGAGCAGCGGCGTCCCGGGGGCAGTCACGCGGCCGCCTCCCCGCCCAGGTAGGCGGCGATGACGGCGGGGTCGCTGGCGACCTCGGCTGGCGTCCCGTCGGCGATGACCTTGCCGAAGTCGAGCACGGTGATCCGGTCGCAGACCTTCATGACCAGCTTCACGTTGTGCTCGACCAGCAGCACCGAGTGTCCGGCGCGGGACACGCCGCGGATGAGCTCGGCGATGGCCGCCACCTCGCCGGGGTTCATCCCCGCGGTCGGCTCGTCGAGCAGCATCACCCGGGGTGAAGAGGCCAGGGCCCGGGCGATCTCGACGCGCCGCTGCTCGCCGTAGGAGAGGTTGCTGGCCCGCTCCCGGGCCCGCTCCGCCATCCCCACCCGCTCGAGCAGCGCCAGCGAGGCCTCGCGGGCGCCCCGCTCCTCCACGGCGGCGGAAGGCAGGAAGAGCATGCGGCGCCAGAGCGGCGCGTGACGCTTCAGGTGGGCGCCCACCAGCACGTTGTCTGCGGCGGTGAGCGCCGGGAAGAGCCGGATGTTCTGGTAGGTCCGCGTCACGCCGAGTGCGGCGATGCGGTGGGACGGGAGCCCGTCGAGCCGCACCCCGTCGAGCCGGATGGTGCCGGAGGTGGCCGGGATGAGCCCGGAGATGAGGTTCAGCAGCGTGGTCTTGCCTGCGCCGTTCGGCCCGATGAGGCCGTGCACCTCGCCGGCCTCGACCGCCAGGGAGGCGCCGTCCACCGCGGCCAGGCCGCCAAACGTCCTGCGCACGTCCTTCAGCTCAAGCAGCATGGGCCTCCCGCCGCGCCCGCCGCCGGGCGCGCAGGCGGCCAGGCAGGGAGGAGATGCCCTCGGGCAGGAAGAGGATGACGAGCAGCAGCACCAGGCCATTCACGAAGAGGCGAAGCGGGCCGGGCTGGAGTCCGACCCGGGAACCGACCTCGCGGAGCACCTCGGGCAGCAGGGTGAGGAAGGTCGCGCCGACCACCGGGCCGTAGAAGATCCCGGTGCCACCCACCACGGCGTAGACCAGCATGTCCACCACGCGGGTGAAGGAGTAGGTGCCGGGGGCGACCATGAAGGTGTAGTGGGCCTCGAGCGCGCCGGCCAGGCCGGCGAACGCGGCGCCCAGGGCCAGCATGGCGAGCTTGTAGCGGGCCACGTCGATGCCCATGGTGCGGGCCGCCGGCTCGTCCTCCCGGATGGCCTCGAGCGCGTATCCGGCTCGCGAGCCCCGGATGCGCCAGAGCACGAAGAGGGCGGCCGCCAGCGCCGCGTAGATCATCCAGATGGCGGTGCGCTGCGGGACGGCGGTCAGCCCCAGTGCACCATTCGTGAAATCCAGGTTCACGAAGAAGAGGCGCACCACCTCGCCGAACCCGATGGTGGCGATGGCCAGGAAGACCCCCTTCAGCCGCAGGACGGGAAGCCCCAGCGGCACGGCCACCAGCGCCGGGAGCAGCGTGGCCACCGCCAGGTTCAGCGCGAACGGGGCCCGGGTGTGGAAGGTGAGGATGGCGGACGCGTAGGCCCCGATGGCCATGAAGGCGGCCTGGGCCAGCGAGAGCTGGCCGCAGGAGAGGGTGGTGTAGACGGAGAGTGCGAGCAGCCCGTTGAGGCCCACGAAGGCCACGGTGGACTGGTAGGTGAGCCAGAAGTCCTGGAGGCCGCCGAGCGACACGCGGGGTCAGGCCTCGCGGAGCGCCGCGGATCCGAGGAGACCCCGAGGGCGAAGCACCAGCACGAGGAAGAGGACGCCGAAGGCCACCGCGTCCCGGTACGACGAGCCGATCCAGGCCACCGTGAAGACCTCGAGCAACCCCAGCGCCAGGCCGGCCAGCGCCGCGCCGGGCATGCTGCCCATGCCGCCCAGCACGATGACCGCCAGCCCCTTCAGCTCCACCGAGCGCCCCATGTCCGGCGCCACGTTGTTGAAGGCCAGCCCGAAGAGCACGCCGGCCGCCGCGCCCAGCGCCGACGACACGAAGAAGGAGGCGGAGATGATGCGGTCCACGTTCACGCCCAGCACGCGCGCCGCCTTCGGGCTCTCCGCCACCGCCCGGATGCGCCGCCCCAGCTGGGTGCGGCGGAGCAGCCAGGTCAGGCCGGCCAGCATCACCAGCGCGATGGCGATGATGATGATCTGCAGCTCGGAGATCACCGCACCGCCGATCTTGAGGCTGCGGGTGGGCACGGTCCCGAATGGGAAGCGCTCCACGTCGGGGCCGAAGAACTGGACCACGCCCGCCTCCAGGATGGTGGCCAGCGCGATGGAGCTGATGAGCCCGGCGATGTTGGAGTCGCTCCGCCCGCGCAGAGGCTTGAAGGCGATGCGGTCCACCAGCATGCCGAGTAGGCCCCCGAGGAGGACCGCCACCGGGAAGGCGGCCACCATCGGCATGTGCAGGTGGACGACGAGGACCAGCGCCGCGTAGGCGCAGACCATGAAGACGGCCTGGTGCGCCAGGTTGAGGATGTCGAGCACGCCGAAGACCAGCGTGTACCCCAGCGCGAAGAGCGCGTAGATGCTCCCCAGGAACAGGCCGTTGACGATCTGCTGCCCCACGCGGCGCCGCCCCGGGGGCTACTGGAGGATCTCGAACTTCCCGTTCTTCACGATCTGGACGGCGGCGGCGTGGCTGCCGTCGCGGCTGGGAAGGAAGGAGAACTTGCCGAGCGGCGTGGGCAGGTCCTTCACCTTGGCGAAGCCGGCCTTGATGTCGTCGCGGCCGCCCTTCATCCCGGCCTGTGCGATGGCGTCGGCGATGACCAGCACGCCGGTGTAGGCCTGGGCGCAGAACTGGTCGGGGTCGTTGCCGCGGGCCTTCTGGGCGGCGATGAAGGCCAGGTTGACCGGATCGGTGGAGGCCTTGTTCCAGGCCGTTCCGATCATCACGCCCTCGGCGGCCGGGCCGGCGTTGGCCATGAACTTGGGCGAGTTGAAGCCGTTGCCGCCCATGATGGGGACGTTCCAGCCCAGCTGGCGGGCCTGGCTGACGATGGCGGCGGCCTGCTCGACGAGCGCCGACACCATCAGGAAGTCGGGGTTCTTGGCCTTCAGCGCGGTGAGCTGGGCGTTGAAGTCGCGGTCCTTGGTGGCGAAGGTCTGGATGTCGACGATGGGGATGCCGGCCGCCTCGAGCGACGCCTTCATGACGTCGAATCCACCCTTGGTGAAGACGTCGTCGTTGCCGTAGAGGATGGCGGCGTTCTTGAAGCCGACCTTGGCCTTCGCCGCCTGGAGGGCCGACGGGATCACCTGGGCCTCGGTGAGCGAGACGCGCCAGATGAACTCGCCGATGTCGGTGATGCCCTTGGCGGCGGTGTTGGAGACGGCGACCACCGGGGTCTTGCCCTCCTGGGCGATGGGGTCGGCGGCGGTGGCGGTGGTGGAGAGGGTGGGGCCGATGATGGCGCTCACCTTGTCGCGGTTGATGAAGCGCTGGAAGACCGCGATGCCCTGCTCCTTGGAGGTCCCGTCGTCCTCGAGGACGATCTCGAGGGTGATGCCCTTCAGCTTGCCGCTCTTGTTCACGTCGTCGACGGCCTGCAGGACGCCGGCCTTCTGCTGCGCGCCGTAGGCGGCCGCGTTGCCGGTGATCGAGAAGGCGGCGCCGATCTTGACGGTTTCAGCGGCGGTGGAGAGGCAGGGAATGGCGAGGAGAGCAGCCGCCGCGGCGGTGAGCCAGCGAACCGTGATTTTCATGCAACCTCCAGGTGTGTCGAGGTGGGAAGCGAGGGTCGTACCATCCGGCGAGACGGGCGGACAAGAGGCACCGTCCCATGGCCGGTCAGGGCGAATGCCCCCATCCGGGGCCCTGTTCCCGCGGTGAAGGACATGTCTGCATGTTTCCACACCTTCCAAAGAGAAATTGATCGCCGTCAACCGGAAGCGACCCAACTGGGGGCATGACGCGCTGCAACTTGCGATGTCACCAAACGCGTGCGAGAAGTTCGCACAACCGCCCAGGGGCCGCCGCCCCGGCGAATGGCGCCGTTCCCGCTCGGTTCAACCGGAGGATACACGTGAGAATCAAGGCTCTCTTCAGTCTGGCAGCTCTCGGATACGCCGGCCTGGCACTTGCCCAGGCGACACCCGCGCAGAATGTGGTCGTTGAGGAAAGGAAGACCGAGACGGTCACCGTCGTGGTGAAGGAGACGCCCAAGCCCCCGGCGTTCGTCTTCGAGCTCCACGGCTTCACCTCGCTCTCCTTCTGGCTCCAGGACGCCGCCTACGGCGTCGGCCCGGCGATCTCCCACCAACGGCCAGCAGGCCCTCAACGTCATCAAGCGGTACGACACGGACAAGATCCTCCTCGGCGCCGACGTCCGGCAGACGCGGCTCAACTTCTCCGTGCGCGGCCCCGAGGTCCTCGGCGGCGCGACGCCCAAGGCGGTCGTCGAGTTCGACCTCTTCGGCGGCGATAGCCCCGGCGGCTTCGGCGACGTCTCCGTCTTCCCCCGCGTCCGCCTCGCCTACGCCGAGCTCAAGTGGGCGAAGACCACCCTCCAGTTCGGCCAGCTGAACATGCTGACGGCCGGCAATGCCCCGCAGTCGCTCCGCGGCCACGCCTTCCCGATGGCCTACACGGCCGGCCTCGTCGGTTGGCGTCAGCCGGGCATCTGGGGCACGCACACCATGGGCGGCGACACCAAGTTCGAGTTCGCCTGGTCGATCCAGCGCGCTGGCTGGGCCAACTCGACGCTCACCGACAACTTCAACATGGGCGTCGCGTCCGGCGTCCCGGCCCTGGAGGCTCGCGCCAAGCTGATCTTCGGCAAGGCCTTCGACTTCTGGCTCGCCGGCCACTGGCAGCAGGTCGACCGCAACGGCCCCGGCGTGAGCGAGAACAAGGCGGCCTGGTCCACCCTCACCACCGCGATGGGCGTCGCCGGCCTCAAGCTCGACCTGGGCATGCTCGTCGTCCAGGGCGCCGGCTGGTACGGCAAGAATGCCGCCCCGCTCCTGGGCAGCATGCTCCAGTTCGCGCCGGCGGCGTACCGTGGCGACATCTTCGGCTACGGTGCCTGGGGTCAGATTGGCCTGAACTTCTCGAAGGAGTTCTCGATCTGGTACATGTACGGCATCGATCACCCCCTCTACAGCAACGTCTTCGCCGCCAGCCTGCCCATCATGCGGAACCAGAACGGGGTCGCGATGGTGCGCTACCAGACCGGCGGGTTCGGGATGGGCGTGGAGTGGCTCACCACCCGGACGACCTGGAACGTCGCCACCGCGATCTCGAACACCCAGGCCCAGCTGAACGCGGACAACGTCCTCAAGGGCAACCAGTTCTCGGCCTCCTTCAACTACTACTTCTAGCCGAAGCCGGATCTCGCATTCCACCGCCTCCGCGCCTCCTTGGCGCGGGGGCGGTTTCGTTCTATAGCTTCACGTCCATGGCCGAAACCCTCGACTTCCGACGCGTCGATTACCCGGAACCGCACCGGGAGCGTACCCGCCGCCTGCTCGCCGCCCACCCGGAGGCGAAGCTCCTGCAGGGGCCCGAGCCCTGGTCGATGCCCATCCTCCTCGGCGTGGTCGGGCTGCAGCTGGCCCTGGCCTGGGCGCTGCGCGACCAGAGCTTCTGGCTGGTGCTGCTGGTGGCCTGGCTGGTGGGCGCGGTGGCAGACCACGCGCTCTGGGTGCTGATCCACGAGGCCACCCACAACCTGATCATCAGGACGCCCTGGGTGAACTCGCTCTCGGCCATCGTCGCCAACCTGCCCATCGTGTTCCCGGGCGCCATCGCCTTCCGTCGCTACCACCTGCTCCACCACGCCTGGCAGGGCGATCCCGAGATCGACGCCGACCTGGCGGCCCCCGCGGAGGCGCGCCTGGTCGGGCGCTCCACCGTCATGAAGACGCTCTGGCTCCTCTTCTACTTCCTCGCCCAGGCGCTCCGGGCCACCCAGCTCCGGCGCATCAAGCTCTGGGACGCCTGGTACGTGGCCAACGTGGTCGTGCAGCTGGCCTTCGCGGTGGCGGTGGTCCACTTCGCCAGCTGGACGGCGCTCGCCTACCTGTTCCTGTCTTCTGCCTTCGCCATCGGGCTCCACCCGGTGGGCGCGCGCTGGATCCAGGAGCACTACCTCACCTTCCCGGGCAACCAGGAGACCTTCTCCTACTACGGGCCCATGAACGTGTTCGCGCTCAACGTCGGCTACCACAACGAGCACCACGACCTGATGCGCGTTCCCTGGAGCCGGCTGCCGGCCCTGAAACGCATGGCGCCCGAGCTCTACGAGCCGCTCCACTTCCACCGCTCCTGGGGAAAGCTCCTCTGGCGGTTCCTCACCGACCCGGAGATCACGCTGTACAGCCGCGTCGTCCGGCAGGGGACGGCCGGAACCGGTCGTCTCGAACCCACGGCCTAGGTGCCAGCATGCAACTCGCGCGCTACAGCCGGACCTTCATCCCCACGCTGAAGGAGGCCCCGGCGGACGCCCAGGTCGCCTCGCACCGGCTGCTCGTCCGGGCCGGCTTCGTTCGCCAGCTCGGGGCCGGGATCTACGACCACCTCCCGCTGGCCCGCCGGTCGCTCTCCAAGGTCGAGCGGATCGTCCGCGAGGAGATGGATGCCATCGGCGGCCAGGAGTTCCACCTGCCGGCCATCCACCCGGCGGAGATCTGGAAGGAGAGCGGCCGCTGGGACGTGATGGGCGACAACATGTTCCGGCTGAAGGACCGCAAGGGCGCCGACTACTGCCTGGGCATGACCCACGAGGAGATCTTCACCGCCATCGCCCGCGACGAGCTGCGCAGCTACCGGCAGCTGCCCCAGGTCTGGTACCAGATCCAGACCAAGTTCCGTGACGAGCCGCGCCCCAAGTCGGGCCTGCTTCGCGTTCGCCAGTTCACCATGAAGGACGCCTACTCCTTCGACGTGGACGCGGCCGGCCTCGACAAGAGCTACGACGACCAGCGCCAGGCCTACGAGAAGATCTTCACCCGCTGTGGACTCGACTTCGTGGCCGTGCAGGCCCACTCCGGCGCCATGGGCGGTTCGGGCTCGCAGGAGTTCATGGTTCGCACCGACGCAGGCGAGGACGACGTGGCCGCCTGCCCGAAGTGCCGCTACGCAGCCAACACCGAGACGGCCCGGAGCCGCGGACCGATCCGGCCGGTGGATGCCGGGGAGCCGCTCGACGCTCCCCGCAAGTTTCCCACCCCGGGCGTGCGCACCATCGACGGGCTGGAGCGCCCCCCGCACGGCCGACCGGCCGCGCGACAGCTGAAGACGCTCGTCTACATGGGCGACGAGAAGCCCGTCCTGGCCGTGGTTCGCGGCGACGACGACCTCGACGAGGCCAAGCTCCAGACCGCCACCGGCGCGGCCCAGGTCCGGCCCGCCCGCCCCGAGGAGATCCGGCCGCTGCTCGGCGCCGACGCGGGATCGCTGGGCGCGGTCGGCGTCCGGAACGTCCCGGTCCTCGTGGACGAGTCGCTTTCGGGCGCCGCCGGCATGGTCACGGGCGCGAACGAGAACGACGTCCACCTCGAGGGCGTGGAGGTGAAGCGGGACCTCTCCGCCGGCCGCCAGGTCGACCTCCGCAAGGTGAAGGTGGGCGAGGGGTGCCCGCGCTGCGACGGGGCGCTCGACCTCTTCAAGGCGCTCGAGGTCGGCCACATCTTCAAGCTCGGCACCAAGTACTCGGTCTCCATGAAGTCGAGCGTGCTGCTCGCCGACGGCAAGGAGAGCCCCATCGTCATGGGCAGCTACGGCATCGGCGTGGAGCGGGTGATGGCCGCCGCGGTCGAGCTGCACCACGACGCCGACGGCATCATCTGGCCCTTCTCCATCGCTCCGTTCCACGCCACCGTCCTCACCATGGGGAAGGAGCCGGAGCTGGCCCAGGCCGCCGAGGAGGTCGCCGCGGCGCTCGGGCGGGCCGGCATGGAGGTCCTCCTCGACGACCGGGACGAGCGGGCCGGCGTGAAGTTCAAGGACGCCGACCTGATCGGCATCCCGCTCCGCATCGCGGTGGGCAAGAGGGGCCTCGCCGAGGGGAAGATCGAGTGGAAGTTGCGGCGCGGCAAGCAGGTCGACCTCGTCCCGCTCGGCGACGTGGAGGCCCAGGCAAGGGCGCTTCTCGCCGCCGAGGTGCGCTGAGGGGCCCTTGCGCTTCCGCCTCGCCATCGGTCCCGACGGAAGTGTCGGGCGCATGCAAGAGGGGACCCCGTGACCCCGTCCGGGCGGGACCGCATCTGCGCCGCGGTCGATTTCCCGTCCTGGCGCGAGGCCGAGCCCTTCGCGCGCGCCGTGGCCCCCGAGGTCGGCATGCTCAAGGTGGGTCTCGAGCTCTTCGCCGCCGAGGGGCCGCCGGTGGTTCTCGCCGCCGCCGCGCTCGGACGTCCCGTCTTCCTGGATCTCAAGCTCCACGACATCCCCAACACCGTCCTTGGCGCGGCGCGCAGCGCGGCCCTGAGCGGCGCGTCCTTGCTCACCGTGCACGCCGCCGGCGGAGACGAGATGGTGCGGGCCGCAGTGCGCGGCGCGGCGGGGCGGGTCCGGATCCTCGCCGTCACCGTGCTCACCAGCCTCGACGACGAAGCCCTCTCGCGCATCGGTATGGCCGGACCGGCGGCCGAGGCCGTGCTGCGGCTGGCGCGGCTCGCGGTGGGCGCCGGCGCGGATGGGATCGTCTGCTCGCCGCACGAGGTGGCGGCGGTGCGGCGCGCGGTCGGGCCCGTTCCGCTCCTCGTCGTTCCCGGGGTCCGGCCGGCCGGCGCCGCGCGCGGGGACCAGGCCCGCGTGGCCACGCCGGCGGAGGCGGTCGCGGCGGGCGCCGACGTGGTGGTGATCGGGCGTCCGCTTCGCGAGGGCGGAGATCCCGCGGTGGCAGCGCGCGCCATCGCAGCGACACTTCGCGGTGAGGGAAGCCCAGAATGACACAAGGACTCTTCGACGGCATCCCGGTGTGGCTCGTCTTCGGACCAAAGGAGGGTGTGGGTGTCGAGCAGGATGCGCATCAACGGCCTTCCATGGCCTCCACGAGCTCGGGCGGCGTCTCAGGTATCGGCGCACTGCCTTCGTCAGGGAGCCTGAACCGTCCGGCGAGCCTGCCGAGCACGCGCCGCGGCGGCGGCTGATCGTCAACCAGCACCAAGCGCACGACGGGCCTTCCGGCCCTTGCGATGACCGCGTCGCCACCGGCCTCGACCTGCTCGATGATCTGGGACAGGCGGGTCTTGGCCTCGTGGATGTTGAACTGTCTTGCATGGCGGATCTCGATTAGCTAGCTGAAGGCTAACCCGGGTCCCGGTATGCCGGCAAGCGCCGATCTCCAACAGCGGGCCCTGGGGGGGAATCTAGTGCTTCCAGGTCGACCCCGAGACCCAGGTGGCATGGGTGAATGGGTGAGACCGCGCAGGTACTCATCGACCCGCAGGTCGCCGGTCGGTCGGACCAGATGCCCCTTGAACCCGGCATCGGCCGCCATACGGCGATCCAGTCCAACGGGGAAAGGGTCGCCGCTGGCCGCGTTCATGGGGTCCAGGGTCTCCAAGACCAGCCTGCTCGCGCCGT